>CAVXQO010000026.1:0-12232 GCA_963763985.1 uncultured Solirubrobacterales bacterium | reverse complement strand
TGCCACCCGCTGGAGCGCCCGCGCGAGGTCCGCGCGCCCAGGGACGACGATCGCGAGATGGAAGAGCCCGCTCGTGCCGCGTGGGCGCAGCGGTGCGTCCGGGTCGCCGGCCAACTCGACCAACGCGTCCCCATCCGTTCCGAGCCGAACTATCCCGTCTCCCGGTTCGAGCTCGGAGAGCCCGATCGCGTCCCGATAGAAGTCGCGAACACCCTCGATGTCGGCGACGGTCAGGCGCACGGCGCCCATCGAGGTGCCGGGGTCGATAGAGCCGTTCTGGTTCATCAGTTCAGGGTAGAGAGGCAGATTCGGCAATAACTACGGATGCCCCGGCGATGGACGCCGTGAGATCCTGCCGCCCGTGAGAACCGGCGAAGGGGCTCTAGAAACAGGGGTCGCCGGCCGCGAGTTCCACCTGCCGCGCACGATGGCCACTGTCCTCGGCGGGTTGTTCCTCGCAGGCGGGATCATCGGCGGCCTCTCGCTGCTGTTGCCGCATCCGAGCTCATTCGACTCTCCCGCGCTCTGGAGCAACGTCGTGATCGCGTTTGCCTCCGGTGTGGCCCTCCTGCTGCTGCGGAACCGGCTGACCGGCTGGGCGATCCAACTCCTCGTCCTGGCCGGGACGATGGTCGTCACCCGGGCCGTGTACTACGGGCACGATCCGAGCGGCTACTACACGATCTGGTACCTCTGGATCGGCGTCTACGCCTTCTTCTTCTTCGGTCGCCGCTGGGGCGCCGCCCAGATGGTGTTCGTCGGCCTCGCGTATGGCTGGGTGCTCACCCAGCTCACGGGACCCACCCCGGTGGCCCGCTGGGTGGTGACGATCGGGAGCATCCTCGTCGCCGGCCTGCTCGTTGACGCTCTCGCCGCGCGCCTGCGGCGCGAGACGGTCGCCTCCGCCCGGCGGGCGGCGAACCTCGAGGCAGTCGGCGAGGTTGCGAGGCAGCTCGCCACCCAGAGCGACCCACGGGCGGTGGGCTGGGCGATCTGCTCGGCCGCCGTGCAGACCGCGCACGCCTCCGTCGCCGTGCTGTGGCGGCCGAACCAGACGGGCGACGCACTGCAGGCGACCGCCGTGGCCGGCGCGGACGCCGAGGGAGTCTCCGTGCCGTTCGTCACCCCGAGCTCCGGGGCGATCCAGGCGTTCACCTCCGCCACCGACCGCTTCGCGGCGCTCCGCGGCGCGAAGCCTGCGCAGGAGCTGGCGCCGGCCTTCGATGCGCAGGCGGCGCTCTGGCAGCCGATTCTCCGGGGCAAGAGCACGGCGGTCGGGGTTCTCGCGGTCTACTGGCGTGAGCCACTCGAGCAGCTCGCGGGAGAGACGCGGCGCGCGGTCAGGCTGCTGGCCCTCGAGGCGGCGATCGCGATCGAGCGCGGCGAGCTGCTCGGCCGGCTCGAGGTCGCGGCCCGCACCGACGATCTCACCGGGCTCTTGAATCGCCGCGCCTGGGACGAGGAGCTTGGTCGCGAGCTCGCGCGTGCCGACCGAGACGCCGGCGCTCTCTGCGTCGCCATCGTCGACCTCGACAAGTTCAAGCGCTACAACGACAGCCACGGCCACCAGGCCGGCGACCGCTTTCTCAAGCAGATGGCCGGCGCCTGGTCACAAACCCTGCGCTCCGGAGACATCCTGGCCCGCTACGGGGGAGAGGAGTTCGCCCTCGCCCTTCCGGGGACCAATCTCGAGCACGCCCAGGAGATGCTGGAGCGGTTGCGGGAGTCCCTCCCCGAGGGGCAGACCTGCTCGGCAGGCGTCTGCCGGTGGGACGGCAAGGAGAGCGCGGAATCACTCACCGCGCGTGCGGACACCGCGCTGTACGCGGCCAAGGATGCCGGCCGCGACCGGGTGATCGGCCTCTAGCCGAGCAGCATCTCGTCGGCTCCCTCGGGCTTCCAGCGCTCGGCGACGGCGGCGAGAGGGATGCCGAGGAACCAGAAGCACACCGCCAGCGTCGTGGAGACGAAGGCGATCGGGATGGAGAGCAGGAAGAAGAGAACCGGCGATAGGGACATCGCGGCCCCGTACCGGTAGACGTCGCGCGGGAGCTTCTTCTGCAGGAGGTCGTGGTTCTGGGCGCGGCTGAACAGGACGACCTCCATGCCGCTGACAGCGGCGACGTTGACGGCGTAGATCGCGATCGACAGCGGATTCTCGAAGTACCTGCCGAGGAGCGCGGTGGGGAACGGGAGAAAGGCGATGAACGCCAGGTAGACCAGGTTCAAGGCGATCATCCCCCGGTCGATCCGGGCGAGCCCGGAGAAGGCGGCGTGATGCGCCACCCAGTACCGGCCGATCACCGCGAAGCTGATGAAGAAGCTGACGAATGTCGCCGTGTCGTCGCCCAGCGCGTCCGCGAGGTCGTGAACGCTGTCGGTGTCGTTGATCACGGGGACGGCGAGGTCCACCACGAGCAGCGTCATCGCGATGGCGAACAACCCATCGGTGAACGTCAGCGTCCGCGCGAACTCGACGCTGTCGCGGTCGTAGGTCCGGGGCACCTGTCCGCTAGAGACCCAGGTCCCGCAGGAAGCCGGGCTTGAGCGCGCTCAGATTGACGAAGGCGGGAAGCGGCATGTCGTCGGGGTTGCCGCGGACGCCGATGCGCGCGCCCTCGGGCGCCTCGCCCTCGAGGCGCTTTCCGAGCTCGATCGCCTGGTCCTCGGAGTCTGCGCCTACCAGCAGGTAGCGGAAGTGCCGCTTCACGGGCAGGCCCTCGCCGCGGAGCTTCTCGGCGAGCGCGTGGCCGTCCCGGACGTGGGGAAGGTCGATGACTACCTCCCAGGGATGCTCGCCGTAGCGCTTGGCCTCCTTGGCCCCTTCCTGCTCGTGCTCGTGCATCTCCTGGGCTGCCGCGGCCTCGTCATCAGGAAGCGGCTCCGAGGCGTCCTTCCATTCCTCGGCCACCGGGTGCCAGCGCATCAGACGGACCTCACCGGCGAGCTTCTCGTCCTGCATCAGGTTCTTGACGACGTGCTCGGCCTCCTGGGCGGACTCCTCGTGCCAGGCGTAGACGAAGACGAAGCGGCCGTCGCGCGTCACGATCACGCTGCCGCCGAGCAGCTTGCGGGCCTCGTTGTCGAGCTGGAGGTGGTGGAGCGCATCGCTCAGGGTGGCGCCGTTGTGGTCCTCGTCGAGGGCCACCTCGATACGCCACTCGTCGCGGTCGCGTGGGGCCTGATCCGAGTCGTTCACGAGCCCAACTCTATTGCGGTCCCGCTCGGGCCGAGGTTGAGGACCCTGGTGGGGCCGATTTCGCTCTCGGCGCCCCACGACTCGTGGATGTGCCCGCAGACCGCCAGCTGCGGTTGCTTTACCTCGATCGCCTCCAGGATCGCCGTGCTACCGAGGTGATCGCCGGCGCTCGACTGGTCGCAGTGGCCCTTCGGCGGCGAATGGACGACCAGCACCGCGCCCTCGGGACAACCTGCAAGCCTCTCGGCCGCCTGGTCCTCGTCGAGGTCGAAGCTCCAGTCCCAGGGCGTGACCGGGATCCCGGCGCCGAGGCCGAAGAACTGCATCCCATCGATCTCGGTGCTCTGGCCGTGGAGGACGGTCGCGGCGTCCCAGCCCTCGCAGGCCGAGCGCAGGGCGTCCTCGGTCTCGTTGTTGCCGGGGACGACGACGGTTGGCACCGAGATCGCGCTGAGGGCGCCGATCGCCTCGTCGAGGCCCTCGTGGACGGAGGCGAAGTCGCCGGCGGCGATCACCACGTCGGCCTCCGAGGAGCGCTCGACCAGGCGCTCGGCCTGACCGAGGTCGCGATGCAGGTCGCTGAATGCAAGCAGCTTCACGGCCCGCGAACATAGCGCGAGCGCTTGTGAAACTGGGTGTCCCCGGGTAGAGATTGCAGATGCCAAACATCGCCATCCTCGACGTCGATGGAACGCTCGTCGACACCAACTACCACCACGCGATCGCCTGGTACAGGGCGTTCCGGCGCCACGACCTGACCGTGCCCGTGTGGCGCCTGCACCGCCACATCGGGATGGGCGGGGATCAACTGGTGGGCGCGGTCGCGGGCGACGAGGTCGAGGAGCGCCTTGGGGACGACATCCGCGACGCGGAGTCCGAGCTCTACGGGGAGCTGATCGAAGAGGTGCAGGCGATGGAGGGCTCGCGCGAGCTGATCGTGGAGCTGCGCGAACGAGGCGACGTCGTGGTGCTCGCCAGTTCGGCGAAGGACTGGGAGGTCGAGCACTACATCGAGCTGCTCGACGCCTCGGAGATCGTCGACGGGTGGACGACGTCCGCCGACGTCGAGCAGACCAAGCCCGAGCCCGATCTGATCAAGGCCGCGCTCGAGAAGGCGGGCACCGAGGGGGACGCGATGCTGATCGGCGATACCGTCTGGGACGTCGAGGCCGCGAAGCGAGCCGGGGTGGAGACGCTTGCGGTCCTCACGGGCGGGTTCTCGGAGCAGGAGCTCCGGGACGCCGGGGCGCGTGACGTCTTCACCTCGGTGAAGGAGCTGAAAGAGAGCCTCTAGCCAGGCCCATCGTCTCCTCGTCGAGCTCGGCGTCGACCAGCTCGTAGTGCCGGCCCAGCTCGGCGATCAGGGCCTCCTCGACCTCGCCGGGATCGACGTCACGCCCCAGCTCCTCCGCCACGCTGCCCGAGGTCGCGGGATCCCAGTCGAGCTCGAGCGCCTCGTACACCGGCTCGAGCGCCCGGGCGACCTCGCGGCCGCCGGAGACGACGATCACGCCGCCCATGTGAGCACCGCCGCGGATCATTCGCTGTCCGATGCCGGAGAGCTTGGCCGCGCCGCGCGCGTTGACGCTGTACGCGCCGGGGCAGTACTCGCCCGGCACCTCACCGACCCGGGCGTCGACCCCGAGCCCGCGGAGCGTCGCGGCGATCAGATCGGCCATCTCCTCGAAGCGCGCGTAGGTGCGCTTCGGGGGTTGTGGGTCCGCGTACGCCCTGGCTATCGCGATGGTGCCGCTGTGGAAGACCGCCGCTCGGCCGCCGGCGAGGCGCTCGACGGCCGCGAAGCCCGCCGCCCGGGCCGCCTCGGCGGCCGCCTCGTAGGCCGGGCTGGCCAGGTCTTGGCGGCCGAAGGCGACCTCGTCGCCGGGGCGGTGGATACGGATCGTCGGTGGCAGCTCCGCGGCCGCGACCCTGCGCAGGATGGTCCGCGAGACAGCCGTGCTGAGCTCGGGCTGATCCGGGAACGAATGTCGGACCAGGCGGAGGGGCTCCATCGTCACGCGGCGTCGTCGGGCTCGTCGCCGAGCAGCGCCTCGCGCAGCAGCCGCTCCTCCTCCTCGAAGAGGTGCCCGATCGTGCGGTCGCGGTCGAGCACGATCCGTCGCTTGGTCTCGGCGATCGCCTGGCGCGGGCCGGAGGCGATCCGCCCCGCCAGCTCGATCGCGCGCGCCATCAGCTCGTCCTCCGGATACACGGAGCCGACGATGCCCGCCCGCAGGGCCCCGTCCGCATCGAGCAGTCGGCCGGTGAGGGTGAGCTCCGCGGCGATCGGCGCGGGGAGGGCGGCGCGCGCCGCCGCATAGCTCGGCGGGATGCCGCGGGGCAGCTCCGGGAACCCGAAGCTCGCCGCCTCGGCCGCGAGGCGCAGATCGCAGAGCAGCGCGAGCGCGAAGCCGCCTGCGAGCGCGGCCCCGTTGACGGCGGCAACGACCGGCCTCGCGCAGTTGGCGACGGCCCGGAAACAGCCGATGCTCGTCTCGACGAGGCGCTCGCGGTGTTCGCGATCGCCGCCGAACTGGGTGGTGTCCATCCCGGAGCAAAAAGCCGGCGGAGCCCCGGTCAGCACCACCGCCCCGACGTCGGGATCCTCTCCGAGGGCGCCGAACGATTCGGTGAGCTCCACGCGCAGGTCGATGGAGAGGGCGTTCCGCTTCTCGGGTCGCTGCAGCGTGACCACCGCGACCTCATCTCGGCGCTCCAGGGAGAGCAGACCCGCCATCGCGGGCATGATCCACCAAACGCACCGAAGGAGGCTCAGTGAAGTCGCACACCGAGTACATGACTTTCAACACCGAGGGGCGCCGTGAGTTCGTTCGGATCACCGAGAACGTGCAGGGCGCCGTCGACGACTCCGGCGTGGCCGAGGGGATGGTGCTCGTCTCGGCGATGCACATCACCGCCGCGGTCTGGGTAAACGACGACGAGCCGGGCCTGCAGGAGGACACGCTCGAGTGGCTCGACAAGGTCGCCCCGCCGAGCTGGAAGGAGCCGGCGAACGACGTCGCCCGGGAGCTGCTTCCTGACCCGGGCGACTACCGGCACCACCGCGGCGGCGAGGACAACGGCGACGCCCACCTGAAGAACCTCCTGGTGCACCACCAGGTGATCCTGCCGATCACCGAGGGGCGGCTCGACCTCGGCCCGTGGCAGGCGGTCTTCTACTGCGAGTTCGACGGCCGCCGCTCGAAGAGGCTCGTGATCAAGGTGATCGGCGATTAGCTCGCCGGCAGCAACGGCCGGCCGCAGCGGCGCCGTGGCGCCCGCAATGGTCATCGGGGCTGTGGTCTCCGTGCAGTGCGGGTCCGCCGCAGCGACCACGCTCTTCGATCAGGTGGGGCCTGCGGGCGCGGTGCTCTACCGGCTGCTCGCCGCCGCGATCATCCTGATCGCGATCTGGCGTCCGGGGCCGCTGGAGGCTGGTCGTGACGGCCTCCTGCTGGCGGGGGCCTTCGGCGTTGCCCTGGCGGGAATGAACCTCTGCTTCTACGAGGCCCTCGACCGGATCCCGCTCGGGATCGCCGTCACCTTCGAGTTCGTCGGGCCGCTCCTCGTCGGTCTGTTCGGGTCGCGGCGGCGACTCGACCTGGTCTGGGTGGCCTGCGCCGCCGCCGGGGTGCTGCTGCTGACCCGGCCGTCGGGATCGGCGAGCGCGGCCGGGATCGGATTCGCGCTGCTGGCGGGCGGGTTCTGGGGCGCCTACATACTGCTCAGCGCTCGAATCGGGCGCGTCTTTCCCGGAGGCCGGGGGCTGGCGCTGGCGATGGGGGTCGCCGCAATCCTGATGGTGGTGCCGGGCACCGCGGCGGCGGGAGGCGACCTGCTCGATCCCGGCGCGGCGGCCGTCGGGGCCGCGACCGGAGTGCTCAGCTCGGTGATCCCGTACTCGCTCGAGCTCGAGGCCCTGCGGCGGATCGCCGTCGGGACCTTCGGTGTGCTGATGAGCATGGAGCCGGCCGTAGCCGCGCTGATCGGGCTGATCGCGCTTGGCCAGAGCCTGGCAACGGTCGACGTGCTGGGCATCGCGCTGGTGGTGGTCGCCAGCGCGGGCGTGCTGGGCGCCTCGGCCGCCGAGGCGCCGACGGAGGCGTGAGTCTCGATACTACGCCGCTCTGCGCAGGCGTCGCAACCGGCGACCGAAACGCAGGCGAGAGAGGGTCGAAATCGCGGGCATCTCCAGCGTGGCCGGGGTGCTGGCCGTTTCTACGTTCAGCAACGACGGCATGTGGCGCTCGATTTGGGCCACGAGGCAGGCCCGGCACGAGCACTCAGGAACGGATATGCCTGTGTTCGAACAGACCGTCATCCCAGTTCCTTAAGCCGAAGCGACATCACGGTAACTACATCGGCGGTCGGAAACTCCGCAAATAGCCCGAAAGTGTGTAGTTGATATCCAGTCATGAATACCCCCGAGACGCCCCCTGAGAAGATCAACGAAATGGAAGCAAAAGGCCCCGATGTGCGCGCCGGTTCAATCGCCGAGGCCGTGGCCAAGGCACAGGTTCACGCGCCGACCCGGGGCAATCGCAAGCTCGAGAAGTTCCTGGAGGCCGTCAACGCTGACGAGCGCGTGCGGGCCTGGTGGTACATGGCGCAGATCACGTCGGAGCGGCTCGGGATGTCCGATCACTCCTGGGTCCACGTTCAGGTTGTCCTCAACATCTCCCTGCGCCTGCTCCGCCTGCTCGTCAAGGGCGGGATCGAGCCGGCGATGGTCACCGACCACGGGATGCGCGACCGCGACGCCGAGGTGGTGGTGGCGGGAGGCGCCCTGCTCCACGACGTCGGCATGTCGATCCACCGCGCCGATCACGAGGCCTACAGCCTGTTCATGGTGGAGGAGCGGCTTCGGTCGCTGCTGGCGGACGTCTACGACGAGCCTGAGCGAACGGTCGTGATCTCGGAGATCCTGCACGCGATCATCGGGCACCGCCGCCGCGGCGAGCCCTACACGCTGGAGGCGGGCGTCGTCCGCGTCGCCGATGCGCTCGACATGGCGGAGGGCCGCTCGCGGATTCCGGTCGAGGGCGGGCAGTACGGGATCCACGCCCTCTCCGCCGCGGCGATCGACGAGATCCGCATCGAGGCCGGCGAGGAGCGCCCGGTCAAGATCGAGATCGAGATGAACAACTCGGCGGGGATCTTCCAGGTCGACGACCTGCTGGCAACGAAGCTGCGGGGCACCCCGCTTGAGGGCCACGTCGAGGTCATCGCCGAGGTGGCGGGCGAGACCGAGAAGCGCCTGCTGCCCTCGTTCCGCCTCTAGACCCCTGAGCCCTCGCCGCCGCGGCCCTCGCCGGCAGCGAAGCGGGCGGCGCCTTCGACGCCGACCCCGCTGACCGCGCCGCCGATCTCGGCCTCGCGGGCGAGGCCCTCCTCGAGGGACATCGAGAAGCCCTCCAGGGCGGAACGTCGGTCGGCGAGCATCGTCTCCTGTGGGAACTGGGCCAGGCCCTCTGCCATCTCCAGGGCTCGTTCCAGGTGATTGCCCGGCGCGACCACCTCGGTGAGCAATCCCATCGCCAGCGCCTCCTCGGCCTCGACGATCCGCCCGGTGATGATCATGTCGAGGGCACGGCCCATCCCGACGATCCGCGGCAGCCGCTGGGTGCCGCCGTCGATCAGCGGAACGCCCCAGCGGCGCTCGGGAAAGCCGAGCTTGGCCGTCTCGGTCCCGATCCGCAGGTCACACCAGAGCGCCAACTCCAATCCGCCGGCGAGGGCGTAGCCGGAGATCGCCGCGATCGTCGGTCTCGGCGAGGTGATCCGGGTGAAGCCGAGGGGCCCGTGCGGGCGGGGCTTGAGCCACTGCTCAGCGATCCCCTGGTCGTTCATCGCCGCGGCGACGGACTTCAGGTCGGCGCCGGCGCAGAAGGCCACCTCGCCGGCCCCGGTGAGGATCAGGACCCGCGCCTCGTCGTTGCCCTCGAACTCCCGGTACGCCTCCAGGAGCTGGTCCGCCGTGTTCGGGTCGACGGCGTTGCGGCGGTCGGGTCGGTCGATGGTGAGCACCCCGGCGGCGCCGTGCCGCTCATAGGTGACATCGGGCATGGCGGCGATCCTAAAGCTAGCCCGGCGTCGGCTGCGGCCAATGCTGGAGGTAGGGCAGCGGGTCGATCGCCTTCGTCTCGGAACGGAGGGATGCCTTGCCGATCCGCACCTCGAAGTGGAGGTGGGGGCCATCGCAGCTGCCGGTGCAGCCGAGCTGACCGATCACCTGGCCGGCGTGCACCTGCTGGCCCAGTTGAACAGGGGAGGGCTTCAACATGTGCATGTAGACGAAGCTGCGATTGTCGGCGGGGCTGTAGATCGCCAGGTAGTTGCCTCGCCCCCCGGAGTAGCGTCCGTTCTCCTTGCCGCGGTCGACGACCACGCCGTCATGGACGGAAACCTCCGGGGTCCCCGTCTTGCCGAAGATGTCCTGCCCCTCGTGCACGTGGCCATAGCGCGAGGCGCCGAAGCGGGCGTCCTTCTCCCCGAAGTCGTGGGGGCCCTGCAAGGGGAAGACATATCCGGACACCAGGCCCTGGGGTGTGCCCGCGTCCACGCCGAAGAGTGACGCGCTGCTGAGCGACCCGGTTCCGGCGCTCGAGATCGGGCCTGGGACCGGCAAACCGAGCGCCGAGCCAAGCGCCGCGCCGAGCGCCATGACCAGCGTGACCGCCAGGCCCGCCTTGGCCGTCGGCCAGAAGAGCCCTCGCCGTCTCGCCGCGACCCGCCTGCGGTTCTCCGCGGCACGGGTCCGCTTCCTGACCGGGCCCTCGACCGTGGGGCGAATTCGCGCCGGCTTCGGGGCCGGCCTCGGCTTTGTGCCGAGCGCCGCCCGCTCGCGACGGAGCTTCTCTGCCCGCTCGCGCCGCCTGCTCTCCATTCGCTCTCGTTCGGCCCGCTCGCGCTTTGCCCGCTCCCGCTCGATCCTCGCACGCCGCTCGCGCTCGGCCTGCTCGCGTTCGATCCGCTCGCGCTCCAGCCGCTGGGCCAATGTCTCACTGCCGGGAATCGGGTCCTCGACGGGCGGGGGCGGCTCCGGAACGGGGACCGGCTCAGCGGGGACGGGCTCCGGCTCGGAGAGGGATTGAGGTGCGGCCTCGAGGGAGGCCCGGCCGGCGGCAGCGCGCTCCATCTCGTCATGTCTCTCCTGGAGCTCGAGCTCTCGCTCCTGGCGCTTGCGCTCCGACAGCGCCCGGCGCTCCTCGCGTTGCCTGCGCTTGGCCGTCCTGGCGGCGCGGCGCTCGTCATAGCCGGTCCCGGGGCCGGGATCGAAGGGCGCCGCTCCGATCTCCGGCGAGAGCGGGTACTCGCGCGGGGTGCGCCTCAGATAGCCGGTCTCGACGCCGGGATCGAACCTGCCACCACGTTCCCGGTCAGACTGATCCGGGTTCGCTTGCGGATCGACGACGCGGTCGTCCCCTACGGATTCCATCCCGCGGGGATTTAGCGGCTGCCGAGGCGCTCTAGGTCCTCGGTGCGCTTCTGCTTGCGGTTTTCGAGGCGAATCTGGATCAGGGACAGGACGGTCACCAGGATCGCGAAGAACGCGATCAGCCCGAAGGCGAAGAAGGTCACCACCTTGTCGTCGGTGGGCCCGTAGGTGCCGACGCCGTCGGCTGCCATGGCGGCGGGCGCGATCACGAGCAGCCCGACGAGCGCGATGAGCGGAGGCAGCAGACGACGAGAAAACTTGCCAAATCGCATCCCGGGCACCCTAACGCAAGCCCCAGAGACTAAGAACGTCCTTACGCCCAATTGAGCCGGTGTCGCCTACGATGCTCGCTCCTCGGCCCCGGTCGAGGGCTCCGGCATGGACCCGATCTCCTACTTCCAGGCAATCGTCCTCGGCTTGCTGCAGGGGGTTTCCGAGCTCTTCCCGATCTCGAGCCTCGGGCACAGCGTCGTGCTGCCGCGCATCTTCGGCTGGGACATCCACCAGGAGGACGATTACTTCCTGAGCTTCCTGGTGGCGACGCACTGCGCCACCGCTCTCGTGCTGCTCCTCTTCTTCCTCAAGGACTGGGTGCGGATCATCAAGGGCCTGGGTCGCTCCCTGCGCGACCGCTACATCGCCCCGGAGGACACGGACGCGAAGCTCGGCTGGCTGCTCGTCATGGGAACCATCCCCGCCGGCCTGCTCGGCCTGCTGCTCGAGCACCCCCTGCGGACCCTGTTCGCCTCGACCCAGACGGCGGCGATCTTCCTCTTCATCAACGGGTTGCTGCTGTTCGGGGCGGAGGCCCTGCGCCGCCGCGCGCCGGTCCGCTGGAACAGGGCATCCACTCCGATGAGGTCATCGCCCGCAGCCTGAGCTTCCGCGACGCCATCGGGATCGGCACCGCGCAGGCGCTCGCCCTGATCCCCGGGCTCTCCCGCTCCGGCGCCAGCATGGGTGGCGGGCTGGTCGCCGGCCTCTCCAACGAGGAGGCCGCGCGCTTCGCCTTCCTGCTCGCCACCCCGATCATCGGCGCCGCCGGCCTGCTGAAGCTGCCCGAGCTGCTCGGCTCGCAGGGCGACCACGTCCGGGGCCAGGCGCTGGTCGGGGCCCTGTGCGCCGCCGTCACCGCCTACTTCTCGGTCAAGTTCCTGCTGCGCTTCTTCGAGACCAACCGCCTGACGCCGTTCGCCGTCTATTGCTGCGTCGTCGGCGCCGTCCTTTCGGTCGGCTTCGCGCTGAGCTGAGGAGATCCCATGACCAAGCGCCCCCAACTGATCGTTCCGGCCGTGATCCTCGGCCTCATCTTCTGCGTGATCGCCGGGATCTACTGGATCGACGACGCCGGCTCGCTGCCCTCGTTCTTCCCCGGGCACGAGGCCGGCTCGACCCACGTCCACTTCAAGCACGGATTGGCCGCGGCGGTGATCGCCATCGCGTCCTTCGTCTTCGCCTGGTTCCAGACGGGGGGACCCTGGCCTGAGGATTGACGGCTTCGCCATCAGGCGCGACCGACTGCGGCCGCTCCACTTAAGTCGCTACGGGCTTCGCCCTTCGCTCCGAAAGCGAGCGGCCTTGCGGTCGCTCGGGCT
>CAVXQO010000025.1:0-107939 GCA_963763985.1 uncultured Solirubrobacterales bacterium | reverse complement strand
CGCGGAAGCGTGAGCCGGAGCAGCTCCGGCTCACGCCTCATCGGCTAGCCGAGTGCCTCGACCGCCGTCGCGGTGTCGCCGTAGAACTCCGCCCGCGTGATCTCGCCGTCGTCGATCGTGTACAGCCAGATCGAATCGCCGCTGAGCTCGTTGCCGCTCTTCGTCTTGCCCACGCCCGAGACCGTGACAACGACGTGGCCGCCGTCGGCCTCGATGAACTCCTTCGGCTGAGGATTGACCTCCTCGAAGTTCGACAAGAACTTGCCGATCATCTCCTTGAAGCCATCCGGGCCGGTGTAGGTGCCGCCCCAGGGGAGGCTGTCGGGGATGACGATCTCGGCTGAGTCGCTCGTCGTCGCCACGGCGGTGTCGAGGTCGCCCTTTGCGAAGGCGTCCCAACCGCTCTTCACTGCATCTGCGTTAGCGCCCATCGTTCTCTCCTTGATATGGACGAATCCACCGAGCCGGTGGAATAACACCGTTAGAGAGCCAGCACCGGCTCCGCAGTCAATCCAGTTGCTCCCATCTCGCGCCTCGTGGCGCAGGTCGCGCCGTCGGTGGCATTCCGGTGGAAGTTGAGCATTCGGCTGCGGAGCCAGCCTCTATCGACAGTACTCCTGTTGGACGCGGTTGTGTGGGTACGGTCAAAGGGCCGACTACGCCGCTCACACGCTCCCGGCGGTCGAGAGCCACTCGCTTTCAAAGTACAGGCCGCTGTGCTTGGCAATCAGGTCGTAGTCGCGGTCGTAATGAAGTACCCCGGCTCCCTCGGCGTGGGCGCAGGCCGCAATCACCAGGTCGGCCGGCGGAACTCTGTGGTGGCCGACCCGAGCCAGTTCACTCTGAGCCTGGATCGCAAGGCGTGAGATGGCCGGTGTCACCTCGACCCAGGGCAGCATGATGAGATCTGCGATCACTCGATCATGGTCCGCTGCGGAGCGCGCCGAATAGCCCGCCTCCAACACGAAGGGGAGGCAGGCCGCGAGCTCGGCCGCCTCGATCCACTCCGCGACCTCCTCCACGCGATCGGCGAGTAGGTGCGGGCTCGCAAGCCGCGCCCAGGCCGAGTTGTCGATCAGCAGCACTAGTCGGGGAGGCGCAGCCGCTTGACGGTGTCGGCTGCCTCGGCGTCGAGGGGCAGCGACCGAGCGCGAACGCTATCCGCCAGGCGACTGCGAGCGCGTCGTCCCGCAACACCGTCGCCCATCAGCTGACGGGTCTTCACACCCGCGCCGAGCCTCACCAGCTCGGCGAAATCGATCCGCTCGCTCCCCAGCGCCTTGCGCAGCTCTGCGAGGGCCTCTTCGACGGGAGGGGTCTCAGTGATCATGTGGCGGGGGCGTTTCGTCGGCATGCCGCGAGTGTAGCACCGTGCAGCACCTCTCAGGAACGAGTGGCTTTGACCCGCTCCACGACCGTCTGCGCCCGCCGCGAGATCCCGGCCGGCGTGTAGCGGAACGGTCGCCGGTGGCCGCGGTGGTACGGGAACCTCGAGGTCTCGCGCGGGCCGAGGGTCAGGTCGATGACTCGGCCGGAGGGGTCGAGCAGCCACCAGTGGCTCTTGCCGCGGTGCTTGAGCTGCATCGGCTGCAGGCCGGCGTCGTAGCCGCCGGCGAGGTGGAAGTAGGCCTCCGCGGCGACGTAGGCGAAGCCGTCGTAGCGGCCGAACCCGCTCCGGTACTGGTCCTGGGCGAGCTCGTCGGTGAGCACCGCCTGGACCTCCCGCTTGAGCTTGTCCGCGGGCGCCAGGCGGACCTTGGACCGCCCGGCGCCCGCGGAGGGCTTGCGCTTCGCACTGGAGGGACTCACTGCCGCTCTAAGGGAGCGGCGCGGGAACTTCTCCCCTCAGATCAGCGGGCCTGGGCGGAGAGCGGGTGCCCGTTCATCGGGCGCCGTGTGCTGCTCGACCATCACCCGGAACGCGTCCGTCGCCTGGGGACCCCAGAGGGCCGAGTAGCAGGGCTCGCAGAGGAGCTCGCCGGCGGGGGTCTGCCGGCCGCTGGTGAAGACCTCGGTCAGGCATTGGGCGCAGTGCTGTCTCACCCAATCCCTATCGGCACGAAAAGCGCCGCTCCTGAGCATTTTTGGACATCGATCCAACGCGATACTCACTCCTGTGGAGCACGCCACCGCCGCCGGCCTCAGCTCAGGCCGAACTTCGTCAACCGATGAGTCCGGCGGAACGGCCCTCTCGCGCAAGGCGCCGCAGGCCGGTTCGCACCCGCCTCTCGCGCTCGGGGTCAGGACCGGCGAGACGGGTTGTCCGCACGACCACCGGCTCGCAACCGGGATAGACGACCTCACTGATGTTCCGAATGGTGACCGCGATGCCGTCACAGTCCTTGGCGGCTTCGGTCTGCTCGTCCTTGTGCATCTCGGTGATCCCTCCTGGATCTGCCCCCTGCGTGTACACGGCTTCTCCCGGATCTCCGGGCTTTACGCCTAAGCCCGATTGCCGGTGAATCCGCTTGGGTAGGGTGATCGGCATGAAGTTCCGCCCCTAGGCGACTCGGACCTCGAGGTCTCGGAGATCTCGCTCGGCTCCTGGCTCACCTACGGGGGCGGGCTGGAGCAAGAGCACACCGAGGCCTGCACCAAGGCGGCCTTCGAGGCCGGGATCAACTTCTTCGACACCGCCAACGTCTACGGCGGCGGCGCGGCGGAGACGGCGTGGGGGGAGGTCCTCAAGGACTTCGACCGCGGCACCTACATCCTCGCCACCAAGGTCTTCTTCCCGATGTCGGAGACCGACCGCGGCCTCTCCCGCGAGCAGATCCTCAAGCAGATCGACGCCTCGCTCGAGCGCCTGCAGACCGACTACGTCGACCTCTACCAGTGCCACCGCCCCGATCCCGAGACGCCGATCGAGGAGACGATGGAGGCGCTCACCGAGGTCGTCGAGGCCGGCAAGGCGCGCGAGATCGGTTTCAGCGAGTGGACCATCGAGCAGATCCAGGCCGGGCTCGACGTCCCCGGCGCGCGCAAGTTCGTCTCCTCCCAGCCGCAGTACAACATGATCTGGCGCGCCCCCGAGGCCGAGCTGATCCCCTTCTGCGAGGAGCACGGGATCTCGCAGATCGTCTGGTCGCCGATAGCCCAGGGAGTGCTGACCGGCAAGTACGTGCCCGGCGAGCCGCCGCCCGAGGACTCCCGCGCCGCCGCGGACTCCATGAACTGGGCGATGGACCGCTACCGCTCGGACGAGCTGCTCGAGGCGGTGCAGAAGCTGTTGCCGATCGCCGAGCAGGCCGGGCTCGAGATGGCGCACATGGCCCTCGCCTGGTGCCTGCGCCAGAAGAACCTCGCCTCGGTGATCATCGGCGCCTCGCGCCCCGAGCAGGTCTTCTCGAACGTCAAGGCCTCGGGGGTCGAGCTCTCCCAGGACACCCTCGACGCGATCGACGAGGCGCTCGACGGCGTCACCGTCACCGGGCCGCGGCTGGCGAACTTCGTCGCCGAGGGCGTCACCCACCGCTAGGCCAGGCGATCGAGAAGCTCGGCGAGGGCCTCGGGGTCCTCGGCCATCGGGAAGTGCCCGCCGGGGATCTCGATCGGCTCGACGCCGAGCAGCTCGCGCGCCATGAACCGCTCCCACTCCGGCTCGAAGAGCTCGTCGTCGGCGGCGTAGATGAGGATGGTTCGATTGCCGGGAGGGGCGTCGAGCGGATACTCCTCCTCCGGCATCGCCATCGGCCGCAGTCGCCCCGCCAGCATGTCGGCCCGCGGCGCGGGCACGCGCCCGTACAGCGCCTCGATCGCGACCTCCTGATCCCAGACGCTGAGGCCGTCGGGGCGAGTCTCGGGAAACGGGATCCCCTGCCGGAACATCTCCGGCGCTCCCGGCGGCGGCTCGAATCCGCCAAGCCTGGGGCACAGGTGAACGAGCAGGGCGTCCGGCCTCGCGGCCGCGACCAGCGTCGAGTAGGCGGTGCCCTGGGAGTGGCCGACGATGACCAGCGGTTCGTCGACGTCGTCGAGCGCGTCGAGAGCCGGTCGGACGCGCTGATCGAATCCGGCCTCCGGATCCTGCAACGGCAGGTCGGGCACCACGACCCGATGACCGCGCTCCGTCAGCTGCGGCGTCAGCTCATCCCAGCAAGAGGGCTCGTGCCAGGCGCCGTGGATCAGCAGAAGGTGGCCACCTGCGGGCATTCCTACCACGCCCCGGCTGCCAAAGAAAAGGGCCCGCCGGAGCGGGCCCTTTCCAAGGTTCAGAAGCTTGAGGCTCCCTTACGCGACCTGCTTGACGCCGGTCGCAGCCGGGCCCTTGGGGCCGGCCTCTGTCTCGTACTCGACCTTCGCGCCCTCTTCGAGCGAACGGTAGCCGTCGCCCTCGATCGAGCTGAAGTGAACGAAGACATCGTTCGAGCCATCGTCGGGTGTGATGAACCCATAGCCCTTGTCGTTGCTGAACCACTTGACGGTTCCGGTAGGCATCTCGCCTCCTCTTAACTGTGCTGCGAACGCGAGGAAGCTGAGAAGCAACAACGCGAGCGCTACGCACACCTTTGCCGGTATCACCGGCCTAACGCGCGGGACGGTAGCAGCCTGGGAGACGGAATAACACCGCTCGCTGTGCGGCGATCGAGCGGAAGTGCTAGCTCTCGCCCAGACGGCAGAGGACCTGGTAGACCGAGGTGAAGTCGATCTCGAAGCCGTTGCGGGCGGCGCGCAGGTAGAGGCGCCAGACGCGGAGCCGCTCCGGGCCCGCCAGCTCCTCGGCGCGCTCGATGTTGTCGTCGAGATTCCGGATCCAGTGGCGCAGCGTCTCCGCGTAGTCGGACCCGAACTCCTCGACGTGCTGGGCGATGAAGCCCGCCCGCTCCAGCGCCAGGATCACGCGGGAGACCTGGAGCGTCTCGCCGTCGGGGAAGACGTAGCGCTCGGAGAACGCGCCGCCCTCGACGCTGCCGTGGCGCAGCCGCGAGATGCCGTGGTTGAGCAGCCGCCCGCCCGGCGCCAGCATCGAGGCGAGCTGCTCGGCGTAGCGGTCGATCTGCGCCTCGCCGACGTGCTCGACCATCCCGATCGAGGCGACCGCGTCGAAGTTCTCCCCGGCCAGCTCGCGGTAGTCCTGGACGCGGATCTCGACCTTGTCGGAGAGCCCGGCGTCCGCGACCCGCTTGCGCGCGAGCTCGGCCTGGTTCTGGGACAGGGTGATGCCGACGGCCTCGACGCCGTGGCGCTGTGCCGCGTGCATCACGAAGCTGCCCCAGCCGCAACCGACGTCGAGCACGCGCTGGCCGGGCTGGAGACCGAGCTTGCTGCAGACCAGCTCGAGCTTCGCCTCCTGAGCCTGCTCGAGGGTGGCCGGCTCGTCACGGGCGAGGATCCCCTTGCGTTTCGGCACGCGCGAGAAGAAGGCGCAGGAGTAGGTCATCGAGGGATCGAGGAAGAGCGAGAAGAACTCGTTGCCGACGTCGTAGTGGTGGCGGACGGCCTCGCGGTCGCGCTCGGTGGTGTGCTTGCGGCCGCGGAGGTGGAGCTCGGCCTTGGGCGCCGGCGGCGGGCGGTGGACGCCGGCGGCTCGCAGCGCGGCGGCGATCAGGCGGGCCTTGGTCGCGGCGCCGACGGGCGGCGGCTTCCAGTCGTTGAGCAGCCCGATGACTGCGTCCATGTCGTCGATCTCGATCTCGCCGGAGACGTACGCGCGGCCGAGGCCCAGCTGACCCGGCGCCGCGACGGCGTAGGCGAGCGCCTCCTTGGAGCGAGCCTTGAAGGTCGGGCCGCCGCCGTTGGTGGAGGGGAGGCGCGAACCGTCCCAGAGCTCGATCGTGAACGGCCGCTCCGGGAAGGCGCGCTCGATCTCCTTGACGAGTGGCTCAGTCGACATGTCCCGACCCTAGCGCTGCGCGAGATTCAGCTCCTGTTAGGGATACCGAATTCCTCACCACAGCCTTAGGAAATGGCGCTAGGGTCCGTTGCCCCGGGACTCGAGTCGCGACGACGAGAGTCGGATTGACTCGGTCAGGACCAAGCAAAGGAGATCCACATGTCGGACGTTGCCGCTGGAGTGACAGCGCCCCCCACCGGCCCGTCGACAACGGCGGCGCCCTCCGCTCCCGCCCCATCTCGTAAGCGCGTCCCCCTTGCGGACGACATCCAGCCGGTCGCGCACGAGACTCGCGACCGGATCATCACCGGCCTGCTCACCGTCATCCCCTTCCTGATGCTCGGCTTCGTCGTCTGGCAGCTCGCGGGCAGCTGGCTGCACTGGAGCGACCTGCGTCGTCTTCGCGCTGATCTACATCCCGACCGGGCCTCGGCATCACGGTCGGCTTCCATCGCCTCTTCACCCACCGGAGCTTCAAGACCGGCCCGACCGTCCGCGCCGTGATCGGCGCCCTCGGCTCGGCCGCGATCGAGGGCCCGATGATCTCCTGGGTCGCCGACCACCGCAAGCACCACGCCTTCTCCGATCAGGAGGGCGATCCCCACAGCCCGCACGTCGGGCACGGGGAGGGCGTCTGGGCCCAGTTCAAGGGCTTCTTCCACGCGCACCTGGGCTGGCTCTTCATCCACACGCAGCGCGGCTCCAAGACGCGCTTCGCGCCGGACCTGCTGAAGGACCCGGTGGCCCGCTTCATCGACCGCACCTTCATCCTCTGGGCGCTGGTCGGGCTGGCGATCCCGTTCGGCCTCGGTCGTCGCCATCGGCGGCACCGTGCTCGCCGGCCTCACCGGGCTGCTCTGGGGAGGCGCGGTGCGGATCTTCGTCCTGCACCACGTCACCTACTCGATCAACTCGCTCTGCCACATGTTCGGCAAGCGGGACTTCGAGACGACCGACGAGTCGCGGAACCTCGCCTGGCTGGCGATCCCGACGTTCGGCGAGGCCTGGCACAACAGCCATCACGCCTTCCCGACCTCGGCCGTGCACGGGATGAAGAAGCGGCAGATCGATCCGTCCGCCGGAGTGATCTGGACGCTGGAGAAGCTCGGTCTCGCCTGGGACGTCGTGCGGATCGCGCCGGACCGCCAGGCCGCCAAGGCCGCCGCCTGAACCAATAGGGTGCCCGCTTCGTGTCTCGTCGCCTTGCCTTGGGGCTCGTCGCCTTGCGCCGCCATCTCGGCCGGGCTTGTGCTGGTCGCCTGCGGCGGCGGTGACGGCAACAAGGTCGGCGACGTCCAGGGGATCAGTGCCGACTGCGGCGATGTCGAGTACCACGGCAGCGGGACCGCACAGAAGCTGATCGTCTCCGACCTGCCGCTGAAGGGCGACTCCGCCGAGCGCTCGAAGCAGCAGAACGACGCGATCATCCAGGAGATGGCCCGCAAGGGCTGGCAGGCGGGCAACACCCAGGTCGCGTTCCAATCCTGCGACGACTCGATCGCCTCGACCGGCGAGTGGGACGAGAACCTCTGCCGCACGAACGCCCAGAAGTACGCCGCCGACCCCGACGTGATCGGCGTGATCGGCACCTACAACTCCGGCTGCGCCGCGATCGAGATGCCGGTGCTGAACAAGGCGCCCGGCGGCGCAGTTCCGATGGTCTCGCCCGGCAACACGTTCGTCTGCCTGACCGAGCCGAGCCCCACCCTCTGCAAGAAGGACGAGCCGGACGTCTACTTCCCGTCCGGCAAGCGCAACTACATCCGCGTCGTGCCGAACGACGCCGTCCAGAGCGCCGGCCTCGCGACCTTCGCCAACGAGTCGGGGATCAAGAAGCCCTTCATCCTCTACGCCGCCGACGACCCGACCAGCACCGGCCAGGCCCAGACCTTCCAGGGCGCCGCCAAGTCGCTCGGCATGCAGATCGCCGGCTTCGAGAAGTGGAATCCCGACGCGAAGAGCTACACCGACCTGATGGACAAGGCGAAGTCATCGGGCGCCGACGCCGTCCTGCTCGCCGGGCTGCTCGAGGAGAACGGCGCGCAGATCATCAAGGACAAGGTCTCGGTGCTCGGCCCCAACGACGGCGCGGTCAAGCTGCTCGCCCCGGACGGCTTCGCGCAGCAGAGCACGATCGACCAGGCCGGCCCGGCCTCTGCCGGGATGTTCGTCAGCCTCCCGGGCAAGGTGCCGGGCAGCCTCACCGGCGAGGGCTCGGCCTTCGTCAAGGAGCTCAAGGCGCAGGTCGGCGACGAGCCGATCGAGGTCTTCGCCCCCTACGCGGGCGAGGCCGCCGAGGTGCTGATCAACGCGATCAAGGTGGGCAAGACGCGCGCCGGCACCATCGACACCCTCTTCAAGACCCACGTCACCGACGGCATCACCGGCACCTTCTCGATCACGCCCAGCGGCGACCCGAGTCCCGCTCCGATCAGCGTGCAGAAGGCGGCGAGCACCTTCGAGCTCGAGAAGACGATCGTGCCGCTGCCGCAGCTGGTCTCCGCCGCCCGCGGCGGCTGAGCATTCGTCTCACAGGCCTGGGGTCGCTGACGTTTAGTCAGTGATGAGCGACCAGCGAAGGCTTCGACTCACCAAGGCTGTGATGGTGCCCGTCTGGAGCAGCGGCTTCATCGTGGGGACGCTCGCTGTCCGGCACGCGCCGGGGCTGTCGATCCTCTTCTGGCGGATGAGCGTCGCGGCCCTGGTGATGGCGGCGATCGCGCTCTTGCTCCGAGCGCCGTGGCCCCGCGAGCGGCGGGCGATCGCGCAGATGGTCCTGGTCGGCCTGCTCCTGCAGGCGGCGCAGTTCGTCGGGATCTTCCTGGCGCTCCAGTACGGGGTTGCCGCGGGCCTGATCGCTCTGCTCGCCGGCTCGAGCCCACTGCTGGTGGCGGTGCTCGCCACGGTCCTCCTCGACGAGCATCTCGAGCCGGTGCAGTGGGTCGGCTCCGTGATCGGCGTAGGCGGAGTCGTCCTGGCCGTCGCCGAGGAGCTCCATGGCGGCGGATCGCCCCTCGGTTTCCTCTTCGCCGTCGTCGGCCTGGCGGGCTTCGTCGGAGGGACCCTGGTCCAGCGCGCGGCCGGGTCGAACGTGGATCCGCGCGCGGCGAACGCGATCCAGCTCGCGGTCGCCGCGGCGGTGATCGCTCCCCTACGCGCTCACCCAGGGATTCAGCTTGAGGACGGGCGCCCTCGCCCCACTCGCCTGGCTGATCTTCGGGCTCTCCATCGGCGCCGTGATGCTCTTCTTCTGGCTCTTGCGGCATGAGAAGAGCGGCGAGGCGACCAGCTTCCTCTACCTGGTGCCGGCCACCACCGCGATCGCCGCCGTGCCGATCCTCGGTCAGCCGCTCAGTATCGGCGCCGTCGTGGGGCTGGCGTTCGCGCTGATCGGCGTCCGGATGGTGAGCGCCCCAGCGGAGGCGCTCAGCAGCGCTGGATGGCTGCGGCGCTTTGCACCACTTGGAAGGCTGAGCCGGGGATCGACTTGAGCTGGTCGAGGTTCTCGTCGGGCCAGCGGCGGTCCGAGGTGCCAGAGATGAACCAGTTGGAGCCGTTGTCGGCGACGATCAGGCCGTACTGCTTCATCGCCGCCGCGACCGCGTGCGCCGGCCCGGTGATGCCCGAGATGTCGTAGCCCGCGCCCAGGCGCAGCCGCAGTCCCATCGGCGGCGCGCTCGGGTTGGTCGTGTCGCCGGCGCAGTGGGAGGCGGGGTGGACCCAGGCGTTCTGCGTCGAGTCGACGGTCACCCGGATCGCGTGGTTGATGTGGCCGGCGGCGGCCTCGTCGTAGCGGACGAGCCCGGGGAAGATCGGCAGGCCGGCGGCGTCGGCCGAGGTGAAGCCCTCCGGTCGGAGCGCCGCGGAGCGCAGGTCCCAGATCACGCCGACGTCGGCGTTCCAATGGGCCTTCGGGCGCTTCCGCGCGAAGGCCCGGCCGAGCTCGTAGAGCTTGCAGCGAGACGCATCGACCGTGAGCACGTGGCGGTCTCCGTCCGAGGCCTGGCCGCCCTCCACCAGGGACTTGAACGGGACGCGGTAGGCGCCGTGGTCCGACTCGTCGCCGTAGGCGGTGAAGTTGAGCTTGGTGCGCTTCTGCTTCTTGCCGACGACGGAGTAGGGGAAGCCGTACTGGCGCGGCGAGCCGAAGTCCGGGTGCACGAGGTCGCCGCCGTGGGCGTCGATGTAGGCGATGTAGTTGGCCGAGTTGGGATCGAGCGGCGCCGATGAGATGTCCTGGTTCCAGGCCGACTCGTCCGCGGCCGATGGTGCGTTGGCGGGCGCGGTGGAGGCCGGGAAGACCGGGCAGCTCCCCAGGCTCGGATAGGGGCCCCGGGGAAGGCTGCGGTGATGGTGGTGCTTCTTCTTGGCGATCGCGGCGCCGGCCGCGATCAGCACGAGACCGAGCGCGGCGACGAGCACGACGTTCCCTGGCGAGCGGCGCATGCCGCTCAGGGTAGGGCTAGACGGACTCGGTCTGCGTCTGGAGCGACGGCGGGGCGTCGGCGCGAACGGCGGGCTGCTCGCCGCGGCGCACGCGCCGGCGCACCTTGACGTGCTCGGCGAGCACGTAGGAGCCGACGACCAGGATGCCGGCGAGCAGCTGGGCGCCGATCGTCTCCCAATACGGAGTAGATCTCGAACCAGGTGCCCATCCAGGTGGGGACCGTGAACGGCGTCGGGTGGCTGGGGATCCAGCCGAGGTCCATGAAGGAGAGCGCGGTGCCGCCGATCATCACCATCAGCACGACCGCCACCAGGGCGCCGGTCACGATCAGCATCCGGCGGTAGGGCAGCTTGTGGTGCAGCCAGAAGGTGAGCACCCCGACCACGGCCGTGCAGGCCAGCCCGATCGCCACGCCCTCGAGCACCGTCGAGGTGCCGCTCTGGAGCTGCAGGTTCTGGAGGAAGAGAACGACCTCGAAGCCCTCCCGGTAGACGGTGGTGAAGCCGAGCGCGATCAGGCCGATCACGACCCACGGGCCGGTCTGCGTCAGCAGCTTCTGCCGTCGCTTGTGGTGGCGGCCGATCCAGTCGGTCCAGTAGACGCGGTGGACGAACCAGTTGAGGACGACCAGCAGGACGACGATCGCGAGGAAGCCGGTGATCGCCTCGAGCTTCGGGCCGAGCGGCGAGGCGACGTCGAGCACCGCCTGGACGACGAACCAGGTGACGACCGTCGCCCCGAAGGCCACGATCGCGCCGCCCACCACCGGGCGCCGCTTCGACTCGTTGGCGCCCACGAAGCTGGCGGTGACGGCGGCGAAGATCAGGATCGCCTCGAGGCCCTCCCGGAAGACGATCATTCCCGAGTTGAAGACGGCGGTGCCGTGGCTCATGTGCTGCTCGGTCGGGTCGGCCGGCCCCGTGTTCGCCGTCGCCATCAGGTAGACGAGGCCGGTCACCACGGCGAGGCCGCTGAGCCACCAGGCCAGGCGGGTGTAGGAACTCCGAGTGCTTTGGTCGGGCTTCAAGGTTCGGGCACCCTAACAGATACGAAATTAGGGCGCCCTAACCAAATCGGGCCATACGGGATGGGGTGATAGACCTGACCGACACGACGAGAGGAGAAGGACATGTCAGAGGAGAACGTGGAGCTCATTCGCGGCTCCTACGCGGACTTCAACAGCGGCAACATCCCCGGGGTACTTGGGAGGCTCGCCGACAACGTGGAGTGGATCGAGCCCGGCGGCGGGAGCGCGCCCTCTGGGACCTTCAACGGCCCGGACGCGGTCGGGAGCGAGGTGTTCTCGGCGGTCCCCGAGAAGTTCGACGAGTTCTCGGCCGAGCCGGCGGATTTCAAGGACGAGGGTGACCAGGTGATCGTCACGGGCCGCTTTATGGGCAAGGCCAAGAGCGGCGCCGAGCTCGACGCAGCCTTCGAGCACGACTACGAGGTCAAGGACGGCAAGGTCACCCGCATGGAGAACAAGCCGGACATGGACGCCTGGGCGGCCGCCTGGAGTTGAGGTAATCAAGGTGATTCGCTAAGCTAATTAGCGATGCGAATCACTTTGAGCCAAAGACCACGAGCAGACCGAGGAGGAGCTCGCCCCCAGGCTGAGGTGGGCGATCACGCGGATGGCGAGACGCCTCCGCCAGGAGGCGGGGGTCGACCTCGGCCCGTCCCAGGTCGCGTCCCTCGCCACGATCGAGCGCCACGGACCGCTCTCGCCGAGCGAGCTCGCGGAGCGCGAGCGCATCAAGCGGCCGACCGTGACGCGCATCGTCGGCCACCTCGAGGCCGCCGGGCTGGTGGAGAGGGTCAAGGACCCCGAGGACGGCCGCGCCTCCATCCTCAGCGCGACCCCTGAGGCAAGGGATCTGCTGAAGCGCCTCCGCGCCCGCAAGACCGCCTACCTCGCCAAGCGCCTCGCCGTGATGGACGCCGAGGATCGCCGCACGCTGGAGCGCGCAGCCGCTTTGCTGGAGGGGATGCTCGAGTGACGGAGGCACTCGGACGCTCCTTCGCCAGCCTCAGCATCCCGAACTTCCGCCGCTACTTCGCCGGCCAGCTCGTCTCGCTGTCCGGCAACTGGATGCAGATGATCGCCGAGATGTGGCTGGTCCTCTCCCTGACGGGCAGCGGACTGGCGGTCGGCGTGACCACCGCGCTCCAGTTCCTGCCGATGCTGGTCTTCGGCGCCTGGGGCGGTCTGATCGCCGACCGGGTACCGAAGAGGCAGCTGCTGCTCCTCACCCAGGGACTCCACATGATCGCCCCCCTGACGATGCTGGCCCTCGCCGCCGAGGGCGTCCTCGTGCCCTGGATGTTGTTCAGCCTGGTCTTCCTCCGCGGTTGCGTCAACGCCGTCGACTATCCGACGCGGCAGGCGTTCGTGATGGAGATGGTGGGCAGCGACAGGGTCGTCAACGCCGTCAGCCTGAACAGCGTCCTCGTCCACAGTGCGCGCGTGATCGGCCCGGCCTTCGCCGGAATTCTGATCGCGACGGTCGGCGTGGAGCCCTGCTTCGCGATCAACGCCGCGAGCTTCGCCTTCATGATCTGGGTGCTCGCCGGGATGGACACCAAGCGGCTGCAGCCCGCGGAGGTGGCGAGGCGGGAGCCCGGGGCGGTGCGCGCGGGCCTCCGCTACGTCCGCCGCGAGCCCGAGCTCTGGATCCCGCTGGGACTGATGGCGATCGTGGGAACCCTTGGCTACAACTTCCAGGCCGTCCTGCCGCTGCTCGCCCGGTTCACCTTCGACGGCGGCGCCTCCACCTACGCCGTCCTCGTCGCCGCGATGGGGCTCGGCGCGATCGTCGGCGCGCTGATCAACGGAGCGCGCGGCTCCGTCACCCCGATGCTGCTCGTCGGCGCCGCGCTCGTCTTCGGAGTCCTGTCGCTGCTCGCCGCCGGCGCGCCCACGCTGGCGCTCGAGATCGCGGCGCTCGCACCGCTGGGCGCCGCCACCGTCACCCTGGCCGCGAGCGTCAACTCCTCGCTGCAGCTCGCCTCGGAGCCCAGCATGCGCGGCCGGGTGATGGCCCTCTACTCGATCGTCTTCCTCGGCTCGACGCCGATCGGCGGCCCGCTCTCGGGCTGGCTCTCGGAGGCGGTCGATCCGCGGGCCGCGCTGGTGATGGGCGGGGTCGCCGCGATCGCCGGAGCCCTGTTCGCCAGGATCGCCTTCGACAGGGTCGCGCGCATTCCGCTCGACGCCACGCCGCATCCCGCGTAGGGCCGGCTAGGAGTTGCCGCCGAGCGCGGCCACGATCTCGCCCGCCGCCCGCTCACCGCTCTTCACGGCGCCCTCCATGTAGCCCTGGAAGGTGTAGGAGGTCTGCTCTCCGGCGAAGTGGCAGTTCCCGCTGGGCTTCCCCTCGACTCCGGCGAAGGAGGTCATCTGCCCGACGCGGTAGTAGGCGTAGGAGCCGCGGGTGAACGGTCGCCCCGGCCAGTAGTCGAGCACCGCCCGGCCGTTGAACGTCTCCGGGACGCCGGGCAGCACCGATCCCAGCTGTCCGAGGAATCGATCGGCGCGCTCGGCGGCGGTGGCGCCCCCGAAGTCCTCTCCGATCGTGCCGCCCGTGTAGTCGACCAGGATCCCGGCGCGGCCCGGCTGAGCGCGGCTCGCCTCCCAGCTCGACTGGTAGCCCGTGTCCGTGTAGGTGCTGCCGTTGGCGTCGAGAGCGCGCCAGCCGCGATCGGAGAACTGAACGTTCAGCTTCGAGTTCGTCCCCATGCCCTGTTGCTCGATGGCCATGGTCTTCACCGGATCGAAGCCCGCGCCGGAGTAGTCCACCGACTCCCGCATCACCGCGAAGGGCAGCGCCAGGACCACCTGCGATGCCTTCACCCTGCTGGTGCCGCCGTCGCCGTCGAAGGTGAGCTGGTAGGTGCCGCCATCGAGCCGCTTGATCTCGACCAGCTCCGAGTTGAGCCTGACCTGGCCGTCCAGCTCATGCTCCAGCCGCTCGGACGACGAGGTCGCTGCCTCCCTGCACGTGGAACTTCTCGTTCGACGCGCCGAACAGCCGCAGCCGCCCGCCGCCGGAGTAGCCGAGCAGGTAGAGGAGGTTGAGGGAGGTCTGGTCCGAGATGTCCGCGCCGAACTCGGTGTTGTAGGCGACGTCGAGCAGCCGCCCGAGATTCGACTCGAGGCCGCCCGGCACGTTCTCCCGTATCCAGTCGGCGATCGACATGTGATCGAGCTCGACGCCGCGGGGCTTGTGGCGGTTGTGGAGCGTGGGGTAGCCCGCCTCGCGAATGTCGCTCTTCAGCTTCGGGTAGACGGACTGGAAATCGGCGACCGCCTGGGTCACGGGATAGTGGACCCCGTCGAAATGGAAGACCTCGCCGGTTCCCGGCTTCTCCGCCGCGATCACGTTGTCGAGCGTCAGGCCAAGCTCGGCGACCAGGCTGCGCATGGCGAAGTGGCCGCTGTCGATCAGCTCGCCACCGTGTTCCGCGATCTGGCCGTCCGCGAACACGCCCCGGATCGTCCAGACGCGCCCACCGAGGCGATCGCTCGCCTCGTGGACCACGGCGCGGTGGCCCGCCTGCTTCAGCCTGTGCGCGCAGACGAGGCCCGCCAGCCCGCCGCCGACGATCACCAGATCCTCGGTGCGCTCGGGGCCCGGCGAGCTGCCGCATCCGAGCGCGGACCACGCCGTGCCCGCCGCCATCGCCGCGGCCGCACCCTGCAGCACCTCCCGCCGGCTTCGCGGCCGCTCGAACCACCCGTCGCCGCGTCGCTCGGAGCCCTCGCCGGCCTCGGCGAGCGCTCGCTGCAGGCTTGCCAGAAGCAGTGTGCGCGACACGACTCTCCCCGCTCTCGGGCCTCGATCCTATGGCCTGGCAACAGGCGCACCGGCTTGCATAGAGTGCGCCCCGATGGCAGACCTCTCTGCGCTTTCCATCCAGGGACGGGTGGCCACGGCGACGACTCCGATTGGGACCAGGCGCGCCAGGCCTGGAACCTGGCCGCCGATCAGAAGCCCGCCGCGGTCGCCTTCGTGAGAGCGCCGACGACGTCTCCAAGGTGATCGGCTTCGCGCGCGAGCAGGGCCTGAGGGTGACCGGCGCAGGGAACTGGACATGGAGCGGTGTCGCTTGCCGGCGCTCGACGAGATCGATCCTGATCAAGACCGAGCGCATGAGCGGGATCGACATCGACGCGGAGGATCAGGCCGCCGGGTCGAGGCCGGCGTCGCTGGCCGAGGACGTTGGCGAGGCCGCGCAGGAGGAGGGTCTGTGCTCGATGCCCGGCATCCTCGCCCAACGTGGGCGTGGTCGGGTACACGCTCGGCGGTGGGCCTGAGCTGGTTCGGGCGCAAGTACGGGTTGGCGTGCAACCGCGTGATCGCGATCGAGCTGGTGACGGCGGACGGGAGGCCGCGCAAAGTCGACGCCGAGAGCGACCCGGACCTCTTCTGGGCGCTGCGCGGCGGGGAGGGGGATACGCGATCGTCACGGCCCTCCACCTCGAGCTGCTGCCGATCTCGGAGGTCTATGCGGGAGCGCTGCTCTTCCCGGCCGACGTCGGCGCGGACGGCGCTCGCGGACCGCATCGCGATTGGGCGGCACGCGCTCCCCGACGAGGTACCTCGAGCATGCTGCGCTTCCTCAACCTGCCGCCGATCCCGGACGTCCCGGAGCCGCTCGCGGGGCAAGAACCTCCTTGCGATCGTCGCGCCGCCTGCATCGGCAGCCAGGAGGAGGGGGAGCAGGCGATCGCGCCCGCTGCGCGAGATCGGCGAGCCGATGATGGACACCTTCGGCCAGATCCCCACTTCCGGACCTCAGCCGCGGATAGCCATGGATCCCGAGCAGCCGGTGCCGGGCCTCGGCCATCACGCGGTCGCTCGAACGAGCTGCCCGACGAGGCGATCGACGCGTTCGTCGAGGTCGAGCGGGCCCGACTCGGGCTCGCCGCTGCTTGCTGGCGGAGCTCCGCCATATGGGCGGGGCGCTCGCGCGGCCGGCCGAGAACGGTGGCGCGATGGACAAACTCGACGGCGAGTACCTGCTGCTCGGGATCGGGATGCTGATGGACCCCGCGATGCGCGAGCCGATCACAGGCGCGCTCGACGGCCTCATCGATGCGATGAAGCCCTGGGCGGCGCAGGGCGGCTACTTCAACTACGCCGAGCGGCCCTGCGACGTCGACGCGATCCTGCCTCCGGAGACGTGCAAGCGGCTCGCTCACGTGAAGCGCAGCTGGGACCCCGACGACCTGATCCTGGCGAACCACGCGGTCGCGCTGGCGACGGCTTAGGGCCTAGACGCCGAGCCTCTGCCGGCGCGGCGAGCGCGCGCCGACGATCTGACCCCACTCGGAGTCCTCGATCAGGCCAGGCTCGGTCGAGTCGAGCCAATCGAGCAGGGCGTCGGCCAATCCCTCGGGATCCTCGATGTTCGGGAAGTGAGCCGCCTTCGGCAGGGTGACGAAGCGGCTGTTGGGAATGCGCTCGTGGGCGGCGAGCCCATGCTGGATCGGGATCGTGTTGTCCCGCTCGCCCCAGACGATCAGCGTGGGCAGCTCCCCGAGCAGGTAGAGGCGGTCCATGGCGCTGACGTGCTGGCCGCGCACGTCGATCACCGCGCGCAGCGTCTGCAGGAAGGCCCGACGGGCGGCGGCTTCCTGGAGGGGCCGCATGGCGCGAGCGACGGCCTGCAGATAGACGCCCCTGCGGCTGCCTCGCGCTCGCATGCGCTCGCCCGCTCCCTCGATCGCCGCGCGAACGCGGCGGTTTGCGACCAGCCAGAGCCCGGCGGCGGCTCCGGGCAGGGCGGCCCCGCGCAGCAACGGGCCCACCTCATGGCCCAGGCCGCCGCTGGAGATCAGGGCGAGGCGCTCGACGCGCTGGGGGAATTGGTAGAAGAACTGCATCGCGATCCCGCCGCCGAGCGAGTGGCCCACGACGGTGGCGCGCTCGATCCCGATGGTCGTCAGCAGGTCCCTGATGCTGCAGGCGTGGGCGCCGAGGGAGTAATCGCCTCGGACCGCGGCGGAGTCGCCATGGCCGAGCAGGTCCGGGGCCACGACCGTGTAGCGGTCGGCGAGCCGCAGCGCCACCGTCTCCCAGTGCCGGGAGGAGTTGACCATCCCGTGGATCAGGACGACGGGCGGACCGTCGCCGGCGATCCGGTAGATGACGCGGTGGCCGTGGAGCTCGATCTCCCACTCGTCGAAGATCACTGCGGGGTGACAGCCTACGGCTTCGCCATCAGTCAGGGCCACCTGAAGGAGAGCGGGCTTGGGCCCTTACAAAGACCGACCGCCATCCATGGCGGCCGGTCTTTTCAAACAGGCCCCGTCAGGACGGGCAGGGGTACGTCTCAGGGGCCTTACTTGGGGGGTATGTAGTGGATCCAGGCGACGGGAGGCGCCTTGCGGCAAACGCCTGGGTCCTATGAGGCCGAGAGGCGGTGTTGGGCGTCCCGCCCAGCACCAATTCTCCCGACCGAGCCAGTATCGAGCCCACCAAGAATTAAGGCAATACCCAAAACTGGGTCGATTGCCGCAATTGCTACCGAGTGGCCAAACTGCCGCTCAGACGGGCGCCATTGCGGCTGAGAGCGCCGATCCGTGCAGGATGTCGAGCTCGGAAACCTCGATCTCCTGCAGGCCGAAGGCACTCATCACCTGCACCAGGATCACCGTGCCGGCGACGATGGTGGGCGCCCTGCCGGGCTGGAGGCCGGGCACCCTGAGGCGCTCGGCGAGAGGAAGCGAGGAGAGCCGGCTGAGCATGCGCTGAACTCGCTGCATCCCCAGGTGGTAGCCGTGGACGCGGCCCGGGTCATAGGGCTCGAGCGCCTGGTCGATTGCCGCCAGAGAGGTCGGTGTTCCCGCGACGGCGATCGCCCGAACGGGCTTGCCCTCGGGCTGCGCGGCGATCGCCCGGTCGATCAGGTTGCGGATGTCAGCGGCGAGGTCCTCGAGCTCATGCGGATCCGGCGGGTCCGATGTCAGGTGGCGCTCGGACTGCCGGATGGTGCCGGCCTGAAGCGAGGCGTGAAAGCCGACCTCGGTGCCGGAGCCGACGATCAGCTCGGTGGAGCCTCCGCCGATGTCGAAGACCAGCGTGGCGTCCTGATCGGAGCGGTGGGCGGTCGCGCCCAGGTAGGTGAGGTGAGCCTCCTCCTCGCCGGTCAGCAGGCGGGCGTCGAGCTCGAAGCGCTCGCGCAGCTCGGCGATGAAGGCCTCGCCGTTGACGGCGTCGCGGACGGCGCTGGTCGCGAACGCCATCGTCCGCTCCGCACCCATCTCCTCGTAGCGAGCCTTGTAGTCCGCGATGACGCCGCAGACGTCCTCCACGGCGTCGGAGCAGATCAGGCCCGAATGGTCGACGCCGCGGCCCATGTTGGTGACGGTGGTCCGCCGCTCGACCTCGTGGACGCCCGTGCCCTCGACGTCGGCGATCAGCAACCGGGTGGAGTTGGTGCCGATGTCGACTACGGCAACGCGCATTCCGACATCCATGTCGTCCGATCCCCGTTCAACGCGTGGCATCCTAACGCTGAGGGTGCGGTCGCGCGAAGCCCACACCCCGGACGAGGCTCAGCTCAACCCTTTCTAGCCCCCCTTGCGGAAGCCGAACAGCGCGGTGAACGTCTCCGCGCCCGGGTCATCGCCTGCCATCGGCGAGCCGGCAGTCACGCCGACGCCAACCTGGCGGAACCGGCCCGTCAGCAAGATGCCGCGGTGCTCCGGGCTATGCATCCATCCGCGGACGATGGCCCGCGGCGTGGCGCCCTTCTTGACCCCCCACTCGAGAGCCTCGCCGACGCCCCATGCGCTGGCGCCGGCTATATAGCCGGCGTTGGCGGCGCGGGAAGCCGGTGTGCCGTCTCCCTCATGGGAGAAGAAATTCTGAGAGACCATCGCGTTGGTGTGCGTCTGGGCGGCGGCCAAGAGCTGAACGTTGCCTTGCACCCGCCTGCGATGGTGGCGCGCTCGCTGGCGGTTGATCAGGCAGGTCACCGCCTGCCGGGCCTGGTCGGTCGATTGCCTCGCCGGCTTCAGATTCGCTCCGTTGCAGGCACTCGCCTGCGAGGCAAGTACGGAGAGCAGTGCCGTTATTGCCAGAAAAACAGCTGTCGCTGTCTTGCGCATTCGGACCTCTCTGTCTTTTGCGCTTCCGGGGTTAGCTGTCGGGCTGGCGCGGAAAGAGTCGCGCTGTACCTGGTATTCGGCACTTCGCCCCTGGGACCTTGGGTCCCCCGGTCGTCAGTTACATGGCTACTGACGATTAAGCAGGTCTATGAAGCGCGAAAACTTAGCAGGCCCACCGGTCAGACGAGCCGTTTGCGCATCGAGAATCGCGCGGTAAACTCGCTAGTACCGACGCGGGGTGGAGCAGTCTGGTAGCTCGTCGGGCTCATAACCCGAAGGTCGCGGGTTCGAATCCCGCCCCCGCTACTAGAGAAAGGGCCGCAAACGCGGCCCTTTCTTTTTTTTATGGGCGGTCCGGGCGCGACATGGGGCTGGGCCCGAGTAGCGAACCGACCGACTCAGAAGCCCAGGCTGAAGGCACTGTCCTCCAACGCCTCGATGTGCTCTCTCTTTTCGAGGTGCCGTTGATACTCGGGCCGCGCCTGCTGAACGTCCTGGAGCTTGAGCTTGAGCTGCTCCGGTCTCGCCGATTCCTCCGGCTTGTCGCGGCTGAGCAAGTGCTGACCACCCAGCCAGGCCCAGAACCGCCCGCCACGCGCGGAAGCTGGCTTGTTGTTCTCGTCCATGAACGTCGGCGCGTTCGGCTCGTCCAAGTTCTCGTTTAGCAGCCACGACGCTGAAAACGACAGTTCCCACGACAGGGTTTTCAAATCGTCGTAGCGCTCGGCAGCAAGCTCTCCTTCGTAAACCGTCTGCTCGCTCTTCGTCGGCCCGGGCGGCTCACTCTCAAAGGGGATCCTCCTCCGCCACTCCTGGATTCGGCCGACGATGAAGTGATCGACGTCTCTCAAAACCAGGTTCTGTGACAACTCGGGACTGCTACTTCGAAGCGGCGTTACGAAGTCAAAGAGGGCGTTTCTGAGCAACTCGTATTCGGATGGGGTCTCTCCTCGCACTCTCGCCTTGGCCGCGGCGGCATCAATCGCGGCGTTGACTATTCGCACCACCGCCTCGTCATGGGCGGTGGTCGTAATGTCGACGTCGATGGACTTTTCTAGGGCAGTGGTGGGTGTGTACTCCTTGGGCAACGATCCTGCAGTCAGTTCCGAGAAGAGGCGATTGGCTTCGTACTCAGCGGATGTGTCTCCCTTACTAGCAGTGGCCCCCAGTTCTTTGAGCTCCTGCGCCTGCTTGTCTACATCTGCGAGCCCGGTTCGGTCCAGCAGGCGTATCGGGTTTCCCGAGGCATATCGAAAGAGGTTGATGCCCCCCGCCACGCCGGCGGGGTCGGCGCTCACCCATCTCCCGAGCCAGGTCGCGTAATACCGCGCGCCGTGGAACGACAGCCCCGTCTCCTCATCGCGCTCCTTGCCGATGTACCGGTAGCGCTTGAGACTCGTCTCGGCGGCGCTGCGTCCAGCCTGGAAGGCCGTCGTCCCGTAGGGGCGATATTCCTCATAGGAGATCAGCGCACCGTCATCGGCAAGCTCGACGCTCGCCGAGCCGAGATGGTTGCCCAGCTGATGGCGCTGGAGCGGCACGGGATTCGCGACTGCGTTTCCGCCCACGACCGTCTCCGTCTCGACCAACGAGATGCGCTGCTTGTCATCCAAGACGTGGAGCGACTCGCGCTCCAGCTGTACAGCGATGCCGTTGGCGGCGAATTCACGGTAGACCTCGAAACCGCCCACGTAGATCCGCTCCCTGCGCCGAGTTCCGGCTGGCGAGGAGACGACTTTGCGGACACGCTCGCCAGCCGCGTCGTAGACACAGGACACCGTTTCGCCCGCCAGGCCGACTTCTCGCAAGCGATCGGCGTAATCCCACGACAGGCTCGGAAGGTGAGGCATCGCGGTCGTGTTTCCATGCTCGTCGTAGGCGTAGCTCTCGGTGCGGTTGACGCCGTTGTCGATGACCGTGCCGCTCAGCCGATTGCTCTTCCGGTTGGTCTCGAGCTGGCTGTTCTCGGCGTGCTCGTAGCTTCGCGTCCAGCTCCCGCCGGACGCGGTGTGGCGGACTCTCTCGAGGTTTCCGGCCGCGTCGTACTCGTAACGCTCGGTGTAGCGGCGAAGCGCCTGGAGGTCGTTCGGGCCCGGTTGTCCGACGAACGGGTAGTCGCGGTAGTTCGCGCCCGGCGGGGCGAAATCGAACACTGACTGACCGATGTGCTCCCGGCCTTGCGCTTCGATCAGCCGGTAGAGCGCGTCGTAGGTGAATCGGCCGACGGGTTCGACCTTTTGGTTCTGGTAGAAGACGTCGGCGAGCGCGGCGTCCTTCACCTGGGTGAGGTTCCCGACCGGGTCATACGTGTAGCGCAGGTCCTGAACCACCGCGGCGGTGAGAAAGAGCTGTGTGGCGGTGGCGTCGGGACCGGCGCGCGTGGTCTTCAGCTTCGTGAGCCGGAACGTGAGCGGGTCATACTCGTAGATCGTCTGCGCGCCGTTCGCGTATCCGATCAGCGTGCGCTGGCCCTTCGCGTTGTAGTCGACGTTGGTGACGAAGCTCGTGGCCGTTCCCCCGCGCAGCCGCACGTCAACGTGGTCGAGCAGATTGGCTTCGTTGAACTTGGGCATGTAGACGCTGCCGTCGGGACCGGTCGAGGTCACGACGCGGTCGAGCGCGTCGTAGCTAGTACGGGTCGTGAAACTTCCGTCGTTCGCGGTCGGGTTCTGGAGCCAGTCGGTCGGTTGGACCGAGAGTGGGACGAGGTCACGCCGGCTCTCTAGGAGGTTGCCCTTGAAGTCGTAGGCGACGCTAGTGGCGACGCCGGCGTCGTCAAAGGCCTGAAACACACGGTTCCGATGATTCGCGGCGTCGCCCTGGCCCTCGCCGTAAACGGTGCGCCCGACCTGGCGCTCCGCACCCGACGGATCGGTGATGTACAGCCCCGTGGGCCGGCGCAGCTCGTCATAGGTCGTGCGGCGAAGGAAGCGGCGGCTGTCCCATGCGCGAACCTGCCTGCCGGCCACGTCGTTCACCATCCAGCGCTCGCCTGCCTCCATGCTCGACTGGTGGATGGGGTTGCGGAGCAGGTCGTAGTCCGTACCGCATGACGATTCGCTGCTCGAGCGCGCCCGTCGTGGTCGTCCGCTCGTCTGAGATGGCACGCTCGTTGCCCTCGAGATCCAACTCGATCCGGGTGGCGGTCCGCTCTTCGACGACCGCGCCGCCCCGCTTGTACCGGTTGTGCGCGATCTTCATGAACGGACGGCCGAGCGGGTCGAGGTGCTCAACGGTGGGCGTGTCGGCGTGGGCTGCGGCCTTGGTCGCGGCCTCGTGCTCGGGCGTGGCCGCCGGCGCTGCGATGTGCTCCTCGTACCACGTCTCCCACCCGGCCGGCTCGGTCTCGAAGTACTTCTCGACGTAGCCGGCAATATCCGGGTCGGTGCGCGGATCACCGGTCTGGACACCGTTCGCGGCGACGGTGTCGTTGGCGTCGTACGTGATCAGGCGCCAGGGTCCGAAGGTGAACTTCTCGTACGTGTGGTCCGGGTGCAACGTCGCGACGACCCGCATGGCCGGGTCGTAGAAGAGCACCGAACTCACCCCGCTGTCGGCCACGTCGCGCTCGGGTTCGTACAGGTGTGTCGCGCTGAAGAAGGGCTCGTACTGCTTGACCGGCTTGCCCTTGTTGTTGAACACGGTTCGGCCGGAGCCCACCCAGCGGTGCGCCGTGTGGGCTTCGACGACGCCGCCCGCCGCATTGCGCACGAGGGCACCGGGTCCGCCGTCCGGAGCTGCGCCGGCCGACTGCCGGCGTGGCGCCTCGCCCGGTTCGGCCTGGATCTTCTTCTGGATCTCCTGCCCGAAGCCGTCCGAGTGGGTGAAGCCGATCATGATCCGGGACTGCTGTCCGGCGGCGAGGTCGTTGACGTGGGTAACGCGTGCGAGCGCGGCGGCGAGCGGCGGCTGTCCGGTGCGACTGAACCGGTGGAGGTCGTAGACGATCCGCGTGGTCGCCTTGCCGAGCATGGATGGGGCACCCCCCTCGGGGTCGGCGACGAAGGTCCGCACGGCGCTCAGAGCCGGATCGGGGTCGACGTCCTCGAGCAGATCGCCGAACGTCTCGTCGTCTTTACCCATTACGGCGGTGGCCACCACCAGTCCAAGTGCATCGAACGCGACGGCGACGCGGTTGCGGTTGGAGTCCGTGAGCTGTCGCGGCTGGAGGGCGCGATAGTCGTGCTCCGCCGAGATGATGTTGTCGAGGGCGTCCTTCGTTCGTCCGACGAGTAGATCCCCAATGCCGTAGCGCACGCTCGTCTCGTTGCCGAACGGGTCGCGGAACAGGCGCGGGACGAAGAAATGCGAGCGTGCCTCTGCCAGCTCCGCAGTCGCCGTCGTCGCGTTCTCCGCATAGAAGACGGTCCCGCTCGGTACCCACCAGTCGCCGTCGAGGGTGACGTAGCCGCCGAGGTCCGGACCGGCGCCTTCGAGGATGTCGCCAGGGTGGGGCAGCAGGCTCTCCGCGGCGTGCCCGGGCCGTTTGCGCGTGAACACGGTGGCTAACAGTGCAGGTGTCAGCGCGAGCCTGTAGGTCTCGCCCGGAAGCGCGAGCGACTGGAGGTCGTGGAGCGGGAGAAGACCAGTCAGGTCGTTCCTGCGAAAGCGGCTTCGGGTGTGCGAAATCAGTCGCTTGCGCGCCGCAGGGGCGTTGTCCACCAGCGCAAAGCTCGCCAGCCGCCCATTCCTCGAAGCTGAACCGCGCAGCGTTCTGCGCCGGATTGAAGCCGGTCAACTCGTAGGTTTGCGTCTCGGACGGAAGCGGCGTGCGGTGAGCAGCCGGTTCGTCGACCGCATTCGTGAACGCGCTCTCCGTGTAGGTGATGAGCGTGGTCGTCTGGCGGTCCTGGTCCCACTGCGTCGGTAACGCCGAGCTCCGGCGGCCGTAGCCGATCGCGAGGGACCGGAGCACGTTGCCGTACGGATCGACTTCGAGTGTGAGGGCGTGCAGGATCCGGGGATCGCCGGGCTCGCGCTGATACTGGTAGGCGAGCTTCTCGCGCGGATGGGTGAAGAACACCGCGTGCCGGTTCGTCAGCACGCGGCTGCACGCGCTCGATCGTGAAGTTCTGCTCGGTGACGGTGTACGGATGAGGCTCTTTGTCGGTGCCGTCGAGCGCATAGACCTCCTCCCGCAGCATCGAACCCTTCAGCGCCCGGCACGCCTCGCGCTCCTCATCGGAGGTGAGGCCGGGCGGCAATACCGTGTCGGGGAGCAGGAGCGCCTGAGGATCCGTCACCCCCGGCGGGCGGTAGTACTCGCGGGCGAGGAGGTCGGAGACGTGTCCCCGGCCCGCGAACTGTCCAGTGTGGAACCAGGTCCTGGTCATCACAGAAGGCACGAACCAGGGATCGTCGCTCGGCGCGAACCCCTCGGCGTCGAACTGCTCGACCATCGCGAATCCCCGGAACTCGCGCTCCTCGCCGTCGAAGTAGCCGTGGTGGTAGGCGTAGCGGGTCACGAAGCGGTTGCCACTGATGCGATCGAGCGTCTCGACCTGTTCCACGACGTGGACCGGGAACGGCAACCGCGTGATCCACGGCCGCCCGCCCTCCTTGTCCGCTAGATAGAAGGACGTCGACGGCGCGTAGGTGATGTGCGTCTCGGCGCCGAGATTGTTCTTGACCGTCGTGAGCAAATGCGGCTTCTGGCCCATCAGGTCGACGAAGCGCAACGGGCGGCTCGCATCGGCGGGCAAGGGCGACGACCAGACCAGGCAGGCCGTCCCGCTCCCGAGCAGATCGGTCACGGCGACCGAAGCCAGGTCGTCGACACGGGGGAACGTCTCGATGCGTCGTCCTGCGCTCCAGCCATTGCCCGACTCGTTTGCGTAGACGATCGCGGCGTCGTCCGCCAGGTAGACGATGTCGGTGCAGCCCGAGCCGTCGACGTCGGCAAGGCGAACGCGCGCCTGGCTGAACTCATCCACGGGCGCGAAGAGCGGCGCATCGTCCATCTCGATCTTCGCGCCGAACCGTGCCGTGGCCGAGATTCGGCCACACCGCGACCGAGCCCTGGCGGATTCGGACGAGGTCGCTCAATCCGTCGCCGGACATATCCGCCAGGTAGGCCGACTGCGTCCCGTCCGCGAAGAGGAGGCGCGGCCCGGCCTCCTCGTCGGTCGGAACCGGTAGCCGCTCTTCCGCGCCGAACCCGTCCTCCCCCAGCGACACATGAGAGACGAGCGCATCCCCGCGAGTCAACAACACGTCCGCGAGCCCGTCGCCGGTCAAGTCGACGAGTCGGAGGTTCGAATCCTGCCAGTCGAGGTTCGGCAGCGAGTCGAACGTCGTGAATGGCCTCCAGTCGCAGTCGGTGGTCCGCTCGAAGAAACCGGTGGTCGAGCCACCGAGCTCGACTAGGTCGAGCTGACCGTCCCCCGCCAGATCGACCAGCTCGCGGCGTCCCTCGCCAACCAGCGCGCTCGACGGCCTCGCAGCGAGCGTCTCGACCGGGCCAAAGCGGCCCTCGCCGAGACTCGGTTTGTAGAACCACTCGTCGGCCTGCTCGGTGAGGATCCCGGAGAGACCCTCCCCGTCCAGATCGACCCACCGGTAGGTCGAGCCGTCGATGCCTCCCGGCAGGTTCTCCAGGCTCGCCCCGTCGACCTCGCGGACGCGGTCATCCACAATCGGCTCCGAGTATTCGAACTCGAGCGGCGGCAGCGAGGCGGCCACGTAGCCGTTTGCGGGGGCGGGATTGCGACGGTATCCCGTGTGGGTGATCGAAGCGATGCACGACGCGATCGGATTCCCGCGCCGCACATCGTCCGGCACCCCGCGAGAGCTCTTGTAGGCAAGGTCGAGCGAGCGGACGAGACAGTCGGCGCCAACGTCCTGTTCGCCGGGGAAGTGATGGAACTGCAGAATTCTCTGGCAGAGGCGGTATGTCCGCACCTCGAACCCGGCGCGGAACGACGAGAACGGATCGTTCCGGGAGAGCCAGTCGCCGGCGCCGTCCGGCTTCGGATCGGCGGGGTCGTGCTCGCCGTAGTCGAAGACGACCTCGAACATCCACTTCATGTTGTGCTGCGCGAGGTCCGGCTGGTCCAGCCGGCTCACGCGATTGCCGTACCGGATCGACTTCAGGTGCCGGTTCGCCGTCCGCGATCGATTTCGCTCGTTCGCCTGCGAGAGATCGACGTCGGTCGCGTCCTCCGGCTCGTGTAGGTGTAGAGGATCGCGTTGCCCTTGTCGTCGTAGCTCTCCGAGATCAGCCAGCTGAAGATCCGGGGAGGCCCAGCGGTTCCGGGCTCGGCGATCCTCGAATCGGCGTCCTTGCCGTACACAGTCGTGACGTTGTCGCGCGTGATCGAGCGCCAGTGGACCTCGCCCGTGTCCTTGTCGGTCCAGCGCTCGATCCGGGCGAAGAGCCCTTCGATTCGCGGCCGGTAGCGCTTGATCCGGTAGGTCGTGACGCCAATGGTCCGGTCCGGCTGTGGAGGGCCGAGGACCGGCACGAGATCCTCAGCTCCCGAGAGCACGAAGACGTCGGACTCCTCGGCGTCCCGGTAGAGAGGTACGCCCTTGTCGGTCTTGCGGGCCACGGACGCGAGCGAGAGGCTCCAGCCGTAGCCGAAGACCCCGTTGCCTCCACCCGAGTCATAGGAAAGCGCGAGCTCCGGCCCGAAGCCCGATCGGCTCGGACTGACGGGGACCGCGACAGTCAGCGATCCCGTGCCGGTGACGGGATTGGCGCTGAACTTCTCGCCGATCCCCCGAATCGCTCCGCCTCCCTTGGGGAGCGATACGGCGGGTGGCTGGAACGCCTCGCCGCCGCCTTGCTCTTCAGTAGTGGGAAGGCCGACGTCTGGGCCGGCGGGTTCGGGCATGCCGCCATCACTCCCGCGGTCTTGCGCACTCCGCTCAGCCGATTGCCAAGCGCTCTGAGGACCCTATTCGGGTGACTTTCGCAGAGTCAAGTGAGTGCTCAGATGGACCGCTGCTCGTACCGAACGTTCGTCCACTCCGGGGCCGACTCCAGTTCGCGCAGGGTCGGCATGTGTGATCGAACCTTGATGAAAATGCTGATCACTTGACTCCGTTTCGGCGCCCGAGATAGGTTCGGGGAGTGGGCGCTGTTGGAACCGCGTGTACCGAGGCGACAGTCGGCTTGGTCCAATCGACCAGCCTGATCTCGCGTCTAACCCAACTACAGATGGCCGGGCGGTAGGTGCAGGGGCCCTCCGGTGATGAGCTGCAGGCCGCGGGCCGCGGCGACTCACCCGGGGCTGATCAACTGATCCCGGCCGCGGGATACGCACAGGCGCGTGAGGCGCTGGAACCGACCCGCGACGACCCCACCGACTTCGTAGTCACCGGTCAGGTGCTGAACGCCGCGGGTGCGCCGATCGCCGGCGCAACCGTTGTCGCGTTCGACCAGGACTTGCGGATGCCGCAGTCGCTGGGCGATGGGACGACGGACCGCGGCGGCGAATACAGGATCGAGTACACGAGGGATCAGTTCGAGCGCGCCGAGCAGTCGCGAGCGGATCTCTTCGTACGAGCACTGACCAGCAAGGGCAGGCTGCTTGCCGAGTCAGATGTCGTGCCGTCCGCTGAGGCGGAGACGAAGATCGACCTGCGGGTGGCGGCCCGCACCGACCATCGGCCCGACTTCGACGTCGTCACCGCTGCGATCGCGCCATTGTTGGTCGGGCAGGGCGAGAGTGGCAGCGATCTGTGCGTCCACGAGCTGACCGCGTCCGATGTTCCCTTCTTGACCCGCGAGACCGAGCTCCCCAGCGACTGGATCGAGGTGTTCGTCGAGGCCGCGCGGGCGTCGCAGGAAGGCGGGACGCCTGCCGATCTCCTCTACGCATGGTTTCGCAAGCACCTGCCCAGCAAGGACCTGCCCCGCGATCTCGACGCTCTGTGGGCGACGCCGGTCACCACGCTGCGAGCCACCCTCGACGCGGCGATCGCAGAGAACATCGTGTCGCGCGACGTTGCCGACGAGTTCACGCAGTCTGTGGACCTCGCCGAGCATCCCGACCGCGTCGAACTGCATTCACTCGTGGATGCGGCGGCGTTGTCGAAGTCCGCTCGCGGTGCGGTCCTGGAGTCCGTCGACGAGGTTTCGCTGATCAGCGACGCCGCGATCGGCGACCTTGTCGACCGCAAAGCAATCACCGGCGCCCAAGCGAACGACCTCGGACTGACGGCCGCGATCTACCACCTGACCGGCGGCGAACTCGAACTCACGCAGGCGATCAAAGCGACGAAGCTGTCCGGAGCCAAGAATTCCGCGCTGCGGAGCACGGAGGATCTCGTCGGGCTCGAGCCCGAGGACTGGCAGGCGGCGCTCGCGGAATCGAAGACAAAGCCGCCAAAGGGCGTTGATCGCGAGACCTACGCGCGCGAACTGACGGCGCGGACGGCGCGCCTCTTCCCGAATCAGTTTCTGTTTTCCCGCGTGCTCGACGGCTCCGGTAAGCGCGGCGCAATGAAGGGCCGCGAGCGGCAACTGCTGCGAACCACCTACAACCGCAACCCGGACGTCGACTTTCTCTCGCTCGACTATCACCCCGACAGCGAAGACGTTGGATCGATCAGCTTCAGCGGCGTCAAGAAGGCCGAACGCGAGACCGTCCTGGCGACCCTCCGCAAGGTTCAGCGCACTAACGAAGTTGCCGGTAATGCGATGGACACAGTCAAGCTGCTCGAGGCCGGGTACGGCTCCGCATTTGAGATCGCATCTGAGGACGTTGAAGTGCTGGCGAAGAAAACCGGCATTCCGATCATGGACACCAAGGCTGCCCACGCGTCCGCTAAGGACCGCACGAATGTGGCCGGCCTGGATTGGGCTGCGATTCACAATTTGATCCGGGACGAGATGGTCTCGCTCAACGGTGCGGTCGCGAACGCACCCGGCGACTTCCTGAAACGGCTGCCGGGCTTTGCGGAGCTTTTCGGCAGCCAGAACTTCTGCAATTGCTCGCACTGCCAGTCGGTGCTGAGCCCCTCGGCGTACTTCGTGGACCTCATGAAGTTCGTCGATGACACGGCCACCGCTTCCACCTTCACGGGAGCGAAGCAATCTCATCCGCTGAACCTCAAGACGCGCCGGCCAGACCTCTGGACGCTCGAACTCACGTGCAAGAACGCAAATGAGATCGTCGCGACGCTCGACATCGTCAACTCGGTGCTCGAGAACCTGATCGCGAAGCAGCTGAGCCCGGACATCAACATCAAAGACCGAGCGGCAGTCGAGAAGAAGGTCTACGAAAAGCTTGCCGGCTTCGACGGTTCTCTGGCTCAGCCGTTTTCGCTGCCGCTCGAACGTTTGACGGTCTATCTAGGTCATTTCGAGCGGACGAGGGCGGACGTCGCCCGTAGCTTCAGCAAGGACCCCGAGGTCCTGTGCCGCGCGCAGCTCGGTCTTTCGAAGGCGACGTTCGATCTGATCATCACGTCGAAGAGCCGCGCGTATCTGCAGGGGCTGTTCGCGGTCTTCGTTCCGGCGTCGATGTCGGCGGTCCTCGATCCGGTCGAGATATCGGTGATTCTGAAAACGAGCGGCCTGACCCGCGCGGAATTCGGCGAAGTCATCGCCACGCGATTTGTGCAGCCGGGGACCGGCACCAAGCTGACGATCGACGCGCAGCGGTCATCGAGCGGCAGCGTGCAAAACGACATCGAGATGGTGAACGGCCTCACCGGCGACCGGCTGGACCGGATTCAGCGATTCGTGCGTCTTTGGCGGCACGTCCCGTGGACGGTCGCAGAGCTCGATTTCGTGCTCAAGACGCTGCGCGACAACCAGGTCTCCCAGCAACTGGACGCGCCGGCGCTGCTTGCGGTCGCGAAGCTTGTCGAACTGCAAGGGCATTGGGATATTCCGCTTGAAGACCTGATCTCGCTGTGGACGGCGATTCCGAGCGATCCCGTGAGCGACGATCGATCGTTGTTCGACAGGCTCTTCAACCTGCCGCAATTCCGCAGTCAAGACGGGCCGTGGCCGGACACGAAACTGTTCACGCACCCCGCGTTCAACACGAACCCGCAGGCCGGTTTCGCCAGCCCAGACGCCAACATGCTGCATCGCCTGACGGCCGGTTTGCAGGTCAGCGACGAACAGCTTGCGCAGCTGATCGCCGGGCTTGAAACAAAGCTGTGCGCCTCACCGGTCCCGGCGAACAAAGAGTTCAAGGTGACGGCGCCCAACCTGACGCTTCTCTACCGGCACGCACGGCTCGCGCAGATCCTCGATGTCTCGATCGCGCAGCTCTTTCAGCTGCTCGACCTGGTCGGCAAGACCAGTGTTTCCGGTATCGACGATTTGACCGCTCTGCGTGAGGTCGCCGAGTGGCAATCGGCCAGCGCATTCGACGCCGACGCGATTGCCGCGCTCACCGGCAAGAAGACGCTGCGTCCGACGGACCTGCCCGACGGGTCGAAGCTCGCCGTGGCGTTGGTACAGGCCATCCAATCCGAGCGCGCACTGCGGTTTGACGACACGGTCCTCGCGGGCACCGGCCGCGTCAACGATGAGCAGTCGCGGTTGCTGATCACCGCGAACTCCGCCCCCGCCAACGCGTCGCCGGCTTTCACAAAGCTTGCGGGCAGCACGGACTACCGCGTCACCGCCGGGTTCGACATCCCCGCCGGCGCGTTGGACGTGCCGAACTCGGTGGTCCCAACGGAAATCACCGCCGCCGCGGACAGAACTGCATGGAAGCAGGAGACGATTCGAGCGATGCGCGACCTGCTGAAGCGCTTTACGCCGGCCATGGCGCTACCGCCAAGGATGGCCAACCTCCTCGGGCTGTCGGCCGAGCGATTCGAACGCATCAGCGCAATCGCCGCGGTCGCGCCGACGGCTCAGCAGCTCGAGCTTGAACTCTGGCGCGATCCGGTCACCAACGCCCCCGCCGTGCTGGCGGACATGCTCGCCGCGCTCGGCCGCTATGACCGTCTGCTCGGCTCACCGGTCTTCGACAAGGACGCTCTCGACTTCGTGCTCGCGTCGAAGGCGATGTTCGCCCTCACCGCCGGCATCACCGTTGAATCAGTCCATCGCGTGGTCGACTTCACCGCGCTCGCCACTGCGCCCGACCCCGCCTTCGATCCGGAAGCCGACGCGCCGAGCCCAGTGGACCTTCGCTACGTGCTGACCACAGGCCTGAGGGCGGCCAACCTCGATCTCGACAAGCTCGCGTCCGCGCTTGCGGCCGAGCGTGCCCGCGTGGCGTCCGTGCTACCGCACGTCAAGTCGGCACTCCCGGCCGGCAATTCAGACCCGATCATCGCGCTGAAGCAGCTCGCGGGAGCCGTCGCGCTGGCCGAATACCTGGGCGTCGACGGAGAGACGTTCAAGTTGACCCTTTCAGACAACTTCGACGACCTGCGCCGCGCTGCCGACGGTTTCTTTGCCGCCTTCCGCAGCAAGTATCCCGACGAAAACAGGTTCGCCGAAACGATCGAAGGATTTGAAGACAAGCTGCGCGGGCGCAAGCGGGACGCGCTGGCCGACTACCTGCTGACGAGCCCAGCGTTTCGCATCGGACTCAACACCGACGAGTGGATATTCAGGACGAAGGACGAGATCTCAAACCACGTCTTGATGGACGTGCAGGTCGAGGGCTGCGCCCGCACGTCGCTGGTGGTTGCCGCGAGCTCGAGTGTTCAGTTCTACGTACAGCGGGTGCTGATGAACCTCGAGCAGGACCGCGATGGCAAGGTGAAGGTCTCGCCGGCAGTGATCCCGATCAAGGAATGGTCCTGGCGCAAGAACTACCGCGTGTGGGAGGCCAACCGCAAGGTCTTCCTGTTTCCCGAGAATTACATCGAGCCCGAGCTCCGGGACGACAAGACACCGCAGTTCAAGCAGCTCGAGGACACGCTGCTGCAAAAGCAGATCACCGCGGAGAACGTGCAAGAGGCGTACGCCACGTACATGGCGGATTTCGACGAAGTCGCCGGGCTGAAGATTTGCGGCAGCTTCCACGCGAAGGACGACGTGGCCAAGCTCGACACGCTTCATCTGGTTGGCGTGGGCCCGGGCGATCCGGCGACGTTCTACTACCGCACTGTCGAAAACGCGTACTACAGCGAGCTGCCTTCCGTCACTGGCCCGAAGCCGCGCATCGCCTGGACGCCGTGGCGCAAGATCGACGTGCAGATTCCCGGCCAGCGCGTCGCCCCCGTGGTGTTCCGGGGCAAGCTCTACGTCTTGTGGTTCGAGATCACGACGACGCCGAAGAGCCTCATCGTCGCCGGTTCCTCGAAGTTTGCGGGCTACAAGCACAAGTTCGCGATGAAGTACACGTCGCTGCAGCTCGACGGCGACTGGTCGCCGCCGCAGCGGATCGGATTGGATGGCTTTCAGCTGGCGGACGGCGATTCGATTTGGGACCCACTGGCCGAGCAATCCGAGATCAACGCTGCGTTGTCGGCCTGGAGGGCCCTCGCACAGCAAATCACGACGTTGCCTGCTACCCAGATGTACAAGGTCGCGACGATCTGGATCGGGCTTGAGAAGAAGGTGCGTGAAGGCGATTTTGCCGCCGCGAAGACCGACATCGACGACATGCGGGCGGCCGACGAGGGTGGCAAGGTCAACTTCTCGCCACTGAGCGCCGCACTGGCCCCGATGGCGACGCCGCAAACCGATCCCAACGGACCGCCGCATTGGGAACCCCAGGATTCGTTCAGGCTGAATAACTTCGGCTGGACCGACGTGTTCCCCGAACTCGCCGGCGACGAGCTGCGCGTTACCGGAGTTGGCTTTCAAAGACATGGCAAGGTGGATTTCTATCGGCGCAAGGTCGGCCCGCTGCCCGGTGTTTTCGAATCCGACCCACTCGCGCCTGCCGGAGTACCGCGTTGGCCATACCGGAGGGGATCGTCGATTTACGACATGCGTTATTCGGCCTCCTCGGGATGGTACGCGGCCGGTGAATACTGGGCTCGCGCGCAGTACGCCGACGCGGATCGGCTGATGAAGCTGTTCCCCTGGTGGACCCCGACCGACATCGAGACGAACACACACGTCTCAGTCGCGACGCTAAGTGACCCCGCCGCGGAGTTCGACGTGATCAACGGCTCCCTCACCGACGCGCTGATCGACAGCTCCGGCGACATCCTGTTGCTGCAGGGATCGGTTCGCGCGGCCCCGACTTACCTGGTCCGGCGACTCGGCACCACGCTCGCCGACCAGCTATCGCGGAAGCTCTTCGAGGACGGCACCGAAGAAATGCTGAAGATCGACAACCAGCTTCACCTGAAGGAACCGCAGCTGCCGCTTTCGCTGACGGTGAACGTCGAGAACAAGGGCAACGCCGGAAAACTCGACTTCACCGGGCCCTTCGGGATGTATTACCGCGAGATCTTTTTCCAGATCCCGTTTTTGATCGCGAACCACCTGAACAGCCAAGGCAAGTTCGCCGCGGCGCAGTACTGGTACGACCGTATCTTCGACCCGACCGCGCCCGACGTTGCCGGGCTGCGCAATCCCAGCAACCGCGTCTGGCAGTACCTCGAGTTCCGCAACCTCGACAAGATCAACGCCAAGTCGATGCGCGACCTTCTGGTCGACCCCGACGCGATCAGCGCGTACAAGAAGGACCCGTTCAACCCGCACGCGATCGCGCGAGTGCGATTCAGCGCGTATCAGAAGTCGATCGTCATGAAGTACATCGACAACCTGCTCGATTGGGCGGATTCACTGTTCACGCAGTTCACGATGGAGTCGGTCAACGAGGCCACGATGCTCTATTTGATGGCCGCGGAGATCCTTGGCGATCGGCCCGCCGACGTCGGCGACTGCGACGAAGCCAAAGACCCGGTCACGTATCAGATGGTGTCCGACCAGCGCAAGAAGAACGTGGCGCAGGATTTCCTGATCGAACTCGAATCGCTTGACGCCGGCGCGGTCAAGAGCGATCCGAACCAGTACGTCTACACGATCGACACGGGCTCGGCCAGTGAAGTCATGGTGACGAAGAGCTACGCGATGTCGGCTGCGCCGCAGTACGGGGGCGGCGCCGGCCAAGGCGGAGAGGGCGACGGTGGTTATGGCCAGGGCACTTACGAATACGACGGCGGCCAGCTCGCAAACCCGTTCGGTTGGGACCAGTCGCCGCTCACGCTGCCGGCCGCGGCAGAAGGCACGCCGCTCAAAGAATTGTCGCTGGGCGGCGAGGTCAGCGGATTCGCGCCGGCGCCGGCCGATCCGCCGCGCGGAGGCGATGTCGAGCCGGGCGTGATTCCGGACTTCGGCGGTTTTCAGATCGATCCGAAGATCAAGAACAAGCTGGACACGGAGCCCCGCTTCCAGGGCGGCGTCGTCGGCGCGCCACATCGCGACGACGATTTCGGATCGATCAAGTTCGTACCGGCCAGTGTCGCGACCTCGAGCGTGATCTTCTGCGTTCCCGAGAACAAGGAGCTGCTGGCATATTGGGACAGGGTCGAAGACCGGCTTTTCAAGGTTCGCAATTGCATGGACATCACCGGCGTGCGCCGGCAGCTCGCGCTGTTCGCGCCGGAGATCGACCCACGATTGCTCGTCCGGATGGCCGCCGCCGGGCTGTCGCTCGACGATGTGCTGGCGAGCACGTCGGCCGGCACGCCTGCGTATCGCTTCACCTATCTACTCGAGAAGGCTCGCCAAAGCGCGACGTCAGTGCAGGCGCTCGGCTCCCAGCTACAGGCAGCAATGGAGAAGCGGGACACCGAAGAGCTCAACAAGCTCCGCGCGGTGCACGAGCAGAACCTGTTGAAGCTGCGCACGCAGATTCAGCGCTGGGAAATCAACAATGCCGAAGAGACGGTCGACAGCATCACTCGCCAGCGCGAGGGCGTGCAATACCGCAAGGATTTCTACGACAAGCTCGTGAGCGACGGTCTTTCCGGTTGGGAGACCACACAGCAGGTGTCGCGCCACGTCGTCTCGGGGCTGCACACGCTGGAAGCGACGATTCAGCTGATCGCCGCGGCGACCAGTCTGCTGCCGCAGTTCGGGGCCCCGACCGCGATGAAGTACGGAGGATTGGAAGTCAGCGGCGCGGCAGCACGTTTTGCGTTTGCGAGCCAGGCGTTCGGCACCGCCGCCGAGGCCGCATCCGCGTCGGCAGGGCTGGAAGCCACGTTCCAGCGCCGCGGCGAGGAATGGGCGCACCAGGCGAAGATGGCCGACAACGAGCTCAAACAGCTCGACAAGCAGATAAAGGCAGCGGAGTTTCGCAAGCAGATCGCCGAGCGCTCGCTGGAAGTGCACGAGAAGTCAATCGAGCAAACCGAGGAGATCTTCGATTTCTATCGAGAGCGGTTCACCGGCCTCGGACTGTTCACGTGGATGTCCAAGCAGCTCAGCGATCTGCACCACGACACGTTCAACGGCGCGTTGGAGCTGGCGAAGGCGGCCGAACGCGCATTCCAGTTCGAGCTCGACTCCGACGACGATCCGGTCATTGAAGCGAACTACTGGGACGCCTCAAAGTCCGGCCTCCTCGCCGGCGACCGGTTGCTCGCCGACCTCCAAGACCTTGAACGCAAGTACATCGAGCAGAACTACCGCTGCCTTGAAGTCAATCAGTCGTTCTCGCTGGCGCAGTGGAACCCGGCGGCGCTGCAGAAACTCAAGCAGACCGGTAGCTGCGACTTCGCGATCCCCGAGCTGTTCTACGACCTCACCTATCCGGGCCATTACTCACGGAGGATTCGCGCGCTGCGGGTGTCGGTGCCTTGCGTGACCGGTCCGTACGCAAATGTCGGCGCGACCCTGACCATGACCGGGTCCCAGATTCGCAGGGAGCCAGATGCAAACGCCGCCGCGCTGAAGACGGTGAACCTGTCCCGTGCCGACTCAATCGCAACCAGCCGCGGGCTATCCGACGCCGGAGTCTTCGAGTTCAATTTCCGCGATGAGCGCTTCAACCACTTTGAAGGCGCCGGCGCAGTGAGCTCCTGGAAACTCTCGCTGCCGAAGAATTTCCGGCCCTTCGATTACGACTCGATCAGTGATGTGATCCTGCACGTTGATTACTCGGCGAAGGAAGACGGCACGTTCCGTGACTCGGTTGAGACGAGCATGGCGGCCATCCAAAATCAGGTGCTGACCTTCTTCAAGGACGTGAAGCTCTTCCGCTCGTTCAGTCTGCGCCACGAGTTTCCGACTGAATTCAACCGTCTGGTGACCAGCCCGAAGGACACCGAAATCGACTTCAACCTGTCGGAGAAGTTCCTGCCGATGTTTGCCGCGGGGCGATCCACGAGGGTGGCGGGCGCCAGGTTGGCGCTGGTGCCAAAGAAGGGTCAGGCGACAACTGGATTCAGGATCGCGATCAACGGGAGCAACCGGTCGAGCTTCACCGCCGACGACACCCTTGGCAACCTGCCCACGAATGACGGGTTCGAGGCCTTGTTCACCAGTGGCATGACCACTCAGCTCAAGCTTGCAATCAAAGATGCTGGGCCGCTGTCTCCGCCGGCCGCCGCAGCTGGAGATGGCGTGATCGACAGCGCCAAGCTACTCGACGCGATCCTTGTTCTTGAGTACCGGCTTGTGAAGTGAGAGAAAGACCACGCCACTGCTCATGGCGGCGGCAGAACGCCTTGAAGGTCGTCAGATCGGATGCGAATGTCGCTGTTGGCTCGCGCGCACCCTGGCTCGATGATCTCCAAGTGCACGAACTGATCGCCGAGCTGGGAAAGGGCGACGCGGGCTGCGACCTCTGACCCTTTCAAGGCGCCTGGACACGCTGCATTGACTACCGCCACGCCATCTGGCGTGAGGACGAGCGTCCGCGAACTGAGTCGCGGGCCGGTGACGAAGGCGTAGAGAAGGAGCGCGGCGGTCAGAAGGAATGCAAGCCCGCTGATCCACCGCGCCAAAGTTCTTGATTCTGGGCCCCAGAGGATGAGGGCGATGGCAACGATCCACGCAGCAAACGCGAGCAGGCCCATGGCCTGTCCCAGGGGGCGGAGGTCAGAGAACAACCCCGTGGCGACGCCGCCCACGATGCTGACCACCCCAAACAGCACGGTGGTGAAGTCCGCAGGGAGAGAAGGGGTGCTGCCTTTCGACGGATGCGACGGCGACTCCGTCATCAGACGATCCTAAGGAACAGTTGCGGAAACGGCTACTGCTGCGGCGAGTCGGCCTGCGCAGCCGTCACCTGCCACCAATTGCAGAGCCAGCCGTACTTACCGCGGGCTGTGAAGACGCGGATGTTGGTGAAATGCTCCGGGCGGCCGTCCAGCTCTACGACGGACGAAACTGCCGCAACCATGTCGGACTGCCAGATGCGCACTGAGCCCGGAAGGATGCTCCTATCAACGGGCTCCGCAGCGCGGGTGGAGTTCAAGAACGTCTCTCGGTCCTCGAGCGGTTTCCCAGCCGCCGAACGGCGGAGGGCGAAGTCGTCTGCAAGAACATGGCCGAGGAATTCATCCCACGACAGGCCCTCGCAATCCCGATGCGCCTCGGCGTCGAACATCAGCTCATTCAAGCGTTCGATCTCCATTATCACCTCGGTCCGCCGGTCCGCCAGCTTCCAAGTCAGGCCAGATTGTCAGCTCCCGCTCGTGCGTACCAATCGGTCCCTTCTCTCGCGCTGCTACGCGCTAGGGGTATCACGTGGTACCAGCCGTGGTACCGAACTGAGAGAAACTCAGCCGATCCCAGCTCATCTCGTCGTGCCTGGGGTCGCTCGGCGTGAGCCCACCGAGCTGCCTCGGGGCTTCTCATAACCCGAAGGTCGCGGGTTCGAATCCCGCCCCCGCTACTCATCAAGGGCCCTCGAAAGAGGGCCCTTGGTGTTTAGAGTGCGCGCCACAAATGCCCGAACCCGTGCTTGTCGCCGTTGAGGACGATGCGGACGCACTGCGGGACATCGAAAGGGAGCTGTGCGACCGCTACGCGCGCCATTACCGCGTCGTCTGCATGCGGTCGGCGGAGGAGGCTCGCGCCCGTCTGGCGGACCTTGCCGCCGCCGGTGACGAAGTCGCCGTGGTTCTGGCCGGGCAGCGGCTCACCGGGACCACCGGAAGCGAGCTGTTGAATGAGGCCCGTCACCTGCATCCGCACGCAAAGCGCGTGCTGCTGCTCGGCTGGGGTGACTGGGGCGACCCAGCGACCGGTGAGGCGATCTTCGATTCGATCGCCCGCGGTCGCATCGACGGCTATGTGGTCAGGCCATCCTCGACACCGGACGAGCTCTTTCATCAGGCCATCTCGAGCTTGCTGCTCGAATGGGCAGAGGCGCAGCAGACCTCGCCGAACACGATCTACATGGTCGGCGAGTCTTGGTCTGGCAGGGCCTTTGAGCTCAGGGACCTGCTTCGAGCGCTGTGCGATCCCGCACTCGTTCTGTTTGGCCGACTCCGAGGACGGGCGCGCGCTCGTCTCCGAGGCGGGGAGGGGGCAAAGCTCCCCCTCGTCGCATTTCCCGACGGAACGGTCCTGAGGAACCCCAGCAACGCCGATATTGCGAGGGCGTCGGGCTCACCGGTGAACCCGGAGCGGATGGATTTCGACCTTGTGATCGTCGGCGCGGGACCGGCTGGTCTGTCGGCAGCCGTGTATGGCGCCTCGGAAGGATTCAGCACCCTGGTCGTCGACGAAGGCGGGGTGGGGGCCAGGCGACCTCCAGTTCGCTGATTCGCAACTACCTCGGCTTCCCCCGAGGGGTCAGCGGTCGCCGCCTGGCTCAGCAGGCGTACGAGCAGGCGTGGGTCTTCGGGGCCGAACTTCGTGTTCATGCAGAAAGTGACCGACCTTCGGCGCGAGCACGACGGGCTCTCCGTCACCCTCTCCGACTTCGGCCGCGTGCGTGCCCGCGCGGTGCTCCTGGCGACGGGTGCCAGTTATCGCCGACTCGGCATCCCGGCGCTCGAGGCTCTGAACGGCGCCGGCGTCTTCTACGGCGGCGCGGCTTCCGCCGCGCCCGCCATGGCCGGTCGCGACGTCTACGTCCTCGGGGGCGCGAACTCGGCGGACAGGCTGCGCTGCACCTCGCCCGTTACGCGCGGCGGGTCACGCTCGTGGTACGTGCTCAGTCACTCGGCGCTGGGATGTCGCATTACCTGGTTCGCCAGGTGAAGGCGAAGCCGAAGCTGCAGGTCCGTCTCGGGACCGACATCGTCGGCGGTGGGGGCGACGGGTGGCTGGAGCACCTCGTGCTTCGCGATCGCCGCCCGGGAAGCGAGGAGACCGTCGAAGCCGATGTGCTCTTCCTCATGATCGGAGCTCGCCCGCACACCGAGTGGCTGCCACCGGAGGTCGATAGAGATGGGCAGGGCTTTGTCCTCACGGGGACCGATCTTCGCGGCGACCGTGCTTGGCCGCTCGAGCGCAGTCCGTTTCTGCTCGAGACGAGCATGCCTGGCGTCCTTGCCGCCGGCGACGTTCGACACGGCTCCGTGAAGCGTGTGGCGTCTGCGGTTGGAGAGGGCTCAGTCGCCATCCAGCTCCTCCACAGCCTGTTCGCAGCCGACCGGGCTGCATCCGCGCGGCCGTCCACCGGAGAAGCCCGTCGGCGCCATCGGCCGGTGACCACCACGATGGTGGTACCAACGGTGGTACCGAACTGACAGAACCTCAGCTGATGTCAGCCCCTCTCAGCGTGCCTCGCGTCGTTCAGGATCAGCCCACCGAACGACTTCAAGGCATCTCATAACCCGAAGGTCGCGGGTTCGAATCCCGCCCCCGCTACTCACGAAAGGCCCGGAGATCCGGGCCTTTCGTTTTCGTGCGGCCAGACTAGATGGCGAGCTTCTAGCCAGGCGAAGCAGTCGCGCATCACCCGGTCTCCTCCTTGACCACCTCCTTGAACTGATCGGCGATCGCCTCGCCCGCCCCCTCCACGGCCTTTCCGACCAGCGGATTGACGACGACGCTGACCACCGCGCCCGCCAACTGTGGGGCGTTGTCCCGAAACCAGCGCAGCACCGTCCGCACGCGGCCGACGTCGGGCCGCTCGCTGACCACCGCGCGCTCCAGCTCCTCGGCCTGCGCCACCGCCTCGCCGCGCCGCTCGGGCGGGGCCTCTTTCTCCACCGATGATCGGAACTGCTCAAACACCCCGCGCAGCTTCGCCGCCTCCTCGGGCGTAAGGCCGGCCTTCTGGGTAACGGTGTTGTAGTCGCCGATCACGACCTGGCTGCGGCTGACGTCGCCGATCTGAATGTTGAACTTGCCGGCGGATTCATCGTCTGCGGACATTTCGTTTACCTCCTGGCCGACGGCCGCCTCTTGGGCGGCCGATTCGCGGGACAGGTTGCCGGTCGGTCGCTGGCGGTTGTTCCGAAGGGCTGCTGATCAATGCTCACTTGAGCGCCGGAGTGGTGTCTTGCTGAAGGGGTGTTGTGGGCACCGGGGGGCTCGCGGGCACCGTTGGGCTCTGCGGGACCGTCGGGGTAGTGGTGGACGTCGTGGGGAGCTTGCGTGGCGGGGAGCTCCCGGTGCCCCTCGTTTGGCCGTCGGTCGAACCGGCGACGCTTGTCGTCGGGTGTTTGTTGTGATGCGGCCGCGACTTCTTGGCCGCGGGCTCCGGTGCCCCTCCGTTGCCCGTCAGGAGCACGGCTCCCAGAATGAGGGCGCCGAGCGCGGCGAGCACCGCCAGGGTCACGCCGAGGCGCGGCCGCCACGGTCCGCCGCCGCCGTCTCCGCCGCCGTCTGAGCCGGGGCCGCCCCCGATCTGGCCCAGATTGTGGCGGGTCAGCTCGGCGCCTTCGCGGTCGCCGAGGCGCTGGCGGATCTCGAGGGCAGCCCCGAGTTGGGAGCTGGCGGCCTCGCTCTCTCCCCGGCAGAGGGCGAAGCTCCCCAGCTGGTGCAGGAAGTAGGCCTCCGCGGGCTCGCTGGCCAGGGCGCGCGCCGCCGTCAGGCCGGAGGTGAGCACGCTCCTCGAGCTCGACCAGGCGCCGGCGAGCGCCAGCCCAGTCCCGGCCACGACCGCGAGGGGGAGGGCATCGCGCCAGCGGCCCGAGTCGGCGCCCAGGGCCAGTGCGGCCTCGATCGCCTCCCCCTCCGCCGCGATCGCGGCGGGCTTCGCTTGCCCGCGCGCACAGACGGCGAGGTGGTCGAGCAGGCGACCGGGGAACCCCGACTCGGGGGCGAGGGCGAGCCCCTCCGGCAAGTCGCGAGCGAGGCGATACCTGGGACTCTGGCTCTTCACCCACCCGTGGCGCTCCAGCTCCGCGAGCTCGCTCGCCGCCCGGGGCGCGTCCGCGAGAACGGCGATGTGCTCGGCGCCGAGCGCGGCGCCGTCGAGGGCCGCCAGCACCCCGAGGATGCGCCGCTGCGAGGCCGTGAGGGTCTCCGGGTCGATCCGCCGATCGAGCGCGCCCGCGTCGTGGGTGAGCTCCTGGAGGGAGGCTCGTCCATCCTGGATCAGGGCCGCGGTCTCGACCAGGGACTGTGGCCGCCCATCGAGCCGCTCCACGATGGCCTCGGCGTCCTCGCGCTGGTCCTTACCTACCGCCTCGCCGAGCTCGCGCTCGAGCAGGGCGACTGCGGCCTTCGGGTCGAGGCCGCTCAGCGCCCGGGCGGTCCCCCGCGACCACAGGGCGCGCGCCTCGGAGCCGATCACGAAGGTGCATCGTGGGGCGCCCTCCAGAAGGCCATCGAGGTCTTCGCGGTCGAGCTCGCAGTCATCGACGATCACGAGCGCCTCGCGGTCGATCAGGAATCCCCCGACTTGGGCGGGATCGGGAAGGAACGGAACATCGCATTCCCAGAAATCGGCGTACAGCTTCACCTGGACCTCGTCCAGGCTCCTTCGCCTGACGGATTCCAATACCACGCCCTCGGGAGGGGGGCTGGCCCGCTCGGCGGCGAGCTTCAAGAGGGTGGTTTTGCCGATGCCCTCGCCCCCGTAGAGCTGGACGGGGGATTCGGCGGAGGCGGATCCGGCGAGGGCCAGCTCCTCCTCCCGACCGAAGGCCTCGGTCCGTGCGGCTGGGTGATAGGCGATCGGCACCGCCCGCAGCCGCGGCGCCGGGGCGCCGCCGGCCTGGATCACCGTCACCTTCGCGCCCTTCGGCGTCTGCACGGTGTTGTAGTTGCCGATTACGAGCTGGCTCTCGCTTACGTCACCAACGTGCAGTTCGACTTGTGGGGTGGCCGTCTATCTCACCCGATTCTCAAGCCAGCGATCCTTGCTGGTGCGCCAGGCCACAGACTGCAGGGAGCCGAGCGCCTGCAACGACGTTACTCGCCGACGCCGGAGCGATCAACCCCGGACTCGCTGCGCCTTCGAGCGGGAGTTGAACCACACCTCGAGGTGACCGTCGAGGGTCAGCCCGGCGCGCCGAGCGCGCCGAGGATTTTGCGTAAGTCGTCCTCGACCAGGATTTTGGGGAGTGCCCTGCCCTCGTCGTCGGGCCAGCGAACGAGTCGGACCATGCCGTCGGCGATCTCGATGCCAGTCACGTCGCCGTCGGGAAACGAGCAGCACCCGGTGTTGAAGTAACACGGGGGCTCGATCGGGATCGACGCGGGCTCGGTGCTGCGCTCGATCGCCTCGATCCACCCTAGCTCGGCGCGGAGCCGGGCGATCTTGTCTCGGTCGGTAGGCGACTTCGCCTGGGCGCCGTCCAGCTCCCCCTGCACCTCGGAGAGCGGCCGATGCTCGGGCTTCGGCGGGGTGCTCGTCCCGAACACGGGCTTGTGGGTATGGCCCGCGATCAGGACTGGCTTTAGGGGGTGCGAGCGGGCCCACGTAAAGAGCGCCCGGTTGTGGCGGGCGCGCAGGTCCCAGTCTCTGGCCGGGGTGGTTGCGCTGAACCCGAACCGGCGCTGAAGCGGCCGCCAGATGTATCGGACGACGAGCTTCGAGAACCAGGCGAAGCGCTGGCTCTCGGCCGTCCCCTGATGGCCGTGGATCAAGAAGAGAAGCCCGAGCCTCTCGCCGCCGCTCGTGATCCGGAGCTTCAGCGCCTCGCGCACCTTGAGCTGCGGGTAGTAGCGCCAGAGGCGCTTCTCTACGTATGCGCGGTGTCCCCAGTGATCGTCGTGGTTTCCCCAGAAGCGCTCGTAGCGGCCCTGGCGGTGGAACTCGGCCTCCAGCTCCAGCGCCTTGGCATACGCCACGAGTGGCTCCTCGGGAGAGTTCTCCCACAACTCCTCGACGTCGCCGAGCACATATAGCCGGTGGCCCTCCTCGAGGTAATAGCCGAGCGCCGCCATGTAGGCGCGCTCGCAGCGGCGGAAGTCGTCGGCGCCGTCGCGCGCGCCTTTGTGGTGGTCGGAGAAGACGACGAGCTTGGCCGTGTCGAGGTCGAGTTCGTGCTCCTCGGTCGCCTCGCGGTCGAAGGCCTTGCTGAGGCCCTTGACGATGTCGCGCTGATAGCTGTCGAGTTTCTCGGCGGTGATGTTATCTCCAGGCGGTGGTGAGAACGCGAACGGCGTTCCCGGAGCAGATCTTCTCGGCGTCGGCTTCGCCATAGCGCTGCCGCAACTCGGCCTGTAGCGCCGCCATGTGCCCGAGATGGCCGAGCCCAGTCAGCGCCGGCTTGATAAATCCATCGAGATCTGAGCCGATGCCCACGTAATCGAGCGACTGTGTCACGTCGTGAATGTGATCGATGTGGGTGCAGAGAGCGTCGACTGATGCCTCGAAGTCCGCCGTCTGGCTCCTCCGGAATGGGCCTCCACCGAGGAGGTAGTGGGGGCAGAGGATGATCCCGATCAGGCCGCGGCGTTCGGCGACCCGGCGGATGGTGTCATCGGAGAGGTTGTACTCGCGCCGGCGCAGACGCCGGAATCGACAGGCCTCGTGGGTAGCCAGAACCGGCATCTCCTTCTGCGGGTCGCGGCGGTCCATCAGGTCGAGCGTGGCTGCGGTCGCTCGGGAGGACATGTGGGTGATATCGATCAAGACTCGGTGCTCGAGCATCGCGTCTGCCGCGATCATGCCGAGCTCGCTCAAGCCCTTCCGTGGCTGGCGGAAGATGAGCCGGTAGAGGGGGTCCGGGAGAAATGGGAGCGCCGGCGCGTTGGTCGCGATATCCCGCCAGAAGAGATGGGCCAGCGTGATGTAGGCCACGCCACGTGCCGCCAGCTGGCCGACCGCGCTGCGGATCTCCTCCTCAGTTCCGCCAAGGTGGTAGCCCCCCTCCACACAGTGGATCAGCACCTTCTGGTTCGCGGTGAGGGCGGCAGTGAACTCAACCGGCGAATGGGCGACGGCCACGCCGGGATCCGAGGCGACGCTCTCCTCGACGGATTCGAGCTGCCCTAGGAGGGAGGGGAGATACGTGCCATCGGGCGGGGCGCCGTAGCTCTTCGAGAGGTCCATCTCGTCGAGTGGGTTGTGGAGCACTGAGAGCAGCACGCCGACGTCGCCTTCTCTCATCAGCTCGATTGTGACCCCGGGTTCCTCGCCAGGCCCTTCGTAATTGAAAAGGCGCGACATAAAGTTCACGAAGCGCGCTCGCCACAAAGCATCGCGCCAGCGGACCAAGCCTTGGTGGGCTGTCCCCTCATTCCGAGGAACGAGGTGCATCGGATAGTGGGCGTGCAAGTCGATGAGCATGGCGATTTCGGGACTCGATCACATGGGCCGGTAGCAAGGGGCGTCCTGACCCCTGTGTGGCCGGTATGCCGACCCCTCCGCTGGGATCTCGCGCTCTTGAAGCGACACGACGGAGATCACCATGAGGAGAGTGCTACTCGGACAAGCCGGCGGATTTGAGTGCCTCCTGCCGGTCGGCAGTTATCGCGATGCGCCTGATCTTGTCGTCTTCAACGGTGACGACGGCGTAAGCGGTCAGGCTCAGCTGGAGGCCACTGCGGCGACCCTGCCCAACGGTGGCGGTAACGCACACGAACCGGCCTCGTCCTGCATGGATGAATTCTTTTGGCTCCAAGTGGAAGTCTCCGAAGGACTCCCAGAGATTCATGGTCCATTGCAGGGCTCCTGGGTGCCCCTCATGCCATGTCGCACCTGGAATACCGGGATAGTCTTGGAGCTCGACGTCCTCGCGCAGATACCGAAACGGCTTGGCCTCAAACGGGTCATCGAGCTGGCTTCTTCCGAGACTGTTGAAAGCGTCGCAGAGGTCGCCGAAAAGCCAAAAATCTTCTTCCTCTGGCGCGTAGAACTCGGCCACTCTCCAGCCGAGCTGAAGTGATGCCCAGAAGGGGGGTTCCTGCCGGACTCTGGTAACCCCGATCGCAGCTTGGCCGTCCTCCGCGTTGTGCTCGAGCACCTGCGCTTCACCGTCAAACATGGTCCCCTCCTCCGTTCAACCTCTTCAGGGTCCTCTCCACGTCACTCATGGTCCCTCAGTGCCGGTGAGAAATGTGTGACACAAGGCACGATCTGGGTGTGGCATACGTCACGATCGCGTCGCTCGGCAAAACGAAATGCCGTGTTCAAAGGAACGAACGAAGCTCGAACCTCTGGTCTGTGCTGCTCCTTTAGATCCTTTGCGGTAGCGACGCCCGGCCTATCGCTTCTCGCGCAGCGCAAATCGCGGGTTCGAATCCCGCCCCCGCTACTCAGCCAAGGGCCCTCGCAAGAGGGCCCTTGGTGTGCGTAGCGCGCACGAAGCGATGGCGCCAGCGGGGTTGATGCGTTTGAGCGCGCCGTGACAAGCGGCGGTCTCGCGGGCGAAGCTCGCTCGAGGCTGGGTGAGAGAGTCCGTCCTAGCGCTCGATCGGGCCGGGCAGCAGGAAGGGGTACGGCCGCCGCCTGACCCGACGGCGCCAGGCGCGATCGAGCCTGCGGACCCGGAGCAGGGCGGCCCAGAGCCGGGCGTCCGAGCGGTAGTGGCGGCGCACCTCGTCCTCGGTGAGCGGCTCGTCCAGGTGTGCGTTGAAGCGGTCGAGGAACGCCGGGAGCCAGCCCTCGAGCAGCTCCTTCAGCAGGTTTCCCGCCAGGTCCAGGTAGACCTTGCGGAGATCGCGGTAGGTGTCGAGGATTCCCGGGGCGACGAAGCGGCGTAGCGGCCACCGCAGGATCGCCGGATAAGCGTCCGCGAGCAGGTCGAGGTCGAGCTGGGAGTCGCCCTCGGGCGACCAGATCAGCGGCGTGGAGACGTCGAAGTAGGTGAGCTCGTCGCCATTCCAGGTCCAGTTGGCGAGTTGGGCGTCCAAGCCGAGGTGGGGGCCAACCGCCGCAGCCGCGGCGGAGGCGACGGCCTCGATCAGCGGATGCCCCGCCTCGGGGTCCGCCAGCCGCAGTGTCGTGGTCGCCAGGTGATCGGCCGGGAGCATCGGCTGCACGACGTACCCGGCGACGCTGCCGTCGTGGAGCTCGACGGCGCGCATCTCCGTCTCGACGACCCGCACGCCGGCGGCGCCGAGTGCCTTGAGGTAGTCGTCGAGCGTGGCCCGGTAGGCATCCAGCCGTTCCCGGGAGCGGAACGGGGGGAGCCGCTTGCAGGCGAATCGCCCGCCGCCGGGCGGCCAGCTCAGGACGAGCGAGATCTCCCCGTACCCCAGGACGGGGAGCCCCCTCTCGTCGCCCGACGAGAGGGCCCCCTCGACCAGATCCTCGAGGCGGCGGAGCTCATCGTCGGAGAGGCCCGCGAGGCCGGTCTCCGTGCCGGTCATGACAGCGCGGCTCCGACCGCCGCGGCGATCTTGTCGACCTCCGACTCGCTGACGATCAGCGGGGGCTTGAACTGGGTCACGGAGTGGTCGTGCTCGGCGTACACGGCGAAGACCCCGGAGTCGATCAGCTGCTTGGCGGCCATCACCCCTCCCTGCTCGTGCTCGAACACCAGGCCCATGGTGAGTCCGAAGCGCCGAAGCTCGAACGGCATCTCCGCGAAGGCGTGCTCGAATCGCTGACCCAGCTCCTCGACCCGCTCCAGGAAGCCGGGCGTCGAGATCTGGTCCATGACCGCGCTGGCTGCGACGCAACCGATCTCCGCACCGCCGAAGGTCGAGACATACGAGAAGGGGTGGTTCTCGAAGAAGGACTCGAGCTCCTCCGTGAGCAGGGTGGCGCTGACCGGATAGACGCCGCCGCCGAGGCCCTTACCGGTGATCAGCATGTCCGGCCTCACGTCCTGCTGCTGGTAGTACCAGGCGGTCCCGGTGCGACCCAGGCCGGTCTGAACCTCGTCGAGGATCAACAGGGCGCCGGCATCCCTGGCGGCCTCGCCGACCTCGCGCAGGTAGCCGGGATCGGGCGGGACGAAGCCGAGCGTCGCCGGGATCGTCTCCATGATCACCGCCGCGGTTTCGGAGTCGATCTCCCGCCGAATGGCCTCGATGTCGTTGAACGGGACGTGTACGAAACCGCTCGGCCCGAACCCGAAGGGCTCGAGCCAGCGGGGGTCGCTGGCGGCCAGTGCGAACCCGCTGGCCCCGTGGTAGCCGCCGAGCGCGGCGACGATCCTGGGCCGGCCGGTTACCGCTCGAGCGAGTCGCAGGGCGAGGTCGACGGACTCGGTCCCAGACGGGGTGAAGACGGCGTGCGTGAGCAGGCCGTCGGTACTCACCGCGAGCTGTTCCGCCAACCGCGCTCGGTAGCCGCTGACGAGATGATGGTTGCCGACGTCTACGTGATCCAGGCCCTCCCGCACGGCGGCGACCACCGCCGGATGCCGGTGCCCCAGATTGAAGACGCCGCCGTTGCAGTGACAGTTCCAGTACCAGCGACCCGTGTACGCATCCCGAAAGCGGGCGCCCTCCCGCTCCCCGATCACGAGGTCGACCCCGATCGCCTCGAGGGCCCTCGCCTTGCCGCGGTCGACGTGAGAGGCGAAGGCCTCGACCGTCTCCTCGCGCGTGCCATAGGGCTGGTCGGCGGTCACGCTCTGCGTCTCGCCCGGAGCTTTCATGGGCGGCCCTCCTGGTCGCTGTGTCCTCACGCTGAACCTAGCGCCTTCATCCTTCCGTGGGCCCGAGCCCTGGGCGGTACGCTCGCCGGGCAATGGCCCTCGACGACCGGCTGGACCTCTATGAGGTGAAGGCGCAATTCGAGCGCTTCACCGAATGGCTCGACCTGGGCGAGATCGTCGCCGACCTGGGGTTCCTGCGGCGGGCGCGACGAACGCTGCTGCCCCTGCCGCTGATCGACCGACCCGCGCCGATCGACCCCTCGGCGCACCTGCAGCCGTTCCGCTCGCGACCGGTGCCGGAGCTTCAGGGCAAGCGGATCGCCCTGGTGGCCTCGGGGGGCGGTGGGGCGGCCGTGGCCCTCGCAGGGGTCAAGCGCGCCTTCGAGGAGGCGGGAGTCGAGCCGACCGAGATCATCGGGTGCTCGGGCGGCGCGATCTGGGGCTCGATGTGGGCGGCGGGGATGAGCTCCGACGAGATGACGGACTTCTCGCTCTCCTGGCGGCCGGAGGACTACCTGGACATCCAGTGGCTGAAGCTGCCGCGGTTCGCGCTCTCGGCGCTCCGAGGGTTTTCGGGGCTGGCGAAGGGAGAGGCGATCGAGCGCCTCTTCGACACCCGGCTGATCGGGATGCCGTGCGGGGAGGCGCAGATTCCGATCACGACCATCGTCTACAACATGGACCTCGGCACGGTCGAGTACTTCGGATCGAGGCGCACGCCGGAGGTCACCATCGGCCACCTCGTCCGGGTGGCGATCGCGCTGCCCCTGTTCATCGAGTCGGTTTCCGTACGCGGCCATCTCTACGTGGACGGGGGGATCATCGAGAACTGGCCGGCACAGCCGGCGATCGAAGCCGGTGACCGCTTCGACCACGTGATCGGCGTCAACCTGATGCTGCCCAAGGGCTTCGAGCCCCGGGACATAAGCGGCTGGCCGGATAGGACCGGCGGCCTGCTGCAGGCAAGCCGACAGCTGCAGCAGGGCTACCACCTCGAATTGGCGCGGCGGGCGAAGGACGAGCTGGGGGAGAAGCTGAAGCTGATCGAGCCGATCGACGAGGCGGAGATCCGAGGGGTCTCGTTCTACGACCTGTTCCTGGACCGGACCCAGTGGCCGCGGCTGATCCAGCAGGGCTACGACTCGGCGACCCGGGTGCTGCAGCGCTTCCGCTGAGCCCTCGGCGCAGCTGCGCGCAGGAGCTCCATACTCTGCGCATGGCAGTTGTCGACGCCGAAGAGCGGCCGACACCAGAGAGCCGCCCTCCCGCCGGGCTCACCGCCCTGATCGAGCGCTTCGACCCCGATGTGATCGACGTGCCCAGCGGCTCAGCGCGCATCCGCCTGGCCGTCGATGGCGAGGGCGAGTGGGACGCGGTGATCGATGACGGCGCGATCGAGTTGCAGGCGGCGATCGACCGCCAGCCCGACGCCCTGTTGAGCGCCGACTGGGCAACCTGGGAGGAGATCGCGCGTGACGTGCGCGGTGGAATGGTCGCCTTCCGCGAGGGCCGCCTGAGCGTCCGGCAGAATCTGCACCTCGGCGTCGGCTTCCTTGCCGCCACCAGCGCCATAGCCGATGAGCGCCGGCTTCGCTTCGAATCCGTCCGCACCCGGCTCGGCAAGATTTCGACGCTCTCAGCGGGCGAGGGCGATCCCGTGATCTGCGTGCACGGGCTGGGCGCGACCAAGGCCTCATTCCTCCCCACGGTCGCCGCGCTCGCCGACCACCATCGAGTGATCGCGATGGACCTGCCGGGGTTCGGCGATTCCGACAAGCCGCTCGGCGCCCCCTATGACGCTCCCTACTTCGCTCGCGCAATCGAGGCCCTGCTCGACGAGCTGGAGATCGAGCGCGCCCATCTGATCGGCAACAGCATGGGCGGGCGCGTGGCGATCGAGATGGGGCTGCTGCGACCCGAGCGCACTGGGAGGATGGCCCTGCTCTGCCCGGCGCTCGCCTGGTTGCGAAGTCGCCGCTGGCGCTGGCTGCTCCAGGCACCACTCCCCATGCTCGGCCTGATCCAGCCGGCGCCGCGCGTGATCACCGAGCCGATCGTCCGCAACCTGGTCCCGGGTGGCAAGGACGGCTGGTCGGCCGCGGGCGTGGATGAGTTCCTGCGCTCCTATCTCACCCCGCGCGGTCGGGTTGCCTTCTACGAGGCGGCCCGAAACATCTACATCGACGAGCCGCACGGCGAACGCGGTTTCTGGACGCGACTCGCCCAGATGTCGCCCCAGACTCTGTTCATCTGGGGGCGCCATGATCAGCTCGTGCCGCTGGCCTTCAGGAAGCATGTCGAGCGGGCACTTCCCGCGGCGCGTCACCTGGAGCTCGACTGCGGCCACGTGCCGCAGCTCGAGGCACCGAAGCAGACGCACGACGCGATCCGGGAGTTCTTCGCCTGATGACCATCCTGATCGGCCACGGTGGTGCGAGCGCGATCGCTCCGGCGAATACGATCGCGTCCTTCGACGCGGCCCGGCGAGCGGGTGTCGACATGATCGAGTTCGACGTCCGGCCGCGGGGATCGCGGTTGCTGGTGGCGCACCTCGCCCCCCAGGCTCGCCGCCGCGGCTGCCTGTCCCTCGGCGACGCCCTGGACCACCTCGCGCAGCCGGGCTTCTCGGGGATCGGGTTGAACCTGGACGTCAAGGGCCGGGGCTGCGAGTCGGCGATCGTGGCGATGCTGCGGGGGCACGGCCTGCTGGAGCGCTCCCTGATCTCATCCCAGTCGGCGGACATCGTCGAGACGGTGCGGACGGTCGCTGCGAATGCCCGGACGGCAATCTCGATCGGCGGATACATCTCTCGCCGCGCCAACCGCTGGCACCCGCGCGCCTGGCGTGAGCGGTTGCTGCACGAGCTCGCCGCCGGCCGCTTCGGCGACGTGATGCTGCACCACAAGCTCGTGGAGGCTGAGATCGCGGATGCCATCGCCCGACTCGGTCGCCGGCTGTTCGCCTGGACCGTGGATGAACCGGCGCTGTTCGCGAGGATCGCCGATCTCGGCGTCGCCGGTGTGGCGACAAATGACCCGGCGCGCCTCCGGGCGCCGCAATGACGGGCGTTCAGCCTGACGCACTCCGCTCATTCGAAGGCCTAACGCTTGTTTGGCCAAGCCCTAACCCGCGACGAGGAGGATGCGTGGCATGTAAACCAGAATCCACAGCAAACGCATCTCGCGGCTGGCGGCCGCCCTGCTGTCGGCGGCGGTGCTCGGCTCAGCGCTGGCGCCCGCAGGGGTCGCAGCCAGCCAGGCGAACCATGGAGTCGGCGCGAAGGCGAGCTCCCGAGCCGACGACAAGTGCCGGCAGATCAAAAACAAGAAGAAGCGCAAGAAATGCATCGCCAAGCATGAGGGCGCCAACCATCACTGAGCGGGCCGCTGACGCGGCCCTTTCTCTTTGGTGACAATCCACGCTATGAGTCACCAGCGGGCGCGAGCCTCAACCCGCGTATCGCGGGCTTTGCTCGTCCTCGTGGCGGCGAGCATCGCGTTCCTCGCCGGCCCTGCCCCGGCGCCAGCCAGCCCGAACGCCCTGAGGGCCATGATCGTCGAGGCGCTGTGCAACCCGAGCACACCGGCGGCCACCTTGCGCGATCAGATCATCGGGAAGTCAGGAGCCACAGTCCAGCTGTTCGACGGGGCCGCCGCGACTGCCAGCGTTGCGCAGCTCAGCTCCTACGACGTAGTCGTGGCGATCGGAGACTGCAGCTGGCTTGCACCTGTGGCGATGGGCGACAACCTCGCCGACTTCCAGGACGGAGGAGGCGTCGTCGTCGCAGCGGGTGCTGACTGGCGGGCGGGCGCGGGCGGCAGGCTCTTCGGCCGCTGGATTTCGGCCGGCTATTCGCCCTACGCAGTCGGCTCCAGCACGGCCTTCGCGTACGACACCGTGGGCTGGCAGGACTCGGCCAGCCCCCTTCTGTCCGGGATCCCGAGCTTCCAGGACGATGAGGGGGGAAGTCCCCTGTCGGCCTACTACCGCGACTCAGTGTCACTGGCCGGGGGCGCCAGGGAGATCGCCAGATGGACCGATGGCACACCGGCGGTGGCCGTCAAGGGCCGCGCCGTGGGCCTCAACGCCTATGTCGGCGACCACTACGGCTCGTCCGCCTGGAGGGGCAACTTCGGTGCGCTCGTCGTCAACGCCGCCGAAGCCCTCGGACGCCACACCCTGACCGTCGGCAAGCGGGGAAACGGACGGGGTGTCGTGACAAGTGCACCTCTCGGTATCAGGTGCGGCAAGAGCTGCAGGGCGGACTACGTCAACGGCACTGACGTGACGCTCACGGCGACGGCGCTCAGTCCTGCCCGGTTCACCGGTTGGACCGCGCCCGGGTGTGACCGCATGCCGACCTGCACGGCTGCGATGAACGCCCCGACGACCATCGCCGCCAGATTCATCGCCTGCGTCGTGCCCGAGCTGAAGGGCATCCGCCGCAAGGCCGCCGCGCGCCGTCTGAGGCATTCACATTGCCGCCTCGGAAGGATCAGGGGCAACGGCAAGACGGTCACGAATCAGAGCCTGAAGCCCGGCACCGTGCGGACGCCGGGCCGGAAGGTCAAGTTGAGGCTCGGCTAGACGAGTCCCTCGGGCAGCATGAAGGCGGCCGGAAGTGTGAGGCTGTCTGACGCAGCCCTACCAAAGGAGAGAAATGGCAGACAGCGTCTATCGAGTCACCGAAGTGGTCGGCGTCAGCTCCGATTCGTGGGAGCAGGCGACGAAGAACGCCGTTGAGAAGGTCAGCGAGACTGTGCGCGACCTGCGGATCGCCGAGGTCGTTCGCCAGGACGTGACGATCGACAGCGGAAAGGTCTCCGAGTTCCGCATCCGGCTCGGGGTCTCGTTCAAGTACGACGCGGGCAGTTCTTGAGGCCTGAACCCGAGGGGTCCGAAACTCAACTGATCTCAGCTCGTCTCACGTTGCATAGCCTCGCCTGAGGGCGCCGGAGGAAACGGCCCAGAGGCATCTCATAACCCGAAAATCGCGGGTTCGAATCCCGCCCCCGCTATGTCTCTCAGTACCACCAGCGAGCCCTCCTCCGGGAGGGCTTTCTGCTTCTCGAAGGCATCGGGGATGGCCTTGGAGACGGTGGCGGAGATCTGGACGCCTCCGTAAGCTCCTGGATCGGAGGGCCGAAGCAGAGCAGCGCAACCCGGGTTCCGCGCGCGAACAGCGCAATGGCTCCCTCCGGCCCAACCGCCGCGCGAACCAGGTCACCAGCGCCGTCCGTCCGCGGCCCGGCGCATCAGCCTCGCCGCCGAAGGGCGCCCTCAGCCTTGCTCAGCGTGGTCCGGTGAGCTCTCGGGTGGCGGCCACCGGATCCTGATCGAGCAGCTCACCCCCGAGGCGGTCAGCGAGATTCGGGCTGGCGCCCGCCCCCGCGATCAGCAGCCTCCAGCCTGCCGCCAGGCTCGAGATCCGGTCTGCCTCGGCCTCGAGCGGCTCGCGCGCGAGGGCCGCCAGCACGATCGCGTCCGGATGGAGCTCGGCGGCGGCCTCGGCGATCGTTTCGATCGGGGTGTTGGGTCCCAGGTACGTGACCCTCCAGCCGCGGGCGTGCAGGACGACGCCGAAGACGACAAGCCCCAGATCGTGATGCTCGCCGGGAGGGCAGGCGAGCAGCGCCATCGGGCCCGCTCCCGCGCCCCAGTTGCGAGCCAGGGAGAGCATGCGGCCGCGCAGGATTCCCGTCGCGAAGTGCTCCTGGGCCACCGTCACGTCACCGCTCTCCCAACGCTCGCCGATTCGCCGCGTCGCGGGCAGGACGATCCGATCGGCGACCGCCTCGACGGTGAGATGAGCCAGCGCCTCGTCCAGCACGGCATTGGCCTCGGCCTCGTCGAATCGCTCGAGCGCCGAGCGCAGCCGCTCGGCCTGCTGGGACGCCGGCACGCCATCGGATTTCGGTGGCGGGCCGCCGTCGGCGGGGGAGAGGACAGTGGCGGCCGCGGACGAGACGGCGAGGCGCGCCGCCTCCGACGCCGAGACGCCCGAGTCGATCAGCGCCTTCATCGCCCTGACCCGGCTCTCGTCGTCGCGCCCGTAGAGGCGGAAGCCGCCCTCGCTGCGCTCGGGACTCAGCAGTTCGTACCGCCGCTCCCAGGCCCGCAGCGTGTCGGCGCGGACGCCGGTTCGCCGGCTGAGCTCGCCGATTCGCAGGCGGGGGACGTTCTCGGAGTCGGGGGTCATGTTCGAACAGACATTGGACGGACCCTGGACATTACAGCACAAAGGTGCTATAAGCTAGCCTTCAGATGTTGGACAAACACTTGACAATACCTCGACGAGCGGCGGATCGGGCGCTGGATCTGACCGTGCTTCCCGGGTACTCCCGCCTCGGCTACGACCTGCGCGGGCTGCGCTGGGAGGACGCGATCGCGGGCGACCTCTGGGGGAGGACAGCGCTGGTGACGGGGGGCAGCTCGGGGATCGGCGAGTCCGTCTGCGAGGGACTGCTCGCCGCCGGCGCCACGGTCCACCTGCTCGGCCGCGACGAGCGGCGTGTCGCCGCAGCGGCGTTTCGCATCGGGTCCCGCCTGACGGGTGCCGGGAAGCGTCTCGTGCCGGAGGTCTGCGATCTCTCTGACCTCGCCGACGTGCGCCGCTTCGCCGAATCCTTCCTGGCGCGCTCCGATCGCCTCGATGTGCTCGTCAACAACGCCGGGGTGCTCGCCCGGTCGCTGGAGCGCACCGGCGACGGCGTAGAGCTGACCTTCGCCACCAACGTTCTCGGTCCGTTCCTGCTCACAGGGCTCCTGCTCCCGGCCCTGACCGCTGCCGCCCCGTCGCGCGTGATCACCGTTTCCTCCGGCGGGATGTACACGGCGCGGCTTCAGGCCGACGACCTCCAGCTCGAGCGGCGGCCGTTCGATGGTCCCCGCGTCTATGCCCATACCAAGCGAGTCCAGGTGATCCTCAACCGCCTCTGGTCGGATCACCACACCGCCGACGGGATCGCCTTCAGCGCGATGCACCCGGGCTGGGTGGCGACCGCCGGCCTTCGTTCCTCGCTGCCCCGCTTCGAGCGGATGTTGCGCCCGCTGCTGCGGGATGCCAGACAGGGAGCCGACACGATCGTCTGGCTGGCCACGGCACCGGCGCCGCAACCGCAGAGCGGGGGCTTCTGGCACGACCGGATGCCGCGCGCCGCACACCGACTTCCCTGGACACGCGAAAGCGCGGAGGAGCGCAGCCGGCTCTGGGCCGAGTGCGAACGACTCTCCGCGCTACCCCGGCGCGCGCCGCCGATGGCGACCGCCGCCTGATCTGGAAACGAGCAAGAGAAAGGAATCTCGCATGGCCCGCTTCACCGCAACAATCAGCACCCCGCAATCTCAGGACGCGGTCTGGCGCTACCTCGCCGATCTGCGCGCCATAGGCGAATGGGACCCGAGCGTCTTGGGGGTCCGCCTGATCGAAGGTGAGCCCGGCGCGGTGGGGACGCGCTATGAGCTTGATGTCGGCTTCCTCGGTCGCACCGTGACCCTGCCCTACGAGACGGTCGTCTCTGAGCCATTCCATCGGATTGCCTTCCGGGCGGAGACCGCGGCTCTCTCGATCCTCGACGAGGCCGTGGTCCTCTCGGTGCCCGAGGGCTCCAGCGTCACCTGGGACGCCTTCCTGCGGCTCAAGGGCGCCCGGCGGCTGCTCGAGCTGCCCCTTCAATCCGCTTTCGGACGCCTCGGGCGGCGCGCCGAGCGGGGCCTGTGCGAGCGCCTCGCCGTATCGGCCGCGATGGAAGGAGCGCTTCGATGACCCCTCTGGGAGGGCGAAGACGCTTAGCGGTCGTCGGAGGTGGGGTCTCCGGGCTCGTCGCCGCGGCGGAGCTTCGGCGGGCCGGTCACGACGTCCACGTCTTCGAGGCCGGCCCCTACGCGGGCGGCCACACCAACACGATCGACGTCGAGACACCTGGGGGCCGCTGGGCCGTGGATACCGGGTTCATCGTCTTCAACGACCGCAACTACCCCAACTTCCAGCGCATGCTCGGAGAGCTAGGAATCGCCTCCCAGCCGGCCAAGATGAGCTTCTCGGTCTCCGACGGACGGGGGGGCTTCGAGTGGGCGACGCGAAGCCCCCGGGCGCTGTTCGCACGGCCCGGGCACGCCCTCGACCGACGATTCCACCGGATGCTGCTCGACCTGCTCCGCTTCAATCGCGAGGCGCGGGCTCTGGCGGACCGGGACAGCGGCGGGGGCGGCCCATCGCTACGGCGGTTTCTGGCCGACGGCGATTACTCGGAGTACTTCATCGAGCGCCTGCTCGTCCCCCAGGCATCGGCCGTCTGGTCCGCCGACCCGGACCAGCTGTGGAGCTTCCCGGCTGCCTTCCTGGCGCAGTTCTTCGAGAACCACGGCGTCCTCCAGCTCAGGGGGCGCCCGTCGTGGCGCACGATTCCGGGCGGGTCGCGCCGCTACGTCGAGGCGCTGATCGCCCCGTTCCTCCATCGCGTGCACCTGCGCTCGCCCGTGCGGAGCATCGTCCGGCACCCGGGCTCGGTGAGCCTCCGGCTGGACGACGCCGACCTCAGCTTCGACGAGGTGGTGATCGCGACGCACTCCGATCAGGCACTGAGGATGCTCGCCGATCCGAGCCCCGATGAGCGGCGAGTGCTCGGCGCCATTCCGTATCAGCGAAACGAGGCCGTGCTCCACACCGATTCGGGCGTGATGCCGCGACGCCGCTCCGCGTGGGCAAGCTGGAACTACCACCTCACCGGGGACCCGTCGGGCCGCACGACGGTCACCTACGACATGAACCGCCTGCAGTCGCTGGGCGCCGACTGCGACCTGCTGGTGACACTGAATCGCACGGAGGCGATCGACCCCGATGCGGTGATCAGGGTGATCGACTACGCGCATCCGGTCTTCACGCCCGAGGGCGTCGAGGCCCAGCGCGCCTGGGGCGAGATCTCGGGCCATGGGCGCACGCACTACTGCGGCGCCTACTGGCGCTGGGGCTTCCACGAGGACGGGGTCTGGTCGGCGCTGCGGGTCTCACACACTCTGGGTGGCCGCAATCTCCTGCGGCGGCCGGGGGAGCCCGCAGAGGTGCCGGCCTCCGAACCTCCTGCGCCCGAGCTGGCGGAGGTGGCATGAGCGCCTCGGCCGTCTACGAGGGCTGGGTGGGGCACCGCCGGCTGGGTCCCGTGCGGCACGGGTTCCGCTACCGGGTCTTCATGCCCCTGTTCGACCTCGGCGAGCTGCCGGAGCTGCTCGATCCGATCCCGCTCTGGTCGGCCCGTCGGCCGGCGCCCGCGCGTTTTCGGTGCGATGACTACCTCGGTGGGGGCTCTCCTCCGAACTCGCCGAGGGAGCACGCGACCTGGTTGAAGAGCGGGTGGGGCGCCGACCCGTGGGCCCGGTCAGGCTGCTCGGCAACCCGCGGTATCTGGGGGTCGGCTTCAATCCGGTCTCGTTCTTCTTCCTCTATGGCGAGGACGGGGCCGCGGTCGAGGCCGTGATCGCCGAGGTCACCAGCACGCCGTGGGGTGAGCGCACCGCCTACGTCCTGGAGCGCCGCCCCCGAGATCCGAGCCGCTTTCTGACCGGGACCTTCGAGAAGGCAATGCACGTCTCCCCGTTCCAGCCTATGAAGCAGCGCTACGAGATCTCGGTGGGCGAACCGGGAGAGGAGCTTCGTGTGGGGATCACGAACCTCGAGGGGGGTCGGTCGGTACACAACGCGACCATGTCGTTGAAGCGGCGAAAGCTCAGCGGAGGGGCGATGGTCGGGATGCTCCTTCGCTATCCGCCGATGACCCTCGCCACGCTGGGGCGCATTTACGCGAACGCGCTGCGCCTGAGGCTGCGAGGTGCGCCGTACCACCAGCACCCGCGGACGAGGGCACGTCGCCGCTCGGTGGCTAACCAAGGGCCCTCATAACGGGGGCCCTTGGTGGTTCCGGGACGAACCAATTAGGCTGCATGCAGGGCGGGGTCAAAGGGCTGACTGACTTAGAGACGAGGAGATGGCTAGATGAGGATTGGAGACGAAGCACCCGACTTCGAGGCAGAGACCACCGAGGGCAAGATCAAGTTCCACGACTGGATCGGCGACGGCTGGGCCGTCCTGTTCTCACACCCCAAGGACTTCACGCCGGTCTGCACGACCGAGCTCGGCTACATGGCGAACGCGAAGCCCGAGTTCGACAAGCGGGGCGTGAAGATCATCGGCCTCTCCGTAGACCCGTCCGACAAGCACAAGGAGTGGGCCAAGGACATCGAGGAGACCCAGGGCACGGCGCCCAACTATCCGATCATCGCCGACTCGGACTACAAGGTCTCCAAGCTCTACGACATGCTGCCGGCGAGGTCGAGGGCGACCCTGCCGACCGCACTCCCGCGGACAACCAGACGGTGCGGAACGTGGTGGTGATCGGCCCGGACAAGAAGGTCAAGCTGATCCTGGCCTACCCGATGACCACGGGCCGGAACTTCGACGAGGTGCTGCGGGTGATCGACTCGCTGCAGCTCACCGCGAAGCACAAGGTCGCGACGCCGGTCAACTGGAAGCAGGGCGAGGACGTGATCATCGCCGGCTCGGTCTCCGACGAGGAGGCCAAGGAGACCTATCCGGACGGCTGGGAGTCGCCGAAGCCCTACATCCGGATCGTGCCGCAGCCGCACTGACCGACCGGGCCCTCGAGGGCCCGTGTTAGCGTGCCGCCGCGAATACTGGGTGTGATCGCACCCGGATAACTCTCTGCCCTCCCGCGTCCCCCTTCCCCCATAGGATGGATTTCGGTGGGAGAAGGAGATCTGAACGTCGTGTCGGCGGCCAGGCGACCCGGCCTGCCCCTTGCCGTGGCCGCGATCGGGGTCGCGCTGGCGCTCGGGAGCCCCGCCGGGGCGCTCGCGGCCCCTTCGGGCGGCAAGCTGGCGATCTCACCCGCGCCGAACACGCCGGACGCCTCTCCGGGGACCCAGATCAGCGTGCTCGGCGTGCCGAGGCGCTCGATCCGCGGGGTCAGCGTCACGGGTCAGTCGACCGGCCCGCACACCGGGCGGCTGCTCGCCTATTCGGGACACCGCGGCGCGAGCTTCGTCCTCGACCAGCCCCTGGCCCAGGGCGAGTCGGTCTCCGTCGCGATCCGGATCCGGGGCCGCAAGCCGATCGACTACGGGTTCACAGTCGCCACGCTGGGCACGATCCCAGGCGCCGCTCAACCTGAACTCCACGCAGCCCGACAAGCTCGACCACTTCGTCACCGAGCCGGGTCTCACGCCACCGAAGATCACGGTCAACAAGACCTCCAAGAAGGCGCGCGGCCATGGCGACGTCCTGCTCGCCCCGCTGCCGTCGCCTGGCGTCCATCCCGAGAGCAACAACACGGTGACGATCAAGCCCGTCGGCCCCGGCGGGCCGATGATCGTGGACGGCGCCGGCAACCTGGTCTGGTTCAGGCAGCTGACGCGACCTGAGGTCGCGGCCAACCTACGGCTCCAGAACTACAGGGGGCGCAAGGTGCTGACCTGGTGGCAGGGCACCGTCAACCCGTCTGCCTTCGGCGTCGGCGGTGGCGTGATCGCCGACCACTCCTATCGGGTGATCAAGGTCGTACACGCGGGCAACGGGTACCCCATGGACCTGCACGAGTTCCAGCTCACCAAGGAGGGGGACGCCCTCTTCACGGTCTACTCGCCGATCCGCGTTCACCTGCCGGGGACCCCCGAGGGGACCCTCTCGCCACTGCTCGACGCGATCGTTCAGGAGGTCGACATTCGCACCGGGCTGGTCGTCTGGGAGTGGCACTCCTACGGCCACATCCCGCTCGAGACCTCCCAGGCGACGCCGCAGAACAGCGCCTCGTACGACGCCTTCCACATCAACGCGATCCAGCCGCTGGCGCGCGGCCGGGTGCTGATCTCGGCTCGCGACACCTCCGCGGTCTACAAGGTCGACCGGGCCGGCGGCCGGATCCTCTGGACGCTGGGAGGCAAGGCGAGCAACTTCCGGCTCGGCCCCGGCGCCCAGTTCTACTTCCAGCACGACGCGCACATGCTGAGCAACGGCCGGATCGGCATGTTCGATGACGGGGCGGGGCCGCCGCAGCTGAATCCGTTCTCCCGGGGGCTCATCCTCCAGCTCAACGCCAAGCGGCACAAGGCGACGCTGGTCAGGCAGTTCGCCCGCTCGGCCGACACTTCGGCTCAGAGCGAGGGCAGCCTGCAGAGGATCCCGGGCGGCAACGTCTTCGTGGGCTTTGGCTCGACGCCCTTCTTCTCGGAGTTCTCCCAGCGCGGAAGGCTGCTCTTCGACGCGAGCCTGCCCGTGGACGACGGCAGCTACCGGATGTATCGCTTCCCCTGGACGGCGACGCCGAGCACACGCCCGGCCGTCGCGGCGCAGCGCAGCGGCCCGTCGGCGGTCTCAGTCTTCGCGAGCTGGAACGGGGCGACCAAGGTCGCCAAGTGGCGGATCCTCGCCGGCCCGAACGCCGGCGCGCTCAAGCCGGTCGCGACGGTCCGCAAGGGCTCCTTCGAGACCCGCGTCGACCTGAGCAGCACCGCGACGATGTTCGCCGTTCGCGCCCTCGACTCGAAGGGGCGCGTGCTCGGCCGGTCAGGCGCGGTTCCGGCCTCCTGAGGCTGATCTCGGAGTAGACCCGGTCAGCGCCGCTTCTCCCCGGAGCCGAGGCCCCGCGCCGGGCTAATTTGGCGCAATTGGCGATCTTTTCCAAATAGGGACGTACCCTTTTCTGGGTCGGGGTCGCTGTAGGAGTAGCTGGCGACTCGATCACGGAGGATCGAATGTCACAGGGGAATCAGGGGCGAGCGAAGTTGGACGCGACCTCCCTTCGCGGTTCACAGCGAACGGGGCAACGGGAACCAGCGGATCCGCCTTCTAGGCGAGCTCGACCTGTCGGTGATCGGCAGCGTCGATCGCGAGATGCGCCGCGCGGAGGCGAGCGACGATCCCCGGATCGTCCTCGATCTCGGTGAGCTCGAGTTCATGGACGCCTCGGGTGTCCGTCTACTGCTTCATCTGAGCGCCAGGTCGGAGGCCAACGGCGATCGCCTGCGCATCATCCCGTCCCGCTCTCCTCAGGTGAGACGCGTGCTCGAGCTGACCGGGGCCGGCGACGCACTGCCCATGCTCGACTGAATTCGCCGCAGCGCACCTCTCACTGCGAGTCGAACCTGCCCCTAAGGTGTTCGGGGGGTAGGAAGTGTTCGTCCGAAGAAGCTCGACCACGGTTCTCGTCTCGCTCGTGGCCCTGATGGTCGCGTTTCTGGCCTGCTCGGCGAACGCCGATGCCTTCAGCCGTAGCCAGGCGCGCTATGTGCAGGCCGCGAACAAGGGCGTCAAGCAGACGCGCCACTGGTGGAACCACGGCAGGCACTGGTACAGCTCGGTTCTCGGGGGATCGCAGACGGTCTCGCTCTGGGGGGTCGTGCCGCTCTTCGAGGCCCTGGCGGGCCTGCAGACCGCCGCGCCGTCCGCCAAGCATCTCCACAATCTCAACCGCTTCGCCTGGGGCGCCCAGCGCTACCTCAACCCGACGCTCGAGCCGGTGCCCGGGTTCGGGTCGAAGCCCCACCAGCACGAGCCCGGCAAGACGACCTGGTTCGACGACAACGGCTGGTGGGGCCTGGCGTTCCTCGATGCCTATCGCGCCACGGGCAACGGCCGGTACCTGGCCGACGCCGAGATCGCACAGAACTTCATCAGCATCTCCGGCTGGGACACGACGCCGGGGCGGCCGGGAGGGCTCTGGTGGAACACCAACCACAGCTTCTACGCGGGGGAGAGCCTGGGTTCCGGAACCCTGCTGTCGGCGCGCCTCTTCGCGATCACCCACGACAAGCACTACCTCGACGACGCGATCAAGTTCATCGACTGGGCCAACGTCTGGCTGGTCGACCCGACGACCGGCCTGTACGCCCGCCTCCGTAAGCCCGGTACCTACGGAAAGGTCACGACCGCCGGCCCCGCCACCGTGGTCGGCACTTCCAGCGCCCAGGCGACCGCCGCCGACGCCCAGGCCCTCGATGCGAACCCCGACGAGGCCGCGAAGCTCGAGGCCGCCGGCGATCCCACCGCCGCCCCCGGTGAGGCGCAGGCGTCGAACAACTACCCGCCCTTCGCGGCCTCGCCGATGCCCTACGTGAACGGTCCGATGATCCTCGCCCACCGGATCATCTGCGACGAGACCGGTAAGAAGTCCTACTGCCAGCGAGCCGAGCAGCTCGCCAACGCCACCCTCAGCGTCTATCGCCGCTTCTGGATGGGGCCGCAGTTCGACTTCTGGTACGCGCGGACGATGCTCGAGTTCGCCAAGGACGACCCCAACGGCAACTGGTACGGGATCGCTCAGCGCAGCGCGCGCAGCGCTCTACACCGGGCTCATGACAAGCACGGCCTCTATCTGCGCACCTGGTACGGGAAGAAGGCGTCGAGGGCCAGCGCCCCGAAGGGCAGCCTCCAGCTGCACGCGGCGAATGCGGCGCTCTTCGCGTGGATGGGCGCGCTGGGCCGCTAGCTGACGGCCCCCCAGATGACCGGTGCCGGTGTGCCCTAGGGGCCGGCCGCCGCGAGCGCGACCAAAGCCAGGGCGATGCCGAAAATGGCTCCGATCGTGTACGCGAGGACGAGACGTGCGCCCCGAATTCGATCCGTCGCCAGGTGATCGATCAACGTGCCCATGCCAACCTCTCTTTCTCGGGCCTACGGGGTTAGCTGACGGGCTCGCGCCGAAAGAGTGCGCTACGGATAGACCGATTCGCCCACGGAGCACTTGCTCCAGTTGGTTCCCCCGTTCGCACTTTCATCAGCGGCGGCCACAAACACCGCCGCCGAACAATGCGATTCGGCAGGTGCAATTGCGAAACCCGTACCCGATCGGCACAGGTTGAAACCAGGCTAGTGAGGTTGGCGGTTGCCTGCGCCGGTTAGGCGGCCTTGCGCAGCTTGCCGTCGCGCTCGAGTTCCTCGCGGACCTTGCGCACGTGGCCGGTGGAGCAGTTGGCACGCTTGGCGATCACGCCGTCGGGCTCCTCGGGGCTGCGGCGGAGCTCGAACTCGAGCAGAGCCTGGCGCCTGGAAGCCCAGCCGTCACCGTTCGCGCCGATGGTCGCCTTCTCGACGGCCTTCTCGCGCTGGCAGTGCAGACAAAGCCACTGGCCGCCGGCCTTGGTCCAGCCCTCGGGTCGCCGGGGTGTGGACTTGCTGCCCGCTGCATAGCGCACGGTCACCTCGCAGCCGGCGCAGGTCCAGCGCCGTGTGCGGGGCGCGCGAGCGCGCGTTCTGGGAGCGGTTGTGGTCTTGGACATGATTTACCTCCGCGGTCGAGTGCTGCGTTCGCGAAGGCTGCCTTGGGTGGAAGAACTGCGCGAAAACGCTGCAAATGCCGGGTTTCCATGCCCCGGCGGGGAGATACATATTAGCAGATGCTGAAATACCTGCAAATAGCGTCTTTTTGGGCCAAATCGGGCTATTTCACCGCTCGGTGACGCAATGGGACCGGTGAAACCGCTACGAATACCCGCCCCGTGCTTGGCGTCGAACCCAGCATCGATTCCGGTGCGCGGCTGACCTCGCGATCTACCTGGGCGCTGATCGGCGCCCTGATCGCGCTAGTCGGCGCGCTCGCCCTCTGCCTGGACCGTTTCCACAACGGCGACTTCTACCTGTCACTGATGAGCGGCCGGTTCGTCGCCCAGCACGGTGTCGCCACCCACGATCCCTTCGCGACGATCTCCCAGGGTGGGACCTGGCTGAACCAGCAGTGGCTCTCGGAGCTCACCTTCTTCCGCGTCTCGCAGGTGCTCGGCCCCACCGGCTTGACCGTGCTCTACGCGGTGCTGATCACCGCACCCCTGGCGCTTCTGCTCTGGATCTGCCGGCGGAAGGGCTGGCGGATGCTCGTCGCGGTGGCGGCCTTCTACTTCCCGGGGGTACTGGCCGTGATCCACCCTCGCGCGGCGGGGTTCACGGTGCTGATCTTCACGTTGCTGGTCGCCCTGCTCATTCTGCTCTGGCACGAGCGGGAGGAGCGAGGACGGGCCGTCGAGGGGCATGGTGGGCGCCGCTCGCAATCCTGGTGCTGTTCGCGCTCTGGGCGAACCTTCACGGCGGGTTCATCGCCGGCTTACTGCTTCTCGGACTCGCCACCATCGGGCTCGCGATCGACAATTGGCGCGGGATACCAGGCGCCGTCCCGCTCTCGCGCGTCGCCGTACTCGGAGTCCTCGTCGTGCTCGCCGCGGTGACGGTCACCGTCGCCACCCCGCTCGGGGCGGCGATCTGGGACTACCTGCTCAGCTTCCAGAACCAGGCGATCTCACTGGCGAGCACCGAGTGGGAGTCGGCGTTCAGCTCTCCGCTGGCGGTCGTCTACCTGTCGCTGGCGACCTGCTTCGCCGCGTGGATGTGGGTTCGCTCGCCGCGGCCGCGCCGCGCCACCACCCTGTTGGTGACGGCGGGATTCCTCGTCTTCGCGGGCTACTCGGTTCGGAACATCGTCTTCATCGGCCCGGTCCTCGCCCTGCAGGTGGCCTGGACCGCGCCGAATCGGGGCCCGACGCCGATCCGAGGGCCCGTCGCCCTCTTCGGCGCGGCCGCGGCTGCGGCGACCCTCGTCTGGGCGGTGTTCCTCGGTCCGGCCCGCGACGATCCGACGCTCGGCTTCCCGGTCGCCGACTACGCGATCGCGCATCCACCGCAGCACGGGCGCATCGTCACCTACGCGGGCGTGGGCTCCTACATCAACTGGCGCTCCCCGGATACCCCGGTCGTGCTGAACGGCTGGCTCGAGCAGTACACGCCGCAGGAGCTCCAGGACAACTACCGGGTCCTTCGTGCCGGGACGGCGGCGGATCTGGCCGGTGCCCTCCGCAGGATCCATGCGGGGGCGGTGATCGTGCATCTGCACTCCTCGGTTCAGCGGCTCGAGGCGGCAGGCTTCCGCCCGGAGTTCACCTCCGGTGGGGGTACTTATCTCGTCCGGGTTCCGCATAAGGCGAAGCTGAGCGCGCCTTAAGGGTCCGCTCTACCATCCCGCGCGCCGATGGAGTCGCTCCCCGGAACCGCTGATTCGGCGCTCGAGCCGGCTGCCGTGGGCCCTCCGGCCGTCCCGTCCCTGCCCGGCATCAAGGCCGGCCACCGTGCCCTGATCGCCAACACGTTCCTCGGCGGGATGGTCGCCTCCGCCTTCCTGATGGCGGCCGGCGCCGCGTCCAAGCACTACGGGCCGACCCTTCACATCCACCACGGGCTCCCGACCTCGATCAGGGGCCCGCTCCACGGCATCGGGCTGTCGCTGAGCGGCACCGAGTTCGCGGTCCTGTTCATCATTCTCGGGGTCTGCTACCTCGGGGTGCTGCTCTTCGCGGATTCGGTCCGATTCCGCATCGGAGTGGGGGCGATCCTGGTGCTGCACCTGCTCTTCGTGATCGCACCGCCGCTCCTCTCCAGCGACATCTTCAACTACGTCGGCTACGCACGGCTCGACGCGGTTCACCACCTGAACCCGTATGTCCATCCCCTCTCCGCGGAGCCGACCGATCCCTCCTACATATACGTCGGCTGGCCGCTCAACACGACGGCCTACGGGCCGCTGTTCACCCTGGGCACCCTGCCGCTCGGCTGGGTCAGCTTCACGGCCGCGATCTGGCTGCTCAAGTCGGTCACGGCGCTCGCCAGCCTCGCCTGCGTCGCGCTGGTCTGGGCTTGTGCGACCCGCCTGGGCCGGCCCGCGCTCCCGGCGACGCTGTTCTTCGGCCTCAACCCGGTCCTGCTCGCCTACGCGGTGGGCGGGGCCCATAACGACCTGTTGATGCTGGCCGCGGCCCTGGGCGGCATCTACATGCTCCTGATCGGGCGGGAGTCCGGCATGGCGGCGCTGGTCGTGGCGGTGGCGGTGAAGAGCTCCTCGGTCGTCCTGCTGCCCTTCGCCCTGCTCGGCTCACGAAGGCCGTTGCGCGCGTTGCTATGGGGGACGCTCGCGGCCGCGGTGGTCGTCGTCGCCACGCTGCTCGCCTTCGGCACCCACGTCTCGAGCCTCCTGCACGTGCTGCAGCGCGACGCTCGCCTGGAGACGCCGAATGACGTCCCCGGAGTGATCAACGACGTGCTCGGTCTGGGCATCACCACCCACACCCTGGGCAGGATCGGGATGCTCGTCCTGCTGCCGACCGTCGCGCTGCTGCTCGTGCGGGTCTACCGCGGAGGGAACTGGCTCGAGAACGCGGGGTGGGCGACCTTCGCCGTCCTGGTGACCACAACCTGGTTCCTGCCCTGGTACCTGATCTGGTTCCTGCCCCTGGCGGCGCTTGCGGTCCGGCCATACCAGCGCTTCTCCGCTCTGGCCCTGACCGCGCTGGCGATCGGGCTACAGCTGCCCTTGATTTTTGGCCACTAGCTACTGGCTGAGGATCTTGGCCTTCTCGGCCTCGAACTCGGCCTCGGTGAGCGCGCCCGACTCCTTCAGCTTCGCCAGCTTCTCGAGCTGCTCGACCGGGTCCGCCTGAGGCTGGGCGGGCGCCGGCGGGGTCATCCCCGGCATCTGGCCCATCCCCGGCATCCCACCCTGCATCTGCCCGGCCTGGGCGCGCATCTGCTGCGCCTGCTCCATCAGCTGGCCGATTTGGTTGGGGTCGATGCCGGCGGCCGCGAACGCCGCTCCCTGCTGGGCCTCGGGGGTGTAGTCGACGATGATCTTGTCGTGGTCGGCCGGGTCGTAGAGGACCGGGACCGTCTGCCCCGCGCTCGGCACCGCCATCTGGGGGAAGCTGAAGCGCTTCTTGACTTCGAACTCGGGCTCGTCGTCGGGCTGGACCCGCAGGTGCGCCTTGAGGGCGAGCTCGGTGTTCGCGACCACGCCCTCGGCGCCGCGGGTCACCGCCATGCCCTTCTCGGCGATCTCGACGACCGTGGCGTTGGCGCGCTTTCCGTTCTCCTGCAGCTGCTTGATCAGCTTCTTGGACGGCTTACCGAGCATGAGTTCCTTCTCCTTGTCGAGGCAGGCGGAAGCTCACCCTACCGCGCCGCCCCGCGGCGCGATAGGGGGCTCCACCGACGTTCGAGCCGAGGGCCTCGGCCGCTTCTACGAAGCCGGATGTGGCTCGTGCCGGGCGATCGAGCGGCCGCTGATCACGGCCCCGCCGCCGCCGACCAGGCCTGCCGCGAGCGCGGCGAGCGCCCATCCGGTCCCGTGCAGATCGAAGCCGAAGGCGTTGTCGAGCGACCAGGCGCCCGCGCCCACGCCCGACAGCGCGAAGACGACCGCGACCATCACGAGGTTGTACTCGTAGCCCTTGTTCGTGTTCCAGATCCCGTTGGGGAGATGCACGGTGAGCACGGCCGCGGTCATCACCCCGATCAGGGCCGCCGCGGCGAACGGGGTGAACAGGCCGAGCGCGATCAGCAGGCCGCCGACGAACTCGACCGTCCCCGCCGCTCGGGCGTGGAGCCAGCCCGGTCGCAGGCTGATCTGATCGAACATCGCCGCGGTGCCCTCCAGGCCACCGCCCCCGAAGACACCGAAGAGCTTCTGGGCGCCATGGCCGGCGAACAGCGCGCCCACCACGACACGAAGTGCGAGCAATGCGAGATCCATTCCGATCCTCCTGTTCGGAAGTCTGGATGAACTACTTGCCCACACAAGTAATTCTCAAACCTCGCGAGCTTAGAATCGCCCGATGCGTCAGCTGACCAGCCTCGACGCGCAGTTCCTGGCGCTGGAGAGCTCGCACCAGACCGGTCACGTCGCCGGGCTGACGATCCTCGACCCCTCGACCACCGCGAGCGGCGAGCTCACCTTCGCCGACATCCGCAACCTGATCGAGGAGCGGCTGCCCTTGCTGCCACCCCTGCGCTGGCGGCTGGTCGAGGTCCCATTCGGCCTCGACTACCCCTACTGGCTGGACGACCCGAACTTCGATCTCGACTTCCACGTCCGGGAGCTGGCCCTGCCGCCCGGGGGGGCGAAGGAGAAGCTTGCCGAGCAGGTTGCACGGATCGTCTCCCGTCCGCTCGACCGTGGCCGTCCCCTGTGGGAGGCATATCTGATCCATGGGCTCGAGGACGGCCACAAGGCGCTCCTGACCAAGATCCACCACTCGATGGTCGACGGGCTCTCGGGTGCCGAGATCATGGGTGCCCTCTTCGACCTCGCGCCGGAGGGGCGGGAGCTGCCGCAGCCCAACGCCAACGGGGCGGACCGTCAACCATCGGAGCTGGAGATGTTGACCCGGGGGCTGATGGGATTCCCCCGGTACCCGCTCCGGATCCTCCGGTCGCTGCCGAGCGCACTGCCGAACCTCGATGAGTCGCCGGTCTTCGCCGGGATCCCCGGGACCGGGCTGGTCGCCAAGGTGGCCGACCGGCTGTCGCGGGCGGTGAGCAGCCGGGAAAGCGGCGTGCTGGCGCATACGCACCTCAAGGCGCCGAAGACCTGCTTCAACGGCCGAATCTCGCCGCACCGGCGATTCGCCTTCGGCCAGCTCGACCTGGAAGAGGTGAAGGAGGTAAAGAACAAGCACGGCGTCACCGTCAACGACGTCGTGGTCTCGATCTGCTCCGGCGCGGTCCGCAGCTGGCTGCTCGAGCACGACGAGCTGCCGTCAGATCCGCTCGTCGTCCAGGTTCCGGTCTCTGTCAGAACCGACGAGCAGATGGGGACCTTCGGCAACCGGATCATGCTGATGAGCGCTCCCCTCTTCACCAACGAGCCCGACGCCGTCCGGCGCCTCGAGAAGACCCACCGGGCCCTCGCGGCGATGAAGGAGCACCACCGGGCCCTGCCGGCCGAGCTGCTCCAGGACACCAACCACTTCATCCCGCCGGCGGTCTTCGCCCGCGCGGCGCGTGCGACGTTCGCGATCTCGACCAGCGGGCGTGGTCGCCCGACCTGGAACATGGTGGTCTCCAATGTGCCCGGCCCCCAGTTCCCGCTCTACTGCGCGGGAGCGGAGTTGGTCGCCAATTACCCGGTGTCGGTGATCACGGACGGCATGGGGCTCAACATGACGGTGATGAGCTACCGGGGCAAGATGGACTTCGGCATCGTCGCCGACCGCGACCAGATGCCGGATCTCTGGTCGATGCTGGACCGGCTGCGCGACTCGCTCGAGGAGCTCAAGTAACGGACTTGACGGAGATCGTCCCGGACCCCGGGGCGGGCCGGGCCTACGAGCAGGCGATGCGGCCCGGCATCGCGGACGCCGACGCGGCGGGGCGCTGCCGGCTGGACGCGATGGCCCGCTGGTTGCAGGACGTCGCCTATGCGGATCTGATCGATTCAGGCTTCGAGGGCCGGGGAGCTTGGATCGTGCGTCGGACCCGCATCCGGGTCGAGCGATTTCCCCGTTTCGGCGAGGACCTCGCCTTGCGGACCTTCTGCAGCGGGATCGGGCGCTTCTCGGCCGAGCGGCGCACCTCGATCAGGGGCGAAACCGCTGCGGTGGAGACGGTCTCGCTCTGGGTCTGCCTCGATCCCGAGCGCGGCAGGCCGATGCGATTCCCCCCGGACTTCATCGCCGTCTACGAGGAAAGCGCCGGGGGGCGCGACGCGAACGTCCGCCTCCGCCACGACGACCCGCCCGCGGATGCGGAGCGCTCGCCGTGGCATTTCCGCGCCGCCGAGATGGATCCGGCCGGCCACATCAACAACTCGCACTACTGGGTGCCGCTCGAGGAGGAACTGGCTTCGGGACCCGAACCCGAGTCGATTGACGCCGAGGTCGAGTACCGCGATCCGGCGGTCGCGGGCGAGGCGGTCTTGCTCAGGCGGGGATCGTCGATGTGGATCGCGGCCGCCGACGGCACGATCAACGCCTCGCTCGTCCGAGCCTAGGCCGGGACGGCTTCGCCATCAGGCGCGACTACTGCGGCCACCCTTCACAAGTCGCTTCGGGCTTCGCCCTTCGCTCCGAGGTGGAGTGGCCTTGTAGTCGCTGGCCCTGGCGTGCTCGGCGACCGCGTCGATGATCTGGGCCCAGACGCCGCGGGGCAGGTCGTGTCCCATCCCCTCGATCATCATCAGCCGGGCACCGGGGATCGCCCTCGCGGTCGCCTTTCCGCCCGACGGCCTGACCATCTTGTCGACGGTGCCGTGGATCACCAGTGTCGGGGCCTCGATCCTGCCGAGCTTCCTGGTGCGGTCGCCCGAGGCGACGATCGCGCCGAGTTGCCGCCCGCCGGCCCGTACGTCGAAGCCGCGGTCGAAGCTGCTTCGCGGCGCGCTCGCGGATGTACTGCTCGTCGCGTGGGAAGCCGGTCGATCCGACCAGCCCGAATACCTCCGCCGAGCGCTCGATGTAGCCATCGCGGTCGCGCGGAGGGGGGCGGAGCAGGTAGCGGTAGACCGAGAGCGCGGGCTGGCCGTGCCAGCGGCTGCCGGTCGTCGACATGATCGAGGTCAGCGAGCGGACCACCTCGGGATGCTCGGCGGCGAGCATCTGGCCGATCATGCCGCCCATCGAGGCGCCCACGATGTGGGCGGGGGCGATATCCAGCTCGCGGAGCAGGCCGGCCGCGTCCTCGGCCATATCCGAGAGCGTGTACTGCTCGGGGCCGACCCGCCGACGCATCATCTGGCCCAGCGTCGGGGGGCGGAAGTCGAAATGGGTCGAGCGGCCGATGTCGCGGTTGTCGAAGCGAACGACGTAGAAGCCGCGCTCGGCCAGCTGCTCGCAGAAGTCCTCGTGCCAGGCGATCATCTGCGTCGCCAGGCCCATGATCAGAAGGATCGGGGTGTCGTCGGGGTCCCCGAAGGCCTCGTAGCAGAGGGTCACGCCCCGTCCGACGTCGCAGAACTCCTCGGGCATCCGACGATCGTAGATCCCGGGCGGGCAGGACATCCCGCCCGCGCGGCGTAGACAGACGTACCACTACCAAATATTGATTAATCGCGGGGACCTCTCTACTGTGGAAGCGCGGCTTTGCCGGGGGGTTTGTTCGACCCGCGGGAGGAAGAAGATGCGCGATCTGGCAGACGGGCTGGGAGATGAAGCCGAGCATTCTCATCGTCGAGGATGACGCGGTGGCGCGCACCCAGGCCGCCCGGATCCTCGAGTCCGCACTACGAGGTGGACCTCGCCGCCGACGCGCACGAGGCCCGCGGAAAGCTGATCGGCGGGATGGTCGACCTGCTGCTCTGCGATCACTACATGCCGGGAGAGAGCGGCATGGACCTCGTCGAGACCGTGCTGTCGCGGGAGGAGACGATCGCCGTCGTGATGGTCACCGTCGCCGACGACCAGGCCCTGGTCGAGCGAGCCTTCGAGATGGGCGTCTACGGCTACCTGATCAAGCCGTATCGCAGCGGCGACCTGCTGATCACTGTGAGCAACGCCCTGCGTCGCAGGCAGCTGGAGCTCCAGGCGCGCGCGCACGAGCGCCAGCTCGAACAGGAGTGATCGCCCTGAGCCTCGAGACCGAGCGGGTTCGCCAGCTCCTGCGGAACTCGGAGGCATCCCTGGAGAAATCCCGCCTCGAGACGGTCCACAAGCTCAGCTTCGCGGTCGAGATGCGCGACCAGGTCACCGGGCATCACCTCTCGCGGATGGGCGCGTATTGCGAGGAGATCGCCCAGCAGCCTGGAGCTCCCCGATGAGGTCTGCGACTCGATCGCCCTCGCGGCGCAGATGCACGACATCGGCAAGATCGCCGTCCCTGATCACATCCTCCTGAAGGCCGGGCCACTGACCGCGGAGGAGCGCGAGCAGATGCAAACCCATGCCGAGATCGGGCGCAAGATCCTGCAGGGGTCCGAGTCCCCGCTGATGCAGCTGGCCGAGTCCATCGCCTGGACCCACCATGAGAAGTTCGACGGAAGCGGATATCCCCGCGGCTTGAGCGGGGAGGCGATCCCGGAGGAGGGCCGGATCGCCGCCGTCGCGGACGTCTTCGATGCGCTCACCAGAGACCGCCCATACCGCAAGGCGATGTCGATGAGCGCGGCCGCCGCGGTCATGGCCGAGGGCCGCGGCTCCCACTTCGATCCTCGCGTGCTCGACTCGTTCATGAGCCAGATCCCGGTCGCGGCCGTCGCCTGAGCGGCCATCCCGCCTGGTTGCTTCTGGGTATGCGATCCGCAAGCGATCTTGCACGCCTGTTAGCAACTGCTGACATTTCGGCGGCGAAGCTCTAGCCTGGCCGAACTGCCGCGGGCGGCGTCGCTCCGCGTGCGCGCTTGCCGATGCCGACTCCACGAATTCGAGAACAGAGGGCGTTCCACCCGCCGCGGGCGCGCCGCCGTGCTGGCGCTGATGGTGCTGGTCACGCTCGTGATCGGCTCCGCTGATCGGCCAGAGCGCGATCGGCGACCCGGCCTCCAAGATCGCCCAGAAGCAGGACGAGCTCAGCCGGATCCAGTCCAACGAGGGCCCGCTGCGCTCGCAGATCGACAGCATGAACGCGCAGGTCGACCAGCTGATCGGGCGGGAGTCCCAGCTGCGACAGGAGCAGGCGGCGGCCGAGCACGAGCTGGCGGCGAAGCAGGCCGAGCTCGACAAGGCAACCGCCGAGCTCAATGCCGAGAAGGCTGAGCTGGCGAGGGTGCGGGCGAAGCTGCAGGCGGCGGTCGGCGCGCTCGAGCAGCTGCTGGTCGACATGTACAAGTCGAACGATCCCGACGTGACCGCCGTGGTCATGCGCTCGGCGAACTGGTCGGACCTGCTGACCCGGACCGAGTACCTCGACCACATCCAGAACTACGACGACGAGGTCGTCGCCCGCGTTCGCGGCCTGCGCGATCAGATCACGGCCCTGGTCACTCAGCTGCAGGCGACCCACGACCGCATCCAGGCCGCCCGCGACCAGGTCGCCGCCAAGGAGCGGCAGATCGCCAGCCAGCACGCGCAGATCCAGCAGCAGCAGTCCCAGCTGGTCGCCGCGCGGAACGCGCGGGAGGGCGTCCTCAACGCGCTGCTCAGCAAGGAGCAGCAGATCCAGACCGATCTCTCGCAACATCCCGGCGCCGGCCGGCCGGGCGACGCTCGACTCGAGCGGCGACGCGATCCCGCCGTCGAACGCGCCGCTCGCCGTGCGCGCCGTGATCGAGGCGGCCAACCAGATCGACGACCTCCCCTACATATGGGGAGGGGGCCACGGCTCCTTCACCTCCAGCGGCTACGACTGCTCGGGATCGGTCAGCTTCGCGCTGCACGGCGGCGGCTTCCTCTCCAGCCCGCTCGACTCGACCGGCCTCGAGGTCTGGGGCGAGCCCGGCGGCGGCAACTGGATCACCGTCTTCGCGAACAGCGGCCACGCCTGGGCGTACATCGCCGGCCTGCGCTTCGACACCGGCGGTCCCGGCGGCGGCAACGGCCCGCGCTGGAGCACCGTGATGCGCGACGACACCTCCAGCTTCGTCGCGCGCCACCCGGCCGGGTACTAGACCGCTAAGCAGCGCTCACGCCGTGCGGCGAGGAGACGGTGCGCTCCTCGAACTCGAAGCCGGTCTCGAGGGCCCGACGGAGGGGCAGGTCTCGGCGACTCGCTCGAGCCTCCGGACCTGCTCGTCCGAGAGCTCGGCAGGCAGGTGGACCTCGATCTCGAATCGGCGCGGCTCGGATTCGGAGTCGTACTCGACGTCGACGAATGCGTCGCCGATTTCCCAATCGTGGCGCTCCGCGTACATGGCGACCATCGTCGCGATGCAGGAGGCGAGGGCGGCGGGGAGGAGCTCGTGGGGAGCCGGGCCCTCATCGGTGCCGCCGAGCCCGAGGGGCTCGTCGGTGACGATCGTGTGCCGCCCGTTGACGTCGACCTCGTGCCTGAGCTTGCCGACGCGGTCGTGTTGTTGCCGTCATGGTCATCGACAACTACACTAGCACACAACTGTTTACTTGTGCTACTGTTCTCGGCCATGAGCACCGACGGCCGCCAGATCTCCGCATCCGCTTCCCGCCCCGCTGGTGGAGCGGATCGCCGAGCGCTTCCGCGTGCTCGGGGAGCCGATGCGGATCAGGCTGCTCGACGCGCTGCGCGAGGGCGAGACGACCGTCCGCGACCTCCAGGAGGCCACCGGCGCCTCCCAGCAGAACGTCTCCCAGCATCTCGGCGTCCTGCTGCGCGCCGGGATCGTCGAGCCGCCGCAAGGAGGGCAACTTCTCCGTCTACTCGATCGCCGATCCGGTCGTCTTCTCGCTCTGCGACGAGGTCTGCGGCGGGCTGCGCCGCGCAGGTCGACGAGCTCGGCGCGCTGCTCGAGGGAGGCAGCTGACGATGTACCGTCCGACCCACGCCGCGCTGGCCGCTCGAGCGCGTCCTGTTCGCGCTCGCCGGCACCGTGACCTGGTCGAGCGTCGCCCTGGCCGCGCTCGTCTCGCCGTGGTTCCTGCTGCTGACCGCGTTCGTCGGCGTCAACCAGTGGCTCTACGTCATCGTCGGCGCCTGCCCGGCCTCGCTGATCCTCAAGCGGGCCTGCGGCCTGCGCTCGGTCGTCTATCCGACCGACGAGCGTCAGATGACGTCAGGTCGGGCCCATCGGCAGGCTCGGCCGCTACACGGCGACCCACTTCCGGGTCGTGCTGATCGGCTGGGCGGTGTCGCGCTCGGGCTCGGCTTCCTCGCGCCGAGGGTCGAGACGGCCCTCTCAGGCGCCGGCTGGGAGACGAGCGGCTCGCAGTCGGTGCAGGCGCGCCAGCTGATCGACCGCAACTTCCACGGGCCTCTCCAGCTACGGGCTGATGGTCGTCGTCCACTCGCCGACGCAGACCGTCGGCGATCCCGCCTTCGCTCGGCGGTCGCCGCCGTCGAGCGCACGCTGCGCGCCGATCCGGCCGTCCGCGCCGTCGTCCCGCCCCGGCCGGGCGTCTCGATCTCGCCCGACGGCCACACCGCGATCGTGCAGGCCGGCGCGGCCCGCGACGCCAACGCGATGGTCCGCGCCGCCGACGACCTGAAGGGCCCGCTCGAGCGCCCTCGGCCGGGACGGCGTCCAGGTTCACCTGACGGGCGCCGCCGGGATGTGGTCCGACTTCAACGCCGCGAACAAGAGCGCGATGCTGCGCTCCGAGGTCATCTCCTGGCCCGTGACCCTGGCGATCATGCTGGTCGCCTTCGGCTCCCTGGTCGCCGCCGGCCTGCCGCTGATGCTGACGATGGTCGGCCTGCTCGCCGCCGCCGGCTCGCTCTACCTCGGCACCCAGGTCATGCCGGTCTCGATCTGGGCGATGAACTTCGCGCTGATGTTCGCGCTGGCGCTCGGCATCGACTACGCGCTGTTCATCGTCCATCGGTTCCGCGGCGCCTTCTTCGGCTCCGAAGCTGCCGCCGGAGGAGGCGGTCGCGCAGACGATGGACACGGCCGGCAAGGCCGTGCTCTTCTCCGGGCTCACGGTGCTGATCTCGCTGAGCGCGGTGATGCTCGTGCCGAGCCCGGCGTTCCGCTCGATGAGCCTCGGGATCATGCTGGCCGTCCTCTTCGTGCTCGCGGCGACGCTCACCCTGCTGCCGGCCGTGCTCGCCAAGCTCGGCCCCAGGGTCGACAAGCTCTCGCTGCCCTGGGTCCACTCCGGCGAGCATCGCTCGCCTCGCTTCGCGGCCTGGGGCGAGCGGCTCTGGCGGCACCCGCTTCCGCTACGGGGTCCCCGCCCTTGGCGGTCCTCGTCGTGCTCGTCGTGCCGGTCACCCAGCTCGACACCGCGATGCCGTCGATCAAGGTCGTCCCCTCGGGCGACTCCTCCCGCGTCGGCTACCAGCAGGTGCAGGCGGCGCTCGGCCCGGGCGCGACCGGGCCGCTGCAGCTCGTCGCTCCGGCGGCCGACGCGCGTGCCGTCGTCGGCGTCGGCTCGCGCAGCGATCCGGGCATCGCCCAGGTCATGCCCGCCGCAGCGATCGGCGGCAACCTGGCGCTGCTCCAGGCGATCCCGAGGCAGGACCCCTCCAACCCGGCCGTCGGGCAGCACGATCGACCGGCTGCGGTCCGACCTGCCGGCGGGGACCCTGGTCGGCGGGGCCGTCGCCGAGAACCACGACCTGCAGGCGGCGCTCTCCGCCAAGACGCCGCTCGTGATCGGCGTGGTGCTCGGCCTCGGCTTCGTGCTGCTGCTGTTCGCGCTGCAGGCGCCGCTGATCGCGGCCGCCGGCGTGGTCACCAACCTGCTCGCCACCGGTGCCGCGTTCGGGGTGGCGAAGTGGATCTTCCAGGACGGCGCGCTTCACTCCCTGCTCGGCTTCGAGCCGCAGGGCTTCCTCGACGCCTGGGGGCCGGTCTTCTTCTTCGCGATGATCTTCGCGATCTCGATGGACTACACGGTCTTCCTGCTCTCCTCGGCGAGGGAGCACTGGGACCGCACCCATGACGCCAAGGAGGCGATGGTCGGCGGGCTGGCGCATTCCGGGCGCGTGATCTTCGCCGCCGGCGCGGTGATGGTCGCGGTCTTCTTCACCTTCGCGCTCTCCGGGCCGCTGCCGCCGAAGGAGATGGGGCTGATCCTCGGGATCGCCGTGCTGCTCGACGCGATGCTGATCCGGCTGCTGCTGATGCCCGTCCTGCTCAGGCTGCTCGGCCCGTGGGCCTGGTACCTCCCGCGCTGGGCCGACCGGGTGCTCCCCGACGTCCGCTTCGGACACGGGGAGGAGCTTCCGACGGAGGCTTAGGCCTTCGCCGGCAGGCAGTAGCCGTACGCGGTCAGCTGCGGGGCCGCGCCGAAGAACCCGTACGCGTTGGCCGACCAGGTGCCATCCGGGTTGAACGTGCCGGCCGCGAACAGCGCGTTGGTCGACCCATTCGTGCTGAACCCGCCGGCGATCAGCCGCTTGCCCGCCGGGCAGGCCGGCGTGGTCGTCGTCGCGGATCCGCTCGCCGCCACGGGAGCGGGAGAGGAGGCGACCTCCGTGAGGATCGGCTTCTTCATCCTGGCGCAGTAGGCGATCGCGGTCAGCTCGCCCGAGCCGGTCCCGTACGCGTGCCCGCTCACCACCCAGGCCTTGGGGCCGGAGGCATGGGACTCGGTGACGTAGTCGCCGCCGTCGCTGCGGAAGTCGGTGCGCTGGAAGCCGCCCGAGACGAGGAACTGGCCCTTCGGGCAGCGCGCGGTGACCGTCTTGGTCTCGCCGGGGCGCAGGTAGACCGTCCGGTGCGGCGTCGGAGTGGCCGGGATCACGCCGAACCCGCACATGACCTGAACGGTGACGCTTCGAGGGATCGTGCTGCCAGGGCTCGGGTCGAGGTCGACGACGCTGATGTGCCAGCCCCGCTGGGCGCCGAGGCGCTCGTAGGAATGCGGGTAGATGCCCGCTCCGTCCGGGTCCGTCGGCGGAGCTGACGGTCATGCCGCCGCCGACCGGGAACTTCCCCCCGGGACAGATGGTCTGCAGGCGAGGAGCCGTGTCGGGCTTGCTGACGTTGAAAGTCCTGCTCGGCGAGCCTGAGGTTGGTGAGCGGCCGGGCAAGCCCCGGCGTGGCCGCGCCCTTGTGCCCCTGGAGGCGGACCGTTCCCTGCTTCGAGTCGAGCACGAAGATGCCCCCGGTCGCGCGCAGCGCCATCCGGAGGTGCTCGCAGGTCGTGCCCTGCTTGAGGACGTAGACCTGGTTCAGGTGGGCGAGGTGCTTGGTGTTCGGGGCGACGCCCACCTTGCGGTGGCTGGACTGGTGGATCGCCTTGGCGAGCTGCGGCGGTGCCGGATAGCAGCCGTCCGAGCTGAAGCGGCGCTCGAACAGGGCGATCTTGTAGGCCGCCTCGAGCCGCTTGGTCGCGACGTTGAAGCCCGCCTTGATGCCGAACGCGCTCGGGGCGATGACGAGGCCGGCGAGCAGTCCGATCAGGATCGCGAGAAGGGCGGTTCGCTTCATGGGTCGCTGAGAACAAATTCCCTGCCGGGAAGTTGCGGATCCTCGCAGGCTCCGGCGCGGACCGAGACTTGTCGATACATTCTGTGTTGCGTGTATCAGTAAGGGTGAGGGGCGAGAGAAGAGGAGAGAGGAATGAAGATTCGGCAGAGGATGCCTTTCCGGCTCGCCCTGGTCGCGATCGGGGCCGGAGCGCTTTGGATGAGCCTCGTCCCGGCGGCGAGCGCGAAGCCGCCCAAGGTCCGGTTCAAGGTCATGCAGGGGTACCAATCACCTGGAACACCGGCGAACCTGAACGTGGTCGGGGCCCTGAAGACGGGAGACCCGAAGGCGAAGAACGTCCTCGTTCTCAACCCCGGGACCTCGGCGAGCGCGGCCTACTTCGAGCCGCTCGCGAAGTCGATCGTGAAGATGCTCCCGAACTGGCAGGTCTGGGCCGTGGAGCGCCGCGAGAACTTCCTCGAGGACGAGTCCGAGCTCAACCTCCTCAAGCAGGGCAAGGCGAGCGCCACCGACCTCTTCAACTACTACCTGGGCTACCTCAGCAACCCCAGCATCACCAACCACCTCCACCCGGTGCAGGACTCGCAGGTGCCGTTCGCGCGGCAGTGGGGGATGAACACCGAGATCAGCGATCTCCGCAAGGTGGTGAAGGCAGCCGGGAGGAAGGGCCGGAACGTCGCCATGGGCGGCCACTCGCTGGGCGGCTCGATCACGACCGCCTATGCCACCTGGGACTTCAACGGGCGCCCAGGCGGTCGTGACCTCTCGGGTCTCGTCCTGATTGACGGCGCCAGCAGCCCGATCCCGGTCAGCGCGGACCAGGCGCAGACTTCGCTGAACGACCTGCAGACCTCGTCGCCGTGGCTCAGCTTCGGCGGCATCCCGGCTCCGCTCGCCGGGCTATTCGGGATGGTCGGGTCCGCGGGTGCGAAGGCGGCGCCCAACAGCCTCTCGGTGTTCACCGGCTGGCCGCTGCTGCCCACCAACCTCCAACCTCCGCCCGGGGTCAACGCGACCAACGAAGCTGGATTCGGCTACTCGACCGACGCCGCCACCTCGCCGCCCAACCTGCGTGCCGCCCAGGTCCACTCAGGGCACCTGGCCGCGAGCGGCGACCCGCGCGGCTGGGAGCGCGCCGGTGCGATCACCCCGATCCAGCGCTGGGCGGACATGTTCTCGGGCTGGGGCCTGCAGAACCTGGACGGCACAGCCTGGTATCACCCGCTCCGGCTGTCGATCGACTCGGGCGCGGTCGGCGACGGGGTTGCGAACCCTGCGCAGTCGGTCCTGGACGTGCATTCGACCGACGCGGCGAAGCTGCCCAAGCGGCTCCGGATCTACGCCTTCGGGGCGGCACTCGGAGGGCCGAACGTCCTGACGGCGGCGAAGACGTTGGCCGCTGACGGCGCACATCCCCCGCCGGAACCTGAAGCTCGTCAACCGGCAGCCACCTACGCGCACAACGACCCGAACAGCGCTCAGCCCAAGGTGAACGCGTTCTTCAAGCGGCTGATCCCGTTCCTGAAGCAGTCGGGCGGCGAGAAGGTGAAGAGCGGAAGAAGAAGAAGTAGGCCGACTCAGCCAGCTCTCCACCCGGCGCCCGCTGGAGCGCCAGGTGCCGACGCCGCCGTCGGCGACGTGCAGGACGCGGTCGAACCCCTCGCGCTGGAGGATCGAGGCCGCCAGGCCGCTGCGCTTACCGCCGCTGCAGATTGCGGCTATCTCCCGGTCGCGGGGCAGCTCGCCCTGGCGACCGGGCAACTCGCCGTAGGGGAGGTGGATCGAGCCGGGGATGTGAAAGTCGGCGAACTCGTCGTCGTCGCGGACGTCGAGGACCACGAGGTCGCCGCCCTCCAGCCGCTCGGCAAGCTGATCGGGATCGATCAGCTCGATCGTTCGCACCGGGCGGCCCTCGGAGCGCCAGGCGGTCATTCCGCCCTCGAGGTATCCGCGGACGCCGAGGCCGACGGAGGCGAGCAGCTCGGCGGCCTCGAGCTCGTACCCGTCGGAGGCCGCGACCACGATCAGCTCGACGTCGGGAGGGACCACTCTTGGCCACCTTGGTGGCGAACCCCGTCTCGTATGCGGAGGCGCTGATGGCTCCCGGGACATGGGCCTCGTCGAACTGCTCGTTGGTCCTGGCGTCGACCAGCAGCGCGCCCTCGGCGATGCCGACCTCGACCGCGTGCGGCGCCAGCGGGATCGGCGTACCGATCTCCTCGATCAGGGGTCCCCGGTTGAGGGCGACGATGTGCTCGACGTTGGGCGGACGGGCGCCAAGCGTCGCCACGGCGTCCTCGACGAAGTCGCCCTCGGTCTCGAAGCCCAGCGCCCGGTTGTGCTCCCGCTCGAAGCCGATGGTCGAGGTCGACTTGTGGTCGATCCCGGAGCTGCCGCAGGCCGAGCCGCCCAGGTGCCCGGGCCAGACCTCGACGTCGTCGGGGAGGGACATCAGGCGCTCGTGGAGCGACTGGAAGATCTCGGCCGCGCCCTCGCGGGGCTCGATGCCAGATCCGGCCGCGCGACGTCGCCGACGAAGAGCGAATCGCCGGTCAGCACCGCCCAGGGGTCGCCGCCGCGGTCGGCGTCGCGGAGCAGGAAGGAGGTGTGCTCGGGCCGGTGTCCCGGCGTATGGATCGCCTCGATCTCGACCCCGCCGAGGGCGAGGCGCCAGCCGGCCACGAACGACTCGTGCGGGTACTCGGCGTCGGCGAGCTCGTGGATGTGGATCGTCGCCCCCGTGGCCCGCGCCAGCCTGCCGTGGCCCGAGACGTGGTCGGCGTGATTGTGGGTCTCCAGGACGTGCTCGATCCGGACGCCGTGCAGGCGGCTCAGCCGCAGGTAGGGCTCGATCGACCACTGCGGGTCGATGACCGCGGCGACGCCGGAGTCGGTGTCACCGACCAGGTACGAGGCGCAGCTCAGGTCCTCATGCAGGATCTGACGGAAGAGCACCTCCGCCAGGTTAGGATCGCGCTAACCGCCGGTGAAGTTCGGCGGGCGCTTCTCGACGAAGGCGATCACGCCCTCGACGAAGTCCTTGCTGTGTCCCTGGTCGCGCTGGGCCTCGGCCTCGGCATCGAGCTGGCCGGCGAGGTCCGCGTACATGCGGCGGTTGAGCAGGTGCTTGGCGCCGGCGTAGGAGCGCGTCGGGCCGTTGGCGAGGCGCTCCAGCAGCGCGGTGGAGACCGGCTCGAGCTCGTCGTCGGCGACGACCTGGTTGATCAGGCCCCAGTCGAGCGCCTGCTGGGCCGGGACGCGCTCGCCGAGCATCGCCATCTCCGCGGCGCGGGCGTAGCCCACGCGGGCGGGGAGGAAGGCGGTCGACCCGCCGTCCGGCACCAGGCCGATGTTGACGAAGGCGAGCAGGAAGTAGGCGGAGTCGGCCGCGACGATCAGGTCGGCGGCGAGGGCGAGCGAGCAGCCGATCCCGACCGCCGGGCCGTTGACGGCGGCGACGACCGGCTTCGGCATCTCGCGCAGCGCGGTGATGACCGGGTGGTAGATCTCCTTGAGGCGGGCGCTCAGGTCGGGCAGACCGCCCTCATCTCCACCGCGCTGCTCCTTCAGGTCCGCCCCCGAGGAGAAGCCACGGCCGGCGCCGGTGATCAGCACGGCGCGAATCGACTCGTCGGCGGCCACGGTGCTCACCGCGTCGAGCAGGTCCCGGCCGAACTGCTCGTTCCAGGCGTTCAGGGCGTCGGGGCGGTTGAGCAGGATCCGGGCCGCGGGCCCGTCCCTGGTCAGGTCGACCGTCTCGTGGGATGCCACGCGGGAAGCCTATTCTCCCGTCTCGTGAGCCGGTACCTGCCTCGGCCGCGTGGCAAACTGCTGACCCGCGCGCTGCAGCGCTCGGTCCAGCGCACCTGGATCCCGATCCGCGTCCAGCGCGCCTGGACCGAGGCGGCGGCGAGGATCAGCCGGGTCCCGCCGGGGATCTCGATCGAGCAGCGGCTCGCTCGGCGGGGTCCCCAGCGACCGGATCGAGTCCGGGGGCGCGGTTCGCTCACGCGCCGTCCTCTATCTCCATGGCGGCGCCTACGTTCTGGGGTCCCGCCGGACGCACCGCGGCCTGGCCGCGCAGATCGCGCTGGCGGCCGGCGCCCCGGTGCATCTGCCCGAGTACCGCCTCGGCCCGGAGCACAAGCATCCGGCGGCTCTGGAGGATGCCATCGCCGCATATCGGGAGCTGCTCGCCTCCGGGATCGACCCCAAGTCGATCGTGATCGCCGGGGACTCCGCTGGCGGCGGGCTGGCCGTGGCGCTTGCCGCGCAGGCTGCGCGCCGAGGGCGATCCGCTCCCGGGCGGGCTCGTGCGTCCTGAACGGCTGGCTCGACCTGACCTGCTCGGGCGCCTCGATGGGCGTGAACGCCCGGCGAGACGTGGGGCTGTTCCGCGACTGGACCGTGCGCGGCGGCGAGCTCTACCGCGGCGACGCCGATCCGCTCGACCCCGAGCTCTCCCCGGTCGAGGCCGACCTCGGCGGCCTGCCGCCGACCTACGTCCAGGTCGGCACCCACGACATCCTGCTGAGCGACTCCGATCTGTTCGCCGAACGGGCGCGGGCGGCCGGAGTCGACGTCGGCTACACGCGCTTCGAGGGCATGTGGCACGACTTTCAGATCGCCGCCGGGCTGCTGCAGGGAGGCGGACGAGGCGATGGCCGACCTGTCCGGAGCCTTCGACGACATCTGGGCGGGCCGGCCCCTCTCGGCGCGAGGGAGCGCCCCGAGCAACGGCCGGCCGGCACCCAGCGTCGCGATCATCGGGGCGGGCTTCGGGGGCATCGGCCTCGCGATCACCCTGAAGAAGGCCGGCGTCGACTCGCTGACCATTCTTGAGAAGGCCGATGGGATCGGCGGCGTCTGGCGGGACAACACCTACCCGGGCGCGGCCTGCGATGTCCCTTCGCATCTCTATTCGTTCTCGTTCGAGCCCAACCCGGACTGGAGCCGCCGCTACTCGCCGCAGCCCGAGATCCTCGACTATCTCGAGCGCTGCATCGAGCGGTACGGCCTGCGGCCCAGCCTGCGGCTGGGAACGGAGGTCAGGCGTGCCGAGTTCGACGAGGACTCGGGTCGCTGGCGGATCGAGACCGATGACGGCACGGTCGAGGCGGACGTGCTCGTCTCCGCCTGCGGCCAGCTCAGCCGCCCGGCGACCACCCGGATCGAGGGCGCGGAGCGCTTTGCGGGCCCGATCTTCCACACGGCTCGCTGGGACCACGGCGTCGAGCTGCAGGGCAAGCGGGTGGCCGTGATCGGCACCGGCGCCAGCACGATCCAGGTCGTCCCGGCGATCGCCGAACGGGTGGGCCAGGTCGACGTCTACCAGCGCTCCGCGCCATATGTGATCCCCAAGAAGGACCGCCCGTACATGCCATGGGAGAGGCGTCTCTTCCGCTGGTTCCCCCCGGCGAGGCTGATGGCCCGCTTCACCCAGTGGCTCTTCTTCGAGATCTTCATCGCGGCCTTCAATCAGTTCAAGGCGGTGGGCCGGGTCGGCGTCCGGATGTTCGAGCGGAACCTGGACGACCAGGTCTCGGACCCGGAGCTGAAGCGCGCCCTGACCCCTGACGACGTGCTCGGCTGCAAGCGGGTCCTGATCTCGCCCGACTACTACTCGACCCTCGAGCGGCCCAACGTCGAGCTCGTCACGCAGGGTGTGCGGGAGCTGACGAAGACCGGAGTCGTGGCGGAGGACGGCACCGAGCGCCCGGCCGACGTGATCGTCCTCTCGACGGGCTTCGAGAGCACGCGGTTCCTCGCCCCGATGGAGATCCGCGGCCGGGACGGGCTCGACCTGAACGAGGCCTGGCGCGAAGGGGCGAACGCCTACCTGGGGATGACCGTCGCCGGCTTCCCGAACCTGTTCGTCATGTACGGGCCCAACACCAACCTCGGGTCGGGCTCGATCATCTTCCAGCTCGAGAGCCAGATGGCCTACATCGCCGACGCCGTCGAGAGATTGCGGCGCACGGGCGGGTGGCTATCGGTCCGGCCCGAGGTTCAGCGCGCCTTCGACAGCGAGATGCAGAGCCGCCTCTCCACCTCGGTCTGGCAGACGGGCTGCAACAACTGGTACGTCGACGAGCACGGCCGGAACACCAACAACTGGCCCGGGCTTCACGCTCGAGTACCGGCGCCGGACGAGGCGCCTGGACCCGGCCGATTACGAGCTGATCGCGTAACGACCGGCGGCCTCCCGGGACCGGGAGGCGGATGCGCAACTGGCCGCTGCTCGTACGCCTGGCCTCCGGGGCCATCTTCGTCGCGTTCGGCGCGGCGAAGTTCATCAATCATGGCGCCGAGGTCGACTCGTTCGAGACCTACGGATTGCCCTCGCCGGATGCCTTCGTCTACGCGATCGGCGTCATCGAGGTGGTGGGAGGGGCGATGCTCCTGCTCGGTCGCGGTACACGTCTCGCCGCGCTGGTGCTGGCCGGCGACATGGTCGGGGCGATCGTCGTCTCCGGCATCAAGGAGGGCGAGCCGATCAGCCTGACGCTCGCGCCGGCCCTGCTGATCGCGATGCTGTACCTGCTCAACTCAGGACGTCGGGCGTATATCCGAGCTCCCTGATCAGCTCGAGCAGGCGCTCGGCGTGCTCCGGCCCGCGGGTCTCCATCACCAGCTCCACGCCGGTCTCGCTGACCGAGAGGCCCACGCCCTCGCGCACGTGATCCACGTCGATCAGGTTGGCGCCGCCCTCACCGATTGCGGTCAGCAGGGCGGCGAGCGAACCGGGCTCGTCGGGGATCTTGGTGAAGATCCGCAGCCGCCTGCCGCGCCCGGTCTCGTGGTGTCGCGCGAGGTCGGCGAGGACGCCGGTGTCGATGTTGCCGCCCGAGAGGATCACCACCGTCGTGCCCGTTGCGGCGGGCTGGACCTGCTCTCCGATCAGCGCGGCGACGCCCACGGCGCCTGCCCCCTCGACGACGAGCTTGGTCCGCTCGAGCAGCAGCATGATCGCGTCGGCGATCGCATTCTCGTCCACCGTCACCTGTCCATCGAGCAGGTCCTCGAGGAGTGGCGCGGTGATCTCGCCGGGCTGCTTCACGGCGATCCCGTCGGCGAGCGCGCACTGCGAGCGGATCCCGACGATCTCGACCGTCGGCTGCGTGGCCTTGATCGCGGCTGCGACCCCGGACGCCAGGCCGCCGCCACCGATGGGGATCAGCACCTTGGCGAGATCCTCGACCTCCTCAACCAGCTCCAGCCCGATCGTTCCCTGTCCGGCGATCACCGCCGGGTCGTCGTAGGGGTGGATGAATGCGAGGCCCTCGGACTCGGCGTATTCGCGGGCGTCCTCGACGCAGGCCTCGATCGACTCCCCTTGCAGGACGACCTCGGCGCCCGACTCCCGGGCGGCTGCGATCTTCGCCAGCGGTGCGCGCTCGGGCATGAAGATCGTCGCCGCCAGACCGCGCGCCCGCGCCGCGTACGCGACCGACTGGCCGTGGTTGCCCGCGCTCGCGGCGACCACGCCCTTGGTGCCTCCGTCGAGCCCGGCGATCATGTTGAGGGCGCCGCGCAGCTTGAAGGAGCCGGTGCGCTGCAGGTTCTCGGCCTTGAGAGCGATCGTGCCCCCGGTTGTGCGCGAGAGGTAGCGAGACTCGAAGACGTAGGTGCGCCGGACCACATCGGCGACCACCTCGCGAGCGCGCTCGATGTCCTCGAGCGAGACGGAGTCGGTCACGTGGCCAGCGGAACGGTGGCGTCCATCTCCACCAGGGCGCCCTTCGGCAGCGCGGCGACCCCGACCGTCGTGCGAACCGGGAAGGGCTTCTCGAAGAAGGTCGCGTACACGTCGTTCACCTTCGGGAACTCCTCCATGTCGGTCAGGTAGATCCCGATCCGCGCCGCGTCCTGGAGCCGGGTGCCCGCCCCCCGGCAGACGGCCTCGAGGCTCTCCAGGCACCGAGCCGCCTGCTCGGCGATGCCGCCGTCGACCAGCTCGCCGCTCTGCGGGGTCGAGCGGCACCTGGCCGCTGCAGTAGAGGACGCCGTTCGCCACCACGGCTTGCGAGTAGGGACCGATCGGGCCGGGTGCCGTCCTCGGTCTCGATGACTCGCCTGCGCGCTCTGTGATGCGTCCATGCCGACCCTCCTCGGGATTCGCCAGTATCCCAATGATTCCACCGATGAGGGCGCTCGCCATCGTGCACCAACCCGACGCGGGACCCGGCGTCTTCGCCGAGGAGATGCGTGAGCGCGGGGTGGATCTGGACGAGTGGAGGCTCTCCGAGCGGGGAGGCGGGCCGCGGCTCGAGATCGCCGACTACGACGCGGTCCTCACCTTCGGCGGCGCGATGCACGCCGACCAGGAGGATCGCCATCCCTGGCTGCGCTTCGAGAAGGACTTCCTGGACGCGATGGTCGACGACGGGATGCCGCTGCTGGCCGTCTGCCTTGGCAGCCAGCTGCTGGCCGAGGCCGCCGGGGGCTCGGCTCGGCGCGCGAGCGAGCCGGAGATCGGCTGGTGCGAGGTCGAGATCACCGACGACGGCGCCGCCGACCCGCTGATCGGCCCGCTGGCGCCGCGCTTCACCGGATTCCAATGGCACAGCTACGAGGCGCTGCCGCCCGACGGGGCGGTGATCCTGGCCCGCAGCCCGGTCTGCGCGCAGGCCTACCGGGTCGGCGAGCGAGCCTGGGGGATCCAGTTCCACGCCGAGGTCACGGCAGCGGACGCCGAGAGGTGGATCGACGACTACCGCTCGGATGAGGATGCGGTGCGGATCGGCATCGACCCGGACGCGCTGCGCGCCGAGACCAGGGAGAAGATCGCGGACTGGAACCGGCTCGGGCGCGAGCTCTGCGGCCGGTTCCTCGACACCCTGGCTATTCGGGCGTGACGTACGCGCCGGAGAGGCCGCCGTCGACCAGGAAGGTCGAGGCCGTCACGTAGGAGCTGTCGTCGCTCGCCAGGAAGAGGGCGCCCTGCGCGATCTCCCTGGCCTCGGCGAAGCGCCCCATCGGCAGGTGGACCAGCCGGCGGGCGGCCTTCTCGGGGTCCTTGGCGAAGAGCTCCTGGAGCAAGGGCGTGTTGACGGGCCCGGGGCAGAGGGCGTTGACGCGAACGCCGCGCTTGCCGAACTCCACTCCCAGCTCGCGGGAGAGCGCCAGCACGCCGCCCTTCGACGCTGTGTAGGAGATCTGCGAGGTGGCGGCGCCCATCACCGCGACGAACGAGGCGGTGTTGATCACCGAGCCGCCGCCCGACTCGAGCAGGTGGGGGATGCCGTGCTTGCAGCAGAGGAAGACCGACTTCAGGTTGACGTCCTGGACGCGCTGCCAGGCCTCCAGCGAGGTGTCGAGCACCGAGACGTCGTCGTCGGGGCTGATCCCGGCGTTGTTGAAGAGGACGTCGATGCGGCCCATCTGCTCCGCCGCCTTCGCGTACATCTCGCGGACGGAGTCCTCGTCGGCGACGTCGGCCTGGAGCGCCAGCTCGCCCTCGGCGCCCTCGGCCAGGTCGACGCCCGACGACCCGGGCGCCCTCCTCGGCGAACAGCCGAGCCGTCTCGGCCCCGATCCCGCTGGCGGCGCCGGTGATCACGCAGACCTTCCCATCGAGGCGTCCGCATCATCCCCTCCGTCGGCGTAGTAGACGTTCTTGACCTCGCTGTAGGCATCGAGCGCGTCGGGGCCCAGCTCACGGCCGACGCCGGACTGCTTGAAGCCGCCGAACGGCGTCGAGACCCGCACCGAGGTGTTCGAGTTGATCGAGATCACGCCCGGTCTCCATCGCGCGGGCGACGCGAAGCGCCTTCGCCCCGTCGCGGGTCCAGACCGAGCCGGACAGCCCGTAGATGGTGTCGTTGGCGATCCGGATGGCCTCGGCCTCGTCGTCGAACGGGATCACGCAGGCGACCGGGCCGAAGATCTCCTCGCGGGCCGGCCGGTCGTCGTTGGAGACCGGGGCCAGCACCGTCGGCGGGAACCAGTAGCCGGGTCCGTCCGGGATGGAGCCGCGGAAGGCGACCGGCGCGTCGCCGTTGACGTAGGAGGAGACGGTGTGGAGCTGGTCGGCCGAGATCAGCGGTCCCATCTGGGTCGCCTCGGAGAGCGGATCGCCGACCTTGATCGCCTTCACCTCGGCCTCCAGGGCGGACATGAACTCGTCCATCGCCGGGCGCTCGACCAGGATCCGGGAGCGCGCGCAGCAGTCCTGCCCGGCGTTGCCGAAGACCGCGATCGGTGCGGAGGCACGCCGCGGCCGTGAGGTCCGCATCGGCGAAGATCACGTTGGCGCTCTTGCCGCCGAGCTCCAGCGTGACCCGCTTGATGGTCGCGGCCGCGCCCTCGGCGATCCCGCGACCGACCTCGGTCGAGCCGGTGAAGGCGACCTTGGCGACGTCCGGGTGCTCGACCAGCCGCCGCCCGCAGACGCTCCCCGGCCCGGCGACGACGTTCAGCACTCCCTCGGGCACGCCGGCCTCCAGGGCGATCCTCTCGAGCTCGATCGCCGTCAGCGGGGTCAGCTCGGCGGGCTTCAGCACGATCGTGTTGCCGGCGGCGAGCGCCGGGGCCACCTTCCAGGAGGCGATCGTGAGCGGGAAGTTCCATGGCGTGATCAGCCCGACCACGCCGAGCGGCTCGCGGAAGGTCATGTCGACGCCGCCGGAGACGGGGATCGTCTTGCCGGTGAGCCGCTCGGGCGCCCCGGCGTAGTAGCGGAAGGTCTCGACGACCATCCCGATCTCGCCGCGGGCGTCGGAGATCGGCTTGCCCGCGTTGCGCGCCTCGAGCTGGGCGAGGTCCTCGGCTCGGTGGGCGATCGCGTCGGTGAGCGTGTGGAGCAGGGCCGAGCGGTCGCCGGGCGCCATCGCGCGCCAGGCCGGGAAATGCCGCACTTCGCGCGTTCGATCGCCGCGTCGGTCTCCTCCTTGCCGGCGCGGGGCAGCTCCGCCATCACCTGCTCGGTGGCCGGCTCGATGACCTCGATCGCGTCCTTGCTCGCCACGTGCCGACGATATAGGGTCCGCCCGTGGCATCAGGGGAGAAGAGCAAGGAAGCTGCCCCCAGACCCGGTGGCCCCGGCGGCACCCGCGGCATGCTCACGCTCGACGATCTCCGCAAGGCCGGCGAGGACGGGACGATCGACACGATCGTCACCGCCTTCACGGACATGCAGGGGCGGCTCTTCGGCAAGCGGATCGAGATCGAGTACTTCCTCGACGAGGTGACCGGCCACGGCGTCGAGGGCTGCAACTACCTGCTGGCGCTCGACATGGACATGGAGCCCCTCCCCGGCTACGAGATGGCGAACTGGGAGGACGGCTATGGGGACTTCGGGATCCAGCCCGACATGTCGACGCTGCGCCGGATCCCCTGGCTCGACCGCACCGCACTGGTGCTGGCGGACGTCGTCAACCACGACGGCTCGCCCGTGGTCGCCTCCCCGCGGCAGATCCTGATCGCCGTCTACGAGCGGGCGCAGGAGATGGGCTTCACTCCGTACGCCGCCTCCGAGCTCGAGTTCTACCTCTACAAGGAGAGCTACGCGGAGGCGTGGGAGAAGGGCTACAAGGACCTCACCCCGACGATCCCCTACATCCTCGATTACCACATCCTCGCCACGACGATGGACGAGGCGTACCTGGGGCCGATCCGCCGCGGCATGATGGGCGCCGGGATCCCGGTCGAGTTCTCCAAGGGCGAGGCCTGGTACGGGCAGCACGAGGTCAACTTCCGCTACGCGGACGCCGTCACCGCCGCCGACCGCCACACGATCTACAAGAACGGCGTCAAGGAGATCGCCTTCCTGAACGAGATCTCGGCGAGCTTCATGGCGAAACCGTCCGAGGACGACATCGGGAGCTCCTGCCACATCCATCAGAGCCTGGTCGGCGAGGACGGCAAGAGCGCCTTCGTCGACGGCAAGGGGGAGGAGACCGACACCTTCCGGCACTTCCTCGGCGGGATGCGAAACCACGTCCGCGAGCTGGCGCTGTTCGTGGCGCCGGCGATCAACTCCTACAAGCGCTATGCCGCCGAGAGCTGGGCGCCCACCTCGGTCTCATGGGGCCGCGACAACCGCACCTGCGGATTCCGCGTCGTCGGCCACGGGCAGTCGCGGCGGGTCGAGTGCCGGATCCCCGGGGCGGATGCGAACCCCTATCTGGCGTTTGCCGCCCTCCTCGCCGCCGGGCTCGACGGCATCGAGAACCAGACGGATCCCGGCCCGGAGCTCAAGGGCAACGCCTATGAGGCCGGGGAGGCCGAGGCCTTCCCCGCATCCCTCCGCGAGGCGGTCGGCCTCTGGGAGAAGTCGGACTTCGCGAAGAAGGCGTTCGGCGACGCCGTCCACAAGCACTACCTCAACTACGGCCAGCTCGAGCAGGGCCTGTTCGACAAGGTCGTGACGGACTACGAGCGCCGCCGCATGTTCGAGCGGGGCTGACCCAGGCCGCTGCCTCAGGGCGGCGGCCACGACTATGCGGCGCGGCCGCTACGTGACCGCGATCTGGGCTCCGCCACGCGCCAACGGTGGGCGAGCCCAGCGGCCTCGCGGGCCCGCTCAGGCTCCCCGACGACGATCACCCGCGTGGGCCGCTCGGCGAGCACCGTCTGCAGCGCCTTGCCGTAGAGCGGCGCGCCGTTTCGGTAGCGAAGCCCCATGACGAGCGCGCTCGCCTTCAGCTCCCGGGCCTCCTCCGCGATCGAGTGACCGGCCTGGTTCGGCCGGACGCGGTGGACGTGGCCGCTGACGCGCAGCCCGCCGATCAGCTTGGCCTGCTCGATCTTCGATTGGGCCGCCTCCTCCAGGTCTCCCAGCGAGGCGTCCAGCGGAAGGTGGCTGGGCACGGTGACGACCGAGATCACGTGGATCGCCCGGCGGCGCTTTGCGGCGAGCTTGACCGCGGTGACCATCGTCTGCTCGGAGAACGGCTCGTCGTCCTCGAAGGCCACCAGGACGCTCTTGTACTCGACCTCCTCGACGCCCAGCGGCTCCGGCAGGAGGACCTTGTGGGTCTGGGAGGGGGAGAGTCCCTGCGAGCGGCGGTAGAGCAGGTAGATCGTGATCCCCAGGGCCATCCAGATCGCGCCGATCACCAGGGTGCGCGGGTTGAGCGCCATCACCACGATCCAGGCGGCGAAGGTGCCGAAACCGCCGAAGACGGCGGTGAGCGGCAGGTCGAAGCCGAACACCCGCACGTTGCCCGGCGGCTTCCACTCGCGCTCCTTGTCCGGATAGCGCTGTCTCAGCCGGATCACCGAGATGTGGGCGATCGTGAAGGAGAGCATCGCGCCGAACGAGTAGAGCGTCGCCAGCAGCTCGGTCTCGCCCGGGATCAGTGTGATCGATCGCGATGCCCGAGAAGACCAGGATCGCCATGTAGGGCGTGCGGTAGCGGGGGTGCACCTGCCGCAGGCGCTCGGGCAGCTGACGGTAGTGGCCCATCGAGAAGGTCAGCCGGGAGACGCCGATCAGCGCGGCGTTGGTCGCGATCAGCAGGATCACCGCCGCGAGGACGCCGACGTAGTAGCGCAGCACGTTGGTGAGGCCACCGCCCAGGCCGAGGTTCTCGACGATGCCGAGCACCGGGTCGTCGGCGAACTTCGTGCCGAGGTCGGTCGAGTAGTGGCCGCCGACGTGGTGGACCGGCATCGCCGAGAGCGCGATCAGCGGCAGGAGCGCGTAGAGGCCGAGAACGGCGATGACGGTCAGCCCGACCCCCTCGGGATCGTCTTCGAGGCGTCCTTTGCCTCCTCCGACATGTTCGAGATCGTCTCGATCCCGGTGTAGGCGATCATCCCGACCGCGATGCCGAGCAGGAAGTCGCCCCAGCTCGGCGCGACGCCGAGGTGGACGTTGTCGACCAGGATGCTCGGGCTGAAGACCAGGACCAGCCCGATACCCACCAGGATGACCTGGGTGCAGAGGTCGGCGATCGCGAGAATCAGGTTGAGGCGGGTCGACTCCTGCGTGCCCTTCACGTTGAGCGCGGCGAGGAAGACGATCACCGCGACGCCGCCGATGATGTCCCCGGGCGAGTCCCCCAGCCAGGGCCAGAACACGGCCAGGTAGTGCGGGACGAAGAAGGCCGAGATCGCGACCGTGATGATGTAGTTGAGCATCTGGCCCCAGGCCGCGAAGAAGCTGACCAGCTCGTTGAAGGCGTGGCGCGCGAAGCTGGACGAGCCGCCGGCCTCGGGGAACATCACGGTCGCCTCGGCGTAGGTCGCCGCGGTGGCCATGAAGATCAGCCCGGCGATCACGAATGCGACCGGCGTCAGGCCGAGGGCGAAGGCGGCGGTGACGCCGAGGGCGTAGTAGATCGACGAGCCCACGTTGCCGTAGGCAGCCGAGAAGAGCGCGCCCACGCCGTGGACGCGCGCCAGCGATTCGTCCCTGGGGATACGTCGAGCCATGACAGCCTGCCGAATATACGCCCGGGGCAGGCGCGGCCCACGTCCCGTGTGGTGGGCAGGCCATACTTGAGGACGAGATGGAGCTGAGCACACCGCTCCTGCTGCGCGAGCCGCCTCGATCCCGCGCCCTCGGCGTTCTGGTCGCGTTCGTGGCCGTCGCGCTCACGCACCCTCGTCGTTTACGCGCTGCGGAGCGTCGCCCCGGCGGTCTCACTCGGAGTCGTCTATCTGCTTGCCGTGCTGCTCGTCTCCACCTTCTGGGGGCTGCGGCTGGGGCTGCTCACGGCGCTTCTCAGCGCCCTGGCCTTCAACTTCTTTCACATCCCGCCGACCGGCCGATTGACGATCGCTCACGGCGAGAACTGGGTCGCCCTCGGCCGTCTTCCTTGCAGCGGCGACCGTCGCGAGCTCGCTGGCCGAGCTGGCGAGGGCCAGGGCCCAGGACGCGGAGGCCAGGCGGCAGCGAGGCGGACCTGATGGCGGAGTTGGCCCGCGTCCTGCTCGGCGGGACCAGCCTCGACGCCGCCCTGCCAGTCGCCGCGGAGCGCATCGCCAGCGCGCTGCAGCTGCCCTCAGCATCGCTGCAACGTGGCGAGGTCGCCGACCGGCCCGGGCGGCTGTCCGTCCCGCTCTCTCGCGACGGACGTCGGCTGGGCACGCTGGTACTCCCGGCCGGCATCGACCCCGACAACCTGGCCCGGCTCCGCGAGCGCCTGGTGCCGGGCCTCGAGGCCTTGCTCGCCGCGGCCATCGACCGCGAGGTTCTGTTGAAGGGGACGGTCGAGACGGAGGCGCTTCGCCGAAGCGACGAGATCAAGACGGCCCTGCTGCGGACCGTCTCACACGACCTCCGCACGCCGATCACCGCGATCCGCGCCGCGGCCGAGGCGCTCGACCTCGCCGACCATCGAGGAGGGGGATCGCGCGGACCTCCGAGAGGCGATCATCGACGACTCCGATCGACTCGCGACCCTGGTCGACAACCTGCTCGACCTGTCCCGGCTGCGCACCGGTACCGCCGAGCCCTCACGGGACTGGGTCTCGATCGAGGAGGTCGTCGAGGCGGCCATCGACGACCTCGGCCTCGATCCGGACCGCTTCCAGCTCTCGATCGACGACCGCCTGCCATTCATCAGGGCGGACGCCGCCCAGCTCGAGCGCGTCTTCGTCAACCTGCTCTCGAACGCGGCGAGGTACTCGGGCGGCGAGCGGGTCTCGGTTCGCGCTCGCGAGGTCTCGGGCCGCCTGGTGATCCGGGTCGTCGATCGCGGCCCGGGTATCCCCGATCGGGACCTGGGGCGAATCTTCGAGGCCTTCTACCAGGGGCGCGACGACCCGTCCCACACCGGCGCCGGGCTTGGGCTGGCCATCGTCAAAGGCTTCGTCGAGGCGAACGGGGGCGCAGGTCTCGGTCGAATCGCTGCCCGGGCAGGGCACGACCTTCGTGGTCGAGTTCCCGCTCGGTGCGACGCAGGTGGACGAGCCCCGAGCCGCTCTCTCCCGCGCCCGCGGGACGATGAGCCAGCGGGTCCTCGTCTGCGACGACGAGATGCAGATCCGCCGGGCGCTGCGGGTCGTCCTCAAGGACGCGGGCTTCGAGGTGGTCGAGACCGCCGATGCAGCAGAGGCTCTCGATGCGGCATCGGTGAAGCCACCCGACGCCGCGATCATCGACCTGCTGCTCCCTGACGGCGACGGGGTGGAGGTCTGCCGCAGCATCCGCTCCTGGAGCGAGATGCCCATCCTGGTCCTCTCGGCGGTGGGGGAGGAGGAGCAGAAGGTGCGGGCGCTCGAGGCGGGCGCCGACGACTACGTCACCAAGCCGTTCGGCCCCCGAGAGCTGGTCGCTCGGCTGAACGCCGCGCTGCGGCGCGCCGGGGAGCAGCGGATGAGCCGGCGATCACCGTGGACGGCCTGGTCATCGACCTGGCCGGCCACACGCGTCACGCGCGACGGCGAGGAGATCCACCTCACCCCGATCGAGTTCCGGCTCCTGGGGACGCTGGCGCGGAACCGAGGCCGGCTGATGACGCACCGGGCGCTGCTCACGGAGGTCTGGGGGCCCGGCTGGGAGGAGGACACCCAGACCCTGCGGACGCACATCGCGAACCTGCGGCGGAAGATCGAACCTGCCGACGGCCCGCGCTACATCCGCACCGATCCGGGCGTCGGATACCGCTTCGGCGCACTGATCTTCACACGATCTTGATGGGCCCCGCCCAAACCTAAACGGGGCCTTCACGTGGCCGGGGCGATCCTCCGGTCATGGACCTGATCTCCATCGCGATCGCCTGGTCGTGTTCGTCGTCGCTCTACTTCGCGATCGACGGACTGGACCGCGTATGAGCTTCGCGGAGGGATCGATGCTGGTCGTCTCGGTCCTGCTCTTCGTCTACCTCCTCTACGCGCTGCTGCGGGGCGAGAACCTGTGACCGTCAACGGCTGGCTGCAGCTGGCGATCTATTTCGCCGTGCTCACCGCGCTGGTGCCGGTGCTCGGCGGCTACATGGCGCGGGTCTATCAGGGCGAGCGGCTGATGCTCGAGCGCCCGCTCGGCTGGCTGGAGCGCCTGATCTACCGGCTGATCGGTCCCGCCGCGCGCACGGAGCAGGACTGGAAGGCCTACGGCAAGACGACGATCGTCTTCAGCTTCGTCTTCTGGCTCGTCCTCTACGTGATCCTGCGACGCAGGGCATCCACCCGTTCAACCCGGAGGGATTCCACTCGGCGCCGTGGGACGTGACCTTCAACACGACCTCCTCGTTCATCAGCAACACGAACTGGCAGTACTACGGCGGCGAGACGACGATGACCTACTTCTCGCAGATGGCCGGGCTGGCGGTCCAGAACTTCGTCTCGGCCGCCGTCGGCATGGCCGTGCTCGCGGCGGTGATCCGCGGCTTCGCCAGCCGCGGCGTCAAGGAGCTCGGCAACTTCTGGCGTGACGTCACCCGCACGCTGCTCTACATCCTCCTGCCGCTGGCCGCCGTAGGGACGCTGATCCTCGTCTCCCAGGGCGTGATCCAGTCGCTCGGCGGCTACGTAACGTCCACGGGCTCGGCGGCCTCGACCAGACGCTGCGATGGGCCCCGCCGCCTCGCAGATCGCGATCAAGCAGCTGGGAACCAACGGCGGCGGCTTCTTCAACGTCAACAGCTCCTTGCCATTCGAGAACCCGACGCAGTTCTCGAACTTCGTCGAGATGATCTTCATCCTCCTGATCCCGGCCGCGGCCACCGCGCAGTTCGGCCGCATGGTCGGCAACCGCCGCCAGGGCTGGGCCCTCTACGCGACGATGCGTCGTCTTCGTCGTCAGCGCTGTTCGGGGTCGCCTACGCCGCCGAGCAGAACGGATCCCCCGCACAGCACGTCGCCGGCGAGCACACCGCTGTCGCCGATGGCACCACTGGCGGCAACCTCGAGGGCAAGGAGCAGCGCTTCGGGATCGCCGACAGCGCCGAGTGGGCGAACATCACGACCGACGCCTCGAACGGCTCCGTCAACTCCGCCCACGACTCCTACACCGGCATCGGCGGCCTCGTCCCGCTGACCAACATGATGACCGGGGAGGTGATCTTCGGCGGGGTCGGCTCGGGGCTGTACGGGATGCTGCTGATGGTCCTGCTGGCGGTGTTCATAGCCGGGCTGATGGTCGGGCAGGACGCCCGAGTACCTGGGCAAGAAGGTCGAGGCCCGCGAGGTCAAGCTCGTCCTGATCGGGGTGCTGTTCGTGCCGCTGGTCGTCCTGGTCGCCACCGGATCGCGATCTCGAGCAAGTACGGGACGCCCTCGATCTTCAACCCGGGGCCGCAGGGCTTCTCCGAGACGCTCTACGCCTACACCTCCCAGGCCAACAACAACGGCTCGGCCTTCGCCGGCTACACCGGATTCGTCCAGCCGAACGCGCCGGGCAACGTCGGCTCCTACGGCATCACCTTCGCCGACCTGCTCGGCGGGCTCTCGATGCTCGGGGGCCGCTTCATCCCGCTGCTCGCGGCGCTGGCGATCGCCGGCTCGCTCTCGGTGAAGCGGGTGGTCCCGGCGGGCCCGGGGACCTTCCGGACCGACTACCCCGACCTTCGTCGTCCTGCTGCTCGCGGTGATCGTGATCGTCGCCGCCCTCACCTTCTTCCCCGCCCTGCTGCTCGGCCCGGTCGTCCAGGGCCTCACCAACCAACTCGGCTTCCCCACCTGACGATGAGCGTGACCTGACAGCCTCGATCGTCGCCGCGGTGGCCTTCACGCTGCTCTTCGGCCTCGCCTACCCGCTGATCGCCACGGGCGTCTCCCAGGTGCTCTTCCCGAACGCCTCGGACGGCAGCCAGGTGAAGCTCCACGGGCGAACCGTGGGCTCGAAGCTGATCGGCCAGAGCTTCACGATCCGGCACGCGATCCCCAAGGGCAGCGCGGCAAGTTCGGCAAGAAGCAGATCAAGACGCCGGACCCGAAGTACTTCCAGCCGCGCCCCTCGGTGACCACCTACAGCGGCGACACCACCTTCTTCAACAACCTCGGGCCGAACAACAAGGAGCTGATGCAGGAGTTCAAGGGCTACATCCGGGACTACCTGGCCCTGGAGCGGCCCTATGACCCCGGCCTGACCCGCAGGGACAATCCCGGTCGACGCGGTGACCTCCTCCGCGTCCGGCGTCGACCCGCACATCTCTCAGGCGAACGCCCGGATCCAGGCCCACCGGATCTCGAAGGTCCGCGGCCTCCCGCTCGACCGGGTCAACCAGCTGATCGACGACCACACCGACGGCCGCGCCCTCGGCGTGCTTGGCGAGCCCGGCGTGAACGTGCTCGAGCTCAACATCGCCCTCGACAAGGAGTCACCGCAGTGACCGAAGACCGCAACCGATCCTCCATGTTCGACCGCGCCTTGCTGGTGCCCGCGCTCTGGGGGAGCTGCGGAAGCTGAATCCCCGCCACCAGATCCACAATCCGGTGATGTTCGTGGTCGAGGTCGGTGCGCTGATCACGACGATCGGCTGGCTGATCCAGGCCTTTGGCGGCAAGCCGCTCGGCGGCGGCGACGAGCCGCCTGGTTCACCTTCACGGTCGCGCTCTGGCTGTGGCTGACGGTGGTGTTCGCCAACCTGGCCGAGGCGCTGGCCGAGGGCCGCGGCAAGGCTCAGGCCGATGCGCTGCGGGCCGCCCGCACCGAGACGGTCGCGCACCTGAAGGACGGCCGCGAGATCCCCGCATCCGAGCTCCAGCGCGGCGACACCGTGGTCGTCACCGCGGGCGAGGTGATCCCGGGCGACGGCACCGTGATCGAGGGGATCGCCTCGGTCGACGAGTCCGCGATCACCGGCGAGTCGGCACCCGTGATCCGCGAGGCCGGCGGCGACCGCAGCGCGGTGACCGGCGGCACGCGCGTGCTCTCGGACCGGATCGTGGTCGAGATCACGCAGGAGCCGGGCAAGAGCTTCCTCGACCGCATGATCGCCCTGGTCGAAGGCGCCGAGCGCCGCAAGACGCCGAACGAGATCGCCCTCAACATCCTGCTCTCGGGCTTGACGATCATCTTCCTCGTGGTCGTCGTCGCGCTGCGCCCGATGGCGGAGTTCTCGAAGACCGACGCCTCGGTCGCCACCCTGATCGCCCTGCTGGTCGCCCTGATCCCGACGACGATCGGGGCGCTGCTCTCGGCGATCGGGATCGCCGGGATGGACCGGCTGGTCCGCCGCAACGTGCTCGCGCTTTCGGGCCGCGCCGTCGAGGCCTCGGGTGACGTCGACGTCCTTCTGCTCGACAAGACCGGCACGATCACCCTCGGCAACCGCGAGGCCACCGAGTTCGTGCCGATGCCGGGCGTGCCCGAGGCGGAGCTGGCCGAGGCGGCCCAGATGTCCTCGCTGGCCGACGAGACCCCGGAGGGCCGCTCGATCGTCGTCCTCGCGAAGAAGTACGGCATCCGCGAGCACGAGATGTCCTCGCATGAGGCGAACTTCGTCCCGTTCACCGCCGAGACCCGGATGAGCGGCGTCGACGTCAACGGCCGCCGCCTGCGCAAGGGCGCCGGCGACGCGATCATCGACTTCGTCGAGGCCGAGGGGGGCACGGCCCCGCCCGAGCTCCAGCGCGAGCTCGACCGGGTCGGCCGCGAGGGCGGCACCCCGCTGGCCGTCGCGCAGGACAGCCAGGTCCTCGGCGTCGTCTACCTCAAGGACGTGGTCAAGGAGGGGATGACCCACCGCTTCGACCAGCTGCGAGTCGATGGGCATCCGCACCGTGATGATCACGGGCGACAACAAGCTGACCGCGGCGAAGATCGCCGACGAGTCGGGCGTGGACGACTACCTGGCCGAGGCGACGCCCGAGAAGAAGCTCGAGCTGATCAAGGAGCAGCAGGCGGGCGGGCGGATGATCGCGATGACCGGCGACGGCACGAACGACGCGCCCGCGCTGGCCCAGGCGGACGTCGGGGTCGACGATGAACACCGGCACCCAGGCGGCGCGCGAGGCGGGGAACATGGTGGACCTCGACTCCAACCCGACGAAGCTGATCGAGATCGTCGAGGTCGGCAAGCAGCTGCTGATCACCCGCGGCGCCCTGACCACCTTCTCGATCGCCAACGACGTCGCCAAGTACTTCGCGATCCTGCCCGCGATCTTCGCCGCGACCTACGCGACAACGGCGGCGATGGGCCGCTGAACAAGCTCAACATCATGGATCTGGGCACGCCGGAGTCGGCGATCATCTCGGCGATCGTCTTCAACGCGCTGCTGATCCCGCTGCTGATCCCGCTGGCGCTGCGCGGGGTCCGCTACCGGCCGGCGGGTGCGAGCGCGCTGCTGCGGCGCAACCTCTTCATCTACGGGCTGGGCGGGAGTGATCGCGCCGTTCATCGGGATCAAGCTGGTCGACCTGGTCGTCCACGGGATGCTGGGAGCCTGATGAGCCGCCAGCTCGCCGGCATCGACCTGGTCGCCGGAGATGGGCGATGGCTGCCCGCCGGGCGCGCGCGCCCGGGCCCCTCGTCAGAGCGTGGGCCAGGCTGCCCGGTAGGTCCCTCGATCGCGCGCTCGCCGGCGGCGCTGATCCCGCTCCTCGGCGGCGCTCGCCGCGGGCGGTCTGGCTGACCAGCCGAGGAACCGCCACGCGTTGGCGCGCCCATCCGCAGGCTGCTCGAGCGCGCCGGCGCGGCGCGGACCCTCCTCGGCGGTCCCCCCGCACCGCGGCGAGCTGGCGGGTGGCCAGGTTTCCCCTGGCGAGGGTGGCGGCCCTCCTCGAGACCGACGAGCCGATCTACTCACGCGGCGTGGCCAGGGCCCAGCTGCTGCTCACCGAGGGTGACAGCCCTCTCTACGTACCGCATGCACCGGGAGACCTGCTGCGCAGGTGGACGAGCGATCGTCGACGCCCTGGAGGGACGGGAGGAAACTTGGTGACGATGGCCGAGCCGACGGAGAGAGCGGTGGGCCGTCCGGCACCGCCGGCGTCGAGCGCGGCAGCCTCAAGGTCTTCCTGGGGATGGCCGCCGGGGTCGGCAAGACCTACCGGATGCTTCAAGAGGGCCGAGCCGAGGCCGAGGCCGGACGCGACGTTGTGGTCGGATATCTGGAGCCGCACGGGCGCGACGGAGACCGTGGACAGGCGGGACGACCTCGAGTTCGTGCCCCGCCGCCGGGTCTCCCTACCGGGACACGGTCCTCGAGGAGATGGACCTGCCGGGGATCATCGGGCGGCGCCCGATCTCGCGCTGATCGACGAGCTCGCGCACACGAACGCCCCGGGGCTGGAGCACGAGAAGCGCTACGAGGACGTCGAGGACGTGCTCGACGCCGGCATCGACGTCTATTCGACGGTCAACGTCCAGCACCTCGAGAGCCTCAACGACAGCATCTGCGAGCTGACCGGAGTCCGGGTACGGGAAACCATGCCCGATGCGGTCTCAACACGGCCGACGAGATCGTTCTCATGGACCTCACTCCCGAGGCGCTGCTGGCGCGGCTGCGCGAGGGCAAGATCTACCCGTCCGAGCGAATCGACTCCGCGCTCAACAACTTCTTCCGGATCGAGAACCTCGCCGCCCTGCGCGAGGTCGCGCTGCGGCAGGTGGCGCAGGAGGTTGAGTCCAAGCGCCTCGAGAAGGAGCCCGTAGGCCGGCGCGATGACCGGCTGGCCGAGAGCGCCGCGACACAGGCGGTCGGAGAGCGGCTGCTGGCGTTGATCAAGCCCACCCCGCGAGCCCAGCGACTCGTTCGCCGCGCCTGGCGCTCCGCGCAGCGACTCGGCGCCGAGCTCGATCTCCTCTGGGTCAAGCGGCCCGGTTACCAGGCCGAGCCCCGAGGAGCAGAATCAGCTCGACGCGATCGGCCGGGTCGCCGCGGTCCTGGGCGCGCACCTCATGGTGGAGGAGGGTGATGACGTCGCCCAGACGGTCAAGGAGGTCGCCGAGGAGAAGGGCAGCACCTACGTGCTGATCGGCACGCCGAGTCCCCGGACAGGCCTGGACCGGTTTCGGCCGGCTCTGCCCACGAGGCTGCTCGAGGCGCTCCCCGGGGTCGACCTCCGAGTGGTCGCCGATCGCACTCTTCGGGGCGAGGAGGCAGAGCAATGAGCGGGCTTGAGATCGCGCTCGCGATCCTGCTGGTTGTCGCGACCAGCTACTTGCTGATCGGCGAGTTGAAGCGCCGTCGCACCGAGACGGCGATCACGCCGGCTGCGACGAGGATTCTCTTCCCGTTCGTCGGCAACCAGCTTTCGACCCCGGCCTTCGACGCCGCCCTGCGCATCGCGCGCGCCGAGGGCGCGACCCTCGTCCCGGCCTATCTGGCGATCGTCCCGCTCAGCGTTCAGCTCGATACGCCGTTGAAGAGGCAGGCCGAGGCGGCCCTGCCGATGCTCGAGGCGATCGAGCAGCGCGCCGCCACGCAGGGCGTGCCCGTCGACTCGCGGATCGAGCCCGGCCGCAGCGTGCGCCACGCGTTCCGGCTGCTGCTGGAGCACGAGCAGTTCGACCGGGTGGTGGCCGCGGGCGCGACCAACGGAGACGGCTTCAGCTCGGATGACGTCGCCTGGCTGCTCGAGAACGTCCCGGGGGAGATCCTGATCCTGCGGCCGAGCCGCGATCCCCGCGCGCTAACCCGCCGCGCGCGAGACAAGCGAGGGGATCACGCGTCCGCCGGGTCCTCCTCCGGATGCCAGAGCACGCCGAGGGCAAAGCCCCATTCGCTGATTCGATCGCCTCGACGCTCTCGTCGTCGGTGGCCCAGGCGCTGGCCGCCAGCGACTCGGGGATCACGTCGACGCCCTGGTGGTGATGGCTCTTCACGGTGAGCCGCTCGGTGCCCGCGGCCCGGGCGGCGAGCGATCCCGGCTCTATCCGCACGTCGTGCTCGGCCCATGAGCCGGGCACCGGCCGGTGGCGCTCGTGGCCGAGCCGGTCGGGCAGATGCTGGTCGAGCGTCCCGCCGCAGGCGATGTTGAGGATCTGCATCCCGCGGCAGACGCCGAGCAGCGGGATGCCACGCTCCAGCGCGCCTCGCGCCAGCGCGATCTCGAAGCGGTCGCGGTCCGGATTGGTCCCGACGGTCTCCGGATGCGCCTCGGCGCCGTGGCTCTCGGGATCGATGTCGGCGCCGCCTCCCAGGACCAGCGCGTCGATGCGATCGAGGAGCTCGTCCGGATCCTCCGTGGCACGGCGGTCGGGTGGCAGCATCGCGACCATCCCGCCCGCGCCGTGGATTGCCCGCGCGTAGGAGAGGGGCAGTAGGACCGCGGGCTCGTCCTTCCAGACGCCGAAGTGCGCGTCTCTCGACGGCTGCGCAGACTCCGATCAGGGGGCGAGGCATCATGGTGAACTTAGCTGCCATGAATCCGCGAAGGACACCGGCCCCGGAAGGCCCATTCGATGTCGCGATCGTCGGCGCGGGCGCCGTCGGCTGTGCGGTCGCGCGGGAGCTGAGCCTCCGGGGAGCGAGCTGCATCCTGATCGAGGCCGGGCCCGACGTCGGCGCCGGCACCAGCAAGGCGAACACGGCGATCCTGCACACCGGCTTCGATGCCAAGCCGGGAACGATCGAGTCGGGCCTCGTCGCGCGCGGCTACGAGCTGCTCACCGAGTACGCGGCCGAGGTCGGTATCCCGACGGCGAAGCTCGGCGCGCTGATGATCGCCTGGAGCGGCGAGCAGCGCGAGGCGCTTGCCGGGGTCGAGGCGAACGCCCGGGAGAACGGCTACGAGGACGCCCGGCGGGTCGACCTCGAGGAGCTCTACGCGCGCGAGCCCAACATCGGCCCCGGGGCGGAGGGGCGCTCTGGAGATCCCGGGCGAGGGGATCGTCTGCCCGTTCACCGCCACCCTCGCCTACGCCACCGAGGCGCTGGCGCCGGCTGCGAGCTCGTCATGAACGCCGCGGTCTCCGGCGTTCGCCGAGCGGCGGCGGCCACGAGATCGAGACGGCGAGGGGCCCGGTCCGCGCCGAGACCTGGTCAACGCCGCCGGGCTGCGCAGCGACGAGGTCGACGCGATGCTCGGCCACTCCGAGTTCCGCGTCACGCCGAGGCGCGGGGAGCTGATCGTCTTCGACAAGCTCGCCCGGGGCTTGCTCAACCACGTCCTGCTGCCGGTCCCCACGGAGAAGACCAAGGGCGTGCTGGTCTCGCCGACGGTCTACGGCAACGTCCTGCTCGGGCCGACCGCCGACGACGTCGAGGACAAGACGGACCGCTCGACCACCGCGACCGGCCTGGCGTCCCTGATGGAGGCCGGCGCGCGGATCCTGCCCGAGCTCGAGCGAGCACGAGGTGACCGCCACCTACGTCGGGCTCCGCGCGGCGACCGAGCACCGCGACTATCAGCTCACCGCCCATCCCGAGCAGCGCTACGTCTGCGCCGGTGGGATCAGGTCCACCGGCATCACCGGCTCGCTGGCGATCGCCGAGTGGGTGAGCGAGGCGCTGGCGGACGCCGGGCTCGATCTGGCGCCCCGTCCGGAGGCGGGGACTTGCGGATGCCGAACATCGGCGAGTTCGGGTCGCGCCCGTACCAGGAGGCTGACCGGATCGCCGGCGATCCCGACTACGGCCGGATCGTCTGCTTCTGCGAGCGGGTCACCCGGGGGAGATCGACGCGGCGCTCGGCAGCCCGATTCCGCCCGCCGACCCGGACGGGCTACGCCGCCGGACGCGAGCACTGATGGGCCGCTGCCAGGGTTCTTCTGCGGCGCCGAGGTCGCCGAGGCTCTGGCTGGAGGGAGGCCGCGATGGCGATCGATGACGGACCCGTCATCGTCGGCGGCGGGCCCTCCGGACTGGCGGCCGCGATCGAGCTGCGCCGGCTCGGCATCTCCCCGGTCACCGTGATCGAGCGCGAGCGCGAGGCGGGCGGGATCCCGCGTCACTCCGACCACTCCGGCTTCGGGCTGCAGGGATCTGCGGAAGGTCCTCTCCGGCCCACGGTACGCGGAGCGCTACCGCGCAGCTCGCCGAGCAGGCGGGCGTCGAGATCGTCGACCGAGACGATGGTCACGGAGTGGGAGGGCGACCGCCGGCTGAAGCTGACCGGGCCGGGAGGCCGGGAGGAGATCGAGCCCCGCCGCGGTCGTCCTGGCGACCGGTTGCCGCGAGCGCCCTCGATCCGCGCGCCTGGTGCCCGGGTCGCGGCCCGCCGGCGTGATGACCACGGCAACGCTTCAGCAGCTGGTTCACCTGCAGGGCCGGAAGGTCGGGCGTAGGGCCGTGATCGTCGGAGCCGAGCACGTCAGCTTCTCGGCGGTCGCCACGCTCGCGCACGGCGGAGCATCGGTCGCCGGACTGGTCACGGAGCTGCCGCGGCACCAGTCCCTGCGGACGTTCCGGGCGGGCGCCGCGGTTCGCTACCGGGCGCCGGTCTGGCCCCGGACGGCGTCAGCGCGATCCACGGCTCGGAGCGGGTGGAGTCGGTCGAGCTGACCGAGCTCGACTCCGGGCGCACCCGAACCGTCGAGTGCGACCTGGTGATCTTCACCGCGGACTGGATCCCCGACCACGAGCTGGCGGTGATGGCCGGTTGCGAGCTCGATCGGGGCACGCGCGGGCCCGCTGATCGACCCGGCGCTGCGCACGACCCGTCGCGGCGTCTTTGCGGCGGGGAACCTCCTCCATCCGGCCGAGACCGCGGACGTCTGCGCCCTCGACGGCCGCCACGTCGCCCCGGCCGTCGCGGCGTACCTGCGGGGCCCCGGCGAGTGGCCGTCGCACCTGCGGATCGCCTCACGCGCCCGCTTGCCTGGGTCGCGCCGAACCTGCTGCTGGCGACCGGCCACCCGCCGCCGCGCGACCGCTTCCTGCTGCGCTCGCGCGAGTTCGTCCCGCGCGCACGGCTACAGGTCCGCCAGGATGGCCGCGAGCTGTGGAGCGGCGGGTGGGCCGCCTCGTGCCCGGCCGGTCTCTCACATCCCGGCCGACTGGGCCGCGCGAGTCGATCCTGCAGCGGGCCCCGTGATCGTCGCGGTGAAATAGGGTCCCCCATGAGCGACGGGATGTTGCTCGGGATCGACGAGGGGACCACCGGCGTCAAGGCCGCGCTCTTCGACCAGCGGCTGCAGCCGGTCGCCGAAGCTCGCCGCGACAAGGTGAACCGCCATCCCGAGGAGGGGTGGGTCGAGCAGGACGGCGAGGAGGTGGTCGCCGCCGTCACGGAGGCCGTGGCCGAGCTGCTCGAGGGAGCCGATGGCGAGGTCGTCGCCTGCGGGCTCGACCACCAGGGCGAATCGGTGCTGGCCTGGGACTCGGAGACCGGCAAGCCGCTCAGCCCGATCGTCGTCTGGCAGGACAAGCGCTCCCAGGAGATCCTCGACGAGCTCACCGACGCGAGGACGAGGTCAAGGAGCTCAGCGGCCTGCCCTTCGACCCGTACTTCTCGGCCGCGAAGCTGGCCTGGCTGCTGCGGCACAACGACGAGGTGAAGAAGGCGCGCGACGACGGCCGCCTGCGGATGGGGACCGTCGACTCGTTCCTCTGCGACCGGCTGGGCGCCGGATTCGCCACCGAGCCCGCCACGGCATCGCGGACCCAGCTGCAGCGGATCGACAGGCCCGGGGCGTTCGACGAGCGCCTCTGCGAGATCTTCGGCATCCCGATGGACGTGCTGCCGGAGATCCGCGACACGGCCGGCGAGCTCGGCACGCTCCGGCACGAGAGCTGGCCGGTCGAGCTGCCCTTCCGCGGCCAGGTGGTCGACCAGCAGGCGGCGCTCGCGGGCGCGGCCTGCGTCGAGCCCGGCCGCGTGAAGGCGACCTACGGCACCGGCGTCTTCGTCCTTGCGCATGTCGGGGAGGGCGTCCCGGAGCCGGCCGGCGGCCTGCTCCCGACGGTCGCCTGGAGCATCGACGGCAAGGTCGAGTACGCGCTCGACGGCGGCGTCTTCGCGGCCGGGGCGATGCTGGAGTGGATGTGCAATCAGCTCGGCATCGCGGAGAACCCGCCCGCGCTCAGCAAGCTGGCCCGCGACGCCGAGACCTCGGCCGGCGCCCGGGTGCTCCCGGGCCTGGCCGGGATCGGCGCGCCCTGGTGGCGCCCCAACGCCCGCGCCGTGATCTCGGGGATCTACGGCGGCACCACGCGCGAGAACGTCGCCCGGGCGGCGCTCGAGGGGATCGCCTGGCGGGTGGCCGACGTGGTCGCCGCGATCAAGGAGACCTCGCCAGTGGAGACCCTGCGCGTCGACGGCGGCCTGACCAACGAGCCGCTGCTGCTTCAGCTCCAGGCCGACATGATCGGCGCGCCGGTCGAGGCGGCGGGTGCCGACGCCACGGTGCTGGGCGCCGCTGCCCTGGGCGCGGTCGGCGCGGGTGTGATCGGCTCGCTCACCGACCTGCCCGAGATGCTGCCCGCCGACCGCCGGGTCGAGCCGCAGCGGGACGAGGAGTGGCGCTCGACCGAGCACGAGAGCTGGCGCGAGTTCGTCCGGGCGACGGAGGCGCTGGATCCCAACTGAGCGGCGCCGTACCTAGTCGGCTTCCGCGGTCCGCTCCACGGCCTCGATCCCCCGGGGCCGGCCCGCGCGCACCCACCGCCAGTGCAGAACCGGGCGACCAACACGTGTCCCGCCATCGCGAGCAGCGGGTAGCCGCGAGCGAGGTTGACCACGAGCGTGAATGCCACGACCGCCGCGCCGAGGACGTTGGTCGCCAGCAGCCACGCGCCCCTGGCGGCGCGAGAAGCGCGCCATCGCCAGCAGACCGGCCAGGAAGCTGACGAAGACGGCCACCGCGTAGACGAGTACGAGCTCTTGCTCCTGACCACTTGCCGCAAGCAGGATCGCTGCCGATATCAGCGCGTAGACGCCGACCGCCATAACCGGGGTGTGGTGGCTGATTCGTGCGGGCGAGCGGAGGCGGCAAGCAGCCCCTCCTCGCCCCGCGGTCCTGTTCGGGCGAGCGCCTTAGCAGCCCGGGGCCCGCCTGAAAGGAGGATGCCGCCGCGGCCAGCAGCAGGACGCCGCTGGTGATCTGGAAGAAGGCGAAGAGGCTCCGTCGCCGGTCGCCGCGCGGGCCAGCTCGGAGATCTGGGTGCTGTCGTGCCGCGGGATTCCGACGTGGAGGTGGACCGCGAGCGCCGTCAGCCCCAGCGTCAACGCGCCGACGATGACGATCGTCAGCCGCGAGCGTGCCACGCCCGAACCGCCGATCGTCCGTCGGTTGTCGAGTTGGCCGAGCTGGGCGATCGAGGTCGCGGGGGCCTCGGTGCCGGTCGCGAGCGCCATCGCGACCGGGAAGGCGAGGATCACCGCCACCAGCGCGGGGCTGGCCGAGCCGGTGATCGGGGCGCTGCCGTGGGCTCGTGTGGGGATCGAGCCAGCCGAGGGCCAGCACCGGGATCGCGGCGACGATGAAGAGGGTCGTCATCAACGCGAAGATCAGCCGGCCTCCATGCCCGAACCACGTCAGACCCGGCCACCAGCAGCGATCAGCGCCAGGGCGAGTGGGATGCGCGCTGGTCCGAGTGCCGGGGACGACGCGACCAGCGCGCTGCCAGCAGCGGCGATCGAGATCGCGATGGTGAGCGCGAAGTCGACGATCAAGGCTCCGATCGGCAGGAACGCCCACTGCTCGCCGAATGCCCTGCCCGCCGCCTCGGGCGACCCCCGCCCTCCGGGAAGGACGCGACGAGCTGCCAGTAGTTGAGCGTGACCAGCGCGATGATCCCGATCACGACGCCATCGTCGGCAGCAGCAGGTCCAGGTGACCGTTCAGCGCACGGAGCGCGGCCTCGATCGCGTAGGCGACTGAGGAGACAGGGTCTGCCATGACCGCGAAGGCGAAGGCGAAGAAGAGGGCGCCTTGCCTCCCTCGACGAGCGCGGTCGCGGCCGGACTTCGAGCTGTGGGTGCAGGAGAGGCCATCCGGCGGTTTCGACGTAGACGACGATCGCCGACCAGACTTCCCGGCACACCTCGGCTCAGGCTAGTGGCCGGGCCCCCCGAAAAGCACTCGACCCGCGCTAAACGCGGGTCGAATGGGCGGCTGTCGTGCCACATCCCGTTGGGCGTGGCCGGCCGCGCAGTTGATTCGCGGCGGCTTCCGGCCGGCGCATATGTTGGTGGCTAGGAGATGATCTCGATGATGATCGCCAGCAGGGCCAGAAAGCCCAGGATCCCGGCGCCCATGACGAAATCCTTCTCGCCGATGCTTCTGTCGGAGTCGTTCATCTGCTTGGTC
>CAVXQO010000024.1:0-163721 GCA_963763985.1 uncultured Solirubrobacterales bacterium | reverse complement strand
GGAGAGTTCGCCCTTGTTCCTGGCCCTGGCGATCGCCCGGCGCAGCACGAATGGGGAGCGAGTCTCGGCGGCGACCAGGTCGATTCCGACGATCACGCCGAGCACTTCCGACCGTGCCGAGAAGACCGGAACGTGGCGAATGTCGTGGTCGAGCATGGCCAACATCACGTCCGCGCCGGTCTGGTCAGCCCCGACTCCGATCACGGGCGCGCTCATCGCCGCGCTGACCGGATCATCGGGCGAGAGCGGTCCGGCAACCACCTTCGAGCGCAGGTCGCTGTCGGTGACGATCCCGAACTCCCCATCCCCGAGCGCGACCAGGACCGAGCTGACGCCCTGAGTGTCCATCAGGCCGGCGGCCTCCCGTAGGGTCGTGTCCGGATTGCCGGTGACCGGCGGGCGACGCACCAGCGCGGCGGCGGGCTGCTGCGCCACCTCCGGGCTGGGCGGCACGATCTCATCAGCCGTGCCGCGCCCGGACCGTGCGAGGAGCGACCGGGTCAGAAAGCGCAGGCTGGAGGGGCGGCCGAGCAGAGGGACCACATCCTCCGCGGCGAGCGAATAGCAAAGCGTGTCCTCCTTCGCCCTTGCCGCGAACTTGCTCGGTAGGCCCGAGAGCACCGAGGGGTGACCGAACATCTCGCCTTCACCGAGCAGGTCGACCGGCGTCCCGCGGTCGAGCAGCTCGACGGCGCCGCGCCTGACACCCTGATGCGGTCCTGCGGCGACCTCGCCCTGAGGAAGGATCGTCGTGCCGGCTGGGAAGAACTCGACCTCGGTCCTGGCTGCGAGGGCCTCGAGGTCCGCCTCATCGAGCCCGCTGAAAGGGTCTCGCCCCCCAGGAACTCGGCGATGTCGTGCATTCGCTAGGTCAGCCGGTGAGTGTCGCGGAGGCTTCGTCGACCGTGGCCCGGATCGGGATCACGCGGTCCAGGCCCATCACGGAGAGAATCCGGAGGATCTGCTCGCTCGACGCGGCAACAGCGAGGCGCTCAGACCCTTCCTCGGGATCCTGGGCCTCTCGAGAGAGGAGCAGGGCGCGAACGCCGCTGGAGTCGATGAACTCGCACTCGGTCAGGTCGACCACGATGCCCTTGGGCTCGGCGGCGACGGCCATCGCAGCTCGCCGCGCAGCTCCTCCTCGTGGGACATGTCGACCTCGCCCGAAACTCGGACGACGTATACATCGTCCGGACCCGGCCCCGAGTTGATCTCGAACTGCGGAATGTCTGCGCTTGGAGTTGCCGACATGCGTCCCCCTCGGACAACTGAGGTAGAGGACATGGTACTGCGCGTTCGGGGAACTAGCCTGGGTCAAGCGCAGCGCGCGGCCTCGTCGACAGCGGCCTGGATGCTGTCGTCTGACGGCCAGAACATCGGCGAGCCGCCGTCGCGTATCAGACGGTCAGCCAGAATCACCCCGCGCGGGCTGACCGGGCGTTGCCCTCGAGTACGTCGGCGAGGTCCCGAATCTGCGATCGAGCCTTGACCAACTGGAAATCCCGGAGCACAAGCTGCGCCCTCATGTAATTCATCCTGGCGTGCTCCGCCGCGTCGAGCATCTCGGTGAGCGCCCGGCGATGTCTGACCGGTTCTCGGGATCGAGCAGAATGGCGCTTCGGGCCATCAACAGCCTGCTCTCCTCCGGACGCGCTCCGGCGAGCAGACGCCCATCGAGCGTGCGCGCGCGGACCCTCGCCAGGATCCGATCCCAAAATCCAGGGCTTCCCACCCGATTGAGTTTCCCGGATCAGAGAAAGGCGGGCATCGGCTGCTCGAGCAGGCGCTCGATTTGCGCACCGGGCACCGGCTCGGCGAAGTGGAACCCCTGGGCGTAGCCGCAGCCAAGCGCGCTCGCCATCAGCACCTGGTCCTCGGTCTCCACGCCCTCGGCGACGACGCCGATGCCGATCGTGTCCGCCATCTCGCTGACCGCGCGCACGATCGCGGCGTCGTGTGAGCTATCGGCGAGGTTCTCCACGAAGGAGCGGTCGAGCTTGATCATCGAGAGGGGCAGGCGCTTCAGGTAGCCGAGCGAGGAGAAGCCGACGCCGAAATCGTCGAGCACGAGCCGCACGCCCAGGCCCTTGAGCGCTTCGAGGGTCCGCTCCACGAATGAGGTCTCGTCGAGCAGGGTGCTCTCGGTGAGCTCAAGCCAGAGCGTCGATGGGTCGATTCGGTTAGCGCGGATCGAGCCCTCGATGTGCGAGAGCAGGTCCGGGTCCGCGACCTGGCGCGCGGAGAGGTTGACGGCCACCGAGACCGGCGCGGAGTCGGGGTTGAGCTGCTGCCAGAGCGCCGCCTGGCGACAGGCCTGCTCGATCACCCAGCGCCCGATCGGCACGATCAGGCGCGACTCCTCGGCGACGGGGATGAAGGCGAGCGGGCCGACCATCCCGCGGTCCGGGTGGTTCCACCGCAGCAGCGCCTCCATGGCGACGACCGAGCCGTCGCTGAGCTTGACCACGGGCTGGTAGTGCAGCTCGAGCTCCTCGTGCTGGATCGCGCGCCGGAGGTCGTTCTCGATCTGCATGTGCTCGATCACCCGGGAGCGCATGACCTCGTCGAAGATCTCGTAGCCGCCGCGGCCGTGCTCCTTGGCGCGGTAGAGGGCGGAGTCGGCGTCGCGGATCAGTGCCTCGGGCGCCTCCTTGCCCTCGCCGATCGCGATCCCGGCGCTGGCGCTGACGAAGTGCTCCCGCTCGCGAAGGATGAAGGGACGGGCGAGCGACTCCGCGATGCGCTCGGCGATCCGGGTCGCCCCGCGCTCGTTGCCGACGTCCTCGGCGAGCACCGCGAACTCGTCTCCGCCGAAGCGGGCGACCGTGTCGCCCGGTCGGAGCGCCCCTTCGATTCTCGGCGCGACGGCGGCCAGGAGCTCGTCCCCGGCGGCGTGCCCGAGGCTGTCGTTGACGAGCTTGAACTGATCCAGGTCGAGGAAGAGCACCGCGATCGGAGTCTCCCGGCGAGCGGCGACCGAGAGGGCATGCTGGAGCCGGTCGAGGAAGAGGTTGCGGTTCGGCAGGCCGGTGAGCGGATCATGCAGCGCCTCGTGCTGGGTCTGCTCCTCGGTGCGGCGTCGTTCGATCGCATTGGCGAGCACGTTTGCGAGGGCCTGCATGAAGTTGACATCCTCCTGGGAGAAGTCGTGCAGCCTCCGAGAGGCCGCGCCGAACACGCCGTACGGCCGCCCCTCACCCTTGATCAGGACGACCGCCGCGCTCCTCACCCCCTCCCGGCGCTGCAGCTCGGACTGCTGGAAGCGCTTTTCGCTCTCCCAGTCGTTGACCACGGTCGCCGTGCCGACGGCGAGCGCATATCCGGACTGCGAGCGGAAGCCGGCGGGGACGAGCGCCTTGCCGATCATCTCCTCATCCAGCCCCGTGGTGGCGACGAGCAGCAGCTCCTCGCCGTTGGGCATCAGCTTGAAGACCACCCCGTAGTGCACGTCGAGGACCCCGGCCAGGATCCTGGTTGCCTCCATGGCGAGCTGATCGATCGCCATGCCCTCCAGCGCGAGCTGCCCGAAGCGAGCCACCTCTCGCTGCTGGCGCGCCTGCAGCCGGCTCGATTCCTCGCTTCGCGACAGGGCGGCGGCGGTCTCCGCCAGCCTCCGTCGTCCGGCCGCCTGGTTCCGCGCCTCCCAGGCGGCGAGCAGGGCCACGCAGGCGCCCGCGAAGAGCCCGAAGCCGGCGAGGGGGAAGCCACCGCCGACTCCGAATCCGACGGAGAAGAAGGCGATCAGGGCGGCCACGCCGACCGCGGCGATGGTCCGAGGCGGATAGGACAGCGCGGCGAACAGGAACGGCAGGACGAGCAGCAGCATGTACGCGCTGTGCGACCCGCCATCGAGCCCCGCGATGGTCGCGATCAAGAGGATGTCCGCGAACGACCAGGCCGCGAAGATGACCTCGCGGTAGCGGCTGCGGACGATTCGCTCCCAGGGCAGGGCATGCACGAGCGGCGCGCTCATCAGGCCCACGGCGATCGCGGCGAGGATGAAGACGCGATTCGGGCGGTCCCACGTGTCGACGGCGTAGAGCGCGGCGCCGACGCAGACGACCACCGAGAGCCAGAGCCCGACCTTGACCGAGGCGAGGCGGCTCTCGATTTCCTGCTCGCCGACGTCGCCGGCCCCTGCCGGTGCTCTCTCCCCCATCAGCTGGAAGTTGCCTCCGCGATGGCTCCGATAGCTTCCCCGAGCGGCGGTGCCACGTCATCCGCACTACTGGGGAGATACTGAGGACCATCATATGTACGACCAGCACGACGTCGAGACGCTCGAACGTCAATTCAACGCGGCGATGGAGGAAGCCGACACCGGCTCGGCGCTGGACGCCGTCAGGCGGATCTACGACGAGTTCGACCGCGGCGGCGAGGGGCTCGCGGCGCTGCTCCATCCCGACTTCCAGATCCGGATGGAGACGGTCTTCCTCGACGCGCAAGGTCTACAAGGGGCTGCGGGGGTTCCAGAAGTGGCGAAGTGACATGGAGGAGCTCTTCGAGTCGGACAGCTTCAGGCCCGAGGGCCTCCGCTCTGCGGCCGACGGCCGCTGGGTCGTGCTCGGCCGGCTCCAGATCACCGAGAAGGAGAGCGGCGACGATCTGGACGTGCCGCTCGCGCACGTGCTCGAGCAGCGCGACCGCAAGGTCGCCAGCTTCACCGCCTACTCCGAGATCTCCGCGGCGCTGGAGTCGGTCGGCCTGCCGGTTTAAAGCGAACGGACCCCTGTCGGGGCCCGCTCGCTGGGGGATGTATGGGGCCGCATATTCGGCGGCCACAAATACCGCCGCCGGATATACGCCGTTTTGGTGTTGGACGAGTCTTGGTTACGAGCTGGAGCCGCTCGAGCTGGTGCCCGAGTCGTTGCTCTGGTTCTGCTTCTGACCCTGCTCCTGTCCCGGCTGTCCCGGTGGCGGTCCGCACTTGAACGTAGCCGATCCCAGGCGGTCCGGCCTTCTGCAGGTCCTCGGGCAGCTTGTCCTTGCAGGCCTCGTAGGCCTTCTGGAGCTTCTCCCGGTCGGCCGCACTGGGCGGCTTCGGGGGGCCATCGCTCGGATCGATGTGCGTGGGAGGCCCGGGCGCGCCGTTGTCCTCCATGCACTTGCGGAAATCCTCCATCTTCTGGCGATCCGCATCCGAGAGGTTGGCGCCGCCAAACACGACCGCACCCGCAGCGCCGGGCGGTGGCGCGTGCATCTCGAACGTCTGGTTGCTCTTGCTGCTGCCGCTTCCACTGCCGCTGTCCGCCAATGAGACGGCGGCAAGGCCGACCGCGGTGATCGCCGCCGCCAGCAGCGACAGCCCCAGGGGGCCGAGGCGGATCGTGATCCCGCGTCTCCTCTTCTTCTCTTCCATCACCACTCCTGTCCGTCGGGTCCCGGACTCACCGGGCTCGCCGACCATCAAGCCAGCCGGGCCTGAGAGGAGGCTGAGACGGGCCTAAGAAGCGGCTTGAGCTTCGGGCGCGGAGGGCCGCGCGCTGCGCCCACGGCCTTAGCCGCCTGGCGCTCGGGCGCGATCCGGATCACGTTCCAGGCGAGGCCGACCCGCTCCATCGCTCCGATCAAGAGAGCCGAGGGATCGAGCTCCCAGCGGCGCAGCCCGTGCACCGCGGAGCGCGGGAAGGCGTGGTGGTTGTGATGCCATGACTCGCCGAGGGAGGGGAGGGCGAGCCAGAAGACGTTGGTGGACTGGTCCTCCACCTCGAATCGGCGGGATCCCGAGGAAGTGGCAGACCGAGTTGACGCTCCAGGTGACGTGGTGGACGAAGAAGACCCGCACCAGCCCGCCCCAGAGCAGGCCGGTGGCGGCGCCGACGCAGGTGCCGGTGATCAGGAAGCCGGCGAGCGCCGGGATCGCGAGCCCGAGCAACACGAGGCTGACGAAGCGCCGGTTGATCAGGCGCATGCCGCGGTCCTCGTAGAGGTCGGGTGCGTATCGCTTCCAGTCGGCGCGGCCGTGCTCGGAGAGCAGCCAGCCCATGTGGGCGTGCCAGAGGCCGCGCAGGACGCCGATCACGCCCTCGCCGTGGCCGACGTGGGGGCTGTGCGGGTCGCCCTCGACGTCGGTGTGGGCGTGGTGCTTGCGGTGATCGGCGACCCAGGCGATCACGGGTCCCTGCACCGCCATCGAGCCGAGCCCCGCGAAGACGTACTCCGTCGGCTTGTGGGTCCGGAAGGAGCGATGGGTGAGCATCCGGTGGTAGCCGACCGTGATCCCCGCGGCGGTGACCACGTACATCACCGCGAACAGAGCCAGGTCGTGCCAGCTCACCAGCCGGCCCCAGAGCAGGACGATCGCCGCCAGCGTGGCGAGGAAGGGCACCACCATGGCGCCGAGGTTGGCGATCTTGGCCGCTCGGTTCATGGGGTCAGAGTAGGCAGGAGGGCCACAAAGAGTTAGCCTGAAAGCCAACTCTTGGACTCGTGATTCTTGTCAGTTAGATGACAAAAAGCCTCGCGATCAGAGCCCTGGCACGCGCTGCCGCCCGAACTCGCCGATGCGATCGAGCCGGAGCTGCCCGAGGCCACCGAGGAGATCCTCGCGACGATCGCCCTCGAGGTACCCGAGTACGCCCGCCCTCTGGAGGGGGCCTTCGGCGTCGCCATTCGCACCGGGGTCAGCGAGGCGCTGCGCCAGTTCGTGGCCCTGATCCGCGATCCGGGCGCCGGCCGGGATCCGGGCCGTGACGTCTACGTCGGGCTGGGCAGAGCCGAGCTGCGCGAGGGCCGCACGCTCGACGCTCTGCAGTCCGCCTACCGGGTGGGGGCGCGGGTGGCATGGCGCCGGGTCTCCGCGGCCGCTCGCCGTCAGGGGGCCGACCCGGAGGAGCTCGGGCTGCTGGCCGAGGCGATCTTCGCCTACATCGACGAGCTCTCCGCCGACTCGGTCGAGGGATACGCGCAGGCCCAGCGCGAGCAGGAGGGCGAGCGCCAGCGCCGCCGCCGCGAGCTGCTTGCCCTGCTGCTGCGCGATCCGCCTGGCCCCGACACGGAGATCCGCTCGGCGGCTCAGGCGGCGGGATGGCGGCTGCCACGGAGCGCCGCGCCGCTGGCCGTGGCGGAGGGGGATCTGGCGCGCGTCGGCCGGCGGCTGTCCGCGGACGCGCTCGTGGCCTCAGTGAGGGGTGTGGGCTGCGCGCTCGTCTCCGGCGCCGCCGGCGCGAGCCGAAGGGCGGAGCTGGAGCGCGCGACCGGGGGCGTCACCGCAGCCCTCGGGCCGACCGTGCCGCGCGCGGAGCTTGGCGAGTCATGGTCCATCGCCTCGGCAGCTCTACGGGCGACCGAGTCAGGGGCGATCGAGGGCGATGGCCTGATCGAAGCGGAGGAGCACCTGCCCGAGCTGCTGCTCTTCGAGTCAGGTGGCGTCGCCGAGCGGCTCGCGGAGAGGCGGCTCGCTCCGCTGGAGGAGCTCACCCCGGCGGGACGGGCGCGGATGGAGGAGACGGCGCTGGCGTTCGTCCAGCACGGCGGCAACGCCGCCGCGATGGCGCGCGCCCTTCACCTGCACCCGCAGACGATCCGCTACCGCCTCGGCCGCCTCCGCGAGCTGTTCGGCGACGCGCTTGGCGACCCCGACGCGCGCTTCGAGCTCGAGCTGGCGCTCAGGTCTCGGTCGGCTCAGCCTGGAGGGGATCGATCTCGGGCAGTTCGAGGCTGACGACCGCCCCGCCGTCGGCGGCGTTCGAGGCCCAGGCCCTGCCGCCATGCTCCTCGGCGACCCGCTGGACGATCGCGAGCCCCAGGCCCGAGCCCGGCTTGCCCCGCGCCTCGTCTGCCCGCCAGAACCGGTCGAAGACCTTGTCGAGGCCTTCGGGCGGGAACCCCGGCCCGTGGTCTCGAACCGTGACGCGACCCTCCCTGACCTCCACCTCGATCTCGCCGCCGTCCGGGCTCCACTTGCAGGCGTTGTCGAGCATGTTCGAGATCGCCCGGCCGAGGCGCTGGGCATCGGCATGGACGAGGGTGGGGTGGAGGTCCTGCGCGAAGCGCATGTCCCGCGACCGCCGCTGCGAGCGCTCGATCGCATCGCGCGTCAGTTCATCCAGCGCGACGTCCTGACGGGCGATCGCGTCCTGCCCGGGCGCTCGGGCCAGCTCCACGACGTCGCCGACCAGCTCGGTCATCTCCTCGAGCTCCTGCGTCAGGTCCGCAACCAGCCGCTTGCGCTCCTCGGGATCGAGCTCCTCGCTCCGCCCGAGCGTCTCGATATTGGTGCGCAGGGTTGCCAGCGGCGTTCGCAGCTCGTGCGAGGCGTCCGCGACCAGCCGGCGCTGTGCCGCCTCGGAGAGCTGGAGGGCGGCCATCATCTCGTTGAAGCTGGCGGCGAGCCGGCCGAGCTCGTCGTCGCCGCGAACCTCGATCCGGTGGGTGAGGTCGTGGGTGCGCGCGACCTCCTCCGCCGCGCCGGAGACCTCGCCGGCGGGCGCGAGCGCGGTTCGCGCTACGAACGGCCCGAGCGCGGCCGCGAGCGCAATGCCACCGGCGCTGACCGCGGCCAGGATGATGATCAGGGTGTCGAGCGTGTGGTTGGTGTCCTCCAGCGAGCGCGCCACCTGGATCGCGCCGCCCATCGGCAGCGGCTGGGTGAGCACCCGCAGCGAGGTCCCCTGAGAGTCCACGTCGCTGAACGAGGCATTCCCGCCGCTGGTGGCGAGCGTCCGATCCGTCCTCGAGACCGGAATCCGGTATTGAGAGCCGACGTCGGTCACCACCGTCCCGTTCGGCCCGATCAGCTGCGCGAGGGATGGCGGGGCGCCCGGGCCCGGCGCGGGGACCGCCCTCTCGAGGAAGAGCTGGTCGCCTGTGCCGGCACCGGCGCCTGGCCGCGGAGTGCCGTTCTTCCCGTTCTTCTTGCCGGATTGCAGGCCGGGGGGAGGCGGGGGAGGCTTTCCATTCTTCGAGACCGTCACCCCGCCCTGCGGCGTCCCGATCGTCACCGGCCCGCCCTGCACCGAGCCGGCGACCAACGGAGCGACTTGCTCCGCTCGCTGCGAGACCACGTCGGCCTGGTGGCGCAGGTCGTTGTCGATGTCGCCCCGCAGCCGATCCCGGACCAGGGCGTAGACGAGGCCCGAGGCGAGCAGTACCGCGAACGCGACGGCCAGCGCGGAGAGCAGGGCGAGCCGGCGGCGCAGGCTCACTTCTCGCGCAGCGAGTACCCGACTCCGCGGACCGTTTGGATCAGCCGCGGCTCGCCGCCCTCCTCTGTCTTGCGGCGCAGGTAGCCGACGTAGACCTCGAGCGAGTTCGATCGGGGCCCGAAGTCGTACCCCCAGACCGCCTCGAAGAGCTGGGAGCGGGTGAGCACCAGCCGCGGGTGTCGCAGCAGATGCTCGAGCAGCGAGAACTCTGTCTTGGTCAGCTCGATTGCCCGCTCCCCGCGCTTGACCTCTCGGGTGGCCGGGTCGAGGGTCAGATCGGCGTAGCTCAGCTCCTCCGCCGCGTCCCCGTTTGTCCGCCGAAGCAGGGCGCGCAGACGCGCGAGCAGCTCCTCCAGCGCGAACGGCTTGACGACGTAGTCGTCCGCGCCCGCGTCGAGGCCGTCGACCCGGTCCTGGACGGCGTCCCTTGCGGTGAGCATCAGGATCGGGGTGTGGTCGCCTCGCGCCCGCAACTCGCGGCAGACCGAGAGGCCGTCCCGCTTCGGCATCAGCACGTCGAGGACGATCGCGTCGAGCGGCGCCGAGGCTACGGAGCCGAGGGCCTCGTCGCCGTCGGCCGCCAGGTCCACCTCGTAGCCCTCCAGCTTGAGCGCGCGCTCGAGGGCACGGCGAAGCTGCGGCTCGTCGTCTACGACCAATACGCGCACGAGCCCATGCTGGCGCGATCGCCTAAGAGATGTATGAGAGCCCGGCTACTGCGCGCAGGCTTGGATCTTGGAGACGTCCGTGCCCGCCTGCTGCACGCACTGGGCGATCTCGGCCGGGGTCTTGCCGTTGGGAGCCGTGACACCGCCGCTCGAGCCGCCGCCGGTCGTCGAGGTCGTGCCCGTTCCGGACCCCGCGATGTCCCCCAGCGGGGAGGTGACGTTGGACCCGTCGGGCTCGGCGTTGTAGACGAGGCCGGAGCGTCCGCCGCCTTCGGCGTTGATGGTCCACTTGAGCTGGCCGTCGACGGGGCTCTTCTCGAGCGTCATCACCGTCACATTGAGGTCGCTCACGTCGGCCTGTGACTTGACGCCGGAGACGATCTTGTCGATCGCGGCCGGGTCGATCTCCGAGAATGGGAAGTCCTGGCCGTTCAGAGAGCCGGGGCCGACCACCTGGACCTGCTCGTCGTGGAGGTCGCCACCGGTGTAGACGAAGCCGGTTGCCTGCTCTCCGTTGCGGAGCTTGAAGTCGGCGCCGCCCTGCGTGATCTGAACCTGCAGGGCCTGCGCGTTCTCGCCCGCCTTGTCCTTGACCGCGTCGAAGGCCTTCTGGAACCCGGCGGTGGTGAACAGGTCATCGTTGCCGTTGGTCGAGGTGCCGCCGCTGCTGCCGCCACAGGCCGCCAGCGCGATGGCGCTCACGGCAGCGCCGATGGCCACTCCCCACTTCGATGCCTTCAACGAGTTCCTCCTTTGGACGAGACGAGACCGCGCCAGCATATGGTCGGCGAGCGGCGGATTCCTCTAGAAGACCCGGTAGTTCGCGCGCGAGAGGAAGAAACCGTGGCCGATCGCCGGTTCCGGCAGGTGATGCCGGCCACTCGGCTGACGCAGATCAGCGTCCCGCGCCGCGTCGAGCGCCGGTAGGGGAGGACGGCGGGCCCCCCGAGAACGGTGTCGCCTGCGCAGATGAACTCAGCGTGATTCGGGCCGACCACGATGCCCTGTCCGTAGTCCAGGCCGATCTTCTTGCAGGAGCGGGGCTCCGGAGGGGGCGACCAGTCTCGCTCGCGGATGTCGCAGCGGGCGTCATGAGCACTGACGTAGCAGCCGATGTTGTGGGAGGGGGTCTCGAAGTAGTGGGGACCGTGGTTGCGCGCAACCGTCGGACCGTTCGTCGCCCCCTGCTGGATGCCGGTTTCGGTTTGCGTCTGCGTGACGGTCGTCGTTCCCCCGCCGCAGCCGCCCAGAATCAGCGCCAAGCAGGACACACGCGCAGGCGAGCCGGGCCATTGGCGCGACCCTACATCAGTCGAGAAAACGTGCCCAGGGCTCCGAAGGCGGTCCGGTTTGGCCGATACCCGCCCCATGCGTTGGTTGAAGCGCACGGTCTCCGTCCTGCTGCTGGTCGCGGCCGCCTCGGTGGCTCTGGCGACCGCGCTCAGCGATCACTCCAATGACTACGGGCAGGTCCCGCTGCCGCAGGGCGGGATCGTCCACCTGCCGGAGGGCAAGGTGACCGTCTACTACGGCCAGCCCGGGAATGGCTCGGACCCAGGGCAGGTCAATGCGTCACTCGCCTTCCAGGTGATCCCCATGGGTGGCGGCAGCCCGGTCCCGCTCTTGCCGGCCGGCGGTGGGGAGTCGGCGGGCGCCGTGCAGCGCAGCGAGACGATCGGCGAGCTCGGCGCAGTGGCGAAGCTCGACGTTCCCAGATCCGGCGACTACGCAGTCAGCGCGAGCAGCGATCTCCAGCCGGGGTCGTCATCTCTGGAATTCGGCACCAACGCCGGCGACGCGCTGCTGCAGCGATGGCACCTGCTGGCCGGCCTCGTGATCGCCGCGATCCTGATCGCGCTGATCCCCGTGCCGCGTCCCAGGAAGCGCTGGGAGGACGAGGGCGGCACGCCTAGCGGCTGGTCTTCGGATCCGCGGGCGCCCTACGCGGGCTAGGGCCACCGGGCGGGATCGCCACCAGCACGCGCACCAGCGAGCGCCGTCCAGCCGCCCTGTACAGGGCGCGGCGCAGGGCGCGGCGTTCATGGATTCCGGGCGGAGCAGAGCCCGGGTGCCGGTAGAGCCCGTCCCTGAGCCGGGCGGCGTACGCGGCGGCCTCCGTTCCGGCGAATCCTCGGAGCAGCCCCTCGGCCTTGAGCAGCGTCGCACCAGGCGGTAGTGGAGCCCCGATCCTCTCCAGCGCGCGGTCGAGCTCGCCGAGCTCGGCGGCAGCGAGTTGTTCGGGCTCGAGCCGGCTCCTGCGCCGGCGGCGGAAGCCGTAAGCGACGATGGCTGCGAGCGACAGCACTCCGGCGACGATCGCCAGCGCCGTGATCGCGGCCGGCCCGGAGCCCGGCTCAGAGGCGCCCAGAGAGCCGGCGGTCGCCCGGCGCCGCAAGGGCGCGTCGGCTCCTCCGGTGTGCGGGAAGGCGGGCCCGGTGCTCCTCTCCGCGGGGGTGGGCGACTTGGTGACGCCGAGGGCATTATCGTCGAGCTGCGTGGCGGCTGGAGCGGCAGGCGGGGTCGGGTCGAACGTGACCCACCCGACCGAGGGGAAGAAGACCTCGACCCAGTCGTGCGCGTCGGTGTCGTCGACCAGGAAGTTGTTTCGTTCAGGGTCGCGCCCGCCCGGAGCGAAGCCGGTGGCAACCCGGCTCGGGATGCCGAGCATCCGCAGCATCAGCGCCATCGCTCCGGAGAACTGCTGGCAATAGCCGGCCCGATCCTGCGAGAGGAACGCCGGCAGGGGATCGGGGTGGTCGGGCACGTTCTGCCGGTAGGCGTAGTTGCGGCGCAGGTAGTCCTGGATTCGGTGGACGGCCTGGTACGGGTCGCGGGCGCCGGTGGCCAGACGGATGGCGAGCGAGTACATCGCCTGATAGGGAGTGCCCCGCACCTGCTCCCCGATCGACGGCGGCCCCGAATCGCTCCACAGGGGAGCCTCCACCGAGCGCGTCCCGCCCGGCCCGCCGGAGAGCGAGAACGATGTGTAGTAGCTAGCTGCGGACGGATAGGTGGTCCCGACCGACCGCATCACGGCGGCGCTCGGCTGAGGGTCGTAGATCAGCGCCGTGTATGAGTTTCCCGGCCGCAGCTCGTGGCTCATCTGCCAGACGGCATCCCGTGCGGGGCGGGCCTCAGCGCCGCGGAGCGCGAGAACCGTCCCGGCACCGATCGCGAATTCGCTGCTCAGGCCGTGATCCCGGATGTTGATGCGGTCGACGTACGCCGGGTCAGGGCGGGGTGGAACGGCCTTCGGGTGGAACTTGAGCGGCTCGCCGAGTGCCGGCTGGGACGACGGCGCGGAGGAGCGCACCCAGCGGACTCCGTCGAAGCTGTCGAGGTTTGTCGCCTTCCAGTAGTGGGTGTGCTCGCTGGCGACCTCGAAGAGGAGAGTCCCCTTCTGCGGCCAGCTCAGTGGGCCGTAGGTCTGGTCCCAGCTGAAGCTCTGCCCGTTTGCGCTCAGCAGGCCCCAGTGCCGGTAGTCGATCAACCCTCTGCCGGTGTCGACTGCGGCCGCGACCGGGATCGCGAGGACGGCGGCGGCGGCCACCGCCACGCCCGCCGCGACGCGGCTCCGGGAGGGAATCCCGGCAGCCAGAGCCAGGCGCAGGTGAGGACGAGCAGCAGGGCGCCGCCGGCGAGCTGCCGTCCCGGCCTCGCCCAGGCGACCGCCACCAGGTAGAGCGCCACCAGGAGAACGAGCGCGCAGATCCGCCCCGCGGCCCGGCGGCGGGTGGGCCAGAAGGCGGCGAATGCGGCGAGCCCGACGACCAGGGGTCCCGCGAGCACGATCACGAGCCGCGTCCAGACATCGGCGCCCGCGTACGGAACTGGCACGTCCGCGACGCCGTCGAGGCTCCGCCCGACATTCGAGCCCAGCTCATCCCAGTGGCCGGGCAGGAGCAGCCTGGCGGGCAGCCCGACCACCACCATGCCGAAGGAGATGGCCGCGACCGTTGCCCCGGCCGCCAGCGCCCAGCGGGCCGGCCGCGAAAGCCGGAGGCGAGTGATCGCGGCGAGGGAGCCCCCTGCGCCGGTGGCGAGCAGGACGGCGAGGGCGACGCGCGCCGGCGGGCGGATGGGCCACCAGCGAGGTCCACTGGAGACTCGCGAGCACCGCGAGCGCCGCGAAGCACACCAGCTCGATCCGGACGGACCGGTCCCCCGCGAGGGCGCTCATGCCGCCCTCCTGCCGAGGGGCGTCGCGCCTACGCCGGCCGCCGCGGCCGGGTAGGCGAAGCAGCCCGCGACGCGGAACGCCGCCGCGCGTCTCGAGCCACTCGGGGTGATCAGGAAGCTTCCGGGCCGCAGCCGGCGAAGGGAGGGGGGAAGGGAGCGGCCCGCCGTCACCCAGAGGACCGCCGCGCCCCTCATGCCGGCCGGCAGTCATCGGGCCCGCTGCCGGGTCCGAGACGGCGATTCTCACGTGCGCCTCGGGCCATGCCCGCAGCGCCGGGTCGATCGGGAGCGGCCGCCGCTCGCCGGGCACGAGCAGGTCGCAGCCACCGGACCGGGCCAGCTCGACGCAGAGGGAGGCGGCCGCTCGCATCGCCCGCTGCAGTCGAGCCGGCTCGCGTTCCGCCGCGGGGATCGAAGACTACCAGCGGCCGAGGCTCGCCGCCGGCGATCAGGCGCCGTTCGATCATCTGCCCCGTGCGCGCCACCGCCGGCCAGTGGATCCGCGAAGCCGGGCTGCCATCGCGGTAGGGCCTCAGCCCATCGACCTCGAACTGCGCCAGACCTCCTCGCCGCGAGGTGGCGTCGCTCGCGCTGCCCGACCCGGCGGACTGGCCGCGGGGCTCGGCTCCCGGGCCGTGCCCAGCGGACCGGGTCGACGCGTGGCAGCACCACGAGGTCGTCGGCTCGCTCGGATTGGAGCGATCGCCGCCAGAGCCCGAGCGGGTCGCGGACGACGAGTCGAGCCGGCGCGAGGCGGCGCCTCCCCGGGCGCTCGAGCCAGACGTCGCGCTCCACCCGGCGCGCCCAGCGCGGGCCGACCGGGACGCTGCGATCGAGCAGAGGATCGATCAGCTCGCCGCCGGGAGGCGGCAGGAGCGTCCGCCGGAGCGCAAGCCGCAGCGGATATGGCTCGCTCTCCTCGAGCCTGCCCGGGCCGGGCCGCCGCTCGAGCCGTCCGCCGACGGTGGCGAGCTCGACCCAGGCGACGGCGCCGACCGCCAGAACCAGCAGCGCGATCCCGCAGACCAGCGCGGCGGCGAGCCCGAATCCAAGCCCGACGAGGGTGAGGGCCGCCCCGAGCGCGGCCGTTGCAGGTGCGCGCGGCGAACCCGACTCCCCCGTCGCGCGTCATCTCACAGCGCCGGGACCCTGTCGATCGCCTCGCGGACCACCGCCTCGCGCTGGTCGCCGTCGACCTCGAAGGAGAGCAGAAGCCGGTGGGAGAGGACCGAGGGCGCGAGCTCCTGGACGTCGTCGGGCAGCACGTGATCCCGTCCGTCGAGGGCAGCGAGGGCCTTCGAGGCACGGAAGAGCATCAGCCCGGCCCGCGGGCTCGCCCCCAGCTCGACGCGCTCGTCAGCCCGAGTCGCCTCGCAGACCGCGACGACATAACGGCGGAGCGTCTCGGTCCCCTCGATCCCCGCGAGCGCACCCTGAGCCGCGCGGACGGCGCTCACGTCCGCAATCGGGGTGAGCTGCTCGACGGGGTCTCGGTCGGCGTGTTCGGCCAGCATCGAGGCCTCCGCCTCGGCGGCCGGATAGCCGAGCGAGACGCGGACCATGAAGCGATCGAGCTCCGCCTCCGGGAGCGGATAGGTGCCCTCGTACTCCGCCGGATTCTGGGTCGCCAGTACCACGAACGGCCGGGCCAGCTCGTGCTTGGTGCCGTCAATCGTGATCTGCCGTTCCTGCATGCACTCGAGCAGCCCGGACTGGGTCTTCGGCGAGGCCCGGTTGATCTCATCGACGAGCACGACGTTGGCGAACACCGGCCCCGGATGGAACTCGAAGCTCGCGGTGCGCTGATTGAAGACGTTGGTGCCGACCAGATCGGCAGGGAGAAGATCCGAGGTGCACTGGACCCGCGCGTAGTCGGCCTCCAGCGAGCGGGCGAGCGCCCTCGCGAGCGCCGTCTTGCCGACCCCCGGGGCATCCTCGATCAGGACGTGCCCGTCGGCGAGCAACGCGACGATCAGATCGCGCACCACCCGATCGGGCGCCTTCACCGCCCGCCCGATGTTCTCCGCCAGCCGCGAGCCGATTTCCGCCACTTCCGTCGGATTCAGCCTCGGCGCCGTGGCCATCGCTTCATGGTACGCGGGGCCGACCGGCGCGGATTGGACCGGTCGGCGCAGTTGTCTGCAAACGATCTCCCGTATCCCAGGCGGAGCGCTATTTAACAGATTGCACAAGGGGTCAAGACCAAGGCATCGGCGTCGATATGGCCATATGTTTCGCTCCGGAGCAGGGAAGCTCCGCCTCACATCGCTTGCGACGCTGACCGGGCTCGTCGCCCTCGCCGGGCTTCCGTCCGCCGCGCACGCCGCAACCGAGCTCACCGTTTCCCCCGCCCAGATCAACTTCCCCGCCACCACGGTCGGCAACCCGGGCGGTCAGCAGCAGGTCATCGCGAAGAACACAGGCGACGTGCCCGTCTCGATCGGCAACGTCTACATCGACGGAACGAACGCCTCCGACTTCAACCAGAACGGCAACTGCGGCGGTCCGCTCAGTCCGGGCCAGGGCTGCGACATCAGCATCAGCTTCTGGCCGGGCGGGGCGGGTGCCAGGGACGCGACGCTTCACGTCGTCTCGGACGACCCCCGCGGCGAGGGCACGGTCGACCTGATCGGTACCGGGGCGGCGCCCGAACTCAGCTTCGAGCCGGCCGTCTACGACTTTGGGCTGCAATCCCTCAACAGCGGCAGCACGCAGACGACCATGCTGCTGCGGAACACCGGCGCGGCGGCCGTCCAGGTGAACTCGATCGACATCGTCGGCCCCGGGTCGGGCGCGTTCTGGACCGGATTCATCAGCTGCTTCGGAAACACGCTGCAGCCGAACGACACCTGCTCGCGTGCAGGTGAACTTCGGGCCGAATGACGCCATCCCGTTCTCGGCGCAGCTGCGGGCACAGACCAACGGCGCCTCGTTCACCGCCGACCTCAGCGGCCGAGGCGGCCGTGCGATCGTCACCGGCTCTCCGAACCCCGCGGACTTCGGCTCCGCGACAACCGGCCAGGCGGGATTGACCCGCACGATCACCTTGAGGAACAGCGGGGAGCTTCCGGGCGGGTTCTTCGTCGCCGTGATCTCGGGAGGCGACGTGGGCAGCTTCCGGCTGCTGCACGAGAACTGCACCGGCCGCCCGCTTGACCCCTCCGCGAGCTGCACCGCGCAAGTTCGCTTCCAGCCCGAGAGCGGGGGACGGAAGGTCGCCCAGCTGAGCTTCTTCGGCGACCAGGATGGCGGCGCCCAGGTCAACCTCGTCGGAGTCGGGGTCGACGCGAATGGGTCACTCACCCCGGGCGGTCACGACTTCGGCAGGCAAGCGCTCGACACCAGCAGCCGGGAGCAGACCTTCGCCCTGAGCAACGATGGCGGCACCCCGCTGCGGTTGAGCGGCGCGTCGCTCGTCGGAGCCGATGCGGACCAGTTCCGGCTCTCGGCCGACGATTGCACCGATGTCGTTCTTCCGGCAGGGGGGCGATGCGAGGTTCAGGTCAAGTTCGCCCCGGACTCGAAGGGGGCGAAATCGGCGCGGCTGCGGATCACCGGTGACGGTGGGCCGATCGGCGCCACCCTCACGGGAAGCGGTGGGACGAAGCCGGACCCCGGCCTGAGCTTTCGCTGGCGCGGGGCTCTCCGCGCGCACGGCGCGGGTCTGGTGGCGGGCAAAGCCGCCTGCCATGCGGCGTCGAGCTGCCGGCTCAGGGCACGCGCTCTGATCTACGGGGACATTCGCCGCGGGGCGCAGGTCCGGCACCTGGCGGTCAGATTGCCCTCGATTCGCATGACGATCCGCGCCGGCGCCGCCCGGGCACTGCGGCTGCGCCTGACCGGAGCGTCGCGCCTCGCGGCCCACGGCCGAGGACGCCTCGAGCTCAAGCTCGAGGGGACCGCGGGGGGCAGCCCGGTGCACATCCGCTCAAGGCGCCGGCTGAGCGAGTAGTCCCAAGCGTCGCGATCAATCCCGGCGTGACTCGAGCAATCGCTTGAGGGAGGCAAGAGACTTGCGGACGTCGCGCCGCATCATGGGCGCACTGAGGCGGCTGGCGATCAGCGCCAGAACGCCACCCGGCACCTGATAGCTGAATCGCATCGTCACCTCGGTCTCGCCATCGCGGTCGCGCAGGATCCAGCGCCCTCGATTGTCGATCCCGCTGACGTTGGTCCAGGCGAGCTCGTGAGGCGGGTCGAACTCGACCAGCTCGACGGCTCCCCCGAGGTCGGTGGAGCCGACCTCGACGTTGAGCCAGAAGCGCGCTCGCAGTCCGGAGGATGGCTCGCCGGGGACCGGCTTCCAACTGGATCCGACCATGAACTCGGAGTAGCGGATCGGCTCGGCTACCCAGGGCCAGACCCGCTCTCGCGGGGCGGCGATCGTGATGCTCTCCTCGACCCGCATCGCCCGGATGCCCTCAGCCCACGAAGGGCAGACGCCGCTCGGCGGAGAGCTCGTCGAGCTTCGCCTGCATCACGGCGGTGACCTCCGCGTAGACCTGGTCGACATCGGGATGGCGCCCGAAGCGCTCCCGCAGGTTGATCGGCTCCATCGCCTCGACGGTCAGCTTCGCCGGCAGCGGCAGGTGCCCGAGCATGTCGCCGACATTGATCCCCCAGGGGATCGCCAGCGAGATCGGCAGGACCTTGAGCCTGAACAGGCGATCGAGCTGCAGCGCCCTGGCGAGTCGCTCGCCCCGGGCGAGGAAGATCGAGGTCTCCTGACCGCCGACCGCGACGAGCGGGACGATCGGCACGTCCGCGTCCAGCGCGAGCCGCACGAATCCCTTGCGCCCTGCGAATTCGACCTTGGCCGACTGCCAGGAGGGGCGGTGGACCTCCCAATCCCCGCCCGGGTAGACCAGCACAGCCGCCCCGCGATCGAGCGCCAGCCTGGCGTGCTCGTGCGAGGCGGTCACGCAGCCGAACTTGGCCAGGCTCCACGGCAGCGGCATCGCCAGCACCAGGTTGTGGACCAGGGGATGGAGACGCCGCTCGACCCCGAAATGCCCCAGAAAGGCGAGCGTGAAGACGAACGTGTCGGGGGTGACGTTGCCGCCCGAGTGGTTGCCGACGAGCAGCACCGGCCCCTCGGCCGGGATTCGCTCGAGCCCCCGGACGTCGGCGCGGAAGTAGAAGGATGCGAGCACCCAGAGGCCGGGCAGCTGCTCGCGGATGTAGTCGGGATCGCGGTCGTCGAGGTCCGCGTCCGGGATCCGTTGCGAGACCAGGTCCTTCACTCCCTGGCTGACCCGCCCGCGGAGGCTCATCAGTCCGTCGCCGAGCCCTCCGGGCCGCGCCGCATCCGCTCGCGCACCGACTCGAGGGACCACTCGAACGGCTCGGTCTCCTCGATGAACTTGGTCAGCTCCCGCACGATCCGGTCGGGCTGGTCGAGCATCGGCCAGTGGCCCGAGCCCTCGATCTCGACGTAGTGGCTGTGGGCGACGAGCTCGTGCGCGCGGCGACCGTGCTCGACGGGGATCACCGGGTCGTCGCTTCCCCAGATGAGCAGGAAGGGAATCTGGTCGGCGAGGTAGAGGCGGTCGAGGGCGCTCACCTTCTGGCCGTCGGGGCCGATCACGCTCCGCATCGTGTCGAGGAACGCGTCCGTGGCGCCCTCCTCGACGAGCGAGGCGTAGCCGCGCGCGAACTCGGCGATGTCGGGTCCCGCCTCGATCCCAATCTTCGAGGCCACCGAGCGCACCGCGTCGCCGGCCTTCACGGACCACTCGCGCGCCAGCAGCGGCAGCACCCATTCGGATCCGGGCAGCGTCGCCGCGCGGAGCATGGGGTGGACCTCCTTGCCGAGGCCCCCCGAGGAAATCAGCGCCAGCCGCTCCACGTACTCGGGGAAGAGATAGGAGAACTGCATCGCGATACCGCCTCCAAGCGAGTGTCCGACGACCGTGCCGCGCTCGAAGCCGAGCACCCCCAGCAGGTCGCGCACTCCGGCCGCGTAGGCGCCTAGCGAGTAGTCGCCGCGGGGCTTTGCCGAGCGGCCGTGGCCGATCATGTCCGGGGCGATCACCGTGTAGCGCTCGGACAGCCGGGGCATCACCGTGCGCCAGGCGTCCGAGGTCGAGGTGATCCCGTGCAGCAGGATCAGCAGCGGCCCCTCGCCGGCGGCCTGGAAGCCGACCTTGTGGCCGTGGAGGGTGACCTCCTCGTAGGGCCCGAGCGGCTCGCCGGGGGCGCCCCAGGTCCGGGGTCGCTCTGTCAAGGCGTCAACCATCGAGACAACGCTACTCGAATGTCACAAAATCCCACGTGATCCAGGTTCTACTTGATGTGGATTCCGGAGATCGCGCGGCTGATCACCAGGCGCTGGATCTCCGAGGTGCCCTCGAAGATGGTGAAGATCTTGGCGTCGCGGTGCATTCGCTCCACTGGGAACTCGCGCGAGTAGCCGTTGCCGCCCAGGATCTGGATAGCGCGCTCGGTGGCCCAGACGGCGACCTCGCCGGCCTTCAGCTTCGACATCGAGCCCTCGGCGGCCTCGAAGTCCTTGCCCGTCTTGCCCATCCAGGCGGCGCGGTGAGTCAGCAGCCTGGCGGCGTCGATCTCCAACTTCATGTCGGCGAGCGTAAACGCGATCGACTGGTTCTCGATGATCTTCCGCCCGAACGTCTCGCGCTCCTTGGCGTAGTCCAGGGCGTACTCGTAGGCCGCCCGCGCGATCCCGACCGCCTGTGCCGCGACCGTCGGCCGGGACAGCTCGAAGGTCCGCATCGCGGCCTGGCCCTTGGAGCTCTTGCCCTCCTTGGCCTTGGCGATCTTCTCGTCGAGCTTCTCCTTGCCGCCCAGCAGACATGAACCGGGGACGCGGCAGTCATCGAGGTGGACGTCGGCGGTGTGGCTGGCGCGGATTCCGTGCTTCTTCACCTTGGCGCCCTGCTCGAGGCCCTTCGTTCCCGGGGGCACCACGAAGGCAGCATGGCCGCGCGAGCCGAGGTCACGGTCGACCGAGGCGATCACGACGTGGACATTCGCGATTCCGCCGTTGGTCGCCCAGGCCTTCTGGCCGTTGATGATCCACTCGTCGTTGGCCTCGTCGTACTTGGCGGTGGTGCGGTAGCCGGACACATCGGACCCCGCATCGGGCTCGGACGCGCAGAAGGAAGCGACTTTGACGTCGTTCTCGTCGCCAAAGCACTGGGGGACCCACTCGATCAGCTGCTCGGGTGTTCCGGAGCCGAAGATCCCCGCGACCGCGAGGGTGGTGCCGAAGATCGCCATGCCGATGCCGGCGTCGCCCCAGAAGAGCTCCTCGTTGACGATCGGGAAGGTCAGGCCGGAGGGATCGGCCCAGAACTGCGCGGTCGACTCGAACCCGTACATGCCGATCTTCGCGGCCTCCTGAACGACCGGCCAGGGGAACTCCTCCTTCTCGTCCCACTCATGTGCGGCGGGGCGCACGGTCTGCTCGGCGAAGCCATGGGCCCAGTCGCGGATGTCCTGCTGGTCCTGAGAGAGCTCGAGGGAGAAGGGGGTATCGCCGACCTCGATGCCGAGCTGCTCTGAGATCTGCCCCTCGATCTGCTCGCTGCCGTTCTGATCAGCCGTCTTCTCTTCGGTTGCCATCTCTCGGTCTCTCTCCTTTGGTCGTCTGAATTCCTACCGAGAGTAGCAAAATGCTACCCTGAGTAGGAATAGTGGAAGCGGGAACCTCGTCACATATCCCCCGAAAAAGGGCGGCGCACCTCGGACCAGAGCGGCGACGGCCCCAGGTTCTGGATGCAGCGCTCGGGCTCTTCCTCGAGCACGGATACGACGGAGCCTCGATGGCCGCCGTCGCCGAGGCGGCGGGGGTCACGAAGCCCGTGGTCTACGCCTGCTTCCCCAGCAAGGACGAGCTCTTTCGCGCTCTGCTGCGGCGGGAGGAGGAGCGCATTCTGGAGGAGATCCAGTCCGCATTCGCGACCGCAGACCTGAGAGATCCGGAGGCCACCCTGATCGAAGGCTTCACAGGGTTCCTGCGGGCGGTTGCGGCCTCCCCCGACGTCTACAAGTTGATCTTCCTTGGGGAGGGAGGCGGTAACACGGCGGTCGCTCGCCGGATCCAGCGGGGGCGCGAGGCACAGGTCGACGCGCTCTCGCGGCTGGCTCGGCGCTGGCTGAAGGACCGGAATGGGCGGCGTCCTCGCCGCCGTATCGACGCGACGGCGCGCCTGCTCGGCAACGCGATCGCCGGCCTCGCCGAGTCCGGCGCCCGCCTGCTGCTCTCGGGAGCGGACAACTGGACTCCCGAGACCCTCGGCCGGGAGCTAGGCCGCCTCGCCGCCGGTGCCCAGGCCACCGTCTGAGACACGAGCATCGGGCCAATCGAGGCATACTGCGCCCGGTGTCAACGGAGAAGGTCGAGATCGCCCGGCCAGTGAGGGCGGCCCCCGGGGCCGGCGGAGACGGCTGAATGCCGGAGGGCCTGTCGGCGCAGGAGGTGGGCAAGGAAATCGCGGGGCACGGGGGCCACGAGGACCCGCACGAGCGTAAGGACCGCCTCGTGGGGATCGCCGAGGCAATCCTCCTGTCCATCGTCGCCCTGATGGCGGCGTGGTCCGGCTACGCGGCGGCGAAGTGGAGTACCGAGTCCCGAGTGGGCCTTGCGGAGTCCTCGACGGCGAGGGCGAAGGCGAACCGGGCGGACCTCAAGTCAAGCGAGATTCGAAACTTCGACTCCTCGACCTTCGAGGCGTGGTTTGCGGCCTTCACCGTCGGCAACCCGGAGGCGATGGCCATTGCGGAGCGTCGCTTCCGTCCCGGCTTCCGCACCGCATTCGAGGCGTGGCGCGCAACCAAGCCGGAAACCAACCCGAATGCCCCACCGGGCCCGACCTACATGCCGCAGTACCGGCGGCCAGGAGTCGCGGCGGGGAAGGCGCTGGACAGGCAGGCTGAGACGGCGTTCGCCGCGGGCGAGACGGCGGGCGAGAGGTCCGACAAGTTCGTCCGCACGACGGTCTTCCTTGCGAGCGTCCTATTCCTCGTCGGCATCAGCACCCGGTTCCCCCTGCGCGCCGGGCGGTACGCGCTGGTCGCACTCGGGACCGTGCTGCTGATCGTCTCGATCGTGCAGCTCGCCCAGCTGCCCGGTCCGCCGACCTGACGTATGTCGAATGTCTCGTCTTCGGGCATGCTCGCGTTACGCTGCGCGACTCATTCAAGACTTGACGACGGGAGGTCTGCATGGCGGTTGAAGCGAGCTTGAAGGAGTTCAAGGAGACGGCGGGCAACGAGCCGTTTGCCATGCAGGGATCCAAGATGCTGAAGGTCCAGCTCGCGGGCGAGACGATTCAGGCGAAGCTGGGCTCGATGGTCGCCTACCAGGGCGACGTCAAGTTCGAGCATGCCGGCTCGGGTGGCATCAAGCGGATGGCGAAGAAGGCCGTCACCGGCGAGGGTGCCGAGCTGATGAAGATCTCCGGCAGCGGCGAGGTCTTCCTCGCCGACCTGGCACAGGAGATCCAGCTCGTGAAGCTCTCCGACGAGGCGATCACGGTGAACGGGGCAAACCTCCTGGCGTTCGACGCCGACATCGACTGGGACATCAAGAAGGTCGATGGCGTCTCGGGCTTCATGGGCGGGGGCATGTTCAACACACACCTCTCGGGCTCGGGCTACGTCGCGATGCTCTCGGATGGCCCGCCGGTGCTGCTCGAGCTCGACGGCGAGGAGACCTTCGCCGATCCACAGGCGGCCATCACCTGGTCCGAGGGGGTCAAGACCTCGGTCAAGACGGACGTCAACCTGAAGACCTTCATCGGCCGCGGCTCCGGCGAGACGGTCCAGATGGCCTTCAGCGGCAAGGGCTGGCTGCTGATTCAGCCCTCTGAGGGCCGGGTCACGAGCACGGCCGCCGGTGGCTCCGGCGGTGGCGCCGCCTCGAGCGCGAGCGGCGCGCTCGGGAAATTGCTCTCCGGCTAGACCGGCTTGGTCGTCATCGCCCAGACGGCGACCAGGCAGGCGACGAGGAAGAGCGAGATCAGGCCGGTTGCGATGCGGGCGGAGATGCTCGGCGTGCCGCCCTCGCCCCGGTTGATCCTCCTGACGCCGATGCCTCCGATGACGAGCGAGACCACGAGCACCACGAAGCCGAGGTCGGAGACGCTGAAGCCGATGTTGATCCAGCTGATGTCCGCGTTCTCCAACCCCTCCTTGTGGGCGATCCACTGGGCGCTGGCGCGCATCACGATGTAGCCGGGGAGAGCGCCATAGAAGAGCGACATGAAGCCGAGCTTGGTCAGCGCAGCCGAGCCGCTCCGCCAGGCGGCGATCAGCGAGACCGCTGAGAGCGCCAGGGCGCCGACCAGGATCATCGCGCCCAGGATGTGGACGAAGATGGGCAGGTCCCAGGAGTCGGGCCTTGTCAGAGACGCCAATGTGGTCAGCGTGCTCACGCTCCGGGCTTCCAGACCATGACAATGAGCAGGGCGGTGAACCAGACGATCCGCATCCAGTGGGCGAACGCCGCCCTCCGATCGACGGCAACGGGTGAGTCATCCCCCGCCGGCTTCACTCCCTGGCTGGCCCGGGCGCCGGATCCCATCATGAGGACCCAGAGGACGAGTGCGGCGATGATCCAGCCGTCGTAGATCTCGTACTCGGGGCGGTTGAACGCCAGCCAGACCCCGAAGGCCAGGACTCCAAGCCCGCCTACGCCCCAGAGGATCTCGGCAACGAGACGGGTCGTGCGGTTGACCGGGGAGCCCAGCACGAAGGCGCTATAGATCAGCGCCGCCGTCGCCAGGCAGAAGGCCGCCAGCACGTGGAAGAAGAGGAGCGCGTGGTACATCGCGGCGCGATGCTACCCACGCCGGTGGCGGTTCAAGCGCCCGAGTAGAGGCGCATCCGCTCGGCCCACTCGTCGAGCTTGCGCTCGGCGCTGCCCGCATCCGCGGCGTCGCCGGGCCGCAGCATGTGCACGGTCCTGGTGACGCCGGCGCGCTCATATTGCTCCAGCACCTCGGGATCGCGCGGCGGGATCTGGATGGTGACCGGGATCGGGTCGCGCCCGGCCTCCTCGGCGAGCCGCTGCAGCTCCTCGACGCGGGCGATCATCGCGTCGTCCGGCGGGATCCGGTTGGGGAACCAGCCGTCGCCGAAGGCCAGCACCCTCTTCAGCACGTTCGGGCCGTTGCCGCCAACCAGGACGGGCGGGTGCGGCTCCTGGAGCGGTGCGGGTCTGGAGACGATCCGATCGAAGTTCACGAACTCCCCGTGGTAGGTGGCCTCCTCATTCGCCCACATCTCCCTGCAGGCCTCGACCCGCTCCCTGAGGATCTTGAAGCGGAGCTCGGGATCCGTGCCGTGGTTGGCCATCTCCTCGAGGTTCCAGCCGGCGCCGACGCCGAACAGCATCCGCCCGCCCGAGAGACGGTCTACGGAGGCGACCTCCTTGGCTGTCGTGATCGGGTCGCGCTCCACCAGCAGGCAGATCGCCGTGCCGATCCTGATGCGCTCCGTCGCCGACGCCATCGTCGCCAGCGAGACGAACGGGTCGTAGATCCGGAAGTACTCCCGGGGCAGATCGCCCCCGGCGGGGTATGCCGTGTCCCGGCTCGCCGGGATATGGGTGTGCTCGGTGACGAACACGGACTCGAAGCCGCGCTCCTCGGCCATCCGGGCGAGATCCGCCGGCTCGATCGCCTCGTCGGTCGGGAAGTAGGAGATGCCGAAGTCCACGCCCGAGATCCTTTCAGGCGCGGTCCCGGCGAGCTACGCAGCCGGAGCGCGGGAATCTACGGATGGAATTCGCTGCAAACTGGCGATTCTCCTAGTGATGGTCTCGCAGGAGTCGAGTGGGGCTGGGGGACCCCACGGGAAGTCCTCTGGTCGCGTTCTGCGCGGCGGATTCAGCGTGCGCGGAATCTCGATCCCCACGGTGATCGTGTTCGGCCTGCTGATGGTCATCGCGATGGTGCTTGGGTTCCGCACGGAGCATCACGTCGAGTCGACTCGCGAAACCGGTCACGCCGCGCGCGCGTTCGGTTCGATCAACGGATTGGTCCAGGCGCAGGAGATCGCGGCCAACGACTACCCGAACAATCCGGACGCGCGCTTCACGTTCGAGAGCAACCTGGCCCCGATCAGGGCGAACCTGGCCGATCTGCTCCGGGATCCCGACGCGGAGTCCGACGCCGGCAACGTCTCACGCGTCTACGACCAGTTTCTCGTGGCAGCTCGTCGCTACTTCAAGCTCGTTGACAGCGGACAGCTCGACCTCGCCGCGAAGGTCGATCGCCTCGAGGTCGAGCCGACGCAGGGCCTCCTGAGCGCGATCGCGACCGCGACCACGACTCGCAATGCCGCCGCGGCGGACGACACGAACAGCAAGCTCGAAGACGCTTCCGAGACGATGCTCGTGGTTCTGCCGATCGCCTTCGTGCTCGCGGGTTGCATCCTCTTCGTCCTGGCCCGGGCGGGGCGCCGCAGCCAGCGCGCCGAGGCGGACGCGCGAGCGGAGGTCAAGCTCCTCGAGCACGCGGCCCTCACCGACTCGCTGACGGGCCTGGGGAACCACCGAGCGTTCGAGGAGGACCTCGCGGCCGCCCTCGGCGAGGCCGGACGGACGAACTCCCCGCTCTGCCTGGTGAGCCTCGACGTCGACGGGCTGAAGAGGGTGAACGATTCGCTCGGACATCAGGTCGGCGACCGCCGCCTACGGCAGGTCGCGGCGGCGGTCCTCGCCGCGACCACCCCCTCGGACGGCGCCTACCGCGTCGGCGGGGATGAATTCGCGCTGCTGCTGCGGGGCGCGGGCGCCTGGACCGGCTTCAGCGCGGGCGAGCGGGTTCGCGGCGAGCTCAACGCGGCGGAGGCCGACGTCGACGTCGCCGCGGGCGTCGCCGAGGCGAGCCCGCTGGAGGGCAAGTTCGACCTGGTGCGGCACGCCGACCTGGCCCTGATCAACGCCAAGCGCACCCATCGCCAGGTGATCGTCTACTCGCCGGAGCTCGATGGGTCCGTCGAACGCGAGGCGGTGCGCGCCAACGACCATCAGGTGCAGGTTCTCTCGACCGCGCTGGCGCGCGCCGTCGACGCCAAGGACGCGTACACCCGCAGCCACAGCGAGACCGTCTCCAATCTCTGCGCCCTGATCGGCTCGGAGCTCGGTCTCAAGCCTGAGCGGATCGCCAAGCTCCGGACCGCCGGCCTGCTTCATGACGTCGGGAAGATCGGGAGCCCCGACGCAATCCTCAACAAGCCCAGCACGCTGACTGAGGGCGAGTACGAGACGATCAAGGAGCATCCGGTGCTCGGCGAGGGGATCCTCCGCGCGGCCGACCTCGACGAGGGGTCCCGCTGGGTTCGCTCTCACCACGAGCGACCCGATGGCGCCGGCTACCCCGACGGGCTGCGCGGGGACGAGGTCCCGCTGGAATCTCGGATCATCGGTGTCGCGGACGCCTTCGAGGCGATGATCTCGGACCGGCCCTACCGCGAGGGCAGATCAGAGCGCGAGGCGCTCCAGGAGCTTGCGGACTTCTCCGGCACGCAGTTCGATCCGGACTGCGTCGCGGCGTTGCGTGCCGGCCTGCGGATTTCCTCGACGGCCGACCCGGGCCGTACTTCGGTCAACGGGTCTGCACCGCCCGCTCACGATCCGACCCACTCGACAGCGTCTCCGGCCTAGCCGACGAGCCTCCAGGCGCGCGTCCCTGGGCGTGGTCGCTGACCAGATAGAGGACGGCCAGGGGAAGCAGCACGTCGAGTGCCAGACCCGTGATGGAGGCGGCGTTGTCGCCCGCCGAATAGTGAGCGGTGGTGGTGCCGTGGTACGCGAGGTGGGGGACGCTGGCCACGAACAGCGCGATCGCGGCGGCCTGGACCACCCGCCGCTCCATCCAGACGGCGCCGAGCGCGGCGAGGACGGCGAGCCCGAGCCCAGCCGCCCCGAAGTCGCGCTCCAGATGCTCGTTGTACGGGGGCAGGGCGGAGACCCAATGCGCCGACCCGCCCGGGAAGCTGTCGTAGAAGCCCCTCGGCGCCAGCAGGATCCAGGCCGCCACCACCCCGATCGTCACCGTCAGATAGATCAGGGCGAAGCGAATCCACCCCCTGTGCCTCTGGATCTCCATCTAGCCGGCGGCGGATTCCTCGACCGGTTCCTCGGCCGGGGCCAGGAACGGAACGAGCAGCGCGGTGAGGCGGGCGGCTGTGCGCGGGCCGATTGCATGCGCCGCCTTCGGCAGCACGACCAGCTCGGCGTCCGGAATCAGCTCTGCCACCCGCTCGGTCCAGGCCGCCGGCGCGAGGTGGTCGCGCTCGGGCCTGACGACCAGGGTCGGCGCCTCGATGTCCCCGAGCTTGTCCTCGATCGGATCCGCCAGAGCGCGCCGCAGCGTCCGCATGCTGCGCCAGGGCCCCGCGTCAATGAAGTCGTGAACGATCGTCGGCGCCAGGCGGGGAGAGGAGTGCGGCGCATTGCGGGCCCAGCGCACCGCGAGGCGCGCCGGCGTCCGGGCGTCGGGGTCGAACATGGGGCCCACCAGGACGAGGCGATCGACCGCCGCCGGATAGGCCGCCGCAAGGTCCACCGCCACCTGGCAGCCGAAGGCCACACCAACCACGATCGCCGGCGACAGCTCGTTGACGAGCAGCCAGGTCCGGAGGGCATCGGCGAGCTCGGGGATGTCGAGCGGGTGGATTGGCTGGTCGCTCAAGCCGAAGCCCGGCAGGTCCGGCGCGTAGACGGGCCTGCGCGTGCCGAGCGCCCGGATCAGCGGTTTGAGCGTCCGGCTCGAGGAGAGGCCGTGCACGAGCACGATCGGGGTCGCATCGTGCTCCGGGAGGGAGCCGTTTCCGTTCGACCCGTTCGAGTGATCGATGGATTGACGCTTCAGCTTCGTCGGCACGCGCACGTAGACGCGATCCACGCCGGCGTGCGTCCAGCCGCCATATACGCCGTTTCGACGCCATCCATCGGCCATCCCACGCCCAACATACCCGCAAATTGCGGGTTGATGTTCACGAGCCGTTGTCTATGCCCGAATGGCCAAAGCGACCCGTTCGCGCAGGTGCTCGAGCAGCGGCTCGGTCGAGAGCTCGCCGCACCCGGCGCGATCGAGGATCTCGGCGGGGGAGAGCCGTCGCCCGTGCCGGTGCACCCGGTCGCGGAGCCACTCGCCGAGCGCAGCCAGGTCCCCCTCGGCCACCGTCGCGGGCAGATCGCCCAGGTCGCGGCCGGCGGCCTCCCAGAGCTGGCCGGCGATGATGTTGCCGAGGCTGTAGGTGGGGAAGTAGCCGAACGCGCCCGCCGCCCAGTGCACGTCCTGCAAGACGCCGTGGGCGTCGTCGGGGACCTCCAGGCCGAGGTAGTCCCGGTACCGGGCGTTCCACGCCTCGGGGAGATCGGCGAGCTCGAGGACTCCCTCGAAGAGCTCGAGCTCGAGCTCGAACCGGATCAGGATGTGGAGGTTGTAGGTCACCTCGTCTGCCTCGATCCGGATCAGGGAGCGCTCGACGTCGTTCGCGGCTCGGTTGAGCTGCTCGGGGCCAACGTCCTCGAACGCGCCGGGGAAACGCTTGCGCAGGCGCGGCAGCAGCCGGTCCAGGTAGGGACGGCTGCGTGCCACCCAGTTCTCCCAGAGCCTGCTCTGGGACTCGTGCAGGCCGAGTGAGCGAGGCTTCGAGAGCGGGGTGCGCCGGAGCTCGGGGTCGACGCCCGCTTCGTAGAGGCCATGCCCGGCCTCGTGCATCGCGCTGAACACCGCCATCGCCAGATTCCCCTCGTCGTAGCGGGTGGTGAGGCGGACGTCGCCCAAGCCGATCGAGATCGCGAAGGGGTGCTCGGTGGGATCGATCCGCCAGGAGTCCTCCGGGAACGGCAACTCCGAGATCAGCTCGGCGATCAGCTCACGCTGGGCCTCAGCGGCGAACTGGCCGCGGAAGGGGTCCTGGGCAGGCGCGTCGCCGTTCTCGGTCGCTTCGCGAACCAGCGGGACGAGGCCCTCCCGCAAGTCGGCAAGAACCCCCCGCATCTCCTCGGTGGTCATCTCCGGCTCGTACTCGTCGAGCAGCGGGTCGTACGGGTGGGTGAAGCCGGGGAATCCCTCGTAGCAGTCGGCGTAACGCCGGGTCAGCTCGAAGTTGTGTTGGAGGTGGGGGAGGAGCATCGGGAAATTCGACTCGCGCTTGGCCTCGACCCAGGCGTTCTCGGCGATCGAGCTGGCGCGGGCGAGCTCGGCGCGGAGGTCGGACGGAACTCGCCGCGCCTTTTCCCAGTCGCGCGCGACGACGCGCACCAGATCGGCGGGGATCGACTCCCCGGGCGCGGCTTCGCCATCGGGGCCTGAGCGAACCTGATCGATCAGCCGGCCGATCTCGTCGTCGCAGAACATCTCGTGACGCACTCGGGCGAGCGTCCCCAGCGTCTCGGCGCGCGCCTCGGAGCCGGCCGCCGGCATCATCGTCCGCTCGTCCCAGGCGAGCAGCGACGCCGCGCGGCTCAGGTCATGGATCTCGCCGAGCCGATCGCGGAGGTCGTCGAGGGCGCCCATGCCCGGAATGTAGTGGTCCGGGCGCGGTGGCTACGGAGCGGGAGGCGGGCCCTCGGCGGACACCTTCGAGAGGCCCTCGAGCCAGCGCTGGTGGAGGCGCACCATCATCGGCCGGAGCACGGGCTTGACGATCTGAATCCCGGGCCCCTTCTGCGTCTCCTCAGTGCGGACGAAGGTCCCTCCCTCCTGCCGCCGCAGGACCCAGCCGTGGTAGCCGCGGCCGCCGAGCACCTTGGCGTCCCAGGCGATCCTCTGGCCCGGCTCATACTCGACGACCTCGGAGGTGACGAAGGCCCCGAAGCTGAGCCAGCGAAACCGGCTCCCGAGCTCGAGCTTCGGCCACGGGCCGCCGAGGTGCTTGATCAGCTTCGCGTTCGAGTAGAAGCGGCCCCAGAGATCGGGGCGGACGAGCCAGGCCCAGACGACCTCGGGCTCCGCTGGGATCTGCAGCTCGTTGACGGCGTGGAACGCCGACTCCTCCGGGCGATGCCCCTCGGGCCAGTTGATCACGGTTTCGCCGTCGTTCACGCGGCGCAACCTATCCCACGCGGGTCACCTGATGTGGAGGTTGACGTCGAAGAGCAGGATCAGCGGCCAGAGCACGATCGCTGCGAGCGCCGAGATGACCTGCCCGATCGTGCCGTGATGGATGTAGTTGTGGTCTCCGGCGACGAAGACGCCCACGATCAGATAGATGATCGTGAGCAGGCTGGGGCCTCCACGTCGATACATGGGTCCTCCGCTACCCCGAGTGGGTTCTAGCGAAACTCCGACTATCGGCCAGTGCTAGTCGCTCGGCTGAACCTCAGCGGCGCGGTCCTCGTGGCGGGCGGCCCGATTCTCCTCGGCGCCGGCGGCCTCTTTCAGCTCCTCCGCCTTCTGCCGATGGTCTTCCGCCATGGAGCGGTGGCCTTCTGCCTCCGCCTCCATCCTGCGAATCTGACGTTCGCGGGCGATCCTTCGCCGCTGCATGATCAGCCGGGCGGCGAACAGCAATACCGCCACGACCACCACTGCGATCACGATGATCACGATGGTTGACATGAGGGGTGGGTACCCGCCATGGGCCGTGGAAAACTCCGGCCGATATTGCGCTCTCGTTAGGCTGACGAGGGATGCCTGAGACCGTCTACCACAAGCCCGACTGGTTCACGAGGACCGTCTTCAACCCGCTCGTCGCCGGGCTGCACAAGCTGGGTCTCAGCGTTCAGGGCTCGCAGACGCTGGCCGTCCGGGGCCGGAAGAGCGGCGAGATGCGCACCAACCCCGTGAACCCATTCGAGCTTGATGGCAAGACCTACCTGCTCGCCCCCCGCGGTACCACCCAATGGGTTCGCAACATGCGCGTCGCCGGAGAGGGAGAGCTCCGCAGCGGGCGGAAGGTTCGCCGCTTCCACGCCACCGAGGTCCCTGACTCGGACAAGCTCCCGCTCATGCGCCTCTACATGGACAAGTGGTCCTGGGAGGTCAAGGGCTTTCTGGGGATCGATGCGGACGCGTCGGACGAGGAGATCGAGCGAATCCTCCCGGACCACCCGGCCTTCGTGCTGACCTTCGACTAGGCGGTTCGACGCTCGATCGAGACCGCGTAGGCCTTCGGCCGGGCGGCGAGGATCTGGTCGGCCGAAGGCTCGATCCCGTCGGTGAGCCTCATCGGGTCGAAGACCAGGGGGCTCTCCGGCGTCTCGGGATCCTCGACCACCTCGATCACCTCGAGCTCGCCGAGCTCCACCACCTCACGGTCGCCCTCCCATTCCTCGGTCGGGTCGTCGAGCGGGTCGTCGTCGCCAGCCAAGGTGAACTCGAGCGTGAATCGCGCGATGCCCGAGCCGAGCCGCTCCCTGATCTCCTCCTGCAGGTAGTCGGGCGAGGCCGCATCCCGCTGCTCCTCGGTCAGGTACTCGGTGCCAGCCTCCGGTTCCCAGCTGTAGCGCCCCCAATGCTCGCCACCTTCGGAATCGACCAGGCAGAAGGCATGCAGGCCGCGGTAGTCGGAGGTCACGAAGCTTGTGGTGGGGGCCAGCTTGGTCATCCCCTTTTGAATGGCGATGCCGGTCTCGGGATGCTCGGCGAGATATGCCCCGAGCTTCTCGGGATCAGGGTGGCCGGTTTCCGGGTCCGGGATCCGGGCCTTGGTGAACGCGAGAAAGTCCTCAGGCGTGCGGACCAGGAACACGACCAGCGGCACGGAGACGATGTCCGTGGCATCCCCGTCCGGCAGGTGGAACTTGACCGCCATGCCGCGCCCCGCGATCGAATGAGCGTCCGAGGTCTCGGGGTCGCCGCTGGCGTTCGAAAAGCGGATCGTGGCCTCGACCGGGTCCCTCTGCAGGTGGGCGGCTCGGGAGAGCTTGGCGGCCTCGGGCGTCGGCGTGAAGGTGCCGGTGCAGACAGTTCCCTTCGCGTGGACCGCGCGGTAGCCGGGGCTTGCGCCGCCGTTTGCGGCGTTGAGCGCGTCCACGATCTCCTCCCACATCGTTGCGGCCGCCACGGTGGCGGACACTAGAACAATGCCCCAGGTGACGCTGATCTACGACCCCGACTGCGGCTTCTGCCGCTGGTGCCTCGGCAAGGTCCTGGCCTGGGACCGGCGTCGCGCCGTGCTGCCCGTTGCGCTCGGAACCGAGGAGGCTGACCGCCTGCTCGCCGAGATGCCCGAGGGCGAGCGGATGTCCTCTTGGCACCTGGTCGATTCCGCCGGGCAGGTGCACTCCGCCGGAGCCGGCTTCGCGCCGCTGTTCCGATTGCTGCCGGGCGGCTCGCCCCTCGCCGCGGTCGCGGCGAGGTTTCCACGGATGACCGAGCGCGGTTACCGGATGGTGTCCGGCAACCGGAGCTTCTTCGGCCGGCTGGTCACCGACGGCGCGAAGCGCAGGGCGGACAAGCGAATCGCTGCCCGGCTTCGCCATCAGGTCGCGGCCACAAGCGGCCGCTAAGTCAGCCTGCGGCTTCGGCCTGGCGAAGGCCGCGCATCGCGAAGATGGAGACCGCCGTCAGCAGCGCGAGCACGATCCCCAGCGTCGCCAGGTAGTCGGCCCCCTGTCCGGCGATCAGGTCCCGGGCCGTCTCCATCACGTGTGTCACCGGATTGAACGGGGCGACCGCGTGTACCCAGCCGCCCAGCAGCTCACGCGGGACGTAGACGGGAGCCAGGAAGAGGAGCAGGAAGACGGGCACCTGCATCAGCGGGGTCGCCTGGAGGCTGCGGAAGCGCAGCGCGACGCCCGCGGCGAACAGCAGGGCCGTGACGTTGATGATCGCCGCGAGCCCGTACATGCCGAACAGGTCGAGCCCCCCGCCATCGATGTTCATCCCGACGAGGATCCCAATCAGGGTCACCACGGTGAGCGTGACCGTCGCCCGGAGGATCGCGACGATCCCATAACCGAGGATCAGGGCGCTGCGATGGGGCGTGGCCAGCATCAGCCGCCTGCCGAAGCCGAACTGGAAGTCGGCCGCGATCGAAAAGCCGCTGAAGACACCGCCGAATGCCGCGCTCTGGCAGAGCACGAAGGCGAAGATGAACGAGGTGTAGCCCGGCCCGTAGTCGAAGCCGGGCGCGTGGCTGATCGCCGAGAGCCCGCCGGCGAAGGCCGTGAAGAAGAAGATCGGCATCAGCATCGGCGGCAGGAAGAGCAGCGGGTTGGTCACCAGGCTGTGCAGAAGCCGCCAGGCGAGACCTCGGGCGACCGAGAGATAACGGCTCATGTTCGCGCCATCCTCTCCTTGAGGCCTTGCGAGGCGAAGATGAGGCCGAGGACCATGATCCCGAGCGCGCAGCCGAAGCCGAGCGCCAGCGCCTCGCCGTCCCAGCCGGTGATCAGCAGGCTGCGGAGCCCCTCGATCATGTAGCTGACCGGGTTGTAGGTGGCGACCTCCCGGAACCAGTCGGTCTGAATCAGGTTGCGGGGCAGGCTCATCGAGCTCATGAAGAGGAAGACGAAGATCAGGGGGAAGAGGCTCTGAACGGACTCCGGGGTGCTGCTGCGCATGCCGATGGCCAGCCCCACCGAGCCGAATGCGAGCGAGATCGCGATAGCCAGGGCAATCAACACGAGGGCGCCCCAGAATCCGGCCTGGATGTGCGCCCCGGCGAGCAGGCCGACGGAGATGTAGGTGGCCGCCTGGAACAGCCCCAGCGTCAGCGTGCCGGCGAGCTGCCCGGCCACCAGCGCGGCCGGATGAATTGGCGTCAGCTGCAGCCGGTTGAAGAAGCCGCCCTGGTTGTCCTCGGCGAGGTTCTGGCCCGTCCCGATCACCGCGAAGACGCCGGCCTGGATGAAGGCGAAGGAGAGGGCGAAGGTCAGATAGGAGTCGGTCGGGAACCCCGGCAGCGAGGTCGCCGATTTCAGGCCCACCGAGTTGATCGCCAGCAGGATCAGCGGGAAGAGGGTGGCGGGCACGATCGCGGCGGGCTGGCGCACCGTGCGCATGATCGACCGGCGCGCGAGCTCCGGCGCCTGCGTCCAGATCGACGGCCTCAGGTGGACGGGTGCGATCCGTGTGTCTACGGTGGCGGCTTCCATCAAGCTGGCGACCCCTCGAGCGCGATCCCGTGCTCGCCCGTGCCCGGCTCAGGCTCGTCGTCCGCCCCGGCGCCCTCGAGCGAGCGGCCGGTCTTGGCCAGGAAGACGTCGTTGAGGCTCGCGGCGTGGAGCTCGATGTTGGCGATCCGGATCCCCTCCGAATCGAGGGCGCGGATGATGTCGGCCAGCTCATCCGGTCCGTCGTTCAGCCTGGCCGCGGCGCCGCTCGGGTTTCCTGGGACCAGCTCTCCGAACCGCGCGAGCACGCCCGCGAGCCGCTCCCGGTCGGACGCCTCGTGGGGAACCGCGGCGACGGTGGGGCGACCGACCTCGGCCTTCAATGCCTGGGGCGTGCCCTCGGCCACGATCTTCCCCTGATCGATGATGCCCAGATGGTCGGCGAGCTGGTCGGCCTCCTCCAGGTACTGGGTGGTGAGAAACAGGGTCATGCCCTCGTCGCGGGAGAGATGCGCGACCTCGTCCCAGAGCGCGCTGCGGCTCTGGATGTCGAGCCCGGTGGTCGGCTCGTCGAGGAAGAGGACCCGCGGTCCGTGCAGCAGGGCGAGAGCCAGATCGAGGCGGCGCTTCATACCGCCGGAGTACCCGCCGACCCTTCGATCGGCCGCGTCCGAGAGGCCGACCCGCTCAATCAGCTCATTGCCGCGCTTGGTGCGGTCAGCCTTGGACATCCCGTGCAGCGCGCCCTGTAGCCGCATGTGGTCTCGCGCGCTCAGGTTCGGATCCAACGCCGCCTCCTGCAGCGCGGCGCCGACGGCATCGCGGACGGATGCGCCCTCCTTGACGACGTCGAATCCCGCGACCCGCGCTGTGCCCGCCGTGGGGGGGAGGAGGGTGGTGAGCATGAGGACCGTGGTCGACTTGCCGGCGCCGTTGGGCCCGAGGAAGCCGTAGATCTCTCCGGGGCGCACCTCGAGGTCGATCCCGTCGACTGCGCGCACGCCGCCCTTGAACTCCCGAACGAGGCCGTTGACCTCGATTCCGTTGGCGTGCGACTGGACTCCGTTCCTGCTCGGCATCCGGATTCCCCCTCCGGGTTGAGATAGCTTGCGAAGTTGGACGGCAGTATACATAGATAGTTGAACCTTGCAATTGTCCATATCCATGAGTAACATGAGTCACAGATGAAGCGGAAGGCGTCAGCGAAAAAAGGCCCCGGGCCAAGCTCTTGGCTCGCCGGCGAGGTGGGGCGGACCGATCCGGGCAGCGAGGCGTGGAGCCTGATGCACTGGATGATGGTCACCAACAAGCAGCGCTTCTTCGCCATGGCCCAGGAGTTCGAGCTCGCGCCCCAGCAGATGATCGCTCTCCGCATGCTGGGAGCCGGCCCGCGAAAGATGAGCGAGCTGGCTCAGGCCCTTTTCTGCGACAACTCGAACGTCACCGGCATCGTCGACCGGCTCGAGGAGCGCGGCCTGGTTCGCCGTGAGGCCGCCGAGGGTGACCGCCGCGTCAAGCTGCTCGTCCTGACCAAGGAGGGCGAGCGGATGAGGGTGGAGATCACGAAGCGGATGGCGGAGCCGCCCCCGCCGATCGCCTCGCTCTCCGAGAAGGATCAGCGCGCCCTTCGCGACATCCTCAAGCGCGCGGTCGAGAGCATCTCCGACGCCGAGGCCGCCGAAGCCCTCGCCGGCCAGACGCCGGCCGGCGCCTCCTGAATCCGCCTAGGTGACCTCGGGCGCCGGGGTCGGCCCGCCGGCCTCTTCCTCGGCGGCCGCGATCTCGCGGCGGTACTCGCGGTACTCGTGTGACGCGATCTGGATCGACGCCGCCGCCGGGATGGCGAGGATCGCCCCGAGGATGCCGAACAGCGTGCTGCCGAAGAGCACGGCGACCAGGACGATGAACGCCTCGATCTTGGTCGCCCGCTTCTGGATCTGAGGCTGGATCAGGTAGTTCTCGACCTGCTGGTACACGATCGCGAAGATCACCCAGATGATCAGCACGATCGGGAAGTTGACGAAGGCCGTGACGATGGCGACCAGCACGGCGCCGAGAGTCGCGCCGACGACGGGGATCAGGTCGGCGACGAAGATGACGACAGCGAGCGGGCCCGCGAAGGGCACCCCGAGGATCGTGAGCATGATGAAGGCCGACAGGCCCGCGATCGTCGCCTGTAGCAGCGCGCCGCCGACGTAGTTGCCCACAGCGTTCGCGATCCGGCGCAGGGTTCGCTCGATCCGCTCGGCATGTTCCGGTCTCTGCATCCGGATGAAGCTCTCGATCCATCTCGGCCCGGCGGCCACCATGAAGATGCTCAGGATCAAGGATCGTCACCCCGGCGAAGATCGAGCTGACCAGCCCGAAGCCGATGTCGCGCAGCACCCCGGCGGCATCACCGGCCTTGCTGGGCAGCTTGTTCGCCTCGTCCGAGAGCTTCTGGGTGATGTCGTACTTGTTGTTGAGGTCGTTGAGCGTCTTGTTCTTGTGGACGTAGTCCTCGATGTCGTGGACGTAGCTCGGGGCGTTGGTCGCCACGTCGCTCACCTGGTTGACGATCGGCGGGACGAGCAGAGCGCCCAGGCCGATCGGGATCAGCAGCAGGCCGAAGTACACGAGAGCGATCGCCAGGCCCCGCTTCATATAGCGCTGGAAGAAGTTGACCGGCCCGGCCAGCGCGATGGCGAGGAACGCGGCGATGATCAGCCAGCTGATCGGCTGTCGCAGCAGCCAGAGGACGTAGAGGACCAGCACGACGCCAGCAACGACGAGCACGTTGCGGGCGATCGCGCGCGCTGGAGAGTCGATTTGAGGCATGCCGACCCTCTCTATTCGGGGCCGGGACGCGCCTTCCTACGAAAGGGTGAGCGCAAGGCACCGACCTGCTGAAGACCGCGCTTCAGCCGCGGCGCCTGTCGGCGCGACAGAACCCGGCGGCTGGTCGACGCCGCCGCCTGGCGAACGTGGTACGCGAGGCGGCTTGCCGCGCATCTTGGAGTCAGGCTCGTACGTCCCGGTCCCCTTGCAGCTCGCCTGACCGGCTCCCGAATCGATCGTGCTCGGTGAACTCGTAGCCGGCCGAGTGTTGCCGCCTGCATGCCGCAGCATCCCGCCGCATTTGATCCCCGTGTATGCGACGACGCCGTGTTCCGGTCGCCGCTGATCGAGACCGCGATCCGGAAAGGTGCGCAGCCCCGTCTGCGTGAGCTGTGCCCGTCCATCGCGCCGCTGAATCGGCGTGAGCCGCTTCTGCTTCACGGCCGTCCAGTCGCCGCGATCGCTTGGGCGGCATTGTTCTGGTGGACTCGGCGTCGCAGCCCCGCACCCGCGATCAGCAGCGACGGGCAGCAGCGAGCAGGGCAATCAGCCACCGGACGAGCACAGCCAGAGCCTAGTATCGGCCCGGATGGCAGAGGAACCAGTCGCCGAAGGGCCGCGCAAGCTCGCGGAGGGAGTCGAGATCCGTCCCGCCCGCGAGGACGAGCTCGAGGAGCTGCTGCCGCTGATGCGCGCCTACTGCGACTTCTACGAGTCCGCGCCGACCGACGAGGGCGTGATGACGATGGCGCGCAAGCTGATCACCGATCCCTCGCAGGGCTCGGTGTTCATCGCCCGCCAGGACGGCAAGGCGATCGGCTTCGCGACGCTCGACTGGAAGTGGTCGATGCTCAAGGGCGCGCGGATCGGCTACCTGGAGGACCTCTTCGTCGATCCGGATGCCCGCGGCCGGGGGACGGCGGACGCCCTGATCCAGGTCTGTGCCGACCGCTGCCGCGAGCTGGACATGCCGGCGCTGGAGTGGCTTACCGCGCCCGACAACCACCGGGCTCAGAAGGTCTACAACCGAACCGGGGCCGAGTCCGACACCTATGTCGAGTACGACCTGGAGCTGTGACCTCGCGCGGTGGGTCCCCGAAGACGGCGGGACGGCTGAACTTCATACGGCGCGGGGAGGGGGAGCCGTTGCTCCTGCTGCATTCCCTGGGCGGCTCGCTGATCCAGTGGTCGCCGGTGATGGACCGGCTGGCGGCCGAGCGCGAGGTGATCGCAGTGGACATGCCCGGATTCGGAAGTCCCCTCAGCTGCCCGAGGGCGTCGAGCCGAGGGCGGCCAACCTCGCGACCGCCGTGCTCGACTTCTATGACTCCCTCGGGATCGACGGCAAGCCCGCGGTCGCCGGGATCTCCCTGGGCGGCTGGACGGCGATCGAGTGCGCCCGCCAGGGCGGCGCGAGCGCGGTGGTCGCGCTCTGCCCCGCCGGCTTCTGGAAGCGCTCGCCCGAGGCCTCCAACCAGGCCGTCGCGCGCGCGAGACGCAGCGGGCGGGCTGACGAGCGCGCTGCTTCGGCCGATCATGTCGACGGCTCGCGGCCGGCGCCGGGCTCTCGGCCGGTTCATCTACCGGCCCGAGCGCCTCAGTCCCGGCGAGGCGGCGGCGATCGCCAAGGCGTACGTGACCGCGCCGGCCTATGACGAGGCCAGCGCGCTGATGCGCGCGGGCCGGGTCGAGGAGCTGAAGGGAATCAAGACGCCGATCACCCTCGCCTGGGCCGAGCACGACACCCTGGTTCGAACCCGACCGCTGCGCGACGGGATCCTGCCCAAGCGGGTCCAGCAGGTCGAGCTGCCCGGCTGTGGCCACGTCCCGACCTGGGACGACCCGGACCTGGTTTCACGGGTCGTTCTCGCGGGAGCTCGGCGGACGAAGAAGTCAGGTCAACGGAGGCTAGCGCAGCGGCGCGAGCGGCGCAAGACCGCTGACGACATTTTCTGCCCGGTCCGGTGGACGCCGACGCGACGCGAGCGACGAGCCCTCTCGAGCGAGCGGCTTCGCCTTGTCCCCGGCGGCGGCCGCAGCGGGGCAGATCATTGGTGGCTGCGCGTCGTCGCACGTGACGCAAGGGGGTCCGCGGCCGCCGTTCACCCGGCGCGACGATGCCCAGCTGCTCGAAGAGCTCGAGCGTCCGTAGACCGTCGGAGGGACGCCGGCGCTTCCGCTGGCCGGAGAGGAGATCCTCAGCGAGGTCACCTCCGGGCGCTGTCCCAAGCAGCCGGTGCATGACGACACGCTGAGAGGTCGCCCGCAGGCCGCGCTCCCGCAGGAGGTCGGTGAGCTCCGCCTCGTCGACGGGTGGGTGGGTGTGCTGTGTCACGAGTCACTCAGGTGAACCTAAGGAGCATCGTACATCTTAGGGAGACCTTATCTTAACTGTCTTGTATTATGAGCGCCATGAGCGAATTGGTGGCGAGGCTGCGGGGCGGATGGCGCCGGCGGACGAGGAGCGGTACATGCTCCAACGCGTCCAGCCGGCGCGATCGGCCTGATCGACGGCACCGTCTCGACCCTGGCGCCGATCTTCGCGACGGCGTTCCTGGCCGGCTCGCACGCCGCCCTCTTCGTCGGGCTGGCGGCGGCGCTCGGCGCCGGGATCAGCATGGGCCTTTCCGAGGCGCTCTCCGACGACGGCACGGTCACCGGGCGAGGCAGCTCCATGTCCCGCGGTCTGATCACCGGCGGGGCACCTTCCTCGGCGGCAGCTTCCACGCCTGCCCTTCCTGATCAGCGACCTGCACACCGCGCTGCTGGTGGCCTCGTTCACCGTCGGCTGCGAGCTGATCGGGATCGCCTGGATCCGCAAGCGGTTCCTGGACGTCTCGCTGAAGAGCTCGCTGATCCAGGTGACGCTCGGCGGCGTGATCGTCGCGATCACCGGCGTGCTCATCGGCCAGGCTTAGCTTGTAGAACCTGCGGCGGCGATGCCGCGGGAGAACGACATGGACGCCGCCCCGGACCGGGACGACCTCGCCGAGCTTCAGCGCAGGCGAGAGCTCACGGAGGACGCGGCTCGAGGAGAGGCCGTCTCCAAGCGCCACGACCGCGGAGGGCGGACGGCCCGCGAGAACGTCGCCGACCTGATCGACGAGGGATCGTGGGTCGAGTACGGGCGCTACGCCGTCGCGCAACAGCGGGCGCGCCGCGCCAGGAGGACCTGATCGCCAACACGCCGGCCGACGGGCTCGTCGCGGGGACCGCCACGGTCGACGGGCATCCCACCGCGGTGCTCGCCTACGACTACACGGTCCTCGCCGGCACCCAGGGCACGGTCGGGCACTTCAAGAAGGATCGGATGTTCGAGCTGATCGAGCGGATGCGCCTGCCGGTCGTCTTCTTCGCCGAGGGCGGCGGGGGCCGGCCCGGCGACACCGACCACCCCGTCGTCAGCGCGCTGCAGGTCAGGGCCTTCGCGCTCTGGGCCAAGCTCTCCGGCCAGGTCCCGAGGATCTCGATCGTCGCCGGCAACTGCTTCGCGGGCAACGCGGTGATCGCGGGGTGCTCGGACCTGATCGTCGCCACCGAGGAACTCCTCGCTCGGGATGGCGGGCCCCGCGATGATCGCGGGCGGCGGCCTCGGCGACGTCCACGCCGAGGACGTTGGCCCGGTCGAGATGCAGGCCCCCAACGGCGTGCTCGACCTCGTCGTCGAGGACGAGGAGGAGGCCGTCGCGACGGCCAAGCGCCTGCTCGGCTACTTCCGCGGCCCCGTCGAGGAGTGGTCGGCCGCCGACCAGGCGCGCTTCGCGACGCGGTGCCCGAGAGCTCCCGGCGCGCCTACGACGTCATCCCGATCGTCCGCACGATCGCCGACGAGGAGTCCGTCACGGTGCTGCGCGAGCGCTTCGCGCCCGAGCTGGTCACGGCGCTGGTCCGCATCGAGGGACGGCCCGCCGGCGTCATCGCGAACAACTGCAAGCACCAGGCCGGTGTGGTCACCGGCGAGGCCGCGGACAAGGCCGCGCACTTCATGCAGCTCTGCGACGCCTTCGGCCTCCCGGTCATCTCGCTGATCGACACGCCCGGCTACATGGTCGGGCCCGAGGCCGAGCGGGACGCCCTCGTCCGGCATTGCTGCCGGATGCTCATCGCCGGCGCCGCGCTGACCGTCCCCACCATCTCCATCCTCCTGCGCCGCGCATACGGCCTGGGCGCCCAGGCGATGGCGTTCGGCAGCCTGCACGAGCCGCTGCTGACCGCGGCGTGGCCGGACGCGACGCTGGGTCCCATGGGGCTCGAGGGCGCGGTGCGCCTCGCCATGCGCCGAGACCTCGAGGCGATCGAGGACGAGGGCGAGCGCGAGCAGCGGGTCCGCGAGCTCACCGCTCAGATGTACGAGCACGCCAAGGCGCTCAATGCCGCACAGATCTTCGAGATCGACGACGTCATCGATCCGGCCGACACCCGGGCGACGATCGCCCGCACCCTCGCCGCGGCGGGCGACCCCCCGCCGAGCGGCCGCACGGTCGACGCGTGGTAGCTACCAGCGGCTGGTGACGACCTTCTTGCGCGTGTAGAAGTCGACGGCGTCCCTGCCGTTGGCGTGCAGGTCGCCGTCGATCGAGTCCTTCCAGCCCGAGAACGGGAACCAGGCAACCGGCGCCGGCACCCCGATGTTGACGCCGAGCATGCCCGCCTCGATGCCCCATCGGTAGGCGCGCGCGGCGGCGCCCGAGGTGGTGAAGATCGAGCCGGCGTTGCCGTAGCGCGAGCCGTTGGCGAACTCGATTGCGGCGTCCAGGTCGGGGACGCCGACCAGCGCCAGGACCGGGCCGAAGATCTCCTCGCGGGCGAGCTCGGACTCGTGGTCGGCCACCTCGACCAGAGTCGGACCCAGCATCGCCCCGGCATCGCCGCCGCCCAGGCGGCCGTCGAGCAGAACGGTCGCGCCCTGGTCCTCGGCCGCCGCGACTGCGGCCTCGGCGCGCTCCCGGGCCTCTGGCGAGACCATCGGGCAGACGTCGGTGCCCGGATCGGCGCCCGGTCCCGTTGCCAGCTCCTCGGCAGCGTTCCTCAAGTGCGCCCGGACCTCGGCCTGCCGGCTCTCGTCGCCGACGATCACGCAGACGGATCCGGCGAGGCAGCGCTGGCCTGCGGCGCCGAAGGCGGAGGCCATGATCGCCGGGACGGAGGTGGCGAGGTCGGCGTCGTCCGCGACGATCATCGAGTTCTTGGCGCCGCCGAGCGCCTGCACGCGCTTGCCGGTCTCCGCCGAGCGGGTCGCGATCAGCCGGGCCGTGCTTCGCCTGGCCGACGAAGGAGACCGCGTCCACCTGGCCGTGATCCAGGATCGACTCGACCGCCTCCCGGCCGCCGTGGACGAGGTTGACGACGCCCGGCGGGAAGATCTCGTCCTCGTCGATCAGCTCGCAGATTCGCTGGGAGGGCCGGGGATCCCGCTCGGAGGGCTTGAGGACGAAGGCGTTGCCGCAGGCGACGGCGTAGGGCAGGAACCAGAGCGGGATCATCGCCGGGAAGTTGAAGGGGGTGATCGCGGCGACCACCCCGACGGGCTGGCGGACCAGCTCGACGTCGATGCCGGATGCCACTCCCTCGAGCGTCTCGCCCTTGAGCAGGTGGGGGATAGCGGCCGCCGACTCGACCGACTCGATGCCGCGGCCGACCTCGCCGTCCGCGTCGGCGAGGGTCTTGCCCATGTCGGCGGTGACGAGCGCGGTGAGCTCCTGGCGATTCCGGATCAGCGCGTCGCGGAGCGCCAGGACGCGCCCGGGCCCGCTCCTGCGGCGGCACCTCGCGCCAGGCGGGCTGGGCGGCGCGGGCCGCCGCGACGGCGCGATCGACGTCGGCCGCGACCGAGAGCGGGACCCGAGCGGTCAGCTCACCGGTGGCCGGATCGCGATCGTCCAGCGCCTCGGTCGCGACCGAGTCGAACCAGTCGCCGCCGGCGTAGTTCTGAAGCGTCCGTGCCTCGGCCGCAGTGGCCATGCGCCTGCGCCGGCTAGCGCCGGCGCGCTCGGTGCTTGAGGAACTGACCGGGCTCGGCCTCCTCCTCGAGCACCTGCTCGATCGTCCGGCCGCTCAGCACCGACTCCGGCTGGGACGAGGTCGGCTTGCGGCGGGCGTCGGCGCCCTCGTCGCGCTTCTTGATCAGCAGCCACTGCTCGCGGTCGCCGGGTTTGCTCGTGCGGACGAGCGCGTAGGCGCCCTTGATCTTCTCGCCGAGCATGAAGATCTTCACGTCGCCCTTCTCAATGGCCTCGTCCAGCTCCATCGGCTCGCCGCGCCGGGTCTCCGAGATGTTCTGGAACACGCCGCGGTCCCAGACGATCATCGGGCCCGCGCCATAGGAGCCCTCCTCGATCACGCCCTCCCATTCGAGGTACTCGAGCGGGTGGTCCTCGGTGCGCATCGCGAGCCGCTTGTCCCGGGGATCGAGCGAGGGCCCCTTGGGGATGGCCCAGGAGGCCAGCACGCCGTCGACCTCGAGCCGCAGGTCGTAGTGCTCCGAGGTGGCCGAGTGCTTCTGGAACGAGAAGCGCGGATGCTTTCGGCGCGCCTTGCCCTTTCGCTTCGCCTTGCCCTTGCCGCTCGGCTCCTTGGTCTTCGAGAAGTCGCGCTTGCGCTCGTATTCCTTCAGCGACCGCGGCATCAGACCGCTCCCTCCAGCTCGGCTATGGAGTCAGCGAGGGCGCCCCGCAGGCCGTCGAGTTTCGAGATCGCCTCGGGGTCGGAGCAGAGGCCGAAGGCAAGCTCGCCCTCGAGGGAGATGACGGAGATCCGCAGGGCGTGCCGGTCGGCGGGCTCGGCGAAGGAGCAGAACTGCTCAACGGCGTGACCGAGGATCACCGCACGCTCCCTGGGTCCGGGCACATTCGAGACCGAGAGGGCAAACTCGCGCGGTCCGGAGGTCAGCCGGGTCACCCCCTTATAGAGAGGCCTGAACCTGCTGAGTGCATGGAAGAAGGCGTAGAGCGAGTCAGCATCGTGGTCGAGCTTTCTCTCACTCGTCTCCGTGTTGATCAAACGCAGTCGTTCCTGCGCATCCGGCTCCGCGATCGGCAGGTCCACGTTCATGAACGAGTCCCGGTTGCCGAGCTCCCCCTTCTCCTCCTCGCGCGCATGCAGGCACACCGGGCACTGCACCCGAAGGTCCTGGGCGATCCCGCCGGCCTGCGGCAGCCAGCGGCGAAGCGCTCCGGCGACGACGGCGAGTACGACGTCGTTCACAGTGGCACCCTCGGGGGCGCTGTGACCGATCCGCTTCAGCCGCTCGAGGGGGAAGCTGCTCCAGGCGACCTCGCGTGCCGGGCCGATGTGCTGGTCGAGTGTGGTGTCGCGCCCCGGCCGCAGCTCGCGCCAGAGTGCGGACGGCAGCCGGACCAGGATCCGCTCCTCCGCGGCGCCGGCAGCGGGCCTGGCCGGTGAGGGCCTCGCCTTCGCCGGTCCCGACGTCGGCGTCGGCGTCGAGCATGCGGGTTGGGGGTCTCGACGTCGAGGTCCCAGAGCAGTCCGGCGGCGAGCTTGATCGCGCTGACGCCGTCGGCCATCGCGTGGTGGATGCGCCCGACGATCGCCGCGCGGCCGCCGGTCAGCGGCAGGACGTCGAGCCGCCACAGGGGACGGGTGTGGTCGAGCCGCTCGGAGAGGAGCTCGCCGACCGCAGCCCTGAGCTCCTCGTCGGAGAGGGGATCGGCGTGGTCGTAATGCGAGGGCGCGCCGCCAGGCGCGACCCGTGGTGTGGAGACATGCCAGTCCAGGTCGACATGATCGGCCTCGACCCAGGCGGGGCGCCCGAGCCCGAGGCGGGGCTCCACGACCCTCTGGCTGAGCCGCGGAAAAGCGCCCATGCGCTCCGAGATCCGGTCCCGCAGCCGCGGAACCGAGAGCGGTTTACCCGCTGAGTCGGGCGCCACGATCAGAACCTTCCCCGTGTGGCCCTTGATGACAGGCGACTCGAGCCGCAGGATCTGGGCGTCGTCGACGCTGAGGCGCTCTCGGGCCTGCGGGCTCATGCGCTGATCATCTCGCGCCGCGCCGCTCCTGTCACCCCGATCTCTCTCATGAGGAGAACTACGGAGTCGAACCCGGAGTTCTTCCCGATGACGCTCGCTCCCCTGGCGGGGAGACTGGCAGTCGCCAAGGGGAGCAGGAAACCACCACCCGCCCGCCGCCGTTTGACTCTCGGGCCGCCCTAGGGGGGCGGCCCGTTTTCTTGCCAGGAGCTATTCGCGTGCGTCGCCGACGGCGCGCGCCAGCTGGTCCGGCTCGGGTGCCTCACCGCGGAGCTCGAGCAGGGCGAGTGCGACGACGACGATCACGAGCCCCTCGATCGGCTGGAGCAGCCCGTCGGCCGCCAGGTCCACGAAGGTGACGATGGCGAGCCCATGGAAGGGCGCACTGATCAGTGAGACGGCGATCTCCGTGAAGACGATCGTGCCCACCACGGTCGCCATCACCCGCCAGAAGTTGCCCCGAACCAACTCGCGGCTGCGTCGCATGGAGCTCCAGACGCCGCGGTGCTCGAACTTGACCAGAGCGGGGGAGATGCTGAAGAAGGCCATGAAGATCAGGCCGGGGATCACCAGCAGCACGAGGCCAACCGCGGTGCCGAGGGTGAGCACGATGTCCAGCAGAACGAGCCGGCCCACCGGCACGGAACGCAGCAGGGCACCGATCCCAGGCAGCGGCCGGTGGGCTCGCCACTCGATCACGGCGGCAGCAGCCAATCCGGCGTAGAAGGCCTGCCCGAAGAGGTTGACGATGACGGTGAGCGGGGCGGCGACGAGGACCGCCACGTCTCGGGCGCTGTGGATCCCTTCGACGTTGAGAGTGTCGAGCAGCGAATCGGCGAGCGCCTGGGGCAGCAGCACGACGATCGCCGCCGTGATCAGGAAGAACCAGTGGGCGCGATAGGCGGATGCGACGTCGCGGGCGACGGCCCGCACCGAGAGGGAATGCTTTCCGGGCCTGGTCATGACTCGAGCAGGTGGGGCAGCGGGTTGGTCGGCACGTGGATCCATCCTTCGCGGACGGCGCGGTCGCGCTCCTCGTCGGATTCAGGACCCTGAGTGAGGCCGAGCGCCGCCGCCCTGGCGACCAGAGAGGCGACCAGCGCGTCGAAGCAGTTGTGGTCGGACTCGGCGGATTCGCGCTGCTGATGGGTCATCTCGATGCCGCCGAGCCCCTGCTCCAGGGTGGACAGGAGCTCGGGGAGCCGTGCGACTCCGACCCGGCTCTTGTAGCCGACGGCCGATAGCCCCCAGCCACTGAGCGCGGGCGCAGGGTAGGCCTCGATCACCTTGCCGGAACCGGCACGGTCCACCGGCTCGCCGCGAGCGGCCAGGCGGTCGAGCAGATAGGCGCAGCGCATCGCGACAACCCCGATCAGATCGGTGGAAACGCTCAGCGGGCGACGAGAGCCCCGCTCTATCAGCCGCCGGTCCGTCGCGCGGAAGCTGAGGTGAAAGCGGTAGACGTCCTGGTCCTCGCCGCTGCCCGGCCAGCCCGCCCTGTCGCGGTGGGCAGCCACCGCATCGACGAACTCGTCCGGCCAGCCGAACGGCGCATCGATCCCGACCTTGTCGGCGCCGGAGATCGCATCGAGCAGGGCGTCGTCGTCGAGCCCCGAGCGAAGCTCGGAGACCACCGGCCGGCTCGGTCCCCAGTCGACGGCGCACGCGCTGGTGTTGGCCGGCTGCGCCGCGAGGTCGATGCCGAGCGTCCGCACCCCGCGATCGTATGGGGACCGGGGATAGAGTCGCCGGCGTGTCCCTGACGGCGGTGACGGACTTCACTGTGCAGGCCCAGCACCTGCTCCGCGACGAGCACCAGTTCAAGTGGTACGTGGTGACCCTGCTGACGCTGGTCATCTACGTCTACGCGGTCGAGGTCGAGCGGCGGAGGTGGGACGTGATCCTCGCGGGCCTCGCGTTCTGGCTGGCGGATTGGATCAACGAGATCGCCAACTCGCTGATCCTCCACTTCTCTCACCGGGCAGCGCTCTGGACGGTCACCGGCGACACCGCCTATCTGATCCTGATCGGGCTGACGATCGAGATCTCGCTGATGTTCGCGGTCTCCGGGGTGATCTATGCGAAGTCGCTGCCCAAGGATCCGAAGACGAAGCTCCTCGGAATGCCCAACCGCCTGACGATCGGGCTCGGGTTCTCGATCTTCGCCACCTTCGTCGAGGTCCTTCTGCACGGAACCGGCTACTTCCACTGGGACTACTGGTGGTGGAACTTCCCCTGCGTCCCGCTGATCGTCGTCTTCGGCTACCTCTGGTTCTTCCTGATCGCGGGCTACGTCTATGACCGGCCCGACAACCGCTCCCGCCTGCGGATCGTCGGAGCGATGGCGGCGATCGTGATCCTCTCCGTGCTCCTCTTCGGCGTGATCCTGGAGTGGATCTAGACGTGGAGGAGGTAGTCCCCGGCGTCTGGCACTGGACCGCCGAGCACCCGAAGATCCACATGGAGGTCAGCTCCCACTGGGTGCCGGCGTCCGGCGCCCTGATCGATCCGCTGCTGCCGCCGGATGAGGGAATTGATGCCTTCCGCGAGCAGCCGCCGAAGCTGATTCTGCTCAGCAACCGGCACCACCTGCGTCACGCCGAGCGCTTCGCCGAGGAACTGGGATGTGCGATCGAGTGCTCCAAGCCCGGGCTGCACGAGTTCGAGGGTGGAGTCGATGTTCAGGGCTTCGAATTCGGTTCGGAGGTTGCGCCCGGGATCGAGGCCCTCGAGGTCGGCGCCATCTGCCCCGACGAGACCGCTCTGCTGATCCGCGACGCTCGGGCGCTGCTGATCGCCGACGGGATCATGCGCTACGGGGGAGAGATGCGGTTCGTCCCCGACCAGCTCCTCGGCGACGACCCCGAGGGCGTCAAGGCCGGCCTGCGCGAGGCCTATTCGGGGTTGCTCGACCGCGACTTCGACAGCCTGCTCTTCGCCCACGGCGATCCGATGGTCGGCGGAGCGAAGGACGCCCTTCGCCGTTTCGCGGAGATGTAAATAGGACCGCCGCACGCGGTCCGTAATCTGCAGCCGTGGCTCGTGACGACTATGAACTGACGGACGGAAGGCCGGACATCTCGGCCGCCGGCGGGGTGGTGATGCGACGTGACGAGGAGGGACGGACCAGGGTCGCGGTGATCCACCGGCCCAAGTACATGGACTGGTCCCTGCCCAAGGGCAAGCTGGAGAAGGGAGAGGGATGGCTGGAGGCCGCCGTGCGCGAGGTCCAGGAGGAGACCGGATACCGCTGCGAGGCCGGAGCCGAGCTGCCTCATGTCTCCTACCTGGACCGGAAGTCTCGGCGCAAGCTGGTCCGCTACTGGCTGATGGAGCCGATCGAGGGCGAATTCCACGCCCACGATGAGGTCGACGAGCTGCGCTGGGTGACGCCCCCCGAGGCCGATGAGCTGCTCACCTATCCGCACGACAAGGAGCTCGTCCTCAAGGCGCTGCGGCGTTACCGGTGGAAGCGGATCATGCGGGTGTTGACGCCCTGGTCGCGGCAGCCGATGCCGGGCATGTGAGCGCTTTCGGCGAGTAACGCGGGGGGCCTACGATGGACTGTGGAGTACGGCAAAGCAGGAACTGACCTCAGACGGAAGGAGCAGCGTCGTGACGGACAACACCGAGACCGCGATCCTCGCGGGAGGCTGCTTCTGGGGCGTGCAGGAGCTGCTTCGCAAGCGCGACGGCGTCATCTCGACCCGCGTCGGCTACACCGGCGGCGAGAACGCGAACCCGACCTACGGGAACCACCCCGGCCACGCCGAGGCCGTCGAGATCGTCTTCGATCCCGACCGGATCTCCTACCGGGACATCCTCGAGTTCTTCTTCCAGATCCACGATCCGAGCACCAAGGACCGGCAGGGGAACGACATCGGCTCGAGCTATCGCTCGGAGATCTTCTATACGACCGACGAGCAGCGGCGGGTGGCGGAGGACACGATCGCCGACGTCGACGCCTCCGGCATCTGGCCGGGCAAGGTCGTCACCGAGGTGAGCGAGGCCGGGCCGTTCTGGGAGGCGGAGCCCGAGCACCAGGACTACCTGCAGCACTACCCGAACGGCTACACCTGCCACTTCCCGCGGCCCGGACTGGAAGCTGCCGCACCGCGAGGCCACTGCTCAGAGCTAAGCATCTTCCGTGCCACCCGCGCGAGAAGCGGCTAACCCTTGATCTTCAGCTTTACGGTCTGCTTGTTGGCTAGTCCGCCCTTGGGCGCGAAGGTGATTCGGGTCCTCACCGTCATCTTGCCCGTTCGCCGCAATCTCCGTTTGGCGAGCTTTGAGAAACGGAGCGGCACCGTGATCGTCGGGGGGTCGCCGGAAGTATCAGATGACTTCAGGAGGAGCTTGCGCTTCTTTTTCTTCTTCTTGGCCGCCGATGCGTTGAGCCGGGCGGCCGCATCGCTCACAGAGACCCTGCCGCTTGCCTGAACGCTGACCAGCAGCTTTCGCCCCTTGACTGCGAAGCTGAAGGCGTTGGTGGCGGCGAAGATCTCCGCGCTCGAGAAACGTGTGGATCCGTCGTAGCCGCCGGCTACCAGCGCCCGCCCGTCAGGGAGCGGCGCCGCTATGGCGCCGGTGCGGGCAGTGCCCATGGCGCCAATGCCCGCCGAGCTGAACGAGTTGGTGGCGGGGTTGAAGACCTCGGCGCTCGCCTGGTAGCCACCAACCCCCTCGACGAATACGCCCCCGCTGACCAGCACCCGCCCGTCGGCGAGCGGCGCTGCGGCGGGGGCTTGGCGGGCGGTGCTCATGGCGCCGAGTCCGGCCGAGCTGAACGAGCTGGTGTCGGGGTCGAAGACCGCAGCGCTCGAAAGCGGGGCGCCGTTGGTGCCCCCGGCGATCAGCACCCGTCCGTCGGGGAGGGGCGCCGCGGCGGCGCGGGCGCGATCGGTTTCCATGTCGCCTACCGGCGTGAACGCGTTGGTCGCCGGATTGAAGACCTCGGCGCTGGACAGACGGGTGGCCCCGTCGTTGCCGCCGGCCACCAGCACGCGTCCATCCGGAAGTGGCGCCGCGGCGGCGCGAACACGGGCGATGCCCATGTCGCCCACCGGCGTGAAAGCGTTGGTGGCGGGGTTGAAGACCTCGGCGCTCGCGAGCTCGTGATCGACGCCGTCGTTGTAGGAGCCGCCGGCGACCAGCACCCGCCCGTCGGGAAGCGGTGCCGCGACCGCGCCGCGGCGGGGAGTACCCATCGGGCCGATACCCGCCGAGCTGAACGAGTTGGTGGCCGGATTGAAGACCTCGGCGCTCGCGAGGTAGTGATCCCCACCGCCGTCGTCGTAATAGCCCCCGGCCACCAACACCCGCCCGTCCTTCAGTGGCGCCGCGACGGCTGCGTAGCGGGCGGTGCCCATGGAGCCGGTCGAACCGAAGGATCCCGCTCCCGCGCCGAGAGCGGCTTGCGGGACGAACAACCCGAGGGCCAGCGCCAGCCCGGCGGCATGGAGGAGCTTCCAGAGCATGGATCCCAAGGTAGTCTGCCCGCGGGGAGATGGGTTATCTGATCAAAGCGCCGTTGGGGCTCGCCATGTTCTTCGGCGGGATCGTGCTCTTCAACGTCAAGCTGGTCTCGCTGCTCGAGACCGGGACCTGCGCTTCGGGGAACGTCAACTACCAGATCGCACCGGGACATCAGTGCCCAAGTCCGGGACCGGGACGGACATCCTGCTTGCTGATGGCCGGGATCTTCGGCGGGTTGATCGGGGCCGGGATCTTCGCCTTCCGCGGCGATCCGCCCTGGGACAAGGACCGGCCGCTCAACTAGCGCCAGCGACTTCAGCTTCGGGCTGTTCGCCTGGGGCTTCTTCTTCACGGCGACCGGCGCGACCTCGCTGATCGCGTCGCTGACCAACCAGCAGATCCAGGACTCGAGCGGCGGCCAGCTCGGCGGGATCATCGTCGGCGGCACCTTCCTGCTGATGGGCGTGCCCGCGCTGCTGCTCTCGCTCTGGCGGCTGGTCAGCGGGCTTCGGCAAGCGCGACGAGCGACCCGCCACCGCCGGCGCGACCGCCGGAATTGGGCGGGACCGGCGGCGGCATGATGTCGCGGATGAGCGCGGGGCTGAATCAGGTGCGCTCGGCGCAGCAGCTCGGCAACCGGCTTCCATGGGGTTCGAGCGGAACCGCAGCATCGGCAGGAGGCGGGACCGGTGGCCAGATCGCGAAGCTCGAGCGGCTGCAGAAGCTCAGGGAGTCCGGGGCGCTCAGCGACTCCGAGTTCGAGCGCGAGAAGGCCAAGATCCTCTCGGAGAGCTAGCGGCACCAGGTACGTCCTGGTATTGGCGCATCCGAGGTAGGTAGTCTCTCCCGCGGGATGGGGTACGGGAGCCGGCCGAGGGCCTTCATTCGCACTGGCGGCAGTCTCGATCACAGCCGCCGCCGTGATCGTCGTGCTGACCGCGGCTTCGCCGGCAAGCGCTGCACCCGGCGACCGTCCGGGACGGCGGCGGTGCCGGCGGCCCACTGCAGGCGACGATCCGCCGAGACGACCACGGCATCCCCAACATCATCGGCAGCGACTTCGCCGACATCGGCTTCGGCTACGGGTACGCGCTCGCCCAGGACAACATCTGCGAGCTCGCCGAGACCTATGTGACGGTGCGCGGGGAGCGCTCGCGCTACTCGGGCGACGGAGTCCAGGGGAGCTTCGGCCCGGACGGCAGCTACCTGCAGCGGGGCAACGGCTTCTCCGCCAACAACCTGAACTCCGACTTCTTCTACCAGCGGATCATCGACGACCACACGGTCGAGAAGCTGCTCGCGCAGCCGCCGCCGGACGGCCCGGTCGACCAGATCCGCCAGGGCGTCCGCGGCTACGTCGCCGGCTACAACAGCTACCTCGCGAAGACGGGCGTCGACAACCTGCCCGACCCCCGCTGCCGCGGCGCCGCCTGGGTGAAGCCGATCACCGAGATGGACGCCTACCGGCGCTTCTACCAGCTCGCCCTGCTCGCCTCGCAAACCGTCGCGATCGACGGCATCGCAGACGCGAAGACGCCGGGCGGAGCGTCGCTGCCGATCGACCCGACCACGATCGCCCAGGGCCTGCAGGGCAGGCTCAAGCTGCCGATCGGCTCGAACGCGATCGCGCTCGGCTCGCAGGCGACATCGAACGGCAGCGGGATGCTGCTCGGCAACCCGCACTTCCCCTGGGACGGCCCCGAGCGCTTCTACCAGGCCCATCTGACGATCCCGGGCAAGGTGAACGTCTCCGGCGGCAGCCTCTACGGCGTGCCGCTGATCCTGATCGGGCACACCGACAACCTCGCCTGGAGCCACACGGTCTCGACCGCGTACCGCTTTACGCCGTTCCAGGAGGTCGTCAACCCGGCCGACCCGACGCAGTACCTCTACGACGGGCAGTGGCGGGACATGAAGCAGCAGCAGGTCACGGTCCAGGTCAGGACCGAGCGGCGGCCTGGAGCCCGAGACGCGGACGCTGTACTCGACCAGCCATGGGCCGGTGCTGGACAACCTCGTCGGCATTCCCCTGCCCTGGACGCCGGCGACCGCCTTCACGATGGGCGACGTCAACGCCACCAACTTCCGCTACCTCAACCACTTCTTCTTCACCAACGAGGCGCAGAGCGTCGGCCAGCTGGACAACATCGAGAAGACCTACGAGGGCATCCCCTGGGTCAACACCATCGCCGCGGACTCCTCCGGCAAGGCGTACTACGCGGACATCGGCGCGATCCCGAACGTCTCCAACCAGAAGGCGGCCCAGTGCGACTCTCCCGTCGGCGTCGCGACCTTCCAGCTGCTCGGCCTGCCGGTCCTGGACGGCTCGAGATCCTCGTGCGAGTGGGGCAACGATCCCGACGCCGCGGCGCCGGGGATCTTCGGCCCCTCGCACCTGCCGTCGCTGATCCGCGACGACTACGTGACCAACTCGAACGACAGCTACTGGCTCTCGAACCCCGAGCATCCACTCGAGGGCTTCGCCCGGATCATCGGCGACGAGCGAACCCCGCGGACCCTGCGGACGAGGCTCGGCCTGCGCATCGTCCAGCAGCGGCTCGACGGCTCGGACGGCCTGCCCGGCGACAGGTTCACCCGCCAGCAGCTCCAGGATGCGGTGTTCAACGACAGGCAGTACGGCGGCGAGCTCTGGCGCGATCCGCTCGTGCAGCTCTGCCAGAGCGCTCCGGGCGGCTACCTGCTCGGCAGCTCGGGCCCCGTGGACGTCAGCGGCGCCTGCCCGGTCCTCGCCGCCTGGGACCTCCACGACAACCTGGACTCGAACGGCGCGATCCTCTTCCGCCGCTTCGCGACCCGCGCTCTCGCTTCACCCGGCGGGCTCCCGATCAGCCTGCCGACCGGCGACCTGAGCGTTTTCTCGACGCCCTTCGACGCCAACGACCCGGTCAACACTCCCTCCGGGCTGAACATCGCGAGCCCGAAGGTCCAGCAGGCGCTCGCCGATGCCGTCACCGACCTGCGGAGCGCCGGCATCCCGCTCGACGCGCCGCTGCGCGGCTATCAGTACGAGAAGCGCGGCAACGAGCGGATCCCGATCCACGGCGGGCCCGGCGATCCGAACGGCGACTTCAACGCGATCAACGTGAGCTGGTCGGCCGATCCAGCCGAGCCCGGCTATCCCAACGTCCCGCACGGATCGAGCTTCGTGATGGTGACCAGCTTCAACGGCGGCTGTCCCGACAACCGCTCGATCCTGACCTACTCCGAGTCGGAGAACCCGAACTCGCCCTACTACGCGGACCAGACCCGCATGTTCTCCAAGAAGGAGTGGGTCGATCCACCGTTCTGCGCCGCGGAGGTGACCGGGAACCCGAGCCTCAGCACCGACGTCATCCAGGGGTGCCTGCCCGAGGGGTGTGGGTCGGGGACCGGCTCAGGGAACCCGGAGACCGGGACCCAGGGCGGAATCCTGGGCGCGCAGCCCGTCACGGCGAAGCGGCGGAAGTGCCGGTCGAGGAAGAAGAAGGCCTCGGCCCAGAGCTCCCGCCGCTGCCACCGCAAGCGCAGTCGCCGGTAGCCGTCACGCGCTCCGCCCTACGGGTGGCGATAGCGTGCGCGAATGCCCGCCCCGCCCGGCTCCACGAGACGCCGACGTCATCGTCGTCGGTGCCGGCCTCGCCGGGCTGGTCGCGGCCCGTCAGCTCGTCGCCGCCCGCCGGGAGGTGCTCGTGCTCGAGGCCCGCGACCGCGTCGGCGGCCGGACCGCCAACGCCTCGATCGGAGCGGGCAAGGTGGTCGAGATGGGGGGACAGTGGGTCGGGCCGACTCAGGACCGGCTGCTCGCGCTGGCGGGCGAGCTGCGCATAGAGACCTTCCCGACCTACTACGAGGGCCGCAATCTGCTTGACCTGGGCGGCAAGCAGCGCCGCTACAAGGGAACGATCCCGCGCCTCGCGCCGCACGTGCTGTTCGACCTCGACCGCGCCCGGCGAAAGCTCGGGAAGGCAGCTCGGCGGGTGCCCGCGGACGCGCCCTGGACGGCGCGGAACGCCGTGGAGCTCGACTCGCAGACCCTGGCGACCTGGGTGCGCAAGGCGGCCCGCACCAAGAAGGCCCGCAGCCTCCTCGAGATCGCGACCGGGACGGTGATGGGGACCGGCACCGCCGAGCTCTCGCTGCTCTGGATGCTCTCGTACGTCAGCGCGGCGGGCGACTTCGACGCGCTGATCGACACCGAGGGCGGCGCCCAGCAGGACCGTTTCGTCGGCGGCTCTCAGCTGATCTCCCAGAGGCTGGCGGAGGAGCTCGGGGACGGCGTCCAGCTTTCGGCGCCTGTGCGGCGCATCGCGCAGGACGGCGGCGGCCTCGTGGTCGACGCGGACGGCGTCAGCGCCAGGGCACAGCGGGTGATCGTCGCGGTGCCGCCGCCACTCGCGGCCCGGATCTCGTTCTCGCCGTCGCTCGGCGGGCGCCGCGATCAGCTGATGCAGCGGATGGCTCACGGGGCGCTCACCAAGTGCGCCGCCGTCTACCCCGAGCCCTTCTGGAGGGCGGAGGGCCTGACGGGCCAGGCGGTCACCGACCGAGGCCCCGTGGTCGACGACCTTCGACAATTCCCCGCCGGATGGATCGCCCGGCGTGCTGCTCGGCTTCATCGCCGGCGCCGAGGCGATCCGCCACGCCCGCCGCTCCGAGGCGGAGCGCCGCCGGATCGTGCTGGACAGCTTTGCTCGGCTCTTCGGGCCCGAGGCGGCGCAGCCCGGCATCTACCTCGAGACGGCCTGGGCCGAGGAGGAATGGAGCCGCGGCGGCCCCGTCTGCTCGTTCGCCCCGGGGGCGCTCGCCCAGTACGGCGAGGCGCTGCGCCGGCCGACCGGGCGGGTTCACTGGGCGGGTGCCGAGACCGCGACCGTCTGGTGCGGATACATGGACGGCGCGGTCCGCTCCGGGGAGCGAGCGGCCGAGGAGGTCCTCGATGCGGAAGGATGGCGCCTATGAGCGTGGTGCCGGCTGTCGATGACGAGGTCGCCTTTGCGGGCGCGGCTCGCATCGCGGAGATGGTTCGCGACGGGAAGGTCTCCCCGAGCGAGCTGGTCGAGCTCTACCTCGGGCGGATCGCCGCCCTCGAGCCCAAGCTGAACGCCTACCGCGTGGTGCTCGCCGATGGTGCGCGCGCCGACGCGAAGCGGGCGGAGGAGCGGCTCGCGGCGGGGGACGATGCCCCACTGCTGGGGGTGCCCGTGGCGGTCAAGGACAACGTCGACTACGCGGGCGAGGTGACCACCGACGGCACCGCCGCCTACGGAGAGCCCGCGGCCGAGGACGGGCTCGTCGTCCGCAGGCTGCGGGAGGCGGGGGCCACGATCATCGGCAAGACCAACCTGCCCGAGCTGGCGATCTACGGCTTCACCGAGAGCCCGACCTGGGGGGACACGCGCAACCCATGGGATCCATCGCGGACCTGCGGGGGCTCGAGCGGCGGGAGCGGGGCCGCAACCGCCGCCGGCCTGTGCGCGATCGCCCACGCGACGGATGGTGCCGGCTCGATTCGCTATCCGGCCGCCAACTGCGGCCTCTTCGGACTGAAGCCACAGCGCAACCGCATCTCGCTCTGGCCGGACCGCGAGCATTGGTACGGCCTCTCGGTCTGCGGGCTGCGTCAGCCGGACTGTCATGGACACCGCCCTGTACCTCGACGCGATCGCGCGGTCCCGAGAAGGGCGACTTCGAGGCGCCTCCTCCGTTCGATCGGCCGCTCGTCGAGGCGGCGAGAACGCCGCCACGCAAGCTGCGGATCGCCTGCACCACCAAGACGATCGTGCCGGGGGTGCCAAAGGCCGACGAGGTGATCGCGGCCTACCAGGAGACGGTCGACCTGCTCCGGTCGCTCGGTCACGAGGTGACCGAGGCCTCGCCGAGCTACGGGCGTCTCAGGACCGACTTCTATCCCCTCTACTTCCGGGGAATCCGCGACGAGGCGCTGACGCTGCCGCACCCCGAGCGGCTCTCGGACCAGACACAGGGCTTCGTCCGCCTGGGGCGCCTGTTCAGCGACCGCCGGCTGGCGAAGGTCCGCGATCGGATGCCCGCCGTCGCCGCGGGGATCCTCGAGCTCTGGCGCGACTATGACCTGCTGATCACGCCGGCCACCGCACAGCTCCCCGTCGAGATCGGCCGCTGGCGCGGCAAGGGCGCTCTGCAGACGATCTACGGGATGAGCAACGTCTATCCGTACGGCGCCGCCTGGAACTACACGGGCCAGCCGGCCGCGACGATCCCGTCCGGGTTCACCGATGGAGGCCTGCCCCGCTCCGTGATGCTCGCCGCCCGCCCGAACGACGAGGCGACGCTGATCTCGGTCGCCGCCCAGCTCGAGGCCGAGCGGCCCTGGGCCGAGCGGCGCCCCGCCTCTCTAGGCGCCGACGCCGACCGGCGTGCCGATCTCGATCTGCTGGCTCTCCGCGGCCATTCCCACGGCGCCGTCCGCACCTCCGAGCTCGGCCCAGCGCTCTCGTGCGGTCTCCTGGAAGCGATCGAGGAAGTCGTCGGAATGCAGGGGGTCGTGGTGGAACATCAGGAGCCGCTGCGCGTCGACCCTGCGGGCGAAGGTGAGCGTGTCGCTGAGGCGCGAGTGGCCCCAGCCGACGTGCTCGGGGTATTCCTCGTCGGTGTACTGGCAGTCGTGGATCAGCAGGTCCGCGTCGCGGGCCAGGTCGTATCCCGAGATCCACTCCGGCTCGAGCGATTCCAGCGGAGCGCCCAGGCCGGGCTCATGGTCCGAGATGTAGGTGAGCGTGGTCGGGCCGTCGGTGATCCGGTAGCCGAGCGTGGGCCCTCGGTGGGTGACCGCCTCGGCGTGGATCTTCGCGGGGCCGATCTCCCATTCGCTGGGCGGCGTGTCGCGGAAGTTCACCTCGCAGGGGAGCTCGCGGACCTCGACGGGGGAGAGGGGGGCCGAGATGTAGCGCGAGATCCGCTCCTCGAGCGAGGCCTCGGGCGAGGACGGCCCCCAGATCGTGATCTTGGACTCCGACCGGAAGCAGGGCGCGAAGAACATCAGGCCCTGGATGTGGTCCAGGTGCAGGTGGGTGAGGAGGATGTTGATCTTCGGCAGCCGCTTGGCGATGCCGACCCCGAGGCTGCGGATGCCGGTGCCGGCGTCGATGATCAGGGTTGAGCCGTCCGAGAGCTCGAGCTCGACGCAGGAGGTGTTGCCGCCGTAGCGGTTCATCTCGGGCCCCGGCGCCGGGACGGAACCCCGCGCCCCCCACACCTTGAGCTTCATCGGATCCTCACCATCGCCTCACTCCTCTCTCCTGCCCAGCCTATAGCGGACTAACCCGGCCCGCGTGTGTTGTTGGTCCGCGTCCAGAAGAAGATCATCGCCCCCTCCTGACCGCCGTCGGTGACGATCGGCAGCGCGGTGGACTCGATCTCGTAGTCGTCGCCCGCCATCGAGCGCACCGTGAAGGCTCCGTGCGCGGGGCGGCCCTGGCGGAGGGCCTTGGTGGTGGGGAGCTCCTCGATCGGGATCGGGCTCCCGTCATCGCCGAACGGCCCGATCGCGTGGCTCCACTCCTCGGCGGGCATCCGCCCCGACTCCTCGAAGGAGATGCCGAGCAGCGCCCCGGCCGCCTCGTTGTAGAAGATCAGCGCACCGCTCTCATCGACCAGGAACGCGGGCGTCGAGAGGCTCGTCAGGAGGTTGCGGGCCAGGATGAGCTCGAGCGGCTTCTGATGCATTCGCCACGAAGTCTCCCGTATGCTCGCGCCGCGATGCGCCACAGGGCTTGCGGGGCAGGGATATCGACGGCGGCGATTCTGCTGATCGCCCTGTTCGCTTGGGCGGACACGGCGGCGGCCCAGACCGTCGGACTCCCGGTGGTGCCGATCGTCGGCGCTCCGAACGGCTCGTCGGCGGCGCCCTTCGAGGGCTCGTCGGCCACCGCGAACCCGGTCGATGGCGGGTCGCCGCCTCCGCGGAATCCGTTCATGGCGCCCAATCCGCGCAACAACATCCACGACGACCCGTACATGAGCGACACCTACCGCCTCGGGGGCCCGCTCGGAGACGGGCAGGAGGTCTCCACCCTGTTCTCGCGGGAGTGCGGGTCGCTCACCTTCGATTCAGCCGGGCGCATCGTCACCGTCTGCGTGGGCCTCGACCGGCCGGTGCTCGCGCTGCTCGATCCGCACAGCCTGCGGACCCTTGCGGCCATGCCGCTGCCCCTCCGGAACCCTGCCTCGGCCGGCGGCGCCTTCACCGACTTCTCGGGCGGCGGCTACTTCTACCTCGACGACCACGACCGGGTGGTGGTGTCGACCAACGACCACCACATCCTCGTGATCTCGATCACCAACGGGCCCGGCTTCGCCGTCAGCCGCGACTATGACCTGAGCGCCCACCTGGCCGCGGACGAGGGGATCGTCTCGGCGCTGCCCGACTGGAGTGGCCGGATCTGGTTCGTGAGCCGCCACGGCGAGGTCGGCACCATCGGCCCGAAGGACGGCGCGGTGCAAACGATGCGGCTCGGGGGCGAGGGGATCTCGAACTCCTTCGCGGTGGATGAGACCGGCGGCGTCTTCGTGGTCTCCGACAAGGCCCTGTACCGCTTCGACGCCAACTCGAAGGGCGGTCCCGAGGTCAGCTGGAGGGTGGTCTATCCGAACTCCGGGATCCACAAGCCGGGCCAGAGCGATGCCGGCTCGGGGACCACGCCGACCCTGATGGGGAAGAGCTGGGTGGCGATCACCGACAACGCCGACCCGATGGACGTCGTCGTCTACCGGCGAGCGATCAGGCTGCGTGGCCGGAAGCGCGCCAAGAAGCGCGCCGCCAAGGCGAAGGCCCGGCTGGTGTGCGCCGCGCCCGTGTTCGCGCCCGGAGCCGGCTCCACCGACAACTCGCTGATCGGGACGAACAGGTCGCTGATCGCCGAGAACAACTACGGCTACACGATCAGCGCCGCCAACCTGGGCGGGACGATCAGCTCGCCCGGGCTCACCCGGATCGACGTCGTCAGGAAGAAGCGGGGCAGGAAGGGCAAGAGGCACCGGCGGAAGGCCGGCTTCCGCTGCCGGACCGCCTGGATGAGCGACGAGCGCGCTCCCTCCGTCGTCCCCAAGCTCTCGCTCGCCAACGGGCTCGTCTACACCTACACCAAGCCACCGCGCACCGATGGGCTGGACGCCTGGTACCTGACCGCGCTCGATTTCCGCAGCGGTCACACGGTCTACCGGCGCCTGGCCGGCACCGGCTTCGGCTTCAACAACAACTACGCGCCCGTCACGCTCGGGCCCGACGGCACCGCCTACGTGGGCGTGCTCGGCGGGCTGGTCGAGCTTCCGTAACCCGGCTTCGCCATCACTTGACCGTGATCTCTCCGGTCATCCCCATCTGCTTGTGGCTGTCGATCGGGCAGTAGAAGTCGTACTTCCCGGGCGCCAGATTCACGGCCAGCGTTCCGTCGCTGCCGGGTGAGACGGAGCCCTCGAGCTCCTTGTCCTGACCGTTGACGTCCTCGATCTCCAGAGAATGCGTCACCTGACCGCCGTTCTTCAGGTCGAAGGTGACGTTCCCGGACTTCACGGTCGGCTCCGAGGGATCGAACTTGAAATCGGTAGCGGTCAGATCAACCGTGCCGCCGGCCCCCGTCGCACCGCCGCCACTGGTTGACGCCTGAGTCGCCGCGTTGCTGGTGCTGTTGCCGTCGCTGCTGCCGCCGCAGCCCACCATCGGCACCGCGACCGCGGCCCCGATCGCGAACAGCGCCGCGAATCGTCTCGTCGAGAGCATCCGCACCTCCACTGCGTTCGTAGGGATGGACAGCAGGCGTCGCGGCCTGCCTAAGCTCCTACGCGCTCGGCCTCGCACGGGATTGACCCTTGATCTACGACCTGATCGCCACGCTCATGCGACCCGTCGCCTGGTGGGGGCGCCTGCGCACGGACGGGCTCGAGGCCGTGCCTGAGCGCGGGCCCCTGCTGGTCGTGCCCAACCACGACAGCCAGTGGGATCCCGTGCTGGTGGGCCTGGCGCTGCGGCCACGCAGGCGGCTGCGGTTCCTCGCCCGCGCGAGCCTCTGGCGCATCCCGGGCCTGGGACGGCTGCTCTACGCGATGGGACAGATCCCGATCAGGCGTGGCGCGGGCGACGCCGCGGCGCTCGAGCACGCCGTGGACGCATTGCGCTCAGGCGAGGCTGTGTGCGTGTTCCCTGAGGGCGGTCTCTCCTGGGGAGAGGCGCTGAGGGCGCGAAGCGGCGTCGGCCGCCTCGCTCAGGCGTGCCCAGGCGTCAGCGTGGTGCTCTGCACGGTGGAGGGAACGACCGCGTACGCACGGTTCCCTCGTCGCCCGCGCGTGCGTGTGAGCTTTTTTCGCCCAGGGAACGGCGAGCCTCGGCCGGATGAAGCGCCGGCCGAGGTCGCGACACGCCTGCTTGCTGAGATCAGGACACGCGTCCCGCCAACCCCGGCGGGCCGCCGAGCACGCGTGGGCGGTCCCCCACGCGTACGCAGAGCCAGAGCTAGGTGAGCTTGCCGATCTTGAAGATCTTGGTCCCGCAGTCCGGGCACGTGCCCTGAATAGCCGGGCGACCGTTCTTCATCGTGACCTGCTGCGGATCCTTGATCTCGACCTTCTTGCGTTCCTTGACGCAATAGCCCTCAGGCATCGAGGACCTCCTTTCGAGCCGATTCCGCGGGCCACGCTAGAGCACCTTTCGGACGTGCGTGGCGGGCGCGTTGCAACTTAGTGCCGAATGACACTAACTACGGGTTCTTGGCCGTGCCGCCCGGCGTGGTGGACGGGGTGGGCGTCAGCGTCGTGCCCGCGGCCGCGCCCTTGCCGAGCGCGCCCGAGGTCGCCTGGCTCTGCAGCGTCGTGATGCTGGCCGAGTTCTGCGCCGCCTGCTTCTGCAGCGCGGAGATTGACGACTGGAGCTGGGCGACCGAGGTGTTCAGCGCGTTCTGGGTGTCCTTCGAGTTCTTCGTGGCCGCCGCCTGCAGCGCATCGACCTTCTTCGTGAGGGCATCGACGTCGCTGTTCGTGGCGCTGTCGGATTTGGTCGTGAGTCCGAAGTAGAGAGCCGCGCCTGCGGCGAGGATCGCGATCAGGAGCCCCGCCGCGCCGAAATAGGTCATCCGCCCCTGCTTGCGCTCGATCTCGGCCATCCAGCCCTGCAGGCCCTCCATGCGCTCCTGCAGGTTGGGTTCGGGGCTCTTTGCCTTGGCCTCTGGCGCCTTGGCTTCGTCCCCAGCCTGGGGCTGCGGCTTCGTCTTGGTCGCCATGGATGCCTTGCCACGCGGGCGCCCGGCGCTGTCGGAGCGACCGGGCAGCGTGACCTTCGGCATGCGGATTCGAGGCATCAGGTCTGCCATCGCCAGGGATCCTAGCCCGCCCTCGGGAGCCACGGCCCCGTACCATCCCGTGATTCGAGGGTGCTCCGTAGGCGAAGCCTAGGAGCAACCCTTTTACCGCGAAGCCGTCATTTACCCCGACAAGGAGACCCACTGATGCCCGAAGCAGTGATCGTCGACACCATCCGCACGCCCATCGGCAGGGCCTTCAAGGGCTCTCTCGCCCAGCTTCGCCCCGACGAGATGGGCGCCTACGTGATCGACCAGCTGCTCGAGCGGAATCCCGACGTCGATCCCGCCTCGGTCGAGGACGTCTTCTGCGGCTGCGGCATGCCTCAGGGCCTGCAGGCCTTCAACATCGCCCGGATCATGGTGCTGCTCTCGGAGAAGCTTCCCGAGACGGTCAACGGCGTGACCATGTCCCGCTACTGCGCCTCCAGCCTCGACTCGATCAGGCACGCGGCGAACGCCGTCCGAGCGGGGCAGGGAGACACCTACATCGCCGCCGGCGTCGAGTGGGTGAGCCGCTACAACGAGCGCACCGAGCCTGCCGGCGCCGCCGACCAGAACGAGAAGCTCCAGGGCAAGGACGGCACCCCCAACGCCTACATCGACATGGGGATCACGGCCGTCAACGTGGCCAAGCGCTACGAGGTGAGCCGCGCCGACATGGACAAGTACGCCCAGCGCTCGCAGGAGCTGGCCGTGCAGTCACAGGAGGACGGCTTCTTCGACCGCGAGATCGTGCCCGTCAAGCTGCCCGACGGCGCCGAGGTGGCCAAGGACGACGGCCCCCGCGCCAGCTCGACGCTCGAGAAGCTCTCCGAGCTCCCCGAGGCCTTCGAGGGCGGAGGAGGAGTCACGGCCGGCAACTCGTGCCCGCTCAACGACGGCGCCGCGGCCGTGCTGGTGATGTCCGAGGATCGCGCCAAGGAGCTCGGCCTGAAGCCGAGGGCGAAGCTGCTGACCGCCGCCACTCACGGGAACGAGCCCGAGTACATGGGCGTGGCCCCGATCGGCGCGATCAAGAAGGTCCTCGATCGCCAGGGGATGAAGATCGACGACGTCGACGTCGTCGAGCTCAACGAGGCGTTCGCCGCTCAGGTGATCCCGATCATGGCCGAGTGCAACATCCCGCTGGAGAAGATGAACACGCACGGCGGGGCGATCGCGCTGGGCCACCCGTTCGGCATGACCGGCGCCCGGATCATGGGCACCCTGCTCAACGTGATGGAGACGGACGACCACGCGGTCGGCCTCGAGACGATGTGCGTCGCAGGCGGGCAGGGCGAGGCGCAGCTGGTCGAGCGTCTCAACTAGGGAGCGCAAGGCCGCGCGCCTTTGGAGCGAGGGCGAAGCCCGAGCGACTTGCGTCGGTGCGGCCGTAGCGCTCCCGCCTGATGGCGAAGCCGAAATAAGGTCCGGCCATGGAGCTGGTGCCCACCACGATCAGCGTCGGCTACGCCGCCGGCCTGAACGCCTACGGCACGGTCTTCATGCTCGGCCTGCTGGGTCGCGCCGGGTTCGGTCAGGTGCCGCACGAGCTCACGACGGGCCCGATCCTGATCGCGGCCGGGGTGATGTTCGCGATCGAGTTCATCACCGACAAGGTGCCGCTGCTCGACAGCACCTGGGACATCCTGCACACGGCGATCCGCCCGGCGATCGGAAGCCTGCTGGGGATCTCCTTCGCCGACCTGGACAAGGTCACCGGGCCTGAGACGGTCGCGGCAGGGGGAGCTGGGGGCGCGACCGCTCTGGTCGCGCATGGGCTCAAGGCGGGGATCCGGCTGGGCATCAACACGTCGCCCGAGCCGGTCTCGAACATCGTCGCGAGCCTCACCGAGGACGCGCTGATGGCGGGCGTGGTGGCTCTGACGCTCAAGGAGCCGCTGATCGCACTGGCCGTCGTCCTCGTCCTGCTCGCGATCGGGATCAGCCTCGTCATCTTCCTTCGCAGGCGGATCAAGCGGGCACTCGAGCGACGCAGGGAGCGGCGAGCCGCGCGTGGTCCCTAGACCCTGAGCCCCTCCAGCAGCTGCATCAGCGCCTGCTCGACCTCGGCGCGGGCCTTGCGCGGGCGTTCGGCGTGGGCGATCACGAAGGCGGCCTCGGAGAGGGCCGCGACGAAGAGGTGGGCCATCGGCTCGACGGCGATGGGGCGGAGGACGCCGGCCGCGACCGCTCCCTCGAGCGCGGCACGGGTCAGGCCGAGGCCGTGGCGGTTGTCGATCTCGCGCCACTCCTTCCAACCGAGGACGGCGGGCGCATCCGTCAGCGAGATCTGCTTGACCGCGGGTTCCTCGCAGGCATCGAGGAAGGACCGCATCCCGGTGGTGATCAGCTCCCAGGGATCATCGGCGCCGCCCATCGTCGCCCCAATCCGCTCCATCAGATCCGCCTCGACCCGCTCGAAGACGGCCCGGAAGAGATCGCGCTTGTCCTCGAAGTGGTGGTAGAGCGCCCCCCGGGTGACCTTGGCGCGGGCGACGATCTCCTCGGTGCCCACCTCGGCGTATCCCCTCTCGGTGAAGAGCTCGAGCGCGGCGTCGATCAGCGCTTCGCGGGTCGCCCTGGCCTCCGCCTCGCGGCGGCCGGGTGTATCCGTGGTGCGGGACGCGGTTGACATACAGCCTGTAGGTTAAGCGTAGGTTCGGCCGCAGTCGTGTACCGTCGCCCCGGATGCCCCCAGAGCGCTTCACCCCGCTCCTGGAGGCGGCCAGGGAGGGGAGCGAGGCCGCCTGGCAGGAGCTCTACAACGACCTCGCCCCGGTCGTGCTCGGCTACCTGCGCGCCAACGGCGCGCCCGATCCCGAGGACGTGCTCAGCGAGGCCTTCCTCCAGGTCGCACGCGACATCGCCAGGTTCGAGGGCGACGAGCGCGGCTTTCGCTCCTGGGTCTTCACGATCGCCCACCATCGCCTGATCGACGCTCGCCGCCACTCGGCTCGTCGTCCTGTCGAGCTCTCGGCCGAGCCGCCGGAGCCCACCGGCAGGGCGGACGACGCGGCCGACGAGGCGCTCGCCCGGATCGGCGTCGAGGAGGTCCAGCGGGTTCTGGCCTCGCTCTCGGAGGATCAGCGGGCAGTCCTGCTGCTGCGGGTGATCGGCGACCTGAGCATCGAGGACGTGGCGAAGGCGGTGGGCAAGCGACCGGGGGCCGTGAAGGCCCTGCAGCGGCGCGGCCTGGCCGCGGTCAAGCAGGCGCTTGCCCAAAAGGGGGTAACCCTGTGAGCGAGAACGGCGCTTATGAAGGTGAGATGAACGAGGTCGCCCTCTTCCAGAGCGCGCTGCGCGTGGCGGTGCAGGTCAAGCCCGATCCGAGCATCGGCACGACGCTCGTGCCCCGGCTCGCCGAGCTGGCCCGTGCCTCGACGATCGAGGCGGACGCTCGCCCGGTCAGGCAGCAGCCCCGCTCTCAGCGCGCGTTGGTAGCCAGGGTCGGGATCGCCATCGCGCTGATCCCGCTGGTGCTCGCGGGGCTGGCGTTCGCCGGAGTGACCGTGCCCTCGCCGGCACGGTCGGCCTTCGAGAAAGTCGGGATCACCCTGCCGAACCAGCCTGCGTCCGGCCACCACGGGACAGCCGCCGGATCGAGTTCGGGGGAGAAGGGCAAGGGCGGCCAGGAGACCACGACCAGCCGATCCGAAAGCAAGGGCAACTCTGCGGCCGCTCATCAGCACGCCCTCGAGCAGCAGCAAAAGGCGCAGGGCAAGGCGGTTGGGCACAGCAAGGGCAACGGGGTCGGCCTCCACGGCGCAACGCCCCCCGGGCAGACCAAGAGCAAGGAGCCTGGCCCCCCTTCTCAATCCAACGCCGGGGGCAACTCGGCGACGCACACGACCACACACACGGTTCCCGAGCACACAACCCCGACAACCCCCGGCGGCGGTAATGGCAACGGCAACGGGCAGTCGAAGTAGCCATTAACTAGGCTGCCTCCTCCAGGGATGGAGGAGAAGATCTCGAGGAGGGTTTGCATTCGCGCGGCGGTCGCGCTGGCCGGGACGATGGTTGCGCTGACCGTCCTCGCCTCCCCGGCGCCGGCCCGGGAGCGAGTGATCACCGTCGACACGGCCGCGGAGCCGGGGCCCGCACAGTTCAACCACGTCACTGTGCACCAGTTCGGGCCCGCTTCGGGCAAGCGCGTCCTCGTGCTGATGCCCGGCACCCAGGGCGGAGCCGGGGATTTCACCCTGGACGCGCGCTATCTGGTGAAGCGCGTCCCCGGCCTTCAGGTGTGGGCGATCGACCGCCGCACCCAGGCGCTCGAGGACACCTCCACCTTCGCAGCGGCGCTGCGCGGTGAGATCCCCCCGCAGCAGGCGTTCGACTACTACCTCGGCGGCGGCGGGTTCCACTTCCGCGGCGCCAACCAGGACCCATACGCCCGAGAGTGGGGGATGGCGGTGGCGCTCAAGGACGCCCGCGCGGTCGTCAAGCTCGCCCGCAACCACGGCCGACGCCATGTGGTTCTCGGCGGCCATTCGCTCGGAGCCTCCCTGACGGTGGCCTATGCAGCTTGGGACTTCAACGGGCGACCCGGCTACAAGGACCTGGACGGCCTCGTCCTGATCGACGGCGGCCTCCTGGGGAGCTTCGACGCATACGACCTGGCGCAGGCGCAGAAGGCGGTGGCGGATCTGCAGACGTCCGACCCGTTCCTGGATCTGCTCGGGGTTGGATTGCCCGAGGCGGCGGGGCTCTTCGCCGAGGTCGGCGGCCTCTACGCCGAGAGGGCGCCGACGGAGCCGGCGACGACTCTGCAGAGCTACCCGCTCCTCCCGGCACAGTTCAATCCCCCCTTCCCGGTCACCAACCGGGCGCTGCTCGGCTACGCATTCGATCGCGACAGCTCCCCGGCGGATCTCGGCCTGCTGCACATCAACGGAGGCGCCCTCGCCCCGAGCGGCAACCCGCGCGACTGGGCGGACGGCGGTGTGACGCCGGTCAGCCGCCTGGCCGAGACCTTCGGCCAGGAGCCCAGCAACGCGGTCGAGTGGTACTTCCCGACGCGGCTCACCATCGACACGAACGGCGCCGACCAGATGGGGCAGAACGACGTCGCGAACTTCCTCGGCCTGCGACTCTCCCACACCAAGCAGGTGAACCTGCCCCTCTACGCGATCGCGACCGACCTCGCCGGGGCGCATGTCCTGGACGGCGCCCGCAACTTCATCAGGCGATCGAGGACCACCCGGAAGGAGTCGATGCTGGTCAACCGCAATCCCGCTGATGAGCCACCTCGACCCGCTGGTCGCCGCGCCGAAGACGAACGCCTTCCTGAAGACCGTCGTCCCTTTCCTGGACGACAAGGTGTTCGGCGAGAAGCCGAAGCGCAAGCACCGGTCGAAGTAGCGTCCCCTCAGTCTTCGAACAGCGCGTAGCCGTAGGAGCCGCGCTTGTAGGCGAGCTTCGCGATCGCCGTCATCCGCTCGTCGTCGTTCGACTCGATCTGATCGAAGCGGCTCTCGACCCGCGAGGCCGCTCGCTGGCAGAAGGTGTCGGCGATGAAGCGCTCCTGTCCCGACGGCTCGACGCCCTGGTCGTCGAAGACGCTGGCTGACGCGGGAGAGGAGCGCCACCTGGGCATAGATGTCGGCGATGTTGTCGGCCAGGCGCTTCTGCTGGAACTGCCGCTCGATCACGTCGCCCTTGTGCTCTCGCAGGAGGCTCTCGGTGATGCCGGCGAGCCGCTTGACCTGGTCGGAGACGGCGTCCGCGTGGCCCGAGAGCTCTTCGTGGGCCATGGTGATCTTGTCCGGGCGGACCTCCCGCTGGATCCGGTCGCTCGCGTAATCGACCAGCACCCCGATCGAGCGGATCGGATCGCTCAACTCGATCTCCGAGAGGCCCTCCAGCTTCTCGCCGACCGGCTTGAAGCCGCCGAGCGCGACGAACGCCCGAAGCACGTCGTTGGCGCCCTCGAAGATCGGATAGATGCGGGTGTCGCGCAGGACCTTCTCGTAGGGGCGGTCGCGCATGTAGCCCTCGCCGCCCGCCAGCTGCAGGGCGCGGTTGGCGGCGTACCAGAGGAACTCGGTCCCCGAGACCTTGCAGACCGCGGACTCGAGCGAGTAGTCGGGGACCCCGGCGTCCACCAGACCGCAGGTCAGGTAGCACATGGACTCCAGCCCGAAGAGGTGGGAGACCATCCAGCCGATCTTGTCCTGGACCAGCTCGAAGTCGGCCAGGGGGCGGCCGAACTGGCGCCGCTCCTTGACGTGGTCGATCGCCAGGTCGAGCAGCTTCTTGGCGCCGCCCACTGAGCCGGTGCCGAGCCCGATGCGGCCGTTGTTGAGGATCTGCATCGCGACCCGAAAGCCCTGCCCCGGGTCGCCGAGCACGTTCTCGGCGGGGACGCGGACGTCCTTGAAGTAGAGGCGCCGCAGGTCGTTGGCCCGCAGCCCCATCGTGTCGTAGCGCTCGCCGACCTCGAGCCCCTTCATCCCCTTCTCCAGGATCAGGGCGATGTGGCGGTCCTCGCCTCCGATCTCGGCGCGGGCGAAGGTGGTGATCACGTCGGCGCGGGACCCGTTGCCGATGTAGCGCTTCTCCCCGTTCAGCAGCCAGGATCCGTCGGACTGCTGGACCGCGCGGGAGCGGACGTGGTAGGCGTCGGAACCGGCCTCGGGCTCGGTCAGCGCGAAGGCGGCGAGCTTCCTGCCGGTGGCGAGGTCAGGGAGCCAACGCTCCTTCTGCTCATCCGTGCCGAACAGCGAGATGCCCTTGAAGCCGATCGACTGGTGGACGCCGAGGACGATCGCCAGGGTGGCGTCGATCTGGCCGACGGTCTCGAAGACCCGCGCGTAGCCGGTCTGCGAGAGGCCCTGTCCGCCGTAGCGCTCATCGACGTACAGGCCGAGCGCGCCGATCTCTCCGAGGTCGCGGAGCACCTCGTCCGGGATCCAGCGCTCCTCCTCGGCCTTCGTGGCGTCGTAGTGCTCGGCGCAGTACTCGCGGATGCGCCTGTTGAGGTCCCGGATCCGGTCCTGCTCGTCGGCATCGGTGGCCGGCCAGGGGAAGACGAGCTCCTCGTGGATCTCGCCGAGGAAGAGCGACTTCGCGAACGACGAGACGCCCTCCTGCGCCTCCTTCTTCCGCGGAATCGCCTCGCGAACCGCCATCGGCTGAGACTACCTATGGAGCCAGGGCCCAAACCGCGAAGAGCGAGCTGCAGATCGCCAGCAGGCTGCCGAACAGCCAGAGGACCTGCCTCACCCGTTGCCGCTCGTGGGCCCAGAGGGCGAGGGCGATCCAGAGCGGGAAGATCACGAACTCGAACCGGGGCAGGGACATCAGCGGGAAGCCCCCGGCGGGGACGGACAGCGGCAGGGCGAGGCCACAGACGGCGTAGGCGGTGTACGCCGGATCGAGCCTGCGGCTGACCTCTCCGCAGAGCCAGATGCCGCCGGCGAGGAAGCAGAACATCGCGATGTCGCGGATGTCGATCGAGCTGGGTCGGCACCCCGTGTGCGATGGCGGACGGCGGCCGGGCCACCCCGGGGATGATCAGCTCCCCCAGGCCACGGACGGCGCTCCACAGCCCGAGCGCGAGCCCGCCGAGCGGGACGAAGCTTCGGTGCCAGGCGGCCTGTGCGGAGAAGACCGAGGTCGGATCCCCGGTCGAGAGGCCGAGGTAGAGCACGTAGGCGGCCAGCCCGGCCGGGACGCCGAGCAGCAACCAGAGGACGTCCGCTCGCGGTCTATAGCGCGGCCAGAGCCCGCGGACGAGATCGCGGGCCGGCTGATCGAGCCTGGGCCCGTACAGGTAGATGATCAGCAGGGGGACGACGACGATCACCCCGCCGCTGCGGGTGGCGGCCGCCACCGCGCCCAGCACGCCGGCGAGCGGCCACCGGCCCAGCCTGGCCGCGTAGATGGCGCCGACCGAGACCAGCAGGAAGAGCGACTCGGAGTAGACGGCGGAGATCACCAGCGCTCCCGGGAACCAGGCCGCCAGCCAGACGACGGTCCGGGCCCGTTCGACGCCGAAGTCGAGCGTGACCAGGCGATGCAGGAGGTAGAGCCCGCCAAGACCGCAGCCGGATGAGATCAGGATGCCCGCGACCAGCGGCGACCCGAGCAGCTCACCGCCGACCCGGACGAGCCCAGGGAACGCCGGGAAGAAGGCGGCCCTGCCGCCCACCTCATAACCATGCTGCGCGATCGCGAGGTACCACGCCGCGTCGAAGCGGGCGGCCGGAGCGACCAGCAGGTTCGCGAAGGAATCGGTGTACGGCAGCGTCGTGTAGAGCGGATCGAGCCGCGCCGAGGTCTCCGAGGCCCAGCCGAAGATGAGAACAGCGGCCATCCCGGCAGCCCAGACGATCGCGCGCGAGGACCAGAAGGCGGCCCAGGCGTCGCGCGCGGCGGCGCGCCGCTCGGCGCTCAGGCCGGGAAGAGCAAGGGACTCCGCGGTCTCGACGTTCGAGTGGCTCATGGGGATTCGCCGTCGCTACTACGCTGCGCCCGCATGCGAAGCCGGGCAATCCTCGCAACTCTTCTCGTCGCAATTGTTAACGCGGCGGGGTGCGGCGGCTCGGATCACACCAGACGGTGAACCCGGAGGCGATGCTCGACTCGGCCGCCGCCCATCCGGTCAGGAGCGCCCAGACCGACATCGACCTGCGCCTGCGGGTGCGGGGGGTGCCGCAGCTCTCGGGACCGCTGCGGCTCCGGCTCGAGGGCCCGTACGTGAGCGGCGGGGGAGAGACGCATCCCCGAGGTTCGACTGGAGGATGAGCGCGAGCGCGCTCGGCGTTCCCGGTGGGCGGACGGATCGTCTCCACCGGCACCAACGCCTATCTGAGCATCTACGGCGACAACTACGAGGTGGGCACCGATGCGGTCGCCGCCGCCAACGAGCGGATCGCCGAGGCACCGAGCATTCACCCGCGCTCCTGGTTCGGCCGCGCGCGGGTCGACGGCCAGGGCCATGAGGGCGGCGAGGACTGCGAGCGGATCTCCGCGCCCCTGCGGGGCGAGGCGATGGCGCGGGACATCGCCCCGCTGGCGAGCGCCCTGGGGCTGTCGGAGGCCCCATCGGTCGTCGGGAACGGCGAGCGCCTGCGTCGGCTATGACGATCGCGTCCTCCACGAGCTCGAGGTCGATGCCGTGCTGGGAATCCCGCCGGTCGACGCCTCCGAGCTGGGTGGAGCCACCTCCATCGCCCTCGACCTCGACGTCGTCGATCAGCGACGTGGGGGAGCCCCAGCACATCCCGAATCCGCGCGGCGGCGGCTACCGGCCGATCCGCGATCTCGCCATCACGCTCAACGACCTTGGCGTCCCAATCCCCTTAGGCTGAGCATATGGAGTCCAGTGGGAGGAGCCCCGAGGAACGTCGAGCCGCCGCGGAGGCGCGGGCCAGAGCGCGCTCCGGCGAGCCGCCGGCCACCGGGGATGAGGAGCTGCTCGGTGGGACCGGTCCCCGCGGCGCCGAGGGCGCCGATGTCGCCGCCACTACGGCGGGCCCGACCTCTACATGCGCCGCAGGCTGATCGCCGGCGCCGCGGTGATCGTCCTGATCGTCCTGATCTTCCTGCTGGTCGGCGGCTGCTAGCGGCAGCTCGGCTCTCGTCGGCGATCAGCCTGGCAAGTGCCAGGGATGACGTCGCGGCGGGGGAGGGGGCGTTGCGGATGTGCAGCGCGCGCTCGGTCCGGTGCACGACGAAGTCGTCGACCAGCTTGCCGTCGCGGTCGAGCGCCTGGGCGCGGATCCCGGATGGGCCGGGCAGCACGTCGCCGACGCTGAGCTCCGGGACGAAGCGGCGCAGGTCCGAGACGAAGGCGCGCCTGCTGGCGGCGTGGCGGATCTCCGTCAGCCCCGTTCTCCAGAATCGACCCGCAAGCCGCCAGGTGCCGGGCCAGGAGAGGTTCGAACCGAGGTCGCGGGCCGCGCAGGCGCGAGATCCGGTAGGCGTCGCGGGAGCCGACCATCAGCGCCGAAGGGCCGAGCAGGACCTCGCCGTCGATCGTGCGGGTCAGGTGGCCGCCGAGGAACGGGAGGTCCGGATCGGGAACCGGATAGATCATGGAACGCACCAGCCCGCGCCGCTCGGGGCGCAGCCGCAGGTACCCGCCCCGGAACGGGACGATCCGCGGCTCCGCGGGCGCGCCGGCGGCCACGGCCAGGCGGTCCGACCACGCTCCGGCACAGGTGATCACGAAACCCGCCTCGGTGCTCCCACGCTCGTGCTCCACCCTGATGCTCCGGCCGCCCGGGACGAGGCGCTGCACGCCGCAGCCGGTGGCGACGATTCCGCCGCCGGCTTTGACGTCCGCGGCGTAGGAGGCCGCGACCTGCCCGAAGTCGACGACCCCCGTCTCCGGCGAATGCAGCGCGGCGACCCCGCGCGCGTGCGGCTCGATCTCGCTGATCCCATCCGCGTCGATCCGCCTCAGCCCGGGAACCTGGTTCTCCCTGCCGCGGCGCTCGAGCTCGTCGAGGCGCGGCAGCTCGGAGTCGCCGGCGGCGACGATCAGCTTGCCGCTCTTGCGCGCCTCGATCCCGCGCTCCTCGCAGTAGGCATAGAGGAGCCGGGCGCCCTCCACGCAGAGCCGCGCCTTCAGCGATCCGGGCTCGTAGTAGATGCCGGCGTGGACCACCCCGCTCGAGTGAGAGGTCTGATGGGCGGCGAGCCGGTCCTCGCGCTCGAGCAGGCAGAGATCCGAGTCGGGATGGCGGGCGAGCAGCTCGCGCGCGACCGCCAGCCCGAGGATGCCGCCGCCGATCACGACGACGTCGCAGCTGGCGCGGCGGTTCGGTCACGGCGCGACTCTACGGCGCGACTAGGATCGCGACATGGCGCTTCCGCTGAAGCCCCCGATCCAGCCGCAGCTCGCGCTCTCCCGCAAGGTGCTGCCCGAGGGCGAGGGGTGGGCGTACGAGCCGAAGTACGACGGGTTCCGCGCGCTTGCCTACGTCGACGGCGACGACGTCTACCTCCAGTCGCGCGGCGGCAAGCCGCTGCGCCGCTACTTCCCGGAGGTCGCCTTCCCGAAGGGCCGCTACGTGCTCGACGGCGAGCTGGTGATCCTCGACGAGGACGGCAATGAGGTGTTCGATCTGCTCCAGAACCGCCTCCATCCGGCCGAGTCGCGGGTGAGGATGCTCGCCGAGAAGACGCCGGCGCTGTTCCGGGCCTTCGATCTGCTGGCCCGGGATCGCCGCAAGCTCACCGGGAAGCCGTTCAGCGAGCGTCGGGCGGCGCTCGAGGAGCTGATCGCGGAGGCGCCCGGCCGCAGGAAGACGGCCTCGGGCTCGGTCGAGATCACCCCGATCGCGAAAACCGCCAAGAGGGCCGAGCCCTGGCTGCTGAGCGGCGAGGGCGTGATCGCCAAGGAGCTCGACGCGGTCTACAAGCCCGGCCAGCGCAAGGGGATGGTGAAGATCAAGCGAGTGCGCACGATCGACTGCGTGATCGTCGGCTGGAGGCCGGGCAAGGAGAAGGGCACGGTCGGCTCTCTCATCCTCGGGCTCTACGAGAAGGGGAAGCTGCGCCCGATCGGCCATACCTCCGGCCTGAAGGCCAAGGAGAAGAAGGAGCTGGTGAAGACGCTGGCGGAGTACGAGACGGGGGAGAAGGGCTCAGGCGACCCGAGCCGCTGGGACGCCAACCGCGATCTGGAGTGGTACGCGCTACGCCCCGAGCTGGTGGTCGAGGTCACCTACGACCACACCAGCGGCGGGCGCATCCGCCACGGTTCGAAGATCGTCCGGTGGCGCGACGACAAGGCGCCGAAGGACTGCAAGATCGACCAGCTCGTCTAGTTCGCTCCGGGACGCAATCGGGCCAGTGGCCGATGAGCGTTTGATGAGCGCCGCCTCCTAGCGTGCGCCCATCGCTTCCGGTTGCTTCGACAGGTTGCTCAGGAGGATCGCAGTGTCGCTGCTGGCGCTCGGGCTGATCGCCGTCAGCGCACCGGCCGTCGCCCCTTCGCAGACCCGCTCGGATCCACCGGCGAAGGCCGCAAAGAAGAAGAAGTGCAAGAAGGGCAAGAAATCCGCGGCGGCCGCCAAGAAGAAGAAGTGCAAGAAGAAGCTCCAAACGGCGCCGACCCCCGCGCCCGCCCCGCCTCCCACCGGTGGCGGCATGACCCCACCACCACCGCCGCCTCCCCCTCCGCCCCCGAAGAAGCTGACCACCGATCAGCTGATCGACGCCGCGGTCGCGCGGGGCGAGATCTCACCCGAGCAGGGCCTGACGTACAAGGTGTTCGCGGCGTTCGGCGACCCGCGGCTCCCAAGCAAGTACAAGGGCGTGCCCGATCCGGTCAGCGAGGCACCGCTTGACGACGTGACCGCTCAGTGGGATCAGCTCTCAGCCGGCGCCAAGGCGACGCTCGGACCCTTCCTGATCCCCCCGTTCCACCACGGCAGCTACTGGGAGAAGCTGATCTCCGGAAAGAGCGCGGCCGCAACCCCCTCCGCGGCGCTCGCGTCAGCCCGCGCCGCCGAGGCGGATCCAAACTCACCGTGGTGCGCGGGGAACGTGGACGTCGCCCTCGAGGACTGGCACTACCTCGAGGCCAACGCGGGAGCGGCTGCGGGCAAGGTGCGCATCTGGTTCCAGGACCGCTACGCGGCGACGGATGCGGCGCTCGCGGGCGACCTGCTGAACGCGATGCAGAACAAGATCTGGCCCGCCCTGACCACGCTCATGGGACGTGAGCCCCTCCCGGACGGCGGTTCGACTGGATCCTGCGCGGGCGGCTCGGACGCGGTCGACATCGCTCTGGTGGATGCCGGCACCGCGACGACCTTCTCCAACACCCTGAGCCAGGAGAGCACCCCGGCGCGGATGCTCTTTCCACGGACGCTTCCCGCCAGCTGGGCCGGGTTCAAGCCGTACCTGGCCCACGAGTTCATGCACATGATCCAGTACTCCTTCGCCTTCAGCTCGGGGGACATGTCGAGTCCGGAGAACGCCTGGCTCAAGGAGGGGACGGCCCAGTGGGTGCAGGACTACGTCAGCGCCTCGCAGTACGGGGTTGGGCTCACCCCGAACCAGACCGAGCACCAGGCCCTCAAGTACTTCTTCCCCTACCCGGAGAAGTCGCTCGACTCGACCACCCCGAACCATCACGACTACGGCTCCTACGTCTTCTGGCTGTGGGCCGCGCGCAAGGGGAACGACCCGAGCGTCGTCCGCCAGGTCTGGAACGCGGTGGCGACGCAGAAGAGCCTCGCGGCGGCCAAGTCGGTCTTCGGCTCCGGCTGGGCGCAGACCTGGAAGGACTTCACGAAGGCGAACTGGAACAAGGATCCGGTAACGGACTACCAAGGATGGGACTCGATCACCGACACTCCGTTGGTCGCCGCGGAGGGCACCCTTCCCGCCAACGAGCGTCACGCCCGTAGGGACCTCGGTCGCCCCCGTCGCGGCGAAGTACCTGAGCTTCGTGCCGGCAGCCGACACGGAAAGCCTCACCTACCGCAATCTCGGGAGCCTCTCCGACGACGCCGGGGTGCAGGCGATCATCTCCTACAAGGACGGCTCAAAGGCCACCGAGGACTGGAGCCAGGTCGCCCAGAAGGACGTGCCCTTCTGCAACATCGATGAGCTGACGCTGGTGCTCTCCAACGACTCGGTCACCCCGAACGACAACAAGGCGTTCAGCCTCACTCTGGCATGCCGCCGAGCACGGGGACGCATGCCGCCGACGGGCCCACTGGCGGCGAACGTCTGCATTCCCAACCCACAGGGAAGCTTCAGCGGCACCGCTCACTACGACGACACCATCACGACGACGGTCGACTGGAGCTGGAGCGGAACCGTCGACTTCGACCCCAACGGGCAGATCAACCCGTGGTTCCCGGAGTTACAGCACCGAGGTCTGGGACAACGCCTCGGTCGCCATCGGGCTCGGTCACTGTGTCGGGCAGCGGGACCGTCGTACGCCGCCGACCCCGTCTGCACCATCGACATCCCGGCGTCAGACCTTCCAGTTCGGCCCCGGTGACGGCACGATGATCATCCAGCCCGGGCCCGCAGCCGCACTACGGAATCGACCTCGGTTTCCCAGGGAACCAGTTCCCGCAGGCGACCTTCAACTGCCCCGGACCAGGATCCCTCCACCGGCCCGATCCCCGCGCCCGTGATGATCTACACGCCCGACCCGGAGCAGACAGCGACGCGCGGCACCTACCAGGGATCGGGCTCGTTCAGCAACGAGTTCTTCGTCGCGAACTACAACTGGAGCCTCAACGACCCCTAGACCGCGCTCGTTCCCTAGGCCCAGGGATCGTGCAACGCGGGATTGCCGACTGAATCGAGGATGTGCGGCCAGACGTAGACCTCCCAGGTCGCCGCGACCAGCAGCATCGGGATCGCGATCGCCACGGTCACCACCGTCGCCGCCAGGAGCTGGTCCCACTCGCCCTTGCGACTGGCGATCGTCCAGGCGGCCAGCGGCAGGAAGACGGCGGTCAGCTCGAGCAGGGCGTGGGGGAGGGCGGTGAGCACGAGCAGCGGGACCGAGACGCCGAGGTCCCAGGAGATCGTCGAGCCGACGAGGCCGAGGGCGATGGTCTGGGTGAAGAGCGAGAAGCAGGTCACCCCGATCACCCAGGCGAAGGCGATCGGCCTCGCCTTCTCGTGGACCAGCCGAGAGAAGCCCGTGTGGCGCTCGGCGGTGAGCGGCAGCGTGGCGCCGGCGATGAACCCGGCGACGCAGGCGAAGGCGTGCAGCGCGAGGACCAGCGAGTTCCGGCCCAGCACCCCGAGGACCCGCTCGGGGTCGGGGCCGCCCGGGGCGGTCGGGCCGTAGTGGAAGCCGTAGTCGGGCTTCAACACGGAAGCGGCGACGGTCACGGCGGCGAGCAGGCCCAGGGCGATCAGCGACGGCGCCGACCAGCCAGGTGCGAATCACGGGCCATGGGTTATCGCCCCACCGCTCGAGGATCGAGCGCGTCGAGCGCATGCCGTGGACGAGCACGTACTGGTTCGCGTCCATGCGTCAACTCATCGGCCCGCTCTGCGGCGGGCATGAGCGAGAACTAGGGAGACACGTACATCAGGACTTCTTCTTTGCACGGCTCGGCTGCACCCGCTTGGGCTCGCCGCGCTGCTTGGCGAAATGGGGTGGCCAGGGCGCATCGCCGAGGCCGCCCTCCTCGTCGCGGCGGGCAAGGTCGAGGAGCTGGTCGAGGGAGCCGGCATGCTCGTCGATGTCCGCCGCCGGATCACCCTTCTTGCGGACGCGGTCCGGGACGGTGTCGAGCCGCAGCTCGGCGGGTTCGACGTCCGGGACCTCGTCCCACTCGAGCGGGCAGCAGACCCGCGCGTCCGGGACCGGCCTGACCGAATAGCCGGAGGCGATCGTCCGGTCACGCGCGTTCTGGTTGTAGTCGACGAAGACCCCGTGACGCTCCTCCTTCCACCACTTGCTGGTGGCGTTCTTCGGCACCCGGCGCTCGACCTCGCGCGCCAGGGCCAGCGCCGCTCGCCGAACCTCGACGTAGTCCCAGCGCGGCTCGATGCGCACGTTGACGTGGATCCCCCGGGAGCCCGAGGTCTTCGGGAAGCCGACCAGGCCATGCTCCTCGAGCACCTCCTTGACGCACATCGCCACCTTGCGCACGGTGTTCCAGCGCACGCCCGGCATGGGGTCCAGGTCGACGCGCAGCTCGTCGGGACAGTCGAGGTCATCGCGGCGGACGGGATGCGGGTTGAAGTCGACGACTCCGAGGTTGACCGCCCAGACCAGGTGCGCGGCGTCGTTGGCCACCAGCTCTGTCGCGGTTCGCCCGCTCGGGAAGGTGAAGGTCGCCGTCTGGAGCCAGTCGGGCGCGCCCTTCGGCACCCGCTTCTGGAAGAAGAACTCGCCGCTGACCCCGTCGACGAAGCGCTTCATCGTCCCCGGCCGCTCGCGCAGCTGGTTCACCGCTGCGTCCTCCACCGCCATGTAGTACTCGGCCAGGTCGAGCTTGGTGAACTTCGGCTTGGGGAAGAAGAGCTTGTCCGGGTTGGACAGGCGCACCTCGCGGCCCGCGACCTCGACCGTCGTGTACTTGCTCTTCGCCACCGTGGACATCTTCGCCATTTGGACCGCGAAACCGGGCCCGAATCATCGGCGCTGATTGAATCCAGGGCATCGAAGAGCTCGAGACGCTGACCTACGAGGTGACCGGGCGAATCGCCCGCATCACTCTGAACCGGCCCGAGCGCGGCAACGGGATCACCCTCGAGATGCCGCGCGAGCTCGCCGCCTGCGTCGAGAGGGCGAACCTGGATCCCGAGGTCCACGTCATCGCCCTCGCCGGGAACGGCTCAGGGTTCTGCGGCGGCTACGACCTCGTGGCCTCCGCCGAGGGGGACATGCAGGGCGTGGCGAGCGCCGACGCGCCCGCGGGATCACCGATCGACCCGGCCGTCCAGGCCCGCAATCACGACCCGGAGGGCAGCTGGGATCCGGTCGTCGACTACCAGATGATGAGCCGCAACCTGCGCGGCTTCATGAGCCTCTTCCACTCCGACAAGCCGACGATCTGCAAGGTGCACGGCTACTGCGTCGCGGGTGGCACCGACATGGCGCTCTGCTCGGACCTGATGGTGGTCGAGGACCGGGCCAAGATCGGCTATCCGCCCGCGCGGGTCTGGGGCGTCCCCACCAGCGCGCTCTGGGCCTACCGGGTCGGTCCCGCCCGGGCCAAGCGCCTGCTGCTCACCGGCGACTCGATCGACGGCACCACGGCGGTGGAGTGGGGCCTCGCAACCGAGGCGGCTCCGGCGGCCGAGCTCGACGACCGCTTCGAGGCTCTGCTCGAGCGGGTCGCGCGCGTCCCGATCAACCAGCTGGTCATGCACAAGCTGCTCGTCAATCAGGCGCTCTACGCGCAGGGCCTGCAGGCGACGCAGTCACTCGGCGTCTTCTTCGACGGCATCGCACGGCACACCCCCGAGGGCTTCGAGTGGCAGCGGCTGGCGGCCGAGAAGGGGTTCAAGGAAGCCGTGCGCGAGCGGGACGAGCCCTTCGGCGACTTCGGCCGCAGATAACCTGGCCCGCCCGTGAACCCCGACATCACCGCCGAGAACATCAAAGGGTGGCTGCCGGGCACCTTCCCGGGGGACATGGCGATCGAGCCCTGGAGGTCACCGACGACGTTTCGACCGGCCGCATGGTCGTCGACAAGCGCCACCTGCATCCCGGCGGCTTCGTCCACGGCGGCGTCTGGACGGCGTTCGGGGACTCGGTCGCCGCCTGGGCGACGTTCCGCGCCCTGCCGCCCAACCACGATTTCACGACGATCGAGCTCAAGCTGAACGTCTTCGCCGCGGCGGCCCTGGGCGATGAGCTGATCTGCCGCGCGCGGGCGCTCCACGTCGGCCGCAGCACCGCCGTGATCGAGGCCGAGATCCACAAGGGCGAGAAGCGGGTGGCAAACCTGATCGTCACCCAGTTCGTCCTGCCGGGACGCGATCCGCGAGCCGAGCGGCCGGCACCCGGCGACTACCCGCCGGGCGACTAGCCGGACTGCTCGCGTCTGGGCGGCGGAGTGCCGGTCAGCCCAGGATGTTGACCGCCCGGGCCACGACGAGGCCGACGGTGACTACCGCTGCCGTCCCCTGTATCCCCATCAGCAGCTTCGCCACCTGGGTCAGCGGCATCGTGTCGGTCGGGCTGAACGCCGTGGCGTTGGTCAGGGACGTGTAGAGGTAGTCGAGGAAGGTCGGCTGCCAACTGGTGCCCAGCGGTGTGAGCTTGGGGTTCTCCATCTGGGGGAACTGGAAGTCCGGCCACGGCCGGTCCTTCTCAAAGCGATCCAGCGGGCCGCCGCGGTCGAGATCCCAGTACACGACGGAGAAGAGCAGCACGTTGGTAACCCAGAGCACCAGCCCCGAGCCGATCAGCGCATGTCCGCCGACGTTCCCTCCGGTGACCAGGTAGTGCACGAGAAGCCCGAGAGAGACCAGATAGGTCAGGGTCACCAGGCCCAGGATCGTCCAAAGCAGGCCGCGCTGATGGCGCCACCGCGAGCGCGAGGCCCGCTTGGGCGCGATCACGACCAAGGTGAGAAGCAGAAGTCCCTCGACCGCCGGGATCAGCCACTTCGGACCGATGACGAGCTTGTCGGAGAGCGTCAGATGAAGCGCGATCGCGATGGCCACGGCGAGCTGGGCCGGCCACAGCGGATCCCCCTCCTTCACTCGCCTGTTCAGGCGGTGGAGCTCTCGCCGCAGGTGGCCGGGGAGATGCTCTGGATCGGCCGGCGCGCTACGTGCGGTCGGATCGGGCATCGGCGATGCCGAGGCTAGAGTCGGGCCCGGACAGCCGGTCGCGCGCCTACGGGACGCGGTGGATCTCGAAAAGGTTCGTGCCCATGCCCTGTGCGGGCAGGCCGGCGGTGATCGCCACCAGGTCGCCCGACTCGGCGATGCCCTGCTCGCGGGCCAGGTTCGCGCAGTCGTCGAGCAGCTTGCGGATCGAGGTCCAGTCCTCCGCCTGCGTGGAGCTGATCCCGAAGAGGAGGTTCATTCGGCGACGGTCTCGAGCCGCGGGGAGACGGCGAGCACCGGGACACGCGGACGATGGGCCGAGATCAGGCGCGCGGTCCGGCCCGAGTTGGTGGGGCAGACGATCGCCTTCAGGCCGAGCCGGTAGCAGGCGGCCACCGCCACCTGCGCGACGGTCTCGGCGATGTCGTGCTCCTTCTCCTCGACCCGGGTGAAGACCATCTCCCCGAACCGCAGCCGCGGCTCGGTCACCCGCGCGATCCGGTCCATCACCCGCACGGCCTCGACCGGGTAGTCGCCGATGGCGGTCTCCTCGGAGAGCATCACGGCGTCGGTGCCGTCGTAGATCGCGTTGGCGACGTCGGTCACCTCGGCGCGGGTCGGGCGCGAGGCGCGCACCATCGTCGCCAGCATCTGGGTGGCGGTGATCGCCGGCTTCGACGCCCGCCCAGCCAGCGCGATCAGCCGCTTCTGGGCGCCGGGCACCTCCTCGATCGGCAGCTCGACCCCGAGGTCGCCGCGGGCGATCATGATGCCGCTGCCCGCGGCCTCGATGATCTCCTCGGCACGTTCGGCCGCCTGCGGCTTCTCGATCTTGGCGATCAGCGGGATGTCGGCGCCGCGTTCCTTCAGCCTGGCCTCGACCTTCTCGAGGTCGGACGGCCTGCGGACGAAGGAGACCGCCAGCAGGTCGATGCCGTTGTCGCAGGCGAAGTCGATCCAGGGCTGATCGGAGGCGCCGGTCTCGGGCAGGTCGCTGTCCGCGCCCGGCAGGTTGACGCCCTGATGAGAGCTGACGGCGCCGCCGGCCTCGATCTCGCACGTCACGGAGTCGCCGGAGATCGAGAGGACCTTCAGGCGAACGCGGCCATCGGCGAGGAAGACGGGGTCGCCCTCATGCACCGCCTTGGCGAAGCCATCCCACTGGACGGTGAGCAGCTCCGGCGTTCCCCGGGGTCCCATTCGTCTCGCCCCTGCAGCACCACGTTCGATCCTGAGTGGAGGACCGCGACGTCGCCCTCGAGGTCCCCGAGGCGCAGCTTGGGGCCGGGAAGGTCGCCCATGATCCCGACCTCCCGCCCGACCTCCTCGCTGACGGCCCGGATCCGCCGGACGTTCTCGGCCTGCTCCTCGGGGCTCCCGTGGGCGAAGTTGAGCCGGAAGACGTCGACGCCCGCCTCGAAGAGCTCGCGCAGCACCTCCGGGGAGCTGCTCGCCGGCCCTACGGTGGCGACGATCTTGGTGCGGCGGGCGATATGCCGAGGGTGCGCCGCCAGGCGCAACCCGTTTTGAGTGCGGAGGAGCGGCGTGCGGGACGGCGACCGTCATCGGCTCTGTCACCGGGCCGGTCGGCGCGTCCTCGGGCGGCGGCGGACGGTCCTCGAGCTGCTCGATCATGGGGATCCGCCAGACGACGCTCGCCAGCACCAGGCCGGCCGCGGCCGAGAGCAGCGCCAGGAAGAGCTGACCTCCGCCCATCCGGGTCAGGTCGAAGAATTCCCGGACCGGCTGGACGGCCAGGATCAGTGCGTAGAGCGCGCCGAGCGCCGCCACCAGGGCGAGCATGTAGCTCTGGATCGCGATGTGCTCGCGCCCCGGGCCACGCTCGAGCAGCAGGATGAAGCAGAGCCCGAGCACGACCAGCGTCGTGGTCGCCGCTGTGCGGCCGGCCTCCAGCGAGCCGCCGAAGACCGTGTCCACCATGAAGAAGCTCGCCAGCGACGCTGCCGCGATCGCCAGGCCCGCCGGCACCGCGAACGCCGCCAGGGCCCGCAGCAGCCGCCCCCTATATAAGGGCCCGTCGCTGGGCGCCAGGCGCGAGCACGAATGACGGGATACCGATCGTGAGGAAGGCCGCGACGGTGAGCTGCCTGGGGAGGAAGGGAAAGGCCCAGCCCGGCACCGCGACCACCACGATCAGCGCGGCCGCGTAGACGGTCTTGGTCACGTAGAGGCGGCCGAGGCGGTGGATGTTGCGCGCGATCCGGCGGCCCTCCGCGACCGCCCGCGGCAGCCGCGAGAACTGGTCCTTGAGCAGGACGATGTCCGCAATCCCCTTGGTGATCTGGCTGCCGGAGCCCATCGCCACCGCCATCCTCGCGCGCTTCAGCGCCGGCACGTCGTTCACCCCGTCCCCGATCATCGCCACGAAGCGGCCGCGGTCGGCGAGCGCCGAGACCAGCGCCTTCTTCTGCTCCGGCCGGATGCGGCAGAAGATCGTGTTCTCCTCCGCGATGCGCCCGAGCTAGGCGCGCTCCTCGGGCAGGTCGTCCCCGCTGACGACGCCGGCGCCCCCGGGGATGCCGACCGCCGAGGCGACCGCGGTGACGGTCTGAGCCGCGTCGCCGGAGATCAGCTTCAGGTCCATCTCCCGGTCGCGCATGTAGGAGATCGTCTCGCGGGCGTCCGGGCGCAGGGTCTCCTCGAGCACGATCAGCGCGATTGGGGTCACCGCCGGAGGTGGGTCGGAGTAGGGGTTGTCGGGAAGGCCGCCGGAGGCGCGGCCGAAGGCGACCACGCGGCGCCCGGCCTTCGTGTTGGTCTCGAGGCTCCGCTGTAGCGGCACGGGCAGCGCCAGCGAGCCGCGGCTCATGAGCACATCCGGCGCGCCGAGCACGTAGGTCTCGCCCCTGCCGAAGCTCAGCCCGCTCCACTTCCACTCCGAGGAGAAGGGCACCTCCGCCCGGACCCGCTCGCCGGACGCCGGGTAGTTCTCGGCGATCGCCTCCAGGGTCCGGTTCCGCTCCCCGGAGCTGGCGGCGAACCGGGCCAGCGCCTGCTGGGCCCCGCTGGCCTCGGAGGGATCCGTGACGTCGACCGAGACGAGCTCGAGCTCGCCGCTGGTCAGCGTGCCGGTCTTGTCGACGCAGATCGTGTCCACCGCCGCGAGCGCCTCGGTCGCGCTCATCTGCTGCACCAGAGTGTCCAGCCGGGCGAGCCGCACCGCGGCGACGGCCAGCGTGACGCTCATCAGCAGGACCAGCCCTTCCGGGATCAGGGTGATCAGGCCGGCCGTGGCCGTCTGCGCCGCGTCATGGATCGGCGTGCTGCGCGCCTGGAGGGCGAAGATCAGGACGACGGCGAGCGGGATCATCACCCAGGTGCTCGCCTTCAGCACCAGGTTCACCTCGTCCTGGAGGGGGGAGGGCGGATGGCGGAAGGTGCGCGCCTCGCCGGCGACCTGCTCGGCGTAGCTGTCCTCCCGCACCGCGTCGACCTCGTAGTAGCCCGAGCCGGTGATGCAGAAGGCGGCCGAGAGCGCCCGCTGGCCGACCCGCTTGCGGACCCCGTCGGCCTCGCCGGTGAGCACCGACTCGTCGAGCGTCAGTCCGCGGCTCTCCGTCACCTCGCCGTCCGCGACCAGCTGGTCACCGGGCTCGACGCGGATCCAGTCGCCGGGAACGACCTCCTCCGCTCGCAGCTCGACCAGCTCGCCGTCCCGGACGACGCGCGCCTTCGGCGCCACCAGCAGGGCGAGGCTCTCGAGGGTCTCCTTGGCCTTCAGCTCCTGCCTGATCCCGATGTAGCTGTTGATCACCGCGATGAAGCCGAAGAGGGCGTCCGCGAACAGCCCGAGCGCGAGCATGACGACGAAGAAGACGCCGATGATCAGGTTGAAGAAGGTGAAGACGTTGCCGGCGACGATGCTCGCGACCGAGCGGCTGGTTCGATCCTCGATCGGGCCGAGCTTGCGCAGCCGCTTGGCGGCCTCCTTCTCCGACAGCCCACCCGGGTGACGCTGGTCGCTCACTGCCGCATTGTTAGCGAAGCGCGGAGTCCCAGAACCATTGCTCGAAGGGCGGATCGCTCCGCGTCGCAGGCGGCGCCGGCCGAAGTACGCCAGCTCCTCTCCCGCGGTCCACGCGCTGCGGGCGGCAACCCCCGGAAGGCCCGCCTCCCTGGCCCGCTCGCCGATCGGCTGGCAGCGCCGGTGGGGGACGATCCGGCGCCGGCTGTCGCGCGGGTAGGTCCTGGGCAGCCCGGCGGCGCGGCAGCCGGCGTCCGTGACCACGTTGAGGTAGCGATCCTCCGGCACGGTCGCCCGGACCAGGACCGGGCCGGCCTCGGGCCGCAGGTCCTCGGGCCCGTAGGGCTGTCCCTCGAGCAGGCGGTAGACGTTGGCGCGGGCCACGGCCACGGTCCGGCAGAGGTAGACGACCGGAAAGGACTCGGGCGGGTTCCAGCGGCCGCCCCTGACTGCGGCGTGCCGCCCGTCCAGCGGATCGTCCCAGTCGGGGTCCGCGACCCGCAGGTACGGCCCGCCCCGCCGGATCGTCCGCATCTCAGGCCCAGTCGAAGGACCGGCGGACCAGCGCCTGCAGCTCGTCCTGGCGATTCCGCTCGATCATCTGCAGCATCGAGAGGCCGCCGTAGGCGTCGGCGGGCCGGCGCGCGATCCCCGGGATCCGCTCGGGCTTGAGCCTGTGGGCGAGCAGGTCGCAGATGGCGGCCACGGTCGCGACCTTCGCCATCCGGTTCGAGGGAACGCCGCGCTCCCGCCACTGCCCCACCGCCTGCCGGCTGACGCCGAACAGGCGACCGAGCTCGGTCTCCGAGAGCTCGAGCGTCTCGGCGATCGGGTCGAGCAGGGTGGGGGTGAGGACGGGGCTCATCTGCAGTCCATCCTAGCGCAAGCATTTCGCAAGCTGACCAGCGCGGCGAGGGAGGCGGCGACGCTTCCCAAAAACTGAGTGGTGGCATTCTGTCCAGTCGCTCGGCGGACGGTTGACTCGCTCCGCTCAGGGTCGAAGCAATCAGCGTGTCGATCCGGATCGGACGCATCGCATTGGCCTTCCTGGTCTTGGCTCTCATCACCGGGTCGGTCGCCCTGCCCGCAAGCGCGAACCACGGTGGCGCCGTCGTCGCCAAGTCGAAGTCGAAGTGCAAGAAGAAGGCGAAGAGGGCCGCCGCCGCAAAGAAGAAGAAGAAGAAGTGCAAGCGGGGCGGCGGGGGCGATGCGGCAACCGGCCTGCCCGGGCAGGCGACCCATCCGACAACCACACCACCCAAGCAGCCGACGCAGCCTCCGCCCCCCGCCGCGCTCAAGATGAGCAGCGTCACCGTCGCGGACAACCCGGTCTTGGCAACCGTCTCAACCTCGGGGCGGGTGACGATCAGCGGCAAGGCTCCCACGGGCGGGCAGTCAGTCGCACTGGACAGCAGCGTCCCGGGGAGGGTGACGGTGCCCGACACCGTCGTCGTCGCCGCCGGGCAGAAGATCAGCCGGCGGCGCGGCGACGAGCCTGCCCGGGCAGGCGACCCATCCCACCGTCACACCGCCGGTAACCACGCCGGCGATTCACATGAGCGCCGTGGCGCTGACCGACAACCCCATCCTCGGCGGCAGGACACCCAGGGGCAGGTGACGATCAGCGGCGCGGCGCCGAGCGCGGGTCAGCCGGTGACGCTGGTGAGCACCGACCGTCGCAGGGTCTCCGTGCCGGGCGCGGTCAACGTCGCCGCGGGCCTGACCACGGCGACCTTCCCCGTGACGACCACCGCCGGGCCGACCGTCACCGCGCCGGTCGACCGCCAGCATCGGCACCAGCCGCCAAGTCAACGCTCAAGGTGGTGCAGGAGCCGAGCGTCTCGTCGGTGTCGCTCGACTAGCAATGCTTCCCGAACGTGGGCCTGGTGGCTTCGCCTCGAACCGCGTCACGCTCGACGTTCCCGGCAGCCGCCGACACCGCCGTTGACCTGTCGAGCAGCAACCCGTCGGCTCTCACGACGTTCCCTCGCACCGTGACCGTCCCGGCCGGCTCGAAGCAGCGCGTTCTTCGGCGTCAACACGCTGCTGCCGGTGGACTTGCCGCCGGTGACCGTCACCGGCTCCGCTCACGGCGTCCTTCGACACCGACACAGGCGACCAGTCAGCCTCGTCCGATCCCGACGCCGCAGTCCGGCCCCGGTGGTCTGGGCATCTCCGCAACCCCGACAGCGTGGCGCCCGGCGGGCGTCGGTGACGGGCACGGTGACGCTCGACTGCGAGGCGCCCATCCGGCGGCACCGAGGTCACGCTCGACTCGAGCAACACCGGCGTACGTCACCGTCCAGCCGAGCGTGTACTGTGTCCGCGAGGATGAGCTCAGCGCGACCTTCCAGATCAACGCCGCTGCGGCGCCGCGGCACCGCCACCATCACCGCCACGCCGCCGAGCGGCGGTCCTCAGCAGGCGACGCTGACCGTCGACCACCCTCGCTGACTAGCCCGAACGCCGACGGCCCTGGAATCCCGTAGGGTTTCCGCCACATGGGTTTGAAGCTTGGACTCAACCTCGGCTACTGGGGGATCGGCCCCCAGGGCGACGAGGCGACCGACATCGTGCTGGCCGCCGAGCGGGCGGGCTTCGACTCCGTCTGGGCGGCCGAGTCCTACGGCTCGGACGCCGTCAGCGTGCTCGCCTACCTGGCCGCGAAGACCGAGACCATCCAGCTCGGCGCCGCGATCCTCCAGGTCCCCGCCCGCCAGCCGGCGGCCGCGGCGATGGCCGGCGTCACGATCGACGCCCTCTCGGGCGGCCGCTTCATCTTCGGCTTCGGGCCCTCCGGCCCGCAGGTCTCCGAGGGCTGGTACGGCGTCCCCTACGAGAAGCCCTGGGGCCGCACCCGCGAGTACGTCGAGATCGTCAAGCAGATCGTCGCCCGCGAGGGCCGCCTGGAGTACGAGGGCAAGCACTTCACGCTCCCGCTGACCGAGGGCGAAGGAGTCACCGGCCAGGGCAAGGCGCTCAAGCTCAACGTCCACCCGCTGCGCAGCGAGATCCCGATCTACCTCGGCGCGATCGGCCGCAAGTCGGTCGAGCTGGCCGCCGAGGTCGCCGACGGCTGGATCCCGATCTTCTTCTCCGTCGACAAGTGGGAGGACGCCTGGGGCGAGCACATCGAGGCCGGCCTCGAGAAGAGCGGCCGCACCCGCGAGGACTTCGCGGTCTCGCCCTCGGTGCAGGTCGCGATCGACGGCGACCTCGACGCCGCCCGCGGCCTGGTCAAGGCGGGGCTGCTCCTCTACCTCGGCGGCATGGGCTCGAAGAAGACGAACTTCTACGCCGACCTGACCCGCCGCTTCGGCTTCGCCGAGGTCGCGGACGAGGTCCAGTCGCTCTACCTCGACGGCAAGCGCGAGGAGGCGTACGCGGCGATCCCCGACGAGCTGGTCGACGCGACGGCGATGATCGGCACCGAGGACGAGGTCGCCGAGCGCGTCAAGCGCTTCGCCGACGCCGGCGTCGACCGGATGATCGTCTCCCCGATGCACGGGAACCCCGACGAGAACGTGCGGACGCTCGAGAAGCTCGCCGACATGGTCGGCGCCGGATCGCCCGCCTGATCGCCGCGTGTCCGAGGGAGGCTTCGCCGTCATCCGGGAGCAGTACGACGCCACCAACCGGCGGGACTTCACGCGCGTCATGGACCTCTACACGGAGGACGTCGTCCTTCGCGTCCGGCATGTAGAGGGGCTCCAGAATCCCGGGACCTACGGGGCAAAGAGGCCGTCGGCGAGTGGTTCGGCGAGTGGTTCCGCACGTTCGCCCACGACTACGCTTCGAGATCCAGGAAATCCGGGAGCTGGAGGGCGATCTGGTCTACATGTACGCCACTCACGGGGGACTGGCCGCCTGAGCGGCGTGCCCGTCCGCAGCGAGAACTCCTACCTGTACCGCGTGCGGGGCGGCAAGGTCGCGGAGGTGGGGTTCTTCGCCACCCGTGAAGACGCGCTGGAGGCGGCCTCGCTACCGGAGTGGTCTGAAGGCGAAACCCACTAGATTGCCGCGAATCCTCGCCCGGGCGTGATGTCCAGAAGATCGGAGTCCCAAAGGAAAACGCAGAGGGAGAGCGCCGTGTGGCGCTGGTCCCCGATGTGGTCAAGGCGCTCACCGCCAAGGAGATCGAGGTGGTGGTCGAGCCCGGTGCGGGCGAGGGCGCATCCCATCCCGACTCCGAGTACTCGGACGCCGGCGCGAAGGTCGGCGACGACCCCTGGAGCGCCGACGTCGTCCTCAAGGTCACCCCGCCGACCGACGAGGAGGTCGGCCGCCTGAAGCAGGGCCAGATCCTGATCGGCTTCCTCGAGCCGCTGACCAACCCGGCGCTGGCCAAGGCGCTGGCCGGCGCGGGAGTCACCAGCTTCGCGATGGAGGCGATCCCGCGGATCACGCGCGCCCAGTCGATGGACGCCCTCTCCTCGCAGGCCAACCTCGGCGGATACATGTCGGTGCTGATCGCGGCGCGGGAGTCCGGCAAGCTCTTCCCGATGATGACCACGGCGGCGGGGACGATCCCGCCCGCCAAGGTCCTCGTCCTGGGAGCCGGGGTGGCGGGCCTGCAGGCGATCGCCACGGCCAAGCGGCTGGGCGGCGTCGTCACCGGCTTCGACGTCCGCTCCGTCGTCAAGGAGCAGGTCCAGTCCCTCGGCGGCCGCTTCCTCGAGGTCGAGGCCGTCAAGGACGCCGAGGGCGAGGGCGGCTACGCGCGCCCGCTCACCGACGAGGAGAACGAGCAGCTTCGGCGCGAGCTCGGCGAGGCCGCCAAGCGCCAGGACGTGATCATCACCACGGCCCAGATCCCCGGCCGGCCCGGCGCCGCGCCTGATCACCGCGGAGGCCGTCAAGAGCATGGCGCCGGGGTCGGTGATCATCGATCTCGCGGCCGAGACCGGCGGCAACGTCGAGGGCTCGAAGCCGGGTGAGACCGTCGAGGTCGGACGGGGTCAAGATCATCGGCCCGGCCAACCTGCCGAGCCAGATGGCCGGCAACGCCTCGGCGCTCTACGCCAAGAACCTGCAGAACCTGGTCGAGCTGCTGATCGACGACGAGGGCAATCTGAAGGTCGACACCGAGGACGAGGTCATCGCCGGCTCGCTGCTCACCAAGGACGGCGAGATCGTCAACGAGAGAGCCAAGGAGGCAGCGTCATGAGCCTGATCACCGAGATCACGATCTTCGTCCTGGCGGCCTTCGTCGGCTTCGAGGTCATCTCGAAGGTGCCGACGACCCTGCACACGCCGCTGATGTCGCAGACCAACGCGATCCACGGCATCGTCATGCTCGGCGGGCTGATCGTGATCGGCTCGGCCGACGACTCGCTGGAGAAGGTGATCGGCGTGATCGCGATCGCCTTCGGCACGATCAACATCGTCGGCGGGTTCATGGTCACCGACCGGATGCTCGGCATGTTCAGCGGCCGCGACCGCAAGCCAAAGAAGGAAGAGCCGGAGGCTGTGACCCCCGGGGAGGCCGGTAAGTGATCCCAGTCGCAGCGCTGTCGCCCAACAGCGACTTCGTCACCGCCTGCTACATCGTCGCCTTCTCCCTGTTCATCTTCGGGATCCGGCAGGGCACCCACCCGCGCACGGCGCGCCGCGGCAACATGATCGCCGCGGCCGGGATGCTGATCGCCATCGCGATCACGCTCTCGACGGACGTGATCGGCAACGGCGTGCCTGATCCTGATCGGAATCCTGATCGGAACCGCGGTCGGCGTGGTCGCCTCCCTCCGGGTGCAGATGACCGACATGCCGCAGATGGTCGCCCTCTACAACGGCGTCGGCGGCGGCGCGGCGGCGCTGATCTCCTGGTCGGAGTTCCGGCACGTCTCGGCCGGCGGCTCGAGCATCCCCCTGGACGTCTTCGTCCCGATCCTCTTCTCCACGGTGATCGGCTCCGTCTCCTTCTGGGGGTCGAACATCGCCTTCGGCAAGCTCCAGGCGATCATCCCCAGCCGGCCCGTCCAGTTCCCGGGCCAGCACATCTTCAACGGGCTCCTGCTCGCCGCGATCCTCGCCGGCTGCATCGTGCTCGGCATCGATCACGACTCCCCCTCGCAGGGCCTCTACATCGGCGTCCTGATCGGGGCGGCGGTGCTCGGCAACCTCTTCGTGCTCCCGATCGGCGGCGCCGACATGCCGGTCGTGATCTCGCTGCTCAACGCCTTCACCGGGCCTTGCCGCAGCCGCAGCCGGTTTCGCCCTCGACAACGTCGTCCTGATCGTCGCCGGCACCCTGGTCGGCTCCTCGGGAACCATCCTCACCCTGGAGATGAGCCGGGCGATGAACCGCTCGATCGGGAACCTGCTCTTCTCCGGATTCGGCGCCGTCAGCGCGTCCGCGGGGGAGAGGGAGGAGCGCCCGGTCCACTCGATCGGCGCAGAGGACGCGGCGATCAAGCTCGGCTACGCGGACTCCGTCGTCTTCGTCCCCGGCTACGGCATGGCGGTTGCCCAGGCCCAGCACGCGGTCAAGGAGCTCGCCGACGAGCTGCAGAAGCGCGGCGTCGAGGTCAACTACGCGATCCACCCCGTCGCCGGGCGGATGCCCGGCCACATGAACGTCCTGCTCGCCGAGGCCGACGTGCCCTACGAGCAGCTCAAGGAGATGGACGACATCAACCCCGAGATGCCGCGCACCGACGTGGCGGTGGTGATCGGGGCGAACGACGTCACCAACCCGGCCGCCAAGGACGACCCCGACTCGCCGATCGCCGGCATGCCGATCATCGAGGTCGACCAGGCCCGCGAGGTGATCGTCATCAAGCGCAGCCTCAGCCCCGGCTTCGCGGGCATCGACAACGACCTCTTCTACAAGGACAACACCTCGATGCTGTTCAGCGACGCGAAGGGCGCGGCCTCGGACATCGCCGCGCAGGTCGAAGAGCTCTAGCTATCGCCGTGGGGCCGGCGGAAGCGCGGCAGCGCCAGGCCGATGACGAAGCCGAGGATCGCCGCCAGCAGCAGAGCGAAGATCAACGGGATGTTGGTGGTCGAGAAGAAGAACTTCACGTCCACCTTCTGGGTGTTCTGCAGGACGAAGATCGCGGCGAGCACCAGCGCGATGACCGTGATGTAGAACCCCGCGCCGCGTTGCTTGCCGGGTGTCGGCGAGAGCTCGTCGGACACGGCGCGACCCTAGCACTGGTTCGGCGCTGATTGGCGAGGTCTTCCATGACTCCCGCGCGCCTTCGGTCAGGCGCGCGCCGCCTAGCTTCACCCGCGTGTGCCCGAAGCAGATCGGGTCAGGGGACCGTCGAGTGGATCGCGCTGATCGCGCTCGTCTCGCTGGCGCTCGGGTCGCTCGCCTGGCTGATCGGTCTGCGGTTTCCCGGGATGGCGCTCGCCTACGAGATCGGCGAGCGGATCATCTGCGCGGTCAAGTTGAGCTACGGCTGCCGCAGCGACCCCCAGCTCGCAGGTGCCTACGGGGACCTCGCGTCCGAGGTTCGCGACAACGCCCCACGCATCGTCTACGAGCGCGGCATGAGGGCGCTGCCCGTCGACTTCCGCAGCTGCCGCTCGCCGGCATGTTCGGACGGCCCGGAGACGGGGCGAGTGACGCGCTCGCTGGCCGGGCGAGCGGTCGCGGCGTTCACCCACGTTGTCGATTGCCGCGACCCGGCGCGGGGCGAGGCCCGCGGATACGACTGCACCGGCGAGCGCGCCGGGCGCGTCTACATCCAGTACTGGACCTACTACGGCGACTCCGCCACCTCGCGCGGCACCCCGATCCTGGGAGCGGCCGGGTACCACCGGGACGATTGGGAGGGCTACCAGGTGCGCATCGATCCGGACGGCGGCGTCGACGCCCGCGCCAGCTCCCACAACGGCTACAACGGCGCCGACGCTCCGGCGGTCGACTGGGCATCGGATGCCTCGGGGAAGGTGCCCGGCGCTTCGGCGATCAGGGACGTCACCGAGCGGCTCGGGCTCCGCGACGAGCGGGGATGGACGCCCTCGGAGGGAACCCTCTTCGTCTCCGGCGGTAGCCACGCCGGGCACGCGACCGAGGGGTCGCTGCGCCGGGAGCTCGCGGGCCTGCTGGCGAGCACCCGGCTGGCATCGAGGACAAGCGGCTGAAAGGGCCCGCTGGCGCGCCGGGAGGAGCGACATCGCCAGGAGCTGCTGGCCGACCGGATCGGCGGCGCGCTCTTCGGCCCGGGCGCGAGGACGACTCCCCGGGGCAGCGTCAAGCTGATCCCGATCGAGACCCTTCCCGATCGCGACTCCTACTCGTTCGCGATCAGCCCGCCCTGGCGGAAGCGGGTCTATCGCGATCCGGAGTACCAGGGCACCGACTGAGCCTACGCCTCAAAGATCAGTGTTTTTCCCTCTGGACAATCGTTTGAATCCATAGAGAATGCCGCCGATGCCTTCGACTCGCCGCTCAAGGGGGAGCGGTCGCCACGTGCTCGCGCACGTGGCGCTGCTGTTCGCTGCCTGCGTTGCCGTGACGCTGCTCTCCCTGACCGTTCTTGGCGGCGACCGGGTCCAGGCATCCCCGCCACATCCTCCACACGGCGACGGCGTCCACCCGGGCGGCGGCAACGATCACCTTGACAACAGCGGGCACACCCTCCATCCACACCCCGCGCCACCTCCTTCCCCGCCGCCCGACAACCCGCCTCCCGACGAGCCGCCGCCCGACAAGCCGCCGCCCAAGGTCCCACCACCCAAGGTCACACCGCCCGTCGTGCAGCCGGCACCCACCAGTGCACCCGCGCCCACTCCGAGCGGCTTCGGCGGGGTCGCCGGCGCAAAGGCCAGTGGCACCGCGAAGAGCGGCTCCGGCGGGCCCAGGGGGAGCGTGGTCGTCACGCCCGTGCCCGAATCCGGCCACGCACCATTCCGCCAAGCACGTGAAGAAGCAGGCGAAGCCCATCAAGGCCGCTGCCGGCCCCAGCCGGCTCCGATCGCCGCGCCGGCAGCGCCCGGAGTCGAATCCGAACCGCTCGACCTTCGCCGACCGGCTCCTGGCGCCCACCGCGATCGACCTCTCCGCCAAGAACCTCGGCGAGGGCGGCATGCTCGCTCTGCTGCTCGCCGCGCTCCTCTACCTGCCGGTGACGATCTTCAACAAGGCGACGGAGAAGAATCACGAGACCATCAAGCGCTGGTTCGCGCATCCGCGAGCGTGGCTCGCCTTCCTCTTCGGCTGGATCCCCTTCGCGCGACATCCGGCGGCGACGCTGACCGTCGGCGTGATCGCGAGCGCCGCCCTCTTCTCATTCATCGAGCCGGGATTCCCAACCGAGGAGGGCGCTCTCCAGTACCTGATCGGGATGGTGATCGGGTTCGGGGTGGTATCGATCGTCTTCTTCTCCACCTGGCGGCTCGTGCTTCACCGTCTGGAGCCCGAGAGCACGGGCCACTGGCAGCTCTACGCGCCGTTCATCGTGCTCGCGGCGTTCCTGGTCATCATGGCGCGGCTGGCGCACTTCATCCCGGGCGTCGTCCTGGGGACGGTCGCCGAGTACGAGCCCGCCAAGAAGCTGAGCACGAGGACGGCGGGCATCCGAGTCGCGACCACCTACGGGGTGTTGATGGTCCTCGGGCTGGCAGCCTGGTTCGCCTGGATCCCGGTCGAGCATGCGGCCGCCAGGGAGGGCGCGAGCTCGCTGACGCTGATCCTCGACTCGGCTCTGGCCATCACCTTCGTCTCCAGCCTCGGAGTCGGTGGCATTCGGCCTGATCCCGATGAAGTTCCTGGACGGCAACGACCTCTTCACCTGGCACAAGGGGCTCTGGGCACTGATGTGGGGCGGCGGCGCTGGCCTGGTTCTCGATCGTGATCCTGCACCCCGCGCTGAGCACCTATGGCGAGCTCAGCAGCGGAAGGGCGCGTCTGGTTCGTGCTCCTCTTCTCGACGCTGATGGTGATCGCGCTGTCGACCTGGGCCTACTTCCGGCTCCGGGACGCGCGCCTAGCGCGCGCCAAGGAGAGCACCACCTAAATCGATCGTCTAGCGAGGAGGCATCCGGAGCGCGCCGTCCAGCCGGATCGCCTCGCCGTTCAGCATGGTGTTGGAGACGATCTCGCAGGCGAGCTGACCGTATTCCTCCGGCCGGCCGAGCCGGGAGGGGAAGGGGATGCCGGCGCCGAGCGCCTCGCGCTGCTCCTCGGGCAGCGCCGCCAGCAGCGGGGTGTCGAAGAGGCCCGGCGCGATGGTGTTGACGCGGATCCCTCGGCTCGCCATGTCGCGCGCGGCGGGAAGAGTGAGCCCGACCACGCCACCCTTGGAGGCCGAATAGGCGACCTGGCCGATCTGACCGTCCCAGGCCGCGATCGAGGCGGTGTTGATGCAGACCCCTCGCTCGCCCTCGTCGTCGGGCTCGTTGCCCGACATCGCCATGCAGGCCAGCCGCAGCACGTTGAACGTCCCGATCAGGTTCACCTTGATCACGTTGTGGAAGATCTCGAGGTCGTGGGGCCCCTGCTTGGAGGCTGTCCGCTGGGCCCAGCCGATCCCGGCGCAGCAGACCGAGATCCGCAGGCCCCCGGGGAATCGGCGGCGGCGTCGACAGCCGCCTGCACGGGCTCCGGCTCCATCACGTTCACCTCAATGAAGGCGGCGCCCGTCGCCGAGCTCGGCGGCAAGAGCCTCGCCCTTCTCGGCGTTCAGGTCGGCGATCACGACGGAGGCCCCGCGCTCGTGGAGGGCGCGAGCCGTGGCGGCGCCGAGGCCCGAGGCCCCGCCGGCGACCAGCGCGCTTGCCCCGTCGATCTTCATCGGCGCGGGAGCATATGCCAGGTGGCGCTAGTAGAGGTTCACTATCAGCGCTGCGGAGGCCGCCCCACCGGGCGCGGCACCCACGTTGAGTATCGCCGTCCCCGTCGCCTCCGTCGTTGTTGACGGACTGGACGGTCACGGTGCAGCCGGCTCCTCCGTTGCCAGCGGGATGCTGCAGCTCGTGGCGTTGATCCTGAAGTAGGCGGCGCCCGCGGCCGCTGATCGATGCCGCGGGGATCCCGCTGGCAGCGCTGCCGGTGTTGGTGATCACGAAGTCTGTCGGAGCGCTGTCGATTTGGCCGATGGTCCCGAAGTCATGGCCGGCGGGCGAGATCGAGAGCCTCGCCCGGGGCCGGCGCTTCCTGCATCTCGTTCTGTGCCCGTGGTGCCTCCTCTTGCACCTCTTGCCCGTGACCCGCCGCCGCGCCCGCGCGAGGCGCCCGCCGTCGGGGCCGACGATCGCGCTCAGGCCGAGGCAGACGACCGAGCGGGATCCTCGCCCGACGCCGTCTCTTCGAGCTGGGCTTCACGAAACGACCGTGACGGCGGCCGGTCCGGGGTGAAATCGCCAACCAGCCGGCGGAGGATTGCCTCGATAGTCTTGATCGATCGCGGAGGCCGCTGCACCCACCACGAGGGTGGACCTCGTCCCGCTTCCGACCGCAAGGCCGAGCTGGCCGGGCGTCTGGAGGAGGCACGCCGTCACACCCTCAAGCTGATCGAGCCGCTCACGGAGGAGCAGCTCAACCGGGTCTACGACCCGATCCTCAGCCCGCTGATCTGGGATCTCGGGCACATCGGCAACTTCGAGGAGCTCTGGCTGGTCCAGCGAATCGGCGGGCGCGAGCCGCTGCGGGGCGACCTGGGCGAGCTCTACGACGCGATCGAGCAGCCGCGGAAGATCCGGGGCGAGCTGCCGATCCTGCGCGCCGACGAGGTCCGCCCCTACATGGAGCAGGTTCGCGAGCGGACGCTCGAGGTGCTGGGAGAGATCGAGCTGGATCCCGAGGACCGGCTGCTCGCCGACGGGTTCGTCTACGAGATGCTGCTCGCGCACGAGTACCAGCACAACGAGACGATGCTGCAGCTCCTGCAGATGATCGAGGCCTACGACCCGGTGGAGGTCGACGGCTCGCCGGCCGCCGAGGCGGTCACGGAGGGGCCGGAGATGGTCCGAGTCGACGGCGGCGCCCACGAGATCGGCGCACCTCCGGAGGGCTTCGCCTACGACAACGAGCGACCCGCGCCACCGCGTCGAGCTCGAGCCCTTCTTGATCGACCGGGCGCCGGTCACCAACGGGGCCTACATCGCCTACCTCGAGGAGACCGGCGCCGAGCCGCCGATGTACTGGGAGCGAGATGGGGAGGGAGGCTGGGTCCGCACCGCGATGGGCCGGACCGAGGAGGTCGATCCCGACGCTGCCCGTGATCCACGTCTCCTGGAACGAGGCGGACGCGTTCGCTCGCTGGGCAGGCAAGCGATTGCCGACCGAGGCGGAGTGGGAGGCGGCGGCCGCCGGCGCGAGCTCGGACCGCGCCAACCTGGATGAGCTGTCCTTCGGATGCGCCCCGGCCGGCGCGTACGCCGACTCGTGCGCCGATTGCGGTGCGGTGCAGATGCTGGGCGACGTCTGGGAGTGGACGAGCTCGGACTTCACCGCATATCCCGGCTTCGCCGCCTTCCCGTACCCGGAGTACTCCGAGGTCTTCTTCGGCGACACCTACAAGGTCCTGCGCGGTGGGGCCTGGGCCACCCGCCGCAACGTGATCCGGACGAGCTTCCGCAACTGGGACCTGCCCGAGCGGCGGCAGATCTTCTCCGGGATTCGCTGCGCGCGCGATGAATCCGAGGGCAAGCCGGGGTCGTAGTAACGACTGATCCGAAGCAGAGACGATCACGCAAGAGACCGCATACCTCGAGCCGCCATCAATCCCGCCGACACAACCGACCGCATCACAGTCGAGGTCAACCTGCCCCCGGGCGGGCCTCTGTCCGGGATGGCGGCCGACGTCCGGGCCGGGCTGACGAGTCCCTTCAAGGAGCTTTCCCCGCGCTACTTCTACGACGAGCGGGGATCCGAGCTCTTCGAGCAGATCACCGAGCTGGAGGAGTACTACCCGACACGCTGTGAGCGGGAGATCCTCCGGGGCCAGGCCGCGGAGATCTGCAAGGCGGCCAATCGCCCCGCCAGCCTGATCGAGCTCGGCTCGGGCTCCGCGCGGAAGACCCAGGTCCTGCTGGACGCGATGAGGAACGCCAATTGCCTGGAGACCTACTGCCCGGTCGACATCTCCGAGGAGATCACCCGCGAGACCGCCGAGCGGATCGCGAGCGAGTACGAGGGGATCAACGTCCGCGGGCTGGTCTGCGACTTCGAGTTCGACCTCGAGCGGGTACCGGTCGGCGGCCCGAGGGTGATCGCCCTGCTGGGCGGGACCATCGGAAACTTCGCCCCTCATCAGCGGGCGGGCTTCCTGCGCCGCATCGCCAACCTGCTTGACCCCGAGGACCGCTTCCTGCTCGGCACGGACCTGGTCAAGGACCCGGCCATTCTGGAGGCGGCCTACAACGATTCGAAGGGCGTCACCGCCGAGTTCAACAAGAACGTGCTCGCGGTCCTCAACCGGGAGCTCGACGCCGACTTCGAGGTCGACTCCTTCGAGCATGTCGCCCGCTGGGACCCCGAGAACCTCTGGGTCGACATCCGCCTGCGCTCACTCGCGAACCAGGTCGTCAACGTCTCGGCGCTCGACATGCTGGTCCCCTTCGGTGCCGGCGAGGAGATGCGCACCGAGATCTCCACGAAGTTCCTCCGTCCGGGCCTGGAGGGGATCTACGCCGAGGCCGGTCTCGAGCTCACCGACTGGTGGACCGACTCCGAGGGCCTCTACGCCCTCTCGCTCGCCCGCGCCGTTTAATCCCACCGCCGATCGGCCCCGGCGGGGTTCGCTCCGTCAGCTTCGTCCCCGTGTTAGTACTGATGCGATGAAGGCTGTCGAGAGCAAGACCTCGAAGGTGTTCTTAATCTCCGCCCTGCTCGCGTGTTGCCTGGCGGGGATCGCGCTACTCGCGGCCGTCTCCTCCGCCTCGGCCGCGACCTATCTGCCCACCCGCACGGATGACCCGGTGCCCAACGGGTGCAAGCCGAAGGACTGCTCGCTTCGCGAGGCCGTGATCGCGGCCAATGCCGCCGGCAGCGCGGGGTCTTCGACGATTCTGCTGCGCCCAGGCAGGCGCTACAAGCTCACCCGGCCGGGCCCGGGCGAGGACGCCGCCATGACGGGCGACCTCGACGTGACGGCCCCACTGGCCGTGGGAACGAAGGGTTTCATCGGGACGAGGAATCGCCATCGGGGCACGAAGCTGGCGGTCATCGACGGGAACGGAATCGATCGCGTCTTCGACATTCACGGCACGGGGCTGACGCTGCTCTGGACCGTGGTGCGAGACGGCCACGCCCGTCGAACTGCGGGCGATGACGGGAACGGCGGGGCGGTCCGCGGCGGTGTGCTCAACCTTCACAGCAAGAGCCGCCTGGTCAATAACGTCGCGGACGGCAACGGGGGCGCCTTCGCAACGACGCTCTCCGCGGCCACCTTCCTGAGCGGCATGGGCAACGTGCTGCTCACGGGGAACCGTGCCGCAGGAAATGGAGGCGCGGTGTATGTGGAGGGCAGCCCGAGAAGGTTCCTGCCGATGGACGGGGTCAGGGTGGCGCACAACAGCGCCGGCGGCTCCGGCGGCGCCCTCTTCGGTTCGGGGTTCTCGATCCGCTACTCGAGCATCGCCGACAACCGGTCCGGCGGGGACGGCGGTGGTCTCGCCGCCAGCGGGAGCGGGTCGAACGGCATCCTATGGTCCACCGTCTCCGGCAACCGCGCTGCGCTCTCGGGCGGCGGCATCAATACGACCGCTTCGGGATCTGGACCCGACACCGGGCTGTACGTGGCGGACTCCACGGTCGCCAACAACCGGGCAGGTGGCAACGGCGGCGGGATTGCGGCATCGGGCGGGAGCTCGACCGCCCTGCTCAGCGGCGACACCATCGCCCGCAATGCCGTGGGCGCTGGACAGCTCGGCGGCGGCCTCTATCTGGGCAACGGTGACTCGATCAGCGTGTGGAACACGATCCTGGCGCTCAACCTCGCCGGCGCAAGGAGCTTCGATTGCTTCGGAGGGTCGAATCGCCTCGTCTCGCTTAGTCACAACCTGATCGGCAATCCTCGCGGCTGCCTCGGCTTCGTCGCCGGCGACCTGTTCGGCGCGCGCCTCGCCCTCGGCAAGCTGGCCGACAACGGTGGCGAGAGGCACCGGACCTACGGCCGTCCCCTGCAGACGATCGCGCTCGGGCGTGGCTCGCGCGCGATCGACCACGCCCTCCACACCAGCGCCTTCGACGAGCGTGGAGTCGTACGGGGCGACCGGCAGGACGTCGGCGCCTACGAGCGGGTCACCAGGAGCTACAGGTTCGGCAGCTCACGCCACCAGATCCGCTGCACCAGGGCCGACCCGATCTGCGCGAAGAAGTAGCCCGGCCTACCCACGAACTGCCCGTGGAAGCCGTACGGGATGTGGTGCGGCGCCTCGGCCCGCGCCAGCTCGCTCAGATCCGCGGCGTCGAGCACGAGCATGAACGAGCGGCCCGACCGCGAGTCGAAGACCACCGAGAGCAGCACGCCCTCGTCCTCCGCCTTGGCGTCCGGCGCTGCGACGAAGACCGGCTCGCCCGGCCCGCAGCCGTCCTCGGCCCAGACGCGGGATGAACCGTCGTCGGCGTCGACCTTGACGATCCGGTCGAGCCAGCCCGACTCGGCGCCCACGCCCCAGATGTAGCGGTGGCGGCGCTCGTTGCAGCGCCCGTAGTTGATCCGCGGCAGGTCGAGCCCCTGATCGCCGAGCTTCTCGCTTGAGACAGCGCCGCTCGCCGTGTTGATCCGGAACCGCCGCACGTCGCCCATCTCGACGGGCTTGCCCGCTCGGAGACGGTCCAGGTAGAGGTCCTCGATCAGGGTGGCGTCCGGGTAGGTACAGGCGTCAACCACCACCTCGCCGCCGTCCTCGTACGCGTTGACGTGGTGGAAGCAGAAGCACGGATCGGTCTCGAAGGGGCCGGTCGCCTCGCCCGTGTTGCGGTCGATCAAGCGTGAAGCGGGTTCCCAGCTCGGGCTTCCAGCGGTAGTTCTCGATGTAGGGGCGGCCCGAGAGGGGAATGCTGATCGGGTTCACCACCAGCGGGAACTCGGCGAGCACGAGCCAGCGCTCGGTGAGGCCGAAGGAGTGCATGTACGCCGGCTCCTTGACGGGCAGCTCGGCGATCACCCGAGGTTCGCGCTCATCCGGGGGCACGTGGAAGAACCGGTAGCGGTTCCGCGGCCCGAGCTTGGCCGCGTAGTTGAGCATCCCGCCGGTTGCCCGGTCCAGGTGAGGATGCGCGGTGGTCAGCATCCCCGGGGTCTCGTAGGCGACGCCCACCGTCTCCAGGGTCTCGCCGTCGAACTCGACCGGGATCGGCGTCTCGGTCATCGAGATGTACCGCTCCCCGAGCTTGACGAGGTTCACGTTCGCGTTGTCGGAGATCTTCGGAGAGAACATCGAGAAGACCCGCGCGAACAGCGAGCGGCATGGGTCGGTGGCGAACTCGGAGTAGACGATCTCGCCCTTCTCCTCGGCGGCGCGGTAGGCCTTCGTCTGGAGGAAGCGGTTGGCGTAGGAGACCTCGCCGTCCGAGATGCCGAAGCGGTGGAGCATCGCGAAGCCGTCGAACCAGTGGCGCATCGTCCTGTCGCCGACCTCCCACTTCGCCGGCCCGGTTCGGACGAGCGATCCATTGAGCCAGTCCGGGAGCCGGCCCTCCAGCGGCAGCCGATCGACTCGGGTCTCCCGATCGAGGGAATCGAATCCAGCGGTGAGGTCCTGCTTGGCGGGGGCGACGGCGGTGGATGCTGGATTCATGTTTCCTCCTGAATGGTTCAATCCGTACGATTCGCACTGTACCGTATCCTGCCCCGGATGGCAAAGCCCCGCCTCACTCCCACCTCCTATGTCGTGCTCGGCCTGATCGAGCAGATGCAGCCGGCGTCGCCGTATGACCTGAAGCTGGCGGCCGCCGCGGGTGTCGGCCAGTTCTGGTCCCTGCCGCATACACAGCTCTACTCGGAGTGTGGGCGGTTGGCCGAGGCGGGATACCTCTCCGAGCGTCGTGAGGAATCGGGTCGAAGGCGGCGCATCTACCGCCTCACCAAGGCCGGCTCCGATGCGCTCGACCGCTGGAGGGCTGAGCCGACGAGCGAGCTCTACGAGCTCCGCGACGCCGGGTTGCTGAAGCTCTTCTTCGGGGCAGACCCGGCGAAGCTGGCCGGCGACCAGCTGGAGGCGCATGAGGGGAGGCTCCGGGAGTACGAGGCGCAGCTCGAGCAGTGCCGTGAGATCGACGCGCCCGAGGGCGTCATTCATGCGATCGAGGCCGGCATCGGCCACGAGCGCGAGTACGTGCGCTTCTGGTCGAGGCTAGGGAGCTAGGGCGTCGATCAGCTCGCCCAGCTTGTCGGGCGTGGTGATCGGCGTGATCACGGGCAGGGTGATCCCGCCCTCGACGAAGGCCCCAAGACGCTCGCGCATCTCCTCGGGCGGGCCGAAGATGAACATCTCCTCGATCAGGTCCCAGGGTGCCTCCTCGGCGGCCTTCTGGCGGTCCTTGGCGTTCCAGGCCTCGACCATCGGGTCGATCTTCTCCCCGTAGCCGAGCCAGCGGTAGAACGCCTCGTAGACCGGCACGGTGATGTAGGAGGAGAACATGAACCGGGCGAGCGGCTCGACCTGCTCCCGCTCGCCGGGAATGCAGAAGAAGCGGCAGAGCAGCTCGAAGCCGTCCGGCGCGCCCTCGAGGCCGTCAACGACCTTCGGCAGCCCCGCGAGCGGCAGGAAGTTGGTGAACGCGCCGTCGCCCTTCTCGACCGCCAGGCGGAGCATCTTGCCCCGCAGCGCCGCCACGATGATCGGCACCTTCGCCTCGGGCGCGCGCTCGAGCTTGAAGCCCCCGTCGGCCCGCTCGCCGGCGAGGGCCGTCCTCAGGAAGTCGATCGTCTCCGACATCTTGCTGAGCGGCTTCTCGAACGGCATCCCGTTCCACCCCTCGACGATCCGGTCGGACGAGGCGCCGATGCCCAGGGCGAAGCGGCCGCCCGACGCGTCGGCGAGCGCCGCGGTCTCCTGGGCCAGCAGCGCCCGGCCGCGCTGCATCACGCCGACCACCCCGGTGCCCAGGCGGACCTTCTCGGTCCAGGCCGACGCCAGGGACAGAGGCGTGAAGCCGTCGGGCCCGTTCGTCTCGCCGGACCAGAGGTCCGTGTAGCCGGCCGCCTCGGCGCGCCGGAAGAGCTCGGCGTTGTCCGGCAGCCCGATCCCGGTGAGCGGAACGGTCAATCCCCAGCGTGACGCCATAACCGCGACCCTATATGGGGAGTTCGGATAGGGTCGCGCGCATGGATCTCTCCAAGCTGGACCGCTCGGAGATCATCGGGATGGTCGCCGCGGCGGTGCTGGTGATCAGCCTCTTCCTGGAGTGGTTCTCGCTCTCGACGGATCCGAGCGTCGTCCAGCGAGGGAGCGACCCGGGCAACTGGGCCTGCGGCGTCGGCAACTCGAGCTGCAGCGCCTGGGACACCTTCCCGATCGCGCGCTGGCTGCTGCTGGCCGCCGCAGCCGCGCCCTTCATCCTGGCCTGGATCGTGGTGCGCGGGCACGCGCTCTCCTGGCCGCGGGGCGAGGTGACCGCGATCGTCGGCGCTGACCGCCTTCGTGCTGATCGCCTACAACGGGATCGTCGACAAGCCCCAGGACGGCCTCGAGATCAGCCTCGCCGTTCGGCTACTGGCTCGCCCTGCTCGCCTCCGATCGGCATCTTCATCTCCGGCGGGTTCCGCGCGGTGGAGAGCGGCGGCGGCGCCCAGCGAAAGCCTCCGGCCACCTTCTGACCACGCAGCGAACCGCGTACTAGCCTCTGACTCGTGGCCGAAGCCGACCAACACGTGATCTCGCAGGACGTCCGGGACCCGTCGCACCCGGACCGCAACCTGGCGCTCGAGCTCGTCCGCGTCACCGAGGCGGGTGCGCTCGCGGCCGGCCGCTGGGTCGGCATGGGCGAGAAGGAGAGCGCGGACGGGGCGGCGGTCGACGCGATGCGCCTGATGCTCGACACGGTGCCGATGGACGGCATCGTCGTGATCGGCGAGGGCGAGAAGGACGAGGCGCCGATGCTCTACAACGGCGAGCAGATCGGGGATGGCAGCCCCCCCGTCGTCGACATCGCGGTCGATCCCCTCGAGGGGACCACGCTGACGGCGCGGGGAATGCCCTCGGCGCTCGCGGTCATCGCCCTCTCGGAGCGAGGCACGATGTTCGACCCCGGGCCCTGCGTCTACATGGAGAAGATCGCGGCGGGCCCCCGATCGGCCGATCTGATCAGCCTCGACGAACCGCTCGAGGACGTGATCCGCAAGATCGCCGAGCGCAAGGGAGGGGAGACGAGCGACGTCACGGTGATCATGCTCGACCGCCCTCGCCACGAGAAGGCGGTCGAGACCCTGCGCGAGGTCGGCGCCAGCATCCGCTTCATCTCGGACGGCGACGTGGCGGCCTCGCTCTTCGCGGTGATGCCGAACACCGGCATCGACCTGCTCTGGGGCGTCGGCGGGACCCCGGAGGGAGTGCTCTCGGCCTCGGCGATCAAGTGCATGGGGGGTCGGATCCTGGGCCGGCTATGGCCGCGCGACGACGACGAGCGCAAGGCGGCGGAGGAGGCCGGCTATGACCTCAGCCGGGTGCTCGACACCGACGACCTGGTCTCCGGCGACGACGTCTTCTTCGCGGCGACCGGCGTCACCGACGGCGACCTGCTCGACGGCGTCCGCTATCTGGACGACGGCCACGCCACCACCGAGTCGCTGGTGATGCGCTCGCGCTCGGGCACCGTGCGCCGGGTCCAGGCGACCCACAACCGGCCCAAGCTGCGCGAGGTGGTCGGCGGGCGCTACGGGTAGCTAGCCCTCGAGCGGCAGCGCCCCCGTGTCGTCGCTCTCGTGCCGGAGTGAGTTGATCACCGCGCCGGCGAGCAGGGCCAGGCTGATCGCGTAGAACCAGACCAGGGCGATCAGGATGAAGCCGATCGTCCCGCCGATCCGGTGGAGGTCGGAGACGCTGGTGAGGTAGAGGGGAAAGATGTAGTTGCCGGCCGAGGTGACCAGGGCGAAGAAGAGCGCCCCCGGCCAGACCGAGCGCCAGGGCATGTGGCCCTTCGGCACGGCCCAGTAGATCGCCGAGATGATCAGGAAGGTGGCGACCAGGCCGCCGATCACGACGATCGCTGTCCGGGTCACGTCGAAGTCGGACGAGGCCGAACGGCAGGTTGTCGGCGCTCGACAGCACGGCGCTCTCGACGGTCGGCACGGTCACGCTGGCCGCGAGCAGCAGGAGCAGGCCGAGCAACATCACGAGCGACCAGCGCTTCTGCTGCACCCAGCCGCGGCACTCGACGTGGTAGATCCGGCAGAAGGCCGTGTCCATCGCGCCCCAGAAGGAGGCGCCGATCCAGATCCCGCCGACGACGGCGGCGATGCCGATCGTGGTCGAGCTGGCGCGGACCCGGTCGATCGCGTGCTGGAGGGTGTCCTGCTCGATGTTGGGGAAGAGCCGCTGGATGTCGAGGATGACGCTGTGCTCGACGTCGGCGCTGTTGACGACCTGGCCGAAGATGAAGAGGACGAGCAGGGCGAAGGGGAAGACGGCCAGCATCAGGTTGTAGGCGACCATCCCCGAGAGCCCGGTGATGTTCTCCTTGTAGGCGCGATTCCAGAACGCGCGCAGCCCAGCGATGCCGCCAGAGCTGCCAGCGCGGAGTGCTGCGGCTGCGATCGGGCTGACGCGGCCAGACGTTCACGAGTAACGAACGTCCAGGCAGGGGTACCTCGATGAGCGTCCGGAACTTTCCCGCAACATGGTTGTTCTCTCTTTGGCATGCGCCTTGCCACGCCTGCCGCATGCGTTGACTTCAAAAAGTAAAGTGGCTACCATAGGCACGGACGTAGAGGAAGACTCGCGAGATCTAGGCGTGAAGACGGAAATCGAACGCGGATGCGGCCAGCCCGCTCCGCGTTTTTGTGGCCTTTGAGGGGGATTGGAGTAAAGGTTTTTCGGCAGCGGCCGACATGAGTCAGAGCCCGCCAGAATTAGGTAAACGGCCGGGCGGCCAGGAAATTGAAAGACAGCCAGGAAGGAAGAGCGTAGGCGAATGCTCGTAGCGGAGATCCAAGAACTTGAAGAAGTGAAGACGCTGGTCACCAAGGGCCAGCAGCTGGGCGTCCTCACCTTCGGCGACGTCGCCACCGCCGTGTCCGAGGTCGAGCTCGACGAGTCAGACGTCGAGGACCTCTACGGGCACCTCGAGAAGGCCGGCATCGAGCTGGTCGAGGACCTCGACCCGGCGCAGAAGTCCGCCGCCGAGGCCGAGCGCTCCGACGGCAAGCGCGGTCGCAAGCGCCAGAAGGCGCTCGACCTGAAGCCGGACATGACCACCGATTCCCTGCAGCTCTTCCTCAAGGACATCGGCAAGGTCAGGCTGCTCACCGCCGCCGAGGAGGTCGAGCTCGCCAAGCGCATCGAGCGCGGCGACCTCGACGCCAAGCAGAAGATGGTCGAGTCGAACCTCCGCCTGGTCGTCTCGATCGCCAAGAACTACCGCAACCAGGGCCTGCCCTTCCTCGACCTGATCCAGGAGGGCACGCTCGGCCTGGTCCGTGCGGCCGAGAAGTTCGACTACCGCAAGGGCTTCAAGTTCTCGACCTACGCGACCTGGTGGATCCGCCAGGCGATCGCCCGCGCGCTCGCCGACAAGGCGCGGACCATCCGCATCCCGGTCCACGTCGTCGAGAAGCTCAACAAGATCGGCCGCGCGGAGCGCAAGCTGGTCACCGAGCTGGGCCGCGAGCCCACCCCGGAGGAGATCGCCGAGGTCACCGGCATCGAGCCCGAGGAGGTCGACTCGATCAAGCGCTCGGCGCAGGCCCCGGTCTCGCTCGAGAAGCCGGTCGGCGACGAGGAGGAGTCGGAGTTCGGCCAGTTCATCGCCGATGAGCGGGCCGAGTCCCCCTTCGAGCGCGCCGCCGAGCTGCTCACCAAGGAGGCGCTGAAGGAGGCCCTCGAGAACCTCTCCTACCGCGAGCGTCGCGTGCTCGAGCTCCGCTACGGGCTCGGCGGCGAGCACCCGCGGACCCTGGACGAGGTCGGCCGCACCTTCAACGTCACCCGCGAGCGGATCCGCCAGATCGAGAACCAGTCGCTGAAGAAGCTGCAGTCGCTCGCGGAGGCGCAGAAGCTCCGCGAAGTCGCCTAGCGGCCACCAGGCCGCTGTCACCTCTGGAGCGGAGGGCGAAGCGCCGGCGACTTATGCGGGGCGGCCTCCGTGGCCGCGGCCTGATGGCGAAGCCGTCAGTCCCATGCGCGACCCCGCAGGAAGGCCAGCGGACATGCGAGGTCGCCTGTTTCTTCAGCGGACGGCGCCTGAAGGGCCGGCCAATGGGACGAGTTCCGCAAGGCGTGGGCGGGAGCGCAGCGACGGGATCTCAGACGGCCTGCCCGATGGGCTCGGTCGTCTACCACGCCCGCAACGTCAAGGACGAGGACGAGGTGATCTCGTTCGGGATCTTCGACGTCGGCCGCGACGTCGCTCGACGTCGATCCGCGGCTCGAGCGGAGTGACCGAGGCGAAGCGCACGCGAGGAGATCTGGACGGCACGTAAAGGACACCCCGCTCGAGGGGATCTACGAGGTGGTCGAGGAGATCGCGGCCGGATAGCCGCAACCCCAATTTTGCTGATCTAGCTGACGCCTGCCCACGCCCGATAGGGCGAGGGATGGGCTTTCGATATCGACGAGGCGCTCACCTACGTGGTCGAGCGGGAGGGATCGGACCTCCACGTCAAGGTGGACTCGCCGCCCGTGGCGAGGGTCCACGGCGACCTCTGGGCCCTGCAGGGCTCGGATGCGCTCACTCGGAGCCGACACCGAGAAGGCCCTGCACGCGATCGCCGACGAGCATCACCTCACCGAGTTCGAGGAGACCGGCGAGGTCGACTTCTCGTACGAGCTTCCCGGCGTCTCGCGCTTCCGCGTCAACGCCTTCCGCCAGCGCGGCGACGTCTCGATCGCGCTGCGCGCGATTCCCGTTCCAGGTGAAGACCATCGACGACCTGGGCCTGCCCGAGGTCGTCCGCCGGCTCGCCGAGGAGCCGCGCGGGATCATCCTGCTGACCGGCACGACGGGCTCGGGCAAGTCGACCACGCTCGCGGCGATGATCGACCACATCAACTCGACCCGGGCGCGTCACATCGTGACGATGGAGGACCCGATCGAGTACCTCCACCGGGACAAGCTCTCGATCATCAACCAGCGCGAGGTCGGCTCGGACACCAAGAGCTTCGCGCAGGCCATGCGCCGCGTCCTCCGCCAGGACCCCGACGTGATCCTGATCGGGGAGATGCGCGACGAGGAGACCGTCCGCACCGCGCTCTCCGCGGCCGAGACGGGCCACCTCGTGATGTCGACGCTCCACACCCTCGACGCCAGCGAGACGATCAACCGGATCATCGACTTCTTCCCGCCGCACCTCCAGCAGCAGGCGCGGGTGATGCTCGCCTCGACGCTGAAGGGCGCGATCTCCCAGCGGCTGGTGCCCGCGGATCGACCGCGAGGGGCGCGTCGCCGTCTCCGAGGTGATGGTCGTGACCGGGCGGATCCAGGACCTGATCCTGAATCCCGAGGAGACGGGCCGGATCACCGAGGTGATCTCCGAGGGCGACTTCTACGGCATGCAGACCTTCGACCAGGCGCTGCTCGGCTACGTCACCGAGGGCATCGTCTCCGAGGAGGTCGCGATGGAGACGGCGTCGAGCCCGCACGACTTCAAGCTGATGCTCGCCGCGAAGGGCCAGCGCGCGAGCGGGATCGAGCAGGTGGTCGGCAAGAGGGATGGAGCGTCGGATGAGGACGCATCAACAACAACCCGATGGTCCAGCTCGGCCTGCTCGCCGCTCTGCTGCTCGTCGCCGGCGTGATGCTCGCGCCGCAGCTGCTGCACAAGAAGCAGCGGCGGCAGCTCGAGCACGACCACCACGAGCGCCCAGCTGCAGCACCCCGGCCGGCGACGTCACCGTCAGCGGCTGCAGGCACGCCGATCCGCCGGGGCGAGCGCAGCGCCGCGGCGCGCCCGCGCCGGGCGTCGCGCCGCCGAGCGCACGGCGTCGCCCGACGCGCTGGTCCCCGGCCCGCGGCCTCCCGCGCCCGGTGATCGCCGCCTGGCATAGCGGCGACACGGTCGTGCTGCTGATCGTCGCGCCAGGGCGGGGTCGACGACCGGCTTGTCGCGAGCGTCCGTCGGATCGCTCTCCGGCGACCCGGGCGTGGCGGTCTTCGTCGCCCGGGCGAACCGGATCGCCCGCTACTCGCGGATCACCCAGGGGGTGGGGGTGAGCCAGGTGCCCGCTCTCGTGATCGTCCGCCCGCGCCGGCTGAGCGGCTCGGTGCCGCAGGCGCAGGTCAGCTACGGCTTCCGCAACGCTCACAGGGGTCGTCCAGGCCGTCCACGACGCCGCTCTACTCCGGCAAGGACGACCTGCCGTACAGCCCGAGGTGAGGGGTCCCCATGCGGGAGCTCCCCGACTATCTGAGGCCGCTCCCGGGGCCCGAGCGACGGGCCCGGCGGCGAGCGAGGCCGCCGCCGCGAGCTCCGGCAGGACCGGACACCGGCGGTACTCCCGGGCTGATCCCGCCCGATGCAGCCGGGGCCACTCCGGCGCGTTCATCACCGACGCGATCGTCGACCTCGGCTACGCGACACGCGAGCAGGTCGAGCAGGCGATCGCGCAGTCGCGCACCGCCGGCCGGCGGCCGGAGGAGATCCTCCTGGAGCAGGGCGTGATCGACTCGGAGCAGGTCTCGCGAGCGACCGCGGAGCGCTACGGGCTCGACTTCGTCGATCTCGGCGCTCTTCGCCGTCGACATGGGGGCGGCGAACCTGATCTCGGTCAAGTCGGCGCGCCGCCACCAGGCGCTCCCGGTCGCCTTCGTCGACGAGAGCACGCTCCTGCTCGCGATGGCCGATCCCGCGAACGTCCTGGCGCTGGACGACGTCCAGATGGCGACCGGCCTCAACTGTCGCGGTGGCCGTCGCGCCCGCGCACGACATCGAAGCGCTGATCTCGAAGCTCGGCACGATGCAGAGCACGGTCGCCGACGCGATCGCGGAGGGCGACGAGGAGGAGGACGCACGCGGAGCCCGCGGAGATCACCGACCTGCGGGCGTCGGCGCAGGACGGCCCGGTGATCAAGCTCGTCAACAGCATCCTCGGGCAGGCGGTCGCGGAGGGTGCATCGGACATCCACTTCGAGCCGGAGGACGGCGAGATGCGGATCCGCTTCCGGATCGACGGCGTTCTCCAGGAGACGGCGCGGGTTCCCAAGCGGATGGTCGCCGGGCGTGATCTCGCGGATCAAGATCATGAGCGAGCTCGACATCGCCGAGAAGCGGGTCCCGCAGGACGGCCGCGTCGGCGTGATGGTCGAGGACCGCCGCATCGACCTGCGCGTGACGACGCTGCCCACGCAGGACGGGCGAGGGAGCCTCGATCCGGATCCTCGACGAGGCGGCCGCGCTGCGAACGCTCGACGACCTCGGCATGGAGGGGGACCAGCGCGAGCGCTTCGAGACCTCGTTCCGGCAAGCCGTACGGCGCGGTGCTCGTCACCGGGCCGACCGGCGCCGGCAAGTCGACCACCCTCTACGCGGCGCTCCAGGACCTGAACGAGGTCGACAAGCACATCGTCACGATCGAGGACCCGGTCGAGTACCGGCTCCCGGGCGTCAACCAGATCGGCGTCCATCGCAAGGCCGGGCTCACCTTCGCCACGGGCCTGCGCTCGGTCCTCCGCGCCGATCCCGACGTGATCATGGTCGGCGAGATCCGTGACGCCGAGACCGCGCGGATCGCGATCGAGGCCGCGCTCACCGGGCACATGGTGCTGACCACCCTGCACACCAACGACGCGCCCGGGGCGATCACCCGGCTGCAGGAGATGGGAATCGAGTCCTTCCTCACCTCCTCGGCGATCGAATGCGTGGTCGCCCAGCGGCTCGCGCGCAGTGCTCTGCCCGCATTGCAAGCGTCGCGCGGTCGTTACGCCAGCAGTCGCTGACCGAGGCGGGCTTCAGGGTCGGCACCGACCTCGAGGCCTATGAGCCGGTCGGCTGCCAGCGCTGCCACGGAATCGGCTACCGAGGGCGCCTGGGCGATCTACTCGGTGATGGTGCTCAGCGAGCGGATCAAGGACATGGTGGTGAACCTCGCCCCGGAGGCCGAGATCGCCAAGGTCGCGATCGAGGAGGGGATGCTGACCCTGCGGCAGTCCGGGCTCGAGAAGGTGCGGCCGGGCTGACGAGCGTCCAGGAGGTCTCGCGAGTCGCCAGCTAGGCCCGCGACCCCACTATTGAGTGTTAAGGCACGGGCGCCGGACGGACGATTGGATAAGGCATGGAAGCGGCTGCAGGCCAACGCGGAAATACGACTTCGCCGAGGTGCTCACCCGGATGGCCGAGCAGCGGGCCTCCGACGTTCACCTCACCCCCGGCTACCCGCCGGCCCTGCGCGTGCGGGGTCAGATCGCGCCCATGGAGGAGTACGGGCCCTCTCGCCGCAGGACACCAGGGACACGGTCTACTGCCTGCTGAACGACGACCAGCGCAAGCGCTTCGAGTCCCACAAGCAGCTCGACCTTGCCTACGCGGTCCCCGGCGTCGCCCGCTTCCGCGTCAACTGCTTCTTCCAGCGCGGCTCGATCAGCGCCGCATTCCGCCGGATCCCCCACCAGATCCCGGAGCTCGACGAGCTCGGCCTGCCGCAGGTGCTCGAGGACTTGACCCGGAAGCCGCGGGGGCTGGTCCTGGTCACCGGGCCGACCGGCTCCGGTAAGTCGACCTCGCTCGCGGCGATGCTCGACATCATCAACGGCGAGCGCGAGGAGCACATCCTCACGATCGAGGACCCGATCGAGTTCCTCCACGGCGCACAAGCGCTGCATCGTCAACCAGCGCGAGATCGGCGCGGACGCGCAGGACTTCGCGACCGCCCTGAAGGCCGCCCTCCGCGAGGACCCCGACGTGATCCTGGTCGGCGAGATGCGCGACCTCGAGACGATGTCCACCGCCCTGACCGCGGCCGAGACCGGCCACCTGGTCTTCGCCACCCTGCACACCCAGTCGACCGCCCAGACGGTCGACCGCATCATCGACATCTTCCCGGCGCAGCAGCAGGCGCAGGTCCGGATGCAGCTCTCGATCGGGCTGCAGGGGATCGTCACCCAGCAGCTGCTGCCGACGGTCGACGGCTCGGGCCGAGTCGTCGCTTGCGAGGTCCTTGTCCCGACGCCCGCCGTCCGCAACCTGATCCGCGAGGGGAAGACCCACCAGATCTACTCCGCGATCCAGACCTCGGGCTCGATCGGCATGCAGACGATGGACGCCCACCTCGCGCAGCTGGTCCGGATGGGCCGGATCTCGCGCAAGCTCGCCGAGCAACGAGCCTCGGTCCCCGAGGAGCTCAAGCGCCTGCTCGGCCCGGCTCCGCAGCCCAGGGCACGCCGGCGGCCGCCGCGATCGACGAACGGGGCCTAGATGAGCACCTACGCCTTCAGGGCCGTCGACGTCGCCGGCATCCCCTCGCGTGGGGAGATGGACGCCGAGACGAAGACCCAGGTCACCGAGCAGCTGCGCGAGCGCGGGCTGATCGTCCTCGACGTCTCCGAGAAGAACGAGGCGTTCCGGTTCGAGCGCCTCTTCGACCGCTTCCGCGGCATCAGGATGCGCGAGCATGTCCGTCTTCTCGCGACAGTTCGCGACCCTCGTCGCATCGGGCATGCCGATGCTCCGCTCCCTCTACACCCTCGAGGACCAAACCGAGGACGAGCGCCTGAAGGACGCGATCGCCGGCGTCCGCCAGGACGTCGAGGCCGGCAGCTCACTGGCCGACGCGATGGAGCGGCGGCCGCAGATCTTCGACCCCCTGTTCAGAGCGATGGTGCGGTCGGGCGAGAGCTCGGGCCGGCTCGAGGAGGCGCTCGACCGAGTCGCGTACCAGCTCGAGAAGATGGACGCGCTGCGAGCCGGCAGGTGCGCTCGGCGATGCTCTACCCGGCGTTCATCTTCGGCGCCGCGGTCCTGATCATGCTGGCGGTGGTCATCTTCATCGTGCCGGTCTTCGCCAACGCTTTCAAGGAGGCGGTTGCGGATCAGCCGGGCGAGTCCGCGGACCTGCCCGCGATGACCCAGATCACGATCGGGATCTCCAACGCCGTCACGGGCTACTGGTTCATCTGGATTCCCGGTGTTGGTTGGCGCTGGTGTCGGCTTCTTCCAATGGAAGAAGACCGAGCGGGGCGGGAGCAGTGGGATCGGGTCAAGCTCCGCCTCCCCGTCCACATCGGCGACGTCGTCCGCAAGGTCGCGATCGCCCGCTGGTCGCGGACGTTCTCCGGTTCGGTCGCATGCCGGTGTCCCGATCCTGCAATCGATCAAGCTCGTCGGCCAGACGTCCGGCAACGTGCTGGTCGAGAAGGCGATGGACGAGGTCTACGGCTCGGTGAAGGGAGGCGGCACGATCGCGCATCCGATCGAGACGTTGCGACGTCTTCCCGCCGATGGTCGGCCACATGATCTCGGTGGGGGAGGAGACCGGCCAGCTCGAGCAGATGCTGGTCAAGATCGCCGACTTCTACGAGGCCGAGGTCGACGCCAAGGTGAAGGCGCTGACCTCGCTGCTCGAGCCGGTGATGATCATCTTCGTCGGGGCATGGTCGGGTTCATCGTGATCTCGATGTACCTGCCGCTCTTCTCCCTGTACGACAAGATTCGCTGCCCAGCCGCCACATCGGACTCGGCGTCGCTATCTCGCGATCGGCGTCCTCGTGGTCTGGGACATGGTCGGCGGCGGAACAGGGAGACGCGGCTTCTCGCACTTCGGCGCCGCCTTAGGGGTCAGCCCGCGATCGCCTTCCACCTGCGGGCCGCTCTCCGTCATCGCGCCCATGGGCTCTTCACATCAGCTCGAGGCAGTCCCAGGAGTTCTCGACCTGATCACCGTTTGCGCAGGCCTGCCCACGGCAGCGGTCTCCGGTCCTGCTCCGAGTGGAGTCTTCTCGCGGCGGCGCGGGGACCGGTCCATCGGCGAGGCCGGGCCTGCTGCTGGCAATCCCGACCGTGCTCGGCGTCTACGCCACCGCACTCGTAGGTTCCGTGATCATCGATACGCCGGTCGAGGCGGCCTGCGCTGCAGTACAGGTGTACCTCGCGCCAGCACGCTGCTCCTCGTCGGCCTCTACGGCGCGATCGCTTTCTTCCTGGTCCGGACTCAGCTGCACAACCGCCGGCCGCTCGGAGGCTGGTGGATCTCCGGGCTTGGGCTGGTCGGCATCTTCACCACCTGCTCGGCCATCGCGCCGTCTATGCCTTCTACGTCCTCACCGGCCGCTCTCACACAGGGCCCGACTTCACGGGCTCATCACCGGCTGGATCTTCCGTCCAGCTCACCGCATGCTGCCCGGGCGTGCACGCCCTACTCGGACGCTGTCTACGACTGGAACAGCGCCCCCCGGCGGGATCGGACCTCACGGTTCCGGTCAGGCGACCGGAGCCGGTACGTTCCTTCTCCCTGGACGCAAGTTCGATGCGCATTTCCCTAAGCACTATTTAGGGACTTGCTCAAGGCCCGCCCTCAGGGGTCGATTCAAGGCGGCGTAAAGGAAACGCCAGGGCCTTCGGTGAGAAAGGCAAACCCATCGCGAGGTGGGGACGCAAAGCCATCGGGGCTCCGAGAGGAATCTCAGAGCCAGCCGGGCTGCCACCGGGGTCAACCGACTTCCGACGGCCACGGGGCTCTGGCACGGAGATTTGGACATAGGAGATCCAATGATTCTGAAGCTCCGTGAGCGGATGGCCAGCGAGAAGGGGTTCACCCTGGTCGAGCTCCTGGTCGTCATGCTCATCATCGGAATTCTCGCCGCGATCGCCATTCCGGCGTTCTTCAACCAGAGGGACAAGGCGAAGGACGCCGGCGCCAAGGAGATGGCGCACACGGCCCAGGTCGGCGATGGAGACCTACGCGACCGACAACGGCGGCCCTACTGCACGCGTCACCGCCGGCGAAGCTGACGGCGATCGATAACTCGATCCAGACGGCGGCGCGAACCCGCCGTTGCCGTTCCAGCGCGCGCGCCTCACGAACTGCACGCTGACGGTGACCTTGCCCGACGACGGCAACATGTTCACGATCGACGCGACGACCGGTGCCGACCTTCACGTACCCCGTGCACACCACCGGCGGGCACGGGCGGTTGTCCGTCCGGCGGCAACTGGGGCTAATCCGGCTAGCCACGCGTGATGCCTCGCCAGAGCCTCACGCGGAGCAGAGGGCGGGCCTTCGGGCCCGCCCTCTCTCGTTTCTGGACGTTCGGCGTCGCGGCGTCACGCCCAGCCTCAAACGGACGGCCAGATCGCCCACTCCTGGGTATGGCCGCCACGGCTTCGTGCCGATGCATGGGCGAGGAATCCGGAGACCTCATGGAACGCAGAACCTGACACGGGCGGCCGTGACCAGCGGGCTTTGCCCTGGTCGAGGTGCTGGTCAGCGCCGTCGTGCTGCTGATCGTCTCGGCCGGGTTCGTTCACGCTCCTTTGCCGCGAGCACGCGGGCCACCGCTCAGGAGCGTCACCGTGCCCGGGCCAACGATCTCGCGGAGCAGGAGCTCGAGCGGGTCCGGTCCTGCGGATCGCCTGACCACCCTGAACCGCACCAGGACATGCTCGAGGACGGGAGCCTGCCGCCCGAGTCGCCCGACCGTCGACTCAGACGCACCTTTACACGATCACCTCGCAGTCCCAGTTCCTGACCGAGACGCCGACGACGAGCACCTGCGCCTCGGGGACCGGATCCCGCGACTACCTCCAGCTGACCTCAGCGTCACCTGGACCGGGCATGGGCGCCGCTCCATCCGGTCACCGCGACGACGATCGTCTCGCCGCCGAGCGGATCCCTGGTGCCGAACAGCGGGTCGCTGCTGGTCGCTTCGATCGACTCGAACAGCGTCGGGATCCCCGGCGTGACCTGTCCGGCAGCGGCCCGGATCCTTCAGCGGCTCGACCGGCACGACCGGCTGTGTGCTCTGGCGCAACCTGCCGGCGGGCACCTACACGATGACGGTCTCCGGGGCGCGCCGCGGAATGGTCGACCCGGACGGCAATGCGCCGCCGCGCAGTCGGTGAGCGTCGTCGACCAGGCGACCGCCAAGGTGAACCTGCAGTACGACCGCCCGGGCGTCCCTCACGGTCTCCTTCAAGACCGAGAACTACTCGGGCACGCTGGTCAACTCGACGTGCCTCGACGGCCATCAGCGTCCTCTCAACACCGGGATGACAGTGGAAGACGTTCGGCGCCGCCAGACGCCGCGATCACGATCCCGCCACGTCCTCTTCCCGTTCGCTCTCGCCCTACGCCGTCTATGCGGGCCATGCCCATCGAACAATCCCGACCGACAGGTACCGGTGTCAACCCCCTCGGCTTCGCGAACGTCCTCGTGCCGCCGGCCGGCACCGGGGCGACGCCGGACACGTCGGCAGCTTCCCTCGCTGGACCTCACCGTTCGGACCGGCGTCCAGCTCCCTCCGCGCCCGGCTCGGGGTCAAGCGCGACAACGTCACCGACTGGGACCGGCACCACGAGCACGCTCTGGCGCGACCATGGGTCCGACCAACGCCGCTGGCCAGCTCGCGGACACCGGCTCCCCTACCGGCATACGTCGGGGGTGACGCCCTCACAGCACGGACTACAACGTCTGCGCGGACAACGGCACCGGGATGTCACGGCCACCACCGTCGACGTCTCCGATCTCGAGCAGGCCGGGGACCGATCGACCCGACGCCGTGATCCTGACCGGGCGGCGCGAGCTCGCCGGGGGACGTGCCCGTGAGGGACGAGCGCGGTCTCACGATCGTCGAGCTCCTCGTCACTGATCCCGGCGATGTTCGTGGTGATGGGCGCTCGTCGACGATGACCACGGCCGCCTCCATAACCAGGACCGGATCAACAAGCGCGTCGACGCCAACCAGCGGGCGCGGCCGGTGATGACCCAGATCGTCCAGGCGCTCCACTCGGCCTGCGTCGCCCCGCGTCACCCCGTGCTCGCCAGACCGCCGGCAGCACCGGGACCTCGATCAGCTTCCTCTCCCAGAGCGGCTCGGCCGTCAGCCCGACGCCGGACCTGCACGTGATCTGCCTCACGCGGCACCACCCTCAGCGATCCGTCTATCCGGCCACCGGCGGCGCCGCACCGACCTGGACCTTCTCGGGGACCGCCATCCTCGACCAGTCAGCTGCTCACCAACGTCGTCCGCGCCGGGGGGCACGATCTTCCGCTACTACCACTTCGTCAGACGGCGCCTCTCCCCGACGCCGCTGCGACGCCGCTCAGCCCACGACGCCGCGCAGATGTCCAACGTCGACGTCTCGTTCACCTCCTCGCCGACGAGCGGGCGTCTCGCGCTCGACCCGAACTCTCCGCTGATGCTCACGACTCGGTGGACCTCCGCCTGGAGGCCGCCGGCCAGTACCCGAACCAGGACAACCTGCCATGCGTCTGATCCGGTTCGATCGAGACGCGCTCCGGCGAGCGAGGAGGGCTTCACGATGATCGCCGTCGTGGGCGCGATCGCGCTGGTGACGCTGCTGGTGAGCGCCGCCGTCGCGGCCACCAACGCCGATCAGGCCCTGCTCCGGCGGGACATCGACCAGAAGCGCGCCTACGCCGCCGCACAGGCCGGGATCGCCGACTACACCTACCACCTCAACAACGACAGCGGCTACTGGGCGCGCTGCACGAACGTCCCGACGCCGAACGCCGTCAACCAGCAGGGCGCGATCACCGCTACAGACCCGGCCCGTCCCCGGGGCGACCGACGGCCCCAGTACGCGATCGAGCTGCTCCCGGCGACCGGCCAGTCGGCATGCCTGCGACTCGATCAATCCGACGCGCACCGATGCTCGAGGCCGAGCGGGCCGAACATCGGCACCTTCCGGATCCGCTCCACCGGCTACTCGGGGACGCCGGGCGCGAAGCGAGCATCGATCGTCGCCACCTACAAGCAGGCGACCTTCCTGGACTACGTCTACTTCACCCAGCTCGAGACATCCGATCCGGTGACCTACGGGTTCCCGAATCCCTCCGCCGCTCTGACGGGCGCCTATTCGCAGTGCACGAAGTTCCGCCGGGACGGGCGGGAGAGCTCGCCGATCCCGGGCACCAACGGCCAGTTCTGCGACCAGATCGTCTTCGTCAACGGCGACCAGATCAACGGGCCCCTGCACACCAACGACGACCTGCGGATCTGCGGAAGCCCGACCTTCGGGCGGAACGCCGCCGACGTGACCGAGGTCAGCGCCCCGCCGCGTGGCTGGGCTCACGGCGAGCAACGGCTGCTCGGCAAGCCCGACCTTCGGCGGGCCCTTCGCCGACCAACGCCCCGGTGCTGACGCCGCCGACCACCAACGGCTCGCTCGAGCCATCGCCGGCCCGAGCTACACCTACACCGGCCAGACCAACATCACGCTCAGCGGAACACCATGACCTCATCAACTGGGCAGGCGATCGGCCGTCCCGTTCCCGAGCGACGGCGTCGTCTACGTGCAGAACGGCACGGCTGCACCACCGCCTACTCGCCCTTCACGGTCACCTATCCGGCCACCTCGGGCTGCGGGAACGCGATCGTGCACAGCAGCGAGCACTACAGCGGCCAGCTGACGATCGCGGCGGAGAACGACATGATCATCGACGGCAACATCACCGCGCCAGCGAGCAGCTCGGCGGACCTGCTCGGCCTGGTCGCCAACAACTTCATTCGGATCAAGCATCCGATCTGCCGCCTCGACAACCCCGGCTGCACGACGGACGCACGACGGTCCGAGACCGCCAAGGGACAGTGCAACAGCGGCGTCAACGGCAACCGGCGTCGAGCCGATCGAACATCCACGATCGACGCCGCGATGCTCGCGATCGACCACTCGTTCATCGTCGACCACTACGACTGCGGCGGCAAGCCTCGGAACGCTGACCGTGAACGGCGCGATCGCGCAGAAGTTCCGCGGCGCGGTCGGGACACGACACGGCGGCACCGGCTACATCAAGAACTACAACTACGACGACCGCCTGCGCTACCAGGAGCCGCCGCACTTCTTCGACCCGGTGCAGTCGGCCTGGCACGTCCAGCGGGAGACGCTGGACGCCGTAGCCGCGCGAGACGATGGAGACATGTTCCCGATCGCCTCACTCGCCTTCGTCGGCGGCATGGTGACCGGCAGCTTCGTCGGCGTGGTCGCCCACCGCCTCCCCCGGGGCAGGTCGATCGTCGGGCCGAGGTCCATGTGCGACTCCTGCGGCGCGCAGATCGCGGCCTACGACAACGTCCCGGTCCTCTCCTGGCTCATCCTGCGCGGACGCTGCCGCAACTGCGGCGCGCGGATCCCGGCTGCGCTATCCGCTCGTCGAGCTCGCGGTGGGCGCGGCGTTCGCGGCGACCGCGATCGTCCTGCACGACGATCCGGCCCAGCTCGCGCTCGGGCTCGTGTTCGTCGCGATGCTCGCGGCGATCACCCTCACCGACCTCGAGCGGCAGATCATTCCCAATTCGATCCTGCTGGCCGGCGCGGTCGCGGGCTGGCGCTCGTCGCCGCGACCGACCCAGGGAGCCTGCCGGAGCGGGTGATCGCCGCCGCCGCCGCCGGCGGCCTGCTGCTGGCCATCGGCCTCGCCTATCCGCGCGGCATGGGGATGGGCGACGTCAAGCTGGCGGCGGTGATGGGCCTCTACCTGGGCAGCGCCGTCGCGCCCGCGCTGTTCGTCGGGGTGCTGCAGCGGCGCGGTCGTCGGAGTCGGCCTGATGGCCGCCCGGGGATCGGGAGCGCGCAAGCTCGCGGTGCCCTTCGGACCCTTCCTGGCGCTCGGCGGGGTCGTCGCCCTCCTGGCCGGCGATCAGATGATCGACGCCTACCTGAACGCCTTCGTCCGCTAGCCGCGCCGTCTCATCAGTCTTGGGTATGGCGCAACCGGGCGCTCGCGGCCGATGGGAGAGGAGACGCAAGGACGCGTCATCCGATGCTCTCCACGAAGAAGAAGACACGTCCCTGGTCGGGCTCGACATCGAGTCCGGCAGCGTCGCCGCCACCGAGGTGAAGCGCACGGCGAGCGCACGGTCGGGCGCACGGCCATCGTGCCGCTCGAGCCCGGCGTCGTCCGGGAAGGGGAGGTCGGGGACACCGAGCACGCTCTCCGGAGGCTCTCAAGGACGCTGTTCAGCCGACTACAAGCTCGGCAAGAGCGTTCGCCTCGGGATCGCCAATCAGCGAGTCGTCGTCCGGACGCTCGAGCTTCCCCTGATCGAGGACCCCGAGGAGCTCGAGACCGCGGTCCGGTTCCGGGCACAGGACGCAGATCCCGATGCCTCTGGATCAGGCGGTCCTCGACCACCGGGTGATCGCGAAGCGGGACGGGCCGGACGGGAGCGCATGATGGACGTGCTCGCGGTCGCCGCCCGCCGCGACATGGTCGTCTCCCTGGTGCAGGCGCTTCGCAAGGCCGGGCTACAGCCCGACGGGATCGACCTCTCCGCCTTCGGGATGATCCGGGCGCTCGACGACGGCTGCCGGCGGCGCCGGCGGAGCGGAGGAGATGCCGGCGATCACGACCCTGTACTGCCACCTTGGCGACGTCACCAACCTGGCGGTCGCCCGTGGCGGCGAATGCCTCTTCACCCGAGTCAGCGCCCTTCGGAATCGAGACCATCGCCGACCGGCTGCCCCCGCGCGAGGAGATCCCGCTCGAGGACGCACGCGAGCTCCTCATGGAGGTCGGCCTGGAGGAGGACCTCGACCTGTTCGACGGAGAGGACGAGCGACGACCGCCGCGCGCGAGGTGCTCGAGGAGGGAGTGACCAAGCTCGTCGAGGAGCTGCGGATGTCCATGGACTTCTACGGCGCCCAGGAGGGTGTCACGCCGGTCGACCGGGTCGTCGATCTGCGGAGCCGGCACCACGATCCCGGGACTGCCGGAGCGCATCCAGGCCGGGCTTGGGCTCGGGATCTCGATCGAGATGCCGGCCGCGCTCTCCCATCTCGACCAGGAGGATGCCGCGCGACTGACCGTCTCCTACGGATTGGCTCTGGAGGAGCTGACGAGATGCGCCCCGTCAACCTGATCCCCCCGGACGAGCGCCGTGGCGACCGCGCCGCGATGCGAACCGGCGCGCTCTCCTACGTCCTGATCGGCGGGCTGGGCCTCGCCCTGCTCGCGGTGATCGCGCTTGCCTTCACGAGCAAGCAGGTCTCCGACCGCAAGTCCGAGGTCGCACAGCTCCAGCAGCAGGAGCAGCAGGCGACCGCGAAGGCGCAGAGCCTGCAGGCGTTCACAGACTTCCGGGCGTCCAGGAGTCGCGCGAGGCCACCGTCACCAGCCTGGCGCAGAGCCGCTTCGACTGGCAGCGGGTGCTCAACGAGCTCGCCCGGGTGATCCCCTCCGACGTCTGGCTGATCCAGCTGGCGGGGACCGTGAGACCCGCGGTGTCAGCTCAATGACGCCCCGGACATGGGATGCAGCCGAGGCCAGCGTTCCCGGCCCGCGCTCGAGATGGTCGGGTTGCGCGCCCAGCCAGGATGCGGTCGCCGGGTTGGTCTCCGACCTCCAGGAGATCGACGGCGTCACCCGCGTCGGCCTTCAGTCCTCGGAGCGGCCGCGACGACACCACGACGGGCGCCACAGCCGGGATCGCCACGACCTCGGCCTCGAGCCTCAGGCGACCACTGGATGCCGTACACGCGACTTCATCACCCAGTTCGAGATCGTTGTGGCGTTCGACGCCGTGCCCGACCCCGGCGACCGCGACGCCGCGCCTTCGGTGCCCTCCTCGGTCGTCCCCTCGACGAGCGGCCGGCTGCTCGCCTCCCAGTCCGACCGAGCTCGACCGGCGGGGGCTGAGATGAGGGCCAGCGATCGAGCGATCATCATCGGCGTCGCGTCGTCTGCCCTGGCGGTCGCCTTCTACGTGCTCGTCCTGGGGCCGAAGCGCGACCAGGCCTCCGAGCTTGGGACCAGATCGACCAGCTGCATGCCTCGATCTCCGCAGCAGCAACAGGTCGCCAACTTCGGCGAGCAGGCCCGCCAGGACTTCCCCCGCTACTACGGACGCCTGGTCGTGCTCGGCAAGGCTGTTCCGCCGAGACGGATACGGCCTCGATGCTCGTCCAGCTGAGCTCGATCGCCGACCAGGTCGAAGTCGACTTCGAGTCGATCACCCTGAGCCAGGGCGGCGGCGGCGCGGGCACCTCGACGAGCATCGCTCGGCCACCACGCCGCCACCGAGCGTCCCCGGCGACCACAGCGCCATCCGCCGACGTCCACGACCCCCACGACGCCCGGCAGCGCTCCGGACTCGACGGCGCCCACCAGCTCGCACCGCGTCCGCGCCGGTCCCGGCCACCGAGACGGCCGCCGCGACCCTGCCGATCGGCGCCGTCGTGGGGCCGGCCGGTCTGCCGACCATGCCGTATGACCTGACCCTCACGGGCAGCTTCTTCGACGTCGCCAACTTCATCGGCGGGATCGACGGGCTGGTCAAGCCGCCGACGGCGCCGGCCAGCTGTCGCCGCGACGGACGCCTGTTCACCGTCGACGGCTTCGCGCTGCACATCAACGCATGCCGGGCCCGTCCCGCACCTCGAACGCCAATTTCGCGTCACGGCCTACGTCGCACCGCCGAGACCAGGGCCTGACCGCCGGGGCGCCTCGCCGAGCGGGCCCGCCCCGACGCCGACGCGAGCCGCAGGCCCAACCCGCGAGCGCGACGGTGGCCAAGTGAAGCCCTGGAAGTCCAGAAGTTCTTCGGCGACGTGATCTACGACCTGCGCAGCCGCAACCTGCTCCTGGTCGTCGTGATGCTGCTGCGTCGCGATCGTCGCGGTTCCCCTGCTCGTCTCAAGTCGGGCTCCGGTGATTCCCCGGGCCCGCTCGGCCTCGGGACACAGGCCTCCGCTAAGACGCCGCCCGAGAGCGAGAACGCCGTGCGTCGCCTATCACCCGGGTGTCCGCAACTTCAAGCAGCGCCTCAAGGACCTCTCCGCGAAGGACCCGTTCAAGCAGCAGTTCCCGCCGCACCGCGGCGTCCCGCGGCCCGACTCCAGCAGCGATCAGCTCGCGCAGGCAGCTCACCGGATCCTCAACCGGCGGCAGCTCCGGCGTGGGCGGTGGAGCACGGGCGGCCGGCTCCGGCTGCGGCTCCGGCGGCGGCAAGACGCAAGGTCACGAAACACATCACCTACTACTGGTGGGAGACCGACGTCCAGTTCGGCGAGGCGGGTGGCACGCTCACCCAGCAGACAACGTCAAGCCCTTCCAGTTCCTGCCCAGCCCCGACAAGCCGGTCCTGACCTACCTCGGCACCGTCGGAGGGTCACCCAGGCGGTCTTCCTGGTCTCCAAGGACGTCGTCAGCGTGGGGGGCGACGGCACCTGCTTCCCGACCGCCGACGACTGCCAGCTGCTCGGCCTGAACGGCGGCAAGGGCGCCGACCTGATCTACGGGCCCGACGGCAAGACCTACCACGTGCAGGTGCCGCAGATGCACCGCGTGACCGGCTCGAAGCCGCCGAACTTCTAGCTCGCCCAGCGCTTCACAAAGTAAAGCTTTGGCGCTATTCTGGGGTGCGTGTTCGACCGCGAATGTCCCGTCTGCCGGACGGCCGAGGTCATCTCCGGCAAGTGGACCCTCCTCATCATCCGCGACCTGGCGGACTCCTCGCTCCGGTTCTGTGAGCTGGAGCGCTCCCTGGAGGGAATCAGCCCCCGGACCCTCTCGCTGCGCCTGAGGGCGCTCGAGGAGCACGGAATCGTCGAGCGCCGCACCTTCCCCGAGGTCCCGCCGCGCGTGACCTACCAGCTCACCGACAAGGGCGCAGGCCCTCGTCCCGCTGATCGAGGACATGCGCCGCTACGGCAGGCGGTGGCTGCCGGTCGACGAGCGCGAGCCCGTCGGCGCCGCGGTCTAGCTGCAAGCGCTCGTTCACGCGCAGGAACGCCCTCGCCTGCGGGCGAATCCGACTTGCGTGACGACACTTGAGAGCACGACCGAGAGGCTCGAGGAGGCGCTGAGGCGCCTCGCCGTCGAGGCCGCCGACCTGTTCGAGGAGCTGCTGGCGACCGGGGCGGAGATGCCCTTCGACCTGGAGCCCACCGACGACGGGCCGCTGCCGATGTACTCCTACGCGCCGTTGACGGGGCAGTTCATCGAGCGGCACCTGGCCGAGCTGCGGCGGCTCGAGGCGTTCGTCGAGGTGCGCGAGATCGCCGGCGAGGAGGCCGCGATCGGCTTCCTGGTCGGGCTCTGGGAGGGGAAGACCGAGTTCGATGTGGCGGGCGACCGGCTCCGCGGCGCCATCGACGCAGTGATCTCGACGATCCCCTCCGACTCCGACGAGGCGACGCCCGCGGGCGAGGTGATCGTCCCCCTGGTCGGCTTCCACATGCCCAAGGACGAGATCGAGCTTGATGGGGTGCGAATCGTGCGCGCCGACCTGTTCGAGGACGCGCCGCTCGACGCGGTCGACGCGACCCGCTCCGGCGGGCGCGGGAAGCCCGGCTTCCTCGCCTGCCTGAGCTGCGGGCTGGCGGCGGTCGCGCCGGCGGCCGTGGTTGCGGATGACTTGAGGCGCGCGCTGCGCACCATGAGGCTGTTCAGGCCCGGCGCCGTCGGGCTGGCCGCCCACGGGTGGGCGAAGCGCACCGGCGGCTGGGAGCGCTTCGGCACCGGGGCGAGCCGCCCACGCCAGGGCGGATACCGCCTGACCGGCAACGAGGTCGGCGACCTGGAGAGCTTCGCGCGGACCCTCAACGAGCGCGGCTCGAGGATGCCGTCGCTCGACTGGGCCGCGTCCCGCTTCGAGCTGGGCGCCGAGCGCGGCTCGCTGATCGAGGCGCTGAGCGACTACCTGCTCGCCCTCCGCGGCATGCTCGAGGGCGGAGGAGCGGCCAAGACGACGCTGTCGGCCCGCGTCGCCGCGCTCGCCTGCGAGCCATACGAGCGCGAGCAGGGCCGGGTCACGGTCGAGCGCGCGCTGGCGATCGAGCGAAAGCTGATGAGCGGAGGGCGCTACCGGCCGGTGGCCGGCGCCTCGCCGCTGGACGTGATCGCGGAGCTCGAGGAGCTGCTGCGGCGCCTGCTCAAGGGCCTTGCCACCGGAGAGCTGGGAGGAGACCTGCGGGCCGCCGCGGATGAGGTGCTGCTCTCCGAGGGTCTTTCCGCCACGCACGTCGAGACGCCTGGGATGGGGGAGACCGCCGAGTGGCGCCTCCCCGACCCGACGCCCGACGAGGCGCTGGATCTCTCGGCGATCGCCGACGGCAACATCGGAGACGAGGAAATCTCCGTTCACAGAGCCGAAAACGACGATGAGACGGAGACGAACCAAATGGGCGATTTGTCCGTCCGCGGGGCCGAGGAGGATCGGCAACCGACGACGAGGATCGTCGTCGATGACGTCGAACTACCGGACCTAATGGCGACCGAGGGCGACCATCGCGCTCCGACCCAGCCCCGCAACGGGGATCGAGCGGATTGGTTCAGCGCCGGCGACGGCGAGCCCGAATGGCCCGCCTTCGCGAGGCCGGCAAGAAGGACCACGACGCCGATCGCGAGCCCTCGAAGGACCGCGTCCGCTACCTCTTCCCGGTGCCGGACGCCACGGACTGGAGCGTCGGCGAGCTCCGGTACGAGCGTAAGCGGTCACAAGGCCGCTGACTTCAGGAGCGAAGGGCGTAGCCCGAAGCGACTTGTGTAGGGCGGCCGCTGCTGCACCGCGCCTGATGGCGAAGCCGTCAAGCGGCGCCGCTCGCCGCGAGCGCCTCGCGCTGCTCCTCGGTCGCGAACAGGTAGCGATCGATCTTGAGCAGGGCGTCGAGGTCGTGGACGTCCTCGTCGAGATAGGGGACGCGGATCACCGCCTTCGGCTTCAGCTCGCGCTCGAGGTGCTCGACGTTGCTCGCGTCACGCTGCGCCAGCGCCTGATAGTCGGCGAAGTTCTGGGCGACCCGCTCGGCCAGCTCCTCGTCCAGGAGCCCGTTGAGGTCGGCCTCGGCGGCGCCCTCGGCCTCCTCGTTGGCCTCGTAGTGGACCTTGTTGACGATCACGCCCCCGACGGGCAGCTTCGCCTCGACGAGCTTGCGGTGGAAGTAGACGGCCTCGTCGATCGGCTCGCCCTGCGGGCCGCAGACGACGACGAAGGTGGTGGCCGGGTCGGCGAGCAGCTCGGAGACGCGCTTGGCGCGCTCGCGGAAGCCGTCGACCATCCCGCTGAAGGCCTGGAAGAACTCGCTCAGGTCGGTGATCAGGTCGAGGCCGGTGACCCGCTTCAGCACGCTGAACACCATCGAGCTGCCGCGGCCGACGACCCTGGTCGCGAAGCCGGTCGGCTTCATGAACATCTGCATGCCGCGGCCCTCGATGAACTGGGTGAGCCGCTTCGGCGCGTCGAGGAAGTCGAGGGCGTTGCGGGAGGGGGGCGTGTCGAGGACGAGGAAGTCGTAGCGGCCCTCCTGGTGGATCTCGAAGAGCTTCTCCATCGCCATGTACTCCTGAGAGCCCGCCAGGGCGTTGGAGAGCTGCCGGTAGATGCGGTTCTGGAGGATCCGGTCGCGCGTCTCGGCGTCCGGCGCGTGCTTGCGCACGAGCTCGTCGAAGGTCGCCTTGGCGTCGAGCATCATCGCCCAGAGCTCGCCGCGCATCTCGATGCCGGCGCGCTCGAAGAGCTTGGGGTCCACGCGCCTGGGCGTGTTCTCGAGCTCCTTCAGCCCCAGCGAGTCGGCGAGGCGCTTGGCGGGGTCGATCGTCAGCACGCACACCTTCTGGCCGCGCGCGGCGAGCCCGGCGGCCAGCGCCGCGGAGGTCGTGGTCTTGCCGACGCCGCCCGATCCGGCGCAGATGCAGATGCCGCGGCCCTCCACGATGTCGGTGATGGTGGGCATCAGACGAGGGCCCCGGCGAGCCGCTCCAGCGAGGGCACGTCGAGCGAGGGCTTGAAGATGAACGGCAGCGTCTTGACGGGCGACGAGACGGCCTTCTTCAGCCGCTGCAGCTGCTCGCGCTGGGAGCGCGAGCGGCGGAACTCCGAGAGCGCCGCGCGCACCGCCGCCTTGGCGGGCCCGTCGGCCTCCTCGAGGGCCCTCTCGAGCTCCGACGCCTCGCCCTTGGCGAAGCGCTCGGGATAGAGCGCGTTCATGTAGACGCGGTCGACGGACATCCCGATGTCGTTGGTGAGCTGCTCCTCGAGGGAGGCCGACTCGTTGACGGGCATCTCCTCGGGCAGGGAGACGATCGCCACGCCGGTCGCGTCGTGGTCGGTGATGAACCGGTCGAGCTCCTGTGCCTGGTTGTGCACCGGGCCGACCCGCGCGATGTTCGCGAAGGTGCGCGGCGTCTGCAGGAAGCCGATCCCGTGCCCGGTCGCCGGGGCGTCGACGATCACCAGGTCGTACTCGCGCGCCTTCTTCACCCTGCGGTTGGGCTGGGCGAGCTCCCAGATCTTCCCGATCGTGACCAGCTCCTTGAGGCCGGGCGTGGCGGCGGCCAGGTAGTTGAAGATTCGGGAGCGAACGAGCATGTCGCGCATGGCTCGGACCTTGAGCTGGAGCAGCAGGTACTCGCGCAGGGAGTGGTCCGGGTCGATCGAGATCGCCCAGAGGTCGTCGGAGACCTCGACCTCGTGGAATCCCACCTCGGCGCGCCTGAAGACGCGCGAGGCGGTCTCCTGGCCGCCGATCTCGCAGACGATCGTCCGCTTGCCCCGGGCGGCCGCCGCGAGGCCCAGGGCGATGGAGATCGTCGACTTTCCGACGCCTCCCTTGCCGGTCACGAAGACGAGCCGCTTGTCGAGTAGCTCAGGCATCGGGCGGATTCTTCCAACTTGATGACCAATCACGACCCCGCACGCCCGGGACGCGCCGGCCGTCGCATCTCGTCGACTCGGCTCCCCTTGCACCACCCAAGGCATCGCGCTGCGTCCTCGCGCGCTCGGCCAGACCGCCCGGCGTACTCCGGCTCAGGGAAGGAATGCGGGCCTCGCCTGCGAAATAGCGCGCTTAGATGCCAAGTTTCCGCCGAAAGCAGACCGCTGAGACAGCGGATGAGGCCGGGCGCATGAGGCCCGAGGACCTGGTCCAGCCCAAGCCCGAGAAAAAGTCCGCCACGAAGACCGCCGCGGATCTACGGGTAAGGCTGACAAGTCCTCCAAGGCGCTCCAAGAGCGCTGCGAAGCCCGCCAAGCAGCCGGACGCCCCCAAGAACAAGGGCCCGGCCAAGGTGATCGCCTTCGCCAACCAGAAGGGCGGCGTCGCCAAGACGACCACCGCGCTCAACCTCGCCGTCGCCTTCAAGGAGTCCGGCCACCGCGTTCTCGCCGTCGACATGGACCCCCAGGGCAACCTGACGATGAGCCAGGGCGTCGACCCCGACAAGGTCGAGAAGAGCATGTTCGACGTGCTCGTCCACCGGACGCCCGATCCGCGACATCATCGTCGAGCGCGAGATCGACGTCGCCGTCGCCTCGATCGACCTGGCCGGCGCCGAGATCGCGATGAGCACCCAGATCGGCCGCGAGCGGGCCCTGCAGAAGGCCCTCGACGAGGTCAAGGACGACTACGACTTCATCTGCATCGACACGCCTCCGAGCCTCGGCCTGCTGACCGTCAACGCGCTCACCGCCGCCAACAAGGTGATCGTGCCCGTCCAGTGCGAGTACCTCTCGATGCGCGGCCTCGTCCAGCTTCAGAACACGCTTCAGATGATCCGGGAGAACCTCAACCCCGGCGTCGAGATCGAGGGCATCCTGCCGACGATGCTCGACTCGCGGACCGTCCACGCCAAGGAGGCGGTGGAGATCCTCGAGGAGAACTTCGGCGAGCTCGTCTTCAAGTCGCGGATCCGCAAGGCGATCAAGTTCGCCGAGGCGCCGGTCCGCGGAACCTCGGTCCTCAAGTACGACCCCAACGGGAAGGCCGCGGGCGCGTACCGCGACCTCGCGAAGGAGGTCCTCACTCATGGCTCGTAGCAAGCGCGCCAGCATGCGCGAGGGCCCCCTCGCCGATCTCTTCCGCTCGACCGAGGAGTCCGTCCCGCCCGACGAGGTCAAGGTGACCGCCAACGGCAGCGGCACGAAGCCGGTCGAGGTCGCCGTCGAGGAGCCCGTCCAGGAGACCCCGCTCCCCGAGCCGGTCCCCGAGCCCACTCCCGAGCCTGTCCCCGAGCCGACCCCGGATCCCGTTCCGGACCCGCTGCCCACCCCCGATCCGACCCCGCCGGAGCCGGTCGCCGAGGCGAGGTCGAGGAGATCGAGATCCATCACGAGGGCCTCGAGCGCCTCATGGGCGGACCCGGCACCGACGTCCGCCCCGCGTTCGGCCGGGAGGAGCCTGATACGTCCTCTCCGACCCGTCAGCCGGTCGTCCCGCGCACCCACCAGGCCGTCCTGCGGGTGGTCGGCGTGGGCGGTGCCGGAGTCAACGCCGTCAACCGGATGGTCGAGGCGGAGCTGCCCGGCGTGGAGTTCCTCGCGATCAACACCGACCTTCAGTCCCTGCAGAACTCGAACGCGGACGTGACGCTCCACATCGGTGCCGAGCTCACCCGCGGCCTCGGATCCGGCTCCGACCCACGGGTCGGCTATCGCGCCGCCTTCGAGGAGCAGGACAAGATCAAGGACCTGCTCAAGGGCTCCGACATGGTCTTCCTGGCCTCCGGGTCCGGCGGCGGGACCGGCACCGGCGCCGCCCCTGTCGTCGCCAAGCTGGCCCGCGACATCGGCGCGCTCACGGTCGCCGCGGTCACCAAGCCCTTCTCCTTCGAGGGCGCCCGCCGCATCGCCCAGGCCGAGGAGGGCATCGCCGCCCTCGGCAAGGAGGTCGACACGATGATCGTCGTGCCGAACGAGCGCCTGCTGACGATCCTCGAGCGGCGCACCTCGATCGTCGATGCCTTCAAGGTCGCCGACGACGTCCTGCGCCAGGCGGTCCAGGGCATCTCCGACCTGGTCATGCTGCCCGGCCTGATCAACCTCGACTTCGCCGACGTCCGCACGACCATGATCGAGGCCGGCGACGCGATCCTCGGCATCGGCATGGGCTACGGAGAGCACCGGGCGACGATCGCCGCCGAGAAGGCGGTCTCCTCGCCGCTGCTCGAGACCTCGGTCGAGGGCGCGCGCTCCATGCTCCTCTCGATCACCGGCGGGCCGGACCTCTCGCTGATCGAGGCGAGCGAGGCCGCCGAGGTGGTCAAGGCGGCCGCCCACCCGGAGGCGGAGATCATCTTCGGCGCCAGCGTGGACGACGACATGAGCGAGGAGGTCTGGGTCACCGTGATCGCCACCCGCTTCGACGATGCCTTCTCACACCGTTACCGCCGCGACCGGCGCGACGAGCCGCGCGAGCCGCGCGATCCCGACCGGGACGCGGCGCTGCGGCCCGAGCGCTACTCCGACCCCGCAGCCGACTGGCGCGGGGGCGGGGGCGCCCAGCCGCGCCGAGGCAGCGCCGACGAGCTCTACGGAGACGGCGTCTGGGGCCGTGGCGGCCTCGACCGCCGCCCGACGGAGCCGCGCAACATCGACGGCAGGATCCTCGACGTGCCGGAGTTCACGCCCGGGGACTGAGAAGCACCCGAACCCACCTACGCTCCCGGCATGAGCAGTCCGAGGGGAGTGGTCGCCGCGGGTCATCCGCTGACCGCGGAGGCCGGCGCTCAGGTCCTGCGTGAGGGCGGCAACGCCGTCGACGCCGCGATCTGCGCGGTCCTCACCTCGTTCGTCTGCGAGAGCCAGCTGACGGGCTTCGGGGCGGGCGGATTCATGATGGTCCACCAGGGTGGGGAGCCGGACACGCTGATCGACTTCTTCGTCGCCGCGGGCGGTGCCGACGGGGTTGAGCGGACGGCGGAGCTGGTGCCCATCCCCGTCTACTTCGACGAGACGCCCCAGACCTTCAACTGCGGGGCGGCCTCCTGCGGCGTGCCGGGGAACCCGGCCGGCCTGGAGCACGCCTGGCGGCGCTTCGGCTCGTTGCCGCTCGAGCGGCTCGCCCAGCCCGGCGTCGAGCTTGGCCGCGAGGGTGTGACGTTGACCCGGGAGGCCGAGTACTTCCACGAGATCCTCCACCCGATCCTGATCTCGACGCCGGAGTCGGCCGCCCTCTACACGCCCGACGGCGAGCAGCTGGTCGAGGGGGACACCTTCCACTACCCCGAGATGGCGGACGCGCTGGAGCGCTTCGCCGCCGAGGGCGCCGAGCCCTTCTACCGGGGAGAGGTGGCACGCGCGGTCTGCGACTGGGTGCGCGAGCGCGGCGGGACGCTCGGGATGGACGACATGGCCGCCTACGAGCCGATCGAGCGCCGCCCGGTCACCGCCCGGTTCCGCGGGCATGACGTGCTCACCAACCCTCCGCCGTCCTCGGGAGGGATCCTGATCGGCTACTCGCTCGGCCTGCTCGAGCGGCTGGGCTCGAGCAGCGGGGTGGAGGAGATCGTCGCCGCAACCGAGGCGGCCAACGCCAGGCGCTCGGACGACTTCCACGAGGGGCTGCACGACGAGGAGTACGTCAAGCGCTTCCTCGCCTCCGACCTGGACGCCGTCGCCTCACGGATCCGCGATGGGGAGTGGGTGGGGGGCCACGGCGGGGCCGGCGGCCCGGACGACCCGCCGGATCGCCTCGGGTCGACCACCCACCTCTCGGTCCTGGACGCCGACGGCAACTGCGCCTCGGTCACCTGCTCGAACGGGACCGGCTCCGGGGTCGTCGTGCCCGGCACCGGGGTGCACGTCAACAACATGCTCGGCGAGGAGGACCTCAATCCGCACGGCTTCCACCGGATCCCGCCCGGGCGGCGGGTGAGCTCGATGATGTCCCCGACCCTCGCCCTCCGCGATGGCGAGGTGGTCCTGGGGCTCGGCAGCGCCGGCTCCAACCGGATCCGCTCGGCGATCCTGCAGACGGTCGTCAGGGTGCTGGACCAGGAGATGGACGCCGGGGAGGCCGTGCAGGCCGGGCGCCTCCACTTCGAGGCCGGGACGGTGCAGGCGGAGCCCGGGGTCGAGCAGAGCGCCCTGGACGACCTGGAGAAGCGCGGCGTCCCGGTGGTCTCCTGGAAGCGCAAGAACCTCTACTTCGGCGGCGTCCAGGCGGTGAGGCGCGACCCGGCGAGCGGCGAGCTCAGCGGAGGCGGCGACCCGCGCCGCGGCGGCGCCGTCGCGTTCGCCTGACTACTCGGGCAACCCGGGGAAATGAACCTTGCCGTTGCCGCTGGCGCGCTCGGCGGCCTCCTCGGCGCGCTCCAGCGCCTTGCCGACGGCGCCCAGGGCGTTGGCCAGCAGCGCCATCCGATCGTCCTCGTCGCGCATCTCGAGCAGCTGCTGCTTGGTCTCGGGCGGCAGCTCGATGCGCGCCGCGATCGCGTAGGCGCTGGCGCCCTCGAGCTCCTCGGGCTCCGGTCGCTCCCCGGTGGCCCGCTCGGCGAGCTCCGCGAACGTCTCGCGCGCGGCGGTGGCGGAGGCCTCGTCGATCGGCGGCACATCCTGGTCGGGGATCAGCTCGACCTCGCCGGTCGGGAACTCGGGTGACTCGAAGCGGTCGAGCACCTTGAACGGCGCCTCGCCGCTGACCACGATGTTCATGCGGCCGTCGTCGAAGCGCTCCAGCACGTCGTCGATCCGCGCGGTGCAGCCGATGGAGCGGGCGCCATCGTCGTCTCGCAGGACGACCCCGAAGGGCTCTCCCTGCTCGAGCGCCGTTCCGACCATCCTCTTGTAGCGCTCCTCGAAGATGTGCAGCGGGACCTGCTCGCCCGGGAGCAGCACGAGCGGCAGCTCGAAGATCGGAAGCTCGAGACCTGCCATCCCCGCCGATTCTAGGATGGGGCGGTGGCCGGCATCGACTTCGAGGCTGAGGGGCTGCTGGGGAACCTCAAGGGGAAGGCGCGCGAGGCGCGGCTCGCGCTGCTCGAGGAGCTGGCGGAGTCGGGTGTTCCTCTGGAGGAGCTCAAGCGCGCCGTCGAGGAGAACCGGCTCGTGCTGCTGCCGGTCGAGCGCGTCTTCGACTCCGGGGAAGAGCGCTACACGGCGGCGGAGGTCGCCGAGCGCGCGGGAATCGATCAGGACTTTCTGATTCGCCTGCAGCAGGCGCTCGGGGCGCCGATCCCGGAGGACGATGAGCGCGCCTACACGGACCGGGACCTCGAGGCCGCCAAGCGGGCGAAGCTGTTCATGGACGCGGGGCTCCCCGAGGAAGGCGTGCTGGAGACCTCCCGCATCATCGGCATCTCGATGGCCAGCCTCGCCGACGCCAACCGGGACATGGTCGGCCAGGTCTTCACCGAGCCGGGAATCGACGAGCGGGAGCTGGCCCTCCGCTACGCGGCCGCCGCGAAGACGATGCCGCCGCTGCTCGGCGAGACCCTGCTGCACGCCTACCGAATCCATCTGCGGGAGGCGATCCGCCAGGCCGTGGTCACCGAGGCCGAGCTGGCGGAGGGGAGGCTGGCCGGTTCCGACGAGATCACGATCGCGTTTGCGGACCTGGTCGGCTTCACGCGGCTGGGCGAGTCGCTCGAGATCGAGCAGATCGGCGAGATGACGGGCCGCCTCTTCGAGCTCGCCTCCGAGGCCGCCAGACCTCCGGTCCGGCTGGTGAAGATGATCGGGGACGCGGCGATGTTCTCCTCCCGGGAGCCAGTGCCGCTGGTCGAGGCGGTCGTCGGCCTGGTCGACGCCGCGGGCACGGATGAGATCCCGTCGCTGAAGGCCGGCGTCGCGACGGGCCCGGCGCTCGGGCGCGGGGGCGATTGGTACGGGCGCCCGGTCAACCTCGCGGCCAGGATCACGAGCTTCGCCCGGCCGGACAGCGTCCTCGTCGCCCAGGGGGTCAGGGAAGCGCTGGAGTCCGCCAACGGCGACCGCTTCAGCTTCTCGTTCGCCGGCAAGCGCCGCTTCAAGGGGATCAGCGAGGAGACGGCGGTGCACCGCGTGCGGGCGACGAACGGCCTGAGCGCTGACTCGCGCTAATCCGTGCGTAACACTCGGCCGTAACAGTCAGCAGATCTCCGAGTCTGGACCCAAATGGCACTGCTGATGCTCTTCGCGCTCGTCGCCGGGGCGGGCACGGCGCTGTCCCCGTGCGTGCTCCCGATCCTGCCCGCGATCCTCTCGGCGGGCGTCACCGGGGGCAGGCGGCGGCCGCTCGGTGTCGTCACGGGGCTTGCCCTCTCCTTCACCTTCGCCACGGTGGCGCTGGTCTATGTGATCAACGCCCTCGGGCTGCCGAATGGGTTCGCGCGCGACCTGGCGATCGCCGTCCTCTTCGCCTTCGGGTTCTCGCTGCTGATCCCGCCGATCGGCGACCGGGTGGAGGCGTTCGCAAGCCGCCTGGCGCCCGGGCCGGCCCGCTTCCGAGGGGACGGCTTCGGCTCGGGACTGATCGTCGGCGCCAGCCTCGGCCTGGTCTACGCCCCCTGCGCGGGGCCGATCCTGGCCGGCGTGATCGTCGTCTCGGCGGCGCAGGACTTCACGGCGGGCCGCCTCGCCGTCGCCCTCTCATACGCGGTCGGCTCGGCGATCGTCCTCTACCTGCTGCTGCTCGGCGGCAGGCGGCTCACCCAGCGCCTGAACCCCGTCCGCGGGCGGGTGCAGATGGCGATGGGCGCCGTGATGGTGCTCGTCGCCGATCGCGATGACCGCGAACCTGGACGTCCGCTTCCAGACCGCGATCGCCAGCGACCTGCCGAGCGTTCCTCGTCAACCCGACCGGCGACCTCGAGAAGAGCAAGGCGATCTCGACCGACCTGGCCTCCGTGAGCCAGCACGGCACGCCGGTCGTCCCGGCGTCCCAGCTCAACCAGCCGGTCAGCCTCCAGACCTACGGCCAGGCGCCCGACTTCACCGGGACGCAGGATTGGTTCAACACGCCCGGGGGCGAGTCGCTCTCCATGAGCGACCTCCGCGGCAAGGTGGTCCTGGTCGACTTCTGGACCTACACCTGCATCAACTGCATCCGCACGCTGCCCTACCTGGAGGCCTGGCAGCAGCGCTACGGGAACCAGGGCTTCACCGTGGTGGGTGTCCACTCGCCGGAGTTCCCGTTCGAGAAGGACGCGGGCAACGTCCAGGCGGCGATCCGCCAGAACCACCTCACCTATCCGGTGGTCGCAGGACAACGACCTGGCGACCTGGGATGCCTGGGGCAACCAGTACTGGCCGGCCGACTACCTGGTGGACGCGCAGGGCAACGTCCGCGACGCCCACTTCGGCGAGGGCGACTACGCGCAGACCGAGCGGGCGATCCGCACCCTGCTGCAGGAGGCCGGTCACGGGAACCTCGGGTCCGGCGCTCGTGCGGCCGCGCAGGCGCCCTCTGCCGGGGACATCACCCCGAGACCTACCTCGGCGCCACCCGCGCCCAGGGATGGGTCACGCCCGTCCACCCGGCGACCAGGACTTCGGCGGCGCCGCCGAGCCGGCTGTCGGTCAACCAGTTCGCCTATTCGGGCCACTGGGGGATCACGGACGAGGACGCCACCGCCGGCGCCGGCGCCCGCATCGACATGGAGTTCAACGCCCGGCGCGTCTTCCTCGTGCTCGGCTCCCCTGACCAGGCCCGCCACGTCCAGGTCCTGCTCGACGGCAAGCCGATCCCGGCGAAGCTGGCCGGGGACGACGTCCAAAACGGCCGGGCCACGATCCAGTGCGCAGCGCCTCTATCGCCTGGTCGACCTGCCGGCGGTCTCAGCAGCACCGCCTCTCCCTGGTCTTCGACCCGGGCATCTCCGGCTACGCGTTCACGTTCGGGTAGGCCGGCGCGCCGGGACGAACACCGGCGATGAAAGGGGGAGATCCAGTGGGTTGGCGACTTATGCACCCCCATGAGTGCAGAACGTGACAAGCCCAGCCCGGACGCGGCGATTGCCCGCCTTGCGGCCAACCAACACGGTGTGGTTTCCGTTGCGCAGCTCGAGCGTGCCGGAATCGGCCGAAGGGGCAGAGCCCGCCGCGTAGGGTCGCAACGCCTGCACCCCCTTCATCGCGGGGTGTATGCGGTTGGACACCCAGGGCTCAGCGAGAAAGGGCGATGGATGGCGGGGGTCCTCGCCTGCGGGCCAGGGGCCGTCCTGAGCCACACGAGCGCGGCCGCTCTCTGGGGATCTTGCGAAGTCCCCGCGGCCTGAATCTCCCGTCCACTAGCGACCCACCCTCCGGGCGCGTCCAGATCACGGTCCCGGGCAATGCAAGGAGCCGCGCGGGCATCCAAATCCATCGGTCCCGCACCCTCCTCCCCAGCGAAGTGACCCGTCGAGCCGGCATCCCGGTGACGTCTTCATCCCGAACCCTCGCCGACCTCCGCCGCCTCCTTCCCCAGCCGCAGTTCGCAGCGGCCCTGCGGCAGGCGGAGTATCTCGGGCTTCCAATCGACCAAGGGCTTGAGCCCGACAAGACCCGAAGCGAGCTCGAAGCGCGGTTCCTCAGCGATCTGCCGCCGGCACCGCATTCCCAAGCCCGAGGTGAATGCGGCCGTCGGCTCCTTCATTGCTGACTTCCACTGGCTCCACCACCGCCTGATCGTCGAGCTCGACGGCTACCGGGCGCACGGCACCCGCACGGCATTCGAAGCGGATCGGGCCCGCGACGTCGAGTTGAAGCTGCTCGGCTATGAGGTCGTCCGCTTCACCTGGCGCCAGCTCACGTCGGAACCGGCACATGTTGCCCGCACCCTGGGGAGGCTGCTCAGACCCCGCGGTCAATAGGATCACCACATGGACCCCGAGCAACCCGTGCATGCAGAACTCGCCAACAGCGCTCCGGACGCCGCGATCGCCCGGCTGGCGGCGAACCAACACGGCGTTGTCTCGCTCTCGCAGCTCGAACGACTCGGAGTTCGCCGCCAGGGCCGAGCCACGCGGAAACAAACCGGCCGCTTGCACCGCGTTCATCGCGGTGTTTACGCGTCGGGCACATCGGCTGAGCGAGAAAGGGCGATGGATGGCGGCGGTGCTTGCCTGTGGAGCCGAGGCCGTTCTGAGCCACACCAGCGCGGCTGCGCTCTGGCAGCTGCTTCCCCACCGGGGGTTCGCGCATGTGACCGTTCCGGGCAATGGAAGGACGCGACGTGGAATTGAGTCCATCGGTCGCTGACCCTCTTCCCCAGCGAAGTAACCCGGCGAGCCGGCATCCCCGTCACGACCCCATCCCGAACGCTCGCCGACCTCGCCGCCTCCTTCCCCAGCCGCAGTTCGAGCAGGCGCTGCGCCAGGCGGAATACCTGGGTCTTCCGATCGATCCCGAGCTCGACCCGGACCACACCCGCAGCGAGCTCGAGGCCCGCTTCCTCGCTCTCTGCCGGCGCCATCGTCTTCCAAAGCCCGAGGTAACGTTCCAGGTCGGTCCTTCATTGCCGATTTTCTCTGGCCCGAGCAGCCGGTTGATCGTCGAGCTCGATGGCTACCGCGCACACGGCGCCCGCTCCGCATTCGAAGCAGATCGGTCGCGCGACGTCGAGCTCAAGCTGCTCGGCTACGAAGTCGTCCGCTTCACCTGGCGGCAGCTCACCTCAGAGCCGGCGCACGTAGCGCGCACGGTGCGCAGGCTGCTCAGGGCCCGCGGGCAATAGGATCAGCCCATGGACCCCGAACGCGCACGCGAGCGCCTCGCCGAGGAGCGGGCCCGGGTCGAGCGCGAGCTCGAGGCGATCGGGCGGCCCCAGGCCTCCGACGAGCCGCAGGACAGCGGCGATCAGGCGGACGAGCTCCAGCAGGAGGGCACCGATGACGCGCTCAGGGACGAGCTCGAGCGGACCCTCAGGCCATCGAGCGAGGCCGAGCAGCGCCTGGAGGACGGCACCTACGGGAAGTCGGTGGTGAGCGGCGATCCGATCCCCGACGAGCGGCTCGAGGCGATTCCCTGGGCCGACCGCAAGGTGGAGGAGGAGCCGGGCGGACGCGGCTGAGGCCCTAGGGCCGCCGCGCCGAGATCAGCAGGTTGTAGAAGAGCTGCGGCGGCAGCCGCGGCTCGAGGACCTGGTTGTCCAGCCGCTGCAGGGCGAGATAGCTGCGGAAGGCGAAGCGCCGCCATCCGAACGGCACCTGATCTGGCTCGGCGCTCGCCTCCAGGGTCCTGACGGTCCACCCGTGGATCGAGGCGAGCAGCTCCTCGCCCCGCACCCTGACGTCGGCCAGCCCAGCCGACTCGCAGAAGTGGCGCAGGTCGCCGGGAGAGAACGCGTGGACGTCCACCTCCGGCTCGAGGTCGTGCCCGCTGTGCTCGCCCTCGGCCTCGTGGTCACGGGCCGACGCGCCGACCAGTCGCCGCCAGAGCGGAGCCGTCAGCAGGGCGGTCCGCTTCGGGATGGCGGCCAGGAGATCCCCGTAGCGCGAGGGCTCCCCGCAGAAGGCGAGCGTCCCACCGGGCCGCAGCACCCGGCTGAACTCCGAGAACGCCTGAGCGAGGTCCGGGATGTGGTGGAGCACCGCGTGTCCGAAGACGAGGTCGAAGCTCTCGTCGGGGAAGGGGAGGGTCTCCGCCTCGGCCGCCGCCGTTCGAACCGAGAGGCCAAGCCGCCCGGCGTTCTCCTCCAGCGTCGCCAGCATGCCCGGCGAGATGTCGGTGGCCGTGGCTCGCTCGATCGCGCCGGCCTGCAGGAGGTTGAGCGAGAAGTAACCGGTGCCCGCGCCGATCTCGAGCGCGTCGCCGAACGGCCGATCCGGCCATCCGCCCAGCGCCTTGCGCAGCTTGCCCGAGACCTGCTCCTGACCCACTGACCCGAAGTCGATGCCCCACTTGGAGTCGTACGAGGCGGCCGCCACGTCGTGGTAGCGCTCGTTGACCTCCTTGATCCGCTCGGGGCTCGAGGGCGCGGGCACGGCGAGGGATCTTAGGGCTGCCCGCTTCTACCGGTCGTAGTTCGCGATCGCCCGCAGCGAGAGGCCGATCAGGACGACGCCCATGACGAGGATCACGCCGAGGCAGACGAGGATCTTGTCCACCACCCAGCCATCGATGATCAGCGAGCGCAGCCCGACGATCACGTAGCTCACCGGGTTGATGCGGGCGAGAGTCTCCATCACCGGCGAGAGCCGGTCGAAGGGCACGAAGTTCGGGGTCAGGAAGAGCAGCGGGAAGAAGAGCAGGAAGCTGGTGTTGGTCGCCTGCACGTTGCGGGTGGTGAGCGCGACCAGGATCCCGAAGCCGGCGTAGGCGACCCCGAAGAGCGAGGCGAGCAGCACGCAGACGACCGCGCCCAGCGGGACCGGACTCGATGTGTGCCCCGAAGGCGAGACCCGCCAGCAGGACCACCGTGGAGGCGGCGATGCCGCGGACGAGGTCGGCTCCGAGCCGGCCGACGATCAGCGAGGTGCGCCGGATCGGCGCGACGAGCAGCTTGTCGAAGTAGCCGCCGTCGATCTCCGTCACCAGCGCCAGCCCGGTCGTCGCCGTGGCAACGGCGAACATCAGCGAGACCGGCATCTGGAAGGCGACGTACCCCTGGCCGTGCAGGAAGGGGGTGGTGCTGCTCGGGAAGGTCTTCGGAGACCTGGCCGATGTTCACCGCCAGGAAGAAGAGCGGGATGAAGAGCGTCGGGATCGTCGCCTCCGGGTAGCGGACGACCTCACGCACCGCGCGCCGGCCCAGCAGCAGGACCTCGGTCATGGAGCCACCGCCTTGGCCGCGGCCTCATCCTGCTCAGCTCGGCCTCGTCCGGGTGATCCGATCCGGCACCCTCCAGCCGGCGACCGGTCGCCTCCAGGAACACATCGTCCAGAGACGGCCGCGAGACCGAGATCGAGCCGACCTCGACGTCGGCGGTGTCGAGCCGCCGGACGATCTCGGCGATCGATCCGGCGCCATCGTCGACGAAGAGCGCCAGTGCGTCCTGCTCCGGCGATCACGCGATCGAGCCCCGGGAGCTCGCCGATCACCTGCTGCGTGCGCTCGGCGTCGGCGCCGTGGAGCTCGACCGAGACCACGTCCTTGCCGATCTCGGCCTTCAGGCTCTCGGGCGTCCCCTGCGGCGACGATCTCGCCGGCGTCGATGATCGCGAGTCGCTCGCAGAGCTCGTCAGCCTCCTCCAGGTACTGGGTGGTGAGGAAGATCGTGGTGCCGCGTCGCGTTGATGCTCCTCACCTCCTCCCAGACCGTCAGCCTCGAGGCCGGATCGAGGCCGGTGGTCGGCTCGTCGAGAAAGAGCACCTTCGGCTGGTGAACGAGGGCGCTCGCCAGGTCGAGCCGCCGCTTCATCCCTCCCGAGTAGGTCTTGGTCCGCCGGTCGGCGGCATCGGTCAAGCCCGACCAGCTCGAGCAGCTCCGCGGCCCGGTCACGTCCCGCGGCACCCGTGATCCCGTACAGGCCGCACTGGAGCTCCAGCAGCTCCCGGCCCGTCTGCACGGGATCGAGCCCGATCTCCTGCAGCGCCACCCCGATGTTGCGGCGCACCGCATCGCCATCGGCCACCACGTCGTGGCCGGCGACCGATGGCGCTCCCCGCGCTCGGCGGCAGCAGCGTGCAGAACATCCGGACCGCGGTCGACTTGCCGGCGCCATTCGGGCCGAGGAAGCCGAAGACCTCGCCCTCCGGCACCTCGAGATCGACTCCGCGCACGGCCTCGATCCCGCCCTTGAAGGTGCGGGTCAGCCCTCGCGCCTCTATTGCCGGCGTTGAGGTTGTCGTGAGTCTGCTCTCGGTCACGGATCCTTCCGTCCCTGAATTTCCCGTCTAAGACCCGCGGTGGCGGCGAAACTCATCGCTCACTCGCCGCGGTCTAACGTCCCCGCGGTGAGCGAGGGCCAGCGTACCTACGTGCAGGAGAACCAGCCTGAGGACGTCCCCCCGCTCGAGCTGACCGGCGAGCGCACCCTCCCCGACGTCCCCGAGGAGAACTACTGGTACCGGCGGCACGTCGCGGTCTACGAGTGGATCGCCGAGCGCTGCGCCGGCCTGCGCGTGGTCGATCTCGCCTGTGGCGAGGGGTACGGCTCGAACCTGCTCGCGCAGCGCGCCGCGGAGGTGACCGGCGTCGATGCCAACCCCGAGGCCTTCGACCACGCCCGGGCCCGCTACCGCCGGCCGAACCTGAGCTTCCATCGCGGCCTCGTGGAGGAGTTTGATCCGAGGGTGCGCGAAGCGCAACCCGATTCACCGAGGCGGATGCCGTGGTCTTCCTGCAGACGATCGAGCACATCCACGATCCCGGCAGGCTGCTGGAGCGCATCGCGCGGATCGCCCCGGTCGCGTACATCTCGACCCCGAATCGCCTCACCCTCGCGCCGCCGGGCGCCGAGAAATCGGACAACCCCTGGCACCTGCGCGAGTACGACGCGGGCCAGTACCGGGAGCTGCTGGCGCCGCACTTCCAGCGCGTCGAGCTGTTCGGCCTCTTCCACGCCCGCAAGCTCCGGGCCCACGAGATCGCGATCCGGGCCGGTTGGGACCGGATCCACCCGGCGCTCCATCTCACCAAGCCGTTCTATGACCGCTTCATCCCGGCGATCAGCGCCCGGGACTTCCGCCTGCGTGCCGGCGACCTCGATCGGGCGCTGGACTTCGTCGCGGTCTGTAATGCCTGAGCGGACGGCGGGCGATCTCGCGATCGTCCTCCACTCGCATATGCCCTACGTGGAGGGCTTCGGCACCTACCCCTTCGGCGAGGAGTGGCTCTTCGACGCGTTCGCGCGCTCCCATCTGCCGGTGCTGGACGTCGCCGAGCGGCTGACGATGACGATCACCCCGGTGCTCGCCGACCAGCTGGAGGCCGATGGCGTGGGGGAGAGGATGCTCCGCTTTCTCCGCCGCCACCGGGTGGACGCAGCAGATCGCGACGTCGCCGATGCCGGCTCCGCGGTGCGCGCCGCGGCGAAGGCCGAGGCCGACCACTACACCCGCGCCATGAAGCGACTGCGGAAGCTGGGCCGCAACCCGCTGCGCGCCTTCCAGGAGGCGCACGCGAAGGGCCGCATCGCCCTGATGGCATCCGCGGCAACGCACGCCGTGCTTCCCAAGCTCGCCACTCTGGCGGGGCGCCGCCTCCAGGTCGACGCCGGCCTTCGCTCCCACGAGCGACGCTTCGGCGAGACCCCGGGCTTCTGGCTGCCCGAGTGCGCCTACGCCCCCGGCCTGGAGGGGATCCTCGCCGAGCGCGGCCTCGCCTACACCTGCCTCGACCAGAGCTCTTTGGAACGCGGCACCGCGGCGCTCGCCCCGATCCGCCTGCCCGGTGGTCCGGTCGCCTTCACGATCGACTGGCCCACGGTGCGGCTGGTCTGGTCGGACGCGGGCTATCCGTCGGACCCGGCATACCTCGAATACCACCGCCAGTCGGCGAACGGGATGCGGCTGTGGTCCATCTCCGGGGCGCCCTACGACCCCGCCGTTGCAGCCAAGCGGGCGGCCGAGCACGCCGCCTCGTTCCTCGCCGCCGTTCGCGACCGTCTGGAGCGCCACCGCACCGACAGCGGCCGCCGGGGTCTCTGCGTCTTCGCAATCGACACCGAGCTGCTCGGCCACTGGTGGGCGGAGGGGCCGATCTGGCTGCGAGAGGTGCTCAAGGGCGCCGAGCTGGACGGCGTGCGCCTGCTCACGCTGCCCCAGGCCCTTCGTGAGCACGAGGGCGAGGACCGCCCCGCCTCGGTGGCCAGCTGGGGAGAGGGAAAGAGCCTGGAGACCTGGGATTCGCCGTCGGTCTCGGACCTGGTCTGGGCGACCCGCCGCAGCGAGTTGCGCCTGCTGCGGGCGTTGGCGCTCCGGGCCGTGGACGGCGCTTCGGCCCGGCGCGCCGCCAGGGAGCTGCTCGCGCTGCAGTCGAGCGACTGGGCGTTCATGGACCACCGCGGCCAGGCCGGTGACTACCCATATACGAGGGCGACCGCCCACGCTCAGGCACTGCTCGAGGCCATAGACTCCCCCGAGGCAGTCGACGCACGCGTGCGCAACCTCGCCCCAGACCTGAGCCTGGCGCCGCTGCTCGAGCCCTAGATGATCTATCCATGAACCGCGTCCTGATCCTCTCGTGGGAGTACCCCCCTCTGATCGAGGGCGGCCTGGCCCGACACGTGCGGAAGCTCTCCGAGGCGCTCGTGGAGCGCGACACCGAGGTCCATGTCCTCACCCGCGGCGGGGAGGAGTCCCCTTCCGAGGAGGCGATGGCCGGCGTCCACGTCCACCGGGTCATGGAGCCGACCAGGCCCGCCGAGCTCAACGAGTTCGTCGCCTGGGTGGAGCGCATGAACTCGGACATGCTGGCCGCCGGCGTCGAGCTGGGCGATCGCTACGACTTCGACCTGGTCCACGGCCACGACTGGCTGGTCGCCAACGCCTGTGACCACCTGGCGCGGCGCTTCGACTCCCCGCTCGTCACCACGATCCACGCCACCGAGCACGGCCGGCACCAGGGGTGGGTCGAGAAGCACCCGCAGTCCTACATCCACGGCGTCGAGCGCTGGATCACCAACCGCTCCGACCGAGTGATCGCCTGCTCGACGTTCATGCGGGAGCAGATCGTCGACGTCTTCGGGGTGCCCGAGGCCTCGATCGAGGTGATCCCCAACGGGATCGATCCCGAGGACCTCCAGCCCCAAGACGACGACCAGCTCCGCAGGCTCCGCGCCGAGTTCGCCGAGCCGGACGAGTCCCTGGTCCTGCTCGTTGGCCGGCTGGTCTACGAGAAGGGCTTCCAGGTAGCGCTCGAGGCGCTCCCAGAGATCATCGACCGGCTGCCGAGGACGCGCTTCGTCGTCGCCGGATCGGGGACGCATGAGGAGGAGCTCCGCCGCCAGGCCGAGGAGCTCGGCCTGATGGAGCACGGGACCTTCGTCGGCTGGATCGGCGACGACGTGCTGCACTCGCTCTACCGGATCGCCGACGTCTGCGTGGTCCCCTCGATCTACGAGCCCTTCGGCCTGGTCGCGCTCGAGGCGATGGCGTCGAGCTGCCCCTGCATCGTCGCCGACACCGGCGGCCTGCGGGAGGTCGTCCCGCATGACGAGGTCGGGCTGCGCTTCCGCGCCCGCGATCCCCAGTCGCTGGCCGAGATGACCGTTCGGGTCCTGGACGACGCCAAGCTCTGCCGCCGGCTCACCGCCGAGGCCTTCGAGCACCTGAGCCGGTTCGACTGGGGCGACGTCGCGGAGCGGACAGAGGGCATCTACGCGGAGCTGGCGGGTAGCCGTGACCCGGCTACCTGAGGGCCGGCGAGAGGTCTATCCCTCTCGCGAGGCGCGTCCCAAGCGAAAGGCGCCGGACTTCGGCCCTGGCCTCAACGTCAGCGTGCCGATCTCCTTCGGCCTGCCCCTCGTCGTGGTCGGCATCGCCCTGATCGCTGCGGCCGCCGCATCGGGCGGTGTGATCTTCTGGATCACCGGAGGAGTCGCGCTCGCCGGCGGGATCCTCCTCTTTGCCTCAGGCAAGCGGCTCTAGCCTCGGGGCTACTTCCGGTGCTTCTTGTGCTTCTTGTGCTTCTTCTTGCAGGAGCGCTTCTTCTTGTGCTTCTTCTTGGACTCGGCGGCGCGGTGCTTGTGCTTCTTCTTCTTGGCCTTGTGCTTCTTGCACTTGGTCGCATTCGCTGCCGGCTCCGCAGCCATCTACGACGACGGCCGGCGCGTCGACCGAGGAGCTCGCGCCGTTGTAGCCGATGAAGTCCGCGTGGAAGACCGGCGGGGGCGGCGTGCAGAGATCGCGGTTCGCCATGCAGCAGGCCGGGCGGGTTGCTGAAGGCGAGCTGGAAGCGCGAGATCGGGATGTCCGGCAGCCCGTCGAAGACCACGCTCTTGTCCGCGTTCAGCGCTCCCTGCAGCAGGAGGTGGAGCTGACCCTGCAGGTCCAGCCCGATGTTCGGGAGGAGGCCTCCCGAGTCGACCAGTTCGACGTTGCCGATCAGCGGCTGGCTGAGCAGCGGGGAGGCGGCGATCGCCGTTCCCATGATCGAAGTGGCCGGGCAGGTGCCGGCCTGGAAGTTCGCCGGCGCGCACCTGAAGCCGAGCAGGTTGACGTTCGGGGCCAGGTCGCGGAGGGACGAGCACCGTCGCCTTGACCAGTCCTGCCTCGTCTGCGTCCTGGTTGATCGAGGTCGATGCGCTCGTCAGGCTGCCAACCGAGGCCCCGCCCACGGAGGCGGAGAAGGTGGGCGAGAAGTCCTCATTGGCGCAGCCGTTCGTCGTGAAGTCGGCGGAGTCGGTGTCGGAGGCGCCCGAATATGGAGCCGCCGAGAAGTTCGTCGTGTGGGTGCCGCACGAGGTCGGGTTGCGCATGAACGGCTTGCCGGTGCCCGGCGCCTTCCCGAACAGCGTGATGTCCTGCGAGTTGATGGTCGTGTTCGAGCCCCGAAGTCTTGTTGGGGATGTTCTTGATCACCGTGTTGAGGCCGAAGTCGGGCCTGAGCTGAACGCCCGACTGGAGGATGACCGGTGGCAGGATCGTCGGCAGGAGATTGCAGACTGCCACTGGGAGAGGGGGGCACAGAGCGTTTTTGAGGGGGCGAAGGACGATCCCGAAGCGGGCGGGTTCGCCAGGCTGCGGCGTGAGGTTGTAGAGGTCTCCCTGGACGTCCGTGGTGGCTGGGATCAGGAGACGCGGTCACCGTGGCATTGGCGGTCACGCTGCCGACCTTGGTGTTCGCCGGGCAGCCATCGGCATTGAGCTGGGCGACCGTGCAGAGCGGCGTCGCGTTCGGGTCGCCGACCATGCCCGGCGGCAGCCCGACCGTCAGGTTCTTGACCTGGCCGCCGGTGAAAGCCATGTGGATGTGGAAGTCGCTGTGGGCGCCGGCCTGAGGGCTGGTCGGGGCGGCGGACACCGAGCTGAAGGTGAGCGCCGAGCCGAGGCAGGAACCACCGCCAGCAGGGCCGCAACAGCGATGAACATCCCGATCAGACGCCGTGGAGTGCGCTTCATGCCTCTCCGATCTGTCCCCTCTGGCCTCATTGCCGAAAACATACCCCCGGGCTCCGTGCCCAGAACTGAGTATATGCAGATCAGCGTTATTGGGGTGGTGGTTCTATGGGGTTCGGCCACCTCAACGCCTCAGGCGCCTCTCGCATCCGGATGACCTTGGCCGGCACGCCGCCGACGACCGCGTTGGCGGGCACGTCCCTGGTGACGACTGAGTTGGTGCCGACTATCGCGTTGTCGCCGACCCGGACGCCGCGCAGGCAGCAGGCGCCGTAGCCGACCCAGACGTTCGAGCCGATCACGCATTCCCGCGTGTAGATCCCCTGCTGGCGGATCGGGCGCTCGACCTCGACCACGCCGTGGTCGAAGTCGATGAACATCGCCCGGTCGGCGATCACGCACTGCTCGCCGACCCTCACCCGCTTGTACGAGGAGATCGTGCACTCCTGGCCGAAGACGGTCTTGGCGCCGATCTCGACGACACCCTCGTGACTGCGGATCTTGGTCCCGTCGCCGATCCAGGAGAAGCGCCCGAATCGGATCTGCGCCCCCTTCGCGATCTGGAGCTGGAGGTGCTTGCCGAAGAAGACCGGGCCGTCGGTCTGCCAGCGCCAGCCGGCGGGCGTGAGGAACCTGCGCCACAGATACCGCCACAGCAGGCGGCCGTAGCGCAGGTTGAGCATGCCGTTGCGGCGATAGAAGCGAAGGGCGCGGAGCACGGGCGGCGATTCTAGGTTCCGGCCGCCGACCTAGACTGGGCGGCGGATGGCGCAGAAGACCGAATCGGACCTCGCCGAGCGCCTGATCGCCGGCGACAAGCGCGCCCTGGCGCGCGCGATCACTCTGATCGAGAACGACGACCCGGCCGGCTGGGAGCTGGTTCGCGAGGTCTTCCCCCGGACGGGCAAGGCCCGGATCGTCGGGCGTCACGGGGCCGCCCGGGGTGGGGAAGAGCACCCTGATCGGCGCCCTGACCGCCGAGATGCGGAAAGCCGACCGTCAGGTCGCCGTGCTCTCGATCGACCCCTCCAGCCCGTTCACCCGGGGCGCGCTGCTAGGCGATCGCATCCGGCTCTCAGACCACTTCCTGGACGCGGGCGTCTTCATCCGCTCCATGGCGAGCCGCGGCGCGCTGGGCGGCCTCTCCGAGGCCACGCTCCAGGCGGCCCTGCTGATGGACGCCTCAGGCAAGGACGACGTCTTCATCGAGACGGTCGGGGTGGGACAGGCCGAGATCGACATCGTCGACCACGGCGACACCATCGTCCTGGTGCTGATGCCCGGATCCGGCGACTCGATCCAGGCCCTGAAGGCCGGGGTGATGGAGATCCCCGACGTGATCGTCGTGAACAAGGCCGACCACCCGATGACCGACACGATGATCCGCGAGATCCGCGGCGTCCTCTCGCTCGGCCCGCCCACCTCGTGGCGGGTGCCGATCGTCCGCACGGAGGCGGTCAAGGGCGAGGGCGTGGCGGACGCTCGCCGAGAAGATCTCCGAGCACCGCGAGCACATCGAGGCCGAGGGGACGCTCGAGGAAAGGCGCGCCCGTAACCTCCGCAACGAGGTTATGGAGCTGGCAGCATCCAGGATGCGGCGGCGCCTGGAGGAGGCCGTCGCGGACGATGCATCGGTCCGCGAACTCCTCGACCGCGTCGTCAAGCGGGAGATAGATCCCGCCAGCGCCGCCAGGGACCTACTGGAGCGCGAGGATGGCTGAGACCGAGTCGACCGACAAGGGCAAGGAGCGCGGCAAGCCACAACTCCCGAGCCTCGAGGAGGCGCTCGCGTGGGACGGCATGCAGATCGACGGCCTCGAGAACAAGACCCTCGGCCGGATCGCCGGGATCCACGTCGACGCAAATGACGGCGAGCCCCGCTGGGCTCTGATCCGGCTCGGCCCGCTGGCGGGCTGCACGGCGATCCCCTTCGAGCACGTCGCCGAGGGGGCCGGCCGCCTCTGGGCCGCCTACGAGCGCGACTGGACCCGCGAGGCTCCGCGCTTTCGCCCGAACGAATCGCTCACGGCGCTACAGGAGCTCGAGCTCTGTGCTCACTGGGGGATCCGCGAGGGGCAGGGGAGGGCGGCCGAGGTCGCCGAGCAGGGCGCGGAGGAGATTACTGCCGTCCCGGCCGAGGACTAGGGACCCGCTTCGCCACTAAACGGGTGGCCGCTGCGCGGCCCCCTGCATCAAGGACTAGTCAGACGCCCAGCTGCCGCGCGATCACCATCTGCTGCACCTCGTCGGTGCCTTCCCCGATGGTGAGGATCTTGGCGTCGCGGTAGAAGCGGCAGACCGGATACTCCTCGATGTAGCCGTAGCCGCCGTGGATCTGGACGGCCTCCTCGGTCGCCCTGACCGCGAGCCGGCCGGTGATCAGCTTCGCCTGGGCCGCCGTCAGCGTGAACGCCTCGCCGCGGTCCTTGAGGATCGCCGCGCGGTAGACGAGCAAGCGCGCCGCCTCGATCTGGGCGGAGAGGTCGGCGATCTTCGCCTGGATCGCCTGGAACTTGCCGATCGGCTGGCCGAAAGCCTGGCGCTCCTTGGAGTATGAGATCGCCTCGTCGAGCGCGCCCTGCGCCAGCCCGACCCCCATCGCCGCGACGCCGATCCGCCCGCCGTCGAGGATCGCCAGGAACTGCTTGAAGCCGCTGCCCCGCGGTCCGAGAAGGTTGCCCTCGGGAACGTGACAGTCGTCGAAGGTCAGCGGGCGGGTGTCCGAGGCGTTCCAGCCCATCTTCCGGTACGGCTCACCGGCCTCGAAGCCGGGGGTCCCGTTGGGGACGATGATGTTGGAGATCTCCTTGTTGCCGTTCTCCTGACCGGTGACGGCGGTGATCGTCACGCAGCCGGAGATGTCGGTGCCGGAGTTGGTGATGAACTGCTTGGCGCCGTTCACCACCCACTCGCCGCCATCGAGCTCCGCCCGCGTGTGGGTGTTCCCGGCATCGGATCCCGCCTCGGGCTCGGTGAGCCCGAACGCCGCCAGCTTCTGGCCGCTGCAGAGCTGCGGCAGCCAGTCGTCCTTCTGCTCGTCGGTGCCCCAGAGGTAGATCGGCATCGTCCCCAGCGAGGTATGGGCCGCCATCGTGATCGCCACCGATGAATCGATCCTGGTCAGCTCCTCGACCGCCAGCGCGTAGGCGAGCGTGTCCGCCCCGCCGCCGCCGTACTCCTCGGGGAAGGGGATGCCCATCAGCCCGAGCCCGGCCATCTTCTCGACCAGCTCGTACGGGAAGGACTTGGTGCGGTCGAGCTCCTCGGCGACCGGCGCGACCTCCTTGCGTGCGAAGTCGCGGACGGTGTCGCGCAGCAGGCGCTGCTCGTCGGTCAGGTCGAAGTCCATCAGCGGGGGAGTCTAGGGACGGCTTCGCCACCAGAACGCGGCCGCAAGCGGCCGGCCGGCATAAGTCGCTACGGGCTTCGCCCTACGCTCCGGCAGCGACCGGCCTGGCGGCCGCTTTCGGCTCCAGGTCCGTCGACGGCGCGGGTCTCGCGGACCGTCAGCGGCTTCCCGCACTTCGTGCAGATCCGGCGCTCGTCGATCACGCCGCCGCACTCGCCCTTGTGGATCACGAGCACGGGAGGCCCGTCCGGCAGGGGCTCGTACTTGTCGCCCCAGAACATCAGCGCCGTCATCACCGGCCAGAGGTCGAGCCCCTTCTCCGTCAGGAAGTACTCGTAGCGCTCGGGCCGCTCGCTGTAGGGGCGACGCTCGATGATGTCCTCGTCCACCATGCGCTGGAGGCGGGCCGTGAGGACGTTCCGGGCGACCCCGAGGGACCGCTGCATCTCGGAGAACTTGCGCCGGCCGTGGAAGATCTCCCGCACCACCAGCAGCGTCCAGCGCTCACCGACCAGCTCGAGGCTGCGGGCGATGGAGCAGGTCTGTCCCTCGTATTCGTTGCCCAGCACGACTGTGATGTTCGCACACTTAGTTGCGTCATGCAACTCACGATGGTAGGGTCCGGCTCGTTGTAGTTGCGTGAAGCAACCAACGAAACGAAAGAGGCGCGGTCATGAGAGCACTGCGATTTGAATTCCATCCAGAGCAGGTCCGAATCAGCTCCGAGGAGATCCTCGCCGACCTTCGCTATCCGGTCCGCAGGGATCGCGACAACGGCGGGCGCAAGCGCGCCCGCCGCCGCCGGGGGCGCCCGTGAGCGTTGATGCAGCGCCGAAGACTCGCAGCCGGACGATCAGCTGGCAGGACCCGGTGGCGAGCGCCGCAGTTGGCGCCCGGATGGCGGGTCTGGATTATGTCCGCGCGATCCAGTCCGGGGAGATCCCGCCGCCGCCGATCGCGGTGGTCATGAACTTCTCGATCGAGGAGCTGGAGGAGGGCAGGGCCGTCTTCATCGGCGAGCCCGGGGAGGAGCACTACAACCCGATCGGGGTCGTCCACGGCGGCTACGCCTCGACGATTCTCGACTCCGCGCTCGGTTGTGCCGTGCATACGACGTGTCCGGCCGGGGTGGGCTACACGAGCCAGACGCTCGAGGTGAAGTACCTGCGCCCGATCACCCGCGACACCGGCGCGGTCCGCTCCGAGGCCGACGTGATCCACAAGGGCCGGAAGACCGCCACCGCCGAGGCGAAGCTGACCTCCGTCGAGACGGGCAAGCTGCTCGCCACCGGCACCAGCACCTGTCTCCTGTTCGAGATCTAGCTTCCGCCGCGCCTACGATCGGGGGGTGAGCGGAAACGGCAGAGTCCCAACGATCCGCCTCGGCCGGATGGTCGAGGATGGCGTCGCGCCGAGCATCTTCGGGCTGATCGAGCGAGGCATCGCCCGTGAGCCTGAGCTGGCGGCCCAGATGAGAGGGCGCGTCGTCTTCCGCTTCGCCGAGGACTTCTCGCCGCTGCGGATCCACTTCAAGCCGCGCAGCGTGGTCGTCGAGGACGGCGACTCGCGCAAGCCCGACCTGGTGATCTCCGGTCGGCTCCCCGACATCGTCCACTTCGCCACGGTGCCGACCCTGCAGGGCCGCCTCCACGGCGTCCCGGACCCGCGCCGGCCGCGAGGCCGCAGGGCGCTCGGCAGGATCGCCAGCGGCCGGGTGAGGATCGAGGGCGATCGTGTGCTCGGCCGCCGCCTGCTGCGGCTGCTCGCGGTCTAGCTCGCGAGCGAGCGCGCCAGGTCGACGAGCAGCCGCGTGCCGAAGCCGCTCGGCCCCTTGCCCGTGTACTCGCGGCCGACGTCCCAGGCGGTCCCGGCGATGTCGAGGTGGACCCAGGGCTTGCCGTCGACGAACTCCTCGAGGAAGGAGCCGGCGTAGATCGTCGAGGCCTTGCGCTTCGACGAGGCGTTGGTGAGGTCGGCGGCGGTGCCCTTGGTGAGCTCCTTGTACTCGGGGTGGAGGGGCAGGCGCCAGGCGAGCTCTCCGGTCCGGCCGGCCGCGCCCTCGACCTCGGCGGCGAAGTCGTCGTCGTTCGAGATCAGGCCCGCGTAGGTGGAGCCGAGCGCGACGATCACCGCGCCCGTCAGGGTGGCCAGGTCGACGATCCTGTCCGCGCCGAGCTCGACCGAGTAGGCGAGGGCGTCGGCGAGGATCAGGCGGCCCTCGGCGTCGGTGTTGTTGACCTCGACGGTCTTGCCGTTCAGCTGGGTGATGATGTCGCCGGGCTTGACGGCGGTGCCGCTCGGCATGTTCTCCGTCGAGGGGATCACCGCGAGGATGTTGATCGGGACCTCGAGCTTGGCGATCGCGGAGACGGCCTCGAGCACGGCGGCGGCGCCCGACATGTCCATCTTCATCTCGTGCATGCCGCCGGACGGCTTGATCGAGATCCCGCCCGAGTCGAAGGTGACGCCCTTGCCGACCAGGCCGAGCGTTTCGCCGTCGCCGCCCGCCTGGTAGCGCAGCACGATCAGCTGGGGCTCCTCGGCGGTGCCCTGCGAGACGGCCACGAGCCCGCCCATCTTCTTGTCGGCGATCTCCTTGCGGCCGAGGACCTCGCAGGTGACGGACGGGTGCTCGTCGGCGATCGCCTTGGCGCGGCCCGCCAGGTAGGAGGGGGTGACGACGTTCGAGGGCAGGTCCTGGAGCTCGCGGGCGAAGTTCTCGGCCTCGGCGGAGACGCGGGCGGACTCGACCGCTTCCGCGATCCCGCCGTCGCCGATCACGGAGAGCTGATCGAGGTCCTTGGCGCCATCCTCGTCGTCGTCCTTCTTCGACTTGAAGCGGTCGAACCGGTAGGAGCCGAGGATCGCTCCCTCGACCGCGGCCGTCGCCAGCGCCCTCGGGTCCTCGGAATCCGGCCCGGCGATCGCCATGGAGGTCGCGTCCACCGAGCGGGCCGTCCGCGCAGCGATCGCCCCCGCGACCCTCGCGCGCTCGGGCTCGAACTCGTCGCGGTCGCCCAGGCCGACCACGAGGGCGCGACGCGGGCTCTCCGGATGGATCAGCGCCGTCTTGCGGTACGCGCCCTTGACGTCGTCCGAGCCGGGCGCGCCCGCCAGCGGCTCCGGCAGATCGTCACCGTCGAAGAGCAGCACAGCGAGGAGGTCCGAATCGACCTCGGACAGCGGCTTGTCTGTGACCTCGACTCGCACGGAGGCGGCAGATTATAGCCAATGACTAGCATTGGGCTCTGACTTGGGAATCGCCGGCGGACACGCCGCGGGCACAACGAAAGGCGCAGATGTCGAAGACGGTCATCCTCTCCACCGCCAGAACCCCCTTCGGGAAGATGGGCGGCGGGCTCTCGTCCCTCGATGCCACCGACCTGGGCGGCACCGCGATCTCGGAGGCGCTCGACCGCGCCGACGTGAAGGCCGACGAGGTCCAGGGCGTCGTCTACGGCCAGGTGCTCCAGGCGGGCCAGGGCCAGATCCCCTCGCGGCAGGCCCAGATCAAGGCCGGGATCCCGAAGGAGGTTCCCTCGGAGACGATCAACAAGGTCTGCGCCTCCAGCATGCGCGCCATCGGGCTCGCCGACCAGGCGATTCGCGCGGACGACCTCGAGATCGGGGTCGCCGGCGGCATGGAGTCGATGAGCCAGGCGCCCTACCTGCTGCCCGGCGCCCGCTTCGGCTTCCGGATGGGCGACGTCACGGCGATCGACGCGATGACCCACGACGGGCTCACCAACCCCTTCACCGAGAAGCAGATGATCAACGAGGCCAGCGAGGTCTCCAACGAGATCGAGATCACGCGCGCCGACATGGACCGCTTCGCGGAGCGCTCCCACCAGCTCGCCCACAAGGCGACCGAGGACGGCAAGCTCGCCGAGGAGATCGTCACGGTGACGGTCAAGTCGCGCAAGGGCGAGAACGAGGTCGCCGCCGATGAGGCGATCCGGCCGGACACGACCCTCGAGGTGCTCTCCAAGCTGAAGGCGGTCGGCGGCGACGACGCCACCCACACCGCCGGCAACTCGCCCGGTGTCAACGACGGCGCCGGCGCCGTGATCGTGGTCGCTCCGACGAGTGGGCGAAGAAGAACGGCAAGAGCGCGATCGCGACGGTGCTCGCGTACGGCCAGGTCGCCGACGACTTCGCCTATCTCGCCAGGACGCCCGCGGAGGCGGCGATGCAGGCGCTCGAGAAGATCGGCAAGAAGCCGGGCGACGTCGATCTCTGGGAGATCAACGAGGCGTTCGCCTCGGTCGCGATCAACTCGGTGCGGATGCTCGAGGTCGACGAGGACAAGGTGAACGTCAACGGCGGAGCGATCGCGCTCGGCCACCCGATCGGCGCCTCCGGCGCCCGCATCGTCGGGGCTCTCGTGCACGAGCTGCGCCGCCGCGGCGGCGGTCTCGGCTGCGCGGCGATCTGCTCCGGCGGCGGCCAGGGCGACGCCATCGTGGTCGAGGTCAACGGGGGCTAGCGCGAGCATCGCCGACGACTAGGCTCCGGGCGATGCCCGGAGCAGCCTTCTTCGACCTGGACAAGACGTTGATGGCCGGCTCGTCCGGCATGGTCTTCGCGCGGGTCGCCAACCAGCGTGGCTTCGTTCCTCGCCGCCAGCTCGCCAAATGGGGCTGGGACCACCTGCGCTACCGCCTGCGCGGTTCGTCTGACGAGCAGACGAGCGCCGTCCTCGACGTCGCCAAGCGGATATTCGCCGAGATCCCCGAGCGCGACGTCGAGCGGATGGCGCCGGCGGTGCTCGCCGGGATCCTGCCTCGCATCTACCCGCAGATGCTCGACGAGGTGCATCGCCACCAGGACGAGGGCCGCGCCACCTTCATCGTCAGCGCGGCCGGCAACGACCTGGTCAAGGCACTGGCCGCGGTGCTCGGCATGGAGGGCGGGATCGGGACCCGCTGGGGGGTCGGGGCGGACGGCAAGTACACCGGCGAGATGGATGGCCCCTTCGTCTACGGCGAGGGCAAGGTCGAGGCGATGCAGCGCTTCGCGGAGAAGCACGACATCGACATGGAGGCCTCCTACGCGTATTCCGACTCGGCCAGCGACCTGCCGATGCTCCGGGCCGTCGGCCACGCCGTGGTGGTCAACCCCGACGCCGACCTGCTCGAGATCGCGCGGCGGGAGGGCTGGCGAGTGATGCGCTTCGAGAAGCTGGGCCGCAAGCTGGCGATCGCCGGCGCGACCGTGCTCGCCGCGGCCGCCGGCGCTGCAGCAAGTGGCGCCACAGCGGCCGGCTCGGCGGGGTCTCCGGCTCCCTGCGCCGCTGACCCCGACACCCGGCGGGAATTGGCGCTCGCATGTGCGAAACTCCTGATCTTCAAGCGCTTCGTCGGCGGGCAACGTGCCCGACCTCAGGCGCGGGATCGGAGAGCAGTGCCGAAAAGACAAGCCGGGGAAAGCCGCGCCGGCCAAGGAAATGGGGGAAGCCTGATCCTGATCTGACCCGTTTCTCCGAGGCCGCGGATGATCAGCGTCGCGGCGTCGGACCAGAGCTTCTCCGACACCGACCAGACCGCCTCAGACTCCGATCAGACGGCCTCCGACGAGGACCAGGAGCTGTCTGCCCGCGACCAGCAGGCCTCGAATCGAGACCAGCTGGCGTCGGACCGCGATCAGGCCATGTCCGACAGGGAGCTCGAGGACCATCCCGGCACGGCAGCAAAGACGGCCCACGACTTGGGTCTCGCCGAGCGCCAGGCGGGGTCGAGAGACCGGAAGGAGTCTACCGAGACTCGCTCGAGCGCCGCCGAGCGCCGCGCCCGCCTGGCGAACGAGCGCGATGAGATCGCCTCCCGCCGCGACCTGACCGCGCAGACCCGTGACGGCGACGCCGATCGGCGCGACCGCGAATCCGCAAAGCTCGAGCGGAAGATGGGATCCCGCGCTCGCCGCTGCGCTCCGCCCTGGTCGCACGCAGCCGAGATCCGCGCCCAAGCGGCGAGCGACCGCGCCCGAGCGGCGGATGACCGCGCCCAGGCGGCTACGGACCGACAGCGCGCGGCGCAGGAGCGCGAGGAGGCACTCGCGGAGCTTCGTCGCGCGCATCTGGATGAGCTCACCGGCGCATTCCGGCGAGGATCCGGCGACGCGGCCCTCCAGGCCGAGATCGATCGCGCGCGGCGCAGCGATGGCCTCTGGTGCTCGGCGTTCGTCGACGTCGACGGCCTCCGGGAGGTCAACAATCGCGATGGCCACCCGGCCGGGGACAATCTGCTCCGAGCGTGGTCGCGGCGATTCGCTCGAAGATCCGCTCGTACGAGCCGATCGTCCGCTTCGGCGGCGACGAGTTCGTTTGCGCCATCTCCAGCCTCGATCTCGACCAGGCCGAGAAGCGCTTCAAGAGCATCCAGGAGATGGTCGGCGCAGCACGGCGCGCAGTTTCCGTCGGGCTCGCGGAGCTTCAACCGGAGCAGACACTCGACGATCTGATCGACCGAGCAGATGCCGCGCTTCTCGAGTCCCGGCGGGCCGCTCATCCGGCCTGACTGAAACTTCGAAGGCAGGTCGCGTCCTAGCGACCGCTTAGACTTCCCTCATGGCGGTAGAACCGGAAGCGCGGCGGCGCGCACACGAGTGGCTGGCTGAGGTGTATTCGAGCGCCTGGAGGAGCGCGAGGCGCTCTTCGAGACCATCTCCGGCCAGGAGGTGAAGCCCCTCTACACCGAGGAGGATCGCGACGGGGCCGACCCCGAGCACGATCTCGGCTATCCGGGCGAGTTCCCCTACACCCGTGGCGTCTACCCGTCGATGTACCGGGGGCGGCTCTGGACGATGCGCCAGTTCGCCGGCTTCGGCACCGCCGAGGAGACCAACGAGCGCTTCCACTACCTGCTCGACCACGGCCAGACCGGGCTCTCGACCGCCTTCGACATGCCCACCCTGATGGGCCTCGACTCCGACGCCGACCGCTCGCTCGGGGAGGTGGGGGTCGAGGGCGTCGCGATCGACACGCTCGACGACATGGAGACGCTCTTCGCCGGCATTGACCTGGGGAGCGTCACCACCTCGATGACGATCAACGCCCCGGCGGCGATCCTGCTGGCCTTCTACGTCTGCACGGCGGAGGAGCAGGGAGTGCCGCCGGAGCGCCTCGGGGGCACGATTCAGACGGACATCCTCAAGGAGTACATCGCCCAGAAGGAGTGGTGCTTCCCGATCGAGCCGGCGATGCGCCTGGTCGGCGACATGATCGAGTGGTCGACCGAGCACATGCCACGCTGGCACCCGATCTCGATCTCCGGGTACCACATCCGCGAGGCCGGCTCGACCGCGCAGCAGGAGCTCGCCTTCACGCTCAAGGACGGCTTCACCTACGTCGAGCAGGCGATCGAGCGGGGGCTCGACATCGATGACTTCGCGCCGCGGCTCTCGTTCTTCTTCAACGCCCACATCGACTTCTTCGAGGAGATCGCCAAGTACCGCGCCGCCCGCCGGATCTGGGCGCGGGAGATGCGCGAGACCTACGGGGCCAAGCGCGACGAGTCGCTGCGGATGCGCTTCCACACCCAGACCGCCGGCGTCTCCCTGACCGCGCAGCAGCCCCAGGTCAACATCATCCGCACCGCGATCGAGGCGCTCGCCGGCGTCCTCGGCGGCACCCAGTCGCTCCACACGAACTCCTACGACGAGGCGCTCGCCCTGCCGACCGAGGAGGCCGTCCGGATCGCCCTGCGGACCCAGCAGGTGATCGCCCACGAGACCGGGGTCACCAACACGATCGACCCGCTGGGCGGGTCCTACTTCGTCGAGACCCTGACCGACGAGATGGAGCGGGCGGCGTACGAGTACTTCGCCCGCATCGACGAGCTCGGCGGCATGGTCGAGGCGATCAAGCAGAACTTCCCCCAGCGCGAGATCGCCGACGCCTCATTCCGCTATCAGCAGGAGGTGGACTCGAAGCAGCGGATCGTGGTCGGCGTCAACGACTACGTGCAGGAGGACGATGAGGAGATCCCGATCCTGCGAATCGATCCCGAGCTCGAGCGCAAGCAGAAGGGGAGGGTGGAGGCCACCAAGGCGCGCCGGGACTCGGCCGAGGTCGAGAGAGCGCTCGGGGAGCTGAGGGCGGCCGCCGCCACCGACGCCAACCTGATGCCGCCGATTCTCGACTGCGCCCGGGCCCGCGTCTCCGAGGGCGAGATGGTCGCGGCCCTCCAGCAGGTTTTCGGCTCCTACACCGAGCTGCCGGTCTTCTAGTCGGGCGCGGCTCTGGAAACAGAAGGGGCCGGCGGTGCCGGCCCCTTCCGAGTTGCTCGTCTCCGAGCGTCAGCTCGGAGGAACGCCGTTCTGCTGCCTCGACTTGACGCAATTCGCGTACACGGCGAGATGCTGATGCTCAGCGCTCCCGCCAGGCCTGATGTACATCCGGACGACGTAGCCGCCGCCGTTCGGGTACTGGTCGAGCACCTGATAGTCGGGCTGCATGTCCGTGGTGCCCTGGTTGCCCGGCTTGGGCGGCGGGTTGTCGGTCCACTTGAACCCGCCCGAGGTGGCCTTCTTGGCCAGCTCGCACTTGACGGTGTAGGTGTGGATGTCGTCGAACTTCGCCGAGGTGCCGGTGTCGTAGGACTGTGCCGCGAACTGGATCACGCCTGTGCCGGCGAGCCTGTCACGACTAGTTCCTTCGAAATCGGCCAGCTTCAGGGTGCCGGCCGCCATCGCGGTCCCGGTCACCGCCATCACCACGGCGACGATGCTGAGCACAAGCGCCGGGCTCGGCCTTCGAAATCGTTTCATCTGCTGCCCCCTTCGGTTGATTTCGTTCCCGTGGCGGGCCGTCTTTCGGCCCCCTTGTGACAAAACGTCGAGGGGGCCTCAGTTGCGGCCGCCCGTGTGAACGGCCGTGGTGGTATGAGTACCGTCACGTGAGGAGAGTTAGGCCGGGAAGGCTCGCGGGACTCGTCGCCCTGATCGTTGCGCTCGGGGCGACCGTCGCCTACGGCGTTACGCAGGATCCCCTGGGTGTGATCGGGCCCTCGACGGGCATCCAGCCGTCGGGACGCCACCTCGAGCCCGAGGGCCGGTTGACCCCACTCGGCAACCTGCCGACGGGTGGGGCCCTGACCACCAACGGGCGCTTCCTCTGGGCTCTGTCCACCGGCCGGGGGCGCAACGACGTTCGCATCGTCCAGGTCGCGAAGACACCGTGCCCCAAGCACAAGGGCAAGGGCAAGAAGCCAAGGCAAACGGCGACCACAAAAACCGCCGCCGGATCAAGCCACGCGGCCGAGGCCAAGCAGACCGGCTCCAAGCGCTGCAACCGCCGCGCCGGCCGCAAGGTCGGCAACCTGGTCCAGACGATCCCGTTCCCGGGCCTGAGCGGCGGGGTCGCGATGTCCCCGGACGGACACACCGCCTACGTCTCGGGTGTTGCGAACTCATCGCACGCAGCCGAGCAGACCGACCCCGGCGTCCCCGGGAGTGAGGGCGATGTGATCCACGTGCTCCACTACGACCCGAAGACCGGGGCCGCAACCAGGGCCGGGATCATCCCCGTCCCGCCACCAAGCGACGCACCCGCCGTCCAGGATTTCCCCCGGGCACGGTGGCTCACCGGTCGTGGCCGCGTGACATCGCGGTCAGCCCCGACGGGCGCACCCTGTTGGTCGCCCTCAACCTGGCGGACGCCGCGGCCGTGATCGACACGGCGACGGCAGCGTCCGGTACGTCAAGGTCGGCCATTACCCGTACGGGGCCGGGATCACGACCGATGGAAAGACCGGCCTGGTGACGAGCGAGACGGGCGGAACCGTCTCGGCGATCGATCTTGCGGCGGCCAAGGTGGTCAAGACGATCACGGTCGCGCCGCCGCTCTCGCATCCAGAGAGCATCGCCGTCGATCCGAAGTCCCATTTCGCCTTCGTCGGAAACGCGAACCAGGACACGATCACGGTGATCGACACGAACTCGATGGAGGTGGCGAGAACGCTCTCCGTCGAGCGCTCGCAGGGGATCGGCACCTCACCGACCTACCTGAGCGTGACACCCGACGGCTGCGACCTGCTCTCGGCCGATTCGGGGGAGGACGCGGTGGCGATCTTCGCCCTCTCCAAGGGGAAGCGCTGCGGCCAGGGCGGGAAGCCGCCCGGCAAGAAGAAGAAGGGGAAGGGCGGCAAGAAGAGCGTCGCGGCGCCGTGTCCGCCGCCAAGCACAAGGGGAAGGGCAAGTCGCGCGGGCGCAAGGCCAGGCCGTTCCAGCTGGTCGGCCGCATACCGACCGGGTCCTATCCGACGATGGCGGCGGCGACGCCCAAGCGCCGCCAGCTGGTCTGGGTCTCCGCCAGAGGTCTCGGGGTCGGACCGAACCCGGGCGGGCCCAACCCGAACACGGGCGACGACAACTACCTAGACCAGTACCTGCCCTCGATCGTCGACGGCGCCTCCGGGGTGCTGAAGTATCCGAGCGACAAGAAGATCCGCAAGCTGACGCCGATCAGCGACCGGCAGGTGGTGCCCGCCGATGCCCGCACCGCGCCGGCCGATACCCCGATCCGAGCGGATGGGCCGATCAAGCACGTCTTCTACATCGTCCGCGAGAACCGGACCTACGACCAGGTTCTCGGCGACGACTCCCGGGGAGACGGTGACCCGGCGCTGACCCTCTTCGGCAACTCGATCACGCCGAACCTCCACGCGCTGGTCCAGCGGTTCCCGCTGCTCGACCACGTGTACGCGAACTCCGAGGCGTCGATCGACGGCCACTACTGGACGGCGGCGGGCGCGGTCTCCGATTACGTGACGAAGAACTGGCACCAGAACTACGCGGGCCGCAACCGGCCCTACGACTTCGGCGCCTACGAGGTCAGCGCGCCGCCGAAGGGCTACATCTTCCAGCGGATGCTGCAGGAGGGCGTCTCCTTCTACAACTACGGCGAGGCTCTGGCCGGCATCTCGCCTTTCCCGGACAGGGACCGGTCCCCCGAGCAGACCGCGGAGAACGCTCAGGTGTTCAGCATCACCAAGACCGACGTCCAGCTGAACGGCGGTTGCTACGACAGCGACGTCTCGATCTTCGACACGCCGGCGATCGGCCCGAAGGACGGGAACGTCTACGACTCGAGCCTGCCTCCCGGCGCCCAGCCCGGAGACGCGTCCAGGTTCACCTGCTTCAACAGCAGGTTCCAGGCCCAGTTGGCAACCAACTCGGTCCCGACCTTCAACTACCTCTCGCTGCCGCTCGATCACACCGAGGGTCTCTCCCCCGGCAAGCGCACGCCGAATGCGGATATCGCAGACAACGACTGGGCCCTTGGCCAGATCGTCTGCGCGATCTCACACTCCTCGATCTGGAACAGCTCGCTGATCCTCGTCGTCGAGGACGACTCCAGAACGGCGCCGACCACGTCGACGCCCACGCATTCCCGCTCTGGCGATCAGCCCCTACACCCAGCAGGGGGCGGTGGTCCACAACCGCTACGACCAGCTCTCGTTCCTGCGCACGCTCGAGATCATCTCGGGCCTGCGGGTCCGTCAACCTCGGCGAGGCGCTCGCCGTCCCCCTCTATGACGCCCTCACCCCGAACCCCGGAAACTCGGCGCCCTACAACGCGATCCTCCCGAACGTCAACCTCACCGGCGTCAATCCGGCCACCGCGGCCAACATCGCCGCCGCGAAGGGCCAGCCGTTGAACGCCACGGACCAGGTGCCGCAGGCGGTGCTCGACGCCATGCTCTGGCACTACCGGCACGGACCCAGGTCCCAACCGCCCCCACCCGGACCCAACGCGTCCGCCGAGGACAGCAAGGGGCGAGACGAGGAGTCGGTCGATCCCAATGAGCTGGCGCGCGAACTCCGCAGGATCGCGAGGCGAGGCGACTAAACGAAGAAGCGGCCGGCTAGGCGGCGTGCCGCTTTGACTCGACGATCACGATGACGTCGCCGACGGGGCCGAGCTCGGACCCCGCGAGGAACATCCGGCCGATGCCACGTCGCTCGGACTCCGTCCTGGCGACGGCACAGGCGTCGTCGTGATCGAGGCCGCTCGCCAGCACCCTCTCGCCATGCATGCGATCTAGAAAGAGAACGTCGTACACAGCTGCGCCTCCTGTTGGACCGATTCCCCTATTCACTTCTCATTCTCGTATCGGAATACCGCCCTGGAAACCGTAGAAACTTCCTGTTCAACTACGGTTAAGTCGCCTTCGAACCATCGGATCACTGAATAGTGCCGACCGACACCGTCAGAAAAATCAGGATCGTGGTCGCCAAGCCCGGGCTCGACGGCCACGACCGCGGGGCGAAGATCATCGCCCGCGCGCTGCGCGACGCGGGCATGGAGGTGATCTACACGGGCCTGCACCAGACGCCCGAGCAGATCGCCGAGACGGCGATCCAGGAGGACGCCGACGCGGTGGGCCTATCGATCCTCTCCGGGGCCCACATGACCCTGGTGCCGCGGGTGGTCGAGCTCCTCTCCGACCAGGGCGCCGAGGACGTGGTCGTCACCGTCGGCGGCACGATTCCCGCCGACGACATTCCCGAGCTCAAGAAGCTCGGCGTCGCGGAGGTGTTCACGCCCGGCGCGGCCACCGACGAGATCGTGGAGTTCGTTCAAGCGGCCACCAGGCCGCGCCATGCTGGAGCGAAGGGCGAAGCCCGAAGCGATTAATGCAGGGCGGCCGCCTGTGGCCGCGACCTGGTGGCGAAGCCGTCCTAGTACCCGTAGCCGCCGCCGCCCGAGCTGCTGGTGCCGCCCGCAGCGGTACCGCCGGTCGTCGCGGTCGCACCGCCCTGGGCGCTTTTGGCGTTGGTGGCTGCCGGCGGTGGCGTGGGCTCGCGGAGGTGCTCGAGCTGTCGCTGCTGCCGCCGCAGGCCGCCACTCCGACGGCGAGTGCGCCTGAACAGGCCCCGGCGAGAATCAAACGATGTCTGCGCTTCAAGAGTGCTCCTTTACCGTGGGGGGGTCGTTTTCTGTCCCCCCTCGCACGTATTACGCCGTGGACGGCAGCCGGGATTGCCTCAATCCCAGGCGACGAGTCCAACGTAGGAATGGATGTGGACCCCTCCGACGAGGCACTGCTCGCCGGCTTCGCGACCGGTGACCCGCGTACGGCGGCGGCGTTCGTCCGCCGCTTTCAGGGGCGGGTCTACGGCCTGGCGATGACCATCGTCCGCCAGCCGCCGATCGCGGAGGAGGTCGCCCAGGAGACCTTCGCCCGCGTCTACCGGCACGCCGGCAACTACGACGCCCGCAAGGGCCGGGTCTCGACCTGGCTTCTCTCCATCGCCCGCAACCTCGCGATCGACGTGACCAGGATGAAGCGCCTCGACCCGGTCGATCCCGAGGTGATCGCGGCCGAGCTGTCGATCGAGTCCCAGACGCCGGCGGTGGACGAGATGGCTGTGCAACCGGACGAGCGCGCCCAGCTGCGATCGGCGATCGGCGAACTGCCCGACGATCAGCGCCGCGCTCTCGTCCTGTCGGCCTACATGGGGCGGACGGCGCGGGAGATCAGCGTCCTCGACGACGTGCCGCTGGGCACCGTCAAGACGCGGATCCGGACCGCGATGCTGAAGCTCCGCTCGGAGCTGGAGGTGCACGAGTAATGGACGCGCGCTGCGAGGAGACCCGCGAGCTGGCCGTCGAGCTTGCCCTCGGCACCGTCGAGGGCGAGGAGCGCGGTCGCGCGCTCGAGCATCTGGCCAAGTGCCCGGAATGCCGCGCGGAGGTCGAGAAATACTCCGAAGTCGCCGACGAGCTGCTGTTGCTCTCTCCGCGCCGAGAGCCCCCGGTGGGGTTCGAGTCGCGGGTCCTGGACGAGGTGCTGCCGGCTCCCCAGCCCAAGCGCCGGCGCCGGCTGCGGCTCGTGCTCGCGCCCGCCGCCGCGGCGCTCGCCGCGGCCGCGATCGTGCTCGCCATCGTCGCTCCGGACCTGCGTCTCGCCTCGCACTACCGGCACACGCTCGATGAGGCGCACGGGAAGGAGTTCGAGTCGTATGCCTTGAGGGCGGGGGATACCCATGTCGGCACCGTGTTCAGCTACGAGGGTTCGCCCTCCTGGGTCCACATCGACGTGGACCAGTCGCATCGCGCCGGGGTGACCGGCGCGGAGCTGGTCACCGACGACGGCAGCCAGATCCCGCTGCGCTGGTTCCACCTGGACACCTGGGGCGGCTCGGGGGGCTCGATCCCGGTCGACCCGAATCACGTCTCCGTCCTGCGCCTGTCCGGCGCCCCGGGCGGACAGCCCCTGGTCGCCAGGTTCAGCGACTAGCGCGTTCGGGTAGCCGGCCGTCTAGCATGGTCGGTCGAAGCCGATTGACTGGTCAGTCAACCAGTCGGGGCAGCCGCTAATATCCCGCGCCGCCCGTTGAGCGATGGGGCTCCTCCCCGGGGAGCACCCGATTCAAGAGAGGACCCGAACCTTGAAGATTTGCGTGCTCGTCAAAGAGGTCCCGGACGCCGCCGTAGACAAGCGGATCGATCCGGAGACCAAGCGCCTGGACCGCTCAGGCGAGAAGAACCTCAATCCCTTCGATACCCACGCCCTCGAGGCCGCGATGCAGGTCAAGGAGGGTGGCACCGACGTCGAGGAGATCGTCGCCGTGACGATGGGCCCGGAGAGCGCCGTGCGCGCCCTGCACAAGGCCGTCGCGCTCGGCGCGGACCGCTCCGTCCACCTCACGGATGACGCCCTGACCGGCTCGGACGTCTGCGCCACGGGCTACGCCCTGGCCAAGGTGCTCGAGGCCGAGAGCCCCGACCTCGTC
>CAVXQO010000023.1:0-11202 GCA_963763985.1 uncultured Solirubrobacterales bacterium | reverse complement strand
CTGCCAGATCGCAGGGCGGATCGAGGCCGGCGCGGGCCCGATCGGCGGCCTCGGCGGCCGCCTCGACGGTGTCGAAGCTCTCCGATGCGCCGACCGAGCTGCGAACGGTGGAGGTCTTCGCAGAGCCCACGCTTAGGTGTCAGCTGCCGGGCGGGAGTGGGCGGCGGCGTAGTTCAGGTACTCGCGAACGAAACCGTCGATGTCCCCGTCGAGAACCCGCTGGGTGTCCCCCACCTCGAAGTTGGTGCGATGGTCCTTCACCCGCTGGTCGGGGTGCAGGAAGTAGCTGCGGATCTGCGAACCCCACTCCGCCGACTTCTGCTCCCCGCGCTCCTTGGCCAGCTCCTCGGCGCGCTCCAGCTCCTTGCGCTCGAGCAGCCGGGAGCGCAGGATCTGCATCGCCGTCGCCCTGTTCTGGATCTGCGAGCGCTCGTTCTGGGACTGCGCGACGATCCCCGTCGGGACGTGCGTTACGCGGACGGCCGAGTCGGTCTTGTTGACGTGCTGGCCGCCGGCACCAGAGGCGCGATACGTGTCCACGCGGATGTCCGCGTCGTCGATCTCCACGTCGACGTCGCCCTCGACCAGCGGCGCCACCTCGACCTGGGCGAAGCTCGTGTGCCTGCGGGCCGACGAGTCGAAGGGTGAGATCCGGATCAGCCGGTGGACGCCTCGCTCCGCCGCGAACAGGCCGTAGGCGTTCTCGCCGCGCACGACGAAGGTCGAGGATTTGAGGCCGGCCTCCTCCCCCGGGGACGCCTCCTTCATTTCGACCTTGAAGCGGCGTCGCTCCGACCAGCGCAGGTACATGCGCAGCAGCATCTCCGCCCAGTCCTGGGAGTCGGTGCCGCCCGCGCCGGCGTTCACAGTGACCACCGCGTCGCCTGCGTCGAAGCGCCCGGAGAAGAGCCGCTCCTCCTCGAGCTCGGCAAGTCGCCGCTCGACCGACTCGAGCTGGCCGGTGAGCTCTCTCGCCATCTCCTCGTCATCGGCGGCGAGCTCCGCCAGCTCAGCGAGATCACCGACGTCCTGGCTCAGGGAGCGGAAACCCTCGAGCCGGCGCTGGGCCCGCGCGTGCTGCGCCGAGATCTCGGCGGCCTTGGCCTGGTCGTCCCAGAACCCGGGCCGCTGCATTTCCCCCTCCAGCCGATCGATCTCCTCAGTCAGCGCCTCTGGGTCAAAGGTAATCCGAGAGCAGCTTCAGCTGCCCCCGTATCTCTGCGAGGCGCGCGGAGATTCCCTCCTTTGGAAGCGTTTCGGCCATAAGTCTGCGGGTTTCCCCTTACAGGGTATTCCGGACCGTCCTCTACCGTGTGGCCCGGATGGGAGGCTGATGGAGAACGGAATCTCCAAGCGCAAACGGCAACCAGTGAACTGGGTGCTTCGGAAACTCGCGCATGGGCTGCCACCGCTTCCCACGATCGGCGGCCGCGCTCTCGCGACCCGCGTCGCGGGGGTGCTGCTCGTCGGCGGCGCCATCCTGATCGGCGTCACCGTCGCCCTGCCTCCCGCCGCGGAGGGCTCCGACATGCTGATCCTGGGCTACGGCGCCGTGGCAGCGGTGTGCGGCGTGCTGATGCTCAACAGGCGGCGGGTCAGCGAGCCCGCCCTCGGCCTGGCGGCAGCGCTGGGCACCGCGCTGATCACCCTCGCCACGCTCGAGGGCGGCCACATGACGGGCACCGAGGACAACGAGGTCCTCTTCCTCTGGGTCTCCCTGTTCGCCTTCTGGTTCTTCGACCTGCGTCACGCACTGCTCCAGCTCGGCCTGATCGGCGCGGCCGACGCAATCCTGCTGATCGACCAGCACCCGACCTTCGCGGACGGCGTCACCCGCTGGGTCGTCCTCGTCGCGACGCTGCTGGTCACCGGGCTGCTGATGTCCTGGATCCGCCGGTCGCTGGAGCGCGAACGGGAGGAGACCGCCCACCTGGCGGTCGTCGCCGAGCGGATGCGGATCGCGCGCGACCTGCATGACGCCGCGGGTCACGGCGTCACCGCCGTCTCGCTCCAGGCCGCCACCGGCATTCGCGCCATCGATGACGGCGGCGACGTCGAGGAGGCACGGGCGGTGCTGGAGGAGATCAAGCGAACCTCTCGGATCGCGCTCGAGGACATGCGCAAGCTGCTCGGGCTGCTCCGCCCGGCCGACGCCGCCCATCCCGAGCGCGACCGGGTCAGCCTCTCCCACCTGGACGAGATGATCGACGAGTGCCGCGCCGCCGGGCTCACGGTGACCGTGGAGACATCGGGCGATCGCCTGGACCTGCCGCCGATCCTCGACCAGACCGCCTACCGGATCATCCAGGAGGCGCTCACCAACGTCCTCAAGCATGCGGGGTCGGGGGCGTCGGCGACGGTGGGGCTCAGCTTCGACCCGATGAGCGTCGAGCTCGAGGTGGCCGACGATGGGCCGGGAGCCATTGGCGGGGTTGCCGTGGGGACCCGTCGTGGACTGATCGGGATGCGTGAGCGGGTGGAGCTCTTCGGGGGCCGCTTCTCAGCGGGGCCGATGGAGGGCGGCGGGTTCCGCGTCTTCGCCCGGCTGCCGCTCGGCAACCCGCTCGAGAACGTCGGCCAGCGGAACTAGGGCGCCCCTACTCAGGCGCGGTAGCGCTGATGATCCAGGTCGAGGCCGGCGCGCTGACCTTGCCGTCGGCCTGCTGATAGTCCGACAGAACCTCGCGGATTTCTCGCTCGACCTTCGGGCGGATCCGCTCGACCTCGTCGGCCGGGCAGATCCGAAGCAACTCGGCGGCGGGACCGATGGCCATATTCATGGAGACAGCCTGATCGAGGTCGTTGCCGATCTTGATCGGCAGATCGCAGCGAGTGAACGTGGGGCGCTCGAATCCGGCGATCTGCAGCTGCTCGGAGACGGTGTCGGCGTTCGCCATAGAGAACGGACCCGGGCCGCAGCGCACGTCCTCGGGCTCCTCGGGCTTCTCGAGGTACTGCTCGGCCACCTGCTCGGCCCGGTAGAGCCACTCGTTGTCCAGCTTGCGCCGCCAGACCGTCGCCACCAGCTGGGCGCCTGGCCGGAGAGCGCCGCGGATGTTCCGCAAGGCCTGAACGGGGTTCGCGAAGAACATCACCCCCATTCGTGAGAAGGCGTAGTCGTAGGGCCCCCTCAGGTCCCCCACCTGAACGTCGGTGACGAAGAAGTCGACATTCTTCACGCCCGCCTCGGCCGCTTCCTCGATCGAGGCCTGGATGAACGGCTCCGAGACGTCAACGCCGACCGCCTCGCCATCATCGCCGGCGATCCCGGCGAGCTCCTGGGTGGTGTCCCCGAACCCGCAGCCGATGTCGAAAATGCGGTCGCCGGGCTTGGGCGGGTACATGCGCATCGCGGCCTCGCCATGCTGTGCGAGCCCCGCGACGACCAGGTAGCGGTACTTGACGAAGCGCTCGAACAGCACGCCGCTCCAGGCCTCGGTCGCCTCCTCGTTCTCGGGCGCGACCGCAGTCGCCGGGACCGTTCCGTCGCTCCCTACAGTGGCCTTCTCCACGGGCCCATAGTACGCGGACCGGGATGGCTGTTACACATGCGGGGTGGTTTCGCTCGCCATTGCAGTGCTGGCCCTCGCCGCGGCCGCAGGTACCCCACCGTCAGCCGCGTCGAAGGCCCCCAGCCCGTACCAGGCGGCGGTCCACCTCTCCGGCAAGATCGGCTCGCGGCCGTCTACGAGCGGGAACGAGCGACGGGCCCACGAATACGTCGCCCGGCAGTTCCGAGCGGCCGGCCTCGACGTGAGCGTCAACCCGTTCCGCGTGCCCGGGCGCGGCCGCTCCCGCAACGTCGTGGGGAAGCTCGACACGCCGGCGAGCTGCCTGAGGATCCTGATGGCTCATACTGACAGCGTCCCGCCAGGGCACGGCGCCATCGACAACGCCTCCGGAGTGGGTGTGCTGGTCGCTCTCGCGCCGGAGCTCGCAGGCCTGAAACCTGATTGCGACATCTGGCTGGTCGCCACCGGCTCGGAGGAGCGGGACGTGACCGGGCTCTCCTATCACGCCGGATCGGCCGCGCTCGTCAAGCAGGTGAAGGCCGAAAGCCGGTCAGGGGACCTGCGCTTCGCGCTTTCGATGGATGAGGTCGGCCTGGCCCGGCGCTTCTACCTCCGCTCTCCCCAGCCACGGGTCCGCGACGGAGTCGAGGGGGCGATCCTCGCAGCAGCCGGCCGCGCCGGGGTCAAGGTGCGTTGGGCACGGGACTCCGGCACGGGCAACTCGGACCACCGGGAGTTCGAGCTGGCCGGCCTCGCTGGTGCCGTGCTCGAGGTCTGGAAGGGCGTCTTCCCCTGCCACCACCTGGCCTGCGATCGACCCGGCCTCATCCAAGAGCCCGCGCTGAACCGGGCGCTTCGGGTCGCCGAAGAAGTTTCGAAGGGCGGCTAGGAGTCGCTGAGGCGGAATTCCTCAGCGAACTCCGCGAAGAAGGGCTCGCCGATCTCGCTCGCGCTGTCCGGCCCGCTGCCGAAGAGGCGCTCGAAGAACTCGGCCGTGCGCAGGGCGGGCCTCACCTCCCAGCGCGTCCGGGTAGGTCCCTCCGCGGCCATCTGGTGCGAGGTCCCGGCCGGGACATCGAAGCTCTGTCCCGCCTCATAGAGACGCTCCTCGCCGTCGACGATCGCCCGCATCTCTCCCTCGATGACCTCGAAGCGCTCGACCTGCTTCGGATGCAGATGCGCGGGCGGCATCCCGGCTTCGCCGGTGTAGCTCGCCTCCATCTCCAGCAGCTCGCCGTCCGTCTCGCGCCCGGTCTGCACCAGCCGCAGCCGCATGCCGCCGAAGCCGTCGATTTCCTGCCCCGGGTGGGCCATGTCAGCGGTTGACGGCTTCGCCATCAGGCTGGGGCGATAACCGCGCCCCAACACAAGTCGCTCCGGGCTTCGCCCTACGCTCCTGAAGAGGGGCGCGGTTACGCCCCATGGCACTTCTTGTACTTCTTGCCCGAGCCGCACCAGCAGGGATCGTTGCGGCCGATCTTGTCCTTGTCGTCCTTGACCACCGTCTCCTGCTCGGGGATGACGCCGCCGCCGTTGCCAGGGCCCGCGGCTTCCTCAAAGGCCTGCTCGGCCGCGGCATCAGCGCCGGAAGCAGTTGCGACCGCCGCCTGGCCGAGGGCCGAGGGCTGCTCTGCGGTGCCGCCGGAGTAGTCGAATCCGCCCGCCTGCTGCGCCGGCGCAAACTGCTCCTGCGCGCGCGGGGCGACCTCGACCTCGACATGGAAGATGAGACGGGCGAACTCCTCCCAGATCGCGTGCATGAGCGCCTCGAACATCGTGAAGCCCTCGTTCTTGTAGGCGACCAGGGGGTCGATCTGGGCGAAGCCGCGAAGGTGGATGCCCTCGCGCAGGTAGTCCATCTCGTAGAGGTGCTCGCGCCAGCGGTTGTCGATGATCTGCAGCAGGATCGCCCGCTCGAGCTGGCGCATGATCTCGTCGCCGAAGTCCTGTTCGCGCTGGTCGTAGGCGGCGAGCGCGTCGGCGAGCAGGCTCTCGCGCAGCTCCTCCCGGTCCAGGTTCTCGAGCTCCATGCCTGCAACGTTGACCGTCGAGGGCCAGAGCTGCTGCACCTGCGTCTGGAGCTCCGCGAGGTCCCAGTCCTCGATCACGTCGCCCGGCGTGTAGTCGTCGACCAATGAGCTGACGACCTCCCCCACGCCTTCGCGCGCCGAGTCCGACATGTCCTTGCCCTCGAGGATCTCGCGCCGGTACTTGTAGATGACGCGCCGCTGCTCGTTCATCACGTCGTCGTACTCGAGCACCCGCTTGCGGATCAGGAAGTTCTGCTCCTCGACCTTCTTCTGGGCGTTCTCGATGGTCTTGGTGAGCATCTTCGCCTCGAGCGCCTCCTCCTCGCCCTCCTCGTTCACCGGGCCGAGCCTGTCGAGGATCTTGTAGATGCGGTCCCCGGCGAAGAGGCGGATCAGGTCGTCCTCGGCGGAGAGGAAGAAGCGGGATTCGCCGGCGTCCCCCTGGCGGCCCGAGCGGCCGCGAAGCTGGTTGTCGATCCGGCGGGACTCGTGGCGCTCGGTCCCGATGATGAACAGCCCGCCGAGCTCGCGCACCTCATCCGCCTGAGCCTGGATCTGCGACTCGAACTGCTCGATCAGGGCCTTCAGCTCCTCCTCGTAGCTTTCGTCCTGGGGCGTGAGGCCGAGCTTGCGAAGCTCGGCCTGAGCCATGCCCTCGGGGCTGCCACCGAGCTTGATGTCCACGCCGCGCCCCGCCATGTTCGTGGCGATGGTGACCGCGCCATTGCGCCCCGCCTGGGCGATCGTCTCACCCTCCCGCTCGGCGTGCTCGGGCTTGGCGTTGAGGACGACGTGGTCGATCCCCCGGCGCTTGAGCTGGTCGGCGAGCATCTCCGAGGTCTCGACGGAGATGGTCCCCACCAGGATCGGCTGCCCCGCCTCGTGGCGCCGCTCGATCTCCGCGACGACGGCCTTCCACTTGCCGTCCTTGGTCTTGTAGATCGCGTCGTTCTGATCGACGCGGATCATCTCGACATTGGTCGGGATCTCGACCGTCGGGACCTTGTAGATCTTCATGAACTCCTGGGCCTCGGTCAGCGCCGTGCCCGTCATGCCCGAGAGCTTCTCGTAGAGCCGGAAGTAGTTCTGCAGGGTGATCGTGGCGAGCGTCTGGTTCTCCTCCTTGATCGCGACGCCCTCCTTCGCCTCGATCGCCTGGTGGAGGCCCTCGGACCAGCGGCGGCCCTCGAGGATGCGGCCGGTGAACTCGTCGATGATCATCACCTCGCCCTCGACCACCTCGTACTCGACGCCGCGCTTGTAGAGGGACTCTGCCTTGAGCGACTGGATCAGGTGGTTGACCAGGGTGCCGTGCTCGCCGAGGTAGAGGTTTTCGACGCCCAGGAACTCCTCGGCCTTGGTGATCCCACGCTCGGTGGGCGCGACCGTCTTGTGCTTCTCGTCGTACTCGAAGTCGAAGTCTGCGTCACGAGTGTCCTTCGACTCGCCCAGGGACTTGAGCTTCTCCTTGTGGGCCGAGCCCGTCATCTGCTTGGCCAGGCGAGCGAAGGTGTAGTAGAGGTCGGCGGCCTGCTCGGGGCGGCCGGAGATGATCAGCGGCGTCCGGGCCTCGTCGATCAGGATGTTGTCGACCTCGTCCACGATCGCGAAGTCGTAGCCGCGCTGGACGCACTCCTCGAGCGAGCCGGCCATGTTGTCCCGCAGGTAGTCGAAGCCGAACTCGGAGTTGGTGCCGTAGGTGACGTCGCAGGCGTACTTCTCGCGCCGCTCGGGCGGGTCGTCGCCCTCCTGGATCGCCGAGACGGTCACGCCGAGCGCCTCGTAGATCGGGCGCATCCAATCGGCGTCGCGGCGGGCGAGGTAGTCGTTGACGGTGACCAGGTGGACGGCGTTGCCGGCCAGCGTGTTGAGGAAGACGGGGAGCGTCGCGGTCAGGGTCTTGCCCTCGCCGGTCTTCATCTCGGCGATGGCACCCGAGTGGAGCACCATGCCGCCGATCAGCTGGACGTCGAAGTGGCGCTGGCCGAGCGTGCGCCTGCTCGCCTCGCGGACGAGCGCGAACGCCTCGGGGAGCAGGTCGTCGAGGGACTCGCCGTCCTTGGCGCGCTTGCGGAGCTCGTCTGCCTCCGCCTTCAGCTCAGCGTCGTCGAGCAGCTCCATCTCGGGCTCGATCCGGTTGATCGACTCCACCCGCCCCTGGTACTCCTTGAATTGCTTCGACTCGCCCATGCGCAGGGCGCGGTCGATGATTCCTCTGGCCATCGGTGAGAGGTTAGCTACCGCCCGGCTTCGCCATCAGGCGCGGTGACACCGCTGCGCAACCGCTGCATCATCTTGCGGGTCCTCTGACGCTTGCGGCGCTTGTCCCGGTGCTTCTTCACCTGGCGACGGATGTCCTCGGCCATCTCGTGGATCGAGTGGAGCATGTCCGGCGAGGCCTCCTTGGCCCGCAGCGTGACGCCCTTCAGGGCCAGCGTGGCCTCGGCGACCATCCTGTCCGCGATGCGTGGGTTCTTCTCCTCGCAGAGCTCCACCTCCAGCGTGGCGAGCTCGGAGACCTGCTTGCCAACTCTCTGAAACCGCTGGATCACGGCCTCGCGCAACTCGTCGGTGACCTCAACGTTCTTCCCTCGGACCTCGATCCTCATCGGCGGTCTCCTTCCGTCCGGTTGGCGGCCCCGGATGCTACGCCCGCGATCCCGCCACGGCAAGGGACCGCCTGGCTAAACCGTGCGCGCCAGCGTCAGCGCAACGACCCTCCGGCATCCGCCCTCGCGGAGTGCGCGCGCGCAGGCCGAGAGCGTCGCGCCGGTGGTCCAGACGTCATCCACCAGCAGCGCCTCCCCGGGGCACTCCGACGCCGCCCAGACGCTCGGTGGATCGGCGAGGCGCTCCGATCGCCTCCGTCCGACCTGGCGGCGGCCCCGGCCCCGCCTCAGACAGGCGCAAAGCGGCAGGCCGGAGCGCCGCACGACGGCGATCGCGATCTCCTCGGCAGGGTCGAAGCCACGCCACCTCCACCTCCACGGGCCCGCCGGCACCGGCACCACCGCATCGACCACCTCGTGTCGTGGCAGCGCTCGCAGCATTGCGGCCGCGGCGACGTCCGCCAGCGCCAGCCTGCGCGCGTACTTGAGGCCGTGCACGACTGAGCGCGCGACCCCCTGGAAGGGCGACGCGGCCACCGCGAGATCCACACCGGGCGGCCCCTGCTCGATGGCCCTGGGCGCCGCGGCGAGGTCGGCCTCGCAGCCCCGGCAGAGGATCGCCCCCGGCGCCCGGGTGCAGCCGCAGGCCGCGCACAGCGGTGGAGCCACAAGGGAGACGATCCGCTCGATCAACGGTGCGGGAATCGGACAACCGTCCGGACTGATCGGTGACGAGAGGCACGCTGGCTGCCAAGGAAGTAACTTCAGGCCACAACACAGGGGAAGAACGAACGAGGGGAGCATCGATGGGACGATTCGACATCACCCCGGAAATGGCCGAGGAGTGGCGCGGGAAGTACCGGTCCTCGGTCGAGCCTCACGTGGACGGTGAGGTCCTCGCGGTCGGCGCCTTCCGCCCGACCGGCGCCGGGACCAAGATGGCGATCAGCAAGCTCCAGGTCGGCGCGCTGGCCTACGGGGCCGCCCACAAGCTTGGCAAGAGCAAGGCCGGCGGCCTGCCGGGCCAGTTCGTGCTCGCGGTCACCCCCGAGCGGCTCTATGCCTTCAAGTACAAGTCCGGGCGCAACGGGATCACGATCAAGGACGAGGCCGCGTCCTGGGATCGCACCGGCATCAAGGTGGGGACCGACGAGCGTCAGACGACGACCCGCCTTACCCTCGAGTTCGCCGATGGCGAGAAGATCGTCTGCGACCAGGAGGGGCTCGGCGACAATCCCTGGGCGGACGACGTAATCCGGGAGCTGCAGAACTAGCCCAGGGGCCGGTCGGTCTCCACTCCGTAGAGGCCGCCCACGATCAGCGCCCCGGCCGGGACCTCCGCGCCCGGCAGCACGACGCAGTCGCGCAGCATCGCCCCGGGTCCGACGTGGCATCCGTCGCCGACCACCACCGGGCCGTGCAGGTTCGCCCCAGCTCCGACCTGGCAGCCCTGCCCGATCAGAACCGGGGGCTTGACCTTGACCCCGTCGAGATCGGAGCCCTCTCCGGCGTAGACGCCCTCCGACACCGTGGGGGCCGGCGGCTCGACGCCGACCGCGCCCGAGAGGGCATCGAGGTTGCCCTGGACGAACTCGCCTACCGAGCCCACGTCGTTCCAATAGGCGTCGATCTCGTGCGAGTAGAACGGGATGTCGCCATCGAGCAGGGCCGGGAACACGTCCATCGCCCAATCGACGAAGCCGGGTGGCTGGTCGTCGTCCGCCGCCGGGCTCTTCTGGTCAGGCGGGGGGAAGTGGTCGAAGATCTCCGAGCGGAACATGTAGATGCCGCAGTTGGCCAGGTCCGAGAGAGCCTCCGCGGGCTCGGGCTTCTCCTGGAACCCCTGTATGCGCCCCTCGTCGTCGGTGATCGCGACTCCGAACTGCGTGGTGTCGTCAACCCGCTTGGTTGCAATGGTGAGGATGGCTCCGCGCTCGACGTTGGCCTCGTGGGCCTCTCGCATCGCGCTCAGGTCGATGCTGGTGAGGGCGTCGCCCGAGATGATCAGGAAGGAGTCGGTCTCCCCCAGGAAGTCCCGGACCTTGCCCACGCCACCGGCGGTGCCCAGCGGCGCCGGCTCCTCGCTGTATTCGATCCGCAGGCCGAAGCCGGAGCCGTCTCCGAGAACCTCCCGAATCTGCTCGGGCAGGTAGGAGAGGTTGGCGACGACGTCCTCGAAGCCATGGCGCGCGAGTAGATCCGCGATCCAGGCCACGATTGGCCTGTTCAGCACGGGGGCGACCGGCTTCGGCATCACGTAGGTGAGCGGCCGGAGCCGCGTGCCCAGCCCCGCCGCCAGGATCATCGCCCTCATGAAGGCGACAGGTTCTCAGACCGCGGCGGGAGTTGCCTTCGGGTCGCTCACCTGTGCTTCTTCTTGCGGTGCTTGTGCTTCTTGCACTTCTTGTGCTTCTTGTGCTTCTTCGAGGAGAAGGCGCGATGCTTCTTGTGCTTGTGCTTCTTCTTGCACTTCTTGTGCTTCTTGACCGGCGCGGCCGGGCAGCAGGAGGGCGGACTCGCCGGACTGGCCGGACAGGCCGCGGCGGCTGAGGATGGGCTCGAACCGACGATCCTGTCCACCGCGTTGCCGTTCGTGACGTAGAGGTTGCAACTCCCGTCCTCGCCGAACGACTGGGGGCCGCTGAGGGCCCCGGGCGCGGTCTCGGCACGATCGCCACCGGCGAACGGAATGCCGAGCTGGATCGAGCGGAGCTCGCCCTGACAGAAGTCCACGTAGAGGTAGCGCCCCGCCAGCTCGGGGATCTGGGTCCCCCGGTAGGTGTAGCCGCCCATGATCGCGCAGCCGAAGGCCTCATCGCCGCTGCCAGGGTCGCTGTGCGGATACGCGAAGACGGGCAGCGCCGTGCCGCCGGCGGAGCACGGATCGGAGGTGCCCTGGTCGGAGAAGCCCTCGCAGCCCGGCCAGCCGAAGTTGGCCCCCCGGCCCAGCCCGCTGGACGCCGGTGCGAGGTCGATCTCCTCCCAGGTGACCTGACCGACATCCCCGATGATCAGGTCGCCGTTCGCGTGGTCGAAGGAGAACCTCCACGG
>CAVXQO010000022.1:0-16034 GCA_963763985.1 uncultured Solirubrobacterales bacterium | reverse complement strand
AATCGAGCGCCTTCTCGCTGACCATGGCGGCGATCTCGGAGGCGACCCCGCAGTGCATGCGGCCCTCGTCGGCGACGATCAGCCGCCCGGTCTTGGCGACCGAGTCGAGGATCGTCTTCTCGTCGAGGGGGACCAGGGTGCGGAGGTCGACAACCTCGGCGTTGATGCCCTCCCCGGCCAGCTCGTCCGCGGCGCCGAGCGCCACCGAGGTCATCATCGAGCAGGCGACGATGGTCACGGCGTCGCCCTCGCGCTTCACGTCGGCCTGTCCGAAGGGGATCTCGAAGTCGCCGTCAGGGACATCGTCCTCAGCTCCGTAGCCAAAGGCGTGGGTGAGCACGATGGTCGGGTTGTCCGACTTCATCGCGGTTGTCAGCAGTCCCTTGACCTCCTTGGCCCCGGAGGGAGCCGCGATCTCGATCCCCGGCAGGTTCCAGTACATGCCGAACGGCTTCGGAATGCTGCGCGCCGCCCCCGTGGAGGAGGCCGTGGCTGATGTGCAGCGTCACCGGGACGCCGATCGTGCCGCCGGACGACGTCCGGGCCGTCGAGATCTCGTTGGCGATCGAGGAGATCGCCGGATAGGTGAACGAGGCGAGCCCGAGGTGGGCGAACATCCGGTGGCCGCACATCGCAGCGCCCGCGGCCATCGCCGTGTAGGCGGCCTCGGAGCAGGGCGGGAAGAGGATGCGATCCCCGTACTTCTTCTGGAAGGGCTCGAACTGCATGCCCTCCGGGCCGATCCCGAGCACCTCATTGCCCATGACGACGAAGTTCGGGTCCTCGTCCATGAACTTGCTCAGCACGTCGAGCATCGCGTCGGCGTAGTTCTTGGTCGGCATCGGATCCTCCTTACGCGAAGACGTGTTCGAGGGCGGACTCGGGCGTGGGGCGGGGGCTCTCCATGGCGAACTCGCGAGCCTCGGCGATCCGGGCGGTCTGCTGCTCGTCCATCGCCGTCAGCTCGTCCTGAGTGATGTCGCCGGAGCCGAGCAGCTGACGCGCGTAGATCAGCACCGGGTCGTGGTCGCGGTACCAGTCCGCGTGCTCGCCGGAGATCGCCGAGTCGTCCCAGGCCATCGAGATGTCGAGCTCGCCGGTGGTCAGCTCCGGCCAGAGCGGCTGGCTGCCCGCCCACCGCTCGGTGACGGCGTGGATGAAGAACGGGCCCTTGCGCGCGCGGCAGTGCTTGACCGCCTTGGCCGCGAGCTTGTTGACGGCCTCCAGGTCGCGGCCGTCCACGGTCTCGACCGGGATCCCGAAGGTCTTCGGGATCGTGGTCAGGTCCTTGACCGCGGAGACGGAGGTCGGGAACCCGCCGCCCGCGGAGCCCAGGGCCCCCTCGCTGTTGTTCTCGCAGACGAACAGCACCGGCAGCTCGTAGAGCGCCGCCAGGTTGAGGGACTCGTAGGCGATCCCCTCCTCGAGGGCGCCGTCGCCGAACAGCCCGACGGCGATCGCGTCGCCGCCCTCCTGCTTGAGCGCGAAGGCCGCGCCGTTGGCGAGCGAGATGCTCCCGCCGACGATCGACGAGGTGGAGATGAAGCCGAGGTCCGGGTCGCTCATGTGCAGCGTGCCGCCGGCGCCCTTGTTCAGGCCGGTCTCGCGGCCGAGGATCTCGGCGAGCGCCTTCTTGGGGTCGGAGCCCCGGGCGAGCACGTGGCCGTGGTTGCGGTGGTGGGTGGCGAGCTTGTCGCCGTCTCCGAGCGCGTCCATCAGGCCCACTCCGGTCGACTCCTGGCCGATGTAGAGGTGGAAGTGGGTCATGAAGGCGTGGTCCTCGTGGAAGAGCTTGTTGACCGCCTCCTCGAAGCGGCGGATGGTCAGCATGCGCTCGAGCGCCCGGCCCCGGCGCTCCTTGTCCCAGCTCTCTGTCATTTCTTTCCCTCTGCCTCCGTTGGTCGTGCTGGCTCGAGTCAGGTAGGCCGACTGGAGCAGCTCGGGCTTCCTCTTCAGCTCGCTCGCGGTGCCCGAGAACTCGATCTTCCCGTGGCCCATCACGTACGCCTCGTTCGCCATCCCCAGGGCGATCGTGGCGAACTGCTCGATCAGCAGCACGCCGATGCCCTCCGCCGCCAGCTTCTCGATGGTGGGGATCAGCCGCTTGACGACGACCGGGGCGAGGCCCAGGGAGAGCTCGTCGATGAGCACGAACTTGGGCTTCGAGACCAGCGCCTGCGCCAGCACGAGCATCTGCTGCTCGCCGCCGGAGAGCGACCGGGAGCGGGTGCCGAGCCGAGCCTTGAGCTCGGGGAACATCTCGAGCGCATAGCCGAGGCCGGCCTCGGCCCCGCCTTTGGGCAGCGAGTAGGTCGCGACCCGCAGGTTGTCCTCGACGGTGAGCTCCGAGAGCAGCCGCCTGCCCTCCGGGACCACGGCGACACCGGCGGCGCGGATCTTCTCCGGCCGGGTCCCGCTCAGATCGGTCCCGTTCAGCCTCACCGACCCCGACTCGGGTCGCAGGACTCCGCTGACGGCGAGCACGAGACTCGACTTGCCGGCGCCATTGGGCCCCAGCAGCGCGGTCACCTCGCCTGGGTCGATTCGCAGCGAGACATCGCGGACCACGGGCCGGCCGCCGCGCGCGACGGTCAGGTTCTCCAAGGTGAGGACGTCGCCCTTCTTGCCGCTCGCGGGCTTCTCCGCGGCCGGTTCCTTCGCAGCGGTCGGACTCATATCTCCTCCGCCCCGAGATAGGCCCGGATCACCTGTTCGTCCCGCATCACCTCGTCGGTCGGGCCCGAGGCGATCAGCTTGCCGAAATCGAGCACCGAGGTGAGCTCGCAGCAGGCGGACACCAGGCTCATGTCGTGGTCGACCAGGATCACCAGCGCCCCGATCTCCTCGGGGATCCTGCGGATCACGCTGCCCATGTGCTCGGTCTCCTCGTCGGGCAGGCCCGCCGCCGGCTCGTCGAGGAGCACGGCGCGCGGCTTGCCCACCACGGCGCGGGCGATCTCGACGAGGCGCCGCTCGCGCGCCCCGAGCGTCCCAACCTTCTTGTAGGGGTCCAAGGCCCCGAGCCCGACGAAGTCGAGGGATCCGAGCACGTCGTCGCGGCGGGAGGTGCCGCCGTTGTTGCTCGAGTGCTCCTCGACCATCGCAACGTTGTCGTAGAGCGAGAGCTCCTCGATCGCCTGCTCCGTCTGGAAGGTTCGGCGCAGGCCCCAGCGCGCCCGGCGGAAGTCCGTCATCCCGAGCAGGTTCTCGTCGAAGGCGGTGACCGTCCCGCCCGATGGCTTGACGAAGCCGCTGAGCACGTTGAAGAAGGTGGTCTTGCCCGCTCCGTTCGGGCCGATCAAACCGCAGGTGCCCTTCGGGAAGGTGACCGTCATCTGGTCGATGGGCTTGACGCCGCCGAACCGCACCTCGAGGTTCTCGACCTTGATCATTCCGACCCCGCGGTGCCGCCGGCTGCCCGTGCCCCCGGGCTGCCCACAAGTCGCCAGATCAAGCGCCCCAGCTTCGCCATGTCCTTCGGGAACTGATCGACCAGGCCGGCGGGCGCCGTGGTCAGCACCTGGATCACCCCGAGGCCGAAGAGGATGGTGAGCAGGTCCGGCGGCAGCCCCCAGTTGTCGAGAAGCGCCGGCAGCAGCTTGATCAGGAGGCCCGCGACCACCGCGCCCCAGAGGCTGTAGATCCCGCCCATCAGGACCACCGCGAGCAGGATGATCGAGTCCTGGGTCGGGAACGTGAGGTTGTAGAGCGTGCCGGAGCTTCCGGCCAGCAGTGCGCCCGCGATCCCGGTCATGAAGGAGGCGAGCGCAAAGGCCCACATCTTGTAGAGGCTGATGTTGACCCCCGCGGCGAGCGCTGCCGGCTCTGACTGGCGAATCGTCGCCCACGCTCGCCCGGGCTTGCCGCGCACGTGCCACAGGGCGAGCAGGAACATCAAGGCCGCCCAGATCACGCAGTAGCGGAAGAAGGCGTGGTCGCCGGTGGCGATGCTCGGGCGCCGGATCTCCTGCGCGCCGGTCGTCGCGTCGGTGTGGCCGAGGAAGCCGCCGCCTCCGTTCGGGAAGTCCGTCGCGGCGATCACGACCGTGATCGCGCCGGCCAGCATCAGCGTGATCAGAGCCAGGTAGAGGCCGCTGACCCGCAGCGCGGGGAGGCCGATCAGCGAGCCGAGGACCATCGTGACCAGCCCGGTCATGATGGTCACGACCGGGAAGGGGAGGCCGGTGGCGAAGAGCAGCCGGGCGCCAACCCACGCTCCGAGCGCCAGGACGGCCACCTGACCGAGGGAAACGAGGCCGACGCGGCCCATCAACAGGCCGAGGCCGAGGGCGACGATGGTGTAGATGACGACGCTGGTGGAGACGTCCACCCAGTAGGCGCTCAGCATCGAGGGCAGAAGCAGGAACACGAACGCGAGCAGGACGGCGATCACCGCGATCCGGATCCGCTCGCCAGTCTCGAGGCGATTGATCGGCCCGAGAACGCGATCGAAGAAGTTCGGAGTGCTGGAAGCCTCAGCCTCGCCCATTGCCAAGTCCGGTTCCCGTGAACGAGATCTCGCGCTTGCGCGAGATCACCAGCAGCGCGACCGTGGCGAGCACGAACGGCGCCATGTTGCGGTACTCAGCGATCGAGGAGATCGGCGTCGCCAGGGCACTGACCAGCCCGACGACGAGCGCGGCGAAGAATGTGATGACCAGCGACCGCAGCCGGGCGATCAGGGCAGCCGCAAGCGATGAGATCACCAGGAAGGTCAGGCTGACTGCGTCGAGCCCGACCAGGTCCGAGAGCAGCAGGCCCGAGACCCCGGAGAGCACTCCGGAGACGAGCCAGGCCTGTGCCTCGACCCATCTCACCGGGACCCCCAGCGTCGCGGTGATCTCGCGATCGTTGGCGAGCCCCCGCATCGCGGTGCCGAGCTTCGTGTATTTGAGGAATGCCGCAGTCCCGAAGACGACGAACACTCCCAGGCCGAAGGAAATCACCTGCGTCCAGGTGACGGCCACCTGTCCGATGTCGAAGGCATGGGTCGAGGTCGGCAGCACCTGTGAGCGGGCCTTGTCGCTCCAGACCCACGACATGGTCCCGAGCAGGATCAGGGCCAGCCCCAAGGTGGCGGTCGCCTTCACCAGCGCATCGCGCTTGGCGAGTGCCGGGCCGAGGATGACGCCGTAGGCCAGCGTCACCGCGGCACAGACGAGGACCGCGACCCCGTACGAGGGCCACTCGGGCCACAGGGAGTTGTTGATCAGGTCCCACGAGATCAGGGCGCCCATCGCCCCGACCGCGCCGAAGGCCAGGTTCAACACCCCCGTGGTCCGGTAGAGAACCACCATCCCGGCCCCCGACAGGGCGTACACCCCGCCGAGGGCCAGGCCGGTGACGATGAAGGGCTGGAAGTCGTGCCAACTCGGCATTTAGTGACTCACAGCCCCCTGATCAACCTGTTCCGCCGGTCAGGCTCGGATCCGACTGCTCGATCTGGCGGACCTTCGCGATATCCGGCTCATCCCCGCTGATGTCGAAGCAATCCTCCTTGATCACCATCTTGCCGTTGTCCGGCGTGGTGGTCCAGTCGACATTGTTCGGGATGTGCAGTGGCGCGTTCTGGCCGAAGTACCAGGGCCGGCACAGGATGTCCGTCTTCTGGTCCTTCAGGTTGAACACCGCCTGGTTGACGCTCTGCAGGGTGTAGTCACCGTTGACCGTCTCCAGGGCGTTGGTCATGAACTCGCCCATCAGGTAACCCATCTGGCTGAAGCTGCCCAGACCGCCGGTGACCGCCTGGCCGTACTTCTTCATGACCGAGCGATAGAGCTCTGAGTCAGGACCGTCAAAGTCCGTCACGTTGAGCTCGGCGTTGACGAGCAGCTTGCCGTCCCACTTCGTCCCCAGCGCCTGCGCCAGGAAGTCGGTGTTGCACGGCGTCGAGCAACCCCACGCCTTGACGCTGTCCTCGAGGCCCTGCTGCTGAGCGGCCTGGAGAATCTTCAGCGCCTCAGGCGGCGTGAAGTTGAGGACGACGGCCCCATTCGGGCCGGCCTCCTGGGTCAACCGCACTGCGACCGAGTTCGCATCCTGGATCGGGACGTTGTCGGTCGATTCGCTGATCGGGACACCTGCAGCGTCGGCGACGATCTTCGGGCCGGCTGCGATGTAACCCGTGCCCGGGACGTTCGACTGGTCGAACGCGATCTTGTCGACGTCCTGCCTGATGACGGCCTGCACGGCGCCGTCCGAGCTGTAGCGCGGACCCATGTTGACGGGGGCGCTGTTGGGCGTCGACCAGCAGGACGGAGCGATACCGGCGTTCAGCACCGCAATGCCCTTCTGCTCGTAGTAGCTGTGGTTGACGTCGCACTCGATCAGGCTGAAGCCGCCGGCCATGCCGACCACGCCGTCGGTCTCAACCAGCTTCTTCGCCAGCGCGGCGTTCTGCGCCGGGTCGGTCTGCTCGGTCTCCGCGATGTACTGAATCGGATGACCATTTACACCACCGTTGGCGTTGACGCAGTCGAAGTACGCCTTCGCCGCGTTCTCGCCATCGGTGAAGTCCGTACCGGGCTGCTTCGTCGCGATCGCGCCGATCTTGATCGGACTACCCGTGGGCTTCTGACCGTTGCCGTTGCCGCACTTTGGATTGTCTACGACTGATCCACTATTGCTGCTCTTGCTTCCGCTGCCGCCGCATGCCGCGACGACCAACGACAGGCCGGCCGCCACCACAACGAGCGTGGTTACGGATCGTCCTCTCTTCGAGCCGAAGTACCTCTTCACCGATCTCTCCTCCTCTGTTACCGGCCATCGGTCGGTTCCGGCGGCCCTCGCGTGATCCTATACCAAGAAAGTCATTTCGTTTGGTTTGTTGTCAATTCCCTTTACCTGAGCGCAATCCGAGCAGTCTGGCGGCGTTTTCCTTGAGGATCAGCGGCCTGACCTCGTCGTCGATCTCGAGCCGCTCGAAGTCCCGCAGCCAGCGCTCGGGCGTGATCATCGGGTAGTCGGAGCCGAACAAAACCTGCCGCTTGAGCAGGGTGTTCGCGTAGCGCACGAGCTGAGGCGGGAAGTACTTCGGCGACCAGCCGGAGAGGTCGATGTAGACCTCGGGCTTGTGCATCGCGATCGAGAGCGCCTCGTCCTGCCAGGGGAAGGAGGGGTGCGCGAGCACGATCGGCAGCCCCGGGAAGTCGGCGGCGACGTCGTCCACGTGGATCGGGTTCGAGTACTTCAGCCGCACCCCGCCGCCACCGGGCAGGCCCGAGCCGATCCCGCTGTGGCCCGTGTGGAAGAGGGCGGGCAGACCCGCCTCGGCGATCACCTCGTAGAGCGGGTAGGCCGCGCGATCGTTCGGGAAGAAGGCCTGGAGGTTGGGGTGGAACTTGAAGCCGTGGACGTCGTGCTCGTTGATCAGCCTCCTGGCGCGCTCGACCGCATCGGGGCGGGCGGGGTCGACGCTCGCGAAGGGGATCAGGACGTCGGCGTACTTGGCCGCGCCCTCCAGGACCTCCTCGTTGGGGACCGGCGGGCGTCCGGACTGGGATTCCCAGTCCACGGTGAAGACCACGGCGGCCATCTCGCGCTCGCGGTAGTAGGCGCCGACGTCGTCGATGGTGGGGGTCCCGCCGCCGTCGCGGAAGTAGCGCTGGGAGGCCTCTCGGAGCTCAGGGGGGATGGGGTCGTGCCCGTCGGTCGAGACCTCGACGTGAGTGTGGACGTCGATCGCCTGGACCGCGTCGAGGTCGATCACGAGGCCGGCGCCTGCTCCCGAAGCTCGGCCAGCCCGTCCTTGAGGACCACCTCGCCGGCCCCGTTCACGGCGTCGAATCCGACGGCGCCCTCCTGCGGGCGGCGGACGCGGGTCGTGAGCGCATCGCCGGGCGCCATCGGGCGCGAGAAGCGCACCGCGAGCCGCTCGACCGCGGCGGGGTCCTCGATCTCCTGCGAGGCGAGCACTGCCCGGCCCGCGAACGCCATCAGGCAGAGCCCGTGGACGATGATTCCCGGCAGGCCCGCCGCGCGGGCGACCTCGTCGTCGAGATGAAAGGCGTTGTGGTCGCCGGAGGCCTCGGCGTAACGCTGGGTCTGGTCCTCCGCGATGGGATATGTAGGCGCCGCCACCGGCTCCGCGGCGCCCAGCTCGTCAGGCATTCGATGGTCGGGGGCCTCCTCGCCGCCGCCTGTGCCACCCGAGACGCCCCGGTAGAACTCGGTCACGTACTGCTCGTTCAGCAGGCGGCTGTCGCCGTCGAGGCTCTCGGTCTTGAGCACGACGGTGGTTCCGGATTCCTTGACGTGGACGCCCACGGCCGCCGCCCGCGAGCGCACCGTCATACCCGGCTGAATCGGGATCGAGATGCGGATGTCCTGGTCGCCGTGCACCACACGGGGCCGGACCTCCTCGGGCGCGACGGACGTGGCCGCCTCCTGAAGCACGTTCCAGACGGGGACGATCGCGAACACGGGGGTGGCGACCGTGCCGGCGAGCGCAGTCGGCGCCGACTCGTTCGTCGCCTGCGCGTATGCGCTGAGCGCATCTCTGCCGACAGATGTGGCGCGCCCCGGGGTCCATTGCCCCAGGGCATCCAGGTTGAACTGCACGGCTCTCCTTATATAGGGGGACTGTGTGGCAGAACCTATTACGGCGGCTTAGAACGGGTAGCTGGCCTGCTCCGGCTGCTCGGTGATCCAGCGCACCTCGGTGAACTCCTCGACGCTGAAGTGACCGCCGAAGCGGCCGCCGTTGCCGGAGGCCCCCCTGCCGCCGAATGGGGCAACCGGGTCGTCGTACACGGTCGAGTCCATGATGTGGACCAGGCCTGTGTCGAGCCGGTCGGCAATCTCACGCCCGCGCTCGTGCGAGGAGGTGAAGACCGCGCCAGAGAGCCCGTACTCCGTGTCGTTGGCGATCGCCACGGCCTCGTCCTCGTCGGAGAAGGTCATCACCGGCGCGACCGGCCCGAAGATCTCCTCGTTCCAGGCGCGCATGTCCCGGGTGACGTTGGAGAGCACCGTCGGTGGGAAGAAGGGTCCGTCGCCCTTGCCGCCCGTCTTCAGCTCCGCGCCATTGCTGACGGCGTCGTCGACGATCTCCTGCACCCGGTCGATCTGCCGGCGGTTGATGATCGGTCCCAGAGCGACCTCCTCCTTGCCCGGGTCCCCGACGGGGAGCCGGCCGCCCCGCTCGGCGAGCAGCGAGATGTAGTCGTCCGCGATGGACTCGTGGACGAGGTGCCGCCCCGAGGCCATGCAGATCTGGCCCTGGTGGAAGAAGGTGCCGAACGCCCCGCAGGAGGTCGCCTTCTCGATGTCGGCGTCGTCAAGCACGATGAACGAGCTCTTGCCGCCGAGCTCGAGCGCGACCCGCTTCAGGTTCCCGCCTGCGAGCGCGCCGACCGCGCGGCCCGCGCGGGTGGAGCCCGTGAACGAGACCATTCGAATCTCCGGCGCCTCGCAGATCGCCTCGCCCGGCTCGACTCCGCCGGGCAGGACCTGGAAGACGTTGTCCGGCCAACCGGCCTCCTCGAAGGCCCGCGCGAAGACCAGCCCGCCGGAGACCGGCGTGTGCGGGTCGCACTTCAAGAGAACCGCGTTGCCGAGTGCGAGCGCCGGCGCGACGGAGCGCATCGCCAGGATCATCGGGAAGTTCCACGGCGCAATCACGCCGACGACCCCGACCGGCAGGCGCTTCGCCATGCTGATCCGGCCCTGCTCGTTCGGCAGGACCTCGCCGATCGGCATCGAGGTCAGCGCGGCGGCCGCGCGCAGCTCCTTCGCGGCCTCGCCCACCTCGAACGCGGCCTTCTGCGGAACTCCGCCGCCCTCGTGGATCAGCCACCACTCGATTTCCTCATGCGCGCTCTCGAGCGCGTCGGCGGCGGCGTGAAGGAGCTTGGCCCGCTCGGGTCCCGGGGTCGCCGCCCAGCCGGGCTGCGCTTCCGCCGCCAGCTTCGAAGCCTTGAGGACGTCGTCTCGCGTCGCGGATCCGACCGAGGCCAGATGCTCGTCGGTGGCAGGGTTGTGCACCTCGAGCCGCTCGCTCGTCTGCTGCCAGCCACCGCTGTAGATCTTGCCGTCGAGGATCTGATCGGTGATCAGGGTCCCCGTACGGACCTCGGTCTGGGTCGCAACCTCCATCAAGTCCTCCTCCTCTCGACGCCGGGATTCCGTTCCCAGCGGTTCGCCGTGTATCTTGCCTCACCGGGATCCTGTATGCAACAGGTGAGGAATGGACGTTAGTCGACGCGGGGCAACTCGCGCGTTTTAGGTCATGGATAGACATTCTGCATACAAAGGACGCTCAATTGACCGGTAACGGCGAAGCCGGCAAAGCGGCCAAGGCCGCCGATGGCGAGCCCACCTCGCAGACCACGCGGGCCCTTCTCAGCCTCCGCGACCTGCTGCTCAGTGGCGAGTTCCCTCCCGGCACGCGAATGTCGGAGCTGCCCCTGGTGGAGCGGCTCGGCGTCTCCCGGACCCCACTCAGGCTGGCGCTCGCCACCCTGCAGCACGAGGGCCTGCTGGAGAACATCGACGGCGGCGGCTACGCCGTCCGGGAGTTCACCCGGGACGAGATCCACGACGCGATCGAGCTCCGCGGCGTCCTGGAGGGGACGGCCGCCCGGTTCGCGGCGGAGCGGGGCGCGACCGCGGATCAGCTGACCAGGATGCACCGCCTGAGCGCGGAGATGGACCCGCTCGTCCACCGCTCGGACGTCGATTCCTTCTGGCAGTACGTGGAGTGCAACCGGGCCTTCCATGAGCTGCTCGTGGAGGCCGCGGCGAGCCCCGTCCTGTACCGGGAGCTGGAGCGGATCGTCGCCCTCCCGTTCGCCTCGCCGAGTGCACTGGTCCAAGGACAGGCCGAGCTTCCCGAGTCCCGCGAGATCCTGGTGATCGCCCAGGAGCATCACCGCGGCCTGATCGTTGCGATCGAGCGGCGCCAGGGCGCGCGCGCCGAGGCCCTGGCGCGGGAGCACGCCCGGATCGCCCTCCGGAACCTGGAGATCGTCCTGGACAACCGTGACGTCCTGGAGCGGATCCCCGGCGCGTCGCTGATCAATCTGGCGGACCTCGCCAAGAGCTGAAAGCAAGGAAGAGGAGAGAGGAGAGCCACAGATGCCGAGCAACGGATTTCACTGCGAGATCGTCGGGAGCCTGCTGCGCCACGACGAGCTCAAGCAGGCGATGGAGCGCGACGAGCGAGGCGAGATGGATCCCAAGGAGCTCGAGGCCCTCCAGGAGGAGGAAGGGATGCGCAACATCACTCTGCAGGAGGAGGCCGGCATCGAGGTGCTCACCGACGGCGAGGTGCGCCGCCGGTTCTGGTTCGACCCGCTCACGGACAGCCTCTCCGGGTACAACCCCGAGGTCCCGGCGCCCGTCATGTTCCACGGCTCCGGCGACAAGCCGGAGGGCCCGCCGCCGAAGCTCCCGGCCGTCACGGAGAAGCTCGGTATCCGCCACAACCTGCCGCTGGAGGAGTTCCGATTCGTGAGCGCCAACAGCGACCGGCCCGCCAAGGCCACCCTCGCCGGCATGACCTACGCGAGCGTGCTCTGGGTCCCGGGCTACTCGGACAAGGTCTATCCGGACCGCGAGGCCTACATGGACGAGGTGATCGAGCTGATGAAGCAGATCGTCGGCGAGACCGCCGAGGCGGGCTGCGACTACTTCCAGCTCGACTCCCCCCGCTACACCCACCTGGTCAGCGAGGAGGGCCAGGAGAACCTGCGCAACCTCGGGCTGGACACCAAGACGTGGCTTGGGCAGATGATCGAGCGGGACAACCAGCTGATCAGGGCCTTCCCCGATGTCACCTGGGCTGTCCACCTCTGCCGCGGCAACCACCGCTCGATGTGGTCGGTCGAGGGGGGCTACGAGGCGATCGCCGAGCAGCTCTTCAGCGACCTGGAGTGCGACCGGATCTTCGCCGAGTACGACTCTCCCCGGGCGGGGACCTTCGAGCCGCTGCGCTTCGTGCCCGAGGGCAAGACGGTGGTGCTCGGCCTGATCACCACCAAGGAGCCCGAGCTCGAGGACGCCGATCAGCTCAAGCAGCGGATCGAGGAGGCCTCGGAGTACATCCCACTCGAGCGGCTGGCTCTGAGCCCGCAGTGCGGCTTCGCCTCCACCCTGCCGGGGAACCTCGTCACCTTCGACGATCAGAAGGCGAAGCTCGAGCTGCTCGGCAAGGTTGCGCACGAGGTCTGGGGCTGATGGCGTCCCTGCTCAGCCCCCTCGACGACGTGCTGAAGCGCTCGGGCGCCCACATGACCGAGCGCGAGGGCTGGGTCGTGGCGGCCGACTTCGGCTCCCTCGCGTCGGAGATCGCGGTCAGCCGCGCAACCGCCGGCCTCGCCGACGTCTCGAGCATCAGCAAGTTCGAGGTCCGCGACGCTGCACCCGCGATCGCCGACATGTATCCGTCCAGCAGAGAGCTGCGGCCGGGCCGCGCCATCGAGGCCGCCGACGCGTGGTGGTGCGTCGTCTCGAGCGAGCTGTTGCTCGTGCTCGCGCCGCCGAGCAAGGCCTCACGGGTGCGCGTCGACCTCGATCAGAGCGCCCGGTCGGAGACGCGGATCGAGGACGTCACCTCCGATCGCGTCGCGGTCTGCCTCACCGGGCCCTACGCGCGCGAGGTTCTGTCCCGTGCCGGGGCGACCCCCTGTGCGCCCGGCAGCCTGCGGGTTGAATCGGTGGGCGGGGTCCCGACGCTCGTGCTGCACCAGTTCGAGAAGCAATGGTTGCTGGTGGCCGCTGCGTCCGAGGCCGGCAACCTCTGGCACGCCCTGTCGGATGCGGGGTCGCCGCTCGGGCTGGCTTATGTAGGGGCCGACGCCCTGCAGCACCTGCACGCCGCGGCCGCGAGTGCGTAGACCCGTCGTCACCGGTACGGCGTTGATCGTCGCCGGTGTGCTCCCCGGGTTCCTCACGGCGAGCCTCGCCCCCCGGATCCGCCACGACTTCTCCTTCGGCGACTCGATCCTCGGGCTCGCGGTGGCGATCTTCTACCTCACCTGCATGGTGAGCTCGACCCCGGGCGGGCACCTGGTCGAGAGGATCGGCGCGAGGCGAGGCATGCAGCTCGGCGCGGCGCTCACCGCGGCGTCGTGCGTCGCAATCGCGGCGCTCGCGCACTCCGCGCCGGCGCTGATCGGGATCCTGCTCGTCGCCGGCCTCGGCAACGCCCTCGGTGGTCCTGCGGTGAGCGCCCTGCTCAGGCGCACGGTTGACACCGGCCGGCACGGCCTGGCGTTCGGCGCACAACAGTCCGGCGCCTCAATCGGAGCCCTGCTCGCCGGCCTGGCGCTGCCGGCCGTGGCGATCCCCTTCGGCTGGCGGTGGGCGTACGCCGCCGCCGCCGCGCTGGCGGTCGCCGCCGTTGCTCTGGCGCCCGCGCCCGCGTCAGGGGAGCCGCCCAGGCTCCACGCGCAGCCCGAGGTCACGCCGCGCCACGTCACGTCGATTCGCGCGCTCGCGCTCGCGGCCGTCCTGGCGAGCGCAGCCGGCGTCGGCTTCATCGCCTTCCTGGTCACCTACTCCGTCGATCAGGGGATCGGCGAGGGTGCCGCCGGTCTGCTCCTCGGAGCCGTCAGCCTGGCGTCCACGATCAGCCGGGTGGGACTGGGGATGATCGCGGACCGCTCGGGGGCTGACCCGCTGCGGCTCACCTCCCTGATCCTGGCGGGGAGCGTCGTGGGCTACCTGCTGCTGATCGCGGGAGAGCCGGCGGTGATCGTGTTGGCGGCGCTGATCGTGGGGAGCATCGGCTGGTCCTGGCCGGGCACGCTGACGCTCGCGGTCGTCTCGCGCCGCCCGGACGCCCCCGCCTTGGCGGTCGGGGTGATGATGTCCGGCCTCTTCGCCGGGGCGGCGGGCGGCCCGCTGCTGGTCGGCCTGCTCGCGGAGCACGACCACTTCGCCGCGGCCTGGTCGCTGTGCGCCGGACTCGCCCTGGCGGCCGCCGGCACCATCGCGCTGACTCGACGCTTCGAGCTTGGGTCGGCCGAGTCCGCTGGGATCGGGAGCCCGTCATCTAGGGTTCGGCCGAGCTAGCGAGGAGAGCATGGAAGGCGATCAGCAGTCTCGAACGCAGGTCGGGATCGTGGGCGCCGGCCCGGCGGGCCTGGTGCTCTCACATCTCCTGCAGCGTGAGGGAATCGAGTCCGTGGTGCTGGAGGACCGCAGCCGCGACTACGTCGAGCAGCGGGTTCGTGCCGGCGTCCTCGAGCAGGGCACGGTCGACCTGCTCACCGAGCTCGGCCTCGCAGACCGCCTCCACCGCGAGGGCCTGATCCATCACGGGATCGAGCTGCGCTACGACGGCCAGGGACACAGGATTCCGTTCGAGGAGCTTGCCGAGGGGCGAGCGATCACGATCTACGGCCAGCAGGAGGTGGTCAAGGACCTGATCGCGGCCCGGCTGGATGCGGGCGGCCCGCTGCTATTCGAGGTCGACGACGTCAGCCTGCACGGGATCGACTCGGACGAGCCGAGCATCCGCTTCACCCACCAAGGGGCCGAGAGGGAGCTGCGCTGCGACGCGATCGCCGGCTGCGACGGGTTCCACGGGGTCAGCCGCCCGTCGGTGCCCGACGGCGTGCTCAGCTTCAACCAGCTCGACTACCCGTTCGCCTGGCTCGGGATCCTGGCGCAGGTCGCGCCCTCGACCGAGGAGCTGATCTACGCGCCGCACGAGCGCGGATTCGCGCTGCACAGCCTGCGCTCCCCCGAGCTGAGCAGGCTCTACGTCCAGTGCGACCCGGGCGACTCGCTCGAGGACTGGCCAGACGAGCGGATCTGGGAGGAGCTCCACCTGAGGCTCGCCCGGGACGACGGCTGGAAGCTGAACGAGGGGCCCGTGGTCGAGAAGGCGATCGCGCCGCTGCGCAGCTTCGTCGCCCAGCCGATGCAGTACGGCCGGCTCTACCTCGCCGGCGACGCCGTCCACATCGTCCCCGCAACGGGAGCCAAGGGACTGAACCTGGCGGTGGCCGACGTGCAGGTGCTCGGCGAGGCCCTCACCTCCTACCTGCAGGGCGGCGACGGCTCACTGCTCGACGCGTACTCGGATGCCTGCCTGCGCCGGGTCTGGCGCGTCCAGCACTTCAGCTGGTGGATGACCTGGATGCTCCACCGCTTTCCCGATGACGACGGCTTCATGAGGGGACTGCGCCGCTCGCAGCTCGACTACGTTTGCTCGTCCCGGGCGGCCGCGGCCACTCTGGCGGAGAACTACGTCGGTTTGGGGAGGATGCGATGAGCTCGATACAGGATCTCTTCGACGTGCGAGACGCGCGAGTGGTGGTGACCGGAGCCGCCAGCGGGCTCGGGCTGGCGATGGCCGAGGTGATGGCCGACGCGGGCGCCCGGGTGACGCTCGCCGACCTCGATCAGAAGAGGCTGGTGGAGGAGACCGCACGGCTCGCAGAAGCCGGCGGGCAGGTCCGCTCCTTCCAGCTCGACGTCTCCGACCGCGACCAGGTGCAGGCGCTGATCGACGACGTGGTCTCTGACCAGGGCGGGGTCGATGTCCTCTACGCCAATGCGGGGATCTCACTGGAGCCGGGCATCACCGATCCGAAAGGCGGCATCGCGGCTATCGAGTCGGAGGCCTGGGACAAGGTGGTCGGCGTGAATCTCAACGGAATCGTCTTCTCTATTGGCGCGGCCGCCGAGGTGATGAAGAAGCAAGGCAGCGGCAAGATCGTCGTCACCTCCTCGAACGCGGGCCTCAAGGTGGAGCCGCTGGTCGGCTACTCCTACGCCGCGACGAAGGCGGCGGTGATCCACGTAGTCCGCCAGGCGGCCGTGGAGCTCGCACCCCACGGCGTCAACGTCAACGCGATCGCCCCTGGCCCATTCCGCACCCGGATCGGCAGCGGCGAGCTGCCGAACGACCGGATCGAGGGAATCTGGGCCGACCTGATCCCGGTCGGCCGCATGGCGGAGACCGACGAGCTCAAGGGCCTGGTGCTGATGCTGGGCTCCCCGGCGGCGAGCTTCATCACCGGAGCGGTTGTCCTGATCGACGGCGGGGCGATGCCGTCGTCGTTCCGAGAGGAGATCAGCCT
>CAVXQO010000021.1:0-36017 GCA_963763985.1 uncultured Solirubrobacterales bacterium | reverse complement strand
ATCGTCGAGGGAGCTGTCACCGGTGTCCTGCATGTCGGCTCGCTCACCCCGCGCGAGTTCCGGGAGAGCGACGCGGAGCTGCTCCAGCTGGTCGCCGACCGAGTGGCTCTGGCGATCGAGCGATCCCGGCTCGCCGTCCAGGGTCAGATCGCCCAGGCGCTCCAGCGCAACCTGCTTCCTCGCACCCTGCCGCGGTTGCCCGGCCTCAGCATGTCCGCCCGCTATCTCCCGGCCACCGAGGAGTCGGCCGTGGGCGGCGACTGGTACGACGTGATCGAGATCGGCCATCGGCAGCTCGGCCTGACGATCGGCGACGTCGCCGGCCACGGGATGGCGGCGGCGACCTACATGGGACATCTCCGCAGCGCCGTGCGGGCTTATGCGCTCGACGTCGAGAGCCCGGCCGAGCTGCTGGGCAAGCTCTCGCGCTTCGCGGAGAAGGAGAACTCGCGCATGGCAACCATGATCTACGCCACGCTCAACCTGGACACCTGGATCGTCGACTTCGCCCGCGCCGGCCATCCCTACCCGTTGCTGCTGCGGGCGGACGGAACGGCGACCTACCTGGCGGATGCGGGAGGGCCGCCGCTCGGCACCGGCGCCGTCGCGAGTACGACGAGCAACGCGTCATGCTCGGCTCCGGCGAGACGCTCCTCTTCTACACCGACGGGCTGATCGAGCGCCGTGGGCAGCAGCTCACGGACGGAGAGGCCGCCCTGACCGAGGCCGCGATCGCGGCGCCCGACGACCCCGAGCTCATGTGCAGGACGATCATCGAGCGGCTCACCGAGGAATCGAGATTGCGGACGACATCGCGGTGCTCGCGATCAGATCGGTCGGCCTCCACGAGGTGCTGGAGGTTGACGTGCCGGCGACGCCGAGCAGCTGGCCACGATCCGGCATCTGATCCGGCGCTGGGTGACGGCGAACGGGGGCACCGACGACGACTGCGCGGCATTCGCAATCGCCGTCACCGAGGCCTGCGCGAACTCGGTCGAGCACGCCTACGGCCCGGGCGACGCCAGCATCCGGCTGCGCGCGGCGCTGGTCGATGGTGAGGCGACCGTGACGGTCCATGATCGCGGCGGCTGGCGAGAGCCAGGGGCGAGAACCGGGGCCGCGGCATACCCGTGATGAGGGAGTTCATGGATGATGTCGCGATCGACACGGGAGAGGACGGAACCACAGTGCACCTTCGCCGCCGGATCGGGGCGCCGACTGATGCCCGATCTCGCGAGGCTCTCCTTCGAGTCCGACGGCGACGTCGAGCTGGCGCGCGTCGTCGGCGAGGTCGATGCGTCCAACGTCGCGGACCTGAGCCAGAGGCTGCTCGATGCGGTCTCGAACAAGGCCCGAGCGCTCGTCCTGGACCTGACCGAGACGAGCTACATCGACAGCTCCGGAATCAGCCTGATCTTCGACGCGGCCGCCCGGATGCGGAATCGGCGCCAGCAGCTGAGGCTGGTGGTGACGCCGACGCTCGTTCGTCGGTGAGGTGCTCGCCGCGGTATCGATGGCAGGACTCGGTGCCGATCGACCCCGCGGTAGCCGACGCTCTCCGTGCAGTTGGGTCCGGCTAGTCCGGCGCTCTCGATGACGCTGAGCGTGTAGCGACCGATCTGGAGCTCGTCACCGTCGGCGAGCGGGCTCCAATCGACGGGCTCACCGTTCACGCAGATGCCGTTCATCGAGCGGTCGTCGAGCACGCGCAGGTCGCCCTCGGGCGTCTGCACGACGACCGCATGGCGGCGCGAGACGGTGGGATCGTCCAGGCGGATGTCCGCGGAGCGGCTCCGCCCGATTCGCGACCAGCCATCGGACAGCTCGATCACGTGGGTCCGGCCGTCCGCGAACATCGCCAGGTACTTGCCGGGCTCCGCAATCGACTCGCGCACGCCGTCGAGCCACTCGGCGGGCTTGGAGGTGGGACGGGTGATCGCGATGTTCCTGAGCGTTGGCTGCTCGAACATCGACGAGCGGCGGAAATCGGTGCCGCCGCAGTTGGGGCACTTCGGAATCGATTCGGCCGGCTCGAAGGAGACCGGAAAGGAACACCCCTGGCAGATGAAGGAGCCAACTCCGCCGGCGGGCTCGCCTGCATGGCGGACATCGTCGTGACTCTGTCCAATTACGCGTCATCGGGGGTGCCGCCGATACTACCCGGGGTACTGCTTAATGGCTAGTCACTTTTCGTCAGGTGGTACGGAAAGTCCAGCATTTCCAGGGGTCCTGGCCGGTCAGCCAGTGCCGCCGGCGGCCGCCCGACTAGAATCGCGCGCCCGTGGGGCCGATCTCGCTCACCATCTCCGTGGACGCCCCGCGCGAACGCGTCTTCGACTTCATCTGCGACCTCTCGACGCGGCTGAGCTGGATCGACCACTTCGCGAGCGACTACCGGCTCGAGCGGGTTGCCGCCAGCGGGCAGGGCGCCGCGGCGCGGTTTCGCGTCGACGCCCCCGCTGGCGTGCGCTACATGGAGACCGTGATCGCCGAGGCCGACCGGCCCTACAGGGTCGTCGAGCACGGCCGTGGCGGGCGGCTCGACCGCATGCCGATTCGCATCGTCTGGGAGCTCGAGGAGGGCCCCACGACCACGGTCACGTTGACCTTCTGGACGGCGCCGGCGACGGCGTTCGACCGCATCAGGGAGTTCGGCCGGTCCGCGGTGGTGGAAACGGCGCTGGAGCAAGGCGCTGCGCCGCATGCAGGAGCTGATCGAGTCGGGCGCCGCCGCCGACGCACCGAAGTCGCGGGCGGCGACCGCGTTCCAGCCTGACGCGGTCCGTGATGCCTGCGGATAGACTGCGCGCCCTCATGCGCCCCGGCCGCAAGGGATCCTTGGCACTCGCGTTTGCCCTTGCCCTCACCCTGGTGGGTGTCGCCGGCTGCGGCAACGATCTCGGCAAGGAGGCCGACGAGGGCGTCCCCATCCAGCTCGGGGACCTCAAGATCAACGTGCAGGAGACGCGCTTCCTCAACCCTGCCCAGCCCGACGACAAGCGTCTACCTGGCCGGACAGAAGCTGCCCGCCCCGGCGGGCAAGTCCTACCTGGGCGTCTTCCTGACGATCCACAACCAGGGCGACAACGCCGTCAGGCTGCCCACCAACGCACAGATGACCGTCGTGGACACGACCGGAGCCGCGTACCAGTCGATTCCGAGCAGCTCCGATTTCGCGGCTCCGCTGGGCACTCGAGCTTGCCGGCGGCGCCGACGTTCCGGCGCCGGGACACCGCCGCCGCGAACGGGCCGACGCAGGGGGCGCTCGTCCTCTTCCTGGTCGACCAAGCGCATCAACGAGAACCGGCCACCGAAGCTCGAGATCGACTTCCAGGGCGAGACGGGCGACATCACGCTCGACCTCTAGGCTCGCGAGAGGGGAGTCCTCCGCCGGATGAGGAAGACCCAGCTCCAGGCCCTGCTCGTCATCGGCGGTATCGGGGCCGCGCTCGCCCTGATCCAGCTGCTCGGCGTCGCCGGCGGCGTGGTGGGCGTCGGCCTGCTGGTCGTCTGCACCATCCTCACCGCACCGGCGGCCCCGGAACCCGACGCCGGAGGCCTCAACTGGTGGGCCCTGATCGCCGGCGGCACCGCCCTGGCGCTGATCGGCGTCCCGCTCGGCCTCGCCCTGGAGGGCCCGGGCGGCGTGCTGACCGCCGTCGGCGGGGGAATGGCGATGGTGGGCGTGGCGTTCGGGATGCCGTAGCGGCCGCCAGGCCGCTGTATCCATTGGAGCGGAGGGCGAAGCCCGTAGCGACTTATGCGGGGCGGCCGCTTGCAGCCGCGATCTGATGGCGAAGCCGTCCCGCCACGCCCTACAGCGCCGAGCCCAGGATCTCTCGCGCGATCGGCGCGGCGGTCGTGCCGCCGTCGCCCGAGGCGTCGATCAGCATCACCGCGATCGCCAGCTTCGGCTTCTGGGCGGGGGCGAAGGCGATGAACCAGCCGTCGATCAGCTGCTTGGCGGTGTCCTCCTGCCCGGGCGGCGGCGTGGCTGGCCGGGCTTGGGGCCGAGCTCGGCGGTGCCGGTCTTGCCGGCGACGTCGATGCCCGGGAGGTTCGCGGCCACGCCCGTGCCCTGGGTGACGACGGCGCGCATCAGGCCGGTGAGGACGCGCGCGTTCGCCTTGGAGGTGACCTGGACGGGCTTGGCGGCGCTCTGCAGCGCCGGGTCCTTGACGATCGGGGTCGGGTCTCGGACGCCGTCGTTGGCGACGGTCTGCGCCACCGAGGCCATGCCGAGCGGGGTGGCGAGCACCTTGCCCTGGCCGAAGGCGGTCACCGAGAGGTCGGTGTGGGTCGGCTCCGCGTTGAGATCCGCGGCGCGTCGGGATCGTCATGCTTGCCCCGGCTCGGTGGCGGCCGTCGCCGACGCGTTGTAGAGGCTGGTGGGCTGGTTGAAGCCGTATCGCTCCGCCGTATCGACCAGCCGCTCGGCGCCGACCTTGACGCCGAGCGGCGCGAAGACGCTGTTGCACGACTTCGCGAAGGCCGTGGTGAAGGTCCCGCCGCAGGCCTCGTCGTGCGCGTTGTGGACGACGCGGGCGCCGGCGTCCGGGTCCGGGTTGATCTCGGTGACGACGGGGAAGGTGTCGCTGAGCTTCACGTCGTGGCCCTCGAGGGCGGCCGTGGTGGTGATCACCTTGAAGGTCGAGCCGGGCGGCTGGGGGGACGAGTAGGCCGAGCCGGCGAGCGCGAGGACGTTGCCGTTGCGCGCGTTGAGGACGGCGACGCCGCCCGACTGGCCGCCGAGCGCGTTCACGGTGGTCGACTGCAGCCGCGGGTCGATCGTCGTCCTCACCGGCTGGCCGGGGCTGCCGTGCGCGGTCGCGAGCACGCGCCCCTGGTGTCCCGGCCGGGACGTCCGGGGTCGAGGTCCCCTCCTTGACGGCCAGGAGCTGCCCGCTGGGCTGTCCCGGCGAGCCGGGCGTTGAAGGCGAGCTCGAGGCCGCTCACGCCGGTGTCCTGGTTGGCGGGGTAGCCGGCGTGCTGGAGCTTCGCCTGCTCCTCGGCGTCGGGCGCTCCCGTATCGCCGGCGACGTCGATCGCGTCGGAGCCGAGGGGCGAGCAGCGATCGTCGGTCGGCCCCTCGGCGAGCGGAACGCCGTGCTTCGCCGATGATCGCCGCCCGCCGGCCGAGCGTGAGGCGGCGGCCAACCTGCTCGCCCGGCTGCAGGTTCGGGAAGGTCAGATGCGGGTCCCAGGCGACCTTGCCGCCGTCCAGCGGCAGCCGCAGCGCCCCGTCGATCTTGCCGAACAGCCTGGTGCGGACGCCCACGCCGACGTCCACGACGTCCGTGCCGTTGACGCTCTTCGGGCCATCCGCGCCGCCGGGATCGATCGCCGTCGCGGTCGAGGCCTCCTGCGCCTGCCGATAGGCGTTCGGCGAGGTCCTGAGCGCCGAGTACTGGGCCTGCGCCGAGTCGGAGAGCTCGTCGTGCATCGCCTTGTAGTCCTGGTGCGCCCAGTCGTTGACGAAGCGCTCCGCCATGTCCTGCTCGGGGCTGCCCGCGGAGCTGATCACCCCGAAGATGAACGCGACCAGCGCCACGACGCCAAGGGGGAGCGCGCGCTGACGCAGGCGCCGCTGGCGCTCTGTGAGGGGTCCGCGCTGCGCCCGGGGCGACCTGATGGGCCGCCTGGGCGGTGGCGTCTCCCCGTCGCGGGTCCGTGACCGTGTCACGGGCGGATTCACGAGGGCAAAGTTAGTCGCTCGTACGCTTGTATTCGGGAAACCGTGACCGGCCTCGACTGGCTGATTCTCGCTTTCGCCCTGGCCATGGGGTTCTGGGGCTACCAGCAGGGCCTGATCGTCGGCCTGCTCAGCCTCGGCGGATTCGCGATCGGCGCCTTCCTGGGCAGCCGGCTCGGCCCGGCGCTGCTGCCCGGACGGCTCGCATTCCCCGTATGCGCCCGCGACCGCCCTCGCCGGGGCGCTGCTGATCGGCGGGATAGTCGCGGTCTCGCTGGAGGGGATCGCGCTCGCGATCCGCCGGCGCCTGCTCGGCCCCGCGGGGCGCCGGCGAGGGGTCGCGATCGCCGAGGCGTCCGGCGGAGCGCTGCTCCTCGTCGTGGTGGCCCTCGGCGTGGCATGGCTCTTCGGGGCGGTCGCCCTCAACGCGCCGGGCGCAAAGGGCCTGCGCACGGCGGTCCAGCGCTCGGCGATCCTGCGTGCGCTCAACGACACGTTCCCGCCGTCGAGCTCGCTGATCAACGCGCTGCACCGCATCGATCCCCGGGTGGCGGTCCAGGGCCCGAGCCCGAACGTCGCCGCTCCGGACTCGAAGATCGCGCACGACCCCGACGTGCAGGCGGCGGGGGAGAGCGTGGTTCGGGTGCTGGGGACCGCCTGCGGGCTGGGCGTGGAGGGATCCGGCTGGATCGCCGCGCCGGGCCTGGTGGTCACCAACGCGCACGTGGTGGCCGGCGAGAGCGACACGACCGTCACGCCCGCCGGCTCGAGCGCGTCCCTCGACGCGACGCCCGTCCACTACGACCCGGAGAACGATCTGGCCCTGCTCCGGGTGAACGGGCTGGACGGGTCGCCGCTGTCGCTGGCGCCGGACGTCCAGAGCGGCACGGCCGGGCGCCGTCCTCGGCTACCCGGAGAACGGCCCGTTCACGATCGCCCCCGCCCGCGTCGGCGCCACCGGCCCCGTCGTCACCCAGGACTCCTACGGCCGCGGGCCGGTGACGCGCGAGCTCACGGCGCTGCGCGGGGAGGTCCGCAGCGGCAACTCCGGCGGGCCGCTGGTGGACGGCGCGGGCAAGGTGATGGGGACCATCTTCGCCGCCACCACGCAGGGCAAGCCGGGCGGCTACGCGGTCCCGAACGACGTCGTCGCCCGCGCCCTCAGCGACTCGACCGGTCAGGTGACCACGGGTCCCTGCACGGGATAGACGCTCCGCAGGGCGACCCGTGTCATAGGGAAAACCCGGTTTGGCCGGTCCCTTACGATCGGTAAGCTTGGAACGAGGTGAGATCGCAGTCCGGCGTCGGCCCTACCAGGGGGGCGGCCAAGCCAAAACAAGTCTGTCGGCACTACCACGGCGCGGTGGAGCTGATCGGCCGCCGCTGGGCGGGGGCGATCCTCTACGCGCTCACCGACGGGCCGCTCCACTTCGCCGAGCTGAAGGAGGCGGTCCCCGGCATGTCGGACCGCCTGCTCTCCTGCCGTCTCAAGGAGCTCGAGAAGGCGGGACTGGTCCAGCGCGAGGTGCAGCCGGGCAACCGCGTGCGGGTGAGCTACGAGCTCACCGACAAGGGCCACTCGCTCGAGCCGGTGATGGGCGAGCTGCGCGACTGGGCCCGCCGCTGGCACCGGGCCTAGCCCGCGCCGCTACCAGGCGCGCGGGTTGCCCTGCGGGATCCTGTCGATCACCAGGGTCGCCTCGTGGCGGTCGACCGGGTACGGGGTCGTGGCGAGGTAGTGGTCCAGCTCGCCCGGGCCGAGCGCCTCGAAGCCCTGCTCGACGGCGGCGGCGTAGGTGGCGAGGATGATCGAGTCCTCCGGCGGCTCGGGCGCGAAGTGGAACTCCTTGGCCGTGTAGGTGACGATCCGCTCGGGCAGGTCCTCGCCCTCGACCGAGCCGGTGACGTCGACCCGGTCGTAGCGGATCTCGCGGATGTCGAGGCGGTCCAGCTCCGCCTCGGTCAGCTCGATGACGACGCCGTTCACCGGCCCGGCCTCGTCCTCGCCCTCCTCGACGTTCAGGCCGAGGACCCACTCGGGCCGCCAGCCGCCGGCGCACTCGAAGGTCTTCTCGCAGGTCAGGTTGTCGCGGCGCTGCGAGAAGCGCCGCCGCCAGTCGTGCAGGCGGGCGGGCCGCAGCTCGCCGGCGGGGCGCCCGAGCGTCATCGAGGCGCTCTCGTGGAGCACCAGCGAGCCGTAGCCGAAGAGGCCGAGGCGCGCTCGCTCATTCGCCCTCCAGCAGGCTGAGCTGGGGCTCGGCGCGTCGACTCGGACGGCGGATCGCCGGGTCCGGGTCTTCGCGCATCTGGGCGGCCGTGTCGTGGCTGCAGAGGCGTTCGCGCGCCGGGCAGTCCAGGCAGAGCTCTCGGTGCGGGTGCTCGGTGACCTCGAAGCGCCCGGCGGCGAGCCGCTCCAGCAGCCGCCTCGATCCGGCCTCGAGCGGCCTCGAGCTCGGCGCCTCCGAAGCTCTCCCGGACCGGTGGGTCGGGCCGCTCGAGGAAGACGTAGGCGGTCTCCACCGGCGCTCGCCGCGAGCCGCGGCCGCCAGCGCGTAGAGGTCGCGCTGGACCGAGTAGCGCGAGACGACCTCCTCGGGGTCTCGGTCGCCGAGGCGATCCGTCTTGTAGTCGACGACCAGCACCGAGCCGTCGGGGCGCTCGACGAGCAGGTCGATCGAGCCGCGGACGAGCGTTCCGGCGACGGAGAGGACGAAGGGGACCTCGGCGCCCACTCGCGCGTCGCCGATCTCCTCGCGCAGCTGGAGCCGAGGAAGGCGGTGGTCAGCTCGAGCGCCATCGCGATCTGCTCGTCGCTCGCCTCCAGGCCCTGCTCGCGCAGGGCCTCGGCGACCCGCTCGGCGTCCGGCTCGCGCCAGCGGTTGCGCGCGCTCCACTCGAGCAGCGCGTGGACCGCGACGCCGGGCCCGAACCGGCGCCGGAGCTCCGGGCGCCGGCGGCCGGCTCGTCGCCGTCGCCGGCCGAGGCTAGCTCGGGCTCGCCGATCCCGAGCACGCGCTCGACGTAGAAGCGGTAGCCGCAGTTCTCGTAGCCCGAGAGCGCCGAGTAGGAGAGCCCGCCGACCAGCGCGGGGGGGACCTCGGGCCGGGACAGCGGCGGGTTCGCCGCTCGGCGGACGGCTCGGGCGCTCGCGTCGGATCTCCGCGGGCGCGAGCAGCTCGGCGCCGGCTCCGGGGCCCGGCTCGCTGACCTTGACGCAGCAGCCTGCCCGCCGGGAAGCCGTCGCCGCGCGGCGGACAGCTCGACGCTCGCGCTCGGCGACGTCGCCGTCGAGCAGGGAGCGGATCAGCTGCAGCGCGATCGGCTTGCGCGCGTCGATCGTCCTTCGTCAGCGCGTTCGGGTTGAAGGTCCCGCTGAGGAGCAGCCGCCGCTTCGCGCGGGTCGCCGCGACGTAGGCGAGCCGCGCCTCCTCCTCCGCGTCGCGCTCGGCCGCCAGCTCGGTGAGCTCCTGGTAGTCGCGCGAGGCGCTCGGACGGCCGGCCGAGGCGCCCGAGCTGGACGCCGACCCGCGCCAGCTCGCCGCCCTCCGGGCCCTCCTCAGCACCGGGACGCGACCCGCGGAGCGGGGATCCAGCCCAGCTGCAGGTTGCGGCCGAGGTCCGCGACCGCGACCACGCCGAACTCGAGGCCCTTCGCGCGCGTGCACCGTCATCACCCGGACCCCGGCATGGCCCTCGGCCCGGGTCGGCCGCCTCGGCCTCGCGGTCGCGCTGCTCGGCGCGCGACCTCGAGGTAGTCGAGGAAGGCGCGCAGGTCGGGCCCCTCGCGCGCCTCGAACTCCCGCGCCAGCCGCATCAGCTTGCGGACGTTCGCCCAGCGCGCGGTGCCGTCGTCGCGCGTCAGGGTGGCGAGGTCGTAGCCGAACGAGGTCGCCGTCCGCTCGACGAGCGCCTCCAGCCCGCCCTCGGTGCGAGTGGCCGCGCAGCTCGCCGAGGACGCCGGCGAACCGCTCGCATCCGCTCGCAGCTCCTCCGCCGGGATCAGCGCCGCCGCCTCGGCGTCCCCTCGCTCGACCTCTCCGTTCTCGACCAGGTCCCTGACCAGGGCCAGATGTGGCTGAGCGCTCGCGGCCGTCGTCGCCGTGGACCGTGGCGGCCCGGCGCAGCAGCCAGAGCGTGTCGGGCAGCACGCCGCAGGCCGGCGAGGCGAGCGCCCCGAAGAGCGCCTCGTCGTCGAGCGGGTTGGCGATCACCGCCAGCAGGCAGCGCAGGTCCTCGATCTGCTGCTGGGACCAGAAGCCGCGGCCGCCGACGACGTAGGGGTCGAGCCCGGCGTCGGCCAGAGCGCGTCTCGAACGCGGCGACGTGGGTGAAGGCCCGCAGCAGGACGACGATCCCGGCGGGGTCCTCGCCGTCGTCGACGAGCTCCCGGAGCCGGCCCGCCAGGCGCCGCGCCTCCGCCACCTTCGATCCCGAGCTCGGGTCGTCCGCGAGCCGCGGCAGCTCGGTCTCCTCGGCCTCCCATGCCTTGCGGTCGTCGACGGTGAGCAGGAGCTCGACCGGCGGCTCGGCCCGGCTCCGGCTCCTCGACGAGACGGCGGTCGAGCGGCTCGAAGCCGTGCGAGCAGGCCGCGCCCGATCGCGTTGGTCGCGGCCGACCAGCCCGGGCGCCGCGCGGAAGTTGCCGGTCAGCGGCAGCGCCACGCCGTTCGGCTCGTCGCCCTCCGCGAACCGGCGGTGCTGCTCGCCGGTAGACCTCGACGTCCGCGTGGCGGAAGCCGTAGATCGACTGGAACTCGTCGCCGACGAGGAACAGCCGCGTCTCCGGGCCGCGCAGCTGCTCGATCAGGCCGCAGCTGGAGGCCGTTCGTGTCCTGGAACTCGTCGACCATGAGATGGGCGAACTGCTCGCGGTAGCGCTCCCGCAGGGGCTCGGACGAGCGCAGCAGCTCGACCGCCTTGCAGCTGCAGGTCCTCGAAGTCGAGCGCCGAGCGCTCGGCCTTGAGCTCCTCGTAGCGGCGCGCCGAAGCGCGCGACCAGCTCGCGGAGCTGCTCGTAGGCGGGGCCGAGGACGTGGGCCGCCACCGCGGCCTGGGCGCGCTTCAGCGCCGTCGTGTAGCGCTCGCAGGCCTCGCCCTTGAAGGCCTTCGCCGCCCGACCTGATCTCCAGGGCCCGGAGCTGCTCCAGGAGCTCCTCGCCGGGCGGCGCCGCCGGGTCCAGCGCCATGGCGGCGGCGATGCGCTCGCGGCTCGACACCGCCTGGCCGCTCGCCTCCTCGCACTCGGCGTGGGCCTCGCGCGCGGCCTCGACCAGCTCTGCCGATCGCGGCGCCGGTGTCAGGCGGGCGCGCTCCGGGAGCGTCCGGCCGGGGATCGCCGTGGCTGCGCAGCTCGTCGTAGGCGCCGCGGGTCATCTCGAGGAGCGTGCGGCGCCGGTTCGCGGCCGCGAGCTCGAGCGCCTCCGGCTCGCCGGTCGACCAGCTGCCTCGAGCGCCGAGTCGAAGGCGCGCGCGGCGAGCCGCTCCGCCTCGGCCTCGTCCACGACCCGGAAGCGAGGATCGATGCCCGCCGCCGCGGGATGCGAGGCGAGCACCCGGCGGCAGAAGCCGTGGATCGTCGAGATCCAGGCGCGCTCGATCCCCTCGAGCGCCGCCTCCAGCGCCTCGAGCTGCTCGCCCTCGGCCGCCGCGGCGCGCGCGGAGAGCTCCTCGCGGATCCGCCGCCGCAGCTGGTCCGCCGCCCGCTCGGTGAAGGTGAAGGCGAGGATGCGGCTCGACGCCGACCTCGGGATCGAGCGCAGCGGCGCAGAAGCGCTCGACCAGGACGGTGGTCTTCCCGGTCCCGGCCCCGGCGCGCAGGAAGACGTCGCGCTCGCGGCTCTCGACCGCCGCGCTCTGCTGCTCGGTCCGCTCCGCGCTCACTCCTCCTCGCTCGTCCTCGGACCAGGGCTCGTCCTCGGGCAGCGCCGCGCTCGCGGCGGCAGATCGGCTGGAAGCTGCACCAGTCGGGCAGCTGCCGCCGATCGGGTCGCGGCCGACGTCGCCCCCCTGGATCGAGGCGACGATCTCCTCGGCCTTCGCCCGGGCCGGCGTCGAGCGCCTCCTCGAAGGCCTCGTCGTCGAGGTGGTCGCCGGGCCGCGGGTCGAGGCCCGCCAGCTCCTCCGCGAGCTCCTTTCGCAGCAGGCCCTTGGGCGTGCGGTCGCCGTGCCGCCCGAGCGGCCGGTAGAGGCCGCCGGCGAGCTCGTGCCCCCAGAGCTCGCGCGCGGCGAGCATGTAGAGCTGCAGCTGGAGCTTGCCGCGCTTCTCCAGCATCCCGGTCGCCGCCGTCGACCTTGCCGCCCGACTTGTAGTCCTGGACCAGGGCCTCGCCGCCCGGGCCGAGGTCGATGCGGTCGATCTGGCCGTGGACGCCGCCGCCGCCGAGCGGCAGCGGCCCCTTCTCGGAGTCGTCGAAGCCGAAGGCGGCCTCGGTAGTCGGGCGCGGGCGTGAAGGCCGTCGCGGTGCGCGCCTCGTCGGCGAGGAAGGCGAGCACCAGGCCCTCGACGCGATGGAGGGCCGCGGCGGTGTCAGCGAGCTCACGCGGGCAGCCTCTCCGCCCCCATCTCCGAGATCAGCTCCCGGGCCGCCCGGCGCCAGTCGCCGAGGTCTCCGGTGTCGGCCGGCCCGCCGGGCGCGGGCGGGTCGCTCGTAGAGCGCCTCGAGCACCTTGTGCGCGATCTGCCCGCTGGTGAGCGGCTCCGCCTCGGGTCCGATCGGCTGCGGCTTCAGCTCGTGGTCGACGAACCAGCGGTACGGGCACTCGGCGTACTTCTCGAGCGTCGAGGGGCCGAAGAGCTTCTGCTCGCGCATCCGCTCCAGGACCGGCTCGAGCGTGCAGCGGCCCGGGCCGCAGCCGGCCGTTCTCCGGCCTCGGCGCCGATCGCGGCCTCGGCCCGCGCCAGCTCGACCTCGCTGGGCGCGGCTCCGGGCCCGAAGACGGACTCGGCCAGGCCCCGCCCGCCGGCCTCGGCGAGATCGCCTCGTCGCGCTCCTCGAGGCCGCTCGGGGAGCGGGGGCGCCAGCAGCTCGCGCACCTCGTCGACGAAGGGCGAGCGCGAGGTGGCGCCGCCCTCGTCGTCCGGCGCTCCGCCAGGACAGCCAGAGCCGCTGCTTGGGCCGCGAGAGGCAGACCGAGAACAGGTAGCGGTCCTCGATCTCGGCCTTCTTTCGCGTCGGGCAGGGCCAGCGCGGCGCGGCGCTCGTCGGAGAGCAGGGCCCGCCGGTGTCGCGGCGCGGGAAGTCCCCGTCCTGCATGCGAGCAGACGAACAGGTGGGCGACGCGGCGGGCCCGGGCCCGGTACGGGCTGATCACCCGCACCCGGCCCTCGGTCGGGCCCGCGCCACATCGGCACGTCGAGCTCGGACACGGCCGCGATCACGTCGGCCGGCGGAGTGCGGGGAGGCCGAGCTCCGCGAGCTCGACCGAGCGCGCTGCTCGATCTCGGCGCCGGCCCGCAGCTCCAGGGCCCGGTCCTCCTCGGCCACGGCGCCCTGGCGCCGGATCGCCGACTCGGCGATCCAGCGGGCCTGCTGCCCGGCCTCGCGCAGCAGCTCCGGCTCCGGGCTTCGCCTCGCGCAGCTTCCGGACCTCGCGCAGGCCCGCGTCCCCGTTCTCGCTCCCTGCGGACCAGGCCTCGAGCGCCTCGTCGGCGGTGCGGAGGCGGCCGCGAAGCAGCCGGCGCTCGAACCAGTCGACCGCTCGAGGGCGAGGCGACGCCCGGGGGTGCGCAGGTAGGCGAGCAGGTCCGAGGCGCCGCCGCCGGCCGACCGCGGCCTGCAGCAGGGCGATCAGCCCCGCGCCGGTCGCGGTCCGCGGCGGCGGCCATGTCGGCCTGCACGGCGACCGGAATGCCGAAGCGCGCCAGCACCCGGCCGGTAGAGGGGCCCGCCCGAGCCGCGGGTCGCGCAGGACGATCGCGATCTCGCCGGCGGCGACTCCGTCGTGCGAGCAGCCGCGCGACCTCGGCGCCGACGGCCTCGACCTCGGCGAGCTCGCCCGCCGAGGCGAGCAGGGCGAGGCCGCCGTCGTTCTCGACCGGCTCGCCCTCGCCGGCCTCGCCGAAGCGGCGCTCGAGCTCGAACAGCGTGGCGCTGCTGGTGAACCGGGGCTCGGCCTCGAGCCGCTCGATCGTCGACGCCCTCGATGTCCCTGAGCTGCGCGAAGAGCGCGCCGCGCGCGAGCGGTCAGCGCCTCGCGGTCCTCCCAGGGCAGGGCGACCGTGACCTGCGCGTGCGCCGGGCGAGCTCGCGGACGAGCTCGAGCTGCTCGACCGGTCAGGTCGTCGAAGCCGTAGAGGAAGACCGGCCGCGTCCCCAGGCCTCCGGCCTCGCCCGCAGCGCCGCGGTCGCCGCGGCGGCGCCGCGAGTGGTCGTCGTGGCGGCCGAGCTCGTCACGCACTCCGCAGTAGGACTCGTACAGCGCGGCGACCTCGCGCTCGTACGTCGCCCGCCTCGGCCGCCTCGCTCCGCGCAGCGCCACCGGGTCGACCAGGGCGGCCTGGAGCTCCGAGATCAGCTCCTCGAGGGCGGCCGGGAAGCCCGGGCCGCCGCGAGGAGGCGGCCAGCATCCGCAGCTCCGCGCGCGAGGCGGCCTCGCGGGCCAGCCGCAGCCGCTGGGTCCGGCTGAGCGCCGGGCCCGCCTGCGCGTCCGTCGCGCGGGCGACCAGGGCGAAGAGCTCCTCGAAGGTGCCGACCGCTGGCGCCGATCACCGCGTCCCCGCCGCGGGTGAGCTCCTCCTCGAAGCGCTCGACGTCGTCGACCGTCGGGACGACCAGCACCGGGTCGCGTGCCGGACATTGCGCGAAATCCGTCGAGAATCGCGCCGGTGCGGCCGGAGTTCGGGGGCCCGACGATGAGCTTCAGCGCCATTCGATCCAGCATAGGCGCGGCCGCGGCGCGGGTCCAAGGGCTCGAGGCCCCGAAACGGCCTGAAATCCCGCATAACGCGCGGAAACCCGGGCCGGGTTTTTTCCGCCGGGGGCGACTCTACCTTGGCCCTAGATCACACCTCCAGAGCCAAGACCGGGAGGCCCCACCGAAATGACACTTTGCTTCGTAGATCCAGCTGACGCCATCAGGGCGATCGCAGACTCGGTCGGCCGAGAGGCCCGCCGCCAGCTCCTCGGCGAGGCGGTCCGCGCCTGGGTCGACGAGATCCCCGACGAGGAGCTCCAGGAGCACTACGCCAAGGCCATCTCCGAGCTCGACGAGCACGACATCTCGATGCTCGCCGCCTGGCACGGCTCGATGGAGGTCGGCCAGCCGCTGCCCAACCGGGACTTCCTGATGGGAGCGTTCGACTCGCTCGGCGACCACCGCCGCGAGGCGCTCAAGCTCGCCGCCGGCTTCCGCGGCGAGGAGGCCTTCGAGGAGGGGATCTCGGAGGAGCGCGCCCTGGACCTGGTGCTCGAGTGGCTCTCGCCGCCCCGCGTGATGGAGCTCTGCCGAGAGGCGACCGAGCTCTACATGTGGGACCGGTACGGCTCGGACAACTAGCCGACGCTCAGAGGCCCGAGCGCCTCGCGGATCTCCGGGATCGCCTGGTCGTTGTGCCGGTAGTGGACGGCTGACATGCCGAGCTCGCGGGCCGCGTCGCAGTTGACGTCGACGTCGTCGACGAACAGGCACTCCTCCGCCGGGACGCCCCAGCCGCTCGAGCGTGATCTCGTAGATCTCGCGCTCCGGCTTGCGGCAGCCGACGAAGCCGGAGTCGACGACCACCTCGAAGATCTCGTCCACGGGCAGCATCGCGCGCCAGAGCGGCTCCCACTCGCGGACGTTGTTGGTGAGCAGTCCCATGCGGTGGCCGCTCGTCCTTGGCCTCGCGCATCAGGTCGATCATCGGCTCGTTGGGGTGGAGCGCCTCGAAGTAGATCTCGCTGAAGCGGTGGAGCTCGGGCCGGTGCCCGAGCTCGGGCTCCAGTGCGTCGCCGAGCTTCCGCAGGAAGTCGACCTCGGTGAGCTTCCCCTTCTCGAGCTCGTAGAGCGGGTGGCCGCCATCCTCTTCCTGGATCCGGGCCATCGCCTTGCCGAGCTCCTCGAACGGGATGCCGGTCTCGTCCTGGACGGCGGCGAAGGACTGGACGAGGGGAGTGGTGAGCACCCCGCCGAAGTCCGAGATGACGGTCGTGATCCCGGCCGGCTCGCTCATGCGCGCCAGAGCAGGTAGCTGCCGAGGCCCTCGGTGCCGTCGGTGTGGCAGCGGAACAGACCCGCCCAGGTGCCGCCGGCTCCGCGCCGCCGAGCGAGGACCCGGAGACTCGCGTCGCCGCGGCGCGGCTCGATCTGATCCGCGTCCTCGGGCCAGAGCTCGAGCCCGAATCGGGTGGGCTCGCCGGCGGCGTCGTACTGGGTCGAGATCAGCGCCTCCTCGAACGGCGTGGCGTCTTCGCCCTCGAGCAGCCAGCCCGAGGCTCGCTCGGCGCCGTGGCCCTCGGAGCCGGGCTCCCCCAGCGCGGCCGCGATCAGGAACTCCTCGTCCGGCCCCTCGATCGCGATCGATCGAAAGGCGCCCGCTCCTCGAGCGGATCGCCGCTCCAGCGGGCGATGTATCCCGAGCAGGGGAGGGTCTGGGTGCCGCCCGCGGAGCGCACCTCCGCGGCGCAGACGCTGACCGTGAGGCCGCCGCGGGTCCTTGCCGTCGGCGTCGACGAGCCGCACCTCGGCCGTGTGTGGAGCGAGCGTCGCCTCGATCGAGACGTCGCTCGCGGTGATCTCGACGGCCGCAGCGTCGCCGCCCTCCTCGATCGCGAAGCTGGCCGGGCGCGCCTCGCCCTGGCTGAGCAGCAGCGCCCCCGGCTCGCCGAGGTCCCAGGCCAGGCCCCCGAGGCCGGCGGCGACGTCCCCGAATCCGCAGACGAGCGCGCGCTCCTCCGGTCTCGTTCATCCGCCGAAGGGCTCCCGGCCCGGCGGGAGCTCGTCCTCGTCGCGGATCTCATGGCCCGTGCCCTCGATGTCATCGGGACGGGGCCCGGGCGGGCGGAGGCCGGCGGCTCCTCCCAGTCGAAGAGGTCATCCGGTGCGGGGCCTCGGGGAGGCGGGCCGCCCGGGCCGGGCCCGGCCCGCCGGGCGCCGGGCGCTGCGCGGGGTGGCCGCTGGGCGCGGCCCATGGTCCACATCGTCGCGCCCATCGCCATCCGCCTGCGGACGATGCGCGAGCGAGATGCCGCGCACGATCGCCCGGGTCGGCGGGATCAGCAGGATCAGGCCGAAGATGTCGGTGATGAAGCCCGGGGTGATCAGCAGCGCTCCGCCGAAGATGATCAGGACGCCGTCGAAGACCTCCTTGTGCGGCATGCGGTTCTCGGCCAGCGCCCGGTTGAACCGGACCCAGGCCGCGCGGCCCTGGTGGCGGAGCAGCATCGAGCCCAGCAGCGCGTCGGCGAGCAGCAGCACGAGGGTGGGGACCACGCCGATCGCCCCGCCGACCTGGATGATCACGTAGAGCTCCGCGAGCGGGACGACGATGAAGATCAGGACGAGCCAGAACACGGCCTCGGAGGCTACCCGTGGAGCCGATCCGGCAAGCTCGGGGTCCGGTCCCCCTATCCTTGTTTGAGATGAATCGAGAGCAGGCACAACGCGAACGTGACCGGATGGCGGACGAGCATCCCGAGGCGACCTGGCTGGTCGCCGAGCAGCAGCCCGGCGACTGGGCGGTCGTCGAAGGTCGGGCTTCCGCCCGCCGACAGCGACCCAGGATCTCGACCGAAGCTCGGCCCAAGCCGGACTACGCCGAGGATCCGACGGCCCTGCCCAGAATGCAGAACCCCTACGGAAGCTTCTGAAATGGCAACTGAGACCACAAGCGAAGAGGACGTCTACGAGGCGCTCGAGGAGGTCATCGACCCCGAGCTGGGCCTCGACTTCGTCAGCCTCGGCCTCGTCTACGACGTCGAGATCGAGGGCGGCGAGGCGTTCATCACCTTCACGCTGACGACCCCCGCGTGCCCGATCGGGCCGCAGGTCTCGGAGCAGATGCGCGAGTTCGTCGGCCAGCTCCAGGGGATCGACAAGGTCCATCCCAAGATGATCTTCGACCCGCCCTGGTCCCCGGAGATGATGTCCGAGGACGCGAAGTTCGCGCTCGGGTACTGATCCGTAGCCCACCTCGGTTGATCGCTGCGCTTCGCGCACGGCTTACGGCAGGTTTTGTTTGTTGTGACTTCAAACAATGCCGCGCTAACAGAGGCTTAATTTCTCCGAAGCCTTGACAAATCCACCGGGTCGGTAAGGGTTCGGCCCTCGTGGAATCGGCAGACTCCGGATCGCTCCGGTCACTGCGAGAGCTCAATCGCGGGCGCGTCATCGAGGCGCTTCGCGGCCGAGGAACCGCCAGCCGGGCGGAGATCGCCCGGCTCACCGGCCTCTCCCGCTCGACGGTGTCGAGCATCGTCTCCGACCTGATCGAGTCCGGCCTGCTGACGGAGCAGGACGAGGCCACCGGAGTCGCGCACGGGGAGGCCGGGGGAAGGCCGCCCGTGCTGCTCTCGCTCAACCCGTCCGCGGGCACGCGTCATCGGCGTCGATTTCGGCCACACCCATCTCCGGGTCGCCGTCTCCGGATCTCTCCCATCGAGGTCCTGGCGGAGTCCGGGCGCGAGCTGGACGTGGACCACTCCGCGGAGGAGGGGCTCGATGCCGCGGCGGAGCTGGTCGACAAGGTCCTCAAGGAGGCCGCGGTCGATCGCAAGGGGGTGCTCGGAGTGGGGATGGGCCTGCCGGGCCCGATCAACCGAGCGACCGGCGCGGTCGGCTCATCCTCGATCCTGCCGGGCTGGGTCGGGGTCGATGCCGCGACCGAGATGGAGCGCCGCCTCGGACTGCCGGTGCACGTCGAGAACGACGCCAACCTCGGGCGCCCTGGCGGAGTTCGTCTGGGGCTCCGGCAAGGGTCACTCGAACGTCGTCTACATCAAGCTCTCCTCCGGAGTGGGGGCCGGCCTGCTCTTTGCAGGCCGGCTCCATCAAGGAGCCGGCGGCACGGCCGGGGAGATCGGCCATACCCCGCGCAGCACGGGCACCGCGATCTGCCGCTGCGGCAGCCGGGGCTGCCTCGAGACGGTCGCCTCGGCCCGCGCGATCGCCGAGCAGCTCGGGGTGAGCCGGGGTGAGCCCGTGTCGACCAAAGAGCTTCTCGAGCTGACGGCGGACGGGGATCCGGCGGCGAGCAGGCTGATCGGAGAGGCCGGACGTGAGATCGGAGTGGCGCTCGCCGGGCCTCGTCAATCTGATCAACCCGGACTGCGTGATCATCGGCGGGGACCTGAGCGCCGCCGGGACCTGATCACCGAGCCGGTCCTGGAGTCGATCCGCCGCTACGCGATCGCCAGCGCGGCGGAGGAGGTGAGCGTGGTCGCGGGAGTCCTCGGGGAGCGGGCGGAGCTGCAGGGCGCGCTGGCCCTCGTCCTGCATGCCCGGGACGGCGTTCTCGGCTCGGGCCCGCCCAGGAGGTCGCCGCGTGAGCTCCCCGAGTCGGATTTCAAATCAAACAAAGAGAGGAACAACAGTGGAGGTGGTGCGTGTGACTAGATCCAAGAGCTGGGCTCGCGGCGCCGTGCTTGCCGTTTGCGGCGCTCGTGATCGGGCTCGGGCTCGCTGCCTGTGGAGGCAGCGGGGGTGGCGGAGGGCCGAAGATCGCCCTGCTGCTGCCGGAGTCGAAGACGACTCGCTACGAGGCCCACGATCATCCGGAGTTCGAGGCCGCCGTGAAGGCGGCGTGCTCGGACTGCGACTCATCTACAGCAACGCCGAACCAGGACGCGTCGCAGCAGCAGTCCCAGATGGAGGCGGCGCTCACCGACGGCGCGCGACGTGGTCGTCCTCGACCCGGTGGACTCGACGTCCGCCGCGTCGATCGTGGACGCTGGCCAAGCAGCAGAACGTGCCCGGTCGTCAGCTACGACCGCCTGATCCTGGACGCGCCGGACGTCGACCGCGTACGTCTCGTTCGACAACGTGAAGGTCGGCCAGCTTCAGGGCCAGACCCTGTCGAAGAAGCTCGCCGAGCGACGGCAACGCGAACGGGCCGATCGTGATGATCAACGGCTCGCCCGACCGACAACAACGCCAAGCTGTTCGGCCAGGGCGCACGCCGCGGCCTCGACGGCGCCGGGTCAAGTCGCCAAGGAGTACGACACGCCGGACTGGAGCCCCGACAAGGCCCAGACGGAGATGGACCAGGCGATCACCGCGCTCGGCAAGACCGGGTTCAAGGGCGTGTACGCCGATGAACGACGGCACCGCCGGCGGCGCGATCGCGGCGATGCAGGCCGCGGGCATCGACCCGAAGACGATCCCGACGACCGGTCAGGACGCGGAGCTCGAGGCGGTCCAGCGGATCCTCACCGGCGATCAGTACATGACCGTCTACAAGGCGACCAAGCCCGAGGCGCAGACCGCGGCGAAGATCGCCGTGGCCTCGCGAAGGGCAAGCCGATCCCGACCGCTGGCCTTACGGTTCCCAGACGAAGACCAACAACGGTGCAAGTTGACGTCCGTCGTTCCTGCTGACCCCGGTCGCGGTGACGAAGGACGCATCGGAACGTCGAGCGTCTCGTCCGCCGAGTACGGCGGCCGGAAGCTCGTCGGCCCGGACGGGTTCTGGACCGCCGGCCAGGTCTGTACCTCCGCGTCAGGGCCTGCCAGGCGGCAGGATCGAGCTAGGCGCGGATGAGGTAGGAATCGATCCCTATGGCGCGAGGAGAGGCAAAGCCGAAGGAGGCCGGTAACGGCCACTTCGGCTGAGCATCTCCTCGCGCTGAGGGGATTCAGCAAGAGCTTTGGGCCCGTTCAGGCCCTGCACGAGCGTCGACTTCGAGGTCGACGCCGGCGAGATCGTCGCCCTTGTCGGCGACAACGGGGCCGGCAAGTCGCACGCTGATCAAGGCGATCGACGGCGTTCAGCCCCGCGGACGAGGGCGAGGCTCTATTTCGATGGCAAGCCGGTCAAGATCACGCGATCCCCGGACGCGGCAGACCTCGGGCATCGCCACCGTCTACCAGGACCTGGCGCTCTGCGACAACCTCGACGTCGTCGCGAACCTCTTCCTCGGCCAGGAGGTGGTGGGCAATGGCCGCGGCCGCGCGGCCACCTGCATCGACGAGATCGAGATGGAGCAGCGCGCCAACCAGCTGCTCGATCAGCTTGCCGTACCACCATCAGCAGCGTTCGCGACCGAGGTCGGCTCCTTTCGGGAGGCCAGCGCCAAGCGGTGGCGATCGCGCGGTCCCTGCTCGGCGAGCCGAAGGTGATCCTCCTCGACGAGCCGACCGCCGCGCTGGGCGTCTCTCAGACCGAGCAGGTGCTCGGGCTGGTGAAGCGCTCGCGCGAGCGGGGACTCGGCGTGGTCGTGATCAGCCACAACCTCGACGACGTTTTCCCGGTCGCCGACCGCATCATCGTCCTGCGCCTCGGCAAGCGCGTCGGCCACCTTCGACGTGAGAGGAGACGCCGGAAGACGTCGTCGCAGCGATCACCGGCGCGGACACCGCGGAGATCGAGGAGACTCGAGGAGGAGAGGAGGAGCTGACCATGGAGGGAGGTGTGGCCGCCCGACTGAAGAGCCTGAGGAACGAGGCCGCGCAGGAATCTTCGGCCAGATGCTCGCGCGGGCGAGTTCGGGGTGCTTCAGGTCCTGATCGGGCTCGCCGTGATCTGGACGATCTTCCAGATCCAGAACGACCGGTTCCTGAGCGCCGTCAACCTCACCAACCTGTTGCTGCAGATCGCCGCGGTGGGGATGATCTCCATCGGCGTGGTCCTCGTCCTGCTGCTCGGTGAGATCGACCTGTCGATCGGCGCCGTGAGCGGTCTGGCGGCCGGCGTGATGGGGGTCTTGACGGTTAAGCACGGGTGGTCCCTGACCTGGCACTTCTGGCCGGCTTGCTCGTCGGAACGGCCATCGGTCTGTTCAACGGCTTCATGGTCACGCGCTTCGGCATCCCGTCCTTCGTGGTCACCCTCGCGGGCTTATTGGCGTTTCAGGGGGCACTCCTGTGGGTTCTGGGGAAGACGGGAACCATCAACTTGCCCGCCGAGCACGATCACGGAGCTGACCAGCACGTTCTACGGCGCCGGCGTCGGTTGGACGCTCGCGGTGGTCGTGACGGCGGCGACGCTGGCGAGCGGTCTGATGACACGACGGCGGCGCCTGGCGGCGGACCTCGAGCCTCCGGCACTTGCCGGAATCCTCCTCCGCACAGTGGTCGTCGGGGTGGCGGTCTTCGTCTCGGTCGCGATCCTCCTGTCCGATCGCGGGATACCGCTGGCGGTGCTGATCCTCCTGGTGACGGTCGCCGGATTCGCCTTCATCACCCAGCGGACGAGGTTCGGCAGGCACATCTACGCGGTCGGGGGCAACGCCGAGGCGGCGCGGCGCGCCGGGATCAAGATCAACCGGGTACGGGTCATGGTCTTCATGCTCGGCTCGACGCTCGCGGCGGCCGGGGGGATCCTGGCCGCTTCACGACTGATCTCCGTCAATCAGGCATCGGGATCGGGCGATCTCCTGCTCGACGCGATCGCGGGTCCGGTGATCGCCGGGACCAGCCTCTTCGGCGGGCGCGGCTCCGTCTGGACCGCGCTGCTCGGCGCGCTGGTGATCGGGTCGATCTCGAACGGCATGGACCTGCTGGGTCTGAACTCCGACGTCAAATACATGATCACCGGCGCCGTTCTGCTCGCGGCCGTGACGCTCGATGCGATCGCTCGCCGTCAACGCTCGCAGGTTCAGGTCACCTAACGGGAATCATCTTCCGGTCCCGCACCGAGATCATGATGGCGACCGCTGCAACGGCGATGCCCAGCAGCGTGGCGACCGCGCGCTGGTCTGCGGCCTCGAAGGCACCCTCGCCCAAGGAGTCGGTCAGCAACACCACGAATACCGTGATCGCCGCGGTGAACAGCGCATCTCGAGCGCGAGGAGGGCGTAGGCGAACATGGCCGCAATCGCAAGGGCGATTGCGACCGGCACCGGGCTGGCCCCGAGGGCCTCGGCCAAGGCAGTGGCGAGCACCAGCCCGGCGATCGTCCCCACGGTCCGCATCGCCACTCGCTCCCAGGTGTCGTCGGTGGTCGGCTTGAGCACGAACAGGACCGTCAGCGGGACCCAGTAGCCGTGTCCCTGGAGGTCGACGAGGCGGTAGATCGCCACGGCAACTCCGAGGGCGACGCCCCACCGCAACGCGTGCCTGAAGCCGGGGGAGTTGAAGGTCAGGTTCTCGGCCAGAAGCCCGCGAGCAGCGCTGGCGCGCTCGACGATCCCGGGTGATTCCGCGGTCCGGTCCGAGAGCATCCAGACGATCGCGGAGAGGAGAGCCTGGACCAGGCCACCGGCGATACCCGCCAACAGGGCTCGCGGCGCGTCGACCGGATCGAGCTGGAATCCCTGCCCGAGCAGGAACGCGAGCACGGCCATCATCCCGGCGACCCCGAGTCTGGGGGAGACCGCCACGCAGTAGCCCCCCGCGATGCCGCACAGGGTCATCCCCAGGATGGCGAGGCCCGCGGGATTCGTCGAGAGCACTCCGAGCGCGCCGGCAACACCGATCACCGGGGCGAAGATGAGCTGCCAGATCGTCCTGACCCTGGCGGGGGCAGCGAACGCGACGAACCCGGCGAGTAGGGATGCCGTGGCGATGCCCCCCCAGACCGCCTCATCGGTGGCCAGCTGGACGAAGGCCGCGATTCCCACAGGCGCGGATGCCAGCGCGCCGCGCCGGAGTGGATCAGTGAGAGGCGCCTGGAGCTGCCAGGTCGCCGGGGCCAGCAGGCCACGGCCCTCGACGCTCACGGCAGGCGCGGCTCCGCCTCGACCGGCGGTGGCGTGAGCGCGGCAGCCGCGATCACGAGCGCGAAGGCGAGCACGCTGATCACCCCGAGGAGGTGTCCGGGAACGGCTCGCCGAAGACGATCGGGCCGGCGGCGATCGTGAACAGGTTCGCGGCCACGCTCGTCACCGCGATCACGGCACCGCCTTGCCGAGCTGCAGGCTGCGCGCGGACACCGCGAGCCCGGCGAACGAGGCGAGCGCGATGACCGCCGCGAGCGGGTTGAAGACGCGCGGCGGCGCCCGTCGCCCAGATGGTCCGTGAGCGCCTTGATCGAGGTGTCCGAGGCCGCCCAGAACAGTCCGGCCGAGGCCCCCGAGGATCACGCCCTCGTGGGCCCGCCGCGGCCCGAGCGCGGCGACCACGAGCGCGGCGCCGCCGACAGCGCGCCCACCCAGGGCCACAGCCGCGCGCGTCGTAGGCGGAGTAGGCGTTGTCGCCGGTCGCCGCCGATCGTCGCCGACAGGAACGCCAGGCCCGCGCCGCCAGGCCGACGCCGATCCACTCCCGCCGGGTGACCCGTGGTCGAAGAAGCCCGTGGCGACGACGGTCAGCAGCACGAGGCCGCCCGCGATCACCGATTGGACCAGGGAGATGGGCGCGAGCGAGAGCGCCGCGACGTGCAGCCCCCAGGAGCCCATCGCGATCGAGATCCCGAGCACGTACCAGCGGGAGCGAAACAGGGCGAGCGGACGTCCGGACCGGCCGTCGCAGCTCCACGGCGGGGGACTTTCGACGGCGCCGCGCTGCTTGTAGAGGAAGCCGACGACCGAGGCGAACGCGGTCGCCAGCGCGAGCAGCAGCCCGAGTTCGACCGACAAGCTCATCGAGCGAGGCTACCGGGCACGGGCTCGAGCTAGGCGCCGCCGGCCGGCCGCTACGTTTCCATCCGCGTCGGTCGCCCGGAGCGTGCTGACCCGGTCTCGAGGATCGTGGTGATCGCGTGCTCGTCTGGCAGTCTCGAGAGCCGCGCGGTGTGGGTGATCTTGAGCTGCGCCGGGGTCAGCTCGAGGTGGTAGTGGAACTGCGTCGTCTGCGGATGTCGGAGCCTTCGTCGCAAGGTCTCCCGGCGTTCGTCGCCACGAGCGGTCGCCTCAGCCTCTGCGCCCGAGGCGGCCGCGGCCGCGTCGACCAGCTCGGCGATCGCAGTCTCGATGCCCGGGCGATCACGTCGACGTCGTCCATCGCGTCGTAGTCGGCGAGCAGGCCGAAGTTGATGCCGCCGTTGTAGCTCATGATCGCCACGAAGAGCGCCTGGTTCGGCGGCAGGAAGCCGACCGGGAAGATGTCCTCGAGCTCGCGCCCGAGCACGTAGAGCGGCACCTGCGGGCCCGGGGACGTTGGTGACCGTCAGGTTGAAGAGGCGGGTGGAGAAGTTGATCCGCGCCGCCTGCGCGAGCAGCGTGGGCGGGGCGAAGTCGTTGAAGCGCGAGATCACCTCGGCCCCGAGCGCCTGCTTGGACTGCTTCAGGCCCTCCATCGCCTGGCTCACCGACTCGAGCCGGCGCGACCGGGTCCGCGATGTAGACCGGCAGCGGGGCGCGCATCACCGCGAGCCTGTTGCCGAGCTGGCCGTGCTCGTCCGAGGCGCGGATGCTCACCGGGACCTGGGCGCGGAGCTCGAGGCCCTCGGTGCGGATCCCGCGGCCCCGCAGCCAGCTCGCGCAGGGCGCCGGCTGACCACCGCGAGCACGACGTCGTTGACGGTGCCGCCGAGCGCGTCCTTGACCCGCTTGAAGTGCGCCAGGTCGCTCTCGACCCACGCGAAGCGGCGGTGGGAGCCGATCTCGACGTTCAGCGGGCACCTCGGGCGCGGGGTTGGCGAAGTTCCAGCCCACCTCGCCGACCGCCTCGACCGCCTCCACGACCTGCTTGACCGCCGCTCTCCGGATGCTGGACCGCCCGCTCGAGCGCGCCGGGCCGCCCGCACCGGCGCCCGCGCAGCGTCCTCGACGCCCTTCGCGAGCAGCGTGCGGAGGAGGGCTCGGGCTGCGGCGACCAGTCGTGGTCGGGCTCGACCGGCTCGGGCACGGGCTTCAGGTCGAACAGGACGGTCGCGATGTCGACGCCCGACACGCCGTCGACCAGGGCATGGTGGGTCTTGGTGACGAGCGCGAACCGGTTCCGCGTCAAGCCCTGGACCAGCCACAGCTCCCAGAGCGGCTTGGAGCGATCGAGCTGCTGGGAGAAGACGCGCGCGGCCATGTGCCGCAGCTGCTCCTCCGAGCCGGGAGCGGGAAGCGCCGAATGGCGGACGTGGTAGTCGAGGTTGAAGTTGGGGTCGTCGACCCAGAAGGGCCGGCCGGTCTGCGACCGGCGGGAAGGCCAGCTTCTGGCGGAAGCGCGGGCACCAGGTGCAGGCGGCTCTGGATGTGGTCCAGGAGGTCCTCTAGGCGGGCGGCGGCCCCTCGAAGATCATGATCGCGCCCACGTGCATGTGGCTCGAGGAGCTCTCGTTCGTGAGAAACGAGACGTCGGTCGAGCTGAGCCGGTCCATGTGTCCCTGTGCCATGCGTGGCAAGCCTAGCCTCTCGAGGGCGAGGTACGGCCGCTACCCTCCGGGCGTGGAGTCGAAGTCCCTGACGGGCCCGTCAAAGGTCCTGCTCGCGGCGCCGCGCGGTTACTGCGCGGGCGTCGATCGCGCCGTGCAGACGGTCGAGCACGCGCTCGATCTCTATGGGGAGCCCGTCTACGTGCGCAAGGAGATCGTCCACAACAAGCACGTCGTGGAGCAGCTCGAGAAGCGCGGCGCGATCTTCGTCGAGGAGGAGACCGAGGTGCCGGAGGGCGAGATCGTCGTCTTCTCCGCGCACGGCGTGGCCCCCAGCGTTCACGAGAACTCCGCGAAGCGACGGCTGCGCACGATCGACGCAACCTGCCCGCTGGTCACCAAGGTCCACGTCGAGGCCCGCAAGTTCGCCGAGGACGGCTACACGATCGTCCTGATCGGCCATGAGGGCCACGAGGAGGTGGAGGGTACGACCGGCGAGGCCCCCTCGAACATCGTCCTGGTTCAGAACGTCGACGACGTCGACGACCTCGAGGTCGACGATCCGGATCGGTCGCCTACATCACCCAGACGACCCTGTCGGTCGACGAGACAAGCTGCGATCATCGCCCGTCTCAAGGAGAAGTTCCCGAACGCGGTCGGGCCGAAGTCCGACGACATCTGTTACGCGACGACCAACCGCCAGCGGCCGTCAAGGCGCTCGCCGCGGAATGCGACCTGGTACTTGTGATCGGCTCAACCAACTCATCGAACTCGAACCGCCTGGTCGAGGTGGCGCGCGAACATGGCGCGGGCTCCTATCTGATCGACACCCGCCTCCAGGTCGAGGAGGCGTGGCTCGAGGGAGTCGAGACCGTCGGTATCACCTCCGGAGCCAGCGCGCCGGAGGAGCTGGTCGAGCAGCTGGTCGACCTTCTTCCGCGAGCGCGGTGCCTCCGATGTCTCAGAGCTGAAGACCGTCGACGAGGACGTTCGCTTCATGCTCCCCGGCGAGATCCGCGCGGAGCTCGCCGGCTCAGGCGCTTAACGTCCGGCCCGAAGGCATCAGGGAACCGCGGCGGCGAACTGGATCGAGTAGACGAGCACTCCCGGCGAGGGCTCGAGCTCGAGGGTGTGGTGCTCGGTGTGGTCGTGCGCCGTCAGCTCCTGGAGCCCCGAGTGCGTCACCTCGATCGGGTCGGCTCGTTCGCCATCAATGCGGATCGCGATCCGGCCATTCCCGTCTGTCGCGGCGTAGGCTCCGCCCGCTTCGTAGGTGAGCTCGAGGGATGAATCCCCCTCGGTGCTCGACCACGGGTCCTCCGTCGATCCGCCCGGGAACAGCTCGGGAGTGGGAGCGATGACCTTGACGCCGGGCGCGTCCGAGGGGCGGATCGGCTCGAGCAGCGGCGGCCGTTCGCGTTCGCCGTTCGTCTCGGGGAGTGCGTCCCGGACTGCCTCCTCGGTGTCGGCGTAGTCCCCCTCGCCAAGGTGGTACCAGCGCAGCGCGCCGCCCTGGCCCCAGAGGAAGAGCGCCGGCCAGCCGTGGGGCTCGTAGACGCGCCAGAGGGCGAACTCGCGGTCGACTGCCACCGGCCAGTCGATTCCCAGGCGCTCGGCCGCGACGGCGACGGCGTCGCGATCCTGCGTAAACGGGAAGCGGGGGGAGTGGACGCCGATCATCGCGAGGCCGTCGCCCTCGTAGCGCTCGTGCCATGCCTGCAGGTAGGGCAGCGTGCGAATCGAATTGAGCTGCGCGAGGTCGAAGAAGTGGACGAGCGCGGGACCGGTGGCGACGATCCGATCGATTGATTCCACGGGCTCACCCACCCAGTCGAGTCCCGGCGGGATGGGGGGCACGGCGATGTCGGGTCGCGGGGGCCGCAGGCGCCGGAGGGTATGCTGCGCGCGTAATGAGAGGGTGCTCCGATCATTCGAGGGTGCGCCGCCAGGCGCAACCCGTTTGATTGGCGAGGAGCAACCCGATTAATGACGAAGGGAGTCGCAGTGAGCAAGGCAGTCTGGGAACGGATCGAAGAGAGTCGGGCCCGTCACAACGTGCTCGAGCACCCCTTCTACGTGCGCTGGTCGGCCGGAGAGCTGAGCCGCGAGGAGCTCGCTCGCTACGCCGGCCAGTACCGGCACGCGACCGAGGCGCTGGCTCGCCTCTGCGAGCAGACAGCCGAGACCGCTCCCGAGAAGCATCGCGAGGAGATGGCAGCGCACGCTGCCGAGGAGGAGGCCCACGTCGGCCTCTGGGACGACTTCGTCGAGGTGGCGGGCGGCGAGATTGGGGCCGAGCCCACGCCGGAGACCGCCGAATGCGTGACGGCCTGGACTGCGCCTGAGGGCTACCTGGCACAGCTCGCGCGGATGTACGCGATCGAGAGCGGGCAACCGGAGATCTCCCGCATCAAGCGCGAGGGACTGTCCCGCTTCTACGGCATCAATGGGGGTCCGGGCGGCGAGTACTTCCGGGTCCACGAGGAGGCCGACCACGCTCACGCCGAGGAGGCACGACGGCTGATCGGGGAGGCGATGACGCCGGACGACGAAGATTCCCTCGTCGATGCCGCTGAGTCCGCCTTCCGGGCCAACTGGCGGCTGCTCGACGGAGTCAGCTGAACCCCGGAGTCTCCATGCGCGGACGCGGCGGGAGAACCAGTGACCGCGCGATCGGAATCATCCTGGGGATCGTGCTTGGGATCGTGGTCATCCTGCTCTTCCTGTTCCTGGGCTCGCGCAGCACCATCGACGCGCCCTCGCTCTCCGGCAGCGCAACACAGACGCAGACGCAGCCGTCGGCGCCGCCCGCGAAGGTGTCAAAGCCGAAGCCTCAGTAGGATTCTCGACCCATGAAGTCAGCAATGCGCACGGCTCATAGGGTCCGGCTGGCAAGCATCCTGGCGACTGGCGCATTCGCGCTGCACCAGCTCCGATACCTGCTGGCCTTCGGGGGGTCCGCGTCCGCGGAGCTCGCTCAGCAGGGACACCGCTACATGTCGGATTTCCTGCCTCCGATCTCGGTCTTGGTCCTCGCGGCCATCGTGGCGACGTTGATTCGCGGGACCGAGCGGGCCTCACCCTCACGAGCCCCGCTGGCTCGCCGCATCCCGGTCTTTGCAGGCGCGCTGCTCGCCATCTATGTGAGCCAGGAGCTGCTCGAGGGACTGATTGCATCGGGTCACGCGTCGGGCCTCGCGGCCGTGCTCGCCGGAAGCGGGTGGATCGCTCTGCCGCTCGCCGTGACGATCGGCACCCTGGCGGCGCTGCTCGCCCACGTGCTCGAGGGAGTCGAGCGCGTCATCGCAGTGATCCACGTGGGGCGGCCACTGCGCGCCCGCGCGCCCGCGGTACGCGGCAGCGCCCTTCCGGCCCGTGGGATCAGCCTGCTTTCCGCGCCCTTGGCTTTTGGCCTGGCCCGACGGCCGCCTCCGCCGGCACCTGCCTAGGCAGGTGCCAATTCGCGTGCGTTTTGCCCTCGTTTAGGCAGCTGGGGCAGCGTGCGCTCGCTCAAGGAGGTCTTTCCGAATGCAATCGAGGGCTGCACGGCTCGGCCTGATCGCGGCGGTCGTCGTCGCGGCGATCGTGGTCTTCGTCGTGCTCAGGAGCAACAACAGCGATAGCAGCAGCGACACCGCCAAGGGTGTCCAGGTGCTGAACGTCGATGCGAGCGGCAACCCCGTCGGTGGAGTGAAGACGCTCACCTACAACGTGGGCGACCAGATCCAGCTGCACGTGAACCTGGCCGCGCCCGAGGATGAGGTCCACGTTCACGGATACGAGATCGAGAAGCCTGCCGAGCACAGCCCGGTGACGTTCTCGTTCCCGGCGAGCCTGGATGGGGTGTTCGAGGTCGAGGTCCACCGATCCGACAAGACCGAGGGGCCGATCGCAACGCTTCGCGTCAATCCGTGATGAGGGCGTCAAGGCTAAAGCTGGCGGTGGGGCTCGCATTGGCGAGTCCCATCGTCACGCTTCTCTTCCCCGACGTCGCCTCAGCGCATGCCCTGGTCGGGCGCAAGGACCTGCCCGTGCCGGCCTGGCTCTTCGCCTGGGGCGCCTCGCTCGTCCTGATCATCTCCTTCGCGCTGCTCTCGGTCGCCTGGACAGAGGCGCGTCTGCAGAAGGAGAACTGGCGTGCGATGCCGCGCTGGTTCTCTCGCGCCACCCTGAACTCCGGGACTCAGGTCGTCTGCGGACTGATCGGGGTGGGGCTCTTCGTGGTGGTCCTCTACGCGGGCTTCCGGGGAATCGAGGACCCGACACAGAACTTCTCGATCACCTTCGTCTTCTACACGTTCTGGCTCGGCATGGTCCTGCTGAGCGTCCTCTTCGGGGACGTCTTCCGGGCGTTCAATCCGTGGCGGGCGGTCGGGCGCGCGATCTCGGGGGGCTTCCGGTTGGCCGCCGGAGAATCGGCCCCGACGCCTTTCAGATATCCCGATGCCCTCGGGCGATGGCCGGCGGTGCTCGGCGTGCTGCTCTTCGTCTGGCTGGAGCTGATCGCGGGCGGGGGGGCTGCTCCAACGCCGCACAAGGTCGCTGTCGCGACGGTGATCTACTCGGTCATCACCTTCGTCGGCATGGCCCTGGTCGGGGTCGAGGAGTGGATCGAGAAAGGCGAGGCGTTCAACGCCTATTTCGGGATGTTCTCCCGGCTGGGACCGTTCGAGGCTCGGGACGGCCAGGTCGGCCGCCGCAAGTTCCTCTCGGGCGCGCCGCAATGGGCCGCGGTCCCGGGAGCTGCCGCTCTCGTGCTCACCTCGATCGCCGTGACCAGCTTTGACGGCGCCCAGGAGGGAGTGCTCTCGGGCTCCATCAGCTGGACGTTCGAGCACCTCAGCGACATCGGCTTCAGCCTCCCGACTCGTTCCGGATCGCCAACACCATCTGGTTGCTGATCACCCTGGCCGTCGTCTCGGGGTTGTACTGGCTTGGGGTGAAGGGCATGCACACCGTCCGCGGGTCGCCCCCGGTCAAGGTGCTCGGCCGCTCGTTCGCCCATTCCCTGATCCCGATTGCGCTGGCCTATCTCGTGGCCCATTACTTCAGCGCTTTCCTCTACCAGGAACAGGCCCAGTTCACCTACATCCTCTCCGACCCCCTGGGGCACGGCTCCGACTTGTTCGGGACCGCCGGTGGCGGGATCAACTACGGGATCGTCGGCTCGAACACCGTCTGGTACGTCCAGGTGGGGGCGCTGGTGGTGGGACACGTCGCGGCCCTGACCCTGGCCCATGACCGGGCCTTGGCGGTCTACGACAACGTCCGCCACGCATCCCGCTCGCAGTACTTCATGCTCGCGGTGATGGTGGGCTTCACCTGCTTCGGTCTCTTCCTGCTGTCGCAGTCGAATGCCTGATCAATGAGCTAGGCGCGCGTACGCGGCAGGCTGCCACACTCCCCGAACGATGAGCCCGGCTCCACCCCTCGCGCACCTCGGGCACTGGTATCTCTGGTTCCCCTACATGATTCCCGTGCTGGTCGTGCTGGCGGCATCGCTGCACGCGTTCAGGCAGCAGCGACGCGAGGACCGCGAGAGCGAGGGCGACAAGATCGCTCGCTGACGGCTCAGTCGGTGGCGGCGCTGCAGCGCGCGCACTCGCCGCGCAGCGTCACCTCGTGGCTTGAGACCTTGAAGTCCGGGCGCTCGCCGAGAGCGACGATCGCCTGCTCGAGCCGCTCGTCCTCGAAGGCGACCACCCGCCCGCAGTTCTCGCAGACGATGTGATGATGATGGTGCCCGCCCGGATCGACCCGCTCGTAGCCGGCGGCGTCGCCGCCGAGGTCGACCCTCTGGATGAGCCCAGTCCCTCGAGCTGCTCCAGGGCCCGGTAGACGGTCGCCCTGCCGACGCCGGGCAGCTTGCCGGTCGATCTCGAGCGCGGTGAGCGCGCAGTCCTGCGCCGCCGAGCAGCTCGACCACCTGCCGCCTGCCTCCGCCGCTTCGAAAGCCGGCCTCGGGAGCGCCGCCAGCGCCGACTCGCTCCAGCTGCTCCGAGGCACGTTCATCCCGCCGACCTCCGCGGGCAGAGCATCCGCTCCTCAGAGCGACCGCAGCCCGGATGCTGCCATGGCGACGAGATAGGCGACGACGATGCAAGCCGGCGATCGAGGCGCCGGCCGCGACGCCGACGTAGTAGGAGAGATAGAGGCCGACGACCCCCGCACCGATGCCGAGCGCCGAGGCGGCGAGCATCATCGAGCCGAGCCGGTGGGTGAAGACTCGCGCGGTCGCCGCGGGCCCGACAAGCGCCGCGACGGCCAACAGCGTCCCGAGGCCCTGGGCCGCGACCAGGACGGCGGCGGCGAGCAGGATCAGGACGGTCACGTCAGCCACGGCCGGAGACGTGCCGAGCGATCTCGCCGTCGTCCGGTCGAAAGCACCGTGAGCAGGCGCCAGTGGAGCACCAGCAGGCTGATCGCGACGGCGACGGCCAGACCAGCGGGATCATGAGATCGGAGTCGGACGGCGCGAGGATGTCGCCGAAGAGCAGGCTCTGGATGCCCGGCGGCGACTCAGGCGAGAGCGCGAGCAACGCACCGAGCCCGAAGAAGGCCGTGACCACGACGGCGACGGCGGTGTCACGGCCGATCCCCGGGACGCGGCCGACCAGCGCGATCGCGACAGCCGCGACCGCGATCCCGGGATCCCGCCGACCAGGATCGGCAAGCCGGCGAGCGCCGCGAGCACCAGGCCGGGGAAGAGCGCGTGTGAGAGCGACTCCGCCGCATAGGAGACGCCGTAGAAGATCGACCCAGCAGCCGAGCGCTCCACTCGCCAGCGAAATCAACCCGATCTCGAGCAGCGCCTTGCGCATGAACTCCTGGCACAGCGGATCTGTGACGAAATCGATCATCAGTGGTGGTGGGCCGGGAGGATCCCGACTTGGTCGCTGCCGGGGATCTCGACGATCGCCCCGCCGTAGGTGGCCTCGAGGACCTCGCGATCGAGGACCGTCGTCCGGCTTGCCGAAGGCGATCTGCCGCTTGTTGAGACAGAGCACCTCGTCCCAGCGCCTCGCCTGGCCGAGATCGTGGGTGGCAATGACGATCCCGCGCCCCTCGCGCGGCAAGCTCGGCGATCAGGCTCTCAAGGCCCTTGGCGGCCGGGACGTCGAGCCCGGAGAAGGGCTCATCGAGAAGCAGCAGCTGAGCGTCCTGCACCAGCCCTCGCGCGATCAGAACGCGCTGGCGCTGGCCGCCGGAGAGATCGCCGAAGGTGTCCATCGCGCGCGCCGCGACACCGACCCGCTCCAGGGCGGCCAGCGCGGCGCGGCGATCCTCGTGGCCGGGCCGCCTCCACCACGGAAGCCGCGGCAGGGCGCCCATCAGGGCGACGTCGAGCGCCGAGACCGGGAAGTCGAGCCGGGAGCGCTCGGTCTGGGGCACGGTCGCGGCGCCCGCCGCGGACATCGACCGTCCCGCGCATCGGCCGCAGCTCGCCGAGCAGCGACCCGGATCAGCGTCGTCTTGCCGCCGCCGTTGGGACCGAGCAGCGCGACGCGTTGTCCCGGAGTCGACCTCGAAGCTCACCTCCTCGATCGCCGGCTCGCGGCCGTAGCCGGCCGCGAGATCCTCGGGTTCTGGCCAGCACCTCAGCCAAGTGCCCTTGACCTGCAGCCGCTGCTGGCCATCCGTGAACCCCTTGACCATCTGATCGGCGTTCGCCTGCTCCATGTGGAGATAGGTGTCGCCGCTGGAATCGGCCGGTCCAAGGGTGTCGCCATAGAGCGTGTAGTTCGCGCTCGCGCCCGTCTCGGAGCGATCGTCTGCGCCAGCTTCGGGCTCAGCGAGCTTTCGGGGAAGATCGCCTTGACCCCCTCCTTGCGGACCAGGTCGGCCAGGTCGCTGAGGTCCTGGGCGTTCGGCTGAGCCTGGGTCGTCTGCGACGGGATCACGGCACCGACGACCTGGATGCCGTAGCGGTTGGCGAAGTAGTTGAAGGCGTCGTGATCGGTGACCAGCTTGCGGTCAGCGGCCGGCACCCCCGTAAAGCAGCTCGCGATTCCCGAGTCGAGCCGCCGCAGGCTCTCTCAGTAGGCGTCGGCGTTCGCCTGGAAGGTCGCCTTGTCCTTGGGGTCGATCGCGGACAGCTGGGCCGCGATCTGCCGCACCGCCTCCTCGGCGTTGCGCGGGTCGTGCCACCAATGCGGGTCGTACTGGGATGCCTCAGGGCCGCTCGCCTCGCCCGGGAGCTTCACCGGCACCATGGTCCCGAGGTCGACGACCTTGGCGTCGCTGCCGCTGTCAGAGACGACCTTGCCCATCCACGCGTCGAGGTTGTCGCCGTTGTCGAAGACGATCTTGGCGTCAGCCGTGCTGATGACATCGTCGGGCCGCGGCTCGTAGTCGTGCGGGTCCGTGTTGGGGGCGAGGATCTGGTGGACGTCGACGGCATTCCCACCGACCTCGCGAGCGAAGTCCCCGATCTGCGTCGTCGTCGCGACCACATCGAGCCTTGCCCGAATCCGAACCCGAGCTGCCGCACCCAGCGACCAGCAGTGCGGCGCCGCAGCCGCCGGCGGCGCGCGAGCCCAACCCGGCGAGACCGATCGCACGGACGACTGCGGCGATTCCGAAGACGGCCCCGCTCAGCGTCGCGATCGTCGCCCCGGGCGGCGCGTTGGTCTTCACCGAGAGCCAGAGCCCGACGGTCCCCTCGGCGGCGGCGAGCAGGACGCTCCCGATCTGCCAGGAGAGCATGCGGTTGGCGAACAGCCGCACCGTCGCGGCCGGCGCGACGAAGATCGCGGCGACCAGCAGCGCGCCGATCACGCCGAGCGCGGCGGTGGTCGCCAACGCGATCAGGCCGAGCAGGGCGATCTCGAGCCAGCCTCGCCCGATGAATGCGGCCCGCCGAGCTCGTCGAACCCAGCCGCCAGCCAGCGGCGGCCGAAGGCACGTTGCCGCGACGGCCGCGGCGGCGACGAACGCAAGGCGGATGTCGGCGCCGTCGACGAGCAGGAGGCTGCCGAAGAGCAACTGCTCGACGTTCGATCCGGAGTGGTAGACGTCGCTCGCCAGGATCACCCCGGCGGCGAGGCAGCCGACCAATACGAGCGCGGTGAGGCTGTCGTATCCGGTGCCACGGCGACGGACCAGCCCAAAGACGGAGCCCGTGAAGGCGAGCGCGACGCCGAAGGCGCCGAGCGAGGGCGAGAAGCCGATGCCATCCGCGAGGACGAGGCCCGGGAAAGGTGGCCGTGCCCACGGCGTGCGAGAAGAACGCAAGGCCACGGAGCACGATCCAGGTCCCGAGGATCCCGGCGCCGACCGAGAGGATCAGGACTTCGACCAGGCCGCGCTGGACGAAGGGAAGCTGGAACGGCTCGAGCACCTACCTCTCCCTTCGGGCCGTTCCCCCGGTCCGCTTATTCGTCGACCGGTGCCTCCAGCTCCGCTTACTCGACCGGTGCGTCCAACGCGTCCCAGTCCGCCTTGCTGGCGAACTTGGTCAGCTTGGTGCCCTGGTTCACGGCGCGGAACGCATAGCGGACGTTGGTCTTGCCGTCCTTGCCCTCGCGCTCGTAGGTCGTCTTCTTGACCTTGGACTCCGGATCTGGATTCTCTCTGAGCTTGACGTCGTAGAACTCGATTGCCATTGAGATCTCCTCTCTCAGCCTGTGGCCTAGGGGGGCCCTTTTTTACCGCCAACGAGCTCGGCGGTGACCTTGCGCCTCGCGTACTGGCCGCACCGTAGGCCGTCATTCTTGCGTGGGCGGTATTTGACCGGGGCTCAGGCACGGACGGCATGATAATGAGACTTAGTCTTACTTGCATCGCGGGCGGATTCGGGGGCAAGCACGCCTGGCCATGGGTGCGCTCCGCGACCCTGTGACTATTCGGCGGGCTGGACCTGGCGCTCGCCCAGGATCTCCCCGAGGCGGCGCTCCAGGGCGACGGTCAAGCTGTCCTCACGGGCCCTTCTTCCAGCCGCTCGACCAGCGCCTCGAGGAACCCTTCGATGATCAGGCGCTTGGCCTGCTCGTCCGAGAGCCCGTG
>CAVXQO010000020.1:0-271998 GCA_963763985.1 uncultured Solirubrobacterales bacterium | reverse complement strand
TCCTCGTTGTAGGCGAGCTGGATGGCGCGGCGGCGATCGGTCTCGGAGATCGCCTTGCGCATCGCGTCGGTCTCCTTGTCCGCGTACATCAGGACCCGGCCGTCCACGTTCCGCGCGGCGCGGCCGATCGTCTGGATCAGGCTGGTCTCGCCGCGGAGGAAGCCCTCCTTGTCGGCGTCGAGGATCGCCACCAGCGAGACCTCGGGAAGGTCGAGGCCCTCTCGCAGCAGGTTGACGCCGACGAGCACGTCGTACTCGCCCAGCCGCAGCTCGCGGATGATCTGGATCCGCTCGAGGGTGTCGATCTCGGAGTGCAGGTAGCGGACCCGGAAGCCGTGCTCGAGCAGGTACTCGGTCAGGTCCTCGGCCATCTTCTTGGTCAGGGTCGTGACCAGGACACGCTCGTCCTTCTCCGCCCGGACGCGCACCTCGTTCATCAGATCGTCGATCTGGTTCTTCGTCTCGCGTACCTCGACGTCGGGGTCGACGATCCCGGTCGGGCGGACGATCTGCTCGACGACGTTGGATGACTCGGCCCGCTCCCACGGCCCGGGCGTCGCCGAGACCAGCACCATCTGGCCGATCCGGTCGAGGAACTCGTCGAACTTGAGCGGCCGGTTGTCGACCGCGCTCGGCAGCCGGAAGCCGAAGTCGACCAGCGTCGACTTGCGCGAGAAGTCGCCCTCGTACATGCCGCCGAGCTGGGGGATCGTCTGGTGGGACTCGTCGACGAAGAGGACGAAGTCGTCGGGGAAGTAGTCGATCAGCGTGTACGGCGGGCTGCCGGGCGGGCGGCCATCGAGGATCCGCGAGTAGTTCTCGATCCCCGGGCAGAAGCCGAGCTCGCGCATCATCTCCATGTCGTACCGGGTGCGCTGCTGGAGCCGGTGCGCCTCCAGCTGCTTGCCGTGCTCCTCGAAGTGGGCGACCTGGTTGCGCAGCTCGCGCTCGATCTCGTCGACCGCGCGCTCCATCGTCTCCTCCTTGACCACGTAATGGCTCGCGGGCCAGACCGAGACGTGGTCGATCACGTCGAGGATCTCGCCGGTGAGCGGATCGAAGTGCTGGATCGCCTCGATCTCGTCGCCGAAGAGCTGAATCCGGTAGGCGGACTCGGCGTAGGCCGGGATAGATCTCGAGCACCTCGCCGCGGGCGCGGAAGGCGCCGCGGGCCAGGTTCTGGTCGTTGCGGCGGTACTGCATCCCGACCAGCTTGCGGAAGACGTCCTGGCGGTCGATCCAGTCGCCGACCTTGAAGAGCTGCATCTGCTCGCGGTAGAGGTCCGGCGAGCCGATCCCGTAGATGCAGGAGACCGAGGCGACGATGATCACGTCGTCGCGAGCGAAGAGCGAGGCCGTCGCGGAGTGGCGGAGGCGGTCGATCTCGTCGTTGATCGAGGAGTCCTTCTCGATGTAGAGGTCCTGCGCCGGGACGTAGGCCTCGGGCTGGTAGTAGTCGTAGTAGCTGACGAAGTACTCGACGGCGTTGTCCGGGAAGAACTCCCGGAACTCGTTGCAGAGCTGGGCGGCCAGCGTCTTGTTGTGGGCGATCACCAGCGCCGGGCGCTGGACCCGCTCGATGGTCGCGGCCATCGTGAAGGTCTTGCCGGTGCCGGTGGCCCCGAGCAGCGTCTGAAACCGCTCCTTCGACTCGATGCCCTCGGCGAGCCCCTCGATCGCCTTCGGCTGGTCGGCCGTCGGCGTATAGGCCGGATTGAGCTTGAACTTCGGCACGACTCCAGCGTACTGGGGCGCCCGACAGGCGTGCCCCTGCGTCAACCCTACTTCAGCCGCCGCGATCCCCTCGGCCGTCGCGCCGAGCGCCTTCACGAGCATCTCCACAAGCGCGTCGCGATCCGGGTCGCCCTCCTCGAGCCAGGTCAGCATCGCCGCCTCTACATAGGACGTCCACGCGCGCAGGCCCACCCGGACCGCCGGCCGCTGCGGATCCAGCCCCATCCCCTCGGCGAGCCGGGTGACACGCCACCATCGGGCCCGCTCCAGGGCGTCCCGCACCTCGGTGAATCCCGTAGCCCGCGTCATCAGGTTGCGGTAGCCCGCCGGGTGCTCGCTGATCGCGTCGGCGAAGTTGCGGAGACCCTCGCGCAGCCTCTCCACAGGAGGCAGCTCGGGATCGGGCTCCACCCGGGAGCGAAAACCCTCGATCAGCGGCTCGAGGCAGGCGACGTACAGGCCCTTCTTGCTGCCGAAGTACTGGAAGACCAATCCATGCGAGACGCCGGCGGCCTCCGCGACCTCATCGACCGAGACGTCGTCGTAATCGCGATCGCCGAATACCTCCAGGGCGGCAGCGAGGAGCTGGGAGCGGCGCTCGCCGGCCCGCTCCGTTGTCAGGGGACGTGAGGCGATGGGCCAGGATAGTCCGGGTTGACTTTGTAGGTAGGACACCCACTAGTTGGTGACCGGGCGCCCAGGGCCGCTGGTAATGTCCGACGCGGTCGTTGACTCCGAGTCAGACCCGGGGTCGCTAGGAGGAGATTGTGGGAAGCTCGCGCATGGAAGCGCGGACTCGAACAAGGGCTGCCGCGAGGCCGGCCGCATTCGCAGGGTTCCTGGGCGCACTCGTCGCGCTGGCGCTGCTCGCGCCCGCCGGTGCGCGCCGCCGCGGCAGGCAGCTGCAGCGCCACCGCCCACCCGAGCGCCACCGCCACCACGTACGCCTGCAACGTCCCCACCGGGACGATCGGTGGGTACGAGGTTCGGCAGTGGGTACGGCACCCGTCCCCAACCCCACTCCGGCCAGCGGCGGCTCCATCACCCACATGGAGACCGACGTCGTCGACGTCGACACCGGTGCGCAGGTGCCCATCCAGAGGCTGATGCTGCACCACATCGTCTTCACCAACCTGAACCGCCAGGACGCCACCTGTAAGGGCCAGGGCTACACGGGCTTCGACGGCCGCAAGGACTTCGGCAGCACCTTCGCCCCCCAGCGCTTCTACGCCGCCGGTGAGGAGCGGGCGAAGATGTCGCTGCCGGCCGGCTACGGCTACCAGTCACGCGCGACAGCGACAACTGGGGAATCGTGGCGATGGTGATGAACCACCGCTCGACCTCCGATCACGCGTACATCCATTACGAGGTCACGATCGACACCGCCCCGGGCCTCCACGCCGTCACGCCCTACTGGTTCGACGTCCGCGACTGCAACGCCGACCCGATCTACAACATCCCGAGCATCGCCCAGAAGGCCAAGAAGGCGAAGAAGGGCAAGGGCAGCAAAGGCCTCGGCCGCAGGCAAGCACAAGAAGAGCAAGAACAAGAAGGAAGCACAAGAAGAAGGCGGCAAGGTGGCGCCAACCACCGATGCCACCCACGACATCACCTTCGCGGAGAGCGGTTACATGATCGCCGGGGCCGGGCACGTGCACGGCGGTGCGATCAAGGAGACCCTCACGCAGCCCGACTGCGGCAACCGCCAGGTGGCCGAGTCGGATCCCACCTGGGGATTGGCCAGATCACCCCTTCTACAACGTCAGACCGGTCCTGCACGAGCCCGGGCCGATCAACATGAGCGGCTTCCGGACACCACCGGCCTGCCCATCCACGCCGGTGAGACGCTGCGTCTCAACTCGATCTACGACGATTCACAGCCGCATGTCCGGGTCATGGGGATCCTGGTCGCCTACTTCGCTCAGACTCCCGTCGGTGACGCAGAACTGCGGGCCGATTCCCAACTGGGAGGTCCTGAAGACCGACCAGCCGGGCCGCAGCGGGCCGATTCCGTTCACGATCCCGCTCACCGGGCTCGACGCCAACGGCCAGGCCATCCCCATCAATGCCCCACCCGGGCAATTCCAAAATGCGCCCTCCGGCACGGTGGTCCCAGTGGGCGATCGCTTCTTCGGGGGTCCCAACCTCAGGGTGAGGCGGGGCTCCTCCGTCACCTGGCAGTTCGGCGGGCAGGAGCTCCACAACCTGACGCTCGCCAACGGCCCGCTGGGCATCGGCTCCGACAACCTCGACGGCAATCGGACCTACACCCAGAAGTTCAGCCGCCCGGGGACCTACCGGTTCTTCTGCGCCCTACATCCGGTGCAGATGCAGGAGCGGGTCGTGGTCACCGACAAGAAAAAGAAGAAGCACAAGAAGAAGCACCAAGCTGCCCGCCCGCGGTGGCTCTACGTAGACCGAACTTGCGACGGAGCGGCACGCCTCTGATCGCGATCGCGGCGGTTGGAGGCATCCTGGCAGCCGGCGCGCCTGGAGCCCTCGCGTTGCCGCACACCCGAATCCAGGGCCAGGTGGTGAGCGGCAAGGGGCCGCTCCGCTCGAGCGCGATCAGCCTCTACGGCGCGGTGCCCGCTTCCGGCAGGCAGGGGCGTCCATTCGTGCTCGCTCGCTCGCGGACACGCTCGGACGGGACCTTCGAGATGCGCTACCCGGCCCGCCCCTCGAACGCCGTCCTCTATCTGATCGCCGGCAAGGGCTCGGCGGTGCGGCTGGCCTCGGTGCTCGGCCCATCGCCGGCCCCGGCCCAGGTCCTCGTCAACGAGTTGACCACCGTCGCCTCGGGCTTTGCGCTCGCGCAGTTCATCCACGGCCGGAAGACAGCGGCCCGTCACCGGGCCTTCAGAACGCGGCCGGATGGTGCGCAACCTGGTCAACGTCCGCACCGGGCAGACCGCGGCGTCCTGCGAGCGCGCCGAACGGGACCAGCACCACGACGATGCGAGAGCTCAACTCGCTCGCCAACATGCTGCCGCGCTGCGCTCGCACCGGCATCATTGCAGCACGCTCTTCCGCCTGGCGAGGCCGCCTCGCGGGCGAGCCCCAAGCGGGACGCTCGAGGCGGTGCGGACATCGCTCGCAACCCCTGGAAGAACGTCGGCGGCCTGTTCGCGCTCGCAAGCTCGGGGGCCCGCCCCGTATCAGCCGGCGCTCGGTCCCGGGAGACCCCGGACGCCTGGACGGTCGCGCTCCGGTTCAACGGCAACGGCTCGACGATGAGCGGCCCCGGCAACATCGCGATCGACGGCCACGGCAACCTCTGGGTCAACAACAACTACGTCTACAGCCCGGACCGCTTCCAGTCGGTCTGTGGCAGCGACCTGCTCTTCAAGTTCAACCCCCGGGGCCGCTACGTGCAGGGGATCCCCCTACACGGGCGGCGGCCTGAGCGGGGCCGGCTTCGGCATCACGCTAGATCCCCGCGGCAGGGTCTGGGTCGGCAACTTCGGTTTCGCGGCCCCGAACTGCCCGATCAAGCCGTCTCAGCAACAGCGTCTCGCTGTTCAACTCGCGCGGCGGGCCCTCTCCCCGGCGGCCGGCTTCACGCAGGGAGGGATCTCCTTCCCGCAGGCGACCCTCTCGGACCGCGGCGGAAGCATCTGGATCGCGAACTGCGGCAACGGCACCGTCACCCGGTACCCGCACGGCAACCCGGCGGCGGCCCAGAACATCGAGTGGACTCGGGCTCGAGGAGCCCTTCGGCATCGCCTTCAACCGGAAGGGCAAGGCCTTCGTCACCGGCATCCGCAGCAGCACCGTGGCGATGCTGAACAAGGACGGCACGGTGACCGCCGCCTCCCCGATCCGCGGGGGCGGGCCTGAAGCGCCCGATGGGCATCGCAGCGGACAGCCGCGGAATCTCTGGGTCGCGAACTCCGGCGTGGTCGACCTTCCCTGCCCGTCCGCGATGCCCGATCTTGGAGGTGGCTCGACGGCTCGCTCACGCTGCTCGGCCCCAACGGCGTGCCGAAGGCAGTCGGGGGCCTTCCGGGGCGGCGGCCTGACGATTCCCTGGGGAATCGCCGTCGACGGCAACGACAACGTCTGGGTGGCCAACTTCGACGGCCAGCGGCTCTCTGAGTTCTGCGGTCTGAAGGCGCAGGCACTGCCCGCCCCGGGAGCGTCACCGGAACACCGATCTCGCCTCCCAGCGGGCTACGGCTTCGACGGGTTGGTGCGAGACACCGGCGTCGCGATCGATCCCTCCGGCAACGTCTGGCTCGCCAACAACTGGAAGACCGTGCCGCTGCCCTCGAACCCCGGCGGCTACGAGATCGTCGCCTTCGTCGGCCTCGGCGGGCCGCTTGAAGACCCGATCGATCGGCCGCCGCGAGCGACCCTGAGCGGCCGTCCCTACTCGCGCGTTGATGAAGTCCAGGCTCGACGGAGACCCTCGAGTAGACGGTCGGGGCCGCGGGCAGGCCGCAGAGGGCGCCGCCGAAGGAGACGGTTCCCACCTCGATCGGGCCCGTGGCGGTGTTCGCCACGAGCGGCCCGCCGCTGTCGCCCGAGCAGGCCGTGGTGTGGATCTTGAAGCGCCCGGCCTTCTTTCGGCGGGCGCCCAGGGCGCAGATCATGCTCTCGGGCGCGAACAGATCCTGCGTGTAGGCCTTCAGGCATCTGCGGTCGGTGCGGACCTTTTCGGTGGTCGACTTCAGGAATCCCGGAGAGGTGCGTGCCGAACGGATTGGTGGCCCCGAATCCCGCGACCTGAAGCAGAGCGCCGGCGGCGGTGGTCGCCGCGTTCTGATCCGGCGTGGCCAGAGCGATCGGGGCTGCGCCCGTCGGCTGAGCGAGGTTGAGCACGGCCACGTCGTGCAGGCCCGTCTGCTCGAAATCCGGGTGCACGCGCCCGGAGACCACGCCGATCGATTGGCCGATCGCCGCGTCGCGCAGCCTGGGCCGCCCGATGATCACCTGGAAGTTGGCGAGATTGAAGCCTGCGACGCAGTGCCCGGCGGTCAGGACCTCGGTTGGACCGATCACCGACCCGCTGCAGTGCATGTGTCCCTTGCGGAAGATGGCGACGGCGTAGGGCCACTCGGCCGGGTTGGCGGCGCTGCCCCCGACGATCGAGGAGTGCGCGCGCGGCGCCGCGGCCGCGCCTGTGGACGGCAGGGCGCCGGCCGTCAGCGCGGCTGCACAGGCGATGGCCGCCAGCAGGCTGCGATTTCTTGCGCTCAGCTGCATTGCGTCCTCTCTCCCGGGTCCCGCCTCAGTCGAGGCCGAGCTCGTGACCGTAGTGCCGCGCGTACTCGTCTCGCTTCTCGAGCACATTCTCTACGTAGTCGCGGGTCTCGGGGAAGGCGATGTCGTCGAGGCTCAGGCTCGAACCGCCCCAGGCGGCGACGTTCGTCTCGCCGGCGTTGTAGGCGGCCAGAGCCGCGATCTCGTTGTCGCCGAACTTCTGGATCAGGTAGTGGAGGTAGAAGGTCCCGTAGCGGATGTTGATGTCGGGATCGGAGAGGTCGTCGAACTTGAAGGTCTGTCCTCCGCTCAGGCCCTCGATCACCTTCGCCGTGCTCGGCGTGATCTGCATCAGGCCCCGGGCCCCCGCGTGGGAGGTCTGATCCCGGAAGCGGGACTCGGAGTAGATCACGGCCGCGATCAGGTCCGCGGGCACGTCCTTCTGCGCGGCCTGCTGGCGAATGATGTCCTCGTGCTGCAGCGGCAGGGTGACCTCCTCCAGCGTGCGCTGGAAGCGGTCGCTGTTGGCGATCAGGAAGCCGCCCAGCGCACCGACGATCAGCGTGCCGCCGATGACCAGAGCACGGCGGCGGCGCTGCGAGCGGCGCCGGGCCTTCGTCTGGGTCGCCCGGCGACCCTTCGAGCGCGTGCCGCTGCGCCGCGAGCGGGTGCGCGCGGAGCGCACCGACGTGCTCGGGCTCATTCGCTCTCCCCGGTGCTCAATTCGGCGATCAGCTCTTCCACCTCTCTATCCAACTCCTCGAGCGAGGCATCGTTGCGGATGACGTGGTCGGCACGGCGCACCTTCTCCCCCTGGTCGAGCTGGCGCTCCTCCCTGCCCTCCAGGCCCGGCTGGCCGCGCTCGCGCAGGCGCGCGTCCCGGGTCTCGTCGCCGGCGACGACGGCCAGGGTCGCGTCGAAGGCGTCCTCCATGGCCGTCTCGAAGAGCAGGGGGACCTCGATCACCGCAATCTCGACCTCGGGCCCGAGGCTCTGCCGCCACTCCAGCACGTGCGCTCCGACCCGCGGGTGCGTGACGCTCTCGAGCCAGGCGAGCTCTTCGCGGTCCCCGAAGACGATCTCGCCGACCTTGTTGCGGTCCACGCTGCCCCCTGGAGCGATCGCGTCGCCCCAGCGCTCGATCAGCGCAGCCTTCACCTGCTCGTCATCGAGGATGTCGTGTGCGACGCGGTCCGTCGACAGCGTCGCCGCGCCATGCCTCTCGAACGCGGCCAGCGCCTCCGACTTTCCCGCCCCGATTCCCCCGGTGAGTCCTACGAAACGGGTCAATCCTGCGCGGGAGGCGGCTCCTCGGCCGGAGCCTCCTCGTCGGAAGACTCCTCTGCCGGAGGCTCCTCGGCGGGAGGCTCCTCGGCGGGAGGCTCCTCGGCCGGGGCCTCGGCGGGCGCCTCCTCCGGGGCGACCTCCTCCGGCGGGGCCTCCGGCGCGACCTCGGCCTCCGGCGCGCCTCGGCCTCCGGCGCGGCTTCGGCCTCCGGCGCGGCTTCGGCCTCGGGCGCGGCTCCGCATCGGCCTCGGGCGCCAGGTCCTCCGGCGGCTCCGCGTCCTCGATGACGACGTCGTCGCTCACCTCGCGGGTGGGAAGCTCCTGCCCCTCGACCCGCTTGACGCTCAGCGAGAGGCGGCGGCGGGAGTCGTCGACCTCGAGGATCTTCACCTGAAGCTCGTCGCCCGGGCGCACGACCTCGGCGGGGCTCTCGACGTGGTGCTGCGCAAGCTCGGAGATGTGGACCAGGCCCTCGACCCCGGGCAGGATCTGGACGAAGGCGCCGAAGGCGACGATCTTGGTGACCTTGCCGTCGACGACGTCGCCCTCCTTGTACTCGTTGAGGACCTTCTGCCACGGGTCCTCCTGGGTCTGCTTCAGGCCCAGGGAGATGCGCTGGCGATCCTTGTCGATGTCGAGCACCTTGACCGTCACCGTGTCGCCGATCGAAACGACCTCCGACGGGTGGTTGACGTGGCTCCAGGAGAGCTCGGAGATGTGAATCAGGCCGTCGATGCCCTCGAGGTCGACGAAGGCGCCGAAGTCGACGATGTTGGAGATCTTGCCCTCGACCACCTGGCCCGGCTCCAGCTTGCCGAGGATCTGCTCGCGGACCTCCTTGCGCTCCTCCTCGAGGACCGCGCGGCGGGAGAGCACGACGTTGTTGCGGGAGCGGTTGAGCTCGATCACCTTGCACTCGAGCTTCTGGCCCATGAACTCGTCGAGGTTCTGCACGCGGCGGATGTCGACGAGGGAGGCGGGCAGGAAGCCGCGCACGCCGAGGTCGAGGATCAGGCCGCCCTTGACGACCTCGATCACGGTGCCCTCGACCGGCTCGCCGGAGTCGGCGGCCTTCTCGATCCGGCGCCAGGCCTTCTCGAAGCGGGCGCGCTTCTTGGAGAGGATCAGGCGCCCCTCCTGGTCCTCCTTGGTGAGGACCAGGGCGTCGACCTCCTCGCCGAGCTCGACCTCCTCCGAGGGATCGACCGACTTGCGGATGGAAAGCTCGTTGGAGGGGATGACCCCCTCCGACTTGTAGCCGATGTCGACGAGGACCTCGTCCTGGTCGATACGGACGACCTTGCCGCTCACCACGTCCCCCTCGCTGAAGGGGTGGATGGTGGCGTCGTAGTTCGGAACGAGCTTGCCGTCGACCTCGATCAGGAAGTCGTCCGAGCTCGCGGCACCGTTGCCGGTGCTCTCTGGCTGCGCGGCCTCGGGCTCGGTCTGCTGCTCGGTTTCGGTGGTTGTGTCCGTCTCGGGCACGGCCGCACAGTGTGGCAGACGTATGCCTGGCGTACGGTTCCGCTGAACCGGAAACGCCCGGCCTTCCACTACCTTTGCGAGGGATGCCGAAACGCCAGACCAAGCGCGGCGAAGAGCGCACTCCGCTGAGCGGGAACCACGACGTGATCGTCTGCGGAGCGAGCTTCGCGGGCCTGACCGTGGCACGCCAGCTGGCCGGGTCCGGGGCGAGCGTGCTGGTGCTCGATCGCTACGAGATCGGGGAGCGCCAGACCTCCGCCTGCGGCGTCCCCACCGCCTGGCTCGAGACGATGGGCCTCGAGGCCTCCGCCAGGCAGGAGTTCGGCGAGCTCGTGGTCCACACGCCGCGCGGCACCTCGCGCTACGAGCTCCCCTGGACCTTCTCAACCTTCGACTACCGCGAGCTCTGCCGGCTGCTCTGGGAGCAGTGCGACGCCCAGTTCGAGACCGCCAAGGTCAACGGGCGCACCGGCGAGACGGTCCACACCGACCGCGGCGACGTCTCCGCGCCGCTGATCGTGGACGCGCTCGGCTGGCGCCGGATCCTCGCCTCGGATGGCGGCTACCAGCCACCCGATGCGCCACTCTCGCGCGGGCTCGAGGTCCATCCCCACGGAGGCGGGGACGACCTCGAGGTCTGGATCGACCGCCGCTACGTGCCGGCTGGCTACGGCTGGAGCTTCCCCGCGCGCGACGAGCAGCGGATCGGCGTCGGCTCCTTCGATCCGCGCTTCCACGTCAAGGACACGACTGTCCTGCTGGCAGACGACCTCGAGCGCCCCGCCGTCCGCTACCAGGGCAACTGGATCCCGCACAAGCTGCGGCCCGGCACCGAGGACGGCATCTTCTTCGTCGGCGACTCGGCCGGCCACTGCATCCCGCTGACGGCCGAGGGGATCAGGACCGCCTTCTACTTCGGGATCAAGCTCGGCGACGAGCTGCGCGCGGTCGTCGCCGGCGAGCGGGACCGCGAGGCGGCCCTGCGCAACTACGCCGAGTTCGTAGACGCGCACGAGTGGAAGTTCCGCTGGATGCTCCGCGCCCAGAAGATGCTCCCCAAGCTCCCCGCCCGCGTGCAGCGCGCCGTGATCCGCGCCTGCGGGCGCAAGCGCTTCGTCGACTGGGCCTTCGGCCACTACCTGCGGATCGCCCCGCCCGATTTCGCGGGACGCTCCCGGTTCACGGCTTCGCCATCAAGACGCGGCCACAGGCGGCCGCCCAACGCAAGTCGCTACGGGCTCGGCCCTTGCGCTCCTAAGTGGTGCGGCCTGGTGGCCGCTAGCGAACGATCAAGTACGTGCCGGCGAGGAGCAGTCCCACCCCGGCTACCCGGCTCGCGGTCAGCGGCTCCTGATCGAGACCGAGGAATCCGATCCGGTCCAGCACCACCGAGGTGGTGAGCTGGCCCGTGACGGTCGCCGCCGCGACCGCGCCGGCCCCGATCTGGCTGATCAGCACGAGCGCCGAGAAGACATACGCCGCACCGAGCGCGCCGCCGAGCAGGTAGTACCACTGGACGTTGGCCACCTCGCCGATGCCACCGGCCTTGCCGCTGAGCGTCACGATCGCGCCCAGCAGCACGGTCCCCACCGCAAACGAGATCGTCGCGGCGGCGAAGCTGCCGGTCGACTTGCCGAGCCCGGCGTTGATCGGCGCCTGCAGGGCGATGCAGCCCCCGACGACGGCCATGATCAGGACGGCGAATCCCCTGTCCATGGCCGGATCCTCTCAGACGATCGGCGTGTCTACTTCGCTGCCAGCCAGTCCTTGCCGACGCCGACGTCGACCGCCAGCGGCGGATCGAGCTCGAACGCCCCGCACATTTCGCGCTCGACCAGCTCGGAGGCGGCATCCATCTCGGCCGCGGGGCCCTCGAAGAGCAGCTCGTCGTGGATCTGCAGCACCAGCCGGGTCTCCAGGTCCGACTCGTCGAGGGCTCGCTGGCAGCCGACCATCGCGATCTTGATGATGTCCGCCGAGGTCCCCTGGATCGGCATGTTGACCGCGAGCCGCTCGCCCTGGCCGCGGACCTGCGGGCGGCCGGAGCGCAGCTCCGGGATCGGGCGGCGGCGGCCGAGCAGCGTGGTCACGTAGCCGTCCTCCTTCGCGGCTTCGACGGTCTCCACGATGTAGCGCTTCACCGCCGGGAAGCGCTCGAAGTACCGGTCGATGTAGGCGCCCGCCTCCTCCTGCTCGATGTTGAGGCGGTCAGCCAGGCCATACGAGGAGAGGCCGTAGGCGATGCCGTAGTTGACCATCTTCGCCTTCGATCGATCGCCGGGTGTGACCTTCTTCGGGTCCGAGCCGAGAACCTCGGCTGCGGTGGCCGCGTGGATGTCCTCGCCGCGGGCGAAGATCTCGCGCAGCGCGTCCTCGCCGGCGATGTGGGCGAGGATCCGGAGCTCGATCTGGTTGTAGTCCGCCGAGAGCAGCCGGTGGCCGCGCGGCGCGACGAAGCAGGAGCGGATCGGGCGGCCCTCCTCGGTGCGGATCGGGATGTTCTGGAGGTTCGGGTTGGTGCTGGAGAGCCGACCCGTGGCGGTCGCGGTCTGGTTGAAGGTGGTGTGCAGGCGCCCGGTGTCCGCGTCGATCAGCTCGGGCAGCGCGTCGAGGTAGGTGCTCTTCAGCTTGGTCAGCTCGCGCCACTGCTCGACCTTCGCGACGATCTCGTGCTCCTCGCGGATCTGGGAGAGCACGCGAGCGTCGGTGGAGAAGCCCGTCTTTCCTCGGCGCTTCTTGGTGAGGCCGAGCTCGTCGAAGAAGACCTCCGCCAGCTGCTGCGGGGAGCCGATCGTGAACTCGTGGCCGGCCAGCTCGAAGATCTCGGCCTGCAGGGTCTCGATCCGCTGCTCGAAGCCCTCGCCGATGTCGGCGAGGCGCTTCTGGTCGAGCAGCACTCCGACCTGCTCCATCGACGCCAGGATCTCGATCAGCGGCATCTCGACCTCGTCCATCAGCTTCTCAAGCCCGCCCTCCTTGATCCCCTTCCTCTGCAGCTGGGCGATCTCCCAGACGAGGCGGGCCTCCGCCGCGGGATCGGGCGGCGGCTCCTCCCCCAGCTCGAGCTGGTCGCCGTCGGCGCCGTCCGACTCCTTCGCGGCGGCGGCGAGGCCGCGCTGGGCGGCGATGTCGACCAGGTCGTAGGTTCGGCGCGCCGGATCGAGCAGGTAGGCGCCGACCATCGTGTCGTGGCGCAGGTCCAGGCCGGTCTGACCGGCTGCGGCGAGCAGGCCGTGCCGGGCGCCCCCGCCCAGGCTCTTCAGATCGTGGCCGATCAGCTTGCGCTTGCCGAGGGATTCGGCGAGGGCGGACAGATCGGGGCACTCGCCCTCGACGAGGTGCTTGCCGTCATAACCCGACCAGATTCCCTCGGCGATCGCCAGGGCGACCTCTCCCTTGGCCAGGTCGTCGATCGACCCCTCCTGCGCCGTGGCGTCGAGCTCCTCCTCGGCCTTCCCCTCGGGGACGAAGTCAGCACCCAGTTCCTCCTCCAGGCGCTGCAGGATCACGCGGAGCTCGAACTCGCGGGCGACCTCACGCAGCCGGCCGCGATCCATCTTCTTCGACATCAGCTCGTCGAGGTCGAGCTCGATGTCGATGTCGGTGATGGCGGTCGCGAGCTGCTTGGAGACGCGCGCGTCCTCGGCGTGGTTGGTGAGGTTCTCCTTGCGCTTGGCGCCCGAGATCTTGTCGACGTTGGCGAGCACGCTCTCAAGGTCCCCGTACTCCTGGAGCAGCTGGGCGGCTGTCTTGTCGCCGATCCCGGGGACGCCGGGGATGTTGTCCGAGGTATCGCCCTTCAGCCCGATCAGGTCCGTGACCAGCTCAGGCGGGACGCCGTAGCGCTCGACCACGCCGTCGCGGTCGTAGATCTTGGTGTCCGTCACCCCCCGGGAGGTGGTCATCACCCGAACCCCGTCCTCGACCAGCTGGTAGACGTCGCGGTCGCCGGAGACGACCATCACGTCCAGGTTCTGCTCGCGGGCCCGCTTGGTCAGCGAGGCGATCACGTCGTCAGCCTCATAGCCGTCCACCTTGATGTTGGTGAAGCCGAAGGCCTCGGCCAGCGGCATCAGGTGCGGCCACTGGTCTCGCAGCAGGTCCGGACGCGGCTTGCGCTGGGACTTGTAGGGCTCGTAGGTGAGCTCGCGGCCGGACCAGCCGGCGTCCCAGCAGACGACCACGGCCGCCGGATCGAAGTCGATCAGCATCTTGGCGAACATCGAGGCGAGCCCGTAGATGGCGTTCGTCGGGCGCCCGTCGTGGGTCGCGATCGACTCCGGCAGGGCGAAGAAGGCCCGGTAGGCGAGCGAATTGCCGTCGATCAGGAAGAGCTCGGCGGGCGGCTTCTTGGCGCCCCTTTTCGCGCCAGCCTTGGCCTTGGTTGCGGGCATACCCCGATCCTACGCGCCGCCGTAGTAGACGCCGGAGCGGGCTAGAGCCCCGGGACCCGCAGCTTTCGGGCCAGCGTCTTCACGTTGCCCTGACCGTCCTCCACCGTCAGCGTCACTGCAATCCGCTTTCCGGCGAGGCCGTGGCTGATCGGGAAGGCGAGGGCTCGCTTCCCCGGCGCAAAGCCCTTGGTGCGACGCTTGGCACGGGCCTTCTTGCCGCGCCGGAGCACTCCGCTCACCGCTGCGTACTCGCGGGCCTTGACCCGCACCTTCAGCCGGGCCTGGGAGCCGCTGAGGTCGAAATGGGCAGAGGCAAGCGACGCGGCCACGGAAGAGTCGACCTGCTCGCCGGGACGGAGCTCGTAGAGCCCCTGCGGCGGATTGGCGTTGACCACCCGTCCGGGCTCGCAGGTTGCGCGAAACGGCGCGAAGCGGGTCGATGGATGGTGGGCCGTGAACCGGTAGACCCCGGCCGGCACCACTGGCCAGACCACGCCCCCGTCGACCGAGGAGTCGGTCCGCGAAGCGTCGGGGATGACCGACTCGTTGAAGTAGACGGGGTTGGGCAGAGCCGGGCTCGCGCCGGCAGTCGCCCCTGCGACCCCGTGGGCACCGTAGGCGACGAAGTCGTTGAAGCTGAGGTCGCGCACGTGGACGGTGCTGAAGGTGGAGACGACCGCGCAGCTGACCAGCTCGTTGTTCGCGTCGCGGGGTGCCTTGAGGATCAACGCAAGCCCGTTGTAGGCCGCATCGGTCGGCATCTGGAAGTTGACCCGCTCGAGGTCCCTGCCCTGGCTGACATAGGTCTGCAGGTAGATCCGGTGGTGGCCGACGGCGTCGGCGTAGGGCGTGAGCTTGGTGCCGTCAGGAACCAGGAGGTCGTAGCTGCCATCCGGCCCCGTCTGCGTGCTCAGGCTCGGGAGCTCGGCCACCCGTACGGTGGCGCCGGCTATCGGGGTCTGGTCGTCGAACGTGTAGACCGTCCCGCGGACATGTACCGGCGGCAGACCCGTCTTCTTCTTCGCCAGGGCACCACCCGGAGCGGTCAGGAAGAGCAGGGCGAAGAGCATGGCGACGGCTGCGACGCCGGTGGCGCGGCCGTGCGGGGCACGGGGCATCTACGAACTCCTTTTCGTCGAGCCTCTGGGATCGAATCGCCGCCTCTGGACATCCCTGCCGGGTGGCGGCGGCCAGCGTAGCGGCTCGGCGGAGAGCGGCCGGACCAGCGCCGCTGCCTATGATCCGCTCGCCATGGCCGCCTCCGCTCAGTACAGCGTCACCGTCCGCGTCGAGCTCGACGCGCGCCAGGAGCCGCTCGGCAAGATCACGGCCCAGATCGCCGAGGCCGGCGGGGCGCTGCAGTCCGTCGACCTGATCCCCGGCGCGGGGCCGGAGGGAAAGCGGGTCCGTGAGTTCACGATCGACGCCAACAGCGCCGATGCCTGGGAGCAGATCCTGCGCTCGATCGGCTCCACGCGGGGCGCGCGGGTCCTCGGGTTCACCGACCGCACCTTCGATATGCACAAGAAGGGCAAGATCGAGCAGCACAACAAGTACCCGCTGAAGACCCGCGACGACCTCTCGATGGCCTACACCCCGGGCGTCGCCCGCGTCTGCGAGTACATCGCCGCGGACAAGTCGAAGGCCTTCGATTTCACGATCAAGGCCAACACCGTCGCCGTGGTCTCCGATGGCTCGGCGGTGCTCGGCCTCGGCGACATCGGCCCAGAGGCCGCGATGCCGGTGATGGAGGGCAAGGCGATGCTCTTCAAGGAGTTCGCTGGGGTCGATGCCTTCCCGATCTGCCTGGCGACCAACGACCCCCAGGAGATCATCCAGACGGTCAAGCTGCTGGCGCCCACCTTCGGCGGGATCAACCTCGAGGACATCTCCGCGCCACGCTGCTTCGAGATCGAGGAGACGCTCAAGGAGGAGCTCGACATCCCCGTCTTCCATGACGACCAGCACGGCACCGCGGTCGTCGTCATGGCCGCCCTCTTCAACTCGCTGAAGATCGTCGGCAAGCCGATCGAGAGCCTCCGGGTGCTGGTGCTCGGCACCGGCGCCGCCGGCATCGCCTGCACGAAGATGATGCAGGAGTCGGGGATCACTCAGATCATCGGGTGCGATCGCCAGGGGGCGATCTCGACCGACCGGGCCGATTACGCCGACGACTCGATGTCGGACATCAAGCGCTGGTTCGCCGAGAACACCAACGACGAGAAGCTCTCGGGCGGCCCAAACGAGGTGATCGAGGGCTGCGACATGTTCATCGGCCTCTCGGGGCCCGGCCTGATCGAGCCGGGGTCATTGGCGAAGATGAACGACGACGCGATCGTCTTCGCGATGGCGAACCCCACGCCCGAGGTAATGCCGGAGGACGCGGAGGAGCACGTCCGGATCATGGCGACGGGCCGCTCCGACTACCCGAACCAGATCAACAACGTGCTCTGCTTCCCCGGGATCTTCCGCGGCGCGCTCGATGCCGGGGCCCCTCGGATCACCGAGGAGATGAAGCTCGCCGCCGCCCGGGGAATCGCCGAGGTCGTCACCGATGACGACCTCGCCGAGGACTACATCATCCCGTCGGTCTTCAATCGCGACGTAGCGACAAGCGTTGCGCAGGCCGTGGTCGAGGAGGCGAAGCAGGCGGGTCTCGCCCGCTTCTCAGAGGAGACCGGTACCTATGAGATCGTCGACACCGACGGGAGCGCCAATGGCGGGACGGGCGCCTAGGCGCATCGACGCCATCGACGGCTTTCGGGCCTACGCGATCCTGGGCGTCGTCACCCTCCACCTGCTCCTGATCGCCGGGGCCGTGCAGCCCGGGACGACGACCAGCCTGGTCGCATGGGGGCTGTTCGGCAACGTCATCGATGCCTTCTTCATCGTCAGCGGCTTTGGCCTCTTCCTGGCCGTCGTGTCGCGAGGAGGGGAGCTCGGCTCGCTGCGCGCCTTTGCCGTGGGCAGGGTCGCCCGGCTGATACCGCCTTATTGGATCACCCTCGCGCTGATGCTTGGGCTCCTCGCCTTCGCCGCCGCGCCGCCAGGCGTAGCGGCGGACGGCCTGCCGGGGGTCGGGAACTTCGCCGTCCACCTCGTCGCGATGCAGATGCCCGCCCGCCTGTTCGACCCGAACATCTCTATCGGGTTCGGGATCAACGGCGCGCTCTGGATGATCTCGGTGATCACCTGCTTCTACCTCGTGTTCCCGCTGATTGTGAGGTCCTATTACCGCCACCCGCTGGCGGGACTCGCGATTGCGGCGGCGATCACGATCGTGTGGCGGGAGTCGGCAGTGCATCTGCCGCAATGGTTCGCGGCGCTCAACGTGGGCGACCATCCGGCCTGGGTAGTGAGATTGGTCGCGATCGATCAACTCCCCGGCTGGGCCTTCTCGTTCGCTCTTGGCATGACCGGCGCCTGGGGATACCAGCGGATTCAAGCGTTCGACCAGGCCGCCGTGAGACGAATAGCCATCAGGGGCGCCCCGGTCGCGCTCATCGCCTGCCTTCTCTGCGCCTACCTCTACGGGCAGGACGCCTCCGCCGTAAGCGGTGAGGTTGGCGGCAGCGTCGCTCGGAGCTCAACGTTCCTCGTGATCGCGTTCAGCGCATCGCGCGCTGCGCTGATGGCCGCGATCGCCCTTGGCCCCTTCTGGATCCGGGCACCCTTCGCCAATCGCCCGACGCGGTCCCTGGCCGAGCTCAGCTACGCGATCTATCTCATCCACCTCGTCGTCGCCCTCTACATCGGGGGAAGCCTCCTCTCCCTTCCCACCGACGGCTCAATCGGCGCCGTGGCTCTCTGGTTCGGGGTCGTGCTGCCCGTCTCTGTGCTGTACGCCTACGCGATGGTGCGCTTCGTCGAGCGCCCCTCCCGGGCATGGGCGCGGCGAACGGCGCTGCCGAGCCGGCCCGTCGGAGCGCAGGCGGTGCCCGCCGCCTCTGCCTCGACGACGTAGGCAGCCGCGCTCAGCTTCGAACCTCGGTCCTGTAGCGAACCTCCGTGTACGTGCTCCCGGCGAAGGTCTTCTCCCGGGTGGCGCCATCCAGTGACCAGCCGGTGCCTCGTAGAAGCCCCGGGACGTGTTCCACTCCGCCGTCCACAGGGTCACCTCGCGAAAGCCGCGGGAGGAGAGCTCCTCCATCGCGGCCGCGAGCAGCGCCCGGCCCAGCCCTCTCCGCCACTGCGCGGGCTCGGTGTAGAGCCTGTCGAGCAGGGCGACGGCCGCCGGGTCGGCGTCGTCATCGGGGCTCCGGCAGAGAACCGCGAACGCGGCGATCGCGCCTCGCCGCTCTGCGACGAGACAGACGACGTCGGGATCGGCGATCTGCCTCTCCCATTCGTCGGGGGAAGAGCTGACCGTCGCAAGCCCCACGGGCGAGAGGTGTCGCGCCCACGCGGCGCGGCCCGAGGCGAGGAAGATCTCGGCGAGCCGAGCTCCCTCTCCCGGACGCGCCTCTCTCACACCAATGGCCATCGCCAGAACCTAACCGGCGCTCGCGGCTAGCATCCGCCGCCGAATGCGCGTTCTCGTCACGGGAGCCACCGGGTTGATCGGTTCTGCCCTCTGCGACGCCCTGCTCGCGCGGGGCGACGAGGTCGTGGGCCTGACCCGCGACCCCGGCCGCGCGAAGCCGAAGAACCCCACGGTCCGCTGGCACGCCTGGCAGGCGACACCGAGCGCCCGCCGCCGGAGGCGCTGGAAGGGGTCGACGGCGTCGTCAACCTGATCGGCGAGGAGATCAACCAACGGCTCACCGACCAGGCCAAGGTCGCGCATTCGCGAGAGCCGTCTGGTCGGTACCCGCAACCTGCTCCAGGCAATCGAGGCGGCGCCCGCCAAGCCGAGCGTCTTCATCGGGCAATCCGCGATCGGCTATTACGGCGACCGCGGCGCCCAGATCCTCGACGAGGAGTCCGAGCCGGGCGAGGGCTTCACGGCGGAGATCCCGATCGACTGGGAGCGGGCCGAGCGGGAGGCGGAGGGAATCGTGACGCGAGTGGTGATCTTCCGCACCGGCCTGGTCTTGACGAAGGACGGCGGCCTCGTGAAGCAGCTCCTCATCCCCTTCAAGCTGGGCGTCGGCGGGCCGATCGCAGGCGGCGAGCAGTTCATGTCGTGGATCCACCTCGACGACGAGGTCGGGCTCCTGCTCTGGGCCCTCGACAACGACCGGGTCTCCGGCACGATCAACGCGACGGCGCCCAATCCCGTCACCAATCGCGAGTTCTCCAAGGCGCTGGGCCGGGCCCTCCACCGTCCCGCCTTCATGCCGGTTCCGAAGTTCGCCGTCAGCGCGATGCGCGGCGGCGAGCTGGCGGACGCGGTTGCCGGCGGCGCGCGCGTCCTGCCCCGGCGGGCCCTGGACATGGGCTACGAGTTCCGGCACCCGGAGCTCGACGAGGCCCTCACCAGCGCACTCGGATAGGGGAAGATGGTCGGGATGAAGCTCGAGGGCGTCCACCACATCACCGCGATCACGGGCGACGCCCAGAAGAACGTCGATTTCTACGCCGGCGTGCTGGGACTGCGGCTGGTTAAGAAGACGGTCAACCAGGACGACCCGACCGTCTACCACCTCTTCTTCGCCGACGAGAAGGGGGACGCCGGCTCCGATCTGACCTTCTTCGAGTATCCCGGCGCCCCTCCAGGCCGCGCCGGCGACGGGATGATCTGGGGCATCCGGTGGCGGCTCGGGAGCAGCGACGCGCTGGGCTTCTGGAAGCAGAGACTCGAGGACAACGGCACGCCGGCGGAGCTCGCCGACGACGGCGTGCTTCGCTTCGCCGATCCCGAGGGCCTCGGGCACGCCCTCAAGGTCGTAGAGACAACCGACGAGCCCCTGACCGCCGACCACCCCGAGATCCCCGCCGAGCTCGCCCTCCAGGGCTTCGACGGTGCGATCGCATACTCGAGCAACCCGGAGGCGAGCCGCCCGCTCCTCGAGGATGCCCTGGGCTTCGAGCCCCTGGAGGGCGAGGAAGGCCAGCGCGGATGGGAGTGCCGCGGCGACAGCCGGGGAGGTCTCTGGGGCTACTCCGAGCCGCCGGCCGAGCGCGGCCTGCAGGGCGCGGGCAGCGTTCACCACATCGCCTGGGCATCGCAGATCGACGACCACGAGGCCTGGCGCGACCGGGTGATCGCCGCCGGTGCCCGCCCGACCCCGGTGATCGACCGCTTCTACTTCCGATCGATCTACTTCCGCGAGCCGAGCGGCGTCCTCTTCGAGATCGCCACGCTGGGCCCCGGCTTCACGGTCGACGAGCCGCTCGAGACCGCTGGGCGAGAAGCTCTCGCTGCCCCCCGACTACGAGCACCTCCGGGAGCAGGTCGAGCCGGTCCTGCGGCCGATCAACAACCCGCGTGTCCACGCCTGAGCATCCTCCCGGCGACCGGCCGGGTCAGGTCGTCGAGCTGGTTCACCTGACCCGCGAGCCGGCCGGCGAGCCGGAGGGCGCGCTGATCCTGCTCCACGGCCGCGCCGTCGACGAGCGCGACCTGTATCCGATGCTCGACGAGCTCGACCCGGATCGCAAGCTCTTCGGGATGACCCCGGGTGCGCCGCTGACGAACGTCCCGCCCGGCGGCCGCCACTGGTACGTGATCGAGCAGATCGGCCACCCCGACGAGCAGACCTTCATCGACACGATGGAGAAGCTGTGCCGGTTCCTCGACGACGAGCTCCGCCACCGCGGGATCCCATGGGAGAAGACAGTGATCGGCGGGTTCAGCCAGGGAGCGGCGGTCGCCTGTGCGGTCGCGCTGGGCATGGGCCGCCCGAGGGCCGCGGGCCTGCTGATGATGAGCGGCTTCTATCCGATGGTCCGCGGCTGGAAGCTCGACCCACGGGCGAAGCGCGGCATGCCCGTCTATGTCACCCATGGCGTCCTACGACCCGATCATCCCGGTCGGATTCGGCCGCAAGGCCCGCGACCTGCTCGAGGAAGGCGGGCTCTACGTCACCTTCCGCGAGGCCCAGGTCCAGCACTCGATCGACTTCGCCCTGATCCCGGAGATGCGCGACTGGGTCGCCTCGGTGATCTCCGGGCAGCCCGTGATCGAGGGGCCGCCCTCGGCCCGCTAGCGCGGCGGGCAGGGAGAGCCGAGCGGCACGCGCGCCGCGCCGCCGACCACCCGGTAGCGCTGGATCATGCACTCGGTGGTGTCGCCCTCCGAGGTGATCGCATAGCTGCCCAGGACGGTCTCGTCGCGGTGCGCCCCGAAGACCCCGTTGCGGACGTTGTCGCGGAATGACGACGCGTCGGTCCCGGCGCCCCCGATCGCCTGCAGCGTGAGCGCCATCGCCTCGTAGCCGTAGGCGGCATACGGGCCCGGCGCCCGATGAAACCGCCTCTCGAACTGCGCGTTCGAACTGCTTGTCGGGCAGGCGGTTCGCGTCGAGCTCGGCGCTCACCGCGAGCTTGGCCGGGGCGGAGCCGTAGATGCCGAGGCGCTGGGGCCCGGGCTCGTAGACGGCCTGCTTTCCCGTATCCACCGGTCATGGCGACCTGGCGCCGGAGGCTTGCCCGGCATGACCTGAATCCCGTGCTCGGCGGCCGAGGACTTGAACTCCGAGGCGGCCAGGTTCTGGAAGGCCGAGCCGTCGGAGGTCACCGCCGCGCGGGTCACGCCGAGCTCCGATGCCCAGCTGGCCGCGGCGTCGACGACCACGTCGTCGCCGGGGACGGTCCTGGCGAAGTTGGGCGAGCCCGAGGGCCGGTAGCGGTCGGGCGAGTTCGGATACCCGGCCGCGGGAGCGGTCAGATCGACCGCGCCGGCGCCTGGAGAGACCTGCACCAATCCAGCGTCATTCGTGATCGGCAGCGAGGCGCGGGTCGGCTCGGAGTCGAGCTCGCCGATGTAGGCAGCCGCGGACGAGTCCTGGACTGCCTGGCGGGCGTTTGCCCCGACCGCCACCGGGTCCCACGGCTTCCCCTTGGCGTCGTCCAGGAACCGGGCGCGAACCTCGATCGAGCCGGCCTCGCCCTGCGCCTGTTCGAGGGCGAGGCGCGCCCCGTCGGCCGCTTCGCGTCCGTCAACGCCCCGCGGGCCGGTCAGCGGCAGGCTGACGTACACCGATACCGGAGCCTCGATCTTCGCGGTGCCGGCGATCCCGCAGCCGGCGACCAGAAGGCTGAGCAGCAGCGCCGCGAGCGCCACGCGCGAGCATCAATGCATAGCCGAAGAAGACCTCGGCCTCGCGATAGAGGCTCTCCGGGACGGTCTTCAGCTCGGCGGTCGCCTCAGCCAGGTCGACGAGCTCGATGTCGGTGCTGCGGAGGGCGGTCATCTTGCCCCACTCGCCGTTGTGGGCCGCGTCGATCGCATGGAGGCCAAACCGGGTCGCGAGCACGCGATCGAACGCGGTGGGTGTGCCGCCGCGCTGGACGTGGCCGAGGACGGTCGCGCGAGCCTCGTGGCCGGTGCGCTGCTCGATCTCCCCCTCGAGCCAGTTGGCGATCCCGCCGAGCCGTGCGTGTCCGAAGGCGTCCGTCGGCGCACCATCTGCCTCGCGGCATCCCGCCCTTGGGCGTTGCGCCCTCTGCCACCACCACAATCGGCGAGTACTCGCTCTCGAACCGCCGGACGATGTACTCGCAGACCCGGTCGAGGTCGAACTCGATCTCGGGGATCAGGATCACGTTGGCGCCCCCGGACAGCCCGGCGTGGAACGCGATCCAGCCTGCGTGGCGCCCCATCACCTCGCAGATCAGCGTGCGCTTGTGGCTCTCGGCGGTCGTGTGGAGCCGGTCGATCGCCGACATCGCGATGTTGACCGCGGTGTCGAAGCCGAACGTGTAGTCGGTGGCCGAGAGGTCGTTGTCGATCGTCTTCGGCACCCCCACGACATGAACGCCCTCCTCGTGCAGCTTGGCGGCCGCCCCGAGCGTGTCCTCGCCTCCGATCGCAATCAGGCCGTCGACCTCATCGGCCTTCAGGTTCTCGGCGAGACGCTCGGGGCCGCCGTCCTCCTTGAAGGGATTGGTCCGCGACGAGCCGAGGATCGTGCCGCCACGCGGCAGGATCCCGCGAACCTCCGGAATGCCAAGCGGCGCGCTGAGGCGCTCGAGCGGCCCGGCCCAGCCGTTGCGGTAGCCGACGAAGTCGTGGCCGTACTCCCCCACCCCCTTGCGCACGATGGCGCGGATCACCGCGTTCAGTCCGGGGCAGTCGCCTCCACCGGTGAGAACGCCGATCCGCACGCGGTCAATCTACCTGGGCCGCACAACCGGTCAGCGCTCGGAGACATCGGCGCTCAGCACCGGCTTCACGTCGACGATCGGTGTCCCGTCCAGGGCTTCCAGATTTCGGACCTTCACCCTGGCGCCGTCGACGGAGTCGACCTCAACGCGATGGATCCCGATCGGGTTGGGCCGATGCGGGGAGCGCGTCGTGAACACCCCCGCCTCCGCCCGCGAGGTGTCGCCGCGCGGGTGAACCACGAGCACGTCCCGGTCGGCGCGATCGAGCCAGGTGAGGATCAGGAGCTCGTCACCGGCCTCGATGCCCCGCAGGCCCTCGAGCACGTCGGGCTCGAAGCTGAGCCACGCGTCCGGTGCACCCTCGTCGCCCTGCTTCGGAGCCGACCCCATCTCGGTCAGAGGCGACTCGACCCGCCCAATTGCCCGGACTTCGTAGGCCAGCGCTATGGGCGCGTCAGCCAGTCGATCAGCGGCTGGGCGTAGCGGAGCAGCGCGCCTGTGAAGACGCCGCCGAGGAAGAGGAGGGCGTCGACCGGACCGGGGATGCCCAGCGCGTAGGCGATCACCATCACGCAACCGCCCAGGACTGTGAAGAGGACTACCTGCACGGCCCGGAAGCCTATCTGGCGAGCGCGGCGCGAGTTTCGCTCAGGAAGCCGGTGACGGCTGCGACGGCAGCTTGACTGTCGGGCGCATCGGCGACCGCCCGGACGAGCCTGGTCCCGATGATGATCCCGTCGGCAACCTCGCCCGACCGTGCCGGCCTGCTCGGGCGTCGAGATCCCGAAGCCGACGGCGACGGGGACAGTCGCCTCCTCCTTCGCCGCGGAGATCAGCTCGGTCAGCTCCGCCGGCAGCTCGTCGCGCTCGCCGGTGACGCCCACGGTCGAGACCAGATAGACGAAGCCGTGTGCGTCCGCGCAGATCCGCGCGCGGCGCTCCGGCGGCGTGGTGGGCGCCACCAGGGGGATCAGCGCCAGCCCGTGCCGGCCCAGCGCCTCGGCGAGCTCGCCCTGCTCCTCCAACGGCAGGTCGGGGACGATCACGCCCGACGCCCCCGCCTCCGCGGCGAGCGTCGCCGAACTCCTCCACCCCTCTCGCCAGGATCATGTTCGCGTAGACCATCAGCGCAACCGGGATCCGATCACCGACGGCCGCGCAGGTCTCGAGAACGTTCTCCAGCGTCGCCCCGGCGGCCAGCGCGGCGGTGTCGGCGGCGTGAATCGTCGGGTCCGTCCGCAAGCGGGTCCGAGAACGGAACGCCGAGCTCGATCAGGTCCGCGCCGGCATCGGCGTAGGCGCGCGGCGACGGCGGTCGCGGTCTCCTGGTCGGGGAAGCCGCCCATCAGGTAGGGCATCAGCGCGGCTCGCTCCTCCTCCTTGGCCGCGTCGAAGGCGCTCTGCGATGCGCGCCCGCAAGCCGAGCTGCGGAGCGGCGGTACGCCGTTCAGCCATCGAGCTCGGCGAGCTTCGCCGTCACCTCGTCCATGTCCTTGTCGCCCCGCCCGGAGAGCGTGAGGACGTCGTAGCCGTCTCCCCCGCCGTGCTCGAGGAGCCAGGCGATGGCGTGAGCGGGCTCGAGCGCCGGGATGATCCCCTCCAGCCTGGCGAGCTCCCGAAATGCGCGCAGGGCCTCGACGTCTGTGGCGGAGTCGTAGGTTGCCCGGCCGGAGTCGCGCAGGAAGGCGTGCTCGGGACCGACGCCCGGGTAGTCAAGCCCGGCAGAGACCGAATGCGCTTCGAGGATCTGGCCCTCGGCGTCGGCGAGCACAGACGAGAAGGCACCGTGCAGAACGCCGTTGCTGCCGGCGATCAACGAGGCACCGTGGTGGCCGCTGTCCAGACCCTCGCCTGCGGCCTCGATCCCGATCAACTCGACGGGATCGTCGAGGAATGCGTGGAAGCTGCCGATCGCGTTGGAGCCGCCGCCGACGCAGGCGATCACTCGGCTGGGCAGCTCACCCTCGGCGTCGAGGGCCTGCGAGCGAGCCTCGTCGCCGATCACGCGCTGGAGGTCGCGGACGAGCGCGGGATAGGGCGCGGGCCCGACGACCGAGCCGATCACGTAGTGAGTGCTCCCCACCGTGGCGACCCAATCCCGAATGGCGGCACTGACCGCCTCCTTCAGGGTGCGTGCTCCGGCCTCGACGGGGATCACCTCGGCCCCGAGGAGCCTCATCCGGTCGACGTTGGGCGCCTGGCGGCGGATGTCCTCGGTGCCCATGTAGACGGCGCACTCGAGGCCGAACAGGGCGCACGCGGTCGCGGTCGCGACGCCGTGCTGCCCGGCCCCGGTTTCGGCGATCACCCGGGTCTTGCCCATTCGCCGGGCGAGCAGGGCCTGGCCGACGGCGTTGTTGATCTTGTGGGCGCCGGTGTGGGCGAGGTCCTCGCGCTTCAGATAGACGCGGCGGCCGACCCGCTCGGAGAGCCGCTCGGCGAGGTAGAGCGGAGTCGGGCGGCCGACGAAGTCGCGAAGCAGCGTCGACAGCTCGGACTGGAAGCCCTGGTCCTCGCGTGCCTCGGCCCAGGCCGCGCTGAGCTCATCGAGCGCTGCGATCAGCGTCTCGGGCACGAACCGGCCCCCATAGGGGCCGAAGCGCTCCTCGACCGCGGCGGTCACGGCGATGCGGCCTTGGCTGGGCAGCTGAACGCCCGCGGCCTCGAGAAAGGCCTCGACCTTGGCGTGATCCTTGCGCCCCGGCTCCGCCTCGACGCCGCTGACGACGTCGACCGCGAACGGCTTCACCCGCCCGATCGCCTCGGCGACGTTGTCCGGGGTGAGCCCGCCCGCCAGCACCATCGGGATCTTGGAGCGGCGCTTCACGACCAGGTCCCAGTCGAAGCTCTGACCGGTGCCGCCGTGAATGCCGTGCCAGTAGGCGTCGAACAGGTGGAAGTCCGTGCGAAAGGCCTCGGCGGCCTGGACGTCGGCTGCGCTGGTGACCCGCATCGCCTTCATCACCTTGGCCCCGGTGCGGCGGCGCGCCTCCACGCAGAATGACGGGCCCTCCTCACCGTGGAACTGCAGCAGGGTGAGGTTCTCGCGCTCGGCGGCGTCGATCACCTCCTCCAGGGTCGCGTTGACGAACACGCCGGCGATCTCGCAGCGGCGCTTGAGCGCCGCGCCGATCTCCTCGGCAACCTCGGGGCGCACGAAGCGCGGGCTCTCGGGGTGATGAATCAGCCCGATCGCCCAGGCGCCATGGCTCGCCGCGTGCTCGGCGTCGGCGAGGTTGGTCATGCCGCAGACCTTGACCTTGGTCATGCGACAAGGGTAAGGGCCCATCCCGCAGTAGGCTGACGGTCGATGACCGCGATCGAGGGTGCGTCCAGGCGACTGGCCCACAGCGCTTTCTCCCGGTTGCAAGGGGGCTGCCTGGAGCTGGTCGAGCCCGACGGCCGGAGATTCCGGTTCGGCGACGCCGCGGCCGACCTGGCGGCGACCATCAAGGTCAACTCCGCTCGCTTCTACCGCGCGGTCCTCGGCGGCAGCGTCGGCCTCGGCGAGGCGTATCGCGACGGCCTCTGGGACTGCGAGGACCTCGTCGCGCTGATCCGGATCGCCTGCCGGAATCTTGGCTCGCTCGACGCCTGGCGGCGCCGCCTCCACCCCCTGCTCGTCCCCCTGGAGAAGACGCTCTGGCGGGTGCCTCGGAACAGCCGGGGCGCCTCGCGCCGCCACATCTCGGCCCACTACGACCTGGGCAACGACCTCTTCGCGCTCTATCTGGACGAGTCGATGATGTACTCGTCCGCGGTCTTCCCGGACCCCGAGGCAACCCTCGCCGAAGCCCAGCAGAATCGCCTCGAGCGAATCTGCCGGGCGCTGGAGCTCGGCCCCGACGACCACCTGCTCGAGATCGGCACTGGCTGGGGGGCGATGGCGGCGTACGCCGCGAGCAACTACGGCTGCCGGGTGACCAGCACGACGATCTCACAGGAGCAGCGCGAGGGAGCCCTGCGGAGGATCCGGGACGCGGGAGTCGAGGATCGCGTCACGGTCCTGCTCGACGACTACCGGGACCTCCGCGGCCGCTACTCGAAGCTCGTCTCGCTCGAGATGATCGAGGCGGTCGGCTGGCAGTACTTCGACCTCTTCTTCCGCCGCTGCTCGGAGCTGCTCGAGCCCGACGGGCTCTTCTTCCTGCAGGCGATCGTGATCGATGACCGGCTCTACGAGCAGGAGAAGGCGGCCCGGAGCTTCTCCAACAAGCTGATCTTTCCTGGGGGATGCCTGCCGTCGGTGGAGGTGATTCAGGGCTGCGTCGCCCGCGAGACCGACATGAGCACGGTCTGGCTCGACGAGATCGGCGCCCATTACGCCCGCACGCTCGAGCTCTGGCGCGAGCGCTTCATCGCCAATTCGGACCTCGCCGGTGAGCTCGGATACGACGAGCCGTTCCGGCGCCTGTGGACACTCTGGCTCGCGATGAGCGAGGCGGGCTTCCGTGAGCGCCGCCTGCGGGACGTGCAGGTGCTGTTCGCGAAGCCGCAGCACTCGACTACGGTCACGGACGAGGCATGGCCGAGGGCGACGGCAAGACAGTCCTGGTAACCGGAGGTTCCGGCTACCTCGGCGGCTGGTGCGTCATCAGCCTGCTCGAGCGGGGCTACCGGGTCAGGACCACGGTCCGCAATCCGTCGCGAGAGCGCGACGTCCACGCCGCCGTCGAGTCGCAGGTCGATCCCGGCGGCCGCCTGACGGTGCACCAGGCCGACCTGATGAGCGATGAGCATTGGCCCCACGCGATCGAGGGCTGCGACTACGTGCTACACGTCGCCTCGCCCTTCCCCCCCAAGCAGCCGAAGGACCACGACGAGCTGATCGTCCCGGCGCGCGAGGGCACCCTGCGTGTGCTGCGCGAGTCTCTCGATGCCGGCGTCAAGCGGGTCGTGGTTACGTCATCGATCGCAGCGGTCAGGCTCGCCAAGGGCGCCGACGCCCACACCCTGACGGAGGACGATTGGACCGACCCCGACGAGCCCGGCCTGACCCCGTACGTCCGCTCGAAGACGATCGCCGAGCAGGCCGCCTGGGACCTGGTCAACCAACGCGGCGAGCCGGATCGCCTGGCGGTGGTCAATCCCGGCGCGATCATCGGCCCGGTGCTGAACGACGACATCTCCTATTCGATCGAGTCGATCGAGCGGCTGCTCAAGGGCATGCCGGGCGTGCCCAGGCTTGGCTTCAGCTTCGTCGACGTCCGGGACGTGGCGGACCTGGAGATCAGGGCGATGACAGCTCCTGAGGCCGGCGGCCAGCGCTTCATCGCGGTCACGAAGTTCCTCTGGTTCGCCGACACCGCGGAGATCCTGCGAGATCGCCTCGGCGACGCCGCATCCAAGGTCCCGACGCGGAGCATCCCGGACTTCGTGGTGCGCGGAATGGCCCTCTTCGACGGCGGCATCCGGTCGGTGGTGGGCGGCCTCGGCAAGCGCACCGAGCTCAGCTCGGAGAAGGCGCGGAGCACGCTCGGCTGGGCGCCGCGACCGATCGAGGACACCATCGCGGAGACGGGCGAGAGCCTGGTCCACCACGGCGTCGTCGACGCACCAGCGCCGACCCCCGGCCTAGCGGAAAACACGTGACGGGCCCCAGCCCCGAGGGCGCAACGGCATTCGTGGAGCGGTATGGGCAGGCCTGGGAGAGCTGGGACGTCGACGCTTTCCTGGACCTGTTCGCCGATGAGGTCGTGTACGTGGCCCACCCGACCGAGGAGACCGTGCTGGGAAGGGAAGCGCTCGGGGAATATCTCCGCAAGGAGCAGGGCGAGCAGGGCGAGGTGCACGTGGAAATGGGCAGGCCGATAGTCGAGGGAGACCATGTCGCGGCCGAGTTCTGGGTGACAGCAGTGAATCGCGGGAGGGAGGCGACGATCGCCGGCTGCCTCGTGGCGCAGCTGGACGCTGACGGTCGCTGCACCCAATTCCGCGAGTACTGGTTCGACGTCGAGGGGCGTACCGCCGCCCCAAGCGGCTGGGGGGGTATAGGGGTCGCCCGAACCCGGACACCAGACGTAGAAATCCCGGGCAATCCGGGGTAATTAAGGCCAATCAGGTGGGAGAGGAAAGCCCTGGAGGGCAGCCGCGCTTCCGCTTTCACGCGAGAGGAGAAATGAGCGGTCTCGGAGTTAGCCGCCTGTTGAGGGTCTAGAACCCTGGGGGGCATGAGCACGGTCATGCTTGACACGAATTGCCTCATCGACCTTGAGCAGAATCGGCAGCCGCACGCACAGCAGCTGCGCCAAGTGCTCGCAGCTTGGAGGCGAGGCGAGTTCGAGCTTGTGGTGGGGGCGATTACGGCCTCTGAGAACGCCAGGCCCGGCGAGGAGCCGAGCTTCGAAGCGTTCGAGGGGCTGCGAGAGCGGGCTGGGGTCGCAGACGCTCGCCTCCTGGCGCCGATGATGATTTGGGAAATCACCTACTGGGGTGAAGCCCTCTGGACGAACGACGAATCTCGAGCGCTTGAGGCCAAAGTGCACGCGATCCTCGCGCCCGGCCTTGCGATGGACGACAGGAGCGATCCGTACCGTTGGCTCAACGTCAAGTGCGACGTTCAGTTGATCTGGACGGCGATTTGGCATCAGGTGGACGTGCTCGTCACCCGTGACGGGGACATCGTCAAGAAAGCCGATGCGCTTGCCGACCTCGGGGCGAATGTTCAGTCGCTTCCCGCGTTCGCCGTCAGCCTCGGGGATGGGCCGTAGGCAGAGTGAACCCGTCCCGCGTCGGGCGACGAGCCGTACAAGCCTCCTGATCCGGTCGACGACGAGGCGTCGGCGGTACGGTGCCCCCGCTGCCGCCCGATACAGGACCGGCATGCCGTGAGGATTGGAGGACATCTCGTGCCGAACGAAGAGGAACTGCGCGCTGGAGCGGGGTTCATCAGATACGAGTTCTTGATGCTCGCACGGGCTGCACAGCTCTGGGGGGATCGGGGTCTTGCCAAGGATTCGAAGACGACCAAGTGGGAGCGCCGCATGGGGAGGAAGACGAGTGGCCCTCCTTCACGGCTTTGGACCGGCCCTCCACAGCTCGTTGCCATGCCTCACGTCCGAGGCGGTGAAGAAGAGCGTCTTACCTACTGCGGTGAGGTTCTGGGGCTCGCTGCTGGCGACGCCGCGGCGGATGTTCCTGACCATCCTCGTCCCCTTGCGGGTTCCATCGCTTCGCCACAGCTCCATGCCGTGCCTCCTGTCGAGACCTGCGAAGTAGAGCTTCCCCTTGGTGGCGGTCAGTGAGAGGGGGGAGAACTTGCCCTTGATGAGTTTCGTCCCTCGCCGAGTGCCATCGCTTCGCCAAAGCGCTCGCGCGGCGCTGAGGTAGAGATTCCCCTTGAACGCGGTGAGTTCGGAAAAGCCGTGGCCGGGCGCCTTGACGAGGCCCGTGCCGGCCTCGGTGCCATCGCTTCGCCATAGGGGCTGCCCGGGGAGGATGCCGTTGGAGCCGAGGAAGTAGAGGGCGCGGCGGAAGTCGATGAACTTCAACTCGCTGACGAACCCTTGCTTGACCAAACCCGTCCCCGCCTCGGTGCCGTCGCTTCGCCAGAGCTCTGTTCGGTACGTGGAGGCGTCGGAGAGGCCGAAGTAGAGGGTGCCGCTGAGGGCGCTGAAGTTCAGGACGCTCGCCGGAAATTGCTTGATAGCGCCCGTCCCCGCCTCGGTGCCGTCGCTTCGCCAGAGCTCTGTATGGGAAGTGTCGCTGACGCCGAAGTAGAGGGTGCCGCTGATGTCGGTGAGCAGGGAGCTGGGGCCGGGGAATCCGAACCCTTTCACCAAACCCGTCCCCGCCTCGGTGCCGTCGCTTCGCCAGAGCCCTTCGCCGGTGCCGTCGTAGCCGAGGAAGTAGAGGGTGCCGCTGACGTTGATGAGGCCACCGGGATAGCTGCCGGCAGCGGGGTTGATGTCCTTGACGATCCTCGTTCCCCGCGCCGTGCCGTCGCTTCGCCAGAGCTCGGCCCCATGGACGCCGTCGTCGGCGCGGAAGTAGAGGATGCGGTGCACGGCCGTGATCCAGCTGATGTTGCTCGAGCCCGCTCCAGGATTGATGTCCTTGACCATCCTCGTTCCTCGCGCGGTGCCGTCGCTTCGCCAGAGCTCGTAGCCGTGGGTGCCATCATCGGCGCTGAAGTAGAGGGTCCCGTGGACGTTGGTGAGGTCACCCCCGCCGTAGGAGGTCTCGCCACAGCTGCAGTCCGGCTCGGTGATGCTGGACGCGCCGCCCGGGTGGATGTTCTTGACCAGCACGGCCCCGGGACGCGCGGCTGCCTGGGCGCCCGATGCCGACAGGAGCATCCCGCCCGCGGCGATCAATAGCGCGAGCCCGCACGCGAGCATCAGCTGACGGGGAATGGAGAGCTTCTCCACAAGCATCTATCAACGCTAACCCGGCGAATCCCCATCCGGATCGGTGTTGCCGACCGATCCCGCCTCGTGGGGGACCACCGAGTAACAGCAATCGCCTTGGGCGCCGAAACCACTGCTTTCCATGCAAAGCAGTAGACCGCTTTGCCAACGAAATTCGCTAATTGATATCCCGCTATCCGCGTTCCGATAGCGCTTTCAACGCGTAATTCGATCCCGGAAGTCAATTAATCCGCCGCAATTCCGGAGTTGTCAGGGTTCAGGCGACCCCTATACCCCCCCAAGCGGCTGGGGGGAATAGGTCTAAGGAAGCGAGCTGGAGTTCGAGTCCTGGACGTGGTTCGGCCGGTCGCCGAGCTTGACCGTGACGTCCCTCTGGTGACCGCCGCTGAAGACGGTGAGGGTGATCTCATCGCCCGGCTTGTGATCGTTGACCGCCGAGACGACGTCGTCCATCCCCGTGATCGGCTTGCCGTCGACCTTGGTGACGATGTCGCCGCCGACCGGGAACGTCTGTCCGGAGATCGTCGCCTGACCGGTGGCACCCTTGATCCCGGCGTCGGCCGCGGGGCCGCCGCTGAGAACGCGCTCGATCAGGACGCCCTGCGTGACGGGCAGGTTGAGCGCGTGGGCGATATCCGGGGTGATGTCTCCGCCGGAGATCCCCAGGTAGGCCTGGTGGACCTGGCCGCCGTTCTCGAGCTGCGAGACGACGTCGGCCGCGGTCTTGATCGGGACGGCGAAGCCGACTCCCTCGTTGCCGCCGCTCTGGCTCTCGATCTGGGAGTTGATCCCGATCACCTGGCCGGCGCCATCGATCAGCGGGCCTCCGGAGTTGCCCGGGTTGATAGCGGCGTCGGTCTGGATGACGTCGCTGATCGAGAAGCCGTTGGGCGCCTGGATCTGGCGCTGGAGCGCCGAGACGATCCCGCTCGTCACCGTGCGGTCGAGGGCGAAGGGGTTGCCGATCGCGACCACCGGATCGCCGACCTGGACCTTCGAGGAGTCGCCGAGCGGCAGTGGCTGGGCGCCCTCCGCGTTGTCGACCTTGAGCAGGGCGACGTCGCTGGAGGGATCCGTGCCGACGACCTGGGCATCCTGCTCGGCGCCGTTGCCGAGCTGGACGGTGACCTTCTTCGCTCCTTCGACGACATGGGCGTTGGTGAGGACGTGGCCATCGTTGTCGATGAGGAAGCCGGAGCCGGTCGCCTCGCTCTGCTGCTGCTGCGGGAAACCGAAGACCGACTGCGTCTTCTGCACGATCTGCGAGCGGATGAAGGCGACGCCTTCGGCGTCACGCTGGTAGATGTCGTGGACGGTGAGGCCCTTGCTCGAGTCGCTCGCCGGCCTCGCCAGGGCAGCCGGGGCGATCACGGCAGAGGAGTTGTCGCTGCTCGTATCGACCGCGCCGGCCTTGATCAGGACGAGGCCCGCGATCAGGACGACGAGGCCCCCGGCCACGGCCGACCCGAAGCTGGTCGAGAGGAATCTCTTCAGCGACTGCATGCGAGCCAGTCTGCGGCCCGCCGCTTAACCGTCTCTAAGCCCCGTCTTCGGGTTCTCTAATAACTCAAGGAAGCAGGTGCTCGCGGGTCGAGTCCTCGTCGGCGATCAGCTCTCTGAGCTTCGTGCCGGGGTCGTCGGCCCGCATCAGAGCCTCACCGATCAGCACCGCATCCACGCCGACCCGGCCCAGCTCCTCGAGGGTGCTGCGGTCGGCTATCCCGCTCTCCGAGACGACCGTCTTGCCCGCCGGCACGTCGGTGATCAGCTCGAAGGTCGTCTGAACGTCGACCGTGAAGTCATCCAGGTCGCGGTTGTTGATGCCGATCACCTCGGCGTCGACGGTCAGGGCGGTCTCGAGCTCCGCCTCCTTGTGGACCTCGACGATCACGTCGAGGTCCAGCTCGCGAGCCTCGTCGTGAAGCCGTGCCAGCAGCTCGGGATCGAGTGCGGCGACGATCAGCAGCACGGCGTCCGCCCCCGCCACGGCGGCCTCGTAGAGCTGGTACCGGTCGACCGTGAAGTCCTTCTGCAGGACGGGCAGCGCGCAGGCCGCGCGGGCCTCGCGCAGGTCATCGAGCGAGCCGCCGAAGTGCGGCGCATCCGTCAGCACCGAGAGTGCGGCGGCGCCCGCCTCGTCGTATCCGCGCGCAATCTCAGCTGGGGTCGCGCCCGCCCGGATCTCGCCGGCGCTGGGCGAGCGCCGCTTGAACTCGGCGATCACCGACAGCCCCGGCCGCACCAGCGCCTCGCCGAACGGGCGCTGCTCCGGTCTCTGCGCCAGCTTCCCTTCGAGCTCCTCAAGAGGGAGCTCGGCACGTCGTCGCTCAGCGCCTGCCCGCGCGGACCCGACCAGCTCTTCGATCATGCCCATCTCGTCCGCTGGACCTTAGCTCGCGCGGGAGAGCTCGCGGGAGCGGGAGACCAGACGGCCGAGCACGTCGAACGCGGCGCCCGAGTCGACCGCCTGCGTCGCCTTGGCGATGCCCTCGCCCAGGTCGGCGGATCCGCCGGCGACGTAGATGGCCGCACCCGCGTTGAGGAGGGAGACATCGCGGGCGGGCCCGGCCTCACCCTCCAGTATCCGGGTGACGATCGCCGCATTCTCGGCCGGCTCACCGCCCGGGATCGCCTCGAGCGGCGCGGTCTGAAGCCCGAGATCGGAGGCCTCGACGAACCACTCCTCGGTGCCGCCGTCGGCGACCTCGATCACCCTGGTCCGGGAGGCGATGCTGAGCTCGTCGATGCCGTCGTCGGCCGAGACCACCATCGCCCGCTCGCAGCCGAGCTGGAGCAGGGCGTCGGCCATGATCTCCTGGTAGCCGCGGTCGGAGACGCCGAGCAGGTGGGCGCTTGCGCCGGCCGGGTTGGTGAGCGGGCCGAGGAAGTTGAAGATCGTGCGCACCGCGAGCTCCTTGCGGACCGGCATCACGTGGGCCATCGCCTTGTGGTGCTTGGGCGCGAACATGAAGCCGAAGCCGACGTCGTCGATGCAGGTCGCGACCTCGGCCGGCGAGAGCTCGATGTCGACGCCGAGCGCCTCCAGCACGTCCGCTGAGCCCGAGCGGCTGGTGGCGGAACGGTTGCCGTGCTTCGCGACCGAGCAGCCGGCGCCGGCTGCGATCAGCGCCGCGGTGGTCGAGATGTTGAAGGTGGTCGGCCCGCCGCCGGTGCCGGCCGTGTCGAGCAGGCCCGGCTTGTCGATCTCGACGTGGGCCGCAAGTGAGCGCATCGTCCGCGCCAGTCCGACCAGCTCGGAGACGGTCTCGCCCTTCGCCCGCAGCGAGATCAGGAACGCCGCCGTCTGCACCTCGCTCGCCCGGCCCTCCATGATCTCGGCCAGCGCCGCGGAGGTGTGATCGGCCGTCAGATGGGTCCCGGCGCAGATCTCGTCGATCGCGCGTGTGAGGATTTCGTTGGGCATGATCGAGGCGCTTGGCTAGTCGCCGAGGAAGTTAGCCAGGAGCTTCTTGCCCTGCGGGGTGAGGACCGATTCGGGGTGGAACTGCACGCCCTCCGCCGGCAGCTCGCGGTGCCGGACCCCCATCACCACGTCGCCGTAGCTGGAGGTCAGCTCGAGCTCATCCGGCAGATCCGGGTCCGCGATCAGCGAGTGGTAGCGGCCCGCGACAAGCGGGTTCGAGAGCCCCTCGTAGACCGTCCTGCCGTCGTGCTTCACCTCGGCGTCCTTGCCGTGGATCGGGTCGCCGCGGACAACCTTGCCGCCGAAGGCCTCCACCATCGACTGGTGCCCGAGGCAGACGCCGAGCACAGGCGTGCCGGCCTCGGCGAAGGTGCGAATCGCCTCGACCGAGATCCCCGCCTCCTTCGGCGTGCAGGGGCCGGGCGAGACGACCAGCCGATCGGGCTTCAGCCCAACCAGCTCGCCCACGGTGGCCTTGTCGTTCCGCACGACGCCGACCTCCGCCCCCAGCTCCCCCAGGTACTGGACGAGGTTGTAGGTGAAGGAGTCGTAGTTGTCGATGACCAGCACGCTGCTCATCACGGCCACTCCGGCTGCTCGGCGGCGAGCTCGACCGCGCGGAAGACGGCCTTCGCCTTGTTGACCGACTCGTTGTACTCATATGCCGGCTGCGCGTCCGCGACCGTGCCTCCGCCCGCCTGCACGTGGACGAGTCCGTCCTTGACGACGACGGAGCGGATGTAGATCGCGGTGTCCAGGTCCTTCGTGTAGCTCAGGTATCCGACGGCGCCGCCGTATGGCCCTCGCTTGTGCGGCTCGAGCTCGTCGATGATCTGCATGGCCCGGACCTTCGGGGCGCCGGACAGGGTCCCCGCCGGAAGGATCGAGCGGAGCGCGTCCATCGCGCTGACGTCATCCCGCAACTTGCCCGACACCTGGCTGACGATGTGGAGGACGTGGGAGTAGGTCTCGACCACCATCAGCTCGTCGACCGTGACCGAGCCGTACTCGCAGACGCGGCCGAGGTCGTTGCGGCCAAGGTCAACCAGCATCACGTGCTCGGCGCGCTCCTTCGGATCCTGGAGCAGCCGCTCCGCCGCCAGGCGGTCCTCCTCCTCGTCGGCGCCGCGCGGATAGGTACCGGCGATCGGCCTGGTCTCGACGCGGTCCCCGGTGACCTTGACCAGGGGCTCGGGCGAGGCGCCGGCGATCTCGAAGTCGCCGAAGTCGAGGAAGTACATGTAGGGCGACGGGTTGACCGTGCGCAGGCCGCGGTAGATCGAGAAGGCCTCGACCGGGCAGGGCGAGGTGAAGCGCTGGGAGGGGACGACCTGGAAGGCGTCGCCGGCATGGACGTACTCGATGATCCGCGACACCGTCGACTCGAACTGCTCGCGGCTCATGTTGCTCTGGAAGTCCACGGCGGCCTTGTCCGCACTTGGCTCGACGACGGGCACCGGCTCACGCAGGCGCTCCCGGACCTCGCCGATCGTCTCCACGGCGCGGGCGTAGGCCTCCTCGATCCCTCCGTCCTCGACGAAGGCATTGGCGATCAGCGTCACCTCGTGACGCTGATGGTCGAAGGCCACCAGCACGTCGGTGATCATCAGGGCCATGTCCGGGAGCCCGACCGGATCGGGGTTGGGCGCGGCGAGCGGCTCGACGGTGCGGACGAGGTCGTAGCCGAAGAAGCCGACCGCACCACCGGCAAACGGCGGCAGCTCCTCGGGCTCCGCGATCTCGTAGCGGCCCAGGTACGTCGGCGGCGGCCGCGTATGGGTCGGGTGCCTCGCTGATCTGATCGGGCTCGGCACCCGCGCCCGACTCGGCCGCCGAGTCGCCGCCCCACTCGGAGAGGCGGCCGTCGGCCCAGCGCAGGATCGCCCGCGGGCGGAAGCCGAGGAACGACCAGCGCCCGAGCCTGCCCCTGCTCGGCGGACTCGAGCAGGAACGCGGGACCGTCGCCGCGCAGCTTGAGGAAGGCGCTGACCGGCGTCTCGCAGTCGTCGATGAAGCGATAGCGGACCGGGACCACGTTGGCCGACTCTGCGAGCGCCCGGGCGCGGTCGAGGTCCGGCTCTAGGCCGGGCAGGCTGGTCGCAGCCTCGACGGCATTCATCGAGACCGCCGGCGGCCGTTCAGGACGTGGAGCACCTCGGCCATCGAGATGCCGCGCGAGAGCAGCAGGACGGCCAGGTGGTAGACGACGTCGGCGCCCTCCTCGGCCACCCGCTCCTCGGACTCGGAGTTGACGGCCTTGACGACCTCGGCTGCCTCCTCGCGGACCTTGTCACCCGCGAGCTTCGAGTCCTCGAGCAGCTCGACGGTGTAGCTGCCCTCTGGGCGCTTGCGCTGACGCACCACGAGCGTCCGCTCCAGAGTGGCGAGCGCCTCGTACGGCAGGAGGGCCGGCTCGCCGACGACGCCGGGGGCCTCGACGCCGGGGTCGGCCGTCCCCTCGAGGTCGCGATAGAAGCAGGAGCGCTCGCCGGTGTGGCAGGCCGGGCCCACCGGATCGACCAACGCCACGAGCGCGTCCCCATCGCAGTCGTAGCGGATCTGGCGAACCCTCTGGACGTTCCCCGAGGTGGCCCCCTTGTGCCAGATCTCGCGGCGGCTCCGGCTGTAGAGGTGGATCTCCCGCGTCTCGAGGGTGAGCAGCAGCGACTCCTCGTTCATGTAGGCGAGGGTGAGCACCTCGCCCGAACGAGCGTCCTGCATCACGCACGGCACCAGTCCGCGCTCGTCGAAGCGAACCTTCGCCGCATCTCTGGCGGTCTGCACGACCATCGCGCAAGTGTACGAAGCCCCTGCAGGCGCGCCTGAAGGCGCGGGTTCAGCGGCTACTCGATCCCGAGGCGGTCCAGCAGGCCCTCGTCGCGGCGCCAGCGCTTGCGGACCCGGACCTGGAGGTCGAGAAAGACGCGGCCGCCCAGCTCTCGCTCGAGCTCCGTCCGGGCGGCGGTTCCGATCTCCTTGATCTTCTTGCCCCCACCGCCGATCAGGATGCCCTTCTGGGACTCGGCCTCGGCCCAGATGTGGGCGTGGACCTCCACCACCCCGTCCTCGCGGTGCGCCACCTCGGAGACCTGGACCTCGACGGCGTGCGGGAGCTCGTCGCGGGTACGGCGGAGGACCTGCTCGCGGATCAGCTCCGCCAGCAGCACCTCGCTCGGCAGATCCGAGCGCTGCTCCGGCGGGAAGAGGAAGGGGCTCTCGGGCAACAGCTCGACGAGCTTCGAGATCAGCGGCTCGAGGCCATTCCCCTTGCGGGCGCTGACGGGAAAGATCTCGTCGACGCCATCGATCTCCCCCACGGCGGAAAGAACGGCCGCGGTCTCGGCGTTGTTGAGCCGATCGACCTTGTTGACGGCACAGACGACGGGCGTGTCCACGCTCGACTGGAGCAGCGCCTTGCTGATGAAGCGGTCGCCCGGGCCGACGCCCTGCTCCGCGTTGACGACGAAGAGCACGGCGTCCGAGTCCGCGATCTCCCGCTCGACCCGGCGCTGCATCCGCTCCGTCAGCGCGTCGCGGGGCCGCTGGACGCCAGGCAGGTCGGTCATCACCAGCTGCCATTCGGCGGCGAGGTCGGTCGCTACGCCCCGGATCGCGCGCCGGGTGGTCTGCGGCCGCTCGGAGACGATCGCCACGTGGGCGCCGACGATCGCGTTGACCAGGGTCGACTTGCCGACGTTGGGACGCCCCGCCAGGCCGACGAAGCCGGCCTTGCTCACAACGAGGCCATGACCTTGGCCTGCAGCTCGAGCATCTCCCCGGCGTCCGTCTCGTGGTCGAAGCCGCAGAGGTGGAGCGCTCCGTGGACGGCAGCCTCGGTCACGTCGGTTGCCTTCTCCGGGCAGATGAAGACGTCGCCGAGCTCTCGCGGCCCCGTCTCGTGGGCCTGGTCGTCGATTGGGAAGGCGAGCACGTCCGTCGCCTCGTCGACGCCGCGGGCGGCGTAGTTGAGCGTCCGCATCCTCCCCTCGCCGACGATCTCGACCCCGATGTGGCCATCGTCCACCCCCGCTGCGTGCAGGGCCGCCCCGACTGGCCGCCTCAGATCGCCCGGGACGTCCGAGAGGTCGATGTCAGCCGCCCCCGTCGTCCTGATCCGACTGGCTGCGGCTCTCGGCCTCGCCGTACGCGGCGACGATCCGCTGGACGAGCTTGTGGCGGACGACGTCCTCGCCGCCGAAGCGGATGAAGCTGATGTCCTCGACCCCGGTGAGGATGTCGCCGACCTCGATCAGGCCGGATCGCGATCCGCGCTCGAGATCGATCTGGGTGATGTCGCCCGTCACCACGAACTTCGACCCGAAGCCGAGCCGGGTGAGGAACATCTTCATCTGCTCGGGGCTCGTGTTCTGGGCCTCGTCGAGGATCACGAACGAGTCGTTGAGCGACCGGCCCCTCATGAAGGCCAGCGGAGCCACCTCGATCGTGCCCCGCTCGAAGTAGGAGTTGACCTTCTCGGGATCGAGCATGTCGTAGAGCGCGTCGAAGAGGGGGCGCAGATACGGGTCGACCTTCGCCTGGATGTCGCCCGGCAGGAAGCCGAGGCGCTCCCCGGCCTCCACCGCCGGCCGGGTGAGGATCACCCGGCTGACGTCGCCACGCGACAGGGCGGCGGCGGCCATGGCAACGGCCAGGAAGGTCTTGCCGGTCCCGGCCGGCCCGATTCCGAAGGTGATCGTGTGCCTGCGGATCGAGTCGACGTACGCCTTCTGGTTGACGGTCTTCGGCGCGACGCGCGTGTTGCGGTGCTGCCAGACGACGTCCTCGAGGATCTCGGCCGGGCTCTCGTGCTTGTCGAGGGCGCCGGTGACGGCCTCGATCGTCCCGGGGGCGATCTCGTGGCCCTGCTCGATCAGCTCGACCAGCTCCCCGACCACGGTCTCCGCGGTCCGGACCTCGGTCGCGTTGCCGTCGAGGGTGAGAACGTTGCCCCGCAGGTAGAGGTCGACGTCGAGATGGCCCTCGAGGGCGCGGAGGACCGCGTCCTCGGAGCCGGCCAGCTCCGCGGCGACGGTGTTGTCGATCTCCAGCTGCCTACGCGCCAAGCTTCTCGCGCACCGCCTGGCTGACGCGCTTGCCGTCGGCTCGTCCGCCGACCTTGGGCATCAGCACCTTCATCACGCCCCCCATGTCCTTGGGCTCGCTGGCGCCGGACTCCTCGACGGCGCCGGCCACGAGCTCCGAGAGCTCCTCGTCCGAGAGCTGCTCGGGCAGGTAGCCCTCGATCAGCTTCGCCTCGGCCTCCTCGGCATTCGCCTGATCCGTCCTGTCGCCCTCGCGGAGAGCCTCGGCGGCATCGAGCCGGCGCTTGCGCTCGCGCTGGAGGGCTGCGACCTCGTCGCCCTTGCCCTCCTTCTCCTCGGCCTGGAGGGCGTTGACGAGCATGCGCAGCTGGCCGACGCGTTCCTTCTCGCCGGCCTTCATCGCCGTCTTCACGTCCTCCTGGACCTGTTCGAGGATGGTCATCGCCTAAAGCGTAGTCGGCGGCGTGGCTGCCCCGCCGTTGCTCTCCAGGCCGGCCGCGCGCAGGACGAGGGTGAGCGACGCCTCCGGGCCGGGCCAGGCCGCCGCGCACCATCTCGGTGCCGCCGCCGTGGACGACCAGGCGCAGCGCGAGCCCGAGCAGCACCGCGTCGTCGAGCTGGCCGATCCCCGGCAGGAAATCCGGCACCAGGTCGATCGGCAGGGCCAGGTAGCCGAGGACCAGCCAAGAGGACGGCGCGCCTTGGGCGGGAGATGCGCCGGTCGCGGGCGAGGCGCGAGACCAGGACCAGGCAGTCCGGGATGAAGCCCGCCAGCGCCCGGGCGTCCTCGCGGCGACCCGGCGGCGATCAGGGCTGCGACCGCGACCAGGTAGAGCGCGACGGCGATCATCAGCAGCCCCCAGGGGACGAATGGGACGTCTCGTCCGGACCGGATCAGACCGCGCCATCGGCATCACGGCAGCTCGACCAGCTCGACCCCGCCCAGCGGCATCTGCAGGAAGCGGGTGCCGAGCTCGCGGAAGGATTCGGCGTCGCCGGTGCAGAGGAACCGATAGGTCCCCTCTTCGTTGCCGGTCTTGGCGAGCCCCGACTCCTCCAGCACCCGCTGCGCCGTCGCCGCGATCGCGTGGCCCGCCGTGACCAGCCGCACGTCCCGCCCGAGGACGCGCTGGAGCATCGGCGCCACCAGCGGGTAGTGGGTGCAGCCGAGGATCACGGTGTCGACCTCCGCTCGCTTCAGCGGCTCGCAGTAGGAGCGCACCATCTCGACGACGCTCTCCGAGAACGGGAAGCCGCGCTGGATCACGGCCGCCAGGTCGGGGGCCTCGACCTCCGTCACGGTCAGGGCGCGATGCTGGCCGGAGAGGGCTCGCAGGTACGAGCCGCTCCGCACGGTGGCCGGCGTCGCCAGCACGCCGACGTTCCCGGACTGGGTGAGCGCGCCGGCGATCTCCGCCTCGGGATCGATCACCGCCACCACCTCGACCCCGGCCTCGGCCGCGATCTCCTTGGCGGCCTCCTGCCCGGCGGAGGCGGCCGAGTTGCAGGCGATCACCAGCAGCTTCGCGCCTCGCTCGAGCAGGAACCTGGTCACCTGCTCGACGTGCCCGCGCAGCTCCTCGGTGCTTCGGGCGCCGTATGGGAAGCGCGCGTCGTCGCCCAGGTAGACGTAGTCCTCCTCGGGCAGCGAGACGAGGCACTCGTGGAGCACCGTGAGCCCGCCGACGCCCGAAGTCGAAGACCGCGATCGGCAGCTCGGAGCTGGACTCGGCGCCATCAGGCCCGAGCCGGCTCGAGATCCGCGCCGGCCGCATCAGCAGCGCCGCCCCAGTCGTTCTCGATGCGGCGCTCCGCCTCCGACGAGTCCGGTCGGAGCGAACGCCGCCGCGACCTCGTCGATCTCGCTCTCCAGCATCCCCGAGCAGACCAGCGTGTCCGGGGCCTCGCCGGCCGTGGCGAGGTGGCCGGCGCAGTCCCTGAGCAGGTTGCCGGTCAGGTTGGCGACCACGCTCGGTGCGACCGGCGGCGGGCCCTCGCGGACGTCGATCCGCTCGATCGACATCTCGACGCCGTTCGCCTCGGCGTTGGCCTGCGCGGTCTCGAGCGAGGCCAGCTCGCGGTCGCAGCCGGTGATCGGCGACCAGCCGAGCTTTGCGGCGGCGATGCCGAGGACGCCGCTGCCGGTGCCCCAGTCGGCGATCGGGCCGGACGCCTCGCCCGCCTCCTCCAGCGCCACGAGCAGTGCGAGGCAGAGGCGGGTGGTGGGATGGCCTCCCGTGCCGAACGCGCGGCCGGGATCGACCACGACGTCGATCAGCCCGTCCTTCGGATCCCACCACGATGGGCGGACGCCGATGCGGCCCGCAACCTCGATGGGGCGGTGGAAGTCGGTCCACTTGTCCGCCCAGTCATCCGGAACCGAGGTGGTGGTGACGTCCACGAGGCTGCCGCCGGCGGCGGCCTGGAGCTCGCCCACGTCGGGCACCTCGCCGGGCGGCCCGTAGATCGCGAACTCGACCCAGCCGGGGCCGCGCTCCTCCTCCAGCCCGTTCGGCGCCAGCTCGAGCAGGTTCGCCATCACCGGCTCCGCGTACTCCGGAGCGCAGCGAACCGCCAGGCGGATCATCTCCGCTGCGGGCTGTCGCTGGCCGAGCGCCTCGGCCAGGCGCTCCGCGGCCTCCTGCTGCTCGTCATCCAGATCGGTCGGGACCACCAGCTCGAAGACGACGTGCTGATCGCCGCGCCGCCCGCCGCGAAGCGGCGGCAGGCCCCTGCCTTCGAGCTTGGCGACCTCGCCGTGCTGGGTCCCCGCCGGAACCTCGACGCTGATCTCGCCCTCCAGCGTGGGCACGAAGACCTCGCCTCCGACGATCGCGGTCGCCACCGGGACCTTCGCGCCGGCGATCAGCTCGGTCCCCTGGCGGGCGAACCGCTCGTCGGCGGCGACGCGAATCTCCACGTAGAGATCGCCCTGGCGCCCGCCCGGCGCCCCGGCGTGACCGGCACCGGCGATGCGCACCCGCTGGCCGTCCTCGATGCCGGCCGGGATGTCCACCTCCCAGGTCCGCATCTCGGAGACCCGGCCCGCGCCGCCACAGCGCTCGCACGGCGTCTCCGGGATCCGGCCGTCGCCGCCGCAGCGATTGCACGGCATCGCGCGCACGACCTGGCCGAAGATGCTGCGGCTCACCTCGCGGATCTGGCCCGTTCCCTCGCATTGCGGACAGGTCTCGATCGGGGTGCCGGGCTCGGCGCCGTTGCCGCGACAGCGATCGCAGACGCTGACCGCCTCGAAGGAGACCTCGCGGGTCTGATCCTCGAGGACCTCCTCCAGGCCGATCTCGACGACCGCCGCGACGTCCGCGCCTCCCGCCGGCCCTCCGCCGAAGCCGCCGAACGGGTCGCCGCCCCCGAACAGCGCGTCGAAGATGTCCTGCAGGTTGCCGAAGCCGCGCGCCGGGCGTGAAGCCGCCGGAGCGGAGGCCGTCGTGGCCGAAGCGGTCGTAGGTCTGGCGGCGGCCCTCGTCGGAGAGCACCTCATAGGCCTCCGCTGCCTCCTTGAACTTCTCCTCGGCATCGGGGTCGTGGGCGTTGACGTCCGGGTGGAGCTCCCGGGCGAGCTTGCGGAAGGCCTTCTTGATCTCGCCATCGGAGGCGTTCCGGTCGACGCCCAGCACCTGGTAGTAGTCGCGCTTTGCCATGCCGCAGGTCCCGGGCGGGGCTACTCGTCGTAGACCGTCTCGAAGAAGCGGGAGAGCTCGCCGGCGGCCCCCCGGACGTTGGCGATCGCGGTCGCGTAGTCCATCCGCAGCGGGCCGATGATCCCGACCGACCCGAGGTTGCGATAGCCGAGGCCGTAGTTCGCGCCGACGACGCTCACCGAGCGCAGCTCGGGCGCCGGGTTCTCGCCACCGATCCAGACGAAGACCGAGCGCCGGTCGAGCGCGGTCCGCAGCGCGCGCAGGACGTTCACCCGGTGCTCGAGGGCGCGCATCAGGTCGTCGGCGTGCGGCAGGTCGGCGAAGTGCTCCTCCGAGAGCAGCCGGGCTGTGCCGTCGACGTAGAGCGTGTCCTCGGCGGACTCCTCCAGGTCCGTGAACGCGCTCGAGATCTCCGCCAGGAAGCCCGCCTCCTGTCGAGCTCAGCTCAGGGTCGCGCAGCCGGTCGGCCGCCATGCGGGCGCCGAGGCCGAGGCCGGCGAGCCGCTCGTTCAGGTAGCTCGCGGCCCACTCGACCAGGCCGGTGTCGACCTCCGCGCCGAAGGTGAAGACGCGCTTGGTGACGCCGCCGTTGGAGGCGATCACCACCACCATCACCACCTTCGGCTGCAGCCGCAGGACCTCGATCCGGTGGATCGTCGCGGTGTGCAGGGGCGGAGCCGTCACCAGTGCGACCAGGTCCGTGATCTGGGACAGCGTCGTGGTCGTCTCGCGGATCGCGACGTCGACCTCGCGCCGCATGCGCGAGATGCCGAGCTCGTCCGAGGCCGGCTGCGGGAGGCGGTCCTGCTGCGCCAGGAGCCGCTCGACGTAGAAGCGGTAGCCCGTGTCGGTCGGCACCCGGCCCGCCGAGGTGTGCGGGTGGGTGAGGAAGCCCTCCTCCTCGAGGCTGGCGAGCTCCGCGCGAACCGTCGACGCGCTCCAGTCGATGTCCGCGCGGTTGGCGAGCGCGCGCGATCCGACCGGGCGCCCGTCGTCGACGTAGCGCTCGACCACCGATCTCAGGATCTGGCTCTGGCGTTCGCTCAGCACAGAGCTGATGATAGGAACGCGGGCGCGCTACTCCGGCGCTCAGCTCTGCCTGGGCGTTCCTGATCACCTGGTTGTCGCCCTGCGCGGCGACCGTGTCGATCACCACGCGGCCGTCCCCGGCCTCCTTGACCGTGCCGCTGACGACCAGCTCCTGCTCGGGGAAGCCCATCCCCCTGAACTGGACCGAGAGGCGCTTGAGCGCCCGCGGGTCGCCATCGGCGAGCTGGGCGTTGCCCCGGGCGACCTGGGCCATCATCCAGAGCCCGTGCAGGATGTTGCCGGGCAGCCCGACGGCCTTGGCGAACTCCGGGTCGATGTGGATCGGGTTGAAGTCCCCCGATGCGCCCGCGTAGCGGTGCGGCAGGTACTTGTCGGGCGTCACCTTGAGCTCCGGGATGGAGTCGCCTTCCTTGAGCTCTTTGAGGTCGGGCATGTTCAGACCCCCCTGACGATGTTGGTCCAGGTCCCCTTCACGGTCTGCTTGCCATCCTGGTTGGTCGAGACCGTCTCGAAGACGTAGAAGCCCTTGCCGTCCTTCTCGTAGATCTCCCTGCAGGTGGCGGTCGTCTCGATCACGTCGCCGTCGCAGACCGGCTCGTCCCACTCGAACTCCTGCGAGCCGTGCAGCATCGTCGCGAGGTTGATGCCGACGTCGGGATCGAGGATCGCGGGGCCCATCGCCCGGGCGCTGTAGACGACGCAGAACATCGGCGGAGCGACCAGGTCGCGGAATCCGGCCGACTTGGCGGCGTCGTGGTCGCGGTGCACGGGGTTGGCCGCCCCGATCGCGTCGGCGAACTCGCGGATCTTCTCGGCCCCGACCTCGTAGGTGGTCGCGGGCCACTGCTTGCCGATTGCGTCGGTCTTGACGGGCATCTCAGGCGCGCGATTCTAGGCGCAGAGCCGATTCCGCGCGCCGCTTCGCGGCGGCGTGGCTAGGGTAGAAACCGAGCGTGTCCCCGTTCCTGACCACCACGGATCGCCGAGGGTGGGATGCGCTTCCGCCCCTTCGCGATCCCCCTGATCATCGCCTTGATCTGCGCGTCGATCGTGGCCTCGATGGCGCTCGCCGGGCTCGTCGGCGCCGGGCTCGGTATGGCGGTCGGGGCGCTCGCCGCCACCGCGCTCGTCGTCTTCGCCTCCCGGGCCAAGCCCGACCGGCGGCTCGAGGTCGCCGAGTGCGGCGGACAGCGGCCACCGCGTGCTGGTGGTCGCCGTCGCCGAGGCGACCGCGGACTCCGCGCAGCGCATCGCGGACCTCGCGGGATCGGCCGACGGACGTCCGCCTGGTCGTTCCCGTTCCCGAGCCACCGGCTCGATCGCTGGCTCTCGGCGGAGGACGACGCCCGCCGCGAGGCCGAGGGCCGCCTGGCCCGCTCGGCCGGCGCGCTGGTCGCCGCCGGGCTGCCGGTGAGCGGCTCGGTCGGGGACCACGATCCCGCCCAGGCGCTCGAGGACGAGCTGCGCGACTTCCCCGCCGACGAGGTGGTCCTGCTGATCGCCAACGGCAAGGACCCGCTCGCGAAGGTCGAGCGCCGCCTCGGCATCCCGCTCCGGCGCGTCGGCGCCTAGGGCGCTCTCCCGCTCCTCCGCCATCCGGATCGCCTCCTCCCGCGTCGGGAGCATCGCCAGATAGGTGCACAGCCCGTCGTCGTTCACGTCGAAGAGGAAGGCCAGGTCCATGCTCACCGCGATCCCCGCGCGACCTCGTCCCTCCTGGTGAATGGCCGTGACGACGTGCCGCTCGCCCGACCGGGATGTTGTCCGTCACCTCGGCGGTGACCTCCTCCCAGGCGTCGGTCCAGGAGTGGATCCAGGAGACGAACCCGTCGTGGCCGCTGTAGGTCCCCGAGTTCACCAGCTCGGGCGAGGCGTACACCTCGACGTCCTCCGTGAGCACCGCCAGCATCCGCGGCACGTCCCCGTCGTTGAAGGCCTCCATGCCGCCCTGCGCCAGCGCCATGCGCTGCTCGCTACTTGCCATCGCCGTCCATCTCCAGGACGGCGAGGAACGCCTCCTGCGGGACCTCGACCGCACCGACCTGCTTCATCCGCTTCTTGCCCTTCTTCTGCTTCTCGAGCAGCTTCTTCTTCCGGGTGACGTCGCCGCCGTAGAGCTTCGCCGTTACGTCCTTTCGCACCGCCTTGACGGTCTCGCGGGCGATCACGTTCGCGCCGATCGCAGCCTGCACCGGGACGTCGAACTGCTGTCGCGGGATCGTCTTCCGAAGGCGCTCGACCAGGTTGCGGCCCTGGTCGTAGGACGCCTCGCTTGTGGACGATCAGCGAGAGCGCGTCCACCTTGTCCCCGGCGAGCAGCACGTCGAGCTTGACCAGGTCGGAGGGACGGTTGTCGATCGGCTCGTAGTCGAGTGAGGCATAGCCCTTGCTGCGCGACTTGAGCTGGTCGAAGAAGTCGAGCACGATCTCGGCCAGCGGCAGGTCGTACTGGACCTGGACGCGCGTCGGCGAGAGGTAGTGAAGCCCGACGTGCTCCCCGCGGCGCTTCTGGCAGAGCTCCATCACCGCGCCGACGTAGTCGTTGGGGGTGATGATCGTCGCCCGGATGAAGGGCTCGGAGATCGACTCGATCGGCGGCGGGATCGGGCATGTCGGTCGGGCTGCGGACCTCGACCACCTCCCCGGTGTTGATCATCGTCACCTCGTAGCGCACGTTGGGCGTGGTGGCGAGCAGCTCGAGGTCGTACTCGCGCTCGAGCCGCTCGCGGACGATGTCCATGTGGAGCAGGCCGAGGAAGCCGCAGCGGAAGCCGAAGCCGAGCGCGTCCGAGGTCTCCGGCTCGTAGGAGAGCGCGGCGTCGTTCAGGGCCAGGCGGTCGAGCGCGTCGCGCAGGTCCGAGTAGCGGTCGGTGTCGATCGGGAAGAGCCCGCAGAAGACCATCGGCCGGACCTCGCGGTAGCCGGGCAGCGCCTCGGCCGCCGGCCGCTCCCGGCTGGTCAGCGTGTCGCCGACGCGCAGCTTGGTGACGTCCTTGATGCCGGTGATCACGTAGCCGACCTCGCCGGCCGCCATCCCCTTCGCCGGCGTCATCTTCGGAGTGAAGAACCCGATGTCGTCGATGTCCGCCTGCGTGCCGGCCTGCATCGCCTTGATCGGCTCCTCCTTGGCGAACCGACCGTCGACCATCCGGACGTAGGCGACGACGCCGCGGTACTGGTCGAACTCGGAATCGAAGATCAGCGCCCGCGGCGGCGACTCCGGCTGGCCCTCGGGCGGCGGGATCCGCTGGACGATCGACTCGAGCACGTCGGTGACGCCCTCCCCCGTCTTCGCCGAGATCCGCAGCGCCTCGCCCGGATCGCCGCCGAGCAGGTCGGCGACCTGCGCGGCGACCCCGTCGGGGTCGGCCCCGGGCAGGTCCACCTTGTTGAGCACCGGGATCAGCTCCAGCCCGGCGTCGATCGCGGCGTACGCGTTGGCGACGGTCTGGGCCTCGACGCCCTGGGCGGCGTCGACGACCAGCAGCGCGCCCTCGCAGGCCGCCAGGCTGCGCGAGACCTCGTAGGAGAAGTCGACGTGGCCCGGGGTGTCGATCAGGTGGAGGTGGTAGGTCTCGCCGTCGGACGCTCGATAGGTGACCCGCACCGCCTGGGCCTTGATGGTGATCCCGCGCTCGCGCTCGAGCTCCATCGAGTCCAGCATCTGCGGGACGTGAGTGCGCGCGTCGACGGCGCCGGTCAGCTCGAGGATGCGATCGGCGAGGGTCGACTTGCCGTGGTCGATGTGGGCGATGATCGAGAAGTTGCGAATCCGGTCCATGGGCGGATTGGAAGGGTAGGTGCCAGCGATCCGGTAGAGTCCGCGCCGCATGGAGTGGAGCGCCGGGCCACTACGAGGTGATCGCCGAGCAGCTGCTGCCGGCCGCCGAGGTCGTCGTCGAGAAAGCGGCGCCCACCGACGGCGAGCGCGTCGTCGACGTCGGCTGCGGGACCGGAAACGGCGCCCTGCTCGCCGCCGAGCGGGGTGCGAAGGTCACCGGCGTCGACCCGGCACAGCGACTGATCGACGTGGCGGCGGCGCAGGCCGCGGAGCGCGGGCTCGACGCTGACTTCGTGCTCGGCGACGCCGCCTCGATCCCGCTCCCGGACGACAGCGCCGACGTCGTGCTCTCGGTCTTCGGCGCTCATCTTCGCGCCCGATCCACAGGCCGCGGCCGCCGAGGCCGCGCGCGTTCTCGCACCAGGCGGCCGGATCGTGATCTCGGCCTGGATCCCCGAAGGCGCGATCTTCAAGGCGGTCAGGACCAGGCGCGAGGCGCTCGCGGCCATCGCCGACGAGCCGGCGGGTCCGCCACCCCTCGCCTGGCACGAGCCCGGCGCGCTCGGCGAGCTCTTCGGAGCCCTTGGCCTCTCGGTCTCGATGGAGGAGCAGACGATCGCCTTCGAGGCGACCTCGGCGCGGGAGTTCGCGGAGGAGGAGTTCGAGCATCACCCGATGTGGATAGCGGCCCGCGAGAAGCTCGGGCCGCAGCGAGCCGAGGAGCTACGCGACCGGGGGCTGCTGATCTACGAGGAGGGCAACGAGGACCCCTCGGCCTTCCGCGTCACCAGCCGCTACGTGGTCGCCGAGATCACGCCGCGGTAGCCGGCGAGGACAGCCCGTAGCGGGCCACGATGCGGTCGTAGTTGAGCCGCATCAGCTCGATCACGTCGCGGACGTCGTCGTCGATCGTCGATCCGGCGGGCCGCCATGGCGTCCTTGCCGGGGAAGACCGGATGGTCGACCACCCGGCCCTGCTCCCTCAGTGCGGTGCCGACCTCCTTGCCGAAGCTGAAGTGCGCGGCGTGGTCGCCGTGCAGGTGGCCGACCTCATGGCGGTTGACGCGGAAGCCCCACTCGCCGCGCCTGCCGTAACCGGCCTCGACGCCCGGCCAGGAAGTGACCTCGTCGGTGATCCTCTCGCTGGCTGACCTCTCGTCCGTCATCGCGCCTCCTCGTCGTCGGGTGGGGCTCCAACCTACAAGCTCAAGTGAGCTTGAAGTCAAGGGCGGATTCGTGCTTCCCTGTCCGAATGGATGACCTGCTGACGATCAGCGAGGTGGCCAAGCGCAGCGGCGTCGCCGCCTCCGCCCTGCGCTTCTACGAGGACCGCGACCTGATCACCTCCGAGCGCGCCGGCTCGGGCCACCGCCGCTACCCGCGCTCCGTGCTGCGGCGAATCGCGTTCATCGTCTTCGCCCAGCGGATCGGCCTGACCCTGAGCGAGATCGCGGGCGAGCTCTCCAAGCTCCCTCCCGACCGGGCCCCCACCCGCAGCGACTGGTCTCGGCTCTCGAGCGGCTGGACGTCGCGGATCGACGAGCGGATCGCCGAGCTCGAACAGGCTGCGCGCCGGGCTCACCGAGTGCATCGGGTGCGGCTGCCTCTCGCTGGACCGCTGCAAGCTCGCCAACCCGAACGACCGGGCGGCAAGGTCGGGCCCCGGCCCGCGCTACTGGGTCGGCGACCCGCGCCCGGCCTAGTCCGCCGTCACCCGGGAGGTTCGCGCCCGCAAGCAGCTCCTCCGGATCGTTGGACCACTCGAAGCGCGCGACCCGCCGCTCTCGAATCGTGAACAGCATGCCCATTCGCTGGCGGACCTCGATGCCGCTCCCGCGCCCGTGGAACACGACCGCTCGCGATCAGGCCGACCACGTCGCCGTCGCTCGACTAGCTCGCTCCACCTCGATCTCGATCGACCTGTAGGCGCGCCGGAACGCCGATTCGGCCCCGCGAAGCCCGACGCGCCCTTGGCGCGTCCCGGTCTCGATCGCGTCGGGCGGGTTCACCCACTCGATCTCGCCGCTCCATCAGCTCGGCGCGGCATCGTTTCCAGCTTCCTCCAGCTATCCAGGATCCGGTCCGACGATCTCGACGTTCGAGGCGATCTGCCAAGTATCGCGGCGGGGGCCCTGACTAGATGTGCCGCGCCAGCCGCATGATCTGCCTGGCCTCCGGGACGCGCAGCGCCAGCACCGCGCCGAAGTAGGTGGCGAAGCCGGCGGCAAGGGCCGCGCCGAGCGAGACGATCTGGGCGATCGTGCTGCGCCCCAGCGCCTGGTCGAGGCCGTACCAGACCAGGTAGCTCACCCCGGCGAGCAGCGCGGCCGCGACCAGCACCCGGGCCGCGGTCGCCGCCAGGCGCGTCAGCTCCAGGCCCGCCAAGCTGGCGGCGCAGGATCACCACCTCCGCCACCACGCTCGAGACGGTGGCGATCACCGTCGCGGCGACGACTCCGCCGACCCGAACGGCGAGTAGAGGGCGAACGAGAAGATGATGTCCACGACCAGGTTGGAGCCCGCCACGGCGGTCGGGATCCAGGGCCGCTGGAGGCTGAAGAAGGTCCGCGTCAGCATCAGATAGAGGCCGTTGAAGGGCAGCGAGAACGCGAACCAGAAGAGCGCCTGAGCGACGAGGTGGGTCTGCGCGGCGTCGAACTCGCCGCGCTGGTAGATGAGCCGGGTCATCGGCACCGACAGCACCAGCACGCGGCGGCCGCCGGGATCAGCAGCAGCAGGATCTGCCGCATCCCGTTCGCCATCGTCGCCCGCAGGTTCACCCACTCCTGCCGCGCGGCGAAGCGGGCGAGCGTTGGGAACGTCACCGTCGCCACGGCGACCGAGAAGATCCCCTGGGGCAGCATGTAGATGCGGAACGCCTTGTCGATTGCCGCCGGCGCCTCGGTCGAGACGAGCGTCCCGACGATGCTGTTGAGGAGCAGGTCGAAGTTGATCAGTCCGAGGCTGAGGGTCACCGGCAGCATCAGCAGCAGGACCCTGCTTGCACCTCCGGGATGTGCCAGTCGAAGTCGCGGGTCAGGCGGAACGGCGTGTTGCGCAGGTCCCACGCCGGGATCGCGAGCTGCACCACGGTTCCCACCAGCACTCCGATCGCATACGCGTAGATCCGGTCGTTGCCGTGGAAGAGCGGCTCCAGCAGGACGAGCACGGCGATGATCACCACGTTCCAGAAGAAGGGGGAGATCGCGAACGCGGCAAACCGGTCGTAGCTGTTCAGGACCCCGACCACCATCCCCGTCGCGCCGAGCAGGATCAGGATCGGGAAGAGGATCTGCGAGAGCGTGACGGTGAGGTCGAGGATCTCTCCGCTGAAGCCGGGGGCGAAGATCGGCGTGATGACGGGCGCCAGCAGGATGAAGAGCGCGGTGATCGCCCCGAGCACCAGGGTGACCAGGTAGATCAGCGTCGAGGCGAGCCTGAACGCCTCCCGCTTGTTGCCCTTCTCCAGCTCCTCGGTGAAGACCGGGACGAACGCGGCCTGGATCGCGGCGTCGGCGAACAGCGACCGGACCAGGTTCGGCACCTGGAAGGCGATCGTGAAGGCCGACATCGGCCCGGTGATGCCGAAGTAGCTCGCCGCGACGATCTCCCGGACCAGGCCGGCGACCCGCGAGAAGGCGGTGGCGATCGAGAAGAACGCGGTCGAGCGGCCGAGACGCCCCTCCTTCTCGTCGAAGTCCGGCGGGACGAACGGCGTCGTCGGGGTCGGCGCCGGGATCGCCATGAAGGTCGAGGTGTCCATCGAGACCGCCTCGTGGCGGCGCTCGATTTGCTCGGCCTCCTCGGTCTCTCTTTGCTCGACCGCCGGGAACTCGCGCGTCGAGGGATCGAAGGGCTCCGCCGGAGCCGGCGGCTCGCCGCCAATCCCGTCGTCGCCCCGCTCGGTCATTGCTCTATTCTCTTCGCCGCCCGCCTCGCGGGTCTTTTCATGGCCAATATCGCCTCACAGAAGAAGCGGAACGCGCGCACCGAGCGTGAGCGGGTCGAGAACCTGCGCTTTCGGAGCTCCGTGAAGACTCATTTCAAGCGACTCGAGGCGGCCGTCCAGTCGGGCAACGCCGAAACCGTCGCCTCGGAGCACAAGGCGCTGATCTCGCGGATCGACAAGGCCGTCCAGAAGGGCGCCCTGCACCGCAACACCGGCGCGCGCAAGAAGTCCCGCGCCGCCGGCCTTGTCGGCGCCGCAACGAAGTAACCGGGGCTCACTGCAACGCCCAAGCGAGCGGCTCGGTGTCGTCCGCCACCAGGCCGACCGCCCTGCGCAGCGAGAGCGTGAAGGCAACCCCCTCCGCGTAGTCCGAGCCGCCGCGGGACCAGAGCTCGAGGTCCGCGAGGGCGCGAATCGACGCGTCCAGGTCCTCCGGCGAGCGTCCCTTCACCTTCGAGACGAGCATCTTCGCGGCGTAGGGGTGCATCGAGAGGCCCTTGGCGACCTCGCCGGCCGGCTTTCCGGCCTCCAGCTCGGTGGCGGCACGCAGCGCCTGGCGCAGGCGCGGGGCGAGGGAGTAGACGATCCTGGGCAGAGCCTCCCCCTGCGCGACGAGGAGCTCGGCGACCCTCATCGTCTCGGCGTCGTCTCCGGCGACCACGGCGTCAGCGAGCGTCCAGATCGCCTCCTCGGACGTGTCGGCGATCATCGCCTCCAGGTCCTCGACGCCGACGCGGCCTCCCTCCCCGCTCCAGAGCGCGAGGCGCTCGAGCTCGGTGCGGAGCCGCATGGGCCTGGGCCCGAGCCGCTCGACGAGCAGCCGGGCCGCGGCCGGCTCGAGCTCGAAGCCGAGCTCCCGGGCGTCGGCGACCAGCTGCTTGGGGATCTCGCGCTCCCTCGGCACGTCGAAGGCCAGGACCTCGCCGCCCGCCGCCTCGACGGCCTTGGCGAGCCCGGCGGGGGCCTTGCCGTGCGCGACCAGAGCGACCGTCGTCTCGGGCGGGATCTGCGCCAGCGCCTCGGTCGCGCGCTCCGCGTCAGCCTTTCCCCAGCCGTCGACGCCGTCCACCAGCAGGTAGCGGCGAGAGGCGATCAGCGAGATCGCGGCCAGCGAGGCGATCAGCGCGTCGACGTCCGGCGAGCGACGCCCATCGCCCGCCTCGAAGAGCTCGAGGGCGCCCGGGCCACCCTCGCGCTCGGCCCGCTCCCGCAACCGGCCGCGAGTCCGGGCGATCTTCGCCTCGTCGGTTCCGGCGATCAGATACGCGGGCTTCATCTCAGGCTCGGCCATGGGGTGAGTCTAGGTGCGGGTCGGGATGCGAGTCCGATCCGGCCCCGCGCTTACGACGGCGCCGGCGGGGTCCCCTGCACTGGGAGCGCCTGGCTCTGGTTCGCCTTGCAGGTCTGCTTGGCGCCCCTCGCCCGCACCTTCCGCTTCTCGACCGTGACGTAGTAGCTCCCGGTGAAAGCCGGCTTGGTCAGGTCCACCTGGTACCGGCCCTTCCCACCCGTGCGCTGCACCGAAAGCGGCTGGGTCTGGAGCGTGTTGGGGTCCGTGTAGTAGAGCGTCACGACCCGCATGCCCTTGCACGCGCCCAGCTTGGAACCCACCGTTCCCGGTGAACTGGGTGCTCGAGGGCTGCGTGACCGTCACCGTCGTGCGCCAGCTCCGCTTCCGCTGGTGCTTCTTCTTGGCGCCCGCGCTGGCGCCGCCCGCGCCGAGCACGAGCACCAGCACGATCAACAGGGTCCCCACCCGTCTGAAACCGGCCATCGCGGTAAAGGCTAACCGCGACCGGTGGTCACCGTCCACCGGGAACCGTTCGCGTCGATGTCGATCTCACCCTGTCGGTCCGTGCGCAGGGTCGGCACCCGGTGCGAAGCGAGCTCGTCGATGGTCCGCGCCGTCGGATGGCCGTAGGAATTGCCAGCCCCCACGGAGATCACCGCCAGCTTCGGGACCGACCGGTCGAGCAGCTCGCCCAGCCCAGCGTCCTCCGAGCCGTGATGGGCGACCTTGAGCACGTCGATCGGGCCGGGGTCCATCGGGACGGCCTCGGCCTCCGCGTCGCCGGTGAGCAGCATGGTGAAATGCCGCCACTGCGCCACCAGCACCAGGCAGAGCAGGTTCGGGTCCTCCCCGGTCTCGCCGAGCAGCTCGCGCGGGGGCCAGAGCGCGGTCAGGTGGAGAGCGCCCGAGTCGAGCTCGCCGCCCTCCGCCAGCCGGTAGGGCTCAGCGCCGGCCGCCAGCGCCGCGCCACGCAGCCGGGGGTCCGCGCGGCCGTAAACGACCCGGTCGACGTGCACCGAGTCGAGCAGCTCGCCGAGGTCGCCGGCGTGATCGGACTGGTCATGGCTGATCACCATCGCGGCGAGGGAGCCGATGCCGAGCTCGCGCAGCCGGTCCTCCACCCCGTCGCCCGGCGGGCCGGTGTCGACCAGGATCGGGTCGGCATCGGGTGGGTCGAGGAGGATCGAGTCTCCCTGGCCGACGTCCAGGACGCGCACCGCCAGGTCGCCCTCGGGCGGCTGTCGGGGAGGAGGCGGAGCCGAACGGCCAGGCCGACAGGACGACCGACCGCGGCGAGCAGCGACCAGGACGGGGACGGCGAGCCGCGCCCTCGGAACGCGCCGCAGGCGGAGCAGCAGCTCCATGGCCAGCAGCAGAGCCCCGTACGCCCCGGCGACCGACCAGATCGAGCCCAGGTGGACGGAGAGCAGCGCCCAGCGCGGGGGCGGCCAGCCAGTGCGCGATCTGCGCGATGTAGGCGAGGCAGAGAGAGTCCAGCCAGTTGAGCGGCTCCACCGGCAACAGCGGGAGCTGGCCGGCGATCCCGGCGAGCATGCCGAGCCACATCGCCGGAGCGACGGCGGGCAGCGCCAGCACGTTCGCGGGCAGCGCGGCGGGCGAGAACTGGTCGAAGGCCTCGGCCATCACGGGCGCCGTCGCCACGGTCGCCGCCACCGTGACCGCGGCTCCCTCGACGAGCGCCCGGCGGACCGACCCGCGGGCGGCATCGCCCGACATGGCGGACGCCAGCCGCCCCGCCCAGAGCAGGATCCCGATCACCGCGGCGAAGCTGAGCTGCCAGCCGGCGTCGCCGTCCGCTCGCGGGTTGATCGCGAGCGTGATCGCGACGGCGAGCAGCACCGCGTACCAGCGGGATCGGGGCCGGTCGGCCAGCGCGGCGATCAGGCCGGCGGCTCCCATCACCCCCGCGCGCTGGATCGAGGGACCCGCCCCCGTGACCGGCACGTAGATCGCGATCAGCAGCAGCGCCCCGACCAACCGGGCGCGCAACGTCAGCCCGAGCATCGCCAGCAGGGGCCAGGCCAGGATGCAGAGCAGGATCACGTTCTCTCCGCTGACCGCGAGCAGGTGGGTCAGGTTCGATCGCTGGAAGTCCTCGCGCGTCCCGCGGTCGATCCGGTCGTCCTCGCCGAGGACGAAGCCTCTCGCCAGCGCCGCCTCCCGCTCGGGCATCCCACGCCCCAGCGCCCGCTCCGCCCGGTCTGCGGATGCCGTCCACCCACCCCGAGATCCCGCCGCGGCGACCGGGCTTCGAGTCGATCCGGTCGGCCCGCAGCGTCATCGAGATCCCCAGCCGCCGCAGATATCCCGTCCGCCAGGGCTCCGGCTGCTCGAGTACGCCCTCCGCGCTGATCTCGGAGCCGATCGGGAGGTCGCCCACGGGCTCCGGGGCCACCACCAGCACGCGGCCGGCCGGTGAGTCGACGCGCACGTCGACCTCGTCACCGCTCCGGCGCGGCACTCCTGCGACGAATCCGTCGACCGTCGCGTGCTGCCCGGGCCGGGCCCGGAGGGCGCCGTCGTCGATGGCGTGCAGGCGCGCTCCCCCGCAGAGCATTCCGGCCAGGGCGGCCACCAGCCCCACGACCGCGAGCCAGGCGAAAGCGATCGGCCGGCCGCCGCCTCGCGGGCGCGCAGCGGCGAGTCCGACCACGGCGATGGGCGCGACCCCGAGGGCCCGCAGAGACGGGTCCGGTGCGGCCAGCGGCGCCATTGCCAGGCCCGCTGCCGCGCCGGCCAGCGCGGCGAAGCGCCACTCTCGCGACCAGCGACCTTCGTCTCCCGCCGCTCGCCGCCCCGGTTTCACTCAGTGGTCACGTGGTAGGCGCGTAGGACTGACCTTCGACGATGGAGGAGCGATGGCCACGAACCGCGACCAACGCAAACGCGGCGCGGAACACCGCGCCCGAAAGAGAGAGGGCCGCGCAGGACCGGCTCGACCGGCGCCGCGCGGACATGCAGGAGGCCGAGGGCCATGCGGGCAGCATCCCGCGAGGCAACCAGCAGCCCGAGAACGACAACGTCGGCAACCGGCGAGGCGAATGGGACCGGGTGCTCGGCCACTGATCAATGCTCAGGGCTGAAGCGCGGCCCTGAGCGTCTCCATGGTGGATGGGCCGATGCCGTCGACCTGGTCGAGCTGGTTGATCGAGGAGAGCCCGCCGTGCTGGTCGCGGAACTCGATGATCTTCTGCGCCGTGACCGGGCCGATGCCCTCGATCCCGTCGAGCTGCTCGACCGAGGCGCTGCCGAGACTGATCGGTCCCGCCTGCCCTCCGGCCGCCGAGCCGGCGGCAACCGTGCCCGGGCCCGGGACGACCACCTGCTGTCCGTCGCTGAGCCTCGCCGCCAGGTTGATCGCGTCCTGATTCGCGCCGCCCGCGAAGCCGCCCGCCCGCCTGACCGCGTCGGTCACCCTCGAGCCCGCCGGGAGGCGGTAGACGCCCGGGCGCCGGACGTCGCCGGCGACATGCACGACGACGTCCCGCGTGCCCTCGACCTCGTGCGACGAGTCGGCCGCGAAGCTCACCTCCGCCCCGCCGGTCGACCCTCCCCCGCTCGAGCGAATCCAGCGAGCGCCGATCACCAGGACCGCAACGGCGATCACCCCGTAGACGAGGAGTTGAGAGCGGCTCAGCTCGGGCATTCGCCGAAGCTCACCGCGCGAGGCGCCAGGGACAGGCCCGGTTCGTAAACGGATCAGCGACCGGCGAGGGTCATCTCAGCGAACCTCGAAGCCGGTCAATCCCTCGGGCGGCTCCTCCTCCACCTCGACGGACGCGACCTCCGCCCGGCTCGGCCCCCGCCGGCAGAACTCGACCATCTCACCCACCGCGGCCGGCTCGCCCTCGAAGACCGCCTCGACCGCGCCGTCGGCCCGGTTGGCCACCCAGCCGGCGACCCCAGCCGCCTCGGCCCGACGCCGGGTGCTGTCCCGGAAGAAGACCCCCTGGACCCGACCGCTGACCACGACCCGTTTCCGGGTCAAGGGCTATTCCTCGTCGTCGTACTCGGAGGCGACGCCCACGCCGGACCGCCCGAAGACCTCGGACGAGGTCACCGGGGGCGATTGCACCGACACGCAGCAGAGATCCGAGGAATTTCCGTTGGCGATCGAGTGATCGGTGGCCGGCGGGACCAGCACCAGGTCGCCCTCGGCCACTTCCTGGGTGTCCCCGGCGACCGTCATCGTCCCGCGTCCGCTCACGACGATGTAGACCTGCTCGGCCTCCTCGTGCGAGTGGAGCTCCTGGTCGATGCCGGCGGGGACCTCGAGCCAGGTCACGGACATGTTCCGGGAGCCGAGCTCACCGGCGTCCATGAGGATGCGATTGCGAAGCCTGTGCCACTCCTCGGTGGGAGCGTCCGCGAGCCGCCTGACCAGCACGCGGCCTTTCTAGCAGATCATCCTTTTACGACCAAGTTGACCAGGCGGCCAGGGACCACGATCTCCTTGACGATCGCCTTGCCGTCCAGGTGGCGCTGGACGTTCTCGCTGCTCCGGGCGAGCTCCAGCAGCCGGTCCTCCGAGGCGTCGCTCTCCACCTCGATCCGGTCCCGCAGCTTGCCGTTCACCTGCACGACCAGCATGTAGGTGTCGCGCTCGAGCAGCTCGGGGTCCGCCTCCGGCCAGGGCTGCTCCCAGAGGCGCTCGCCGGCCAGCCACTCATGCACCTCCGCGGTGAGGTGAGGCGCGAACGGGAAGAGCAATGAGACGGCCGTGATGGTGGCGAAGCGGACTGCCGCGGCCCCGGTCGGGTCCTCGTAGAGCCCGTCCTTGAGCCGGTAGATCTCGTTGACCAGCTCCATCACCGCGGCGATCGCGGTGTTGAACTGGAAGCGAGGCTCGATGTCGCGGGTCGCCTTGTCGATCGCCCAGTGCGCCTTGGCCAGCAGCTCTCGGGCCCCGCCCGCGGCGTCCTCGGATCCTCCGGCCTCCGTGCGCTCGGCCACCTCGCGCCCCAGCCGCCAGAGGCGCGCCAGGAAACGGAAGATCCCCTCCACTCCCTCATCGGACCAGTCGCCGCCCTTGATCGGCGGGCCCATGAAGCAGATGTACGTGCGCAGGGAGTCCGCGCCGAAACGCTCGACGTATTCCGCTGGGCTGACCGTGTTGCCCCGCGACTTGGACATCTTCGCCCCGTCGCGGGTGATCATCCCCTGCGTGAAGAGGTTGGCGAACGGCTCCCGCGCCTCCAGCACCCCGATGTCGTGCAGCGCCTTGATGAAGAAGCGCGCGTACATCAGGTGGAGGATCGCGTGCTCGACGCCGCCGATGTACTGGTCGACCGGCATCCAGTAATCGGCCACGTCCTTCGCCCAGCACTCCTCGTCGTTGCGGGGGTCCAGGTAGCGCAGGAAGTACCAGGACGAGTCGACGAAGGTGTCCATCGTGTCGGTCTCGCGGCGGGCCTCGCCCCCGCAGGACGGGCATTCGGTCTTGACCCAGTCCTCGGCAGCGGCCAGCGGGCTCTTGCCCTTGGGCGCGTATTCCTCGATGTCCGGGAGGAGCACGGGCAGCTGGTCCTCGGGCACCGGGACCATCCCGCACTCGTCGCAGTAGACGATCGGGATTGGCGCGCCCCAGTAGCGCTGGCGTGAGACCAGCCAGTCGCGCAGGCGATAGTTGACGGCCTCCTCGCCGCGGTTCTCCGAGGAGAGCCACGCGACGATCTCGTCGTAGGCCTCGCGGTTGTGCTTGCCGTCGAAGCGGTCGGAGTTGACCATCTCGCCGTCGCCGCTGTAGGGCAGTCCCTCGTCGTCGCGCGATTGCTCGGGGTCGGTCCCCTCGATCACGCGGCGGATCGGCAGTTCGAACGCCTTGGCGAACTCGTAGTCGCGCTCGTCGTGGGCGGGGACGGCCATGATCGCCCCCGTCCCGTACTCCATCAGCACGTAGTCCGCGACGAACATCGGGATGCGCTCGCCGTTCACTGGGTTGACCACCTCCCGGCCCAGGGGGACACCGGTCTTCTGCCGGTCCTCGTCGGCGCGCTCTTCGGCGGTGACCCTGGCCGACTCGTTGACGTATTCGCGGACCGCCTGCTCATGCTCTGTACCCGTCGCCAGGCGCTCGACCTCTGGATGCTCCGGCGCCAGCACGAAGAAGGTCGCGCCGAAGAGCGTGTCCGGCCGCGTGGTGAAGACGGGGAAGTCGAGATCGGGCTGATCGCAGCTGAAGATCACCTCCGCGCCGTCCGAGCGGCCGATCCAGTTGCGCTGCATCGTGATCACGTTCTCGGGCCAGGACTCGAGCAGCTCGAAGTCGTCGAGCAGCTGCTGGGCGTACTCGGTGATCCGGAAGAACCACTGCTCGAGCTGGCGCAGCTCGACAAGCGTCCCGCAGCGCTCGCAGTGGCCGTCGATCACCTGCTCGTTGGCGAGCACGGTCTGGTCCTTGGGGCACCAGTGCACCGGCGCCTCGTGCCGGTGGGCGAGGCCCCGCTCGAACAGCTTCAGGAAGATCCACTGGGTCCAGCGGTAGTAGCTCGGCTGGTGGGTGCCGATCTCGCGCGTCCAGTCGATCGAGATGCCCCAGCGCATGAACTGCTCGCGGAAGGAGGCGATCGACTTCTCGGTCGCCTCGCGCGGGTGCTCGCCGGTCTGGATGGCGTTGTTCTCGGCGGGCAGGCCGAAGGCGTCGTAGCCCATCGGATGGAGGACGCTGAACCCTCGGCGGCGGCGGAAGTGGGCGATCGCGTCGCCGACCGAATAGGTCTTCAGATGGCCGACGTGCGGCTCGCCCGATGGGTAGGGCAGCATCTCGAGCACGTAGCTCTTCGGCTTCGTCTCATCGAATTCAGGGGAACCGGGATTGGCCACCACCCAGGTGTTCTCCGCTTCCCAGATGAGCTGCCACTTGCGCTCGATCGCCTGCGGGTCGTAGCGCTCCGTGTTCTCGGGTGTCTGCGGTTTGGCTGCCACGCGGCCAGTGTACGAAGCGGCCACCAGGCCGCCCACCTTCGGAGCGAAGGGCGAAGCCCGCAGCGACTTAAGCGGGGCGGCCGCTTGTGGCCGCGATCTGATGGCGAAGCCGGGTCGTATATTCAGAGTCAAGTTCGAGAGAAGGAGGAATTGGGATGTCGAGGTTGATCAGGCTTGACCGGACAGGGCATACGGAGCTGGCGAGCTGGACGGCTGAGGACACGGACGCCCAGGAGGCGGCGATCGACGCATTCCGCCGCGAGCTGGACGAGGGCATGCTGGCGAGCGCCACGCTGCCGGACGGCTCCGCCGAGGTCGTGCGCGAGTTGCCGCTCGACGCCGACCTGGTCGTGATGCGCCGGCCAATCGCCGGCGGCTAGGGATGGAGGCCGGGGTCCTGGCCGAAGCCGCCGCGATGCCGTGGCGGCGGCGCGCAAGCGAGAAGAGCCTCGAGAAGGAGGGGCGGATCTGGACGCTCTGGAGCGTCGCCCTCGTCGTCACCTTCGGGCTGCCTGCGGCGCTGCTCGTCTGGATCGAGCCGCTCGCCTTCCCGGTCTCGGCGATCTTCCTGGGACACGCGGTCGCGGTCCTGCACCTGCAGGCCCGCCGCGGCGCGCGGGGCGTGAATCCGATCGGCGATGCCGCCGGAGCCGCGGACCCTGCCGAGGGGACCGCCCTGGGCCTACTCGGCGACCTCGTCGGCCACGACGCGCGCGAGCTCCTCGGCGACGAGCGGCCTGGCCCTCGAGCGCGGCCGGCTCGGCGCCTGGCTGGTCGGGCAGGAGGGCGCGATCCTGGTGCGACCGGGCGGCCACCGCGTGCATTGCTTCTGCGTCCGGGTCGGCGAGGCCGGTGACCTGCCGCCCGCCGACCGTGTCGCCCATCTGCTGCTTGCGCTGCGGGAGGATGAGCGGGGCTTCGCCACGGTCGCCAATCGCAACTTCTCGGGCGCGACCTGGCGGCTCCGGGTCGAGTTGCCCAAGCGGGTTCGCCCGGCGCTGAGGATCGCCACCGCCTCTACTTGAACCGGTGGAGGCGGGTCTTCCTGACCTCCTCGAGCTTCTGCTTGAGTCGCTCGTACTCAGCCTGCTGCACGGCGTTCCGCTGGAAGCCCGGATAGGCGAGGTTCGTCGTCTCGAGCGGGTCGTGCTTGAGGTCGTACATCTCCCACTGCGGCGGCTTCTGGCGTTTGACGTCGTAGTACTTGGCGAGCTTCCAGCGGCGCTCGCGGATGCTGATGATGTGATTCGGCGGCTTCGGGTAGGGCTTGCTGGACTGGCCCGACTGGTAGTCGTCGTAGGTGAAGACGATGTAGTCCTGCGCCGGCTTCGCCTTCCCGGCGTTGAGGACCAGGGACGAGTAGTCGACGCCCTGCCAGTTCGGCTCGGGCGCTCTGGGGGGCTCCCACCAGGCTCGCCAGCGTCGGCAGGAAGTCCACGTGGGAGACCATCGAGTTGGTCGAGGCCGGACGCGGAAAGAGCTTCGGATTCGAGTAGACGAGAGGCACCCGGAGCGCCTCCTCGTAAAAGTTGAAGTTCTTCTGGCGCAGGCCGCCGTGGGCAAGCCCCATCTCGCCGTGATCGGCGGTGCGGACGATCAGCGTGTTGTCATAGAGGCCGGTCTGCTGGAGCTTGTTCAGCACCTGGGTGAGGTAGTAGTCCGAGGAGCGCATCAGGTTGCCGTAGAAGTTCAGGTAGGCGCGCTTCTGCTTGTCGTTCCTCGGCTTGCCGGTCAGGTTGAAGATCTTCAGGAACTGCTTCTGGACGGTCGGCTTCGTCGAGAGGTCCTCGCCGTTGGTCGCCGGTATCTGGATGTCGCCCTTGATCCAGGAGCTGTCGTAGCCGGACTGCTCGAAGGTCGTGCCCGGATAGAAGAGGACGTCGTGGGGGTTGACCAGCGAGATCACCATGAAGAAGGGCTGTTGCCTCGCGGCGGCCGTCGAGAGGTACTGGAGAATCCCCTCGGCCCCGTCCGTCGGGTTGCCGATCGAGTCCATGTAGCGGCCGTCGTTGTTCGTGAACCCGCCGCCGGCCTCGGGAATGGTCTGGTTCGCGCCGGCGTCCGGCGGGTTCCAGCGCCCGAAGCCGTACGCCGCGAGGTCGGCCGGACTGGCGTCCTTGCCGGGCGGGGGCTTGGAGCAATGCCACTTGCCCTTGTAGACCGCGTTGTACCCCGCCGCCTCCATCACGGTGGCGAGGTTCGGTAGGACCCTTGGGAGAGGCAGCTCGACCTGCGGGTAGCCCTGATACGCGGGCATGTCCTCCTCGAGCGTGTACTTGACGCCATGCTGGGCGGGGAAGTAGCCGCTCATCAGGGTCGAGCGGGCGGGCGAGCACATGCAGGCGTTGGTGAACGCGCGTTCGAAGCTGATCCCGTGGCGGCGCAGCTGCATCATCCCCGGGAGGTTCCGCTGCATCCACCTGGGCGGGAAGTGCTGGATCGCCCGCTCCTGGTCGGTGAGGACCAGGATCACGTTCATCCCGGCGATGGGATTGCCCTTCGCCTCGGTGGCGGCGAGCGCGCTCCCCAGGCCGCTCTGCGCGAGCAGCAAGCCCGCGGCGGCGCCCGCGCCGGACTGGAGCAGCTCCTTTCGGGTAAGTCCGTCACCGCGGTCGTGCGATTCGCTCATCCTCTCCTCCTGAATACGTCGACTGCATTACTGGCGAACGAGGTCGAGTAGACGAAGCGGCCGTCCGGGCTGATCGCGATCGAGCTGATGCCGCGGACCGCGCGAGCCCCCGCGCAGCCCGGGCGCCTGCGAGCTGCGAGGCAGCCTGGGCGGCCCGGCCTTTGCAGCACCCGGCCCGTGACGCGGTTGCGCGTGAGAACGTCGAGCGCACCGGTCGCGAAGGCGGCCACGTACACGTTCCTGCCGTCCGGGGCGACCGCGATCCCCTCCGGCGCGCTCATCGCCCGTCCGAACGAGCAACCGGGCGCGCGCAGCAGGACCAGGCAGCCCGTCGTCCCGCGCTTCTGGGTGAGCGTTCCGTGATTGAACGAGGTGACGCTGTTGCTCAGCAGAGAGGTCACGTACGCCTGCCTGTCGCCGGGGCTGAGCGCGACCGCGTTGGCGCCGGCGAGCTGGACGCCCGTCACGCAGCCGCTGAGTGGCGCGTTGGTGATGCAGCCGCTGCCGTCCGTCGCCTGAGCGAGGACGCCCGTGGACGGATCGCGTGTGAGAATCGCGACGGCGTTGGAGAGCGCGCTGCCCGTATACACGCTCGTGCCATCCCGGGTTATCGCCAGGCCCTCGACGGCGCCCAGGGCGATTCCCGGCGCACAGGCCGCGTTCGACTCGGCGATGCAGCCTGCGGCGCCCGCCGGCTGGGTGAGTGCGCCAGTGGCGGTGTCGCGGGTGAAGGTCGCGACGGCGTTGCCGAAGAAGGCGCCGGCGTAGACGTTGCGACCGTCGGAGCTGACCACGATCACATCCGGCGCGACCAGGGCCTCGCCGCTCGTGCATCCGGGCAGCGGGAGCCCGGAGAGGCAGCCGCCGGGCAGCTGGCGGAGGGCGCCGGTCTTGCGGTTTCGAGCGAAGGCCGTGACCGCGCTGCTGTCGCGCGCGGTGGCGTAGACGTTGCGCCCGTCGGCGCTGATCGCGACGGAGTTCGCTCCGTCGAGTCCCACCGCGCGGGCACACCCGCCCGCTCCACCGCTCGCGATGCATCCGCCGCCCCCACGGGGCTGGGTGAGGACACCGGTGCTCTTGTCTCGGTCGAAGATCGCGATCGCGTCGCTGCCCGACGACGCGACGTAGACGTTGCGCCCGTCAGGGCTGATCGCGATTGCCCGCGAGCCCATGAACGGGCCGGGGCCCTTCAGGGCACGAGCCGTAGCGCACCCGGCCCGACGGGCCCTGGGCGCGCCGACGCACCCGGCCTTCCCGCGCAGCTGCTTGAGGGTCCCGCGCGCCGATGAGGTCTTGGCATCCGCCGTCGCGGCCACGAGGAGGAGTGCTGAAAGAGCGGTGAGGATCGCGACCTTGCGGATGCGGGCGAACCTAGACGGGAGGACGGACGTTTACAAGCCCCTCCTCGGAAATGCCAAATAAGCGGCGCTCAGCCCTCCTGGGCCTGGGCGTCCTTGACCTTGCCCTCGAGCTGCCCCACCACCGCGGGGTCGCGGAGGGTGGTCACGTCGCCGAGCTCACGGCCCTCGCCGATGTCGCGAAGCAGCCGGCGCATGATCTTGCCGGAGCGCGTCTTCGGCAGGTCACCCGCCCAGATGATGCGCTTGGGCCGTGCGATCTTCGAGATGCGGCTCGCGACGTGGTCGCGAATCTCCTTCTCGATCTCCTCCGAGCCCTCCAGGTCACCCTCGAGCGTGACGAACGCGCAGATCGCCTGACCGGTGTCCTCGTCCTGGATCCCGATCACCGCGCACTCGGCGACCTTGGGGTGTGAGACGACAGCGGACTCGACCTCGGCCGTGGAGAGGCGGTGGCCGGAGACGTTGACCACGTCGTCGACCCGCCCGAGGATCCAGAAGTAGCCGTCCTCGTCCTTGCGCGCAGCGTCGCCGACGAAGTAGGTCGTCTCGTCCCATTTGGAGTAATAGGTCTCCTTGAAGCGATCGTCCTCCTTGAACAGGGTGCGGAGCATTCCGGGCCAGGGGCGCCTCAGCGCCAGGAAACCCTGGTCCCCGTCGACCTCGTTGCCCTCCTCGTCGAGCACGGCGGCGTCGATACCCGGCAGCGGCCTGGTCGCCGATCCGGGCTTGGCCGGGGTGACGCCCGGCAGCGGGCTGATCAGGATGTGGCCGGTCTCGGTCTGCCACCAGGTGTCGACGATCGGGCAGCGCTCGCCGCCGATCACCTCGTAGTACCAGAGCCATGCCTTGGGGTTGATCGGCTCGCCGACGGTGCCGAGCAGGCGAAGCGACGAGAGATCGTGCTTCGCCGGTTGGTCGGCGCCCCACTTCATGCAGGCACGGATCGCGGTCGGCGCCGTGTAGAGGATCGTCGCCTTGTAGCGCTCGGCGATCTCCCACCAGATGTCCTTCTCCGGATAGTCCGGGGCGCCCTCGTACATGATGCTCGTGGCGCCGTTGGCGAGAGGGCCGTAGACGATGTAGGAGTGGCCGGTGACCCAGCCGACGTCGGCCGAGCACCAGAAGACGTCCGACTCGGGCTTCAGGTCGAAGACGTACCTATGGGTGAACGAGACACCGACCAGGTAGCCGCCGGTGGTGTGGAGAACGCCCTTCGGCTTGGCCGTCGAGCCGGACGTGTAGAGGACGAAGAGCGGGTGCTCGGCATCGAGCGGCTCCGGCGGGCACTCGGCATCGGCCTTCTCCATCTCCTCGTGGACCCAGACGTCGCGCCCCTCCTTCATCTCGCAATCGGTGCCCGTGGAGCGGACGACGAAGATCGTCTCGATCGAGGGGACGGACTCGATCTCCACGTCGACGGCGCTCTTGATCGGGGCTGTCTTGCCCTTGCGGCGGGCGCCGTCCACGGTGATCAGGGCCTTGGCCTCGGAGAACTCCATCCGCTCGCAGACGGACTCGGGCGAGAAGCCGCCGAAGACGACGTTGTGCGGGGCGCCGATGCGCGCGCACGCGAGCATCGCCACGACGACCTCGGGGATCATCGGCAGGTAGATCCCGACGATGTCGCCCTTGTCGACGCCGCGGGCCTTGAGCGCGTTGGCGAAGCGCTGCACGTCGGCGTGGAGCTCGGCGTAGGTGATGTCGCGCTCCTCGCCCTCCTCCCCGCGCCAGTGGTAGGCGATGCGGTCGCCGTTGCCGGCCTCGACGTGGCGGTCGAGGCAGTTGTGGGAGACGTTCAGCTTGCCGTCCGCGAACCACCTGTAGAAGGGAGCGTTGGACTCGTCCAGCGTCTGCGACGGCTTCTCCATCCAGTCGATCAGCTCCTCGGCCTGCCTTGACCAGAAGCCCTCGAGGTCCTTGGCGGCCTCCTCGTACATCGACTCGTCGGTGACGAGCGCCTGCTTGCGGAAGTCGTCCGGCGGCGGGAACTTCTCGATGTCGAGCATCGACTCGAGCTGCTTCTCGAGGTTCTCGGTCCTCAACCTCACTGGCCATCTCCTGTCACTCCTTCCCGTGTCGGTGAAGGCAACCTATCGCGGGGCAGAAAAACCGGTGCAGTTAGAGGCCGGCGGCCTCGGCGAGCAGGCCGACCTGGGCGGGATCGCTGCTGGCCGGGAAGAGGATGAGCTCGTCGCAGTTCCACTCCTCGTACGCCTTCATGAACGCCTTGACGCTGTCGGCGTCCTTGGGCGCGCCGGCGACGATTCCCTGGACCGCCTCGTCACCCAGCCAGGCGTAGTAGTCGCCGACGTAGGCCTGGACGTTCGCCTCGGCGTCGGGCCCGAGGCAGAAGTAGCCCAGAGCCAGAGTCCGGGGCCGGCCGTCGCGGCCGGCCTTCTTCCAGGCGTCATCGAGGTTGGAGAGGTCCGCTCCGAACTGGGAGGCGCCGGACCCGCCCTGGGTCCAGCCGTCGCCGTACTTGGCGGCGCGCTCGAAGGCCTTCTGCACGTATCCGCCGACCATCAGCGACGGGCCCTTGCCGGAGGGGCGGGGGCCGACCTTCGACTCGAGCTCGCCGTCGCCGTTCCAGATGGCGCGGATCTTGGCCAGGGCATCGTCGAGCCACTTGCCGCGCCCGGACATGTCGAGGCCGCTGATCGCGTAGTCGTCCTCGCGCCCGCCGACCCCGATGCCGAGTACCGCCCGGTCGCCGCCGGCGAGGGCATCGAGCGAGAGGAACTGCTTGGCGATCATCGCGGGGTTCACGCGCAGCGGCCCGAGCATGACGTCGGTGACGAGCTTGATGCGCTCGGTGACGGCGGCGGCGGCTGAGAGTGCGACGACGGGCTCGTAGTTCGGGAAGACGATGCGGTCGATCGTCCCGAGCGACGAGAAGCCGGCGTCCTCGGCGGCGCGTGCCCAGTCGGTGAGCTGGTCGCCGGTCGTCCCCGGCACTGTGTTCGGCAGTCCGATTCCCAGTTCCATCCCGATCCTTTCGTCGACCTACAGTTCGTTGGTGTGCCTACCCGACCAACCTACCGAGTTAGTTGCGTGGGCAAACGACTTGCTGGAGAGCGAGCGGGTCGGTCGCCTGGGATTGCTCGACGACGAGGGTGGACCGCGGGTGCTGCCGGTGACGTTCGCGGTGGCGGAGGGGCGGATCTGGAGCGCGATCGACCAGAAGCCGAAGCGGGCGGGTGAGCCGGCGCGGCTGCGGTTTCTGCGGCGGGACCCGCGGGCGGCGCTGACGGTCGATCGCTATTCGGACGACTGGGAGGAGCTGGCCTGGGTGCAGGTGCTGGGGTCCGTGTCGATCCTCGACCTGGACGAGGGTGCGGCCGGGCTGGAGGCGCTCAGCGCGAAGTACGAGCAGTACCGGGAGGAGGCGCCTCCGGGTCCGCTGCTGGCTCTGGATCCGGAGCGGTATCTGTGGTGGCGAGCTGCGGATCCGGAGGGCCGAGGCGGGCGTAGCGGCGGCCGCGGCGGGTGATCAGGATCTCGTCGCCGCCGGCGGCGCGTTCCATCCAGTAGCCGAACTTCTCGCGGAACTCATGGGCGCCGACGACGCATTCGTCGAGTCGGCTGAGGGAGTGGAGCTAGGGGGCTCGAACCCCCGACCTCTCGGCTGCCAGCCGGACGCTCTCCCAACTGAGCTATAGCCCCAGGAGCCGGTATCTGCTCGCCCAGTTTATATGCGGCGCGCTGGCCGTTTCGTGGGCGGCCTGCAGGCGCAAGTGCAATCGCGTGCTTGCCCGCCACCAGCTTCAACCGGAAGCAAGAAAGCACTCCGATCGAGCTCGTCGCAGTAGACCGCGACAGCATCAACCTCCTCAGCTGGGTACGTGCTTCGTCACATAGCCGCTGCTGGCGTAGTGCGCGAACCAGCCGACGCGAACACATGACCACGCCAAGCTCCGTCGAGCGAACGCCCACTTGCACTGCACCCGGAGCATGCCGATGCCGAGGTCGAACGCAAGGTCGTAGCGGCCGTGCTCGGCGACCGGCTTGAGGACATCGATGCCGAGCTTGATCGCCTCCAGCGCGATCGCGGCCTCGGCGATGTTGCCCTTGTCGTTGGAGGTGAGCACCTGCCGATACTCGCGCGGCCGGTGTGACGCGGGGCGCGCGGAATGTCAGGAGGTGTGACGGCGATGCGGCGAAACTGCGGCGCTACGCCGCGCGGTCCTGCTCGGCGCCGTCCTCGTCCACGTCGAGGACCAGGCCGTTGCGGCGGGTGTCGCGCACCACGAAGTCGAACGGCGCCTTCTCCTCCAGCTCCCGCAGCAGGTCGATCGGGTTCTCCAGGTTCATCGAGACCCACGCCCGGCCGCCCGGAGAAGCGCTTCACCTTGATCTCGGACGCGCCGTCGATGCCGGCCGCGGCATCCTCGAAGCCCGTCAGCTGCGCGAAGTCGTTGAGCGGCCCGACCTCGACCTCCACCTCTCCCGCGTAGACGCCGGCCTGGGCCGGCTTCGGTGCCGACCGCGCGGCCGGTCCTCCTCCTCGATCCCGAGGCGAACCCGCGCCACGTCCGCCAGCTCCGAGACCCGCGCCCCCAGCTCGTCCCTGAGCCCGGAGAGCTCGGTCACCCGGTCCGCCATCTGCACCGCGTCCTCGAGCGCCTTCATCCGGATCCGCGTCGCCTGCCGGCGCGCCTGCCCGTAGATCTCCTCGATCCCCTTGCCGACGGCGGCGGCCATCGGCCGCTTCAGCGCATCCTGCAGCCGCTTCTCGCGCTCCACCACCCGCTCGGCCAATCGCTGCGCCTCCCGCTCGAGGCGGGCGAGCCGCGCGTCACGCGCCTCAATCGCCGCATCGACCTCCTCTGGGTCGTAGCCGCGCAAGGCGCGCCGGAAACGCTCCTTCGACACGAGCGGGAGGCTAGAAGCGGCTTCGGACGCGTAATTCAGGCAGCGCCCGCGGGCGCCCGCGAGATCCAGATCGAGCTTCCCGGCCTCGCCCCAGAGCACCTCGAGCCGGTACCGCTCGCGCAACTCGGGCGTGAAGACGTGCAGCACGCAGTCGAGGTAGTCCATCAGCACCCACTCCGCCTCCCGCTCGCCCTCGACACGCGCGGGCAGCCATCCCTCCCGCTTGAGCTGGTGGTAGACCTCGTCGTGGATCGCCTTCGCCTGCCGCTCGTTGCGAGCCGTGCAGATCACCAGGTAGTCCGTGTAGCCGACCAGCTGCCGCACGTCCAGCGCGACCAGGTCCGCCCCCTTCTTGTCGTCGGCGATCGCGGCCAGGCGGCGCGCCAGCTCCTCGGAGCTCATCTCGGTTCCCGCGCGTCACCGGTACAGCCCCCTCTCCGCGATCAACCGCACCACCGGATCCGGAACCAGATGTCGCAGCGGCTTTCCCTCCCGCGCTCGCTGCCTGACTGTGGTCGAGGACGCTCCGCAAAGTGGCATGTCGATTATCTCCGCTCGATCGGCGGCACCGAGCCGCTCCAGCGCCGAGCGCACCGCGCCGAGCCCGACGCCGGGTCGCGGCACCACCCCGAGCTTCGCCAGCTCCAGCACCCGCGCCGGCTCCTTCCAGCTCGCCAGCCCCGCCGCCATGTCGGCGCCGAGCAGGAAGAAGATCTCGTCGTCAGGCTCCCGATCCGCCAGCAGCTCCAGCGTCCGGTAGCTGTACGACGTCTCATCCCGCTCCACCTCGAGGGCCGACGCCTCCACCCCCTCATCCCCCTCGGCCGCCAGCTGCGCCATCTCCAGCCTGACCTCCGCCCCCGGGTCGTCCTCGATCTCCTTGTGCGGAGCCCGCCCGGTCACCATCAGCAGCACCCGCTCCAGGTCGAGCTGCCAGCGCGCCTCCTGGGCGAGGAGCAGATGTCCGACGTGGGGCGGGTTGAAGGCCCCGCCCAGGACCCCGATCCGAGTGACCGCACTACTCCCTGATCTGCCCGCTGCCGTGGACGACGTACTTGGTGGTCGTCAGCTCGCGCAGCCCGATCGGCCCGCGCGCGTGCAGCTTCTGGGTCGAGTTGCCGATCTCCGCGCCCATCCCGAACTCGTAGCCGTCGGTGAACCGCGTCGACGCATTGACGTAGACCGCCGCCGAGTCCACCGCATCGGTGAACTCGTCGCCGACCTCCTGCGAGCGGGTCACGATCGCATCGGAGTGCCCGGTCCCATGCCGGTTGATGTGATCGATCGCCTCGCCGAGCGAATCGACGACGCCGACCGCCATCTTCAAGCCGTGGTACTCGGTGTCCCAATCGGCGTCCGTGGCCTCATCGACCGGAGCTTCGCCCGGCAGACTCCTTCGTCCGCTCGATCGCCGACCAGCTCGACGCCGGCCTCGCTCAGCTTGGCGAGCAGGCCGGGCAGCAGCTCGGCCGCGACGTCGCGGTGGACGAGCAGCGTCTCCGCCGCGTTGCAGACGCCCGGCCGCTGCACCTTCGCGTTGTACGCGACCCGCTCGGCCATCTCCAGATCGGCGTCCTGGTGCACGTAGACGTGGCAGTTGCCCGCCGCCGCGTACATGACCGGCACCTTCGCGACCTCCTTGAGCGCGTTCTTCAGCCCCTCGCCGCCCCGCGGAATGATCAGATCGACCAGCCCCTCCTGCGTGGCGAGCTCCGCGAGCTGCTCGTGCCCGCCGCCGGACAGCAGCGAGACGGAGGCGGCCGGCAGCTCCGCCGCGGCAAGCGCATCGGCAATCAACCCGGCGAGGAAGGCATTGGAGCTCTCGGCGCTGCTGGAGCCGCGCAGCACGGCGGCATTCCCGCTCTTCAGGCAAAGCGCGGCGGCATCGATCGTCACATTCGGCCGCGCCTCGTAGACGACGGCGACCACACCGATCGGAACCCGCTTCTTGGCGACGTCCAGGCCGTTCTCGAGCGTCCACCCCTCGACCACCTCGCCGACCGGATCCGGCAGCTCGGCGATCTCCCGCACCCCCTTGGCCATCTCGGCGACCCGTGCCTCGGTCAGCGTCAGGCGGTCGAGCAGAGCCTCGTTGAGCCCCTCCTCGCGCCCGGCGTCGACATCGGCGCGATTGGCCGTCGAGCAGCCCGTCGACGCTCGCTCGATCCGATCGGCGAGATCGCGCAGGCACGCCGTCCTTCTCATCCCGGCTGGCGCGCGCGAGCTGGTGCGAGGCGTCCTTGGCCTCGCGACAGGTCTGCTCAACGGTCTTGGCGGCAGTGGCCACAGCCAAAGAGTAACCGGGCACGAAACCGCTCCTCGGGCGGGTGGCGCCGAATTTCTGTCGCTGGCGCGACTGTTTTCCGCGTCTGCGACAAATTCGGCGACAGGACCCGCCCGCCGAGCGGCTTGGTCCCTAGAGCTGAATGCTCTTGACCTCGAGAAACTCCTCGAGCCCGTAACCGCCCAGCTCCCGCCCGTGCCCGGACTGCTTGACGCCGCCGAACGGCGCCAGCGGATTGAAGGTGGCGCCGTTGATCTGCACCTGGCCGGTGCGCATGCGCCGCGCGAACGCCTTGGCGCGCTCGGGATCCGCCGACCAGACGCCCCCGTCCAGCCCGTAGATCGTGCTGTTCGCGATCTCGGCCGCCTCGTCCTCGGAGTCGTACGGGATGATCGAGAGCACCGGGCCGAAGATCTCCTCCTGGGCGATCGTCATGTCCGGCTTCACGTCGGAGAAGACCGTCGGCCGGACGAAGTAGCCGGTCTCGAGGCCGTCGGGCGGCTCCGCGCCTCCCGCGACCAGCTTCGCGCCCTCCTCCTCGCCCTTCTTGATGTAGCCCCGGACGCGCTCCTGCTGCGCCTCGGAGACCAGCGGCCCGAGCCTGCTGCCGTCATCGAAGGGATCTCCCGGCGTGGCCCTCTCCGCCGCCGCGGCCGCGATCTCCGTCGCCTCGGCGAGCTTCTCGCGAGGAACGAGCATCCGGGTGTGGGCGCTGCAGACCTGGCCGGAGTTGAGGCAGACGTTCGCGACCCCGTGGCCGACGGCCGCCTTCAGGTCGGCGTCGTCCAGGATCACGTTCGCCGACTTGCCACCGAGCTCGAGCGCGACCCGCTTCACGGTCCCGGCAGCCACCTCGCTGACTCGCTTGCCGGCCCGCGTGGACCCGGTGAACGAGACCATGTCGACGCCGTCGCTGGCGGCGATCGCCTCGCCGACGACCGGGCCGTATCCGGTGACCAGGTTGAAGACCCCGGCGGGCAGATCGAGCGAGTCGATGATCTCGGTCAGGATGAATGAGGTGAGCGGCGTGACCTCGCTCGGCTTCACGATCACCGCGCACCCCGCGGTCAGGGCCGGCGCGACCTTCGCGCAGATCTGGTGGAGCGGGAAGTTCCAGGGCGTGATGCACCCGACCACGCCGATCGGCTCCCGGACGACGAGGGAGTTCCCGATCTGCTCCTCCCAGACCACCTCCGAGGCGACCTGGGCCTGCGATCCGAAGTCCATCGCCGGCAGGCCGGCCTGGATGGTGCGCGCCAGGGCGAGCGGCATCCCGACCTCGGCCGCCACGAGCGCGGCGATCTCGTCCCCGCGCTCGGCGAGCGCGGCGCTGATCGCGGTGCACGCGTCGACCCGCGACTCGACCGGGACCTGCCGCCAGGCCTCGAAGCCGGCGCGAGCCGCCTCGACGGCCCGATCCACGTCCTCGGCGGTCCCCTCGGGAATCCGGCCGATCGCCTGCTCGGTGGTCGAGTCGATCACGTCGATCGTCCCGCTCCCGACCGGCTCGACCCACTCGCCGCCGATGTAGAGGCGGTCGCGGACGATCTGGTCTGTCGGATGCCCCGCCTTGGGGGGGCAGCGGTCTCGGTAGCCAAGGTTCGCTCCTTCTGTTCGAAGTTCTCTAAGCCGGTTGCGCTGCTTCGGCCTGCTTCGCCTCACCGGAGGCGCCTGCGTCATCCGCAATCGCCTCGCCGGTCCGGTGCGCCAGCGACATGATCGAGATCATCGGATTGGTCCCCGACGAGGTCGGGAACGCGCTGCCGTCGCCGATCCAGACGCCCTTGGTGTCGTGCAGCTCGCCGAAGGGCCCGGCGACAGAGGTCTCCGGGTCCGCTCCCATGCGGCAGGTGCCCATCTGGTGCGCGCTGAAGAGCTTGTAGCCGCCGGCTCGGAACGGGATCCGCTTGACGCCGGCGATGAAGGCCTCGAGGTCGTCGCCGCGGCGCCAGGTCGGCGCACCCTCGGCGAGCGGGCCGATCTGATGAGCGCCCGCGGCCTCGTGGAGCCGGATCTGCACCTCGATGCCCTTGCTTCAGGTTCTCGAGGTCGAGCTCGTCGGTGACCGAGTAGAGTCGGCACGGCCTCGCCGTTCGCGTCGACGTCCACCGGCCCGCTGCCGCGGTCGCGGGTCAGCGAGATGAAGGTCCCCGTGAAGGGGAACTCCTCCATCCGCTGCTTGTGGTCGGCCCGGAGATCCAGGGCGTCGCCGAGCCGATCAGCCCCGGCGCGTACTGAGCCGTCTCGATCAGGAAGCCGTAGCCCTCGCCCGTGTCGGCGAACTCGTCGCAGAGCCCGGCCTGCGGCGGTCCCCACCAGGCCTGCTGGTCGGTGCCGTAGGCCGCGCCGACCACGCTCGAGGGATGCAGCCGCAGGTTCTCGCCCGACGGCGGGCCCGCCGATGCCCGGAGCGCAGCAGCAGCGCCGGCGACTCGAGCGAGCCGCAGGCGACGACGACGCGCGGGGCCTTGCACCGTCACCTGGGCGCCGCGCCCGTCGGGCGTCTGCCAGACGGCCTCGACGCCGGTCGCCCGCCCGCCCTCGGTGAGCACCCGCGTCGCGCGGGTGAAGGTGAGGAACCGCGCGCCGTGCTCCTGGGCGTCGGCGAGCCAGGTGCGATCCGCGCTGCGCTTGCTGCCCGACTGATCGCCGAAGCCGAGATAGCCGGCCTGCTCGGGCGTGTAGCTCTCCGGATCGGTGTTGCGGACGATCGTCTCGAAGCTCCAGCCGAGCGCCTCGGTGCCCTCGCGCAGGCGCTGCTGCGTCCCGTTCAGGTCGCTGCAGCCGTCGTTGGCGCTGATCCGCTCCAGAACGGCGTCCAGGTGGCGGTCGAAGTCGGGGCCGTCGACCCCCTCCAGGCCGTGCTCGGCCCACTGCTCGCGGACCCATGGGCGCGTGCGCAGGCAGTTGGTCCAGTTGATCGTGGTCCCGCCGCCGAGCGTGGTGCCGGCGACCAGGCTGACGTTGCCGTCCGCCGTCGGATTCGGCCCCCCGCGCCAGAACATCTGCTGGTAGGCGGGCAGCTCGAGCTGGGTGAAGTCCGATTCGTTGTAGTAGCCGGCGGCCTCCAGCACGACCACGTCAAGGCCGTCTGGACGCGAGGACGGCGGCGATCACGGAGCCGCCCGAGCCCGAGCCGACGATGCAGACGTCGGCCTCCAGTGTCTCCTCGGAGCCCTGCGGGCTCGTGGATGCGCAGCGGCTTCTCGACCTGCGGCGGGGCCGAGATCGGCCCCGGGTACCCGAAGGTCTTCCAGTTCGGGTTCTGGCCGGTCTGCGGATCGGGCGCCCCGTAGTGGAGGAAGAGGGTCATGTTGATCAGTGCGGCCGACTCCCGCGGCGGCCCGCGGATCGGAGAGCGCGACGTTGCGGAGGATCTGCTCCCGCGACTCCTGCGAGGGCGCGCGGGTGATCCCCTGGCCGCCGAGAGCGTCGATCAGCTGCAGCAGCCCGCCCCGCAGCTCGGGATCCGGGATCTCGGAGATCAGCTGTGCGGCGCCGGCGTCGACGCCCAGGTCGCTCGCCTTGCGCCCCCAGAGCCCCTCGGGGTCTCGGTCGCGCGGCAGCGAGGGGACGACCGTGTCGCAAACCGCGGTCAGAATCGCCTGCTGGGAATCGCTGAGCACGGTGCCAGCTTCCTCTCCGGAGCCCATCGACACGAGACTCTACTGGCTGGCTGGCCAGTCCCGCCAGGTAGCGCGGCTAGGTCAGCACGAAGTAGTCGCGGTGAACGGCCTCCTCGGAGGCGTGCGGCAGGAGCTCGCGCACCTTCTCGGTCCGCATGCCCTTGATCCGGCGCAGTTCCCCGGCCGAGTAGTTGACGATGCCCTTGCCGATCGTCTTGCCGTCGCAGGTGACGTCAACGGCATCGCCGGCGTCGAACTCGCCCTCGACCTCGGTGATCCCGACCGGCAGCAGGCTGCTGCCGCTCTCGCGCAGGACGCGGGCGGCGCCGTCGTCGACGAGCAGCTTCCCGTGGCTCGGCTTCGCGTAGCGAAGCCAGAGCTTGAAGCTCGGCGTGCGCTCCGGATGCGGGCTGAAGCGGGTGCCGGTGGCGTCGCCGCGGGCGGCGGCCAGCAGCGTTCCCTCTGCGGTCCCGTCGCAGATCACCGCCCCGATCCCGGAGGCGCCGGCCATCCCGGCCGCCGCCACCTTGCTGCGCATGCCGCCCAGGCCGAAGGGCGACGTGTGCTCGCCGATCTCGTATCCGGCGAGCTGGTCCTCCGCCGTCACCTCGGTGACGAGCTCGGCATCGGGGTTCTGTCGCGGGTCCTTCGTGTAGAGGCCGGACTGATCGGTGAGCAGGACCAGCAGACGCGCCTCGAGCATGATCGCCACCTGCGCCGCCAGGAAGTCGTTGTCGCCGAAGGTGATCTCGTCGGTCGCGGTCGTGTCGTTCTCGTTCACGACCGGGACCACTCGCCAGTCGAGCAGCCGGCTGAGCGTCTGCCGCGCGTTCAGGTAGTGGGTTCGCAGCTGCAGGTCCGAGGCCGTGAGCAGGACCTGCGCGGCCCGAACGTCACCCTCGGCGAGGCGCTCCTCGTAGGCCCGGAAGAGGCTCCCCTGCCCGACGGCCGAGGCGGCCTGGAGTTCGTCGATCGCGGAGGGCCTCCGCGTGAGCTCGAGCACCCGCATGCCGCGGGCGATCGCGCCCGAGGTGACCATCACCACGTTCTCGCCCCCCGAGTGGAGCTCCGCGACCTGCGCGCAGACGCGGTCGAGCACGTCGCTGCGGAGCGCGCCCTGATCTCCGGCGACGATCGACGAGCCGAGTTTCGCGACCACGGTCATGGCGCAATCATCCCGGGTCCAGCTCGAACTCGAGATCGCCGACGACCACCTCGTCGCCCGCCTCGAAGCCCGCGCGCTCCAGTGCGGCGATCACCCCGATCTCGCGAAGGCGCCCCTCGAGGTAATCGAGCGCTTCTTCGTTCTCGAGGTCGTGGCGAGCCACCAACAGCTCGATGCCGCGGCCGGCGACCCGGAACCGCCCATCGCCCTCCGGGATGACGTCGAAGCCCTCCTCCTCGCCCGGGCGGTAGACGCGGTGCTCGGCCTCGAACTGACCGTCGCTCGCCGCGACGGCGGCCGCCTCCTCTGGAAGCGTGGCGAAGATCGCCTGCGTCAGCTGATCGAGGCCGGCGCCGGTCGCGGAGGAGATGCCGAGCACCTCAATGGCCTGAGAGCCATGCCGCTCACCCCACTCGGACACCGCCCGTTCGGCTTCGTCCTCGGGAACCAGATCGATCTTGGACAGCGCGATGACCTCCGGCAAGCCGTCGAGCCCCGCGCCGTAGCCGGCCAGCTCGCCGCGCACGGTCACGTAGTTCGTCTCCGGATCCCCCTCCGGCGGCGCCACCTCCACGAGGTGGACGAGCAGCCGGCAGCGCTCGAGGTGGGCGAGGAACTCGTGGCCGAGGCCGGCGCCCTCCGCCGCGCCCTCGATCAGGCCCGGGATGTCGGCGAGCACCAGCTGCCGGTCCTCCAGCTCGATCGTGCCGAGATTCGGTTCGACGGTCGTGAAGGGGTAGTCGGCGACTTTCGGATCGGCCCTGGTGAGGCGCGCGAGCAGTGAGGACTTGCCGGCGTTCGGGAGTCCGACCAGACCGACGTCGGCCAGCAGCTTCAACCGCAGCTCCACCTCCCCGGCCTCCCCTTCCAGCCCGCGCTCGGCGAAGCGCGGCGCCTGGCGGGTGGAGGTCGCGAAGCGCTTGTTGCCGTGGCCGCCGGAGCCGCCTCGGGCGATCACCAGCCGCTGGCCGTCGGCGAGCAGCTCCGTCTCCGAGCCGTCCAGCCCGTGGACCACCGTGCCGGGTGGAACGGCGATCACCCGGTCGTCGCCGCTCTCGCCATGCTGCCGCTTTCCCTTGCCGTGCTCTCCCCGCCCGGCGCGGAAGTGCCTGCTGCGGCCGAGCGAGGCGAGGTCCCGGCGCTGCGCGTCGCAGACGAGCACGACGTCGCCACCTCGGCCGCCATCGCCGCCGTCCGGCCCGCCGCGCGGGACGTGGGCCTCACGGCGAAAGCTGACCACGCCGTCGCCGCCGCGGCCGCCCTCGACGTGGATCTTGGCTCGATCGAAGAGCATCGGGGCGAAGTTAGCCCCCGAGACGTTTCAGCGATGGGCTAGCTCGTGCCGGTTGCGGGCCGAGGCCTCGGCAACCTGATGCGGCGGCGCTTCGGCGCGCCGGGCGCCTCGGCCTCCGCCTCACGCGCGCCGAGGTCGAGGTAGAGGAGCGTGCGGCCGATCGCGATGTAGGGGATGAGCAGGGCGAAGACCACCGAGCCGATCAGGTTGACCAGGACCGCCGAGAGGTTGGCGAAGATCAGGAAGAAGCCGAGAACCGGGCCGGTGACCACGCCGAGCACGAAGAGAAAACCCGTGACCAGGACCGTCCGCCACCAATGCCCGCGCACGCGGGACATGGCTTCCCCTCAAGGCCTCCCGGATCGAGCTGTCCTTGAAGAGGATCTCCTGCTGAACGAACTGCCAGGCGACGTAGAAGTAGATGCCGAAGGGGATGCCGATTACCGTGAAGATCATCGCGACCACCAGAACCGTCGTGAGCAGCTGCCCGCCGACGACCCGCCAGAGCCGCTCGTAGATGGCGCGGAAGGAGGCCGCCGCACCCGGCCTCACCGCCCTGATCGAGCTGGCGCATGAAGGCGACCACTGCTCCCGAGACGAAGGCGAAGCCGATCGGGTGGGCGATCCCGCCGAACGAGCCGCCGAACCTGAACTCCGCGCCGCCGGGGCTGATCTCGATGTCGAAGTCCTGGCTGCCGTTGAGCTGGGTGAACAGGTACTGGAGCCCCTGGATCGCCCCGAGGATCAGGAACCCGCTCAGGGCGATGAGCAGCATGACCCGCCAATGGCGGCCGTAGAGCTGGCGCGCACCGCGGACGCAGCTGCCCGAATGTCCAGGGATGCCTGCAGCGTGGAGAGATCCACCGGGCGCCAGCGGGTGAACATCGGAGGCACGACGATCAGGAGGAGTAGGGCAATGCCCCAGTCCGATCGCCCCGAGGGTCGTCTTCGCCTCGAGGTTGATGAACTCGGAGACGCCCTCGATCGCGCCGCAGAACGCCGTCGACGCGGCCGGCCCGAGGATCGCTCCGCCCGGCAGCCGCGGGCTGTCCTGGCGAATCCCGTCCATCCAGGTGAACGGCCGCAGCCACTGCTTCTTGGTGGTCGGGCCCCTGCGGACCGATGTTGAACCCCTTCTCCCGCTGACCCCAGTGGCCGAGGTAGCTGAGCCACTGGAACTCGCTTCCAGGCCCCGCGGCCGTGGGCACGATGATCGGCGCGGGGTCGGACCGGATCAGCGGATCGGAGGTGTTGTCGCAGCCGACTCCCGATCCGTTCTGCCCGTTCTCGATGTAGATCGCGTTGTCGTAGAAGGTGGCGTGCGACCCGGCGGCCGGGAAGACGATCGGGTGGTTCCCGTCCTTCTGCACCTTGGTGTCGTCCCAGTCGGCCCGCTCCCCTCCGGCGTGTTGGAAGAGGGCGACTTGCGACGGCCCCTGGGCGAGTGCCTCCGCGGGGGTGTCGGCGTCGAAGGCGATCTGCATGCCCTCCCAGTCGCCCTCGTGAAGGTCGTTGAACTGGTTGAAGTAGTAGAAGAAGAAGTACTGGACAACGATGCCGGTGTAGCCCGGCTCCGTTGCGATGTGGGCGTAGGTGATCGCCGGCGCCTTGCCCTCGTCCCTCAGTTCCTTGTAGTCGGCTCCGTAGTCGCAACCGGCATCGAGCGGATCTCCCGGGAGATCGAGGTAGTAGTCGTCACCCAGTCCCGCGACGTCCGCGGCGGTTGGGGCCCTCTTGACCAGCACGTCCTTGCCGTCGACGTAGTGGAGGAGCCGCACCCCCGGATTACCGAGCACGGTGTCGACCGTGGTCGGCGGGTTGAACTGCTCCTCCCTGATGTTGCAGTTCTTCGAGTCCGTCTGCTCGCGCAGCATCAGGATCGGCGCGTACGCCGAGACGAGCCGTTGCTGCTCGGGGGACGAGGCGGCCTCGGCGCTCGCCGCGACGAAGAGGCCTGCGGACGCGGCAATGACGAGGCACGTCGCCAACCTTCCTGGCCGGCGCATCACGGGGCCAAGCTAACACGGGCCTCAGAGCCGAACCTCGGGGTTTTCCCGCGACTTACGCCAGGACCGGGACGTGCTCCGCGCGCGCCGCATCGTGCAGGCTCGCCGCCTTGACGAAGCTCCGGAACAGCCGTCCGTGCTCGGGCGTCTCCCCCTCGGCATACCACTGCACGCCGATCACAAAGCCGCGGTTGATCGCCTCGATCCCCTCGACGATCCCGTCCGGCGACCAGGCGACCGCCCGCAGCTCGCGGCCGAGCTCATCGGCCGCCTGGTGGTGGTACGAGGGAACGTCGAGCGCAGTCGCCCCCAGGGCCTCGGCGAGCAGGCTGTCGGGCTGTGACACCGATCAGCGGGCGGGACCCCATGCATCAAGGCTAGGAGAAGCCCCAACCCGCCGACACCGCCCGGCTGTCCAAAGCTGCCGGACAGGCGGTCCAGCGACTCCTGGCCCCCTAGGCGGCCTGCTCGCCGATGCTGAAGTTGACCTGATCGCCGACCACGGTCGCGTCCAGCTCCTTGTCCTCGAGGATCGCCGCGGCGCTCGGCTCCACGGCGACCGCGATCTCATCGCCCTCGACGATCTCGTCGTCGGGCGGAGGCTCCTCGATTACCGACACCGTCAGGCCGGAACCGGGTGCGGATCCGTCCTGCGGCCGTGGGCTGATGCGGAACATCGAGCCGTCGGGCACATCCGACGCGTCGAGGATTCCACGGATGGCATGCGATGCCTCTGGCGTGATCGTGAGCACGAGCCCACCTCCTGGTCGAGAGCGTGAGCTTTCCCGCTTACCCGGCATCTCAGCCGGGAAACGCCGTGGTCTAGTCGCTCTCGATGACCGAGATCGTGCGGCCGCGGCGCCCGGTGCTGAACTGGACCACGCCCGGTCGCGTGGCGAAGATCGAGTGATCCCGGCCGATGCCCACGCCATCGCCGGGCCGGAACCGGGTGCCGCGCTGGCGGACGATGATCTCCCCGCCGTTCACGGTCTGGCCGGCGAAGACCTTCACCCCGAGCATCTTCGGGTTGGAGTCGCGGCCGTTGCGGCTCGATCCGAGTCCCTTCTTATGAGCCATCTGCGGCCGTCTCCTTTTTCGCTGGGGGCTTGCGTTGCAGCATCTTCACGTCGGTGATCTCGAGGCGGGTGAGCTCGGAGCGGTGCCCGGCACGCTTGCGGTAGCCCTTCTTGGCCCGGTACTTGAAGACCCGGATCTTGGGGCCCCGCTCGTGGCCGGCGACCTTGGCCTCGACCTTGACCTTCTCGAGGTCCTTGCCGAGCACCATCTCCTTGTCGCGGAACGCAACGGCGCGGAGGTCGACCTTGTCGCCCTCCTTCGCGGACAGGCGATCGACGAGGAGGGTCGAGCCCTTCTCGACGCGGTACTGCTTGCCGCCTGTCTCGATCACTGCGTAGCTGGACATGGAAATTCGGTCTCCGCTCGACTAGTTCTTGCTTCCACCGCCGGCACGGGAACGTCGCCTTCCGCCCCTGCTTCCGCGACGTCGGCGCCCGCTGGAGGCCGAGGATTCTAGCTTCTCGCCGCCATTTCCATTGGCTCCGGGCTGCACCACGTTTCCCTCGCTGTCGAGCAGCAGGGCGGTCGCGGCGGAGCGCCCGACGCTCTCGATGCGCACCATCCGCTGCTCGCCCACGTGGGGGCCCGCCCCGGCCACGCTGACGATGTAGGAGTCGACCCGGGCCACCGCATCGTCGACGTTGTACATGTGCGGCTCCTCGATCGAGACGAGCACCTCCTCACCCACCTGGAACGGCAGTGCTCGCTCCTCGATCTCCTCACGCCCGCCGCTCTCGACCACGTGGAACGTGTCGAGCGGCAGAGCATCGCCGCCCTCGAAGTGGAAGCGCTTGCCCGTCTCCTCCTCGAGGTCCGTGAGGCCGGAATCGGGCGAGAGCAGCTCGGCGGCCACCCTGGGGTTGACCCTGACCAGGTAGGCCTCCGGGTCCGGGCTCTCGTCCACGACCTCCTGAAGCTTGCGGACGATCGTGATCGCGACCGTCTCCTCCGAGTTGACGACGCCCTCGCCGTCGCAGGTCGGGCAGCGCTTGGTGAGGATCTCGCGCACGCCGTCGGTGACGTTCTGGCGGGTCATCTCGACCAGGCCGAGCGGCGAAACCTCGACCACGTAGGTCTTGGTCCGGTCCTCATCGAGAGCCGTCCGCAGAGTCTTCAGCACCTGGTCGCGGTTCCGAGCCCGCGCCATGTCGATGAAGTCGATGACGATGATCCCGCCGATGTCGCGCATCCGAAGCTGCCGGACGACCTCGTCGGCGGCCTCGACGTTCACCTTGGTGATCGTGTCCTCCAGGCGGCCCTTGCCCTTGCCGGTGAAGCTGCCGGTGTTGATGTCGATGACGGTCAGTGCCTCGGCGTAGTCGATCATGAGGTAACCGCCCGAGGGGAGATCGACGCGGCGAGAGAGCACCGAGTCGAACGCCTCCTCGACGCCCCACTTCTCGAGCGGCGACTCCTTGCCCTTGTAGAGCTCGACCCGCTCGGCCAGCTCGGGCGCGGTGCGCTGGAGGAACTTGGTGACGCGCTCGTGCTGCTTGGGGTCGTCGATGATCGCTCCCTCGAACTCCTCGACCAGGACGTCACGGACGACGCGGATCGAGAGGTCTGCCTCCTGAAAGACCATCTGGCCGACGTCGGACTTCTCCGCACGCTCGGTGACCACCTCGTTGAGGCGGTGCAGGTAGGCGATCTCGCGGACGAAGTCCTCCTTCTTCGCGCCCTGGGCGGCGGTGCGGACGATCACACCGCCGTTGCCGATGTCCACCTTCTCGATCAGCTTGCGAAGGCGGGTGCGCTCCCCGTCGGGGAGGCGCTTGGAGACGCCGATGCCGCCGCCCTGCGGCATGTAGACGAGGTAGCGGCCCGCGATCGACAGCTGCATGGAGAGCCGCGCGCCCTTCGTCTTCAGCGGATCCTTGACGACCTGGACGATGATCTCCTGGCCGGGCTTGATGAGCTCGTCGATCCGGCGACCCCGGCCGCGGCCCCGCTTGGGGACGGCCTTGCCGTCCGGCAGGACGATCTCGTCGACGTGGAGGAATCCGTTTCGCTCCAGGCCGATGTCGACGAACGCCGCCTCCATCCCGGGCAGGACGTTGTCGACCTTGCCCTTGTAGATGTTGCCGACGATCGACCGGCGGCCACGACGCTCGACGTAGAGCTCGGCCACCTTCCATTCATTTGACGGGCTCGCCTTCTTGCGGCGCTTGCCCTCGGTGGGGCTGCCCTTTGCCTCGAGCACGGCGACGCGGGTCTCACCGCGATCGACGCTGACGAGGATGTTCTTCTTCATGTGGTTCCTTTCTGCGCGAGCGCACACCCGTACGCCGCGGAACCGCCGTCATGGGCGGGTTCAACCGGGCGGGATGTGATGTGGGTGTGCTCTAGCTGGCTCAGCGCAACAGTGGGATAGGCGCCCTGCTGCGTGTGCTGGAGCTGAGCCGCGCTTGTGCGTGGATGCTCTGTAGGAGCCCGATCGCCAGGAAGGTGGCAAGCACCGAGGATCCCCCATAAGACATGAGGGGCAGGGTGATGCCGGTAACCGGCATGACGCCGAGGGTCATGCCCACGTTGACCAGGATCTGGAACATGAGCATGGCGGCGATGCCGCCGGCGATCAGGGTCCCATACAAGTTCTTGGAGAGCGTCGGAATGCGCAGCATTCTCCAGATGAGCAGGGCGTATAGGGACAGTACGAATGCGGCTCCCAGAAAGCCGAAGCGCTCCCCGATCACGGCGAACACGAAGTCCGTGTGCCGCTCGGGAAGGAACAGGAGCTCGGTCTGAGTCGAGCTGTCGCCGCGTCCGGTCTTCTCGCCGGACCCAATCGCGGTGACGCTCTGGTTGACCTGATAGCTCGCGTCGCTTGGGTCATTGCTGGGATGTAGAAATGAAGTCAACCGGTCCTGCTGATAGCCGTGAAGCGGGCTCGGCAGGCCGGTCGCCGGGGCGATGATGAGGACGAAGCTGACCGCGAGGGCCGCCAATCCACCGATGACCGCGAAGTGCGGCCAGGGCACCCCGGCTAGGAAAAGAATTGTCAGTGTGATGACCACCAGCACGATTCCCGTGCCGAGGTCGGGTTGCAGGAAGACGAGTCCGGCCGGGGCCAGGCCCAGCGCCAGGATGCGAAGCGTCTGGCGGACGGGAGTGCCGCGGCGGGTGCGCTCGATCACGAACGCCGCAAGGGCGACGACGAGGAGCAGCTTGGCCAGCTCCGAGGGCTGGAAGCGGAAGTAGGGCAGCTCGATCCATCGGCGCGAGCCGCGGGCCGCCGCCCCGAACAGCAGCACGAGGCAGATCGACCCGATCATCAGCGAGTAGAGGCCCACCCGGATCTCCCGGAAGCGGGAGTAGTCGATCTTCGCGACGGCGAACATCAGCGCGATGCCGATCAGCGCGTAGATCCCCTGCCGCATCGCGAAGAACAGCGGCTGGCCTGGAACGTCGTTGGGCGTCGCCACCGCGAGGGTGAAGCAGCTGAACGCGATCAGGGCGAGCGCAGCACCGAGCAGGACCCCGTCGAAGTAGGCAAGGCCAAGGCGCTCGCCGACGCGGGCGCGGGTGGGTCTGAGCGTGAGTGGTGCTGCCTCCATGGCTGTTATGCGAGGGTGCTCCGAGGCGGAGCCGAGGAGCAACCCGTTTGATGGCGAAGCCGTCCGCCATCTCCCCAGGGTAGAGGTCCGGCGGGATCCCGCCGCCATCACTCCTGCGTCTTCCCGGTGCCGGCCGGAGGCGTGATCGGCAGGTTGAAGTAGTGCTCGAGGATCCGGGCGGCGACCGGGGCGGCCGTATCGACGCCGAAGCCGCCCCGCTCGAGCGTCACCGCGACCACGATTTGCGGGTTCTTCGCGGGCGCCACCGCGATGTACCAGGACTGGTCGGGCTGGTTCGGCCGCTGCGCGGTTCCGGTCTTGCCCGCGATCTGGAAGGGGAAGTGGCCGAAGACGGGGTACGAGGTCCCGCCCGGCTCCATCGCGGCGCGCGTGAGGCCGGTCATGATCGTGTCGCGGGTGGTCGGGGAGATGTGCATCTGGCGGCGAAGGGCCGGGCGGATCTCCTCGATCACCCTGCCGGTCGCGCTCTCAACGTCGTCGCCGAGATGCGGTCTCAGGACCTTGCCGCCATTCGCGAGCGCCGCGTAGGCGACAGCCATCTGCAGTGGATCCGCCTCGAGATCGCCCTGGCCGACCGCCAGGTTGATGTTGTCGCCCGCGCTCCAGGGGCGGTCCGTGAGGTGCTCCCGGTAGAGGCGGTTGCGCCAGGCGGGGTCCGGGATCAGGCCGTCGACCTCCGCCGGCAGGTCGATCCCGGTCTTCTCCCCAAGCCCGTACTGGCGCGCCCAGTCCTGGATCATCCCGCCGCCCTTGGAGGCCTTCGCATGGAGGCCCAGGTTGTAGAAGTAGACGTCCGAGGAGACCTTGAGCGCGTCGCTCATGTCGATCGGCCCGTTGATCGCGTGGCCCGCGTTGTGCAGGGTCTGGATGTCGACCTTGAGCGTGCCGGTGTCGTTGTAGATCGTGTTCGGCGAGATCAGATGGTCCTGGAGGGCGGCGGTCGCCGTGATCGGCTTGAAGGTCGAGCCCGTCGGATAGAGCCCCTGGATGGCGCGGTCGGCGAGCGGCGCGTCGGTCTTCTGAGAGGTGAGCGCGTGGTACTGGCTCTGGGTGATCGGGTGAGTGAAGATCGACGGGTCGAAGCTCGGCGCCGAGCCCATCGCCAGGACCTCGCCGTTCTGGGCGTTCATCGCCACAAAGGCCCCCGGGAGCCCGAACGAGTCGAGCGCACCCTCCGCGTAGCTCTGCAGGCCGGAGTCGATCGTGAGGCGCACGTCGTCGCCGGCCTGGGCCGGCCTGCTCCTGAGCTGATCCGTCGGCCGGCCGAGGGCGTCGACCTGGACGCGGTCCGTCCCGGCCCTGCCCCTCAGAAACCGGTCGTACTCGTACTCGATCCCCGACTGGCCGACGGTGTCCCCTTGGTGGAGGCCCGCGTAGCGCGGCTCCTTGAGCTGCTCGGCAGTCACCTCGCCCACGTTGCCGAAGAGATGCGCCGCGACGTCCCCGTCCTTGTACTCGCGGGTAAACACTCGCTCGACGCTCACCCCGGGAAAGCTCGACTGGTTCTCCCGCAGGTAATAGACCTTGTCGACGCCGAGCCCCTTCTTCAGGATCACCGGCCCGCCGGGCGCCGCCCTATCGCCGTCGGTGAGCGCCTTGTGGATCTCGGCCATCGTCATTCCGGTGACCGTCGAGAGCTGGTGGAGCTCCCGGGATCGCGTGCGGCCGGGGTCCGGCAGGTCCTCGGGGCTGACCTCGACGGCGAGCTCGGTGCGGTTCGCCACCAGCACCTTGCCGTTCCGGTCGAGGATGTCGCCGCGAGGGGCCTGCACGCGGATCTCGCGGATCCGGTTGTCGTTGGCCTCGGTCCGGTACTTGTCACCCGAGAGGACCTGCACGTACCAGAGGCGCAGGAAGAGGACGGAGAAGATCGCGATCGCGAGCCCCGTCAGGATCGAGATCCGCAGTGCGAGCGGAGAGGTCCGCCTCTCGGGCTCGGATTCGGGTGTGCGCAGATACATCACGGCTATGGCGCCTCGACGGCCCGCGGCCCACTTGGACGCCGAGCCGTCCGTCGCTCGTCGACGAGCGCGGAGCGCACGGACAGTCTGACGAGCAGGAGGACGGGAATCGAGAGAGCCGCGCCGATCATGCTCTTGAGGACCGCATCACGCACGACCAGGAAGCTGACATTCGCGTCCACGCCCGTGCCGATCTGGATCGCAGCGATCACCATCGCGCCGAGCAAAGTCAGCGCGGCGCCGAGCAGAGTGACCGCGCCTCGGGTCGGACGGCCGACGGTCTCGCGGTAACGCCCCGCGACGTAGCCCACGGACAGCAGGGTGAGCGCGAACCCGCCGAGGGTCTCGAGCAAGAGGCAATCCATCAGCAGGCCGACCGAGAAGCCGAACACCGCCCCGGTCAGGCTCCCGCCCAGTACGCCCACCGAGAACACGACGAGCAATACGACGTCGGGATTGGTGCCGAAGACGTCCATCTTCGAGAAGCAGACGACCTGCGCAACCGCGGCGAACGCGCCGAGCGCGGCCAGCCGGGCGATGATGCCGGGCGTGAGGATCATCCGCTGCCCTTTCCGGAATGGGTCGTCAGCACTTTGACGAAGTCCATGTCGCGGAGGTCGGCGAACGGCGACAGGTGCACCCGCTGGTAGGCCTGCTGCTCCTCCACGGTCGCCCTCGTGATCTTCCCGATCGGGATCCCGGGCGGGAAGATCGACCCCAGGTCACCGGTTGAGAAGCCTGCGGTGACGACCATCTGCCCCTCGGCGATCTGCGATCCGCGCTCGAGGAAGTCGAGCTGCAGGTCGTTGGGGTTGCCGACGTTGGGCTCGACGACGCCCGTGGCTCCGCTCGGCTGCACGCGCGCGGTGACGGCGCTGTCGGCGTCCGTGATCAGGGTGACCTGGGCGGTGTTCGGGGTCGTCTGGGTGACCTTCCCGGCCAGGCCCTGAGCTGCGACCACCGGGTCGTCCACCCGCACGCCGTCACCGGAGCCGCGGTCGACGGTCACAGTCGAGTACCAGACCGTCGGCGAGCGGCCCACCACCCGAGCCGTGACTGGGTCCGTGCCGTCGGGGACGATGCCGCCGCTGGTCAGCTCGTTGAGCGCTGAGAGCTCCTTGGCCTCGGATTGCTGGGTCTGCTGCCGCGCAAGCTGGTCGCGGAGGGTCGCCACCTGGTCCTGCAGCCGTGCCTTGTCGCCGCGCGCGTCGAAGGTCTCGTGGAACCAGTTGACAGTGTCGCGGACGGGTTTAAGCGCGCGGTCGGCTACGCCCTGGATCGGGGAGAAGATGGTCGAGACCACGTTCTCCGCGCCATGCAGCGGCCCCGCGTTGCCCTCGCGGTAGTAGAGGCTCAGCAGTGTCAGTGAGGCGGCGACGAGCAGCAACAGCACCGCCCGTCGACGGCGCACCTGCTTGCGGTACATGTCTTCCTAGCTGTCAAGGTTGCTTGCTTTCCTCCGGGCGGGCCGCGCGGCGTCCGAATGTAGCGCCTACTTTCAACGAGACTGAAAGAGTTCCCTCCATTGAACGGGTGGCTCCCGGGCGGAGCCGCCTCGGATCTAATCCCGTGCCTGGGCGTGGACGCTCTGCAGCAACCCGAGCGCCAGGAACGTGCCCAGCACGGACGAGCCCCCGTAGCTGATCAGGGGAAGCGTGATCCCGGTGACGGGCATCAGGCCGAGGTTCATCCCGACGTTGACGATCACCTGGAAGGCCAGCATCGCGACCACCCCGCCCGCGATCAGCGTCCCGTAGAAGCTCGCTGATATCCGGATCACCCGGATCGCCCGCCAGAAGAGAACCGCGTAGAGGAAGACCACGAATGCGGCGCCGAGGAAGCCGAAGCGCTCACCGATCACCGCGAAGATGAAGTCCGTGTGCCGCTCCGGCAGGAAGAGGAGCTCCGTCTGTGTGGCGTCGTTGCCTCGCCCCACCTCCTCGCCCGAGCCGACGGCGATCACGGCCTGGTTCACCTGGTAGCTGGCGTCGCTCGGGTCGTCGCTCGGGTGCAGGAAGGCGGTGAGGCGGTCCTGCTGGTAGCCGTGGAGGAAGCTGACGCCCGCCGCGGACCCGGCCGCATACGCGCCTCCGGCGATCAGGGCGATGGCCGCGCCGATCGCGGCGAAGTGCTGCCAGGGGATGCCCGAGACGAACAGGATCGTCAGCGCGATCGCGACCAGCACGATCCCCGTCCCGAGATCGGGCTGCAGGAACACCAGCGCCGCCGGGGCCAGCCCGAGACCCAGCAGGGTCACCGTCTGGCGAAGCCCGAATGGCCTCCTGACCCTCTCGAAGACAAACGCGGCCAGAGACAGGCAGAGCAGAACCTTCGCGAGCTCCGACGGCTCGAACTGGAAGAACGGCAGGTTGATCCAGCGGTTCGAGCCGCGCACCGCGGTCCCCACCAAGAGCACCAGCGCGATGGAGCCGACCATCGCCGCGTAGATGGTCACCCTCAGGTCGCGGAAGCGCCTGTAGTCGATCCGGCTGATCGCGAGCATCAGCGCAACGCCCACCACCGCGTAGAGGGCCTGGCGCTCGACGAAGTACAGGGGACGCCCGGCGATCTCGTCCCGGGTCGACGTCGCGAGGGTGAAGACGCTGAAGGCGATCAGCCCGACGGACGCGCCCAGCATGACGCCGTCGACTCCGGTCAGGCCGAGCCGCTCGGCCAGCGGCCTGCGCGGTGCGATCGTCAGCGAGGGCTTTGCCGCTTCCATCAGCCCGGCCCCGCGGCTCTGGCGGCGGCTGCGTTGACGCCGCCGGCCGAGCCGCTGTTGAGGTTGAAATAGCGCTCGAGGATGGTGCGCGCAATCGGCGCCGCCGACTCGACTCCGAACCCGCCCCGTTCGACCGTCACGGTGACGACGATCTGCGGGTTGTTGTACGGCGCGATCACGCCGTACCAGGATTGGTCCTGCTGGCCATCACGCTGCGCCGTGCCCGTCTTGCCGGCGACCGGAATGGGGAAGCTGCCCATCACCGCATATGAGGTTCCGCCCGCCTCGTCGGCGGCCCGGTGCATGCCCCCCAGGATCACGTTCCGGTTCTCCTCCGATATGTGCAGGTGGCGACGCGGCGCCGGCTTGATCCGGTGGACGGTCCGGCCGTGGATGTCCACGATCCGGCCGCCGACGTGCGGCGTGACGAGCGTGCCGCCGTTGGCGAGCGCGGCGTAGGCCCGCGCAAGCTGCAGTGGCGTCACCTGGACGTCGCCCTGCCCGACCGCCAGGTTGACGTTGTCGCCCTGCGTCCAGGGCCTGTCGATGTACGGATTGGAGTGATTGCGGTAGACGCGGTTGCGCCAGGCCGGCGTCGGGATCAGGCCGGCGGTGGCGTCCGGGACGTCGATCCCGGGCTTCCGGCCCAGCCCGTACGCGCGGGCCCAGTCCTGGATCTGGCCGCCGTTGCCGCTCGCAGATGCATGGAGGCCGAGGTTGTAGAAGTAGACGTCCGAGGAAACCTTCAGTGCGGTGCTCATGTCGACCGGGCCGTTGGCGGCGCCGCCGGCGTTGTGGATCGTGATCCCGCCGATGTCGAGTGAGCCGGTGTCGTCGAAGATCGTGCTCGGCGAGATCAGGTGGTCCTCCAGCGCGGCGGTCGCGGTGATCGGCTTGAAGGCCGACCCGGTCGGGTAGCCGCCCTGGTCGGCGCGATCGACGAGCGGGTCGCCCGGGCGGTTGCCGAAGGCGTCGTACTGCGCCTTCGTGTGCGGCCGCGTGTAGAAGGACGGGTCGTAGGTGGGATAGGAGCCCATCCCGAGGATCGCGCCCGTGCGGACGTTCATCGCCACGAAGGCGCTCGGGAGCCCCTTGGCGCGCAGCGCCGCCTCGCCAACCGCCTGCAGCCCCGCATCGAGCGTCAGGCGCAGGTTGTCGCCGGCCCGCGCCGGCTGGCTGCCGAGCTGGCCCCTCGGCCGGCCCAGGGCGTCGACCTGGATTCGCTGGCTTCCGGCGGTGCCGCGGAGGAACTTGTCGTAGGTGTACTCGACGCCCGCCTGGCCGATGATGTCGCCGGGCTTCAGCGTCCGATAGGCCGGCCTGGTCAGCTGATGCGGGCTGATCTGCCCGACGAGGCCGAGTAGGTGGGCGGCCAGCGAGCCATCCTTGTACTGGCGGACGTAGGTGCGCTCGACGCTGACGCCCGGGAAGCTCTCCTTGTTCTCGAGCATGTAGAAGAGCAGGCGGCGGTCGACCCCCTGCCTGAGCACGACCGGGTACCCGGCGTACTGCGGCGTCTCGCGAACCCTGCGGCGGATGGCTCCCTGCGAGAGCCCCAGCAGGCTCCCCAGCCGGCGGAGCTCGGCCCGGCGCTCCGCATGCGAGCTCGGCAGGTCAGAGGGCCTCAGCTCGAGGGTCATCACCGTCCGGTTGTCGACCAGGACCCTGCCCGTCCGGTCGAGGATCTCTCCCCGCGGCGGGTGCACCCGCACGTCGAGAACGCCGTGGTCGCGGGCGAGCGCGCGGTAGTGGTCGCCCGAAAGGATCTGCAGCGACCACAGCCTCAGGGTCACCATGGCGACCGCCGCGATCACCACGGCCGTCAGGACCGCCACTCGGGCATTGAGGCGATTGGTCAAGCGCGGCGGGATGTCCTCGGGGCGCTGTAAGAGGTACATGGCCGCGATTCCCCCTTAGTCGGTCCTCAACTCAGAACCGCCTCCGCACCCGCGAGTTCTTCAGCGCTCGCTTGATCGCCTCGAACTCCTCGAGAGCCTGGCCGGATCCGGTCGCCACACAGGTGAGGGGCGACTCGGCGAGCCTGGCGGGCATCTGGCACTCCTCGCTCATTCGCTCGGCCATCCCATGGAGCAGGGCGCCGCCGCCCGCGAGGGTCATCCCGCGCTCCATCAGGTCGCCGGCGAGCTCCGGCGGCGTTCGGTCCAGCGTGTCGCGGACCGCGGCGATGATCTGGGCGATCGGCTCGTCGAGCGCCTGGCGGACGGCCTCCGAGTTGAGCTTCACGGCCCGAGGCAGGCCCGAGCCGAGGTCCCGGCCGCGAATCTCGATCTCGACCTCGGTTTCGAGCGGGGCCGCCGAGCCGGCCTCGTGCTTGAGGTTCTCGGCGGTGCCGTGGCCGATGAGCAGCTGATGCTCTCGCTTGCAGTAGTTGACGATGGCCTCGTCCATCTCGTCGCCACCCACGCGGATGGACTGGGAGACCACGATGTCCCCGAGCGAGATCACGGCGACCTCGGTGGTGCCGCCGCCGATGTCGATGATCAGGCTGCCCGTCGGCTCGCTGACCGGCAGCCCGGAGCCGATCGCGGCCGCCATCGGCTCCTCGATCAGATAGGCCTCCCGCGCCCCCGCGCCGAGGCAGGCCTCCTCGACCGCCCTCTTCTCGACGCCGGTCACGCCGGAGGGAACGCAGACCACGACGCGCGGATGGGTGAAGCGGCTGGGGTTGGCGCGCTTGATGAAGTAGCGCAGCATCGACTCGGTCACCTCGAAGTCGGCGATCACACCGTCCTTTAGCGGGCGCATCGCGTTGATCGTCGACGGCGTGCGGCCGAGCATCAGCTTGGCCTCCGCTCCGACGGCGTGGACCTCGCCGCTGCTGACGTCGACCGCCACGACCGAGGGCTCCGAGAGGACGATGCCCCGGCCGCGGACGTAGACGAGCGTGTTCGCCGTTCCGAGATCGACGGCCATGTCGCGGGCAGGGGATATCGAGGAGAGAAGGCTCATCGGTAGTGCCAAATTGGCCAAGCGAGCCCAGACTAGCGGCTTGCTCTAAATGCCCAAAATGGGCGAAAAATCCGGTCGCTAGTCGGACGTCAGCTCGGGGGCGAGACGAAGGAGCAGCCGGATCGGCAGGCCGATCACGTTGGAGACGTCGCCGTCGATTCCGGCGACCAGCGCGGAGCCCAATCCCTGCACCGCGTAGCCCCCGGCCCGTCCCTGCCACTCGCCGCTGGCGAGATAGCGGTCGATCAGGTCGGGCCCGAGCTCTCCGAACGTAACGCGAGTGGACTCGACACCGGTTCGCACGGTGAACTCTCCGTCGACTCGATCGGGGCCGATCAGCGCCAGAGCGCCGAGGACCTCGTGCGAGCGGCCCGAGAGCGTCTCGAGGCACCATTGGGCCTCACCCTCGAATCCGGGCTGGCCGATGACGCGACCGTCGACCACGACCTCGGTGTCGCCCGCGATCACGAGCGTTCCCTTGCGCCGTCGAGCGGCGACGGCCCGTCCCTTGGCGAGCGCGTTCGCGAGCACGACCTCTCGGGGGTCTCCCTCGCTGGTCTCCTCGATCTCCGGCGCGATCGCCCTGAAGGCAACGCCCAGCGTTTTCAGCAGCGCCCGGCGCTGCGGAGACTTCGAAGCGAGGATTACAGCTCTGGGAACCAGATCCCGATCTCGCGCTGCGACGATTCCGGCGAGTCCGAGCCGTGCACGAGATTGAAGGTGACCTCGGTGCCGAACTGGCCGCGGATCGAGCCCGCCTCGGCCTCCACCGGGTCCGTCGCCCCGATCACCTGGCGCGCCGCCTTCACCGCGTTGGGGCCCTCGAGGACCATCGCCACCAGCTCGCTGCCCGTGATGAATTCGACGAGCTCGCCGAAGAACGGCTTGTCCGCGTGCTCCTCGTAATGAACGTTGGCGATCTCGACGTCGGCCTGCATCAGCTTCAGAGCGACGAGGCGAAGCCCCTTGCGCTCGAAGCGGGCGATCACCTCGCCGGTCAACCCGCGCTCGAACGCATCGGGCTTCACCAGGATCAGGGTGCGCTCGGTCGCCATCGGCGCGAGAACCTACAGGTAAGAGGAGTGGCGGGCTTCGCCGCGCACTAGCGGCTGGAGCCGGAAGGGCGCTGCTGGGGGCGCGCCGCCACGGCGGAGCGGTCCTGGCGCCGGGTGGGCCCGTCCGAACGGGATGAGCCGGCCTGACGCTGGGCGGATGCACGGGCCGTTCGCTGGCGGTCGGTGCGGCGCGTCTCGCGCTCCGGCCGCTGCTGCTTGCGGACCTCGGTCTCGCAGTACGGGCAGATCCCCCAGCGAGGGTCGAGCGGCTTGTGGCACTTGCGGCAGGGGTTGCGAAGGCGCCGCTCGCAATTCGGGCAGCGCAGGTAGGAGCGCTCGATCGGGTACTCGCAGTGAGGGCACGATTGCTCGATTCGCTGTCGCAGCTCGAGCTCGGCCGCTCGTAGCTCCAGCTCCCGCTCCTCGCGATCCTCCAGGTACTCCGGCGGGCGCAGGATCGTGTAGACGACCGTGCCCAGGTAGGGAAAGACCGACGCCGCCGTCGCACAGGCGATCAGCACCGGATCCTCGATCCGCCGGCGGGCGTCGAGGTAGGTCCAGTAGATCAGCGCCAGATAGACGACGATCAGGAAGAGGACAACCAGTTCGACGACTAGGCCGAGGCCGCCGTCAATTCCGAAGAGTGCGAGAGGCATGGGAAATTGGGAGCCGCGAGTGTACGTACTTCCGTATTGGGGCGTGAAACCCTGCCTGGCATTGGAGTCAGAGGCTTTCTTTGGCGCTTATAGGAAGAGCAGACCGAACACGTAGCCGAAGGCGAAGAAGACCAGGATCACCACCGCGACGACGATGGCCACCAGGCCCATCATCGTCAGGAGCTCTGAGCGGGCCTCTCTGTCCATAAGCACGCCAGAAGGTAGTGGCTACCGGCCGCGAGCGCGACCCCGCCGCGTGACTTGGCGAGCTCTCGTGCACGCTCCCACGCCTGGAGCGGGTCGGCGATCGCCTCCGCCTCGACGCCGGCCTTCTCGCAGAGCGCGGCGAGCTCGAGCGCCGGCCGCGCCCGCCCACCAGGGCGGCCGGAGCCCTCGATCGCGTCTGGCGGGATCTCCGTGCAGACGAAGTGGACACAGGCCGGCGCGAGGCCGCCGACGATGCCGCCGGCATCCTTGCCCTCGAGTACGGCCAGACAGCAGACGACAACGGCGCCACCGGTCAGCGCCGGCAGCGCCTCGGCCAGTGCCCTGGCGCCATCGGGGTTGTGCGCCGCGTCGAAGACCTCCGGTGGGTCGCCGGGCACGAGCTGCGCGCGGCCCGGGATCGTGATCTCCTGCAGCCCCAGAACCGCATCGGGATCGAGTCGGCCGAAAACCTGCTGCGCCGCCGACTCCGCCAAGGCGAGGTTCCGGTCCCGGTAGGTGACCGGCTCGCCGCCCGCGTCGACACCGACTCGCACCAGCAATGCGTGCCGGCGCTCCACCTCGCCCGCGATCACCGGCTCGACCTCCGAGGGAAGGTCGCCCACGATCAGTGTCGTGTGATCCCGCAGCACCGCTACCTTCTCGGCCGCGATCTCCTCCAGCGTCTCCCCCAGCCACTCGGTGTGATCGAGGCCGACCGAGGTGAGCGCCGTGGCCTTCGATGGGATCACGTTGGTGGCGTCGAGCCGGCCGCCGAGCCCGGCCTCGATCACCGCATACTGGACGCGCGCCGCCGCAAAGGCCACGAAGGCGGCCGCGGTGAGCAGCTCGTACTGGGTCACCGGCCCCTCGTCGCCGGCGGAGCGATCGGCGACCTGAGCGGCCTGTTCGGCACGGTCGAGGGCATCGGTGAACGCCTCCTCTGAGATCGGCTCCCCCCGGATCAGGACCCGCTCGCGCCAGGAGAGGATGTGGGGTGAGACGTAGGCGCCGGTCGAGACCCCGTGTGCCTCGAGCAGCGCCGCGGTCATCCGCGTCACCGAGGTCTTGCCGTTCGTCCCGACGACGTGGATCGAGGCGAAGCGGTTCTGCGGCATGCCGAGCAATGTGCAGAGCCGCCGCATCCGCTCCAGCCCCAGCTTCCAGCCGAGGACCTCGCGCCTGCGCAGGATCTCTTCCGCCGAGCCGGCTATCCGCCCAGTTCCTCGAGCTCCGCGCGGTAGGCGGCGAGCTTCTCCCGCTCGGCGTCGACCACGTCCGCCGGCGCCTTGGCGACGAAGCCGTCGTTGGAGAGCTTGCCCTCCCCGCGCTTCACCTCGCCGCGCAGCTTCTCGCGGCGCTCCTCGATTCGGGCGGCGACGGCCTCCGGGTCCACGCCCTCCGTCTCGAGCAGCTCGACTCCGCCGACGCTCGCGATCGGCTCGCCCCCGTCCTCCGAGAACTCGACCCTGGCGAGCCTCGAGACCAGCTCGTGCGGCCTGGCCTCGTCTGACCGCGCGGCGAGGACCTGCTTCACCGGGACCCCCGCCAGATCACGCCAGCGCCGTAGGGCCCGGGTCAGGGTGATCGCCTGGCCGATCTCCCGTTCCGCGGCCTCATCGATCAGCGCCTCGTCGGCCTGCGGGAAGGAGTGAACGACCAGTGCCTCGGCATGGCCGGTTCGGCAGGTACGAGTAGATCTCCTCGGTGACGAACGGCATCAGCGGGTGGGCCAGCGCCAGCACCTCCTCCAGCGCCCAGAGCAGGGTCGCCGAGGCATCCTCGTCGCCGTCGTAGAGGCGCGGCTTGACGATCTCCAGGTACCAGTCGCAGAGCTCCGACCAGAAGAAGTCGTAGAGGTCAAGCGCTGCGTGGGCGAAGTCGTAGGCCGCGATCGAGTCCGTCACCGACCGGATCGCGCGCTGCAGGCGCGACGCGATCCAGCGGTCCTCGACCCGATCGGTGCGCGGGCCGGGCTCGACGTCGTCGCGGGCCTCCATCAGGACCAGCCGCGAGGCGTTCCACATCTTGTTGGCCAGGTCGCGGCCCTGCTGGACGCGCGCCTGGGAGAAGCGGACGTCCTGCGTCGAGGTCATCGCGAGCAGGCCGAAGCGCAGGGCGTCCGCACCGTGCTCGTCGATCTCGTCGAGGGGGTCGATGCCGGTGCCGAGGCTCTTCGACATCCGCCGCCCGTCGGGCGCCTGGATCACGGAGTGCACGTAGACGTCCGAGAACGGGACCTCGCCGGTGAACTCGAGCGAGGTCATGATCATCCGGGCGACCCAGAGGGCGATGATGTCCCGGGCGGTGACGAGGACGTCGGTCGGGAAGAACGCGTTGTACTCGGGCGCCTTCTCATCCGGCCAGCCGAGCGTCGCATAGGGCCAGAGCGCCGAGCTGAACCAGGTGTCGAGCACGTCGGACTCCTGCTCCCAGCCCTCGCCCTCCGGCGGCTGCTCGCCGACGTGAGTCTCGTCGCCCCGGTACCAGACCGGCAGCCGGTGTCCCCACCAGAGCTGGCGGGAGATGCACCAGGGCGGGATCCTCTCCATGGAGTCGAGGTACTGGCGCCGCGCGCCGTCGGGGGTGATTCGCACCTTGCCCTCGTTGACGACGTCTATCGCTCGCCGCGCCATCTCGTCCATGCGGCAGAACCACTGCAGGGAGATCAGCGGCTCGATCCGCTCGCCGGAGCGGTGTGAGAACGGGACCGTGTGCGCATAGGGCTCCTCGCCCCTGATCAGCCCCTGCTCGCGTAGCTCCGCGACGACGGCCTTCTGCGCATCGGCCGCGGTCATGCCGCGGAAGCGCTCGGGGGCCTCATCGGTGATCAGCCCGTCCTCACCGATCACGCTGATCGCGGGCAGGTCGTGCTTCCGGCCGATCTCGAAGTCGTTCGGGTCGTGCCCGGGGGTGATCTTGAGCGCGCCGGTCCCGAACTCCGGGTCGACGTGCTCGTCGGCGATCACCGGCAGGCGCCGCTCGACCAGCGGCAGGATCGCGTGCTTGCCGACCACGTCGCGGTAGCGCTCGTCATCGGGGCTGACCGCGACCGCCGTGTCGGCCAGCATCGTCTCCGGCCGCACGGTCGCGACGATCAGCTCGCCGCCGTCCTCCAGCGGGTACGCGATCTCATAGAGCGTGTCCGTGACCTCTCGGTTCTCGATCTCGAGATCCGAGATCGCAGAGTGAAGCCCTGGGTCCCAGTTGACCATGTAGTTGTCGCGATAGATCCAGCCCTTCGAGTAGAGCTCGGCGAAGACGCGATAGACGGCGCTGACGTATCCCTCGTCGAGCGTGAAGCGCTCACGGTCGTAGTCGCAGGAAGCGCCGAGGCGCTTGTACTGCTCGATGATCGTGTTGCCGTAGCGATAGCGCCACTCCCAGGCCTTCTCTATGAACTTCTCGCGCCCCAGCTCCCGTCGCTGCGTCCCCTCATTGGCGAGCTCCTTCTCGACCACGGACTGTGTTGCGATGCCGGCGTGGTCGGTGCCGAGGATCCACATCGTGTTGCGGCCGCGCATGCGGTTGAGCCGGACGAGGACGTCCTGGATCGTTCCGTTCAGGGCGTGGCCCATGTGAAGCGCGCCGGTGACGTTGGGGGGCGGGATCGCGATCGAGAAGTTCTCGTCCGGTGAGCCCTCGGCCGGCGGATGGAACCAGCCCCCCTTGATCCAGCGCTCGAAGACGCGCTGCTCGACCGCGCCAGGGTCCCAGCGGGTGGTCGCCTCGAGCGTTTCGCGGCTTTTCGCGTCCATCGCCGCGATGTTAGTTGCGGCCACGAAGCGGCCGAGCGCCGGGATCGGCAGACTCCAGCGCCGTGGCTCATGGAGGAGACCGCGACCAGCAGCGCCTGAGCAGACGCCGGTTCATCGGAGCCGGGGCCGGCGCGGCAGCAGGCGCCGCGCTCGGCGGGTATCTGACGCCCGGGGCCCTGGGCGAGCCGGCCGCCGAGGAGGCCAAGGCCGGGAAGCCGAAGAACCGGCGCCGCAGGCGTCGAGCCGACGTGATCGTGGTCGGCGCGGGCCTCGCGGGTCTGACCGCGGCCCGCGAGGTGCTGCGCGGAGGGCACTCGGTGCTGATCCTCGAGGCACGCAACCGGGTCGGCGGGCGAACGCTCAACCACAAGATCGGCAAGGGCAAGATCGCCGAGGTCGGCGGGGAATGGGTCGGCCCCACCCAGGACCACCTGATGGCGCTCGCCGGCGAGCTCGGCATCGGCACCTTCAAGACCTACAACACGGGCAACAACGTCTACTGGGCGAACGGCGTCCTGACCCCATACGCATCGGGCGGGCCGCTCGGGCCGATTCCCGCCGGATCCGACCGCCGTGGGCGAGGTCTTCGCCGCGGTCAACAACCTCAACAAGATGGCCGGCACCGTGCCGGTCGCGACGCCATGGACGGCGCCCGAAGCGGGCCCCTGGGACGGCCAGACGCTGGAGACCTGGAAGCAGGCCAACCTCCACATGCCCAACGCCCGGGGGCTCTTCGACGCCGGGATCGGCGCGGTCTTCGCCGCCGAGTCGAGCGACCTCTCCCTGCTCTTCGCGCTCTTCTACATCGCCTCGGCGACCAACGAGACGAAGCCGCCGGATCTGAACCGGCTGTTCAACGTCCCGGACGGGGCACAGGACAGCCGCTTCATCGGCGGCTCGCAGCTGATCTCGAAGCGGATGGCGAAGCGGATCGGGAAGAAGCGCATCCTGCTCAAGCAGGCCGTCCGCCGCATCGAGCAGCACCGCCACGGCGTTCGCGTCTTCACCAAGAACCTGACGGCATCGGGCAAGCAGGTGATCGTCACCGGGCCGCCGGTGGTCACCGCCCAGATCCACTACGACCCGCATCTGCCCGCCGACCGCCGACAGCTGCTCCAGCGCTTCCCGCAGGGCACCACGATCAAGTGCCAGGCGGTCTACGACAGGCCCTACTGGCGGGACTCGGGCCTCACCGGTCAGGCCGTGGCGCTCGACGGCCCGGTCCGCGTCACCTTCGACAACTCTCCGCCCGACGGCAGCCCCGGCGTCCTGCTCGGCTTCATCGAGGGAGCGGCCGCCCGCGACTACCAGCGCCGCTCCGCGGCCGAGCGCAAGGCGGCGGTCCTCAACGCCTTCGCCACGTACTTCGGCGAGGCCGCCCGCCACCCGCGCGAGTACTTCGAGATGAACTGGACCCACGAGGCCTGGACCCGCGGCTGCTACGAGGGCTACCTGGGGCCGGGCGCGCTGACCGCCCACGGCACGGCGCTGCGCGCGCCCTTCAAGCGCATCCACTGGGCGGGCGCCGAGACCTCGGACTACTGGTACGGCTACATGGACGGCGCTGTCCGCTCGGGCCAGCGGGCCGCCGCGGAAGTTCTGGCCGCGCTCTAGCTCGGCTCTTCGAGCGACTCGAGCACGCCGAGGATCTCGCCGACGCGGCAGACCAGCAGCCGCTCCTCGTCGATCTCGACCCAGACGCCCGCCGAGGAGGGAAAGACGACGTGGTCACCGGGCTGGACCGGCATGTCGACGCCGGCGTTCTCCCACCAGTCGAGGCCGGGCCCGATCGCCAGAACGATCCCCTGCTGGGGCGGCGGCTCGTCGGTGCCGGCGGGCACCACGAGCCCGGACCGTCGCATCCGGTCCTGGTCCAGCTCCTTCAGGACCACCTGGTCGAACAGGGGCCGAAGCTGGTGCCTGACGGTCTCGAGTGGCTCGCGGGACGAGCGCGTGCTCATGCCCACAGGATAAGTACCTGCTCCCGTGAGAGGCGAATAGGCACTGCGCTCGTCGCGCGGGTGGCGCCGATACCTAAGCCGTCTGCTCGCCGAGCGCCGGGTCCTCGAGCACGACCTCGTGCTCGCCGGTGGCGTCCGTGACCAGCATCGGGCGCTGGCCCTTCTCGATCGTCTCCTTGGTGACGACGCACTTCTGCACGTCGCCGCGGGAGGGCAGCTCGAACTGGACGTCGAGCAGCGTCTCCTCGAGGATCGAGCGGAGGCCGCGGGCGCCGGTCTCGCGCTCCAGTGCCTTGTCGGCGATCGCGCCGAGCGAGTCGGGCGCGAAGACCAGGTCGATGTCGTCGAACTGGAAGAAGCGGCGGAACTGGCGGGCGAGCGCGTTGCGCGGCTCGGTCAGGATCGTGATCAGATCCTCGCGGGTGAGCTGGTGGATCGCGGCGACGACGGGGAGGCGGCCGATGAACTCGGGGATCAGGCCGTACTCCATCAGGTCCTCGGGAAGAACGTGCTCGAAGTCTTCGCCGGCGTCCTTGTGGGCGGCGGAGGTGATCTCGGCGCCGAAGCCGACGCCGTGATTGCCGATCCGCTTCTCGATCACCTTGTCGAGCTCGCCGAAGGAGCCGCCGCAGACGAAGAGGACGTTCGAGGTGTCGATCGTCAGGAACTCCTGGTGCGGATGCTTGCGGCCGCCCTGCGGAGGCACCGAGGCTGTGGTGCCCTCCAGGATCTTGAGGAGGGCCTGCTGCACGCCCTCGCCGGAGACGTCGCGCGTGATCGACGGGTTGTCCGCCTTGCGGGCGATCTTGTCGATCTCGTCGATGTAGATGATCCCCGTCTCGGCCTTCTTCACGTCGAAGTCGGCGGCCTGGATCAGCTTCAAGAGGATGTTCTCGACGTCCTCGCCGACGTAGCCGGCCTCGGTGAGGGCCGTGGCGTCGGCGATCGCGAAGGGGACGTTGAGGATCTTGGCCAGGGTCTGTGCGAGCAGCGTCTTGCCGCACCCCGTCGGGCCGAGGAGGAGGATGTTCGACTTCTGCAGCTCGATCGGGTCCTCGCCCTGGTCCTCCGAGGAGGCCATCTGGACCCGTTTGTAGTGGTTGTAGACCGCTACGGAGAGGGCGCGCTTGGCTCCCTCCTGGCCCACGACGTACTCGTTGAGGACCTCCCAGATCTCCTTCGGCTTCGGGAGGTTCTCGAGCTCGAAGGTCGGGGGTGTGGTCAGCTCCTCATCGATGATCTCGTTGCAGAGATCGATGCACTCGTCGCAGATATAGACGCCGGGACCGGCGATCAGCTTCTTGACCTGTCGCTGCGACTTCCCGCAGAAGCTGCAGAGGAGCTGCTCGTTGGATTCGGTGGGACGTGCCAGCGGAATACTCCCTCGGTCTCGCTTCGCCCGGCCGGCTCCTTCCTCGCTGAGAAAGCTTAGACGCCCGCCGACCTCGGCCTGACGAAACCTGGTTACGCCGCTAGCAGCCGGTTTCCTGCGTCGGACTCGGCCCGCCCAGGCCGAGGCCACTCCGGATTGATCATGAGTAGCGGTCCCAGACCCGCAGGTACGGCTGAGGGTTGACCGGACGCCCGCCCACATGGATCTCGAAGTGGAGGTGGCAGCCGACGGTCCTGGCGTTGCCGGTCTTGCCGACGTAGCCGACGATCTGGCCGACGTGGACCGTGTCTCCGCGATGGAATGTCGATGGATGGACCATGTGGGCGTACCAGTACTTGCGCCGCTCCCCCAGGCCCCGAACAACGATGTAGTTGCCGTCGAGGCGCGGGTCGTAGGCGCGTTTCACGATCGTTCCGGTGATGGCGGCCGCCAGTGGCGTCCCGCAGCGCGCGACGACGTCGAAGCCCTTGTGGACGCGTCCGCCGTTCCGGGGCGCTCCGAACCTGCCGACCGCGCCCCGGGTCCCGTGCGGCCCGCGGACCGGGAAGAAGTGGCTATGCAACTCGACGCTGCCGGCCTCCTTCCCGTTGCCACCCGCGACGGCGATGACCACGCGGTAGGTCCCGTCTGCGACCAGGCGCCCGCCGTTCGTCAGCCCGTCCCACTTCACGGTCTTGTCGGTGGCGGGCTGAACGCCGGGCAGTTCGATCCGCCGTACCTCGTCGCCGCCGCCGGCGATCTTGATCGTCACGTCGGCGGGGGCGGAGCCGCTGACCCTGAACTCGATGCGGACGCCGTCGACGGAGTCGGTGAACCCCCGATCCGGGGAGACGGACGCCCTCTGGACCACCGCGTCGTCGGCCGCGCCGGACGTCGGATCGACGAACAGGGCCGCGAGCGCCGCGATGGCCGGCTTCGCCATCAGTCGCGGTTGCAGGCGGCCGCCCATCACAAGTCGCTTCGGGCTACGCCCTTCGCTCCTGAGTCTGCGGCCTGGCAACCGCTAGCGGTGCTCGATCACGCGGTCGACGATGTGGTACTCCTTCGCCTCCTCCGCGCTCATGAAGTAGTCGCGCTCGGTGTCCTTCGCGACCTTCTCGAGGTCCTGGCCGGTGTGCTTGGCGATGATCTCGTCGAGTCGCTGCCGGACGTCGATGATCTCCTTGGCGTGGATCTCGATGTCGGTCGCCTGCCCCGAGAAGCCGCCCGAGACCTGGTGAATCAGGATCTTCGAGTTTGGCAGCGCCATCCGCTTGTCCGGCGCGCCGCCGGCGAGCAGCAGGGCGCCCATGCTCATCGCGACGCCCACGCAGATCGTCGACACGTCCGGCTTGATGAACTGCATCGCGTCGTAGATCGCGAGGCCGGCGTAGACGGAGCCGCCGGGCGAGTTGATGTAGATCGAGACGTCCTTGTCCGGATCCTCGGACTCGAGGTGGATGAGCTGCGCGACGATCAGGTTCGCGATGTCCTCGGTCACCGGGGTGCCGAGGAAGATGATCCGCTCGTTGAGCAGGCGAGAGTAGATGTCGAACGCCCGCTCGCCGCGGGACGTCTGCTCGACCACCATAGGGACCAGAGGACTCATGAGGTGCGCCAGCATAGCGACCGGCATCGGCGGGCCGAACCGAGGAGAATCCTCCGGTGGCGTCTGGATCGGAGATCCTGACGGTCGGTCATTCGAATCACGAGGAACAGGACTTCCTCGAGCTGCTGCGCGGAGCCGGCGTCGAGCTGATCGCGGACGTGCGCGCCAATCCCCGCTCCCGGTACCCGCAGTTCAACCGCTCGGCGCTCGCCGGCACCATGAAGGCGGTGGGAATCGGCTACGCGCCCCTGGGTGCCGACCTCGGCGGGCGCCGCGTGCCGGCGGCGGACACCCTGAACCAGGGCTGGGACGTCGAAGCCTTCCGCGGCTACGCGGACCACATGGCGAGCGAGCAATTCGAGGCGGGACTGGGGATGCTCGAGGACCTGGCCCGGGAGCGCCGGACCGCGGTGATGTGCGCGGAGGCCGACTGGACCCGCTGCCACCGTCGCCTGCTTGCCGATGCCCTCACCGTGCGAGGCTGGCGCGTCCTGCACCTGGGCCCGACGGGATCCTTCACCCCGCATGAGCTGACCGACTTCGCCGTGTTGGAGAACAGCGTCGTCACCTATCCGGCACGGCAGACGACGCTGGGGATCTAGTCGGAGCCGGGCGTCCAGAGGGCGCCCTTCTCCTCCTGCTCCTTCTCCGGGGTCCAGATCTCCTCGCGGGCCTTCGCCTGCTCCAGCGGGATCGGATTCGCCTGCTCCGCGATCAGCTCGAGGGCGCGGCGCATCCGCAGGTCATCCTTGAGGAGCTCCTCGCGCCCGCTCTCCCGGATGTCCTTGAGGGCGTCGGCCGGCTCGGGATGCCCGTGGTCCTCGTGGCCCGGCGGGACCTGCAGGGCCTCGAGCATGTCCTCCTCGGTGACCTCGATTCCCTCGGCCTTGGCGACGGCCTCCAGGACGGCCTCCCGCTTCAGCGCCTGCTCGGCTTCGGGGCGAGCCTGCTGGATCATCTCCTCGCGAGTCTTTCCCTGGATTTGCAGGTAATTCTCAGGGTCCATGCCCTGACGCTGGAGGGAGCGCTCGACGCGGCGCCACATCTCGGCGGCGCGCGCTTCGACCACCGGCTCGGGCAGCTCGACCTTCGCGTTGGCGACGGCGGCGTCCAGCGCGGACTCACGGAAGCGCTCGGCGATCTGGCCGTCGAGGATCTCCTTGATCTGGCCTGAGATGTGGTCGCGCAGCTCGGCGAGGGTGTCGAACTCGGAAGCCTCCGCGGCGAAGTCGTCGTCGAGGTCGGGCAGCTCCTTCTCGCGAACCTCCTTGACCTTGACCTCGAACTCGGCGGTCTTCCCGGCGACCTCCTCGGCGGGGTAGTCATCCGGGAAGGGAACGGTCGCCTGGCGCTCGTCACTGGGCTTAGCGCCGACGAGCGCCTTCTCGAGCTCCGGGAGGACTCGACCCTCCCCCAGCTCGAGAAGGTAGTCCTTCGCAGAGCCACCCTCGAACAGCTCGCCGTCGATCTTGCCCTCGTAGTCGATCAGGACGACGTCGCCCTCCTTCGCCTCCCGCTCCACGGGATTGAGCCGGGCAAAGCCCTCCTGCAGACGCTTGAGCTCGGTCTCGACGGCGTCCTCGGGCACCTCGGGCTCGTCGCGGCCGACCTCGAGGCCCTTGTACTCGCCGAGCTCGGCGCCGGGCCGCACGGCCACCTCGATCGAGAACTTCAGCGGCTTCCCCTCGTCGGGAAGGTCGGAGAGGTCGAGCTTGGGATCGCCGACCGGGTTGACACCGGACTCGAGCATCGCGCGCTCGTACCAGTCGCCGAGCGACGACTCGAGCGCCTGCGTGAGGACGGTCTCGCGGCCGAGACGCTGGACCACCATCTCCGGCGGCACCTTGCCCTTGCGGAAGCCGGGCAGCTTCATATCCTCACCGAGCTGCTGCGCGGTCCGGTTGATGCTGCCCTCGACGTCCTTCGGGTCGACGTCGACTTCGACGCGAACCCGCGAGTCGGGAAGCTCCTTTACGGTCGTCTCCATGAAGGAGACCTTAGACACCACGCGACGCGAGCGACTGGGCGCTTGGCTCTACACCGGCGCGCCCGGGCGCCTCGCCTCCTTCTCGATAGACCTCGGCCTCTCGCTGGCGGCGCTCGGGATCTACGGTGACGCGCCGGGCCTGGAGGAGGATCCGGGGAACTCAGTCCCCGGCCGCGTAACCGAGGATCGAGCGGTCGACCAACCATTCCACCGGTGCGCGGTCATCCGTGTAGACCTCGCCCCCCGGCAGCTCCGACCCAACGCGCGCGGCTTGAGCGTGCGCAATGGTCCGTAGTTCGGTCGGCAGGCCGGACGCCATCGCGTCCAGATGTCCAGCCGACGCGCGCTGGGCGCCGACGAGCAGCGTGTTCTCGTCCTCGATCGGATCGCGGAGCACGGCAGGGAAGGCCTCCCCCATCGTCCGCCCGATCACACGCTCGAGCTCGGTCGATCCCTCGGGGTGGCCGACGTTTACGATCACCAGTCCGCCGGGCGCGAGGCGGTCGCGAGCCAGCTCGAAGAACTCGCGGGTCGCGAGGTAGAAGGGGATGTACGGCTGGCGGTATGCGTCGAGAACGATCACGTCATGTTCCCGCTCTGCACGACGCAGCCAGGGGCGGGCATCCTCGTTGTGGATGGTCAGGTGCGGCGCGCGCATGTCGAAGTAGCGCCGCCCGATCTGCGCGAGCTCAGGGTCGATCTCCACAGCGTCGATCTCGGGCCGCCGGGAAATAGTGGCCATAGGCGCGCGCCACCGTGCCGGCCGCGTTGCCGAGGATCGCGATCCGCTCCGGGGCCTGAGTGAGCGTCGCGAACGGAACGACCACGAGACCGTCCCAGTAGTTCGCCCGTGAGAAAGCTGCCCGGGCGATAGAGGGAGTGCTCGGCAACCCCCTCATTCAGCTCGAGCTTGCGGGTGCCATCGTCCTCTTCCACCACCCGCGCGTACTGGAGCGCGGTCTCCGTCTCGAAGATCACCCGGTCGCCGGAATCGCTCTCGGCCTTCACCGTGCCGACTGGAATCGCAATCACCCCCGCCACGGCGGCGGGAACACCCAGATAGCGCCAACCAAGCCCGGCGGCGGCGACCAGCGCGAGCGTGAGCGCGAAGACGAGGAAGGTCCGCTGGGTGCCGATAAAGGGGATGAGCAGGAGCGCGGCCGACATCGTCCCAACCAGCGACCCGGCTGTCGAAACCGCGTAGAGCCGTCCCGCGGTCCGGCCGGAATGGTCCACGTCCGGAGTCGCGAGCCGCACCGCCCACGGAGAGCAGGCGCCCAGCAGGACGATCGGCACCGCCACCAGCGCGAGCACCCCGATCAGGGAACCGACGAAGGCGCCGGCCGAGATCTCATCCAGCGCCTCGACCGAGATCGACAGGAACGGTCGCGCCGCGAACGGCACCACGGCCAGCAGGATGCCGGCGGCCGCGACCAGGAGGCAGAGGCCATGCAGGTGTGGGTGGTCGTCGCCCATCCGCCCCCCGAGCCAGTAGCCGGCCGAAAGCGAGACGAGCACAACGGCGATCGTGTTCGCCCAGACGATGGTCGAGGCGCCGAAGTAGGGCGACATCAGGCGGGCTGCGGCAATCTCCGCACCGAGGCTCGCCATTCCCACCACGAAAACGAGCACATAGAGGAACCGCGCCTCGCGACTCACTGGGACCCCTTGATGCGCTCCTCCAGGCGCGCGCCCTGTCCGGCTGCCGCGGCTCGCGCAGCGCGCGCATCGCTTAGCGAGACCCCGCGCGAATCGGCCAGGTCGAGGAGCCGCTGGCGCTCCGTGTCCTGCTGGGCCCACTGGAGAAAGAGCCAGGCGAGCACCCCGAGGGTGACGAACCCCCCCTCGACCATCATCATCACGCCGGCGATGCTCTGGTCCGTGATCGGAGCGATGTGCCAGCTGGCCTCGCCGGCGACGTAGTGGGGATAGAAGGTGCTGCTCGACCACATGAAGACGTTTGCCAGCACCGTCCCGGTCAACCTCACGCCGATCAGATAGCCGATCTTGGCCGGGATGCTGAACCACTTCGGCTGAGGCAGCGGTCCGAACAGGGGCATCCACATCAGAACGCCGAAGCCGATGAAGCAGCCGTGCTGGAGCGCGTGGACACCGCTGTGGTCGGTCGCCGCCTGGTAGAGCACCGGCACGTGCCAGATGAACAGGTCCGCCGCCCAGAGGGGCAGGGCGACGAGCGGATGGGCGAGATGGCGCATCCATCCCAGCCAGCGGTTCTGCAGCAGCGGCTGCAGAAGGGGGCCGGTGAGCCCGAGCACGATCAGCAGCGGGCCGAGGTCCCCCATCAGCAGGTGCTGGCCCATGTGCGCCAGGACGAGCTGGTCGTCGAGTCGGCCCAGCGGCGAGATGAAAGCGATTGCGATCAGCCCGAGGCCCGAGGCGAAGCAGGCGACCCTCCAGCCAGGCACGGGCCGCCGCTCTCGGAGAGGGTCAGCATGCGCACCGAATAGGCCGTGGCGACCAGGGTCAGCCCGGCGACCTGCAGGGGCTCGAAGACGGGCCCGCCGACGTGCGCAAGGAGCATCGAAGTCAGGTTAGAGCCAGTCGATCCTCCTGAAGAACCCGACCAGGGCGACCACACATGCCGCCATCAAGAGCATCGCCGCGGGGTAGCCGAAGCGCCAGTGGAGCTCGGGCATGTGGTCGAAGTTCATGCCGTAGACCGAGGCGATGAAGGTCGGCACGGCGATGACTCCGGCGATCGCCGAGATCCTCTTCACCACCTCGTTCTGGTTGACGCTGACCAGGGACAGGTTCGCCTGGAGCACGCTGGTCAAGAGCTCGCGCTGACCGCTGACCTGCTCGTCGACCCGGCGTGCGTGGTCGGCGACGTCGCGGAAGAAGCTGCGCAGCTCCTCCGGGACGCGCTCGAAATCGCCCTGCTCCAGCGTCTCGAGCGGGTTGAGCAGTGGCCAGACGGCCCGGTGGAACTCGATCACTTCACGCTTCAGGTGGTAGATGCGCTCGGTGGGCGCCGGGATGTCGTCGTCGAAGACGTCCTTCTCCACCTCCTCGATGTCGTCTTCGATCGAGTCGACCACGGGGATGTAGTCGTCCACGACCTTGTCGAGCACCGCCCAGACGGCCGACGAGGCTCCGAGCTTGACCAGATCGGGACGCGCTTCGAGCCGCTGTCGCGCGGTGTGCAGCTCGCTCCCGGGACCATGACGCACCGTGATCACGTAGCCCGGGCCGGCGAAGAGGTGGATCTCGCCGAAATGGACCTCCTCGCGGTCCTCGTGGTAGTGGGCGGTCTTGAGGACGATGAAGACGTCCTCGTCGTAGTCCTCGATCTTCGGCCGCTGGTGGGCCTGCTGTGCGTCCTCGACGGCGAGCTCGTGCAGCCCGAACAGCCTCTGCAGTTGCTCCAGGTCCCCGAGCCCGGGCTCGTGGATGCCGATCCAAACGAACTCGCCGGTGCCGGCGGCGTTCCTGAGCTCCGCGGCCCGCTCAGGGGTCAGCGCCTCCTCGTGCTGGCGCACGCCGTCCTTGTAGTGGGCGCTGTCGACGATCATCGTGCGGCTCCGCGTTCCTGTTCCGGCCCAGGCGGGCGGCTCCTCCCCGTGGGCGCCGGCTACCGGCGGTCAGGGTCGGCCGGAACCCAGGCCATGTCCATGTCGACGCGCGCTCCGCGAAACGGGACGCCCTCGGCCTCGAGCAGGCGGCGCTGCTGCTCTCCCTTCGCCAGGGATCCGTCGGCCCGGACAATCCGCTGCCATGGGACGTCGGGATCGTGGCACTCGGAGAGCACGAACCCCGCGAACCGCGGAGCCTCCGGGCACAGATCTCCGTAGGTGGTGACGAAGCCGGCGGGGACGCGGCGGACGCGATCGAGGACCAGGCTCGCGCGCGCCGACCCCGGCACCGCTAGGCGCGGTCGAACGAGACCGACAGCTCCGGTGAGCTCGTCAGGGTCTGGAAGACGACGCAGTAGCGCTCGGTGAGGCGCTGAAGCGTCTCGAGCTCCTCGTCGCTCGCGTCGCTCTCGAGCTCGAAGCGCAGGCGGATGTCCCTGAAGCCGACCGGCGCCTCCTTGTCGACCGCCATGGTGCCCCGCCAGTCGAGGTCCCCCTCCGCGTGGACCGAGCCGGTCACCTCCAGTCCCATCGAGGTGGCGACGGAGCGCATCGTGACCCCGGCGCAGGCGACCAGGGCCTGCAGCAGCATGTCACCCGAGCAGGCGAGCGTGCCGTCGCCCCCGGTGCCGGGGTGGAGCCCGGCCTTGACGAGAGCTCGCCCGGTCTGGACCGAGCAGGCGATGTCCTCGTCCAGGGCCCCGTCGGCCTCGAGGGTGATCTGGGCGGCTCCCGGATCGTCGCCATAGCGGTCCTTGATCGGCCGCTGCAGCTCGCGCAGCTCCTCGCTCGTCATCGGCTCCGTCACGACGCCCAGACTAGCCAGCGACGCGGGAAGTGCAGCCATACTGGGAATCCGTGTCAGTCGAAGGAACGATCAGAGGGGGCGGGCCGGGGATGTCGGCCGGTTCGGAGTTCGCCGGCTACCGCATCGAGCGCACGCTCGGCCACGGCGGCATGGGAATCGTCTACCTGGCGACGGAGCTGCGCCTCGAGCGGCAGGTGGCGCTCAAGGTGATCCGAGCCGAGCTGGCGAACGACGAGGACTTCCGCGCCCGGTTTCGTTCCGAGCAGCTGACCGCGGCGTCGGTCGAGCACCCTCGCGTGGTCACCGTCTTCGGCGCCGGGGAGCGCGATGGCCTCCTCTACGTGGCCATGCGCTACGTGCCGGGGCGCGATTTGGGCCGGCTGGTGGCGGTGGACGGCGCCCTCCCCCCGGGCGACGCCGCGGCGCTCATCTCGCAGGTCGCCGACGGCCTGGACGCGGTCCACGCTGCCGGGCTGGTCCACCGCGACGTCAAGCCGCACAACGTGATCGTCGGCGAGGACGGTGATGCCTACCTGACGGACTTCGGGCTTGCCAAGGCGATCGCCTCGACGAGCGGGTTGACCACCACCGGCCAGGTGATCGGCACCGTCGACTACATGGCGCCGGAGCAGATCGAGGGGCGCCGGGTCGACGCCCGCACAGACGTCTACGCCCTCGGCTGCGTGCTCTTCCACGCGGTCACCGGCCGGGTCCCGTTCGCCGAGCGGGAGAGCTCGGCGAAGATGTGGGCCCATGTGAACGAGGCGCCGCCGGCTACCGGCGGCCGCAGGGCCTCGGTCCTCGATCCGGTGATCCGCCGGGCGATGGAGAAGGACCCGGCCGACCGGTACCCGTCCGCCGGCGACCTCGGCCGCGCCGCGGTCGCGGCGGACCGAGGAGAGGCCGTCACCGAACCCGAGCACGTCGTGGGCGCGGGCGAGGCGGCGCCCCTGCCGGAGACCGTTCGCCTCTCCCGCGACCCGGACCTGCCGCCCACCGACCCGATGCCGAAGCGGCGGAGGCGGCGGCGCTGGCTCGCCGTGGTCGGCGTCCTGCTGGTGCTCGCCGCGCTTGGCGGCGCCGCGCTGGTCGAGGTGCCGAGGCTCTCGGACAGCGCCCGCTCGCCGGCACCGAGCGGGATCGAGGTGCCCTCGCTCGCCGGCCAGCCGCTCGACGTCGCCGAGCGGCGGCTGGACGATCTTGGGCTCCGCTCGAGCGAGGACGGAGGCGGCCTCTTCGGGGTGCTGATCCCCGCCGACTGGGACGTCTGCGAGACCTCGCCCGGCCCGGGCTCGATCGGTGCGCCCGGGGCTCGACGGTTCGCCTTTCGATCGACCGCCCCGACGTCTGCTGACCTCCGCCTGGCCTTTCTTATAGGTTCGCGCCGCGGCAGCGGCTGGCGCTGTCTTTCGTCCGAGAGAGGGGTGGATCGTGAAGCTTGTGATCGGCATCGTCCGGCCGGAGAGGGCCAACGACGTCCTCGAGGCTCTTTACCGAGCGGAGGTACGCGGAATCTCGATGAGCAAGGTGCAGGGCCACGGCGGTGAGCTCGACCGGGTCGAGACCTACCGCGGCAGCACCGTCAAGGTCGAAGTCGCGGACAAGGTTCGCTTCGAGATCGGAGTCTCCGACAACTTCGTGCAGGCTGCGGTCGACGCGATCATGCGATGGCGCCCGGACCGGCGAGGTCGGCGACGGAAAGGTCTTCGTCATCCCGGTCGAGCGCGCGGTGCGGATCCGCACCGGCGAGACCGATGAGGCCGCCGTGACCCCGGTGGGTGCCTGATGGATGCGCTGCCGATAGCTCAGGCCACCTCCATCGACACGGGCGACACCGCGTGGATGCTCGCCGCCACGGCGCTGGTCCTGATGATGACCATCGCGCTCGGGCTCTTCTATGCGGGCCTGGTGCGATCCAAGAACGCCCTGAACACCTTCATGATGTGCGTCAGCGCGATCGCCATCGCGGGAATCACGTGGGCCCTGATCGGCTACTCACTCGCCTTCGACGGCACCGGGGACCTGATCGGCGGGCTGCACAACGCCGGTCTCCACGACGTCACGTTCCTCCCGCGCGAGGGAACGCACATCCCCGAGCTGGTCTTCTTCGCGTTCCAGGCGACCTTCTGCATCATCACGGTCGCGCTGATCTCCGGCGCGGTCGTGGAGCGGATGCGGTTCGGCGCGTGGATGGTGTTCGCAACGCTGTGGTCGGTGCTGGTCTATTCCGTGCTCGCTCACTGGGGCTTCGGTGGCGGCTGGCTGCAGGAGGGCGGGACTCTCGACTTCGCCGGCGGCATCGCCGTCGAGATGGCGTCAGGGTTCTCCGCGGTCGCAGCCGCGATCGTCGTCGGGACACGAAAGGACTACGGCCGAATCGGGCTGCTGCCGCACAACTCGGTCCTCGTGTTGCTCGGCGGCGGCCTGCTCTGGTTCGGTTGGTTCGGGTTCAACGGCGGTAGCGGGTTCGGGACCGGCGACCCGAGCGTGCTTGCGTTCACCAACACGCTGCTCTGTCCCGCCGCCGCCCTGTTCGTCTGGATGATGCTCGACCTGATCCGCGACAGGAAGGTGACGGCGGTGGGCGCCGCGACCGCAATCATCGCGGGCTGTGTCCTGATCACACCCGCCGGCGGCTTCATCAGCCCGGGCTGGGCGCTGGTCCTCGGTGCGGTCGGGGCGATCCCGATCTACTTCGTGATCGTCTACAGGCCGCGAACGAGCGTCGATGAGACCCTCGACGTTCTCGCCGCCCACGGGATAGCGGGATTCCTGGGGATCCTCTCCATCGGGTTCGTCGCGGAGCAATCATGGAACGGCGTCTCGGACGGCTGGTTCTATGGTCATATCGGTCAGCTCGGCGACCAGGCGCTCGCGGCGCTGGCCACTCCCATCTACGCGTTCGGGGCGACCTTCGTCCTGCTCAAGGTGATCGGCATGGTGATGCCGCTGCGCAGCCCGGAGCCGGAAGAGGCGCTGGGAATGGACAGCGTCCATCACGGCGAGGAGGCCTACCCGAGCGGCGAGGGCGCGATCCTCGTCACCCCAGAGGATGGCGACGAGGCGCCGGTCCCGGTCGCGCAGCCTTAGGCGCGACCCCGGTTACGGCCGCCCGGCGTCCGGGAGGCTGTAGTCGCAGACGCCCGTCGGGAAGATCTGTTCGAGGCGGGCGAGCTCGGCTCGCAGACGGAGTCCAGGAGCCGTAGAGCCCGCGGGTGACCGCGTCGCCGACCGGCTGGAGCTGGCACTTGTAGACGCCGCCCCGGAAGGGGCTCCCGGCGACGATCCGCGATGTGGAGTGCAGCGGGAAGGCCTTCGTGCAGTCGCCCGCCGGAAGGTTGTCGAGGATCCCGTCCCAGGCGTGATCGCCGCGGGCGATCTCGGCGCCCTGCGAGGTGAAGCAGCGATCGGTGGCATCCGCCGGCTTGTTCGCGGCGACGCTCAGGTTCGGGTGCTGGCGGATGTTGGCGAGCCACTGGTCGATTACCTGGAGGGCGTCGGCGGCGATGTCGCGCTGGGGATTCGGGCCGATGAACCAGATCACCTGGTTGGAGGCATCGCCATCGTGATCGAGCATCCGCCGGCGCGAGACGAACGACTGGTGGCTGTTGTGCATGTTCAAGCTCTTCCTCGAGGTAGTCGCGCTGGTCGATCAACGGGATGTCGATGTCGCCGTCGAAGTAGAGCCCATGGGTGTAGGCGGCGTTCATTGCCGAGATGTCGCCCTCCCGGCGCGGCGCCGGGGTCACCCCTCCGTCGGGTGATGAGCCGCATGTTGCGCGAGCTCCAGGGATCGAAGCCCCCGGTGGGCAGGAACGGCTGGCCCTCCTGGACCATGTCCTGCGGGTCCTTCCAGCTCCCCACCTTGGCGTTCAGGTCGAGGAACTCCGCGGGTGTGATCTTGCCCTCCCGGAGCGCCTGCAACCCGTACTGGACGCCGACGTTGTCCCCGGTCTGACGCGCGTAGCCGTTCGCCTCGACGCCGTAGACGTTCCTGAGGTCATCGAAGTGGGTCCATTTGACCGCCGCCATCACCGCCGGATCCATGCGCTCGGTGCCGGCGCCCGCGCTCCCGAAGAGCGGGTTCAGCGCCAGCGGCGTCAGGCCGCGCCAGCCGTTCACGCACTCGTCGCTTCCCGGCGCACCGCCCCGGTAGGGATTGGGGAACGTGGAGCTACCGTTGAGGCCAATCAGCCACTCGCGGTTATCCCAGTTCTGCCACTTGGGGTTCGCGCCGTCCGTGACGTCCATGTAGTACTCGAGCAGCTCGCAGTCGCCGATGTGAATGGTCTGGGTGACCATGTCCGGGTAGGAGCGCTGCGGGATCCCGGCGTCGATCACGCGGCCCGGGTAGTTCTGGCCGTAGACGTACTGCTGGATCGCGCCGCCGGAGCCGCCGAGCCCCACCGTGTACTGAGGCACCCCATAGCGCTCGATGAACTCCTCCTTGGTCATCAGCGCGGTCTCCCCGCCGAGCTCGAGGTTGTAGTGGGTGCTGGTGCGGTTGCCGCTCGAGTGGATGATCGCGTAGCCCTGGCGCAGGCCGAGGTCCGTCAGGGCGGCGCCGCCCAGCGTGCCCTGGTTATGCCCGATCGCGACCCCGCCGTCGAACGCGTAGATCACCTTCCGGTTCCACTCCGAGGTGTCGATGTGGCTTGGGTCCTCGCCGAAGGGCGCGAGCATCGCGAAGGAGTAGATGAAGCGGTCGATCGTGCCGCGCTCCCGGCGCACGACGTAGTCGACGACGCGGCCGTCGGGGAGCTGTGTGGTCGCGAGGTCGGCGGGCCGAGAGCCATCCGAGGGAAGCGGCTTGAACTGCCCACCGGTGCTGCGGTAGAGGTAGTCGACCGCGGTGTGGGCGGAGCAGTCGAGGCTCCAGCCAGCCGTGCTCCCATCGGGGTTCAGCACACGGAAGCCGAGGCCGTCCTGGTTGTCGACGATCGGCTCGCCCAGCCCGGCCGGAATCGTCTTGCAGACGAACGGATACTGGTGGGGCCCGGAGAAGATCGGGCCCTCGTTCGGATAGTCGATGATCTGGAGACGGTCGGCGATCGGGCTCGAGGACTTGCCGTTATGACGGACGGTGAGCTCGTTGCTTCCCAGGTTGAACCCGTCGACGAGACCGACGAGACCGCCCCCCTGCGGTGCAAATGCTCCCGTCACGTCCACGCCGTTTCGCTGCACCCTCAGCTTGTCGAGCAGCCCCGGGGGCGCATCCACCCGGACGAGCGCGTCTTCCCCGCTCACCTGGTCCGGGCTGCTCGAGAGCACACGCAACTCGATGTTCTTCGCGAGCGCGGCACCCGGACACAGCGCGATCGCCGCCAAGGCGATTGCAAGTCCGACCAGTTCCACCCTGTACTTCCTAGGCACTCCTTGCCTCCTGGACGTGACCGGGCGAATACTACATATTGGGCCTTCTAGGGGTGAGCGACCGGACTCGAACCGGCGACCACCTGGACCACAATTCGCGCTCAGGCGGCGAATCGAGGTCAGCTGAGGCTCGCTCAGTTCAGGCGAGTTTCGTTCAGTTCGCTCAGGTTCGCTCCGTTTAGTACCCCGTGTAGTACCTCGCCAAGGACTAGCGAAACGGAGGACGCTGGACGGTAACTGCGGCAGTCATCCTCGCCAAGCAAGATTGGCTCCGCTTCCGCAGGATGGCTGCTTCGCATGGGAAGCGACGGTTTCGGTTCGCCCGCGAGATAATGCGTGGGGCGATGTCTGCAGGAGAACGTCGAGCTGGCTCGCAGCGGATATGAGGCATACGCCAGAGGCGATTTAGAGGCTGTCCTCGCCATACTCGACTCTGCAATCGAGGTGTGCCCGGACCAGGAAGCCATGGGCGAGGACTCCTATCGGGGCCACGAGGGCTTCGTGAAGTACTTGGAGCGATGGCTGGAGCCGTGGGACGAATACCGGCTGATCCCTGAACGATTCATCGACGCTGGCGAGAACGTACTCGTCATCTATCGGGCGGTTGGTCGCGGGAAGGGCAGCGGCGTCGAGGTCGAAACCAGCTGGGCTCATCTCTGGACGGTCCACGACGGCAAAGCCGTCCGGCTGGAGATTTTTTCGAAGCCTGATCGAGGCCCTCAAAGCCGCCGGGCTGTCGGAGTAGGCGATGCCGGAGGAGAACGTCGATGTGGCGAGGCAGTTGATTCAGGCCTTCAACCGCCGGGACCTGGCGGCCATGACCGAGAGATTCGCTCCCGAGGTCGAATGGACCCCGGGCGGCCCCGCCGCCGTGGAACGCGCCGTCTACCGAGGCCGCGATGAGGTCTCCGACGGGTTTGCGGAGACTTGGGAGACCTGGGAGGTGTTCGACCTCGAGGAGCACGAGGCTCGTGATCTAGGTGACTCGATCGTGTGGCTGGGACGCGCCCAAATGAGAGGCGTCGCCGGTCACATCGAGCTCGACCAAGAGTTCGCGGTCCACCTCCTGATAGACAGCGGCAAGATCGTTCGAATCATGGGCTTCCGCACGTGGCGAGAGGCCCTCAAAGCCGCCGGGCTGTCGGAGTAGGCGATGTCGCAGGAGAACGTGGAGGTGGTTCGGGGCTATTACGAGTCTCTCAACAGGTGGCTTGCGTCCTATTGGTCTGATCCGGTGGTGCCGATCGAGCAATCGCCGGAGCTGGAGGAGGTGTTCGATCACCTTGACCCGGAGGCCGAATGGGACTGGCTGTTCAGCCCTGAGACGTTCCGGGGTCGCGAGCAGCTGCTGCAGGCGGTGGCGGATTGGCTGGAGACCGTGGGCGACTGGCGGGTCGAGGTCGAGGAGCTGATCGACGGAAGCCGGAACCGAGTCCTGTTGATCGGGCGGGTCGTGGCACGCGGCAAGGGCAGCGGCGCTCCCGTCCTTCAGCCGATCTTCGTGGCGGTAACCGTTCGGAACGGCAAGGTTGCCCGGATCGAGGACCACACGGAAAGAGCCAGGGCCCTCGAAGCCGCCGGGCTGTCGGAGTAGGCAGAAACGGTCCCGAGGAAACCGCCGCTTTGGACGAGAAGCGGCGCTTTGCATGGAAAACAGTGGCGGAGGCGCGTCAACTGGCGGGTGGTGCAGGCGTTAGGCCGTGCCGGTGCATGACCTCCGCGATCTTCGCCAGGTCCGGCGGGCCCCCGGGAGTTGCCGCCAGCACCTCGTGAATCTCACGGAAGTAGCCCGGCGTCATGACGGCGGGGCTGGATATCGCCAGGAACTTGGCGTCTTCGGTCCCGTGGTTGTCGAATCCATGGACTGCCCCGCGAGGTACGCAGAACGCTTCGCCGGGGCGAATGTCGAGCGTCCGGCCGTCAACCGTCCAAGTCGTGGTGCCCTCAAGCCCGTAGATCGTCTCCTCGAACGCGTCGTGACTGTGCGGCGCCGGCATCTTGCTGTCGGCGGGAACGAAGCACTCGAAGACGCTCGCGCTTCCGTTCGAATCAGCCGCCTCGACCAGGAAACGCACGTAGAGGGCACCCACCTGAATCACTTCCGTCGATGCCGGAGTCACCGTGCCTTGAGCCTAATGGCTCCCGTTCAGGCGTGCGATCTCAATCCGCCGCTTTGCATGGAAAGCGGCACCCTGCGATGCTCCGCTGTCGATGCCCAATCACGACATCGAAGGTTTTCGTCGTGGCTATGAGGCGGTCAACGCCGCGTACCGGAGCGGTGACGTGAACGAGCTTCTACCCCTCCTCGAGGAGAGCTGGGACCCAGACGTGGTGTTGCAGCCGGCGGGCGTGCTGCCGGACAGCGAGCAGAGGCCTCATCGCGGATACGAAGGCTTCTTGAACTTCATCGCCAACCAGATGGAGGCCTTCAGGGATATGTGGATCCGGCCCGAGGAGTTCATCGAGGTCGGCGACCGACTTGTCGTCCCCTATCGCATGGGCGGCCACGCCCGTCATACCGGTATCGAGGTCGAGTTCGCCTTCGCCCACGTCTTCACCATTCGCGACGAGAAGGTCGTGCGCCTCGATGTGTTCGAGTCAAAGGCTGCGGCGCTGGAAGCCGTCCACGCCCTGTCGTAGTCAGACCGGCGCTTTGGACGAAAAGCAGCACCCGCCGCGAGATACTGCGTGGGCGATGTCGGAGGAAAAGCTCGAGTTGCTCCGGCCGGTCCTCGCCGAGTGGGCGAAGGGAACTTCTGGGCAGCGCCTGAGTTGCTGGCACCGGACGTCACGTTCCGGGCTGCGATGCCAGCCAACTTCGTTGCCCAAGGCCTTGAGGAGACCGCTCTACGCATGCTCGAGGTCCTCGAAGAGTGGAGTGACTACCGGATCGAGGCCGAGGAACTCGAGGATCTCGGCGAAGACACCGTCCTCGCGGCTGGTCGTCAGCGCGGCACGGGAAAGCTCAGCGGCGCTGAGGCGGACTACCCGATCTTCATCCTCTTCCAGTTCCGGGGGACGAAGTAGTCGACGTATACCTCGAGGGAACGCGGGACGCTGAGGAGAACGTCGAGCTCCTGCGCCGGGCCTACAAGCTCGCTGAGACCCGAGGAGCCGAGGGGTTTTTGAAGTTCGCAACCGATGACATCGTCTGGATCAGCGACCCGCGCTTTCCCGGCGGGGGAACGCACAGCGGTAAGGAGAACGTTCGCCGCTGGTTGGCAGAACTCTGGATCTACGACGAGGTCTCCATCGCCGTCGAGGAGATCATTGACCTCGACGACAGGGCGCTGGGCATTGCCCGGTTCCACGGGGTCTCTACGGATGCCCCTCCGGTGGACTGGCCGTGGTGCCACCTCGTCGCGTTCAGAGATGGACAGATCAATCAGGCGCAAAGCTTTCTTGATCGAGCGGAAGCCCTCGAAGCGGCCGGGCTGGCGGAGTAGCCGCTTTGGACGAGAAGCGGCCATCCACTTTGCATGGAAAGGAGCGCTCTCTGATCAGACTCTCGCCCAGGCGAGCGCTTAAGCCCGCTCTGCATCTCGGACCGCGGCGCGCAGGACCTCCCCACCGATGAACCGCTCGAAGTGCCCGACGATTGCCCACAGTGCCCGGAGACGTAAGCCAGCCTGACGGTCGACCGGTTTGATCCGTGCCTCGCTTACGAGCGAGTTTCGTCCGGGCCCGTCCGGCTCTATCCAGTGAGCCAGGAGCACCCGGACAGTCCCCTGCTCCTCCCACGCCAAGAAGTCGTCCGAGCCCTCGATTCGAGGGTAGTCCCGCCGAAGAGTCCAGATTCGCCCACACATGCCCGAAACGGACCAGCGAGTTCCCTCAACGATCACCGCAAAGGGGTATTGCCGGAACAGGTCGCGGAAGGACACGTCCGGCGAGTTGCCAGGAATTCGCCAGCGGACTGCCCGTCCAAGTGCGGGCGCGTCACAGAGCCGTACATGCTCTGCCGCGTGCCACAGTCGATCGGCATCGGCTTCGGCGGAGCTGCGATGGCGAGTGCGCACCTGCGGGTCGGGCAACCACGAATCGAGGTCGGGGTACATGGGCCAACCATGGCAGGCGAAATGAGCCCGATGGCTCACGTCGGCCGATGCCGGGTGTGCCGCTGGCGCGGGGCTTTCCTTGAGGGGTGAGCGACCGGACTCGAACCGGCGACCACCTGGACCACAACCAGGAGCTCTACCAACTGAGCTACGCCCACCGCGTGCCCTCAATCTAGCGGGACCCGGGGCCGTCGGCTGCGGCCCCGGGTGCACGGCTCAGCGCGGCGGCAGGTGGGCCTGGAAGAAGGCGAGCGCGTCGGCCTCCCCGGCCGTCACCACGCCCGCGTGAGTGATGCCCGGGTACTTGGTGTAGGTGACCTGATCGCCGGCGCCGACCAGCTCGCCGTTGAGCTGGTCCGTGTAGAACGGGAACACGGTCGTGTCGGCCGTCCCCTGCTCGAGCAGGATCGGTGGCGCCGTCCGGACCGCGGGGTTCATCGCCGCCAGCACAGGGTTGAGCGCGCTCAGGTCGACGCCGGAGCGCTCGAGCTGGGACGGCGGGATGCCGCCGAGCTCACTGGAGGTACTGAGCTGCGCCAGGCACTGGCTGTCGAGCAGCGGATAGAACTGGAGCACCTGGTCCGAGAGGATCGCGTTCACGTTGATCGCGCTCGACTGTGTCGAGGCCCCGCTGATGATCAGGGTCGCCAGCGCGGTCAGCGAGCTCGGGCTCTTCAGTCCCGGCAACAGCGATGACTGGTCGAGGATGTGGGACGCCGGCGCGAACGCAACCGTTCCACGCAGCTTCAGCTTCGGCTCCCAGCTCTGCGCAAGGCCGGCTGCGAAGAGCGCGGATTGGCCGCCCTGCGAGTGGCCGGCAATCAGGTAGCGCTTGCTGATCTGCGGGTCGAGTTGGCGCGCCGCCGAGACGATGTCGAGGACGCTCCGCCCCTCGGCCACGCCCACCAGGTAGGCGTGCGGGCCCGGCGTACCGAGGCCCTGGTAGTCGGTCTGGAGCACGGCGTAGCCGGCCTGCGAGCCAGGCGTTCAGGTCCGGGTAGATGTAGGAGATGTAGGGCTCGGCCGGTGAGGTCACGCTGTTGCGCGAGGGTGCGCAGACGTCCGCGACGCCGGTCGTCCCGTGCGCCCAGGTGATCACCGGCCAGCCACCCTTGGGCGGCTTGCCCCTCGGGACGCTGATGGATCCGGAGACGGCCGTCTTGGCGCCCTGCGGCGTACGCGATGAGTAGAGGACGAGCTTCGTGTAGCGGGCGTTCTGGAGCGGCACGAGGCCGGTCGCGTTGCGCGCCCAGATCAGCTGGCCGTGCTGCTTCGGCAGCTTCTTCTTCTTCGGCGGCTTGTAGAACTTCAGCCCCTTCGGCCCCTTCGTGACCTTGACATGTGACTTGCCCTTGGCCTTGGCATCCGCCTGCGGCGAGCTGGCGGCGAACAAAATGCCGGCCAGGCCGATGACGGCCAGTGCGAGGGTCATCCGGAAACGAAGCGAAACGGCGTGGGCGTGCAAGTGCTCTCCTCTCTCGTCCCGGGGCTCCGTCCCCGGGTTACGTCCCCATTGGCTCCGGCAATCTAACCCACGCCGCCCTGCAGAAGTTTCGGCGGAATGGGCAGAGCGCCCCCGGCAGGACTCGAACCTGCGGCATTCGGCTTAGAAGGCCGACGCTCTATCCAGCTGAGCTACGGGGGCCGGCACGAGGAGCGTACCGCCGCCCCTCGCGGCCAATTGTGTCGTCGCGTGCGCCCAACAGTGGACAATCGATCTAATCAATTTCATGTAGCGCAAAATTAGGTATGATGCCCGCCGGTCTTCGAGTCTTACTCAGGGGTACACCGCGGGAAACAGGAAGGGACCGGCGCGCGGAGCCAAACGGGAGAGGCTCCTCGGGTCGGCCCCCCTCCCGCACGCCCTAGATCTGCGTGGCGATCCGTTCCGCCAGCCAGAGGTCACAGAGCCAGGCGCTCGGAACCGCCTGAACTCCCTCACATGTCCGGACTATGGCTTGGCGGGCGTGGCGAACCAGTCGCAGGTGCTCGTGTCCGCGGTGATGTCCGCGAAGCAGTTGAGCAGCTCGGCCTCCTGCGCCGGTCCGCCCGTGCCGGTGCTGCTCGAGCAGTTCTCCGGCAGGAATCCCGGCAGGGACTGCCCGGCGAGCGGGGCCTGCGGCGGCGTGCTGGTCAGGCTGGCTCGATCGCCGTTCACCCCGGTGTTGCCGTGCCAGCAGTTGCCGGTGTTGCCGGCGAAGTCGTCCCACCAGAAATCCGTGCCGTTGGGCTGCTTGGAGCCGTCGGGGGCCACGCCCATGACGTTCCCGTAGAACTGGTTGTTGTACGAGGTCGACGGCGGGACCTTGGTCGGGTCACAGCCGGCGAGCTGGCTCGTGTCGACGCTGCCGCTCGGACCACAGACAAGCTGATCCGGGACGCCGAAGAGCATGACGCCGCGGCGCCAGTTGTCCCAGAAGTGGTTGTTGCGGACGATGTTGTGGTTGCCGCCCGCGATCCACAGCCCGGTCCCGACCGGAACCGGCACGCTCGGGCTGAAGTCCGAGCAGCCCTGATTCGGGCCCATCGGTCCCGGCGTCTGCCCGGCCGTGCAGCGAGGCAGATAGTCGTTGAAGTTGTTCGAGTAGAAGTCGTTGTTCTCGATCAGGTCCGAGTCCTGCGGGAAGCCCGGGTGCCCCGGGGCGGTGAAGACGTCCGTCGAGAAGCCCTGGGTGTTTCCGTAGAACTCGTTGTTGTGGATCCAGACGGCGTTGCCGTCGGTCCCCGAGTAGCCGAGGGCGTTGTGGAAGCTGTCGCAGTTCGCGGATCTCGGTGCCGTAGCGGCGCTGATCCGGCGGGACGGCGTCGCCGAGGTCGGCGGCGGCGCCGGGGTAGAGGCCTGAGTCCCCGCTGCCCCAGGCGGCGCAGTTCTCGATCAGCGAGTGATCGGCGACGAAGGTGAGCAGGCCGTACTCGCCGGCGTAGGCCATCTTCACGCGGTCGACCGTCGAGCCGTCCGTCTCCGTGATGTAGACGTCGTGCTCATTGGCGTGGCGCACCTTGACGTTGTCGAGCACGAAGCCGTCGGCGCGGTCCGCCCTGATGCCGACGTCCTTGGCGTAGCGCGGCGGGTTGGGCCCGGGCGCCGAGTGATCGCCGAGCGACGGGATCGCCGGCGTCGACCACGACGTCGTCGGGGCTGACGCCGGTGCCCTGGATCTGAAGGTTGCAGCGGATGCAGGGCCCGAGGTCCGGGATGCCGTGACGGTCCACGGCCGGCGGCTGCGGGGGCGGGTTCGGCCCGGGCTCGCGGCCGATCACCGCGATCAGGTTCTGGTCGTTCGGGCACTGCGCCTGGTAGCGGTACGACACGGCGCCCGTTTCGCCCTTGTCGTTCGTCTCCTTGAGGTTGGCGCAGGACGGGTCATTGGTCGGCTTGGCCCTCGAGGCCGGCTCCGTGTAGGTGCCGGGCATGACCTCCACCCGGTCGTTGTTGTGCGAGGCGGTGACGGCCGCCTGAATCGAGTTGTAATGGCAGCGCCGGAGCAGCTTGATGTTGAAGCGGCGCAGCTTCTTGGCGTCCTTCTTGCTGACCCGGATGGCAGGTTGGGAGGGGCGCAGCTGGAAGCCGTTGGCTCGCGCCGACTTCAGGCCTCTGTTCAGAGCCTTGATCGACTTGTTCCTGGAGAGCTTCTTGACGCTGCCGTGCTTCCGCAGCTTCTTCTTCGGCACCTTTCCGCAGACGACCCGCGTCTTGCCCGGCTCCTTCTTCTTGAGCGCGCTGAAGAGGCTGCGGACGGCGGGGACCGATCCTCCGGCGGGCGGGTTGACCGACGTGTCGGCGGCCGGGTCGGGCCAGTACGAGGCCCGCTCGATGTGTGCCAGAGCGAGTGCGGGCAGCGCGATCAGCAGCCCGAGTGCGAGCGCGATCGCCATCAATCGCCGCTTACGGATCGTCGACTTCGCGGATCTGCCCGTCACTTCTCGCCCCATTTCCTCTGCCCGTCGCCTATACCTAGAAATGCGTAGGCGAGCGACTTTACCCAGGCGTGCATCGGCGTGTCGCAGTCGGCCCGAGCACTACGCTGCCCTGACAGTGCGTTCCGGAGAGGTCAGCTCGCTGGGGCAGGCGCGGCGGGAGTTCCTGCGCAAGGAGTCGCCCTGGGCGCTCGGCGCGGGCGTCCTGGCGCTGTTGGTGGTGCGCGCGGTGGTCGGCGATCTGAGCTGGCGCGACGCCGTCGCGGTCGCGGCGATGCTGGCCATCTACCCGTTCGGCGAGTGGGCGATCCACGTCTACCTGCTGCACGCGAAGCCGGTCAGGATCCGCGGCCGCGAGCTCGAGACCGTGGCGGCACGCGCCCACCGCGCCCACCATGGCGACCCGAACGACCTGGACATGGTCCTCCTCTACTGGTGGCAGGCGGCGTTCCTGATGCTGGTGGCGGTGCCGCTCACCATCGCGCTGGGGGTCGGCATCGTGACGCTGACCGCGGGGCCGGTCCCGCTGGGCGCGATGGTCAGCGCCGCGATCGCCGGCTACTGCATGGTCTTCGTCTACGAGTGGACCCACTTCCTGATCCACACCGCCTACCGGCCGCGCACCGGCGCCTACAAGGCGATCTGGCGAAACCACCGCCTCCACCACTTCAAGAACGAGCACTTCTGGCACGGGATCACGAACAACCTGAGCGATCGGGTCCTGGGCACCAACCCGGATCAGCGTGAGGTGCCGAAGTCCGAGACCGCTCGAACGCTGGACCCGGCGCGTTGAGCCTCGACGAGCGCTGGATCCGCTCGCTGCACGTCGAGGCGATGCGGCACGCCGACCTGCACGCCGAGCATGACCCGCATGTGCTCTTCCAGGCCTCGACGATCGGGGCGCTGCTGGAAGGATCCTTCGAGGGCGACGTCAGCTTCGCTGAGCTCGCGGAGCACGGCGACCTCGGGCTCGGGACCCTCAATCATCTGGACGGCGAGATGATCGCGATCGACGGGCGCTTCTATCGCGCGGACGTCGAGGGCAACGTCTCCGAGGTTGCGCGGGACGAGAGAACGCCGTTCGCGGTGGTCGCCCCGTTCGAGCCGGCGATCGAGTTCGACCTCGAGGGGTCCCTCGACCATGACCGGCTGCTCGCCGAGATCGACCGGAGGATCCCGGCCGACACCGCCTCCTGCGCGGTCCGTATCGATGGGCGCTTCGAGCAGGTCAGGGCGCGATCGGTCCCGCGCCAGGAGCCGCCCTACCGGCCGCTGACCGAGGTGGTGGGCGAGCAGCAGGTCTTCGAGCTCACCGGCGTGGACGGCACCATGCTCGGCTTCCGCTTCCCGGAGTACGCCGAGGGGATCGAGGTCGCCGGCTGGCACCTCCACTTCATCAGCGAGGACCGTCGGCGCGGCGGGCACGTCCTCGACTGCCGCGCCGAGACGGCGCACATCGGCCTCGACCCGTCGGGCGAGCTGCACGTGGAGCTGCCCCCTGGCATCGACCTGGCCGATCCGGATGCGGCGAAGAGCACCCACGCCGCGATCGATCGGGTAGAGCACAACGGCTGATCTGCCGGAACGCGTCCCGGCAATGGGGTGACATTTCTCGAACCGAAGAGCGCGGGGCTTGAAGTCGGGGCGCCCGGATTCGAACCGGGGATCTCGGCTCCCCAAAAGCCGCGCGATAACCAGGCTTCGCTACGCCCCGTGCGCCGAGTCTAACCAGGCCTGTTGGAGCCGATCAATCCACCCTTGCAGGCGGGCGCGAAAGACCGTGTCGTTGGTTCGGATTGTCAGCGCACCGTAGGCTTCTCCGCCACTTGCGATATCTGAGTTGACTGCTGTTCGACTTCCGCTGAAATCCGATTTCGGCCGGCGCGACCTGAAGCTGGTCACTCCAAAACGATGCGAGGTCATCAAATCTTTGGTCCGCATGGTGCTGAACGCGAGTAGTCAATGGGTCGCCTCGAGAAACCGCACAATCCAGCGGTTTGCGAGCTTGATGACGCGCAGCGTCGGAGTTTGCGATCGAGACCGTGTTTCGGGAACGCTTGTATCCCTCGGCGATGTAGAGACAGACGAAGTCCCGAAAGGTCGGGTCAAAAGCAACGCGCGGGAATTCCCAGTGCCCAAGCTCGTAGGCCTCCTCCCGGATTCGCCGGTACTTGGCCTGCATTCGCCGGTTGCCCTTCCTCCGAGCCTGCTCCGCAAAACCACCTCCAGGACCGGAGCGCGGACATCGGCAGGTCTCCGACCCAGTAGTAAACAGTCGTCCTGGGCAGCGCTAGTCGTTCAGCGATCTGGTCGATCGTGAGTTGTTCCTTGCGGCGGAGCTCGCGCGCCTTCTCGCGCACGTAGAGCGGATATGCCATGACCACAGTCGAACGAGCGGTTCGTTCACGTGTGGCGCGCAGAATGTGACGGGTGTGTGCTGGGTCCTGGCTGGCTAGGGTTCCGCGCTCGTGGCCGAGGTCAGTCCAATTCAGGGGGTCCATTACGACCTCGACAAGGTCGGCGCGTCTCGCCGAGGTCGTCGCCCCTCCCTATGACGTGATCGACGAGGACCAGCGCGCCGAGCTCGCCGGGCGCTCGCCCTACAACGTCGTCGAGCTGGACCTGCCACGAGATCCCGAGGGCGGAGATCCGTACGAGCATGCCGCAACGCTCCTCGGCCGCTGGACCGAGGAGGGAGCGCTCATCCGCGACGCCGATCCCCAGATCTGGGCGCTGGAGCAGGACTACACCGCGCCGGACGGCTCGCGGCTCACCCGCCGCGGCTTCCTCGCGCGCGTCAAGCTTGCCCCCTACGGCGAGGGGATCCGCCCCCACGAGCGCACCCAGCCCGGCCCGAAGGAGGACCGGCTGCGGCTCACCCGCGCGACCCGACACAACCTCTCCCCGATCTTCGCCCTGCATCCCGGCGACGCCTGGCAGCACCTCGAGCCTGCGCTCGACGGGGATCCCTGGGGCGAGGTCACCGACGCCGACGGCACCACCCACCGCGTCTGGCGGGTTCCCGACCCGGCCGTGCACGAGGCGATCGCGTCCGAGCTCGGGCCAGGCGAGCTGCTGATCGCCGACGGCCACCATCGCTACGAGACCTCGCTCGCCTACCAGCGCGAGGTCGGCGCCGGCGGCCCCGCCGACTACGTCCTGATGGCGCTGGTCTCGCTGGAGGATCCGGGCCTCACCGTCTTCCCCACCCACCGGCTGATCTCCGGTCTCGCGGACGACCCCGCCAAACGGGAGGCGCTCGGCAACGGCCTGAAGGAGGTCTTCGAGGTCGAGCAGGTGCCGGTCAACGACCTCGACCCGGGCGGCACCGAGGGCGTCGGGGTGTTCGGCTACATCGACGCGCACTCCCAGGGCAGCTTCAGGCTGCGCCTCCGCGACAGCGCTCTCCTCGACGACGCCCTCGCCGGCCGCTCCGACGCGTACCGCAGCCTGGACGCGGCCATCCTCGAAGAGCTGGTCCTCAAGGGAATCCTCGGGATGAGCACCGATGACATCGCCGCCAAGCGCGGCATCGGGTACACCCCGAACATCGGCGAGGCCCTGCACAAGATCGACGTCGGCGACTACCAGGCGGCTTTCCTGCTCCGCCCCACGCCAATCGATCAGGTCCGCGCGGTCGCCGCGGAGGGAGAGACGATGCCCCCGAAGTCGACCTACTTCTTCCCCAAGCTCCTTACGGGGATTGCCTTCAACCCGCTTGCTTAGCCCGAAGCGGAGCGAGCGGGTATGGTCGGCTCCCGTGGTCAAGATCTACACGAAGAAGGGCGACGACGGCACGACCTCCCTCTGGTACGGGGGGCGCGTGCCGAAGACAAATGCCCGCACGGAGGCCTACGGCTCCATCGACGAGGCCAACTCAGCGCTCGGCGTCGCCCGCGCGCTCTGCAACGGCGAAAACCAGGCGGACCTGCAGGCCACGATCCTCTCCCTCCAGCACGACCTGTTCGTCGCCGGCGCCGAGCTGGCGACATCGCCGGAGGCCGCCGATCGCCTCCAGGACGGCATCAGCCGGATCACCGACGGGATGGTCGAGGCACTCGAGGTGGACATCGACCGCTACATGAACCAGGTTGACCTGCCGCCCCATTTCGTCATCCCCGGGGGGACCGAGCTCTCCGCGGCGCTGGACGTCGCCCGGTCGGCGATTCGTCGCGCGGAGCGGCGCGTGGTGCAGCTCCGCGAGTCCGACGGCCTCGCCTCCGACGCCGTCCTGCGCTACCTGAACCGCGCCTCGGACCTCGCCTTCGCCCTCGCCCGCTTCGCCGACGAGCCGAACCCACAGATCTTCGAGGGAAGGGAGAAGGGCTGATGCTGAGCGCTGTCGCGCGCCGCCGCAAGGGCTACGAGCACGAGATCGAGATCCGCGAGCATCGCCTGATCGCCGACGAGCCGGAGGACGTTGGCGGCGGAGACCAGGGCCCGAGGCCGACCGAACTGCTGGCGGCCTCGCTTGCCAGCTGCGCGGCGATCACGATCGAGATGTACGCCGACCGCAAGGAGTGGGACCTGGGCGAGGTCGAGGTCGCCGTCGACTTCACCGAGGCGACCACCGACTCACCGGCGAAGTTCGACGTCCAGATCAAGACCGCAGCGGAGCTCAGCGACGACCAGCGCGAGCGGATCCTGGTGATCGCCCGCAAGTGCCCGGTGCACAGGGCTTTGATGGCGGACGATGTCGAGATCGACGACTCGCTCGAGCTGATCGAGGCCTAGCCGGTGGACCTGGGGCTCAGCGGTCGAGCCTGCGTGGTGACGGGTGCCAGCCGCGGCATCGGCCTGGCGACCGCCCGGATGCTCTGCGCCGAGGGCGCCAACGTACTGCTCGTGGCCCGCTCCGAGGACCGGCTGGTGGAGGCGGCTGACGAGTGCGCCGCCGCAGGCCAGGAGGCGGGCGGTCGCGCCGAGTCGCTGGTCGCGGACGTGACCGAGGCCGAGGCTGCCGAGCGCATCGTTCGAGAAGCCGACGAGCGCCTTGGCCGGGTCGACGTCCTGGTCAACAACGCCGGCACCGCCCGCCGGCGGGATCTCGACGACGTTCCTGACGAGGACTGGTACGCAGCATGGGAGCTGAACGTGATGGGGCCGATGCGCCTGATGCGCGCCGCCGTTCCCGCGATGCGCGAGCGTGGCTGGGGCCGCATCGTCAACGTCTCCAGCTCGTCGGGAAAGCGCCCCTCTGGCACCACGCCCGAGTACTCCGTGGCCAAGGCCGCCGAGCTCTCGCTGTCGCGGCTCTACGCCGACCGGTACGCGGCGCACGGCGTCCTGATCAACGCGATCTGTCCCGGCGCGGTCAAGTCAGAGCTCTGGACGGACGACGGTGGCCTGCTCGACCAGGTGATGGAGATGGAGGGGCTGTCCAGCCGGGAGGAGGCCGTCGAAGCCGCTGCCTCGGGTCGCCCGATCGGCCGGCTGGCCGAGGTCGACGAGGTCGCCGGTGCGATCGTCTTTCTCTGTTCCGAGCATGCGTCCTACACCTCCGGGGCGGCGTGGAGCGTCGATGGCGGAGTCGTCCAAATCATCATCTGACCTGAGTTCGCTGCTGCTCTCCCCCGCGAACGCCGAGCAGCTCGACGCCCACGGCAGCACGGAGGCGGCGGTGCTCGTCCCCATGCACGGCTGGCCCGACAACCCGGGCCTGGTCTTCACGGAGCGGCGCTCGGACCTGAGCAGGCACGCGGGCGAGATCTCGTTCCCAGGCGGAAGGCGCGACGACGCGGAGGAGCTCCTGGATACGGCTCTCCGTGAAGCCGAGGAGGAGATCGGGCTGTCCCGCGACAACGTCGAGGTTGTAGGGGCGCTCCCTCCGATCGGCACCTTCGTCACCAACTACAAGGTCCACCCGTTCGTCGGCCTGATCGAGGATGGGCTGCGCTTCGAGCCGAACCCGGCGGAGGTCGAGAGCGTCCTGATCGCCTCGCTCGACGACCTGGGCGCCGCATACGAAAGACGCCGCCTGGTGCGCCGCGGCGTTCCGATCAAGACCGACACGTTCCTGATCACCGACAAGCTGATCTGGGGCGCGACCGCACGTATCCTCAGCGACCTCTTTCAGCGTCTCGACCGGCCACTGCGATGAGTTTCGGAACGAGGAGGCGTCTATAGGGCATGAGCAAAGTGAGAGTTCACATCAGTGTTTCGCTGGACGGCTACGTGGCCGGCCCCAACCAGAGCGAGGAGAACCCGCTCGGCGAGGGCGGCGAGCAGCTACACGACTGGGTCATCGAGCTGAAGGCCTGGAGGGAGCCACATGGGAGGGAAGGCGGCGACGTCAACGCCAGCACGGCGATTGTCGAGGAATCGCGCGACAACGTCGGCGCAGAGATCATGGGACGCGGGATGTTCGGCCCGCCGGCCGGCGGCCCCTGGGGCGATGATCAATGGAACGGATGGTGGGGCGAGGACCCGCCGTTCCACAAGCCGGTCTTCGTCGTCACTCATCACGAGCGCGAGTCGCTCACCCTCTCGGATACGACCTTCACCTTCGTCACCGACGGGGTCGAGTCCGCCATGGAGCAGGCGAAGGAAGCGGCCGGCGACGAGGACGTCCTCATCGGAGGCGGCGCCGCCATCATCAATCAGTACCTGGCCGCCGGCCTGGTCGACGAGGTCGAGGTCCACGTTTCGCCGCTGATCCTCGGGGGTGGAGAGCGCCTCTTCGACGGAATCGGAGGCGATCTGAAGCTTGAACAGCTCCGCGCGGTCGAGGCACCCGGGGTAGCGCACCTCAAGTACCGCGTCGTGAAGTGAGCGGGACGGCGACCGGCCGGCGGGCCGGTCGCCGTCCCTTCACTGCCTACGCGTCTTTCTCGATCGGCACGTCCACCAGGTTGCCCCACTCGGTCCACGAGCCGTCGTAGTTCTTGACGTCCCGCTGCCCGAGCAGCTCGTGGAGGACGAACCAGGTGTGGGCCGAGCGCTCGCCGATCCGGCAGTAGGCGATGATCGGGGTGCCGTTCTCGATCACGCCCTTGCCCTCGTAGAGCTCGCGGAGCTCGTCGGCGGACTTGAACGTGCCGTCCTCGTTGACGGCCTGGGCCCACGGCACGGATGCCGCACCGGGGATGTGACCGGCCCGCTGCGCACCCTCCTGCTCGTACCCGGCCATCGCGATCAGCTCGCCCGAGTACTCCTGCGGGCTGCGGACGTCGACCAGATTGGTGCTCGAGTCGAGCGCAGACAGCACCTCGTCGCGCTTGGCCCGGATCGCGTCGTCGCCGGCCTTCGCCTCGAACGTCGCCTCTGGATGAGACGGCACGTCGGTGCTGGTCGGGCGGTCCTCCGCGATCCACTTCTCGCGGGGCCCGTTGATCAGCCTGACCTTGTCGTGGCCGTAGTAGCGGAAGTACCAGTAGGTGTATGCGGCGAACCAGTTGTTCCGATCCCCGTAGAGCAGGATCGTGTGGTCGTTCGAGATGCCGCGACTGCCCATCAGCTTCCCGAAGTCCTCGGGCCCGAGGAAGTCGCGCTTGACCTGATCCTGAAGGTCCCTCTTCCAGTCGAATCCGATCGCGCCCGGGATGTGCGCCTCGGCGTAGAGCGCCGGATTCTCATCCACCTCGACGATCCGGATGTCGTCGTCGTCGAGATGCTCGGCCACCCAATCGGTGTCGACCAGTACGTCGTTTGCGTAATCGGCCATCGTTCGCCTCTCTTGCTGAATTGTCTAACTAGGTAATCCTGATCAGATTTTAGCTCAATTACCTTGTCTGTGCCGCCCCGCTCCCTCCTAGCGGTATCGTTGTTATTGGGTATGGAGGCGGAGCACTACACGCCGACGACGCTCGATGCGATGGGGCAGGACAAGCGCCGTCAGGTCGTCGGCCATTCCTACGGCCCCTCTCGCCGCAGCCAGGTCATGTTCTTCGTCGCCGTCGCGGCGGTGCTCGTCGTCATTCTCGGCGGCTGGCTGATCCTGGTCGGGCTGTTCGACAAGCCGCCCACCCATTTCAAGGACGCCGCGCCCTGGTCAACCACGCCGGCCAACGCCGAGCAGGTTGCGCAGCAGGGCGCAAGGCCGGTGTCGCCCTCGACCCCCTGCGGAGAGCCCGGCAATCAGTATCCGATCCCGGCGCAGAGCCCCTGCGCACCGCCCTCGAAGGCGAACGCCTTTCAGGGCAGCTCAAACGGCCAGTAGCCCGGCCACCGCCTCCGCGCTCCGCCCGGCCCACCCGGGCTGATCCCGGCCGCCGGCCAGCAGGGCCACCGGGATGCGCCACGTCTCCCCCGCCCGCTCGACTATCTCCCGGCCCTCCACCAGGAGCCGTTCGTCGACGGACCCGGCCGCCTCGTACGCGAAGCCCCGCACCGGGGTGTCCACCAGCTTCTCGAGGAGGCGCTCGAGCCGCGAGCCGTGGATCGCCGCGATCGCGTCCGCATCACCGGCGGCAGAGCCCAGCAGCCAGACCACCACGGCGACGTCGGCGCAGAGATCGAGCACCGTGCCCGGCCGGTCCGGGTCCGCCTCGGCCGGCTCGAAGCCCGCCGCTTGCGATCGCGGTCAGCCCGGTCCGCTCCCTGCTCGTCCCGCGCACCTGCCAGCCGAGCGCCGCGAGCTGGGCACCAAGCTCACGGCCGCGGCAGCCGCAGCCGACGATCAGCGCGCGGGCCAATTACTCCTCGTCGCCCTGCTGGGCGAACGGGCCGCGCCCTCGCGCCCGGATCGCCTGATCCTCGCGCGCCTGCCGCTCCACATCCGCCTCGGTGATCTCCTTCGCACCCCGCTTTCTGCGCAGGGCGTTCTGGGCATCGATCATCTGCCGGACGTCGTCGACCTCGTTCTGGGCCTCCACCTCGGGCGAGCGCGTCGGCTTCCAGTCGAGCAGATCGGCCACGCTGTGGCCCTGGAAGGTGCGGGCGAGCACGGCCATGATCACGAAGAGCAGGACGAGAAGCCCAAGCGTTAGGGCAATGAAGACCATCTCCCACGGTTGAGGCTACCGCTAGTCTCATCTGCCGTGCCAGAGGCCCTGATCATCGACGCCCTTCGCACCCCGATGGGCGGCTACCGCGGCGGCCTCTCCCGGATTCGGCCGGACGACCTCGCCGCACACGTGATCTCGGCGGCGGTCGAGCGCACCGGCCTCGATCCCGAGCGGATCGACGACGTCTACATGGGCGCCGCCAATCAGTCCGGTGAGGACAACCGGGACGTCGCTCGGATGGGGGCGCTGCTGGCCGGGCTGCCTGTCGACGTGCCCGGGGTGACCGTTAACCGGCTCTGCGCCTCGGGCCTCGAGGCGGTCAACGGGGCCTCCCGGGCGCTCCGGCTCGGCGAGGGACGGCTCTACCTCGCGGGCGGCGTCGAGTCGATGAGCTCGGGCTCCCTGGGTGATGCCGAAGCCTGAATCCGGACTCGCCCGTGGCGAGCAGACCCTCTACGACACGACGCTCGGCTGGCGCATGATCAACCCGCGGATGTCCGAGCTCTACTCAACGGAGTCGATGGGCGAGACCGGGGAGAACGTCGCCGATCGCTATGGAATTTCGCGGGATCAACAGGACCGCTTCGCGCTGCAGAGCCATCAGCGCGCGGTCACCGCCCGACAGGAGGGGCGTTTCGATGAGCAGATCGTGCCGGTCGAGGTGCCGCCCAAGAGCCGCCGCGACGAGCCCACGACCATGTCGGTCGATGAGGGACCGAGAGAAGACACCTCGATGGAGAAGCTCGCCAAGTTGAAGCCCGCATTCCGCGAGGGCGGCACCGTCACCGCTGGCAACTCCTCGACGCTCAACGACGGCGCCGCCTGTCTGGTGCTCGCCAGCGAGGAGGCGGCCCAGGAGCTGGGCCGCGAGCCGATGGCGCGCATAGTCTCGATCGGCGTCGCCGGCGTGGACCCGGCCTACATGGGGATCGGGCCGATGATCGCGATCCCCAAGGCGCTCGAGCGCGCGGGGCTCGAGCTGGATCAGATCGACCTGATCGAGCTGAATGAGGCCTTCGCATCCCAGGTGCTGGCGTGCGCCGAGGGCCTCGGCATCGACGAGGAGCGCCTCAACGTCAATGGCGGCGCGATCGCCCTCGGCCACCCGCTCGGCTGCTCGGGCGCACGGCTGATGACCAGCCTGGTCTGGGAGCTGCGTCGCCGAGGAGGCCGCTACGGGATCGCGACCCTATGTGTCGGCGTCGGGCAGGGCGTCGCGACCGTGGTCGAGGCGCTGTAGCCTCGCGTTCGATGCCCTCGCCGGAGCTGACCAGCGTCGACGGCCGGATCGTGCCCACCCCGGAGGCGCGCGTCCCCGCCTCCGACGACGGCCTGCTGCGCGGCGACGGGGTCTTCGAGGTGATTCGGCTCTATGCCGGCAGGCCGTTCGCCCTGTCGGAGCATCTCGACCGCCTGGAGCGTTCCGCGGCAGCCATCGAGCTCCCGGTGGAGCGCGAGCCTCTCGAGGCAGAGATCTCGGCCCTGCTCGCCGAATTCGGCGACCACGAGGGGCAGCTCAGGCTGGTCCTGACGCGCGGCGGCCGGCGCCTCGCCTTCACCGAGAACCTCCCGGCGCGAGGTGAGACCGTCCGGCTGGCGACCGTCACCTACTCGCCAAGCGTGATCCTGGACGGTGTCAAGTCGCTCTCCTACGCCGCCAACATGGAGTCAACGCGGTTGGCCCAGGGTCAAGGGGCGGACGAGGCGGTTCTCGTGCGCCCCGATGGCGTCGTACTCGAGGCTCCGACGTCGACCGTCTTCTGGGTCTCGTATGACGGAGTTCTGCTCACCCCGGCCATCGACGTGGGGATCCTCGAGTCGATCACGAGAGATCGAATCGTCCGAGAGCTGCACGTCGAGGAAGGGGCCTTCCAGATCGAGGACCTCCGCGGGACCCATGAGGCGTTCCTGGCGTCCACCGTCCGCGAGGTGCAGCCGGTCTCCGCGATCGATGGCCGCGAGCTGCCCCACGTGCCCGGCGAGCGGACTCGCGAGGCGGCCGAATCATTCGGCTCGGTGCTGGCGCGAGAGATGCAGGTCTCAACCTGAGGTTGTCCTGAATCGAGGCTGAGCCGAGCTTTGGACTTCCAGTTGACAGACGAGCAGCGCCTGATCGCCGAGAGCGCCCGCGAGTTCTGCGACAAGGAGATTGCCCCGCGGGTGCGCGACAACGACCGCGCCGCCCGCTTCGACCGCGAGCTCGCCTCGATGCTCGGCGAGATGGGCTACCTCGGCGCTCCGGTCTCCGAGGAGTACGGCGGCCGGGGCCTCGACTACCTGAGCTATGCGCTGATCGTTGAGCAGGTCGGACGCGTCGATTCCTCGGCGCGCACGGTGGTCTCGGTCCAAACCTCGCTGGTCGCCGGCTCGATCGAGCGCTGGGGGACCGAAGAGCAGAAAGAGCAGTGGCTCCCCCGCCTTTGCTCCGGCGAGGCCCTCGGCTGCTTCGCCCTGACAGAGCCCGACGCGGGCTCCGATCCGTCGAGCATGCGCACCCGCGCCAAGAAGACGGACTCGGGCTGGACGATCACAGGCAACAAGATGTGGATCTCGATGGGGAACGTCTCCGAGGTCGCGCTCGTCTTCGCCCAGACGGATCCCGAGAAGAAGCACAAGGGCCTCGCCTGCTTCCTGGTACCGACGGCGAGCGATGGCTACAGCGCCCAGGAGATCCACGGCAAGCTCGGCCTGCGGGCCTCCGACACCGCGGAGATCTCACTCGACGAGGTGCAGGTCCCCGATGACGCCCTGCTCGGCGAGGTCGGCGATGGCTTCAAGATCGCGATGAGCGCGCTCGACAATGGCCGCTACAGCGTGGCCGCCGGCTGCGTCGGGATCTGCGACGGCTGCGTTGATTCCTCGGTCGCCTACGCGAAGGAGCGCAAGCAGTTCGGGGTGCCGATCGCGAGCTTCCAGCTCGTCCAGGAGCTGATCGCCGACATGATCGTGAAGCGCGACGCTGCCCGGCTGCTCGTCTATCGCGCCGGTGGCCTCAAGGATCGCGGCGAGCGCAACACGGTCGAGACCTCGATCGCGAAGTACTACGCAACCGAGGCCGCCGTCGAGTGCGCCAACGCCGCCATCCAGGTGCACGGCGGGTCCGGCTACGTCGACGACTACCCGGTCGAGCGCTATCTCCGCGACGCCCGCGTCACCACCCTCTACGAGGGAACCTCCCAGATCCACAAGCTGATCATCGGGCGGGACGCCACTGGGATCAACGCGATGGTCCCGCCGACCATCTCGGAATGACGGTCGAGCGAGTCGGCGTTGTCGGCGCGGGGACGATGGGCGCGGGAATCGCGCAGATCGCGGCGCTGGGCGGCTATCGCACGGTCATCTACGAGCTGGACAGCAAGGCGCTCCGCAACGGCCTCGAGCAGCTCCGTACCGCCCTCCGCCGCGGGGCTGAGCGAGGCCGCTGGCGCGAGCAGGATGCGATCGACGCCCTCGAGAGGGTCGAGACCGACACCATCGCCGAGGTCCTGAAGGAGTGCGACCTGGTGATCGAGGCGGCGCCGGAGGATCTTGACCTGAAGCGGAATCTGTTCGAGCGACTCGCCTCGGTCTGCGGCCCGGACACCGTGCTCGCCACCAACACCTCTTCCCTGTCCGTCACCGCCATCGCCTCGGCCATCCCAGAGCCCGCCCGGATCGTCGGCATGCACTTCTTCAACCCACCGGCGCTGATGCAGCTCGTCGAGGTGGTGGCCGGCGACGAGAGCGGGGAGCCGGCGCTGGAGCTGGCCACCGAGGTGGCGAGGGGAATGGGCCGAACGCCGATCCGCGCCCGGGACTCCGTCGGCTTCGTCGCCAACCGCTGCGTGCGGCCGTTCTTCCTCGAATCGCTGCGGATGCTGCAGGAGGGGATCGCGCCACACGACGAGGTCGATCGCATCGTCAGGCTCGGCGCCGGGCTGCGGATGGGTCCCTTCGAGCTGATGGACCTGATCGGTATCGACGTCAACTTCGCCGTGGCGAAGTCGTTCTGGGAGCAGTCGTTCGGCGAGCCGCGCTGGCGGCCAGCCCCGATCCACGAGCGAATGGTGGCCTCGGGCAGGCTGGGCCGCAAGACGGGCCACGGCTTCTACCTCTACGAGAAGGACACGCCGCACCGCCCACGCGATCCCGACATCCCGGGCGAGCGACCGATCTTCGACGAGGATCAGCTGCTGGAGGTCGCGGGAGAGAACGCCCCGGGGGTCCTCACCCGCCTCGGCGCCACCATCGCCAACGAGGCCTGCTTCGCGCTCGGCGAGCGGGTTGCCACCGCGGATGACATCAACACGGCGATGCGGCTCGGCTACAACTGGCCGATCGGGCCTCTCGAGTGGGGGGAGCGGCTGGGATGGAGCCGCGCGCTAGGGGTGCTCGAGGAGCTGCGTGAGCTGCGGGGCGAGGCCTACCGGCCCGCGCCCGCCTTGCGCGACTTCGCGTCCTGAGCCTCGGCAAGCCCCTGGAGGTCGAGGTCGATATCGAGGGCGGAAGCCGCGACGCCGCGGAAGAAGGTCGCCTGCATCGTGCCGTAAAGCTCGCCGGTGAGGCCGGGCTCGACGAGCTGCCCCATCACGAACCCATTGGCCATGCAGAACAGCATCGTCGCCAGATCCTCTGCCGGGAAGGGCAGGGATCCCGGGAGATCCTCGGACACGGCGCTGATCACGGAAGCCATCCGCTCACGAATCGCTCGATCGCGCGCGGCGAGCTCGTCACGGAATCGCGGGTGCCGGACGGCGTAGGCAACGAACTCGAAGTAGAGCTTCGGCCACTCGGGGTCCGTCCAGACGAAGCGGATGAAGTCCTCAGCCGCCGCACGGATTTCCTCCGCGGACGCCCCATCCCCCGGCAGACCGGCCTCGAACCGCTCGAGCTCGGCGGCGTACTTCTCGTCGAGCATGACCAGGAAGAGCTCCTCCTTGCTGCTGAAGTTCGCGTAGAACGCGCCCTTGGTGTAGCCGGCATCCGCGGCGATCTGATCGACCGAGGTTCCCTCGAGCCCTCGCTTGCTGAACAGTCGAGCGGCCGAGCCGAGCAGGGCCATGCGCGTCTCCGCCTTGCGCTCTGCGCGCGTGGGGGTCGCTTGACTCACCGCGGCACCACGAGCACCTCCGCCCCCCTGTTCGGGACGTTGGTGATCGTGCTCCTCACCGAATGCTCGGGCTCGCCCACGGGCCGCAGCCTTCTCCGCGCGACCAGCTCCCTGAGCACCACGGCCATCTCGAACTCCGCGAAGGCCGCGCCCAGGCATCGCCGGACGCCGCCGCCGAAGGGGATCCATGTGTAGGTGCCTGCCGGCTGCTCGATGAAGCGCTCCGGCCGGAAGCGCTCGGGCTCTGGGTAGATGTCGGGCCGGCGATGGACGAGGTAGATCGAGGGCGCGACGGAGACGCCGGCCGGGAGCAGCCGGCCGCCGATCTCCATCGGCTCCACGAGCTTGCGAAGCACCAGGGCGATCACGGGGCGCAGCCGCAGGGTCTCCTTGATCACGGCGTCGAGGTAGGCGTCCTCCCCGGCCGTGATCTCGGTCTCGAGCCGGTCGAGCTCGGCGGGATGCCTCGCCAGCGACTCGACGGCCCAGGAGAGCGCCGTCGCCGTCGTCTCGTGTCCCGCGACCAGCAGGGTCATCAGCTCGTCGCGCAGCTCCCGGTTGCTCATCGACTCGCCGTCCTCGTGGCGGGCCTGGAGCAACAGCGAGAGGATGTCGTCCCGGTCGGCGAGGTCGGCCGTTCCTCGGCGAGCGTCGATCTCCTCGAACAGGAGGCGGTCGATCCGCTCCATGTTCCGCCTGAAGGGCGGGAAGCGCCGCAGCCGCTCGGGGCCCAGAAGCACCATGAAGGCCGCCCGGCGCGGGCTGGAGATCAGGTTGAGCGTGCGCCGCAGCTCGTCGCGAAGACGGGCCAGGCGCTCCCCCTCATCGACGCCGAAGACCGCCCGCAGGATGATCTCGAGCGTCATCGCCTGCATCCGGGGACGCATCCGCACTGGGCTGTCGGTGGGCCAGCGATCGATCTCCTCGGCCGCCACCCGCGCCATCACCTCCCGATAGGCCTGCATGCGCTTGCCGTGGAAGGACGGCAGCATCAGCTTGCGCTCCTTCATGTGAGCAGGCTCATCGAGGAGGAGAACCGAATGCTCGCCCAGCACCGGCAGGAGCGCGATGTTGGCCTCGCCGGCGTGCAGCAGCCGCGGATCGCCCGTGAAGACCTGCTTGATCGCCTCGGGATCCGAGAGGAAGACCCAGGTCCCCTCGTGCGCCAGCCGGTAGGTGAACATGTCGCCGTAGCGCGAGTGGCACTGATCGAGCGTCTCTAGCGGCCGACGCCACCAGCGCTGCGTCGAGCGGAGGACGGACCAGTCAGGTCCGGGCGGCAGCTCGGGTATCCGAGCGGTCGAGGCGGTTGCGATGTCGGCCGTCGCGACCTCCATTCACATACCCGGTCGGTATCTGATCAGATACCGCCCGGTATGTCAAGTGGGACCCGGCTTCGCCGTCAGATCGCGGCCACAGGCGGCCGCTAGGAAGCCTCGACGGCCTCGACGATGGCGCCCGTGTTCTTGCCCCAGTGCTCCTCGGGGTCGGGCGGCATGTCGCGCAGGTACCACTCGGCGTCCAGGGCGCCCTTGGTCCCGCTGCCGGCGGCGGTGACGGCCTGGCGATAGGTGTGGTCGACCAGGTCGCCGATTGCGAAGACACCGGCGAGCTTGGTCTTGGTGGAGGGCTCGTCGACGATCACGTAGCCCTCGTCGTCCAGGTCCACCTGGCCCTCGACCAGCTCGGAGCGCGGCCGGTGGCCGATCGCGACGAAGGCTCCGCCGACCTCGATCTCCGTCTCGTCGCCGGTATCAGCGTTCTCCAGGCGGATCTTGGCGATCTTGCCGTCGTCTCCGGCGACGAACTCGAGTGGCTTGTAAGGCGTCACGAAGTCGATGTTCTCCTTGCCCCGCGCGCGCTCCTGCATGATCTTCGAGGCGCGGAACTCGTCGCGCCGGTGCACGATCTTCAGGTTCTTGGCGAACTTGGAAACGAAGATGGAGTCCTCCATCGCTGAGTCGCCGCCGCCGATCACGGCCACGTCCTCGCCCTTGAAGAAGGCGCCGTCGCAGACGCCGCAGGTGGAGACGCCGCGGCCGCCGAGCTCGATCTCGCCGGGGATCCCGAGCCGCTTGGGCTCAGCCCCCATCGAGAGGATCACGGCCTTGGCCCGGTAGGTGTCCTTGCCGACCTTGACGGTCTGGATGCCTCCGTCGGTCAACTCGACCTCGGTGGCGTCGTCGGTGATGAAGCGTGTGCCGAAGCGCTCGGCCTGGGCGCGGAACTCATTCATCATCTCCGGGCCCATCACGCCCTCCGGGTAGCCCGGATAGTTCTCGACGTCGGTGGTGTTCTGCAGCTGCCCGCCCCACTGGAAGCCCTCGATGACCAGGGGCTCGAGCTCGGCGCGGGCGGCGTAGAGCGCCGCCGTATAGCCGGCGGGGCCGCCGCCGATGATGATCAGGTTTTCTACCCGCTCGCTGTCAGTCTGGGTCTCGGCCATTTCGGTCCTTTCGGAGCCTACCCACAGATTCGGCGACGGTTTTTGTGGTCGCCGTTTATGTGGGTCCTAGGTCCTTACTTCACTTTTTATAGTAGCGGCACCCGACCGTTTGTTACGACCCTGCAGCCGCCGTCTCCGGCTCCCCGACGCCGATCGGCTCCGGGTGCTCGCGGCCCTCGCTCTCCCAGCGGTTGACGGTCTTGCGGAGCTGGAAGAAGGCGACGATCCCCGGCGGAATCGGCAGCCAGAAGGCGATCACCCGGTAGGTGAGCACGGCCGCGAACACCTCCGCGCTCGGGACGCCGAAGAGGACGAAGGCGCCGATCATCCCGGCGTCGACGGCCCCGACGCCGCCCGGGGCGAACGGGAAGAGGTTGGCGACCATGCCGAGGAAGAAGCCCTGGATCACGACCCCCAGGGGAACGGAGACGTCGAAGGCATGGAAGCTGGCCCAGAGGATCGCGATGTTCGCGCCCCAGAAGCCGATCGCGCCGCCGAACGCCAACGTACCCGCCCTGGGATGGCGGACAACCGCGATGGCGGTCCGGGTCCCCTGCGCGAAGGTGGCGGGGGCCGTGGCGAGCCGCCTGGCGATCCTGCCGAAGCGACCCGAGGTGTGACGTTCGATCCTGCGCTCGAAGTCGTCGGGGAGAAGGGCGATCAGCAGGCCGATCACGATCGCAATGGCTGCCAGTGCCGCGGGGATCACGGTCCCCGAGAGCGGCGCCTCTCCGGAGAGGACGCCGACCCGCAGCAGCACCCCGAAGACCACCAGCGCCAGCAGGTAGACCGAGTAGAGGACGACCAGGAACGCAACCATGCGACAGACCGACTGGCGGCGCTCCATCCCCGCCTTGCGCAGTGCCCAGTAGGTGAGCAGGATGCCGCCGGCTCCGCCCGCGGAGAAGAGGCGGGTGGCCGCCAGGCCGGCCATGGTGATCTGGTAGCTCTCTCCCCACTCCAGATGGATCACCTTCTCACCGACGACGCCGCGGAAGAGCGCGACGTAGGCGGCGAACATCGCGATGCAGAAGACGACCCCGAGGGCGATCCAGAGCGGGTCCCCCTCTCCGATCTTCCCGAGCGCGTCCTGGAGGTCGAACAGCCTCGGGACCAGGACATAGATCGCGACCAGCAGCAGGACGACGGCGACGGCCGTCTGGATCAGCCGCTTCGGGTCGGCAAAGAAGCTCGGCTCAGCCTCCGCGACAATCTCGCGGGCCGTTTCCTCGTGTTCTGAAGCGCTTTGCGGGCGCTCCTCCCTCACACGAGCAATCTTCGCAAAGGGCGCTACCCGGTCGCGATGCGCTCGAGTTGCTGCAACGCTCTACTCACGGCCTGCGCCACCGGCTCGACGTACCGCTCTCCCCTGCGGATCGCGACGACGAGGGCCGCGCCCGCGAGCAGGTCGACCACATAGTGCTCGCCGAGATAGACGAGCGCGAAACCGAGCGTCCCGGCGTAGGCCCATCCGGCGATGCCCTCGCGCACCCCCACCTCGGAGAGCAGCAGCGCCGCCATCAGCGAGGTCGCGAAGTGAAGCGAGGGCATCGCCGCCCACGGATTCCCGCCCAGCGCGTCGTACAGCACCGGCCAGGCCTTGCCCCACTCCTCCTCGCCCACCTCCACCATGATCCGCCGGACGTTTGCGTCCGTGTGGCCCTCCTCGGACGCCCACCAAGGCGGGGCGGTCGGGACCGCTGCGTAGACGACGCAGCCGATGTCGTAGACGGCCGACATCTGCCTGGCGGACCGCGCGAACTGCTCCTGATCGCGGGCCAGGATGTAGGTCAGGGCCGCGTGGGGCTCGAAGAACCAGGACCAGTGGACCCAGGAGAGGAAGCGGTCGACGACGTTCCCTCTGCCCAGTCCCGCCAGCGCCCTCTGGAGCCTGACGTTGGGCAGCTCGCCTCCTCCGATCGCGCGGTCCACGCGGATCGGGTAGCCGACGCGCAGGCGGCTCTCGGCCCTCTCGGGGTCGTCGTACGGGAGCTCGTGGCCCATCACGAACATCCACATCTGCAGCGCGTACATGCCTGCGTCACGCAGGCGCGTCCGGGGGCTCAGCACCGCCAGCGCCGGCGGGCCGGTGGCGAGGGCGGCCGTGGTCACCGCCGGGGGAATGCGACGCTTCTTGCGCATCAGGGGGACGGCGAACGCCGCCGCAAGCGCGGCCGCCGCCGCGCCCTTCACCAGCGGGCGCCAGGGCGACGATGATCTCGGTGCGCTGCCGTTGCCGGGCAAGGAGGCGCGAGTCTAAAGCGCGGTGCGGCCTTGTGCCGATAGTCCTATGTGAAGTCCACCGGCCTCGCCGTGGCCGCGCACAGCGGCTCCGCGCCGTCCATTGCCCTGCTCGAGGGCCTGCCAGACGCGATCCTGCTGCTCGACAAGGGCGGCGTGATCGCCTACGCGAACGCCGCAGCGGAGGAGCTCTATGGACAGCCCGCTGCGGCGCTCAAAGGACGGGCGTTCCCAAGCCTGCTGAGCGAGCCGTTCGCGGACGACTACATCGATGCGCTCGCCCGCTTCGACGCCGGCGAGCAGCCGCCGCTGCTGGGCGACCGGCGGGAGGTCGTTGGCCGCAAGGCGGACGGCTCGTCAACGACCATCGAGCTGACTCTGAGCGAGATGCGCGTCGGGCAGGCGCCCTCCGTTGCGGCGGTCGCGCACGACATCCGCCAGCGGAAGCTCGCCGAGGCCCGCCTGCGGCTGATGGCCGACCAGGATGCGCTCACCGAGCTCGTCAACCGGATCGGGTTCGAGCGCGCCCTCACCGAGCACGTCCTCCATGCTGCTCGGTACGGGACCCCCGGCTCCGTGGTCGCCTTCGGGGCCGACAACTTCAAGTACGTCAACGAGACGCTGGGCGTCGAGGCCGGCGACCAACTGCTCGTGGAGCTCTCCGAGTTGGTGCAGAACCGCCTGCGCAAGACCGACGTGTTCGCTCGCGTCGGGGGCGACGCCTTCGCGATTCTCGTCCACGGCGCCGACATGCCCAAGGCCCTCGAGCTGACAGAGGATCTGCTCGAGATCGCCCGCAACCACCGCTTCGTCCTCAAGGGCGAGGCCATGCGGATCACGCTGAGCGCCGGCGTGACCGCGCTAGACGGGCGGCCGGTGATGGGCACCGAGCTCCTGGCCGAAGCCGAGTCGGCGATGTACACAGCCAAGGAATCCGGACGCGACCGGGCGATCGGGTATGAGCCCAACAGCCGGGCCGAGGGCGACGAGAGGCGCGCCTGGTCCGAGCGGGTGCGGGAGGCAACCGAGCGGGGCCTGTTCGTCCTCGTGAGCCAGCCGATCGTGAACCTGAAGAGCGGCGAGACGACCCAGCACGAGGTGCTGGTGCGGATGCGCGAGGAGGGGGGCGGCCTGGTGCAACCCGCCGCCTTCCTCGCGACCGCGGAACGCTTCGGCCTGATCGGGGGCATCGATCGATGGGTCACTCAGCAGGCCGTGCGGCTGATCGCCGCCCACAACAAGGAGGGGCGCGAGCTGACGCTCGAGGTCAACCTCTCCGGCAAGACGATGGGCGACACCAGGTTCCCGGACGAAGTGAGGCGCGAGCTCAACTCCAGCGGGATCGATCCGGCAAGCCTGATCTTCGAGGTCACCGAGACCGCTGCGGTCGCCGACATCGAGCAGGCTCGCCTCTTCGCGCAGAGCCTCGCCAGGGTGGGGTGCCGCTTCGCGCTCGACGACTTCGGCTCGGGTTACGCGTCCTTCTACTACCTGAAGCACCTGCCGATCAGCTATCTGAAGATCGACGGCGAATTCGTCCGAGAGCTGCCCAAGAGCCAGACCGACCAGCTGATCGTCAGGGCGCTCGTCGATGTCTGCGCCGGCCTCGACATCAAGACGGTCGCCGAGTTCGTTACCGACCAGCGGACCATGGACATGGTCAGAGAGCTGGGGGTCGACTTCGCCCAGGGCTATCACCTGGGCAAGCCCCAGCCGGTCTCCGCCCTCAGGGACGGCTGACCCGCTCGAGCGGGATCAGGAAGGACTCGAAGGCGGCGCCGGTCGCTCCCTGCAGGCCGATCTCGCAGGTGCGGTTGCTGCACACATACGCGTCGTGCTCGGCGCCCGCCAGCTCGGCTGCCTCCTCGGCGGTCGCGGACGCGGTGAGCTCCGGGTGGAGCATGCCCCGGTCCCCCGCCATCCCGCAGCAGGTGGCTCCGATCGGTTGGATCACCTGATCGGCCATCGCGTCCGCGATCCGGCGGAGCTCCCGCTCGAGCCCCAGGTGCCGAGTCGAGCAGGTCGGGTGGACCGCCACGGAGCCGAGCTTCTCGCGGATCTCGAGGTTGGGGAGCAGGCGACCCGCCCAGGCGACCGAGTCGAGAACCTCCAGCTCGTCGTGGCGCTCACGCGCCTCCTCGGCCAGACCCTGCGCGCAGGAGCTGGCGTCGATCACGACGGGCAGCTCGCCCTCCCCGCTCCAGCGCCAGAGAGCCTCCACCGTGCGATCCGCCATCAGCTTCGCGCCCTCCGTGTAGCCCTTGGACGCCCAGGGGACCGAGCAGCAGTTGCCGCCGGCGTCGTCGGGGATCCAGACCGGCAGGCCCGCCCGTGCCGAGACCGCCACCATCGCCTCGAGCAGCGGCAGCCCCGCCGCCGTCGCCCTCGCGGCGGGCCGAAGATTCGGTTGACGCAGGCCGGCATGTAGACGGCGGCCGCGCCCTCGCGGGATGTCGGCGGCAGCTTCGCCGGCGCGGGCGGCGGCATGTTGCGTGGCCAGGATGGGATCAGCTCGTCGCTGAACAACGACCGCGCGGCGCCCGCCCCGGCGCGCATCAGCGGGCCGGCGACGGCGCCGGCGCGAAGCCCCGCGCGCGCGGTGCGCTCCACCGACGCCCAGCGCTCGGCGATCCGGGCCGCGCGTCGCTGGGCGCCGGGATCGTGCTCCTGGGCCCGGAAGCCCTTGATCAGCTTGCCCGTGTCGATCCCCAGCGGGCAGGCGATCTGGCAGGTCCCGTCGGCGGCGCAGGTCTGGATCCCGTCATAGGAGTACTGCTCGAGCAGTGCCCGCTGCACCGGCGATCCCGCCGGCTGGCGCGCCATCTCGCGGCGGATGACGATCCGCTGCCTCGGCGTCGTGGTCAGGTGGCGGCTTGGACAGACCGGCTCGCAGAAGCCACACTCGACGCAGGTCGTCGCGACCTCCTCGATCTCCGGGGTCGTCTTCAGGTTGTGCAGGTGGGCGCCCTCGTCGCGGCTGAGCAGCACACCGGGGGCGAGCACCCCGTCGGGATCCGCCAGGCCCTTCACCCGCCACATCAGCTCGGTCGCCTTCGAGCCCCACTCCCGCTCGACGTACGGCGCCATGTTCACCCCGGTGCCGTGCTCGGCCTTCAGGGAGCCGTCGTACTTGTCGAGGATCAGGGCCACCAGCTTCTCCATGAAGGCTTCGTAGCGGTCCGTGTCCTCCTGCTTCGAGAAGTCCGGGGTGAGCATGAAGTGGAGGTTCCCCGCCGACGTGTGGCCCGCCACCCCGGGCAGGAAGCCGTGCTCGCCGAGCAGGGCCTGGATGTCGCGGGCCGACTCGGCGATCCGCTCCGGGGGCACGCAGACGTCCTCGATGATCAGCGAGGTCCCCGGCGGGCGGAACCGGCCGATCAACCCGTGTAGCCCCTCGCGCACCGTCCACGAGACCTCGATCCGCTCGGGGTCGCGAGTGAAGTCAGGGGGCTTGATCGTCTCGTGCTCGCGGAGAATCTCCTCGGCTCCTGCGACGAGCTTGTCGAGCTCGCCTTCCGATTCCGCCCCGAACTCGACGAGCAGCGCGGCGGAGGTCGGCGGCAGCTCCAGCCAGTCCTGCGGGGCTCCTGCGATGTTGCTCGCGGCGACCATCAGCGCCGGGGCGACCATCAGCTCGACCGCGCTCGCACCAGCCTCAACGAGCGCCGGCACGGGCTCCGTCGCGGACTCGATGCCATCGAAGTGCAGCCACGAGACGGTGGTGCGCGATGGCTTCGGCACCGTGTCGAGTGACAGCCTCGGCGATGAAGCCGAGCGTCCCCTCGGAGCCGATCAGAAGTCGGCGGAAGATCTCGACCGGCTCGTCGGCGTCCAGGAACGCGCAGAGCCGGTAGCCGGTGGTGTTCTTGATCCGGAACTTCTTGCGGATCCGCTCGCTGAGCTCCGTGTCGGCACGGATCTCGTCGCGGATCTCTGCCAGGCCCTTGGCCAGCTCCGGCTCGGCCTTGGCAGAACCGCTCCGCCGCGTCCGGGGCCGCGGTGTCGATCACGGTCCCCGACGGCAGCACGAAGGTCAGCGAGCGGACGGTGCTGTATGAGTCGGCGACGACCCCGCAGCGCATCCCGCCCGAGTTGTTCGCGAGCACTCCCTCCGATGCAGGCGATGTCTGTGCTCGCTGGGTCCGGGCCGAGCTTGCGCCCGTGCGGCCAGAGCACCCGGTTGGCGTGGCCGAGGACCGTGCCAGGCTTGACGCGCGCGCTCGCTCCGTCATCCAGCACCTCCACCCCGGTCCAATGCCGGCGAACGTCGACGAGGATCCCGTCGGTTTGCGACTGGCCGTTGAGGCTGGTCCCGCCGGCCCGGAAGGTGAGCGGAACCTTCGAGGCGCGGCAATAGTCGAAGACCTTGGCGACGTCGCCGGCGTCCCGGGCCATGACCACCGCCTTCGGGAGCATCCGGTACGGGCTCGCGTCGGAGGCGTAGCGGACCAGATCGATTACCCGGGTGAGGACGCGATCCTCACCGAGGAGGCCGATCAGCTCGGACCGCAGCGGCTCGGGTGTGCCGGAGGCCAGCTCGTCCGGGGCCCGGTCCTTCGAGCCCTCGCTCCCCTCCGGCGCGATCCGGCGACATCCGGCGCCAGCAGCTCCATGCGGGCAGCCTAGTCCGGCGGGCGCAGCCCGGCAGCTTCGAGGGCCGCAACCTGATCCAAATACCCCTGGATGCGTGTCACCCGTCCGTCGCGGACGGTGAAGACAACCGCCGTATCGAGCTCCACTTCGACCCCGCTGCCTTTGCCGCGCCGGTACTCGTGCATCAGCATGACGACGAGATCGTTGTTGTGAAGGAATTTCTGCGGCTCGAGTCGACGCTCCTCCCACGCTTCGAGGTCCGATGCCTCAAACGAGCCGAGTATCTCGGGAAGACCGCGAGCGACCCGGCCCTCCTCCAGGCCACCGATCGTCCCGCGCATCTCAACGTTGGGATCGATCAGTTCCGCCGCTCGCTCCCAATCCTGTCGCATGAAGGCTTCGACGGCAGCCCGCACGATCTCCACGTTCTCCTCCGACATCTCCCGGCCGATCAGAACAGGGCCATGCCCGGCGTGACCGGGACCTCGACCAGCTGCGGCTTGCTCTCGCCGATTGCGCTCTCGAGCGCCGAGTGCAGCTCGTCGCGGCTGGAGACGCTCTTTGACGGAACCCCGTAGGACCCCGCCACCTTCGCGACCTCGAGCGCCGGCAGGTCGAGCCCGGGGGCGCCCTGAACCTCCTCGATGTCGGCGAACCACTTGAGGATCGAATACTCCTCGTTGCGGAGGACCAGGAAGCTGACCGGGACGTCGTAGGCGGCAGCGGTCCAGAAGCCGGTGATCGCGTACTGCGCCGAGCCCTCTCCGAGCACGCAGACGACCGGTCGGTCGGGCTGGGCGAGTTGGACGCCGATTGCCGCCGCCAGGCCGAAGCCGAGCCCGCCGCCGGCGCCGAAGTAGTAGCTGCCGGGCTTCGACAAGCGGAGCTGGTTGCGGAGCGCCAACGTGCTCGACGGTGACTCGAGGACGACGATCCCATCGTCGGGGAAGACCTGGGCGAGGGTGTTGTGCACCATCGTCGGTGTGAGGGGGTCGGTCTCGTCGCCGGCGCTCGGCTCAGGCAGCGGCGTCGGCTCGGCACGGTTCGCCTCACCGACCTCCGCCAGCAGCGCCCGCAGGGCCAGCCCGACGTCGCCGAGGATCACGTCGCCCATCGGGGCGCGGGCGGCCTCGTCCGGATCGCTGGTGATCGCGACCAGCGATGCGCCCTCGGGGAGCAGGGGCCCGGGGATGTAGGGGTAGTACGGGAAGACCGAGGAGCCGACCACGACGATCAGGTCGCGGCCCTTGAGCGTTTCGGCGACTGGACCGATCGCCGGCGGCAGGACGCCCTGGAACAGCGGATGTCCCTCCGGGAAGCCGAGCCGGCCGCCGCCCGGCGCGGGCGAGGCGAAGACCGGAAGCTTCTGGCGCTCGGCGAGGGCCACGGCGTCGTCCCAACCGCCGCTGGCGTCGATGTCGGGACCGGCCACCAGCACGGGGTTGCTCGCCTCCTCCAGCCGCTTCGCGAGCGCCTTGATCGCATCGGGGTCCGGCCCGAACCGGGGCTCAATGGTCCGCTCCACCACGGCGCCAGACGCCTCCTCCGCCTCGGCGTTCCAGTCGTCCATCGGCAGGGAGACGAAGGCGGGGCCGCGCGGTGCGAGCGACGCCGTATGGATCGCCCGCGCGAGCGCATGCGGAACGTCCTGGGCGCGGGGCGGCTCGAAGCTCCACTTGACGAACGGGTGCACCACCCGCGTCGCGTCGCGGTTGGTCAGGTTGGCCTGCATCGTGATGTGCGCCCTGACCTGCTGGCCCGCCGTCACCACCAGGGGCGAGTGGTTCGCCTGCGCGTTGAAGATCGCCCCCATCCCATTGCCGACTCCGGGCGCCGTGTGGAGGTTGACGTGAGCCGGGCCGCCTGAGGCCTGAGCGTATCCGTCGGCCATCCCCACCGCGACGGCCTCCTGCAGCCCGAGGACGTAGCGGAAGTCATCGGGGAACTCGGCGAGCATCGGCAGCTCCGTCGAGCCCGGGTTGCCGAAGATCGTCGTCATCCCGTGCTCCCGGAAGAGCTCGAAGGTGACCTCACGTACGCTGCTCACGAACTCGGACCCTATTGGAGGGCGGCCGGCCTCAGACCTGCGAGACGTGCCGAGGCGTCGAAGGTGGAGTCGACCCGCGCCTGATCGCCTGGGTCCCGAAGCGGCGGCGAATCTCGTCGATCGCGAGGTCGAGCGCCGGGTCGAATCGCGGCTCGAGGGGCAGCTCGAGCTGCGCCTCGTCGCTGAGGTTGGCAACCGTGATCCCCAGGAGGGTGACGCCCCGTCGCTCGATCAGCGGTCCGACTGCGGCGAGCAGCGCCCTCGCCGCAGCCAGGATCGCACCGGTGCCCGCCGTCGGATGAGGGAGCGTGCGGGAGCGGGTGATGCGGGAGAAATCACCTAGTCGGAGGCGGAGCGTCACCGTACGGCCCGCGCGGTTGGCCTTCCTCGCCCGCCGGGTGACCCGATCGACGAGGCTGACCAGCAGGGCGCTGAGGTCCGGTTCTGACCTTCCTCCACCCGCGAACGCGGATTGCGTGCCGATCGAACGGCGGCGCGGGCCGTGACGCACGGGACGTGGGTCGCGGCGATGGGCGATCGCATGAAGATGCCGCGCGGCATGGGCCCCAAGGAAGAGGGCAAGCTCCTCCCGGTCGCGGCGCTCGAGCTCCCCGATCGTCTTGATGCCATGGGCGCGGAGCTTGTCCGCCGTGACCAGACCGACTCCCCACAGGAATTCGACCGGAAGCGGCCTGAGGAACTCCGCCTCCCGATCGGGCTCGATGACGAGCACCCCGTCAGGCTTGGCGGCGCGGCTCGCCATCTTGGCGAGCACCTTCGTCCTTGCGACGCCGACGGTGACAGCCAGCCCGATCCGCTCCCGCGCTTGTCGCCGAAGCCGCTCGGCGATCTGACGCGGTGTCCCAGAGATCCGCTCCAGCCCGCGCACGTCGAGAAAGGCCTCCTCGAGCGACATGCCCTCGACGAGCGGCGCAATCTCCTCGAACAGGTCGAAGAGCGCCCTGCTCGCCTCCGAGTAGGCCGAGAACCGCGGCGGTACAACGGCGGCGTCCGGGCAGAGCCGGTGAGCGCGCCTTCCGCCCATTCCTCCGTGGATCCCATAAGCGCGCGCCTCGTAGCTCGCGGCCATGACCACACCGGCGCCGACGATCGTCGGACGGCCGCGCAGACTCGGATCATCCCGCTGCTCCACCGAAGCGAAGAACGCGTCGGCATCAGCGTGGAGGATCGACGCGGCCGATGACACGAACGTATGTTCGCATCACGGCTTCGCCGGATCAAGCCGAACGCTGGGCTGTCAGCCGCCCGATGCGAGCACGCGGCGCTCCGCCAGGCCGCCGAAGTCGACCGGACCGGGCATCAGGTCCTCGGGCGGTGGGATCTCGATCCCGATCGCGGCCATGCGGCGCTTCAGCGCCTGGTAGGCGAAGCCGTAGATCTGGGAGGAGTGGTGGCCGTAGGAGAAGAAGTCCGACGGGTCGTCGGCCTCCGGCGGGCAGAAGACCTCGGCCGCCTTCGGCATCAGCTCGGATAGACGGCGCAGAACCACCTTCTTCATCTCCGGCCGCTCGTCGCAGACGTCCTTCAGGAACCTGACGCCGAACGCGATGTGGCGGTGCTCGTCCTGCTCGACCAGGCGGAAGCCCTCGTTGAAGCCCGGGTACAGGTCGTGGTCCCGGGTGTACTCGATCATGATCCGCTGGCCCGGCATCGCCAGGACCCCCTCGGTGACCATGTGGTACGTGACGATGCCCTCGACGAAGAGCTCGAGATCGTCGGGCCTCTGCTTGATCCGGTCGGCGATGTCCCGCAGCGAGTCGTCGAACAGGAAGCGCCACGGGCCGAGCATGCGGTCCTCGATCTCCCGCAGACGCGCCCTGAAGCTGCCTGATTCGAGCCCCATCACCTCGCTCGCCCAGCGGTCGAAGAAGACCGCGTGGCGCATCTCGTCGACGAGCTGGGTGGCGAGGAAGGCCTCGACCTCGCCGCTGGGCGCCGCGAGCAGGAAGGGCGCCAGGTCGGCGGTCACCCGCTCCTCGCCGACGTAGAAGCTGCCGATGCTGAAGGCGGTGTGCTGCTGGGACTCCGCCGGGCTGACCAGCCAGTGCTCCCGATCGACCGAGAAGTCGAGCTCGTGCGCACGCCAGTTCTGGCGCTCCCAAAGCGCGTAGAGCTGCTCGTAGCTCATCAGGCCGCCGCGGGGGCGCTTCGACTCGGCCGGATCGCCGGCGTCCGCGGAGGCGCCGTTGGTTGTCACCTTGCTGCCCCAGCTGCCGGCGTTCTCCGCCTGCAGGCGCCGCTGCCGCACCTCGCGGGCGAGCTCGGGACCATCGACCCCCTCGGCGCGATCGATCCAGCGGCCCATGCGGGTGACGGGGAAGATGCTGCCCTCCACCTCCGTGTACCCGAGCCTCATCGCGTCGGAGGGCGTCAGCTCGCCGGAGAGCATCCGGAGCCAGTCGCTGTATCGAATCCGGACGATCGCGTCGGGGTCATCGCCGACGCCCTGCCGGACGCGGACGTCGCCGTCCGCCACCTCCACCCGCCAGGCACCGCCCCCGTCACCGACCAGCTCGTAGGCGACGGTGAAGCTGTGGCCCCGGGTCCACTCCGGCTCGATCGCGTAGGCCAGCGAGCGGAAGACCAGGTCGGGGTCAACCGGCAGCCCCAGGCGCGCAAGGTCGCGCGGGCCGGCGTCCACCGAGAGCCGGCGCAGCGCCAGCGCCTTACGGCGCCTGCCGCGAAGCTTGATGCGCCCGCGCGCCATCGCGCCGACCGGACTGCGGCCGGAGGCGAGCAGCGCGAGCGTCTCCGCATCGGTCGAGATCGCGAAGGCCTCGCCATTGAGGTCGGCGCCCACGGCGGTCTCCGTGACCTCGGCGCGGTCGCCGAGCGGTTTGACGGTCCAGGCGCCCAGGCCCTCGAGCTCGAGGCGGTAGCTGAGGCCGGCGGGCAGCGTCGCGGCCGCGGCGGGCAGCGACTGCACGATGAGCCGGGCTGCGAGCTCGGGATCCGAGTTCGCCATCCGGCGCAGAGTCCGGGTCGCCGTCCCGTTCTCCTCCATGACGGCGATTCTGCCAGAACAACCGGCCCTCTGGCCAGCTGGCCAGTTTTCGATGCGTAATAGACTCACGCCCGCCTTGCTCGGCCCGCACACCGCCCACTCGCCCAACGCGGACGACATGACCACCCTGTACTGGGTGATGCTCGTCATCGGCCTCGTGCTGCTGGTGGCGATCAACCTCGCCCTGGTCGGCCTGGTCATGCGCTTCCGCTCCGCCCGCGGCCGGCAGCCGCGGCGCCTCGTGGTGCGGCGGCCGGCCCAGATCGGGACCGCCGGCGTCTTCGCCGCGATCGTCGCCCTCACCTTCGTCCTCGGCGTGATCGAGACCCACGATGCGAAGAAGGTCGAAGCTTCCGGGCCGGACGGGCTACGGGCGACGGCATCGCTGACCGCGCAGCGCTCGCTCACGCTGCCGGCCACCTCGGCCTCGTCGGCCCCGCTCGAGATCAGGGCGTGTGGCCAGCAGTGGATCTGGCGCTACGAGTACCCGGACGGGACCTACTCCTACTACGAGCTCGTGGTGCCGGTCGACACGACCGTCGTCCTGCATCTCTGCTCGACCGACGTGGTCCACCGCTGGTGGGTCCCCGGCCTGAGCGGCAAGTTCGACGCCACCCCGGGCGAGAGCAATTCGACCTGGTTCAAGGCCGACGAGGAGGGCATCTACGACGGCGGCAGCTACGCCTTCTCGGGCGCCTCCTACGCGGTGATGCGGACCCGGGTCCGGGTGGTCGACGTGCCGACCTACCAGTCCTGGCTCGAGCAGCAGGCCGCGGACATCCAGCAGGCCCAGACCTTCGTGCAGAGGGTGAACGGGGAGAGCTGATGAGCGACGGACGCACACTCGCCCCGCAGCGTCCGGAGCTCGTCACCGACGGCCCGACGCCGGCCCGGCCGCGGTGGCTGGAGATGGTGATGAGCTCTGACCACAAGGACGTCGGCCGCCTCTACATCGGGGCGTCGCTCTCCTTCCTCGTGCTCGGGATCGTCGCCTACCTGCTGATGCGCCTGCAGCTGGCCGTCCCCGAGAACGACCTGATCGAGCCGATCACCTTCAACAGACTGCTCTCGGTCGGCAGCGCAACCCTGATCGTCCTCTTCGCCCTGCCCCTCGCGTTCGGCCTCTTCACCTACGTCGTGCCGCTTCAGATCGGAGCGCGCTCGCTCGCCTTCCCGCGGCTCGCCTCGCTGTCGGTCTGGCTCTACGTGTTGGGCGGGGCCCTCCTCTACGTCAGCTTCGCCTACACGCCGCCGGAGGCGGGGTTCAACTCGTGGCCCCCGCTCTCGGACACCGTCTTCACCTCCAACAACGGCGTCGACGTCTGGATCGCCGCCGTCGGCCTGACCGTCCTCGGCCTCGTGCTCCAGTCGATCAACCTGTCGGTGACGATCGCGAAGCTGCGGGCGCCGGGGCTGGCGTGGCGCAGGCTGCCCGCCTTCACCTTCTCGGGCGCCGTCTCGAGCTGGACGATGATCGTCGCGGGCTCGGCGATGCTTGCCGCCCTGGTCATGCTCGAGATGGAACGGCATTTCGGCGGCGTCTTCTTCGACCCCGGAGCTGGCGGCGCGCCGATCTACTACCAGCACCTGAGCTGGATCTTCTTCACCGGCTGCTACCTCGTCTTCCTGCTGCCCGCGATCGGCGCGATCTCGGAGATCCTGCCGGTCTTCTCCGGTAAGCCGCTGCTCTCACGCGGCGCGCTGATGAGCTCGATGGCGGCGATCATGCCGCTCGGGCTGCTTGCCTGGATGCAGAACATGATGAGCGCCTCGATCCCGATCGGCTGGCTCTACGGCGCGATGCTGATGGCGCTGCTCCTGGCGATCCCGATCGGGGCGATCTTCGTCAACTGGATCGGCACGATCGCCGGCGGGGTCCTGCGGATGCGTGCCCCTATGGTCTTCGCGCTCGCCGCGATCTCGACCCTGAGCTTTGGCCTGGTCGGGGAGCTGATCCAGAGCGTGATCCCCGTCAACTGGCTGCTCGCCGACACCACCGCCTCGACCGCGGCCAGCGGGTACGTGCTGGTCGGGGGGCCGGTCCTCGGCGGGCTCGCTGCCCTCTACTACTGGTTCCCGAAGATGACCGGCCGGACGATGAGCGAGGGGCTCGCCAAGCCGTCGGTCGCGCTGATCGTGCTCGGCGCACAGCTCACCTTCATCCCGCTCTTCCTCGCCGGCCTCGAGGGGCAGCAGGTCGACATCTTCAAGTACTTCGCGGCGAGCGATGCGATCAACGCGATGCACCTCGACGCGCTCAACCTGATCGCCACGATTGGCGCGTTCGTGCTCGCCGTCGGGATCGTCCTCTCGATCGTCAACGCTTACCTCGGCGTCAAGTCAGGCACCCCCGCCGGCCACGATCCGTGGGGCGGCGAGACGCTCGAGTGGTTCGCGACCTCGCCCCCGCCCCCGCACAACTTCGACGTGGTTCCCGACGTGCGAAGCGACGAGCCGCTGCGCGACATCCGCGAGGCGGTGAGGCGCCACGACGCCTCTCGGCCCGCGGAGGCGGAGACCAAAGAGCCGGTAGCCTGACGCCATGGCCGGACCCGTTGCCGGGGGCGGCGGGGAACAGCTCCGCCGGTTTCGCCGCCTGGCAGACCTCACCGCAGTTGTCACCTTCCTGCTGATCGTCGTCGGCGGGATCGTCCGCGTGAGTGAGTCCGGGCTCGGCTGCGGGCCGGGTGGCAGCGGCACCAAGGGCTGGCCGCTCTGCGGCGGTCAGGTCATCCCGCTGGTCGGGAATGAGAACCGGATCATCGAGTTCTCCCACCGCTTCCTGGCGACCGTCGTGGTCATCCTGATCGGGCTGCTCTGCTACCGGGCCTACAAGGACCTGAGGAAGCGAAACGGCTGGGCGTTCCGCGGCTCCGTGATCGCCGGCGTCCTCGTGCTGGCCCAGGCCGGCCTCGGAGGGCTCACCGTGGAGCACAGCCTCGCCGAGGAGCTGGTGGCGGCCCACCTGGGCACCGCGATGCTGTTGCTCGCACTGGTTCTCTGGCTCGGCGCCAAGGCTCGCTCGGAGTCGAGCGTCGAATCGGGCGGCCCGGTGACCTCGCCGGTGCGCGGGCTGAAGCCCTATGCGGGAGCCGCCGCGGTGCTGCTTCTCTGCGCAATCGTCGCGGGCGGGTACATGGCGGGCACCGAGGAGAAGGGCACCGGCGAGGTCGGGCCCGACGTCGCCGGAGCGCACATGGCCTGCGGCAAGATGTTCCCGGAGTGCGGATCGGGCAGGTTCCTGCCCTTCGGCAACAACCGGCTCACCGATATCCACCTCACCCACAGGGTGTTCGTCTACATGGCGACGCTCGCGATCATCGTGCTGCTGCTGGTCGCCTTCGCGCGCGGATCCCGCGACAGGCTGCTTGCCCTCGCAGCCCTGCTCCTCTTCTGCCAGTTCATGCTGGGCGCTCTCAACGTGTGGCTCGGCGAGCACGGGCCGCTGATCGTCGCCCACCTGACGACGGGGACGCTGCTCTGGGCGACGGTGATCTCGATCGCCTACAAGCTCGCCTGGCTTCCCAGCGGCGCGCCCTCACGCGAACGGGCTCCGCGGGCCGAGGCATCGGCGGCCGCGGCATGAGCGTCCATCTCGGGACCGGCTCCGGGCAGGTCACGCACCCCTCTCGCCGACCGGGCGGCGAGCAGGTGTCGGTCACCCCGGACGATGCCCGCACCCGGACGATGCGGACCGCGATCGGCGTCGCGAACGACTACGTCACGCTCACCAAGCCGCGGATCATCTCCCTGCTGCTGCTCACCTGCGTGGCGACCATGTTCGTCGCCGATCCGGGGGGCCCGGCGCTCTCCACGATCCTCTGGACCTGTCTGGGCGGCTATCTGGCGGCGGGCGGCGCCGGCGCGATCAATCACTACATCGAGCGCGAGCGGGACGCACGCATGGCCCGCACCAAGGGGCGGCCGCTCGCCAGCGGACGGATCGAGCCGCGGCGCGGCCTGCTCTTCGGGACGACGCTCGGCGTCGTCGCGGTGGCCCAGCTATGGATCACCGTCAACGCGCTGACCGCAGCGCTGGCCGCGGCCGGACTGCTCGGCTACGTCTTCGTCTACACGCTCTGGCTCAAGCCGCGGACGCCCCAGAACATCGTGCTCGGAGGCGCGGCCGGCGCGATGCCGCCGCTGGTCGGCTGGGCGGCCGCGACGGGCAGCCTCACCCTCGAGGCGCTCTGGCCCTTCGCGATCGTCTTCTTCTGGACACCGCCGCACTTCTGGGCGCTCTCGCTGCTGATCTCCGACGACTACGCACGCACCGGTGTCCCGATGCTCCCCGTGGTCCGGGGCGAGACCACCACCCGCCATCAGATCGTCCTCTACGCGCTGCTGCTGGTCGCGATCACGATCGGGCCGGTGATCACCGGGCTGTTCGGAACGGCCTATCTGATCGCCGCGCTGGCCCTGGGCGCGGGCTTCGTCGGCCTGGCGCTCGTGCTGCTGGCGCACCCCTCGCGTCCCGCGGCGCGCCGCCTCTACCTGAGCTCGCTCGCCTACCTGGCGCTGCTCTTCGTCGCGATGGCCCTCGACCGCGCGTTATAGGCTTCCCGCCGTGGATCGCGAGCGAGCCAGAGCCACCATCCGCGCGGGCATGGTCACCGCCAGCCTGGCGCTGCTCGTCTTTGCCCTGGCCTTCTACGTCGCGATCCTCTACCTGCGATGAGCCAGCCCCCGAAGCCGACCGAGGCGATCTACCTGTCGCGGCCCAGCGTCGCTCCGGCCCTGTTCGCCCTCGGCTTCGCCGCGCGTGATCGTTGGGCTATTCGCCTGGTGGCCCTACTCGGTCATCGGAGGCGCGATCGCCATCCCCTCTCTGATCGCCTGGCTGCGCGCGAATCGCGCCGAGATCGCCCGCATGCCGAACCGGCAGCACACCGACACGGCCCCGATCCCGCTGTCGGTCTCTCCGCCCTCCGACTAGGGAGGAGACATGGACGAGGTCGCGCCGACCTGCGTCCAGCAGCGCACGATGTCGCGCATCGAGAGCACGCCGACGAGCTCGCCGCGCTCGACGACGACGAGGTGGCGGATGCCGCGCTGCACCATCTCCTCAGCCGCCTGCTCGAGGCTCCAGGCGGGCTCCGCGGAGATGACGCTCTCGCTCATGTGATCGGCCACCTTCTCGGCATCCGGGTCCTTGCCCGTGCCGACGGCGTTGAGGATGTCGCGCTCGGTGATGATCCTCGGCGCGGGCGACTCGTCGTCGAAGACCAGGGCGGCGCCTGTGCCCTTCTCGGTCATCTTCGTCGCGGTCTCTCGCAGCGTGTGACCGGGGCCAACGGCGAGAACCACGCTCGACATGCCCTCGCGAACCTCCACTCAGCCTCCTCTAGTGCTGTTCCGCGCAAGCTTATCCCACGCCTGGGCGACGGGTGGGCGGGTCGGCCCCGACAGATAGGATGCGCGCGCTGATGCACCGGTTCAGGGACCATGGACGGGCGATCTGGCTGGTCGCCACCGTTGCCGCGACCACGGCCGTCGTCGGCCTGACCGGCTGCAACCTCGGCCCCAAGCCCGACCTCGACAGGGGCCAGCAGCTCTTCACGCAGAAGTGCGGCAGCTGCCACACCCTGACCGGCGCGGGCACCAGCGGCGACGTCGGGCCGAATCTCGACTACGCGTTCAAAGAGGCCCGCTCGAACGGCTTCGACTCGGACACGATCAAGGGCGTGGTCTCCTACCAGATCGAGAACGCACGGCCGGCGAGCCCGCAGCAGACCGACGTCTACATGCCGCGGAACCTGGTCACGGGAGACGACGCCGAGAACGTCTCGGCGTACGTGGCGAGCGTTGCCGGGGTGCCGGGCATCAAGGCGCCTGTGTTCGCGCCGCCCCAGTTCTTCGCCACCAACTGCGGCGGCTGCCACACGCTGGCGCAGGCCGGGACCACCGGCACGACCGGGCCTGACCTGGACGAGGCCCTCAAGGGCATGAGCGCCGCCGACATCTCCCAGTCGATCAGCGATCCGAACGCGAAGATCACCCCCGGCTATCCCTCCGGCGTCATGCCTCAGAACTTCGGGCAGACGCTCACCCCGCCACAGCTCCAGCAGCTGGTCGCCTATCTGCAGCAGGCGACGGGTGGCGGCGGTAAGTAGTCAGTTCGAGCCGTAGCGGCGCCAGGCCTGGATCAGACCCCAGGTTCTCCAGAGTCCGATGGCGATGAGCACCGCGCCCACGATCGCCCCCGCGAGGGAGCCGATCAGCAGCGCAACGGCGATCACGATCGCCGCCCCGGCCCCGAACATGATCAGGACGCGGAACATGTCCGCCTCGTTCCTCAGGGGGTTGCGGGGAGCTTCGGGCTGATTCCCCTCGTCCACGGGCGCGATCTTCGCAGCCTCATCACTGTTGCGCCGAAGATCGCGGGTTTTCCCGGATTAAGGCCCTCGGCTCAGCTGCCGATTGTGAAGGCATGGTCCGTCGCACGGCAGTCGTCGCCTTCCTCGCCTCGGTGATCGCGATCGCGGGTATCGCACCCGTCCAAGCGAGCCCCGCGGGCCCCGCAGCGGCCGCCAAGGCCAAGAAGCGCCACCGCACCGGCGGCAAGGTGAAGCTGGCATGGCCGTACGCCAAGAAGGGGCGCCCCGCCGATCCGCTCGCGCGCTGGCTGGCGCGGCAGTCCGGCCCCGCCTGCCCGAAGCACCGTAAGAAGTCCCGCTGCCCGAAGCTGCGCGCCCGGTCCAAGCGGAAGGGCGCGAAGGCCTCCGAGGCGGCCGCCATTCCGAGCGTCGACCGTGCCCCGCGGCGGTATGGCGCCGATCCCGTCGCGCGGATCGCCGCGGACTCCGGGTCGGGTACCCCGCTGGCGCTGACCCGCTCGTACGACATCCCCAGAGACGATCCGTCCTACAACCGGCTGCTCAACTGGTCGTGGACCTATGACTCGGCGGTGACCGCCGCCGCGTTCGTCGGGATGGGGAATCAGACCCAGGCGAAGCAGCTGCTGGACCAGCTCGCGGCGCTCCAATTCAAGGACGGGTCGATCGACATCGCCTTCGACGTCTCCAGCGGAAAGGGCGCCGCCACCTATCGGTCGGGCACGATCGCGTGGGTCGGACTGGCCGCGACCAAGTACGACGGCAGGTTCAAAGTCTCCACTTATCAGGGCATGGCGAAGAAGGCCGCCGACTACCTGCTCACCCTGCAGGGCCCGAGCGGCCTGATCTCGGGCGGTCCTGGGCTCAACTGGTACTCGACCCAGCACAACCTGCTCGCCTACGCGTTCCTCGGTCATCTCGCGCTCGAGCTGAACGCCGCCGGTGACTCCAGCGGATTCCAGAAATACGGGACTGCGGCGGCAACCATCGGCAGCGCGATCCAGGGCAATCTGATTACCGGGAGCGGGTCGCAGCACCCACTTCATCCAGGGGCTCGGCGACACCGTTGCAGCCCCTCGACGTCCAGGCCTACGGAGCGCTCTTCGAGCTGGCAAATGGCGACAGCGGCACGGCCAAGAAGGTCCTGAGCTACGCGAAGAACAACTTCCTGGTCACCGGGCGCTCGATCGTCAAATCGACGAACCCGGCGACCTACAACAACACCTACGCCGCCACCGGCCCGTTCTCCGGCTACAAGCCCTACAAAGGCGACGTAGGTCCAAACGTCCTCTGGTTCGAGGCCACACCGATGCTGCGGCTCGTCACGGCGGCCGTCGGCGACAGCACCAGCACGCTCGACTCGTGGATCACCTCGTGGAAGGCGATCACGGGCTCGTCTGTTGGCCCGCTCCAGGCCGATCAGACGCTCACCAACGCCGCGCTCGGAGTCGAGTACCACGTCTGGCCGGCCGCGGCCCCGGCCGCCTGGGTCCTGCTCTCGCAGAACGCGCCGACCTTCTTCACCTCGTACTAGAGCGCAGATGGGTTCGTCTCGCGAACGGCCCCGAAAATCAAGCCTGGCTAGGACCAGGGAGGACGGCGAAGCGAGCGCACTGAAAAGCCGTGAGCGAGACGGCCGACCGAGGACAGCGCCAGGCGCCGGTTTGCAGGGGCCGCGACTAGAGGATGTAGACGGTGGTGAAGACGATGATCCACATGACGTCGACGAAGTGCCAGTAGATCCCGGGCACCTCGACACCGAGGTGGTCCTTCGCCTCCGGCCCGTAGTGGCCGCGCCAGGCGCGGATGTTCGCTATCCCCAGCAGGATCAGGCCGACCGTGACGTGAGCGCCGTGCAGCCCGGTGAGGCCGTAGAAGATCGAGCCGAACGCGTCGTCGCGCGCGCTGAAGCCGATGTGGACGTACTCGTTGACCTGGATGAAGAGGAAGGTGGCGCCGAGCAGGAAGGTCGTCGCCAGCCCCATCTGGAGGCCGCGGCGGTTGCCCTTCTGGATGGACACCAGGCCCCAGTGCATGGTGAAGCTCGAGGAGAGCAGGATGAAGGTGTTCATCAACGCCACCGTGACCGGCAGCTCGAACGGGTGCGGCGGCCAGGGCCCGTCGTTGGCGACGACGCGCAGGAAGAAGTACGAGGCGAAGAACGCCCCGAAGAGCATCACCTCGGAGACGATGAAGAGCAGGATCCCGAGGGTCTGCTTGTCTATCCGCGAGCTCTGGTTGGCCTCCGGCGGATGGGGCTGGTGCTCCTCGGCGTGGCCGACTGCGACCGAAGCCGACTCCATCAGCCCGCCTCCCCCGCTCCGACCGTCTGCGGGCTCCCGCGGTCGAAGTCGCCGGCTCGGTCCCGGACTCCAGGTGCTCGAGCGGCTTGTCGGTCAGATGCTGCACCTTCTCGATCAGGCCCTCCTCGAGCCACTTGGACTGCTCGCCCTTCAAGGTCGAGATCAGGATGTCGTCGATCCGGTAGTGCTCGATCGCGTTCTCGATCGCGCTGAACGGATCGGGGCTCATCGGCTGGCCCGTGGCGTCGATCTCGTTGCGGTACATCTCCGCCAGGGTCGCCGCCAGCCGCGAGCAGACCTCCTCGCGGCTGATCGCGCCGGAGCGCGGGCAGATGAACGTGTAGCGGTGGGGCTTTTCCTTGGCGCGCTCGGCCAGCCGGTCGACCAGGTCCTTGCTGTTCACGGTCTGGGTCGCGACGACCAGCGTGTGGGTGAGGTCCCAGCGCACCGCGTCGTCGTCGACCCTCACCGGGATGTGCTCGACCCTGTCGTAGCGAGCCTTCGCCCACTCGACCAGGTCCTTCCGCGTCAGGCCGAAGCGGGTCTCATACAGGCAGGAGAGCAGGATGTAATCCGGCTGGGTGGCGCGCACCGCGTCGTCGAGAGCCAGCGAGGGGTTGGGGTCCATCACCGCGCCCTCCGACTCGATGCCGAACTCGCGCAGCACGGCCTGAGTCACGTCGACCCTGCTCTGCGCAGCGGCGCGCCGCTCCTCGACGTCCACCAGCTGACCGACGATCGGCAGGTTCTGCGGGGCGACCACCGCGAAGTACTCGGCGCCGGCGTCGGAGAGCTCGCGACAGGCGGTGAGCAGCTTGCGGCCCCCGGCGACCTCGTTCAGGAAAGCCAGGACGCGCTTCACGCCCTCGCGCGAGGGCGGCGGGTCGGGGTCGCCGAAGGTCGCGACCTCCCGCTTGGCGACCACCTCGGAAGCGTGCTCGGACGGCGTGCCGACGTCGGTGATCTCGCTCGGCCCTGTGCGTGGCGGTCTCCTCGGTCACGTGGCGCCCCCACCCCGGCCCTCTCGGGCTGTTTGATCTCGGCCTCCTCGCCGGGCATGATCACGTGCCTCGCGCCGGGCACGCCGTACTCGTACGGCCCGCCGACGACGCGCGGGATCTCATCGAAGTTGAAGACCGGCGGCGGCGAGGAAACCTGCCACTCGATGGTCTTGGCGCGCCACGGGTTCGGCCCCGCCTTCGGCCCGAAGCGCCAGCTGACGATCATGTTGTAGAGGAAGATCAGCTGGGCGGCGCCGAGGATGAACGCGCAGATGGAGATGAAGAGGTTCCAGTCCCCGAAGGTGGCGGAGTAGTCGGCGACGCGGCGGGGCATGCCCTCCATCCCGATCCAGTGCATCGGGATGAAGGTGCCGAGCATCCCGACCAGGGTCAGCCAGAAGTGGATCCGGCCGAGCTTCTCGTCGTACATCCGCCCGGTCATCTTCGGGAACCAGTGGTAGACGCCGGCGAAGATCGTGAAGACCGAGCCGCCGAAGAGCACGAAGTGGATGTGCGCCACGACGAAGTAGGTGTCCGAGACGTGGATGTCGATCGGGATCATCCCGAGCATCACGCCGGAGATGCCGCCGATCGTGAAGGTGGCTATGAAGCCGAGGGCGAACAGCATCGCCGTCGATTTGAGATGGATCACCCCCTCGAACAGCGTTCCGAGCCAGGAGAAGATCTTGATCCCGGTCGGCACCGCGATCAGCAGCGTCGTGATCATCATCGGCACCCGCAGCCAGCTGAACATCCCGGCGACGAACATGTGATGCGCCCAGACCGAGTAGCTCAGCACCACGATGCCGATCAGCGCCAGGGCCATCAGCCGGTAGCCGAAGATCGGCTTGCGCGAGTTCGTCGAGATCACCTCGCTGACGATCCCGAACCCGGGCAGCATCATGATGTAGACGGCCGGGTGCGAGTAGAACCAGAAGATGTGCTGGTAGCTGACCACGTCGCCGCCGAAGGCCGCCTGGAAGAAGTTGGTGTGCAGGATGCGGTCGAAGAGGACCATGAACTGCACGCCCGCGATGAACGGCGTCGCCGCGACCACCAGCAGCGAGGTCGAGAGGTTCGCCCAGACCAGCAGCGGCAGGCGCCAGAAGTTCATCCCCGGCGCCCGCATGGTCACGATCGTGACCAGGAAGTTGAGCGCGGTGGCGATCGACGAGGCGCCGGCGAACTGCACCCCGAGGTTGAAGAACGACTGGCCTAACGGCGCGCCCGTCGATAGCGGCGCGTAGCCGGTCCAGCCGGCGTCGAAGGCGCCGCCCGGCGCCGCGATAGCTGCCGAGGAACAGCAGCCCCGCCGATCGGCAGCATCCAGAAGCTCAGGGCGTTCAGCCGCGGGAAGGCCATGTCCGGCGCGCCGATCATCAGCGGCAGGACGTAGTTGGCGATCCCGGCGAAGGCCGGGATCACGAAGACGAAGATCATCAGCGCCGCGTGCGTCGAGAAGAGGCTGTTGAAGGTCCCCGGGTCGACGATCTGCGTTCCGGGCTGAGCCAGCTCGGCACGCATGATCATCGCGATCAGCCCGCCGACGAAGAAGAAAAAGAAGGTCGTGACCAGGTACTGGATCCCGATGACCTTGTGGTCGGTGTTGACCTTGAAGTAGTCGCGCCAGCTGTAGGCGCCGTGGTTCTCGTGCTCGCGCTCCTTCGGGAACGTCGGGGCGCCGATCGCCCAGCGGAACCAGTAGTCGAAGCAGCCGATCCCGATCAGGAAGCCGAGCGGCGCCGTGATCGCGGGGACGATCACCTGCGGGTAGCCGGTCGGCTGCGTCTGGAACGCCGGCAGCCCGGAGATCTTTCGCAGGGCCACCACCAGCGCGAAGCCGAACGCGCCGGCGATGATCGTGTAGGCCAGGGCCCTCCACCAGCCCGGGCGCCTGAACAGGGCCGCAGTCACTCCCGCCATCCTTCCATCGTCGGGATTATCTCAGTCGTTCCTAAGGTCACTGCGCCACCTGCGTTCGGCGTCGTTGGTCCCGAGGGCAGCTTCTCCCCCTGCTGCTCGTCCGACTTGATCGGCGGCTGGCTCGAGGCCCATTGGTCGAACGCAGCCTGCGAGGGCTCCACCACCACCGGCGCGCGCATCGTCGAGTGGCCGATGCCGCAGAGCTCGGTGCAGACCAGCGTGAAGTCGCCGACCTTGTCGGGTGTGATGTAGGCGCGGGTGGTGATCCCCGGGACGTTGTCCTTCTTGATCCGCCACTCCGGGACCCAGAACGAGTGGATGACGTCGAGCGCGTGCATCCTGAACTCGATCTGGCGGTCGACCGGCACGTGCAGCTCCCGCGAGGTCGTGCCCGTCTCCGGATAGTCGAAGTGCCACTCGTACTGCTGGGAGTAGACGTCCACCACCATGCGGTTCGGGTCGTGAGCCTCGATGTTGTCCAGCGTGATCCAGGAGTAGATCGCGCCGAAGAGGACGATCACGGTGGGGATCACGGTCCAGGCGATCTCGAGCCTGGTGTTGCCGTGGATGGGCGCGCCGTCGGACTCGTCGCCCGGCTTCGCCCGCCACTTCCAGACGGCGTAGACCAGCATCACCATGACGATCGAGAAGACGAACGAGCTGAGCACGATCATCACGTCGAGCAGGTTGTCGATCTTGCCGGCAGCCGTCGACGCCTCCTCGCCGTTCCAGTTCGGGATCAGCATGATCACCGAGGTGACGACGGTGAGGACGATCACGGCCGCGATCAGCTTGGCAAGAGGGAGGCCCCGCATCGGGCGCCATTCTATTCAGGGAACCTGAAGCAACCGCCTCACCGGCCTCGTGACTCACGCCACGATCGGAGGCAGTTCGTCCAGCTCGCCCCTCGAGGCCGCGATCACGGTCCTGGCGACACCGTCCCAGCTCCAGAGCTCGTCGACCCGCTCCGCCAGGGCGATCCCCGCCTCGCGGCGGCGCTCGGGCTCGAGCGCAAGCCACCCCTCGAGGCGATCGGCCAGCTCCTGAACCGCGCCCAGCCGCACCGGGAAGCTGAGCAGGCGCGCCAGATCGGGCTCCACGGCGTCCGCGAGCAGCTGGGCCACCTCCCGCATCCCCGAGTGGTCCGCCGCGACGGGCGGAACCCCGCAGGCGGCCGACTCCGCGGGCACCATCCCGAACGCCTCCGGCCAGGTGCTCGGCATGGCAAAGGTCTCGGCCGCGGGCATCACGTCGGCGACCTCGTCGTGCTCCAGCCGGCCCCCGATCAGGATCGAGCCGGCGGCGTCGCGAGCCGCGTCGGCGTAGCCGTCCGGCGGATTCGACAAGAACTCGGAGAGGATGGGTAGAGGTGCATCCTCGTCGCCCTCGAGGCCGCGGCCCCTTGCGGCAATCTCGCGGGCGGCATCGAGATCCCCGCGTCCCAGGGCATCGACCAGCTCCCGCAGTCCGGCCTCGAACGCCCCGAACCCGATGAACAGGATCCGCGGCGCGGGGGCGCCCGCGGCGCTGCGTGCGCGGTGAATCAGCGGCCAGGCCGCCGCCAGCAGGTCGACGCCCTTGCTGATCAGCAGCTTGCCGACGAACAGCACTCGCGGGTCTCCCTCCCCCCAGGACCGCAGGGCGGCGGCGAGAGCGGGGCCGTCTCGCCCGAAGGAGTCCTGCGATTCCCCGGCGTCGGGGCGCTCCCGGTCGAGCTGTGCGGCGAGGCCCTCCAGGTTCCGGAGCGCCTCCCCCTCCGGGTGCGGGCGGAAGCGATGGACGTCGACGCCGGGAGGCCCCAGCCGCGTCCGGGCGGGCAGGCTCGGGTCCGGCACCGTCTCGAACAGCGCCCGCGCCGTATGGGATGAGCCGGCGAGGAGCCCGGCCGCCGCGTCGGTGCCCTCCCGGGCGTACGGCACGAAGCGCTCGGGATGCGGCGCGACCGTGTAGGAGATGTCCGAGCCGTGGAGCTTGATCGCGAACCGCAGGCCGGCCCTCGCGAGGACCGCGGGGGCCATGATCAGATGGTTGGCGAGCGCCGCCTCGGGCTCCCCGGCCGCCGCCACGACGTCACGCACCGCGCGCGACGTTGCCCTCGAGGTAGCGATCGAGCTCGGCATCGGTGAGATCGGGGAAGGTCTTCACCTCGAAGCCCTCGTAGCGGTCGAGCACGTAGACCGGGAGCAGGCCCCCGATCTCGGGCCGGTACACGGTGACCTTTCCCTCCTGGCCGGCGTCCCGGACCTGTTCGACCTCGAGGCGGCCGGCCTCCCAGCCTCCGACCGCGTCCACCCAGTCCAGCTCCGCCGCGTTCCGGTCCTGGCAGAGCAGGTGCACCTCATGCCCCTGACGCGCCAGCGCCTGGGCGAGGCTGGCGTTGTAGACGTTGGACCCCGTTCCCCGCAGCAGGTACCCGTGGAAGATCAGCACTCGCACGCGTCAACCGTATTGGGGTCTGGCTCGTTGCTAACGTGCCGCCCGTGCAGAACCCGGAGCAGACCTATCGGCTGAGGGCCCCGGCTTCGGGCCGAGAGGCCCTAGCCAAGGTGAAGCCGGACGGCGTCTACGTCGACCGCGAATCGGGCGAGGAGATGAGGGTTGCCGCGCGACGCTGCCGCTCGCGCCATCCGAGTCCGCCCTGGTCAGGGCGCCCGAGAACCTGCGCGCGTGCCGTCGCTGCGACCAGCTGATCGGGCTCGACGTCAGCGACTGCCCCTATTGCGGACTGCGCCAGCCGGCCCTCGACGGCTCGTGATCCGCCGACACTCTGCTGTCGTCCCGCTGGCCGCAATCGCCATCGGGCTGATCGCCGCCGGCTGCGGCAGCGACAGCTCCGGCGAGACGACCGCACCTGCCGGTCTCCATCCCGGCCGTGACCGCCCCCGGCGTCACTACTCGACGGCGCCGGCACGCTACGGCCGCGCCGAGCACGACCGTCACCACCAAGGGCGGCAAGACCTACAACCCGAACGCCCCCGACTCCGCCACCAACGACGTGCCACCGGCCAAGGGAAGCCCCGAGGCGCAGTTCGAGAAGCAGTGCAAGCAGAGCACCTGCGACTGAGCTGCTGCGGGTAGGAACCGTCTTACTTCTTCTTCTTCTTCGGCGGCGTCTGAACCGGGTCGGCGACGACGGTCGCCGAGTAGAGCAGCCGGGCGGTGTTGTAGACGCAGCCGTAGGAGCGCTGGGTGCCGAGGGCGTCCTGCGGCGTACCGGCCAGGATGTCGGCGGTCGCGTTGCACTTCCCCTTCTTGCGGCTAGCCGCCCATTTGGTGTTGGCGCTCTGATTGATGGCGAACGCCGGAGCCCAGGTCGGGACGGTCAGCGCCACGACGTTGTTCGGCTTCACGCGCAGGGGCGTGTCGAGGGTGAAGGTGGTGGTCTGCCCGAGGTATGAGGAGAGGTCCTCGACCGGCGACTGGGACTTGAGCTTGTAGATCGGCTTGCCGACCTTGATCGACTTCATGATCGGCTTGAGCACGGAGACCCTCGCCTTGGGTGTGCCGCCGAAGGTCTTGCTGAAGAAGTCGTAGTCGCTCTGGTTGTTGTTGTTCGGATTCGGCTTCGTGCTCGGCGCCCCGGTCTTGATCGACCAGGCGACGACGCGCCCCCGGAGGTGGACGACGAATGGGTTCGCCGCCCCGGTGATCGAGGTCTGGAACCCGGTGGTCTTGCCCACCGCCTGGCAGTTGGTCGGGCAGGACGGAACCGCCGGGGTCGCCGCGCCGAGCACGATGACGCGCGGCGCCGCGCCGGCGCTGCCCGTGCCGAACGCGGCCGCGAGCACGGCCGCGAGGACCGCGACCGCCGTCGCGATGGCGAGCCTGTAAGGGCGTGCGAATGCTTGAGCGTCCTGGCCCATGAGCTTCATTGAACACCCCTTTTCGAGGAGGGTTGCGGGGTTTCCTTGCAACCCGGGCCAGTAGGGTTCCCTGACCATGGAGGGAGAATCCGCATTCCAGAGCTATTTGCAGGGCGCGCTCGAGATCTTCGGCATCGACACGGATGAGGCCGAGCGGGCGGTGATGGCCGGCGTCTGGACGATCTACGAGCCGGGCATGGACCTGCTTCGTGACGCGGACCTGGACGGCATCGAGCCGGAGCACAACGCCGACCTCTCCAGCCCCCCGGCACGATGAGCGGCCTCGACCTCCCGACTCCGTGAGCAGGCCGCGGGGATCGCGGCGGGCGATCTCGACCCTGGCGAGCTGCTCGACGCCTGCCTGGCCAGGATCGAGGAGCGGAACCCCGACCTGAATGCCGTGATCGCCACCTTCCCCGACGAGTCGCGCCGGATGCTCGAGCAGGCCCCCGAAGGCCCGCTTCGCGGTGTCCCGGTCCTGATCAAGGACGAGTGGCCCCTGCCCTGGCGCGCCGAGACGGTCGGCGCCGCCAGTGTCCCCGGCGTCAAGCTGGAGCCCGGCGAATCGGGGCCGTACCGGGCCCTGCGCGACGCCGGCGCCGTGATCGCGGGGGTCGCCAACATGCACGAGCTGGGCTCGAGCAGCACCGGCAACACCTCGCTCTATGGGGCGGCCCATAACCCCTGGGACCTCGAGCGTTGCCCGGGCGGCTCCTCGAGCGGCCCTGCCGCCGCGGTCGCCGGCGGGCTCGTCGCCGGGGCGGTCGGCGCCGACGGGCTTGGATCCATTCGCTATCCCGCCGCCTACTGCGGCCTCACGGGGCTGAAGCCGACCTTCGGGCGCTCGACGATGGCGGGGCACCACATCGCCAACACCGAGACGATCGTCTCCGGCCCGCTCTGCCGGGACGCGGCCGACTGCCGGCTGCTCGCCTCGACCCTGTTCGGAGAGGAGCTCCCGGCCAACCCGGTTGCCGGCGGCCTGCGGATCGGAGTGATCCGGGACCCGTTCTGGACCAACTCGGCTCCCGGCGTGCGAGAGGCCTGCGAGTCCGCGCTCGAATCGCTGCGCGGCGAGGTCGATGGCGAGGTGATCGAGGTCGAGCTCCCGGACCTCGAGCTGGTGCTGCCGGCCGCGCTCCTGGTCGCGCAGTCGGAGGAGGCCGCGCACCTCAACCCCGAGAACCTGAACGCGCTCAGCCCGGAGCTCAGCGTGATCAACCGCGGCGTCCTCAAGCTCCGCGCGCTGCTCCCCCTCAGCCTGACCGCTCGCGCGTTCCGGATCCGGGCCAAGGTGCGACGCGACCTGATGGAGCTGTTCGACGGAATCGACCTGCTCGCCTGGCCGACGGTCCCCGCCGTCGCCCCCTCCCTCGCCGAGCCGCTGATCGAGCTGCCCTCCGGCGTCGAGTCCGCCGATGCCGGCAACGCCCGCCATGGCGTGATCGCGAACCTCACCGGGGTCCCGGGCGTGAGCGTCCCCGTCGGGCTCGACGCCGGCATGCCGGTCGCGCTCCAGCTGCTCGCCACCTGGGGCGCGGACGCGATGCTGCTCGACGCCGCCGAGGCGCTCGAGCGCGCCACGGACCGGGAGTTCGTGGAGCTTCGCCCCGCCGCAGTCGCCTGATCGCTGTGACGCGCCCTCCAGGCCCGGTCCCGGCCGCCGGTTATCGTCCTCTGACCGTGGCCGCGATCGAGACGCAGCAGCTGGCTCGCGAGTTCGAGGGCGGGATCAAGGCCGTCGATGGCGTCGATCTCGAGGTGGCCGAGGGCGAGATCTACGGGTTCCTCGGGCCGAACGGCGCCGGCAAGACGACCACGGTCCGCATGCTCACCACTCTGCTTCAGCCGACCGGCGGCCGAGCCGTCGTGGCCGGCTACGACGTCGCGAAGGATGCCGGCGCCGTCCGTCGCAAGATCGGCGTGGCGCTCCAGGAGGCCGCCCTGGATCCGCTGATGACCGGCCGCGAGCTGCTCGAGCTCCAGGCGACCCTGCACGGCATCTCCAAGAGCGGACGGGCAGGAGCGCGGGCAATGGCTGCTCGACCGGGTGGGCCTCACCCTGGCCGCCGACCGGCGCGTGGGCACCTACTCCGGCGGCATGCGCCGCAGGCTCGACCTGGCAGCGGCCCTCATCCACACGCCGGAGGTCCTCTTTCTCGATGAGCCCACCACCGGCCTCGACCCGGTCAGCCGCAAGGCGATCTGGGAGGAGGTCCGCAAGCTGAACGACGACGGGCACGACGGTCTTCCTCACCACCCAGTACCTCGAGGAGGCCGACCAGCTCGCCGACCGCGTGGGGATCATCTCCGGCGGCCTGCTGGTCGCGGAGGGCACCCCCACGGCGCTCAAGGCGGAGGTCGGCAAGCCCCACCTGGAGCTCTGCCTGGTGGAGCAGGCGGGGAAGGAGCCGCGCGCCGAGGTGGTCCTGGGCCGTTTCGGGCGCCCGCTGCCGGCCAGGGACGGGACCCTGATGGTCGAGCTGGAGCACGGAACCTCCGAGGTCGGCCCGATCGTGGTCGCGCTCAACCAGGAAGGCCTCGACGTCGAGTCGCTCGATCTGGTCCAACCCACCCTCGATGACGTATTCGTGCACAAGACGGGGCAGCACCTCGAGGGCTCGCAGCAGGACACCGGAGAAACCGAGGCGGTAGCTCGAGTGATCGACCGGCTTGGCGGCGAATGCGCGGGTGGTCCTCGCACTCGGGCGCCGCTCCGTCAAGCAGACGCTTCGGCGCCCTCAGCTCGCTGCGCCGCTCGTGATCTTCCCGACGGCGCTGCTCGCGATCCAGACCGCCGGTGCGGGACGGGCCGTCGACCTACCGGGGTTCCCGCCGGTCGCCAACTTCCTCTCGTTCATGCTCGCCGGGGCGATCGTCCAGTCGGTGATGATGACCGGCAACTCCGGGGCGATCGCCTTCGCGATCGACATGGAGATGGGCTTCACCGACCGCCTGTACGCCGCTCCGATCTCGCGGTTCTCGGTGGTGCTCGGGCGCCTGATCGCAACCGCGACGCTCGGGGCGATCATCGCCGTCTACTTCATCGTCCTCGGACTGATCTTCGGCGCCTCCATCCACGAGGGGGTACCGGCAGCGATCTGGATCATCGTGCTGGTCTCGGCCTCGGCGCTGGCGTTCGGCGCGATCGGGGCAGCGATCGCGCTGCGCACCAACAGCGCCAGCGTCGTCCAGGGGATCTTCCCCCTGGTCTTCGTGATCCTGTTCCTCTCCGACGCCTTCTTCCCGGCCAACCTGATGCTCGAGCCGGCGTCCTGGGTCGCTCAGTACAACCCGCTCAGCTTCATCGTCAACGGCATCCGCGAGCCGATCATCGCCGGATGGTCGCGTGACGACCCAGCTGAAGGCGATCGCCTCGGTGATCGGAATTGGAGCTCTGGGATTCGTCCTCTGCGCGCGGCGCCATGCGCGGCCGGGTCAGGAGGGGCCTGTGAGCTGGCGAAGCGACCTGGCGACGATCCGGGTGCTGGTCCGCCGGGCGCTCAACGAGATCTTCCGGGTCCCGGGAGCAGCGATCCCGGGCGTGCTCGCTCCCGCCATCTTCTTCCTCGGCCTGACCAGCGTCTTCGGCAGCCTGACCCTGCTCCCCGGGTTCGACACCCACAGCTACCAGAGCTTCCTGATCCCGGTGAGCCTGCTGCAGGGCGCGGCCTTCACCGGCGCCGCCACCGGCGTCAACCTCGCCCGCGACATCGAGCAGGGCTGGTTCGACCGGCTGCTCGCCTCACCCGCCCCGCGACCGGTGCTGCTCGCCGGGCTGGTCCTCTCAGCGAGCCTGCGCTCCCTGCTGCCGGCGACCTTCCTGCTGATCGTCGCGCTTCGCCGTGGGCGCCCACTGGCCGGGCCTGCTCGGCCTTCTGATCGCGCTGACGCTGGTCATGGGCATGGCCGTCGTGGCCGCCACCTGGGGCACGTCGCTGGCCTTCCGCTTCCGAACCCAGTCCGCGGCCCCGGTGATGCAGGTGGGGATGTTCCTGGCGGTCCTGCTGACCACGGCATACGCGCCACTCGCCCTGCTCACCGGCTGGCTGCAGACGGTCGCCAGGATCAACCCCGTGACCCAGGTCGTCGAGGCCGCCCGCCAAGGCTTCGTCGGATCCGTCACCTGGGGCGACACCTGGCCCGGCTACCTGGCGCTCTTCGGGCTCGCCGGCGATGCTCAGCTTCTTCGCGCTCCGCGGCATGCGCCGGATGACGGTTTGACGGAGACGGCCGTCGGCACGGAGGTCCGCGACCAGGTCCTCGGGATCGCCGATCAGACGCTGCGCGGCAACTGGATCGAGGGCGAGCGCGACGGCGTCCACTACGGCTACTCGCGGCCGAGCCCCGGCCATTACCCATGGCAGTGGTACTGGGACTCGTGCTTCCACGCGATCGTCTGGCGCCGGTTCGACCGCTCACGCGCCGAGAGCGAGCTCCGCAGCCTGCTGGCCGGCGGCGTCCGAGGACGGCTTCATCGGCCACACGATCTTCTGGCATGGCCACGTCGACTGGCAGCGGCGCTGGACCTACAACGTCACCTCGGGCAAGGCGCGCAACACGTCGACGATCCAGCCGCCGCTGCTCGCCTGGGCCTGGCGGATCGCGGTCGGCGACCCGGCGGCGAGCCACGGATCGCGGCGCACCACCGGTGGCTCGAGGCCAATCGGGATCTGGACGGCGACGGGCTGCTCTGGATCGTCCAGCCCGATGAGTCGGGCCTCGACTCCTCGCCCAAGTTCGACCCGGTCTGGGGCCTGCGCGCCCACGCGCGGCCCCTGTTCCCCTTCCTGATCGCCAGGAACAGGCGGCTCGGCTGGGACGCGCGACGCGTGCTCGACGCGGGCGGGCCGCTGCTCTGCGAGGTGGTCACCAACGTCCTCTGGTGCCTGGCCCGGATCGCCGCCGGGGAGCCCTCGATCACGCCGAGGATCGTCGAGCGCCTCTGGGACGAGCGCCGCGGGCTCTTCCTCGACATCGCGCGAGGCGAGCTGGCGCATGAGGGCAGGACCGACCCGGCCGGGCGGCGACCGCCGCATCCGCACCTCGACCTGGTCGGCGCTCGCGCCGCTCGCGCTCCCCGACCTCCCGGAGGAGATCGGCAGGCGCCTGGTCGAGGAGCACCTGCTCGATCAGCGCAGGTACTGGCTTCCGTTCCCGCCCACGTCGGTCTCCGCGGAGGAGCCCACCTTCGAGCCCCGCAAGTGGAAGGGACCGCTTCGCCGCCTCTACTGGCGGGGCCCGACCTGGATCAACTCGGCCTGGCTGATCTGGATCGGGCTGCTCCGTCTCGGATACGACGCGGAGGCGATGGAGATGGCCAAGGCGCCTCAGCGACGCGGTCGCCGATCAGCGGCTCCGCGAGTTCTACGAGCCCTACTCGGGCGAGGGCCTCGGCGCCAAGGAATTCGGCTGGTCCTCGCTGATCGCGGAGCTGGCGGATCCGGATCCGACCGCGTCCAGGTCCTATCTGTGAGCTACGCGGCCGACGGCTGAGTCGACAGCAGCAACACGCAGAGGACCAGGATCAGGGCGAGCCCGAAGAGCACCAGCAACGCGACCAATCTGCTTGTTCCCCTCAGTCCCAGCACTGGGACTAATCATAATTAGGTAGACGGCGGCTGTCTAGCTGGCGGGAACAGCCACTGGCGTGGAGACGCCCGCCTTGCAGACGAACTTGCCGGCGGTGCGCTTGGTCGCCTTGACTCGCACCGAGTTCGTGCCGGCCGGCAGGGGACTCGGCAGCTGGCCCGAGAGCGCCCAGTTCCCGCTCGAATCCGAGGTCGAGCCGTCGAGCGTGCGCGAACACGACGCCGTTCGCGTCCAGGACCTGGAGCCTCATCCCGCGGGAGGGCTTGCAGGCGCTGGCGGTGTTGAGCGACCCCTTCGCCGTCACCTTTCCGCCCTTGTTGATCTTCGGGCTGCCGGTGAAGTAGACGACGGCCGTCTTCTTCTTCTTGCCCGCCAACGCGTCGGCGCTGAACACGCCCAGGCGAGAGCGCAGCCGCGACCACCACGAGCAAATGCCCTTGCGCAGCGGCCCTCATCTACTTGTAACGGTAGGTGATGCGGCCGCGGTCGAGGTCGTACGGGGACAGCTCGATCTTCACCCGATCCCCGGGGAGGATGCGGATGTAGTGGCGGCGCATCTTGCCCGAGATGTGGCCGAGGACCTCGTGGTCGTTGTCCAGCTTGACGCGGAACATCGTGTTGGGCAGCGCCTCGGTGATCTCGCCCTCCATCTCGATCTTCTCTTCCTTCGCCATGCGACCGGGCAGGGTAGCGGCTGAGGCTAGCGGCCCTCGAACGTCGCCTTGCCGGGCCCGTCCTCGAGGAAGCTGGCCACCGCGTTCTTCAGGTCCTCCGAGGCGAACAGGTCCGCGAACACGCCGGGCGTCACCTCGTCCGCCTCGTTCACGCCGCCCGCGCGGTAGCCGCGGATGATCCGCTTCGTCGCGCCGTGGGCGACGGTCGGGCCGTCGGCGAGCCTGTGCGCGAACTTCATCCCCTTCTCGAGCAGCTGGTCGTCGGGCACCACCCGGTTGACCACGTTCCAGCGCTCGAGCGTCGCGGCGTCGTAGAGGCCGCCGCTCATCACGAACTCGGCGGCCCGCGCCGGCCCGGCGCGCTCGGCCATCCGCTGCGTGCCGCCCGCCCCGGGCGTCAGCCCGACGACCGCCTCGACCAGGCCGAAGCGCGCCGACTCCGTCGCCCAGATCATGTCGCAGCCCAGCGAGATCTCGAGCCCGGCGGTCAGGCAGAGGCCGTGGACCAGGGCCAGCGTCGGGATCGGCAGCTCCTCGATCCTCCGCACGACCGGGATCAGCGAGCCGAACGAATCGGAGGCGCTGCCCTCCTCCTGCACCCGCTTGAAGCTGTTGCACGTCGACGCCGCCGGTGAAGATGTCGCCCTCCGCCCGCCAGACGAGCGCGCGGGCGTCGGAGCCCTCGACCTCCTCGATGCAGGAGACGAGCGCGCCCCAGGCGTCGTCGCCGAACAGGTTGAGCGGCGGGTTGGAGAGCACCATCGACGCGACGTTGCCGTCGCGCTCCAGCCTGATCGGCGCGGTCGTTCGGTCTCGGCTCGTCAGCCATCTTCTCCTCGCAGTTTGGCGGCGATCGGCCGCGATCTCGTCGGGGTCCCCGGGCTCGGGGATCCAGGGAAGCTTCAGCGGATCATCCTCGTATCGGGGCACGACGTGGATGTGGAAATGGAACACGGTCTGCCAGGCGGCCGCCCCGCAGGCGTTGATCAGGTTGATCCCGTCCGCGCCGAGGACGCCCTTCATCCGCCCGGCCAGACGCTGCGAGGCGAGCACCGTCGCGGACAGGTCCTCGGCGGCGATCTCGAGCAGGTCGGCGGAGTGCTCCCGCGGGACGACCAGCGCGTGCCCGGGCGTCGCCGGGTTGATGTCCATGAAGGCGACCGTGCGCTCGTCCGAGTCGATCGTCTGGCTCGGGATCGACGCCGGCGACGATGCCGCAGAACAGGCAGTCGGGGTCCGCCATGCGCGGCGGCCCACGCTATCGGAGGCGACGGCCTCGGGCTACGCTCGAGCTGCCTGCGCTCGCGGCCGCTGATCTCGCCCGGCGAACGCCTCGGCGCGAGCTCCTCGAGCAGCCTGCCCATCTCCGGGCCCGGGCGAGACCCCGAGCTCGTCCGCGAGCTCGTCCCCGCTCAGCGGCGGGCGCGGCGGCCCGTCGCGGTGCCAGGCGAGCGCGTCACGGAGCATCTCCCGGGCGAGATCGAGGTGGGCCTCGACCATCTCGGGGCTCGCCAGCGGGCCCTCGCCGCGCGCGGCCAGCCGGTCGGCGACGGTCAGCAGCGTGACGTCGGCGGAGACCGGCTCCGTGGCCACCAGGTAGTCGTAGACGGCCCGCCGGGAGAGAGGGCGCTGGTGGATCAGGAAACCGAGGCGCAGGTGATGGAGGGCGAGCCCCTGCAGGTGGGCGCTGAGCGCGCGGCTGGTCCGCAGCCGTCGGCAGATCCCGGCGATGATCCGCGCGCCGACCTCGTCGTGGCCGATGAAGGTGACGTAGCCGCGATCCCTCCGAACGCGTCTCCGGCTTTCCCAGGTCGTGGAAGAGTGCGCCGAAGCGGAGCGCGCCCCGGCGAGTGAGCTCGTCGGCGAGCGGCTCCGCCAGGAACTCCTCGATCTCGCCCGCCTGATCTCCGTCGAAGCGGGCAGGTCGCGCCTCGATGCCGAGCCACTCCTCGAGCACCGCGAGCGTGTGACCGAAGACGTCGAGATGGTGGTTCGGGTTCTGGACGACTCCGCGAAGCGCCTCCAGCTCCGGCAGGACCACGGCCGGTCAGCGCGAGCTCGTCCATCAGCCGGACGCCCAGCAGCGGGTCGGGCCCGGCGACGATGCCCCGCAGCTCGGCGAACTGGCGCTCGCCCGCGGGGTCGGCCGGCGTGGGCGGCGTGTGCGCGGGCGAGCTCCACGGTCCCCGACTCGATCGTCGAGGCCGAGCGCCGGCGGCGAGCCGGCAGGCCCGGAGCAGCCGGAGCGGGTCCGCTCGAAGGCTGACCTCGGATGCGACGCGCAGCACGCGGACCCCGGCGTCGGCGATCCCACCGGTCGGATCGATCGGATCCCCCCGGCCAGCGGAATCGCGATGGCGTTGAGCGTGAAGTCCCGGGCTCGCAGGTCCCCTCGATCGCTTCCGGCCCGCAACGCGGCCACGTCCACATGCCAGCCGTCCGTCGGGGCGACCGCCCGCCAGGTGGCGTGCTCCTCGGATAGCTGGAAGGCCGAGCCACCCGCGACCCTGGCGATCGCGCGAGCGGCGTGCTCCTCGTGACCCGGCTCGATCGCCAGGTCGACATCCGCCACCGGCCCGCCGAGCAGGGCGTCGCGGATCGCCCCGCCGACGATCCAGGCCGAGCCCGGTCGCTCCTCGAGCGCGGTCCGGGCGGCGGCGATCGAAGGGGCCGCGGCGAGCGCCTCCTCGAGCGTGGCGGTCACTCCCGCACCTCGCGCGGCACCCGCTGCGAGATCCCGCAGGTGACCTCGTAGTTGATCGTGTCGAGGCGGGTCGCGACCTCCTCGGCCAGGATCCGCTCCGATCCCTGCGCGCCGATCAGCACCGCCGGCGCTCCCGGCTCGACGTCGGTCTCGGGCCCGAGGTCGATGGTGATGTTGTCCATCGAGACCGTGCCCACCAGCGGGTAGCGGCGCCCGTCGACCAGGACCTCGCACGTTGTTGGAGAGCCCGCGCCTCACCCCGTCGCCGTAGCCGATCGGGAGCACGCCGACCCAGGTGTCCTCGGGCGCCCGCCAGGTCCGGCCGTAGCCGGCGCTCGCCCCGCGCTCGAAGCGCTTCACGTCGGCGACGTAGGAGTGCAGCTCGAGCGCCGGCTCCAGGCCGTGCTCGGCGGGGTCACGCTGGAAAGGGTCCAGCCCGTAGACGGCGATCCCGCAGCGCACCATGTCGAAGTGGGTGGCGGGGTCGCGAAGCGTGGCGGCGCTGTTGGCGGCGTGGACGGTGCACCCCGGCGCGAGCTCGCGCACCGCCTCGGCGACGGGCGCGAAGGCGGCGAGCTGCTCGGCCATGAAAGTCGTCGCCCTCCTCGTCGGCGGTGGCGAAATGGGTCCAGACGCCCGCCAGGTCAAGTCGCTGGTCCTCCGCGGCATGCGCGGGCGAGCTCGATCAGCTTCGTCGGGTCGCGCTCCCCCAGCCTTCCCATGCCGCTGTCGAGCTTGACGTGGACCCGCGCCATCCGGCCGAGCTCGGCCGGCGGCCCGCGAGCAGAGCTCCCGGAAGCCCTCGCGCCAGACCGCGACGTCGGCGCGCGCCGCCAGGGCGACCCGCAGCTCCTCCTCGGTGAGCGCCCCCATCACCAGGATCGGCGTGTCCGGGAAGTGCAGCCGGAGCTCCTCGGCCTCGGTCGCGGCGGCGACCGCCAGCCGGGTGGCCCCCCCGCGCAGCGCCGCTGCGGCACAGGCGGCGGCGCCGTGCCCGTATCCGTTCGCCTTGACCACGGCGCAGAGCTCGGTCCCCTCCCCGACGCGGTCCTTGAGGGTCCGGCAGTTCCGCTCCACCGCCCCGACGTCGACCGTCGCCAGCGCGCGGCTGATCTGCTCGGGCGGGCTCAGGGCGCCAGCCCCGCGGGGATCGAGTCGATGACGTCGCCGGCGATCACCGAGTCGTGGCCGACCCTCTCTCCGGCGGCTCGGCCGGCGCGGGAGTGGGCCACGACGGCGGCGCAGGTGGCGGCGAACGGCTCGACGCCCCGGGCGATCAGGGCGGCGATCATCCCCGAGAGGACGTCGCCGGTCCCGGCGGTCGCCAGCTGGGGGCTCGAGACCCGGTTGACGGCCAGCCGCTCGCCGTCGGTGACGATCGAGTCGTCGCCCTTGAGCAGGACGATCCCCCCGCTTCGCTTTGCCGCCTCGCGCGCGCTCTCGGCCCGCTTCGCCTCGATCGCCTCCGAGTCCCGGTCGAGCAGCCGGCCCATCTCGCCGGCGTGCGGCGTCAGGACGAATGGCGCCCTGCGCTCGGCCAGCCCCTCGATCCGGCCGGCGTGGGCATTGAGGCCGTCGGCGTCGATCACCAGTGGCGCCTCGATCCTCTCGGTGAGCTCCTGGATCAGCCGCTGGGTTCCCGGCTCGCGGCCCATGCCCGGAGCCGAGCACCACGCAGGCCGCGCGCTCGGTCGCGCCGAGGATCTGCTCCGAGGCGGCCGGGCGCAGCCTGCCGTCGCGGCTCGCGCAGCCCAGCGACATCACCTCGGTCAGCTTCACCTCGAAGATCCGCTCCAGGTCGGCGGGAACCGCCACCGTCGCGTACCCCGCGCCGGTGCGGATCGCCGCCGAGCGCCGCCAGGCAGACCGCGCCGGTGAGCCCTCGCGACCCGCCGATGATCACCACCTGCCCTGAGCTGAACTTGGTCGACCCGGCCGCCCGGCTCGGCGCCAGCTCCAGCACGCGCGGGTCGATCAGTCCCGCCCTGGGCTCGACCGGCGCGCCCTCCGGGATGCCGATCGGGGCCACCCGCAGCTCTCCGGTGTGCTCCTTGCCCGGGAGCGATCCAGTGGCCGAGCTTCGGCGCGTGGAAGGTCACGGTGACGTCGGCGCGACGGCCATCCCCTCGACCTCGCCGCTCGAGGCGTTGACGCCGGATGCGATGTCGGTCGCCACCACCGGGGCGTCCGCCTCGTTCATCGCGTCGATCGCCGACGCCGCGCGGACCCCGCGGCGTGCCCGGCGAAGCCGGTGCCGAAGACGGCGTCGATGACGACCCCGGCGCCCTCCATCGCGGCCGGGAGCTCGCCCGGATCCACCTGCCGGGCCCCGCCCGAGCGATCGGCGTTCGCCCTGGCGTCCTCGGAGAGCTCGTCGGGCGGCGCGAGCAGCAGCGCGTCGACCTCGAAGCCCGTCTCGCGCAGGGCTCGGGCGGCGACCAGCCCGTCGCCCGCCGTTGTTCCCCTTGCCGCAGACGATCGCCGCCCTGCTCGAGGTCGCGACCTGGGCGGCGGCCTCGGCGACCGCCCGGCCGGCGGTCTCCATCAGCTCGAGCGAGGGAACGCCCTGGTCCTTGATCGCCCAGCGCGTCGGTGGCGCGCATCTCCTCGGCGTCCAGGCAGGGATCGAGCCAGTCCTCCATCGGCGCCAGCCTACCCCGCAGCGGGCGAAGCGCAGGTAGGGCGAGCGTCGGCTGCTAGCCGGCGATCGCGACGGCCGCCGCGCTCTCGCGCGAGTGGGTGAGCGAGATCGCGATCTCGACGTCGCCCGCGGCCTTCGCGGCGCTCCCGTGGAGCCGGACGCGCGGGGGCTGCGCCCGCCTCGACCTCGATCTCACGCGGCGGCACACCTCGGCCCAATGCCTTGATCACGGCCTCCTTCGCCGCGAAGCGGGCCGCCAGATGACGGCCGGGCCGCGCGCGGCCGCGCGCGTAGGCCAGCTCCCCGTCGGTGAACAGGCGGTCCGCGAGCCGCGGGCGGCGCTCGAGCGCGCGCTCCAGGCGCTCGATCTCGATCAGGTCGATGCCGACGCCGACGGCCACGCGTCCTACTTCAGCCCCAGGACCGCCTTGAACTCGGCCTTGTCGCCGCTGCTGCCCGAGCCGGTGACGAGATAGCTGAGCGCGTCCAGGTAGGGCTTGGCCTGCTGGTATCCGGGGTCGGACTTGGCGCCGGAGGACTCGGCCAGCGCGAAGACCGATGGGAAGTCGAGGAAGAGGTCGGTGCCGAGCGAGGAGACCTGGCCGCGGGCGGTCGTGAACGTCGGTGCGTCGGCCAGCGTCTGGGCGGGCGTCAGCGACTGCTCGGCGGAGTTGGCGCCGTAGCCGATCACGAACTTGTCGCCCTGCTGGGCGATCTCGACGGGCCGAGGCGCCACGCTCGGATCGTTGATCTGGAAGCCGGTGCCCCCACCCGAGAGCCGCAGCGGCTTGATGCCGCCGCTGCCGAGCTGGAGCAGCCCCTGCAGCTGGCTGAGCAGCCTGCCGGTGAGGTCCGCGTTCTTGGTCTGCACGACGAGCGCGCCGGTCAGGGTGGACTGGGTCGTCCCCTCGACGTAGATGACCGCGTCGCCCAGAGCGCCCTCGAGCTGGTCGAGCGACGACCCGGTGGTCGACTGGATCTGCTGCACGGTGGAATCGAAGTTCGGGATCGGCTCCTTCAGCTGGTCCAGGCTCCGCTTCACGCTGTCCCCGAGATTGCCGATGCCGAAGGCGAGCCAGGCCTGCGAGGGGACAGCGCCGATCAGCGAGCTCTCCGGCGTGTCGACGCCGTTGCTGCCACCGGTCGCCTCGAGCTCGATGCTGTCCGCCGAGGCCGTCAGCGCACCCGCGGCGGGCTCGTTGAGCGAGTCGCCGGCGGTCTTCTCGAGCAGGGCCTGGCTGTTTGGATCGAACTGGTCGGGCCCGAGGGCGGCGATGAAGTTCTTGGGGATCGTGTAGACGGTCCCGAGGCGGTTGTCGGGCAGGTCGCCGATGGCGTCCTTGAAGTCGCTGGTGTCGCCGAGCGAGTCGCCGGAGTTGGCGTCGACCGCCGCCTTGAAGCCCGCGAGGTCACCCTCGACCAGGAAGTTGCCGACGGTGCCGAAGACCTGGCCCGGTTGGCTCTTGTCGGTCTGGTAGGAGGCGCCGTTGTAGGTCTGAGGCGCGGGATCGGTCGCGGTGTCGCCGGATGCCTTCTGGGCGAAGGCAAGCGAGGCGCTCGGGTTCGTGGTCTCGACGACGACCGAGCCCTGGGAGTTCGTTCCGAGCGAGGTGAAGAAGACGCCCGCCTTCTCGCCGAGCCAGGGCGCGACGTCCTGCTGGTAGTTGATCGGATGGCCGTCCGCCTTCGACTGGTCCTCGATCAGCGAGACGATCTTCGCGCCGGGATCCGGCGTGTTCATGATCTTGCTCAGCGCGGCCTTGGCGTCGGACTGGGCGGAGCCGGTCGGCTTGACGGTGGCGTCCAGGTAGATCGGCGTGTTCGCGGGCACCGCTGCGGCAGGGCCGACGTCGGTGCTGCCGCCACCGCCGCCACCGCAGCCCGCCAGGATCGCCGCGGGAACGGCGACGCAGGCAGCGAGCAGCGCGGGGAGTCGGCGGGAACTCACGAGGCGGGCATCCTAACGTCACCCCACAACGCGCGGGCGCGCACCTCGCGCGCCCTGCACCTACTCGACGGTAACCGTCTTCGCCAGGTTGCGAGGCTGGTCGACGTTCAGGCCGTTCTCGCGGGCGATGTAGTAGGCGAGCAGCTGCAGCGGCACGATCGCGACGATCGGCTGCACGATCCAGTCGGTGCGCGGGACGAAGATGCGTCTGGTCGGCTGCCTCCTCCACGCCCTTCGGAGCCCTCGGTCGCCACGGCGATCACGTCGGCGCCGCGCGCCCGGACCTCCTCCATGTTGGAGAGGATCTTCTCCACCACCGGGCTGTCGGTCGCGACCGCGACCACGGGGGTCGACTCGTCCAGCAGCGCGATCGGCCCATGCTTCATCTCGCCCGCCGCGTAGGCGTCCGCGGGGATGTAGGAGATCTCCTTCAGCTTCAGGGCACCCTCCAGGCAGACCGCCAGCCCGATGTGGCGGCCGATGTACATGAAGAAGCGCTGGTCGTGCTGGGAGCGGGCGATCGCCTTGACGCGCTCGTCGCAGGAGACGATCGTCTCCTGGATCTTGTGGGGGAGCGACTTGAGCTCGGCGACGAGCTCCGCGATGCGCTCCGGCTCCATCGTCCCGCGCAGCTCGGCGAGGCGAAGGCCGAGCAGGTACATGGCGGCCACCTGGCTGACGAAGGTCTTGGTCGCGGCCACGCTGATCTCGATCCCCGAGCGCGTGTAGAGGACCGCGTCGGCGTCCCGGGTCGCCTGGCTCCCCATCACGTTGCAGATCGCGAGCACCTTCGAGCCGCCCTCGCGAGCCAGCCGCATCGCGGCAAGGGTGTCGGCGGTCTCCCCGGACTGGGTGATCCCGATGACCAGGTCGTTGGGCCGGTGCACCGGATCGCGGTAGCGGTACTCCGAGGCGATGTCCATCTCGACCGGGACCCGCGCCCACTGCTCGATCGCGTAGCGGCCGACGAGGCCGGCGTGGTACGAGGTCCCGCAGGCGACGATCACGATCCGCTCGACCCCCTTCAGGAAGTCGTCGTCGAGGTCCACGTCGGAGAGATCGACTCCATCCAGGTTCGGCAGCCGGTCGGTGATCGTCTCCGCAACCGCATCGGGCTGCTGGTGGATCTCCTTGAGCATGAAGGTGGAGTAGCCGTCCTTCTCGGCGGCGTCCTCGTCCCAGGTGACCTCGATCGGCTCGCGCCCGTCGACCACGGTGCCGTCCGCGGCCATCAGCGTGACCTCGCCCTTGTGGATCGTGACGAGCTCGTCGTTCTTGATTCCGAGGGCGCTGGCGGGTCTCGGCCAGGAAGGCGGGGATCGCAGAAGCGATGAAGTTCTCGTGATCGCCGAGACCGACGATCAGCGGACACTCCTTCCTCGCCGCGACGAGCGTGTCCTCGTGATCGTTGTGCATCGCGACGAACGCGTAATGACCGCGCAGGTCCGCGAAGGCCCTGCGGACCGCCTCGGTCAGGTCGCCGTCGTAGTGGCGCTCGATCAGGTGGGCGACGATCTCGGCGTCGGTCTCGGAGGTGAACTCATGCCCCTCGCCGATCAGCTCGCGCCGCAGCTCGGCGTGGTTCTCGACGATCCCGTTGAGGACGATGTGGATCTTCTCTTGGCAGTCGCCGTGCGGATGGGCGTTCTCCTCGGTGACCCGGCCGTGCGTCGCCCAGCGCGTGTGGCCAAGACCGATCGTCGCCGGCTTCTCCGCGACAGCGACCCGGCCGGCGCCATTCGAGGCGTGTTCCTCGAGCGCCGTCCGCAGGTTCGCGAGATTGCCGACTGCGCGCACGCTGTCGACCTCGCCGTCCGAGATCACTGAGATGCCGGCGGAGTCGTAGCCCCGGTACTCGAGCTTCTCCAGCCCGGCGATCAGCAGGTCCCGGCACGGTCGGTCTCCTACATATCCGACGATGCCGCACATAAGGGGTGCTACAGGGTAGAGCGAAACCGCTAGGTGAGCTCGCGCTTGGCGATCTCGACGAGGCGCTTGCAGATCGCCTCGCACTCCTTCTCGTCCGGAGCCTCGACCATCACCCGGACCAGGGGCTCCGTCCCGGAAGCCCGGACGAGCACGCGGCCGCGTCCCTCGAGCTTCGCGTTCTCCTCATCGACGGCGCTCCAGAGGACGGCCGCGCCCTCCACAGCCCCGCGATCCGCGATCCGGACGTTCTCGAGCCGCTGGGGCAGCCGCTCGAAGGGCTCCACCTTCTCGAGCCGGCGTCCGCGAAGCGCGCGCAGCGTGAGGAGTGAGGCTGCGATCCCGTCGCCCGTCGGCGCGAAGTCGGTCCAGACGATGTGTCCCGACTGCTCCCCGCCCAGGCGCCAGTCGCGGTCCAGCAGCACCTCGATCACGTAGCGGTCGCCGACCTGGGTCTGGGCGACCTCGATGCCGGCCGCCTCCATCGTCTTGTGGAAGCCGAAGTTGGTCATCACCGTCACCGCCACCCCGCCCTCCAGCTCACCGCGGTCCTGGAGGTCGGTGGCGATCAGCGCGATCAGGTCGTCGCCGTCGTGGAGCCGCCCGGTGCCATCGACGGCGAGCACCCGGTCGCCATCGCCGTCGTACGCGAAGCCGATGTCGGCGCCGGACGTCTTGACCAGGTCGACCAGGGTCTCGGGGTGCGTCGAGCCGCAGGCGGCATTGATGTTTCGCCCGTCCGGCTCCACCGCGGTCAGCACGAGATCCGCGCCCAGTGCACCGAAGATCACCGGGGCGGCGCGGTGGGTGGCGCCGTTGGCGCAGTCGAGGGCGATGCGCAGGCCGGAGAGATCGAGCTGGAAGGCCGTTCGCAGCTCCCTGATGTAGTCGTCGAACGCGCCCTCGAGCACCCGTACGCCCCCGATGCGCTCACCGGTCTCCTCGTCCATGCGCGCCTCGATCGCCAGCTCCGAGTCGTCGTCGAGCTTGGCGCCGCGGGAGCTGAAGAACTTGATCCCGTTGTCGGCGAACGGATTGTGGGATGCGGAGACCACAGCGGCGAGATCGAAGCTCAGCCGGCGCGCGAGCACCGACGCGGCGGGTGTCGGCAGGACCCCGCCGAGCATCGCGTCCCCTCCCCCGGCGGCCACGCCCGCGGCGAGGGCCTCCTCCAGCATCGGGCCGGACTCGCGCGTGTCGCGGACGATCAGGACCTGAGGGCGCTCGGCCTCGGCCTGGAGCGCCGCCGCGCGGCCGAGCCGCACAGCGAGGTCCGGGGTGAGCAACTCGCCCACGGGGCCCCGGACCCCATCGGTCCCGAAGAATCTCCTCTCCGCCACGCGGGCGGACGCTAGCGCTTCGAGAACTGAGGCTTCTTGCGGGCCTTCTTGAGGCCGGCCTTCCGGCGCTCCTTGACCCGTGCGTCGCGGGTCAGCATGCCCCGGCGCTTGAGCTCCGGGCGAAGCTCAGGATCGATGTCGCAGAGTGCCCGCGCGATGCCATGGCGGACAGCGGATGCCTGGCCGGAGATGCCGCCACCGTGCACGCGGACGCGAACGTCGACGTTGCCCTCGTAGCCACTCTGAACGAGGGCCTGCTTCGCGACGGTCTGCAGATAGGCGCGCGGGAAGTACTCCTCGAGGCTGCGCTTGTTGACCTGGATGCTGCCGTCACCGGGCCGCAGGATCACCCGGGCGATGGAGGACTTCCGCTTCCCGGTCGCGGAATAGCTGGCGTCCCCGGAGAGCTTGGCCGGCTTGGCCGCAACCGGGGCGGTCTCGTCCACCTCTCCGATCAGCTCCCGCTCGCGCTTCGCGCGCTCCTCCTCCTCGGCCTCCCGCCGGGCGCGCTCCTCAGCGTCCAGCGGGCGCTCGGTCTCGATCGCGATCGGATCGAGCTCGGCACCGGGAACGACTTCCTCCTTCTTCTTCTTACCCTCGGCCTGGGCGGGCTCGGCGGGAGCCTCATCCGCCGGAGCGGCCTGCTCCTCGGCGGGGGTGTCGTCCTCCGCGGCGGCGTCCTCTGCTAGAGCCTCCTCGGCGGGGGGCGCCTCCGGCTCGGTCTCACCGCGCTCGGGAGAACCGCCCTCCGACGGCGACCGTTCCTCAGGAGCCCCCTGCTCGTCGTGCTGCTGCTCCTCGGGCGTGCCCTCCTCGGCGGGCTTCTGCTGCTCTTCGTCCTGCATCAAGTCTCTATCTCGAGTTGCTTGGGCTGCTGGGCCTGGTGCGGATGCTCGGGGCCCGCGTAGACCTTGAGCTTGCGGAGCTGCTGGCGGCCGAGCCGGTTGCGGGGGATCATGCCCTTGACGGCCTTGCGGATGACCTCCTCGGGGCGCGACTCGAGCAGCTCGCCCAGAGTGCGGGAGCGGATGCCGCCCGGGTATCCGCTGTGGCGCCAGTAGCGCTTGTCCTCGAGCTTCTTGCCGGTCACCTCGATCTTCTCGGCGTTGACGACGATGACGAAGTCGCCGACGTCGACATGCGGCGTGTACGTGGGCTTGCGCTTCCCTCGCAGCACGTCGGCGATCTGGGTCGCCAGCCGGCCGAGCGTCTTGCCCTCGGCATCGACGACATGCCAGTCCCGCGTGCGGTCCTGGGCATTCGCCTGGTAGGTCTTCATCGCTGTCGCTGTGGCCATAAAAAGAGCCGCGCACAGATCCGCGGCCGGCGGATGATAGCGCCGGTAGGCTAGCCCGCAGTGGAGGCTGGGCATGCCGCAGCATCGGTTTCCTACCGGGATGTGACCAAGCGCTACCCGGGCCAGACGACCCCTGCGATCACGAACCTCTCGCTGGAGGTGCCGGCCGGGGAGATCTGCGTGCTGGTCGGGCCGTCCGGGTGCGGCAAGACCACGGCCATGCGGATGGTCAATCAGACCGTCGACATCACCGAGGGCGACATCCTGATCGGGGATACGTCGGTGCGTGACCGCGATCCGACCGAGCTGCGGCGCGAGATGGGCTACGTGATCCAGCAGACGGGGCTCTTCCCGCACCGGACCATCGCCGAAAACATCGCGACTGTCCCGAGCCTGCTCGGCTGGGATCGAGACCGCACCAGGAAGCGGGTCGAGGAGCTGTTCGAGGTGATCGGGCTCGATCCGGCGCTGGGCGATCGCTTCCCCAGCCAGCTCTCCGGTGGCCAGCAGCAGAGGATCGGCGTCGCCCGGGCCCTCGCCGCGGACCCGCCGGTGATGCTGATGGATGAGCCCTTCGGCGCCATCGACCCGATCAACCGGGAGCGCCTCCAGAACGAGTTCCTCCGTCTTCAGGCCGAGATCCAGAAGACGGTCCTCTTCGTCACTCACGACATCGACGAGGCGATCAAGATGGGCGACCGAATCGCGATCCTGAAGCAGGGCGGCCGCCTCGCGCAATACGCCACCCCCGCCGAGCTGTTGATGGCGCCCGCCGACGACTTCGTCGAGGACTTCGTCGGCGCTGACCGGGCGCTGAAGCGGCTCGCCCTGATGAGGGTCCGCGACATCAACCTGTGGGAGGCGCCACTGGCGTTCGTCGGCCAATCGACCGCCGAGGTGCGCGCCAAGCTCGACGGTGCCGAGGTGCCGCACGCCCTGGTCGTCGACGCCGAGCGGCGACCGCTCGGCTGGCTCTCGGACGCGGACCTGAAGGGCGACACGGTTCCGCAGAAGCCCGACAGCGGTCCCGAGCCGCTCCTCGACCTCGACGACGTCATGCGGGACGCGCTGGCCGACCTCCTCCAGACCGAGACCCAGTACGCCCCGGTGACCGATGCACAGGGGCGGATCGCCGGCGTTCTCTCCGTGGAGATCATCTCGGAGTTCCTGGTCTCGCCCGAGGCGAAGGTGGAGGAGCACGCCGCGGTCGAGCGGCCGCTGGGCCAATGAACCCCGCGTTCGCCGACGCCACCCCCCTCGTCGGGGCGATCGAGATCCACAACCGGACCGGCGAGAACGCAAGCTGCGTAGCCCAGAACAAGGCGTTCTGCTTCGGCTGGGCGATCGACAACTTCGACCGCTACACGACCCCGCTGCTCAACCACCTGCTCCTCGTGTTCGTGGCGGTCGCCATCGGCTTCACCATCGCCTTCGCGATGGCACTGCTCTCCCATGGGCAGCGCTGGCTGGTCCCCACCTTCACCGGCGCGACCGGAGTCCTCTACACGATCCCCTCCCTCGCCTTCATCTTCCTGCTGCTGCCGCTCACCGGCCTGGGCTGGACGACCGCGATCATCGTCCTCAGCGTCTACACGCTGCAGATCATCTACCGCAACATCGTCGCCGGGCTCGCCAACGTCCCGGCGGAGAGCAAAGAGGCCGGGCGCGGGATGGGGATGACCGATCGCCAGCTGCTCTGGCGCGTCGAGCTTCCTTTGGCGCTGCCGGAGATCATCGCTGGCCTTCGCATCGCCACGGTCTCGACGGTGGCCATCGCGAGCCTGATGGTGTTCGCGAACGTCAACACCCTCGGCGGCCCGCTCTACCAGCAGCTCACCTTCAAGACGAACATCGTGATCGCCGGCGGGCTGACCATCCTGATGGCGATCTCGTTCGACCTGCTCCTGCTGGTCGCCCAGCGCCTGCTTGCCCCCTGGCGGCGGCCCTCCCGGGAGGCGACCGCATGAGCCTCACCTTCATCCACCTCGGCCTCCTCGGCGTGTTCGGCGACGCCTTCAACTTCATCTTCCATCAGCAGGAGGCGCGCACGGGGCAGACGCTGGTTGGCGGCCCCGACCAGGCTCTCCATTTGACCGGCCAGCACCTCAAGGTGACCTTCCTGGCGCTCGGGGCGGCCATCGTCGTCGCTCTGCCCACGGGAGTGATCCTCGGCCATCTGCGTAGGGGCGAGACGTTCGCGGTCGCCCTCGGCAATGCCGGCCGGGCGGTGCCCGAGCTGGCGCTGATCGCATTCGTGGCGGCCTTCATTGGCGTCGGGCTAGTCAACGTCACCTTCGCCTTCGCGGTGCTGGGGATCCCCCCGATCCTCACCAACACGTACGTGGGGATGAGCCAGGTCGACCGGAATGCCGTCGAGGCGGCCCGGGGGATGGGCATGAGCGCCCTGCAGATCGTCCTCAGGGTGGAGCTGCCGCTGGCGGTGCCGACGATCATGGCCGGGGTGCGGACCGGCGCGGTCAACATCATCGCCACGGTCGCGCTGGCCTCGCTCGCCGGGGTGAGCACCCTCGGCGACTACATCTTGGGCCGGAACGTCTACGGGGACGCGGGCGTGGTGGCCGGTGCGATCATGATCGCGCTCCTCACCCTGGCGCTCGAGCTCAGCCTTGCCGGCCTGCAGCGGGTGCTGACGCCGCGCGGCCTGAAGCTCGCGCGCGCGGGTGCGGCCGCATAGGATCAATCGGTCCATTGAGGGGGTGCAGCAGCCCCAGACGAGAGGAGGGTCACGTGGTGACCGGCCATTCGCGAGTGAGGGCGGCCTTTGCGCTGATTGCGGCGCTGGTGCTGGCTCTTGGCGTTGCCGCCTGTGGGGGCGGCGATGACAACAACGACACGGGGACGAGTGGGGGCAACTCCGCCAACCTGATCAAGTCGAATCCCGACAACAGCGGAATCCAGCTGACGGTGGGTTCGAAGAACTTCACCGAGGAGTACATCCTCGGAAACATCTACGCGCAGGCCCTCCAAGCTGCGGGCTACGACGTGAAGACCAACCTCAACCTGGGCTCCGAGGTAATCGCCTACAAGGCGCTTCAGGACGGGGAGATCAGCGGCTATCCGGAGTACACCTCGACGCTCCTTCAGTCCATCTTCGGCAAGGAGACGGTTCCCGCCGATGCTCAGGCCGCCTATGCCCAGGCACAGCAGGAGCTCCAGCCGAAGAGCGAGACCGCGTTCGAGCCGACGCCGTTCGCGGACGCGAACGCGCTCGGCATGCTGAAGACCAAGGCCGACGAGCTCGGGGTGACGACGATCTCCGACCTCCAGGGCAAGTCCCAGGACCTGAACCTCTATGGCTCGCCGGAGTGCCGCGAGCGGGCCGACTGCCTGGTCGGGCTGCAGGACACCTACGGCCTGCAGTTCGCGTCGTTCAACCCGGTCGACATCGGGCTCCGGTACACGGTGCTCGACAAGGGCCAGGCCGACGCCTCGGTCGTCTTCACCTCTGACGCTCAGCTCTCGGCCAACCCGGACAAGTACGTCCTGCTTCAGGACGACAAGGGGATCTTCCCCTCGGGGAACGTCATCTGGGTCACCGACCAGTCGACGGTCCAGAAGGCCGGGCCGGATTACCAGGCGACGATCCAGAAGGTGCAGAAGGGCCTGACCCTGCCGGTGATGCAGGAGCTCAACGCCCGCGTCGACATCGACAAGCAGGATCCGGCCGCCGTGGCCACGCAGTACCTGAAGGAGGACGGCTACATCCAGTAGCGGTAGTGCGGTTTGCAACCAGAGGGCTGGGGGGTGACCCCCGGCCCTCTGGTTATACTGCCGCGCCAGCAAGGCCAAGTTCCCTTGAGTCACTCGAGGGGAACGGAGGACCCAAAGGGGTTCACACCCCAGGGGCGAATCGCAACCAACTGGTTCGTAGCGCCGCTCTCGGCGCGAGCCCGCCAGCTAACTCCGTAGGCCGCAGAGAGAGTGCGAAGCGCGTTGATCGACAAGCCGGTTGGTCGTACGTCCCGAAGGGGAGCGGCGCTGATCGCTGCGCTGACGATCGCGACGGCCGCGCTCGGAGCTCCCCTCGCCTTCGCCCAGAGCGGCGGCGTCGGCGCGCCCGGGACCACCACCACCACCGACCCCACCACGACCACAACCACGGCCCCGACCGGCTCGATGATCTTCCCCGTGGCCGGCGCCCACACCATCGGCGGCGGCTTCGGCGCCGCTCGGAGCGGCCACAGCCACCAGGGCCAGGACATCATGAGCGCCTGCGGCACACCTCTCGTCGCCGTGAGCCGGGCCAAGGTCAAGTGGGTGAGCTTCCAGAAACTGGCCGGCAACTACGTCGTGATCCGCAACAAGAAGCTCCACCAGGACTACATGTACGCGCATCTCGCCGCGCGGGCCCCGGTCACCAAGGGCCAGGTCCTCCAGCCTGGCCAGCAGCTCGGCATCGTCGGCCAGACGGGCGACGCAACCGCATGCCACCTCCACTTCGAGCTCTGGCTCGGCAAGTGGTATCGCGGTGGCCATCCGGTCAACCCGCTGCCCTACCTGCAGACCTACCAGGGCTTCTAGGAACCGGCCCGCTCCGGCGGGTGCTACAACCGGGCGCTTGATGTGTTCCAGCCTGGGCATGCGCGTCCGCCAATTCGTCCCAGCCTGCCTGGTGATCGCGATCGTGGCCGCGGCGACGGCGACTCCGGCATCCGCCTACCAGCGCTACCGCTATCCGCTGAAGGGGCCGCACAACTACGGCAACGTCGACGTCACCGGCTTCGGCGCGAAGCGGGGCGACGGCTCCATCCACACCGGCCAGGACATCATCGCCGACTGCGGGACGCCGATCGTGGCGGCCCACTCGGCGGTCGTGCGCTCCGCCGGCCACTCGACCGGTTACGGGAACTACGTCGTGCTGCACGGCGAGGGAACCCGCTTCGACTTCGTCTACGGCCACATGAAGGGCCGGGCGCGAGTGGGCGTCAACCGCAGGGTTCGGGCCGGGCAGCGCATCGGATCCGTGGGGGACACCGGGACCGATAGCGGCGTCTGCCACCTGCACTTCGAAATATGGAAGGGCCGCTGGTTCGCGGGCGGCAGCCGCACCGATCCCCTCCCCCGCCTGCGCGCCTGGGACAAGCGCTCAGGCGGCCCGCTGCAGGAGGAGCCGCAGCCGCCGCCGGGCCAGTACTCGGTGAGCGAGCGGCTCTTCTACGACTCGGCCGAGTAGCTGCGGCCACCATTGGGCCGCGGCTCAGGCGGGACATCGGTATTGCCCACCGGGCCCTGGTCACGCAGCCAGCACGGATCCGAGACAGCTCCTTCGAGCCTAGTTTCGGGTTAACCCAGTGAGGGAACTTCGAATGAGCCACCGCATGAGCCTGATCACGGGATTCTTGGTCGCGGTCGTCCTGGCGGCGACGGCGTCGGCCGCCACCGCCAAGACCTACCGCCCCACCCGCACCGACGACCCGGCGCCCAACGGCTGCAAGGAGCGCGACTGCTCGCTGCGGGAAGCCGTGATCGCCGCCAACGCCACCCCGCAGGTGGCCTCGAAGATCGTGCTTCGCCCCGGCAAGCGCTACGCGCTCACTCGACGCGGCGCCGGCGAGGATGCCGCCCTTACCGGGGATCTCGACCTGCGCGCACCCATCGAGGTCAGGACCAAGGGGCGGCGCGGATCTCTGGCGACAATCGACGCCAAAGGGATCGATCGCATCTTCGAGGGCTCCCCGACGCTCAATCGCGTCACGTTGCGAGACGGCCACGCACGGATGGTCGCCGGCGACAACGGCAATGGCGGAGCGGTTGTCGGCCACCCGAGGGTCAGGCAGAGCCGCTTCATCAAGAACACCGCCGACGGTCGCGGCGGCGCCATCTACTTCGGCGGCGGTCCGAGCTGGATCTCCAAGTCGGTGCTCAAGGGCAACAAGGCCGCGAGCGACGGGGGTGCCGTCTATTTCATCCAGCCCTGCGCCGGCCCCGAGGGTCAGATGGGCTTCACGGCCAGTCGCGCGACCCACAACAGCGCCGGCGGGGACGGCGGCGGGATCTTCAGCTACTGCAACCTGGCCGTCACTAACTCCTATGTGGGCGACAACTCGGCCAGGGGCGCCGGGGGAGGGATCTTCAGCCCGGGAACGACCATTCCGCCCGAGGCGACCCCGCAGACCCCGAACGAATGGCAGTCGGAGGTGGTGATGTCGCAATCGACCGTCACCGGCAACCACTCCCGCTCATTCGGCGGCGGCGTCGCCATCGACGCCGGGTCGAGCTACTCGAGCATCAGCGCTTCGACCGTCTCGGGCAACTCCACCACCGCAAGCGGAGGCGGGGTCGGCCTCAATGCTCCGGCCGCCGGACCGGCGGCCACCCTGGAGATCAAACGCTCGACGCTCGCCAACAACAAGGCCGGGCGGGACGCCGGTGGGATCGGCAGCGATGATGCCTCGGTCGGCTTCGGCAGCCACGCCACGGTCTCGCTGGACCACGTGACGGTCGCCCGCAACCAGGCCAATACCGCGCTCGAGTCCGGCGCCCAGCGCAGCGGGCTCGGCGGTGGGATCTACGCGGAGGACAACGACGTCTTCAGCGTCCACAACACCATCGTGGCGCTCAACACCGTCGCGACCCAGCACAAGCCCCAGGCATCCGATTGCGCGAATCCATTCGGCAACCCCTTCCAGTCCCTGGGCTTCAACCTGATCGGCAACCCGGCCGGCTGCAACGGTTTCGGCGCCGCCGGCGACCTCTTCGGCGGGAAGCTGAAGCTGGGCAAGCTCGCCAAGAACGGCGGGCCCACCAAGACGATCGCGCTGGAAAATGGCTCGAGGGGGATCGACCACGCTGACCGGACGACCACGCCGGAGTCCGACCAGCGCGGCTTCAGGCGGGGCAACACGCCCGACATCGGCGCCTACGAACGGGGAGCGAAGAAGCCGAAGACGAAGTAAGAGAAGAAGTGACTGCGACGGCCTCCGGCCGTCCGCTGCGCGCACGTCAGCCGGACTCCGGTTTCACAACGTGTCGAGAGATACTGCGCGGGAAGATGTCGCGACGAGACCTCGAGGGAAGGGAGAACTCATGAACCAGGATGGAAAGACCTTTGAAGGGCAGTGCTTCTGCGGCGCTGTCACGATTGAAGTTACGGGCGATCCGGAGGGCGCCGGCTACTGCCATTGCGCCTCGTGCAGGAGCTGGTCCGCAGGCCCGGTCAACGCATTCACGCTCTGGAAGCCGGAGGCGGTCAAGGTGACCCAGGGAGAAGACCAGATCGGCGAGTACAACGCGAACGAGCGGAGCTACCGGCAGTGGTGCAAGCTCTGCGGCGGCCATCTGCTGACGCGGCACCCGCAGTGGGGCTTGGTCGACGTCTACGCGGCGACGATCCCCGAATTTCCGTTTGAACCCGGGGTGCACGTCAATTACGCGTCGACGGTGCTGCCCATGAAAGATGGCCTCCCCAAGCTCAAGGACTTCCCCGAAGAGCTGGGCGGCTCCGGCGAGGCGATCGCCGAGTAGCGACGCGCCCTGCCATCACTCCCACTCGATGGTGCCCGGCGGCTTCGAGGTGAGGTCCAGCGTGACGCGGTTGACGCCGCGGACCTCGTTGATGATCCGGGCCGACACCCGCTCCAGCAGGTCGTAGGGCAGGCGGGCCCAGTCGGCCGTCATCGCGTCGTCGGAGGTGACCGCGCGGATCACGATCGGGTGGGCGTAGGAGCGCTCGTCGCCCTGGACGCCAACCGAGCGGACGACGGGCAGGACGCAGAAGGACTGCCAGAGCTGGCGGTAGAGGCCGGCGGCGCGGATCTCCTCCTGGAGGATCGCGTCGGCCTCTCGGACGATCTCGAGGCGCTCGCGGGTGACCTCGCCGCCGACTACGCGGATCGCCAGGCCCGGGCCGGGGAATGGCTGGCGCCAGACGAAGCGCTCCGGCAGCCCGAGCTCGGCCGCGACGGCGCGGACCTCGTCCTTGAACAGCATCCGCAGCGGCTCCACGAGCTCCATCTCCATCTCTTCAGGCAGGCCGCCGACGTTGTGGTGGGACTTGATCGTCGCCGCAGCGCGTCCGTCGCCGCCGGACTCGATCACGTCCGAGTAGAGGGTGCCCTGGACGAGGAAACGGGCGTCCTCGACCTTGCCGGCCTCCTCCTCGAACACGCGGATGAACTCCTCGCCGATGATCTTGCGCTTGGTCTCGGGATCCTCGACGCCCGCGAGGCGGTCGAGGAAGCGGTCGGCGGCGTCGACGTGCACCAGCTGAATGCCATGCTCCTCGCGGAAGGCGGTGACGACCTGCTCGGCCTCGTCCTTGCGCATCATCCCGTGGTCGACGAAGACGCAGGTCAGGCGATCGCCGATTGCGCGGTGGACCAGCAGTGCGGCGGTAGCCGAGTCGACCCCGCCGGAGAGGCCGCAGATCGCACGTGCATCGCCGACCTGAGCCTGGATCGCCGAGACCTGCTCCTCGATCACTGACGCGGGCGACCAGCGTTCCCTGCAGCCGGCGACGTCGCGCAGGAACCGGGTGAGGATCTCGGTGCCGTAGGGCGTGTGGACGACCTCGGGGTGGAACTGGATGCCGTAGAGGCCGCGCTCGGTGTCCTCCACCGCGGCCACCGGCGACTCCGTGCTCGAGGCCAGAGCGGTGAAGCCGGGAGGCGGCTCGAAGACCGTGTCGCGGTGGCTCATCCAGCACTGCTGCTCGGCGGGCAGCCCGTCGAGAAGGGTGCCGCCGCCATCGCGGAGCGTGAGCTGGCTGCGGCCGAACTCGCCGGCCGGCGCCTGCTCGACGCGGCCGCCCAGCTCGTGGACCATCAGCTGCATGCCGTAACAGATGCCGAGCACGGGGATGCCGAGGTCGAGCAGCTCCTTGCGGAGGGCCGGCGCCCCATCGGCGTAGACCGAGGCCGGCCCGCCCGAGAGCACCAGGCCGCGCGGCCCGCGCTCGGTGATCCGCTCGAGCGGTATGTCGTGCGGGAGCAGCTCGCTGAAGACGCCGCACTCGCGGATGCGCCTCGCGATCAGCTGCGAGTACTGGCCGCCGAAGTCGAGGACGAGGACCTCCTCGGTCGCCTGGGCCGGCGCCGTCTTGTCGACCTCGCGGAGCTCCGGCTCCGCGCCGGGAACGCTGCGCTCGGGGACGTGGACCCGAGCCTGGGTGTCATCCGAAGCGGCGCTGGCCGCTTCAGTCATCGCTGACGGCGACCGCCGTTGCGACCGTGGCGCGCCCATTCGAGCCCATGCCAACCGACTGATCACGCTGGAGCTGCTTGCCCTCCGACATCAGCGCCGGCGCGACCATCACCTCGGCCCGGTGGAACTCGGGGATGTCCGCGTAGCCGGTGGTCGCCATCGAGGTCCGCAGCGCGCCCATCAGGTTGAAGGTGCCGTCGTTGTCCTGGGCGGGCCCCAGGACGATCTCCTCGAGTGTGCCGTCCTGGTGGGTGGCCACTCGGGCGCCGCGCGGCAGGGACGGGTGAAAGGTCGCCATGCCCCAGTGGAAGCCGCGGCCGGGCGCCTCCTTGGCCCGTGCCAGCGGCGAGCCGATCATCACGGCGTCCGCTCCGACGGCGATCGCCTTGGAGACGTCGCCGCCGGTCCGCATGCCGCCGTCGGCGATCACGTTGCAGTAGTTGCCCGTCTCCATCATGTGCTGGCCGCGGGCGGCGGCCACATCGGCGATGGCGGTCGCCTGGGGCACGCCGATGCCGAGCACGCCGCGGGTCGTGCAGGCGGCACCGGGGCCGACGCCGACCAGGACGCCGACCGCGCCGGTCCGCATCAGGTGGAGCCCGGTGTTGTACGAGGCGCAGCCGCCGACGACGCAGGGCAGGTCGAGATCGGCGATGAACTGCTTCAAGTTGAGCGGCTCCGTCTGGGTCGAGACGTGCTCGGCGGAGATCACCGTCCCCTGGATGACGAGGATGTCGAGGCCCGCCTCGAGAGCGGTCTCGTAGTGCTCGGTCACCTTCTGGGGAGTGAGGGATCCGCACGCAACCGCGCCGGCGGCCTTGATCTCCTCGACCCGCTTCGCGATCAGCTCGGCCTTGACCGGCTCCGCGTAGATCTCCTGCATGATCCGCGTGGCGACAGGCTTCGGCGCCGCCGCGATCTCATCGAGTTTCTCGTCGGCGTCCTCGTAGCGAGACCAGATGCCCTCGAGGTTGAGAACGCCGAGGCCACCGAGGTTGCCGATCAGGCCGGCGGTCTTGGGGCTGACGACGCCGTCCATCGCGGAGGCGAGCAGCGGCAGCTCGAAGCGGTACGGACCGAGGGTCCAGGTGATGTCGATGTCGTCGGGGTCGCGGGTCCGCCTGGACGGGACGATCGCGATGTCATCGAAGCCATATGCCCTGCGGCCCTTCTTGCCGCGGCCGATCTCTACTTCCATTGCCTCACCCTACGTTCGTTCGCGGACGAAAAAACCCCGCGTCGCGGGGCCGGAAATGCGGTGATAGCGGCGTTTCGGAGGTCCTTACCAACGCTTGGCCAAGGATAACAGCGGTCAACCCGGGCCTTCGTAGAATGCGGCTCCAGCTCAACGGAGGAGGAGCAATGGAGCAGAGCGAGGGGAGAATCAGCCGCAGCTGGCGGCTCACCAGGACCGCGTGGGGAATGGTCCGCAAGGACCGGGCGATGGTGGCGCTGGCGCTGCTCGGAATGACATCCGGACTCATCTGGCTGGCCGTCTTCACCATCATGGGCGTCTACACGGACTCCGACTCCGGCCAGGGCAAGGTTCTCGTCGCGACACTGATCGCGCTCTATCCCGCCACCTTCATCAGCGTCTTCTTCAACGTCGCGCTCGCAAGCGCCGCGAACGCCGCCCTCGAGGGCCGCCGGCTCAGCTTCGGCGAGGCGCTCGGGGAGTCGCGAAAGCGCCTCGGCAAGATCGCGCTCTGGTCCCTGCTCTCCGCCGGGGTCGGAGCGATCATGGCCGAGCTCTCCTCCCGGTTGCCCGGAGGCGCCAGGATCGCTGCCTGGCTCGTTGGAGCCGCCTGGGGCCTGGCGACACTGTTCGTCATACCGATCCTTGCGACCAAGTCGCCGACGCCGGGGCCGATCACCGCCGTCCGGGAGTCAGCAGGGGTCGTCCGGAAACGCTGGGGCGAGGGCATCAGCGGCACGATCACCATCACGTTCTGGATGGTGCTTGTGGCCATACCCGCGGCCCTGCTGATCGGGATCGGTTTCGCGGTGATCGGCAGCGGCCCGGTCGGCTTGGGCGCCGCCCTGATCGCCGCCGGAGGCCTGCTTCTGTTCTCGATCTCGGCCCTCGGCTCAGCGGTGCAGCAGGTCTTCAGCCTCTGCCTCTACCAGTACGCGACGGCGGGCACCGTGCGGGAGTTCAGCGAACAGGATCTGGCCAACCCTCCGTTCAGGCGGCGCCGGCGCTGATAGTGGCAGCGAAAACCGAGATCTAGACGGTCGCGGGGGCCTCGAGCTCCCGGGACTCGACGCCCGGGAGCAGGCGCTCGACCTCGGCGGTGTCGACACTCCCGGCGCCGAAATGCTGGGTCGACTCGGCGCCGCAGGCGACCGCGAAGCGCAGGCACTCCTCCGGCGCGCTGCCGTCGTAGCGGGCGGCGACGAAGCCGGCGAGGAAGGCATCTCCCGAACCCACCGTGGCGACCGGCTCGACCTCGGGGGCGGTGACCTCGTAGGCGTGGCGCCGATCGTCGGCGTCCAGCAGTGATGCGACGCAGCCCTCGGGCCGGGTGATCACCGCATCGATCGCCCCGAGCTCGACCAGGCTGCGAAGGCCGAGCAGAGCGTCCTCGCGATCGTTGAACTCATGGCCAACCGCGCCCTCCGCCTCGCGCACGTTCGGCGTCACCGCGGCGGGCCCGGCACGCAGCGAGGCGACGAGCGGCTCGCCGTCTGTGTCGACGATCGTGTCGACCCCGATCTGCTTGAGCTCCTCGACGATCCGGGCGGAGAACGACGCCGGGACGGACGGCGGCAGGCTGCCCGCGATCGCGCAGATGCGAGCGCCTCGCGCCAGGTAGAGAAGCTTCTCGAGGAACCGGTCGAGCTCCTCGGCGCTGACGTCCGGGCCGCGCTCGTTGATCTCGGTCTGCTCGCCGGAGGTGGGATCGACGACGGCGAGATTCGTCCTCGACTCGCCGGCGATCCAGGTGAAGTCCGTGAGGATCGACTCCTCGGCGAGGCGCTCCATCAGACGGGCACCGGTTGGGCCGCCGGCGAGCCCGGTGGCGATCACGGGCCGGTCGAGCAGCTTCAGGGCGCGGGCGACATTGACCCCCTTGCCGCCGGCGACGGTGCTCGCCTCGACGGCTCGATGGCGATGGCCCTGCCGGAAGCTCGGGACCGCGACGGTGCGGTCGATGGCGGCGTTCAGGGTGACGGTGAGGATCATCCGGTGCCCTCCTCCCGCTCCATTCTCTGGCGCCTCCTGCGCATTCTCTCCTCGTGCATCCTGCGCCTCTCCTCCGGGGTCCGCTGTTGGGGGGGCTGTCGCCGATTCTCTCGGGTTCGCGGGGCGGCCGGCTCCGGCTCTTTCGATCCGCGCCCTCGTCTCGTCAGCAGCAGTCCTACAAGTATCACGATCGCGCCAAGCAGAAGTAGAACGATTGGATTCTTCGCGGCCGAGATCGCCTTGTCGAAGGTGGTCGCCGCACCAATCGAGCGGGACGCGACCAGGGGGCTGGCCGCCGCCGGTTTTCCGTCGACGGTGACCCTGACGTGGCCGAGCACCTGACCCTCCTGCACGGCACCGCTGACCTCGTCGGGCGCGGTGACGCGGGTCGCGACGTGCTGGCCCTGTCGCACGTTGACCGGAAGGGCGTCCCTGGCGACCAGCGAGAGGTGATCGCTCCGATAGTCGAGCTTGGGATCGGCCAGCTCCTGACCCTTTCGGACCGGCTGAACCGGGTGGTAGAGGGAAAAGCCGTATTGGAGGAGCTTCAGCGTGTCGGCGTCGCGGGTGGGCTCGTCGGGAGCACCGAGCACCGCGGAGATCAGGGTCGTCGAGTTCTGCGTGCCGGAGCCGACCAGGACGTACCCCGCGCCGAGCGTGTGGCCGGTCTTGACCCCGTTGATCCAGGGGACCTCGCTGAGCAGCGTGTCCCGGCTGGTCACCTGACGCGGGTGGTCCCCGCTGTGCAGCGTCGCGCTCGGGGTGTTGACGATCCTGGCGAACAGCGGATTGCGGAGGAGGATCGCAGCGAGGGTCACCAGGTCGCGAGCGCTCGAGTAGTTGTCCGGGTCGTCCAGCCCGATCGGGTTCGCATAGCTCGTGTCGGTCAGGCCGAGCCGCTGGGCGGCCTGGTTCATCGCCGTGACGAACGCGGGCACCGAGCCCGAGACCCCGACGGCCAGGGTCTCGGCGGCGTCGCTCGCGCTTGGCAGGAGCAGCCCGTAGAGCAGGTCCCGGACCCGCAGCCGCTCGCCGGGCCGAAGTCCGAGCTCGATCTCGGCGGAGGCGCTCGGGTGATAGGTCGGCGCCGCGATCATCTGGTTGGGCTTCAGCTTCTTGAGCGCCAGGTACGCCGTCATCAGCTTGGTCGTGCTGGCGATCGGCAGCCGCTTGTCGGGAGTGCTGCTCGGCGAGTACGGAATCGTCGCGAGGGTCGATCAGGATCCACGCCTTGGCGTCGAGCTTGGGGCCGCTTGCGGCGCCGGCCGAAGCCGGCAGGCAGAAGAGCGTGGTCGCGAGTGCGATGGCGATCGCCGCGCGAACGCACCCCCTTCCCCGCCTGCCGTCGATTCCGAGCACCGTCAGCGCAACGCTATTCGCTGGCCCTCGAGGAGGGTCTGCGGATCGAGGTCCGGGTTGAGCGCCTGGAGCGTGCTCTCATCGATGCCGGTCTTCAACGAGATCGCTCCCAGGGTGTCCCCGGGGTGGACGACCCAGACGCCCTTGCGCAGGGCCCGCTGGCCAGCCTTGCTGATATGGGCCTTCTTATGCGAGTCACCGTTGTCCCCGCCGCCGCCTCCCCCGTTTGAGGTCGCCACGACGGCGACCACCAGGATGAGGGCCGCGATCAGGGCCAGCACGGCGAACACGCGGACGAATTGATTCGGCTTGTAGTCCGGCATTCGAGGGCTCGACAGGGTACTGCCGGCTAGCTATTGAGGCTCCAAACCGCCTCGCGAAGCTCCTCCGCAGCCGCGGCGGGATCGTCCGCCCCGGCGATGCTTCGCGCCGCGGCGACCAGCACCGACGCGGGGCGTCCTGGAGCCAGCGCCGGCCCGAGGTCCTCGGGCTTGCCGCCCTGGGCGCCGATTCCGGGGATCAGGAAGATCGAGTCGGGCATCAGCTCGCGGAGCCGGCCCAGGTGCTGGGGCGCGGTCGCGCCGACCACCGCGCCGAGCCCCGAGAGCCCGGACTTCCCGGCGAGTCGTGGCGCCCCCTCGGCCACCAGCGCGGCGAGCTCCTCGTGCATCGGCCTCTCGCCCAGCGTCGCGTCCTGGAGCCGCGCCGCGCCGGGGTTCGAGGTCCGAACCAGCATGAAGACTCCGGCACCGGCTTTCCGAGCCGCCTCGACCAGCACCTCGATCGCGTCCTCGCCGAGCAGCGGGTTGGCGGTGAAGGCATCGGCGCCCAGGCCCTGGACGGTGCCCCACGGCGTCTCGGTCTCGCCGACGAGGGCCTGCCCATACGCCTTCGCGGTCACTGGGACATCGCCCCGCTTGCCGTCCGCGACCACCAGCAGCCCGGCGCGCTGCGCCGCCGAGCAGACCTCGCCCAGGGCCCGCCAGCCGGGCGCGCCCAGCCGCTCGAAGCAGGCGAGCTGCGGCTTCACCGCCACGCAGGCGGGGCCCGCGAGCTCGATCAGCCGCCGGCAGTGCTCGAAGACGGCCGAGGCCGCGCGATCGGCGACGTCGGTCAGGTCCGCGCCCGGCGCGTCGTCGGGCGAGAGATTGGCCGGGTCGGGGTCAAGCCCCAGGCATACCTGGCTGCGGCGCTCGTCGACGAGCGCCGCGAGCCGGTCCGCGAATGGCGTGTCGCTAGCCGCCCTTGACCTTCTTCTTCAGTCCGGAGCCGGCGGAGAAGCGCGGCACCTTGCCGCCCGGGATGAAGATCCGCTCGCCGGTGCGCGGGTTGACGCCCTGGCGCGGGCCACGCTCGGCGACGGCGAACTTGCCGAAGCCGGTGAAGTTCACCTCGCCTCCGCCCTGGAGGACGTCCATGATGGCGTCGAGCACCGCGTCGACGGCCTGTCCCGCCTCCTTCTTGTTGCCGATCCTGCTGTCGCCTGCGAGCACGTCGAGGAACTCAGCCTTGGTCACGTCATCTCCTCCTACGGATTGGAGTTCGCGGCGAGCCTAACAGCGGCTGCTGAAGCCAAAACATCGGGCTCGTATGGACTTGCTACATGCGGCTTCACCATCAGGTCGCGGCCACAGGCGGCCACCCTCCATAAGTCGCTCCGGGCTTCGCCCTCCGCTCCGAAAGTGAGTGGCCTGGTGGCCGCTAGGCCCCGCCGATGGCCATCTCGCCCACCAGCATCGGCGCCGACTTAACGGAGCCTCCGAACGGCACCCAGCGGGTCTCCGAGCCGACGGCCTGCACCGCGGCCAGCGTGCCGAGCAGGTCCCCCGCGATGGTGAACTCGCGCAGCGGCTCGGCCAGCTCACCTCCGCGGATCGCTCGCCCGGAGGCGCCGACCGAATAGCGGCCCGTGACCGGGTTGACCCCCGAGTGAAGGCCGGCGACCTCGGTGATGTAGACGCCGTCCCCGGCCCGCTCGAGCAGTCCCTCGAGGGAAAGGTCGCCAGGCTCGAGCACCAGGTTCGAAGGGCTGACCGAGGGCGGCGAGCGGTACGAGGACCGGGCGGCGTTTCCGGTGGAGCGCGCCCCGCCCCGGCGGGCCGTGTAGGAGTCGTGCAGGTAGGCGAGCAGCTTGCCGTCTGCGATCAGGGGCGTCCGCTCGCGCGGCGTCCCCTCGCCGTCGAAGGGGGCGCTGGCGAGGCCGCCGGGATCTATCCCGTCGTCGGCGAGCACATAGGCGGCGGACGCGAGCTCGTCCCCGAGCTTGTCGGCGAACGGTGAGCGCCCGCGCTGGACCTCGTCCGCGCTCAGCGCGCCACCGATGAAGCCGGCGAAGCTGGCGGTGACCCGCTCCGAGAGGACCACGGGGCAGGTGCGCGACTTGGGCTTGGCTGCCCCGAGCATCGAGGCGGCCTCGTCCCCGGCCTCCCCGCCGATCTCCTCGGCGTTCAGGGACTTCGGCGAGCGGCCCACCCCGAAGCCGAGCCCGGTCTGGACCTCCGAGTCCTCGGTCGCCATCGCCTGCAGGAACGAGTAGGCGACGGAGGAGCCGAAGCTCCCGGAGACGCCGCGCGAGGTCGCGATCGCCGCGTCGCCGTCCTCGTCGACGTAGACGACCTCCTCCACCCCGGTGACCCGCTTGTCGCGATCGAGCGCGATGCGCTCGATTTGCTTGGCCAGGTCGATCACCTCAGCGGTCTCGGTGTCCGCCACCGCCGGGTCGCGCAACCCCTTGATCTCGGCCGGCTCGCCGCTCGGGTCGGGCGCGGCGGAGTTCTCGTCCTCGTCGGCGACGCGCGCGGCGCCCACCGCGGACTCCGCCAGCTCGGCAAGGCCGGACTCGGAGAGGTCGGTGCCGTACGCGTAGCCGGTGCGCGTCCCGATCCAGGCCCTGATGCCGACGCCGCGGCCACTCGCCTCGGTCAGGCTCTCGACCTCGCCGGCGTGGACCCGGACCTCGCGGCTCCGCGAGCCCTCGCTCCAGGCCTCGGCGTCGCTTGCTCCGGTGGCGGTCGCCGCCTCGACCGCGCGGCGCGCGACGTCCTCCAATAGACGGGTCGCTCCTTTCGGAGCGCCCTCGCGTCTCATACGGCGGTCCCGCCGACGGTGATGCCCTTGATCCGGACATGGCCCTGGCCGGTGCCGACTGGCGCGGTCTGACCAGCCTTGCCGCAGAAGCCGGTCTTCATCTCGAAGTCGTTCCCGACCGCGTCGATCCGGGTGAGCGCCTGGAGGCAGTTGCCGATCAGGGTCGCGCCTCGGCAGGGCTTGTCACCTTGCCGCCCTCGATCAGATAGCCCTCGGAGACCCCGAAGACGAAGTCGCCGGTCGCGGGCTCGACCTGGCCGCCGCCGAAGGAGACGGCGTAGAAGCCCTTGTCCACCTCGGCGATCAGCTCCTGCGGGTCCGCGTCTCCCGGCTCGATGTAGGTGTTGGTCATCCGCGGAATCGGCAGGTCGCGGAAGCTTGCCCGCCGCCCGTTGCCCGTGGACTCGACGCCATCTCGGCGAGCGCGGAGGCGGTCGTAGAGATAGGAGGTGAGCTTCCCTTCCTGAATCACCGCGGTCTTGTGGCAGGGGGTTCCCTCGTCGTCGATGGCCCCGGTCCCCCACTCGTGCGGCATGACTCCGTCGTCATAGGCGTTGAGGAGAGGCTCGGCGACCTTCTCGCCCATCTTGCCTGCGTAGACGCTGGCGCCCTTCTGCACCGCGTCGGCCTCCAGGCCGTGGCCGGTCATCTCGTGGAAGAGGACACCGCCGAACCCACCGCCGACGACCACCGTCATCTCACCGGCGGGCGCCGGATCGGCGCCGAGCAGCTTCAGGGCCTTGCCGGCGGCCTGTTCCGCGATCCGGGCGGGGTCGCCGTCGAGCAGCTCGAAGCCCCGGTGCTCGCCGAGCGTCTCGAAGCCGGTCTCGACCGTGCCGTTCTTGCGCGCCACGACCTGCACCCCGAGGCGCACCCGGGTTCGGTCGTCGCTCGCCTCGAGGCCCTCGGAGTTGAAGACCGCGACCCGGCGCCGTCCCTCGCTGTAGCTCGCCGAGGCCTGGGCGATCTCGGAGCCCGGCGGACCGCGCGCGCTCGTCGAGCTCCCGCAGCACCTCGGCCTTGCGCTCCGCCGGCACGGAGGCCGGGTCCACCTCGATCTCCTGCAGCTTCGGCGGGCCAGCAGCCTTCGAGCGCGACCGGCTCGGTGCCCCCGCCGCCGAGCGCGGCCGCGAGCCCGTCGGCGGCGGCCATCAGATCGTCCTCGGCCAGGCCGTCGACGTGGGCGAAGCGCGTCACCTCGCCGTCGATCACCCTGATGCCGGCGCCCCGCTCGCTGCCCGACTGCGGTCGCTCGACGCGGGACTCGTCGATCGACAGGGAGAAGCCCCGGCGCTCCTCGGCAGAAGAGCTCGGCGAAGTCCCCGCCGCGCGAGAGCGCCCGCTCGAGGACGCGGGTGGCGAGATCCCGGTCCACGATGCTCACTTCGTGCTCCTGCGCCCGCCGCGGCGGGCCGGCGACCTCGATCAGACGCGAGGCGGCCAGGAAGAGCGCCCGCCCCTCCTCGGAGTCGGCCGCAAAGGCGGCGCTGCGGCCGCCGCTGTAGTAGGTCCTTGCGAATGGCTTGCGCAGGTGCCGGCGCCTTCGGAGGTATGCGGCGGCCTCGTCGGCGTAGCCGGAGACCCGGTCGAGCAGCAGCCGGTGCGGTTTGGTCGTCATACCGCGCCGCCGCCCGCCGCGACCAGCTGACGAAGCGTGATCCGCATGTCGAACAGCATCAGCGACGCCAACGTGAACCGCTCGGTGACGGCCACCGCGGTCAGTCCGCCCTCTCGGACGCAGAAGGCCTCGCCATCGCCGGTGGCGATGTGCGCGTGGGCGACGGGCTCGCCGCCCGCGGCGTCCGCGGCGGCCACCAGATCGCGCCCGGCCTCGCCCCAGCGATCGGCCGTCGCCGCTCGCCGCGAGGACCTCGCCGGCGCCGGAGAGGATCGCGCAACCCCTCATCTCGGGCGAGATCTCCTCCAGATAGGACACGGCCCGACCGGCGTCGGAGAGGGTCGGGGCGTCAACGGGCGGCACTAGGTCAAAATAGCGAGCGTGACTCTCCAGCAGAGCTCCTGGCTCACCGTCGTGATCATCTGCGGGATCTCGGTGGTCCTCCTGGCGGTCGGCGGATACACGGGCTACAGCATCGTGGTCGGCGCCGTGGGGCTGGCCGCCGCGGTGAATTTCCTCTAGCGGCTCTACAAGGCAGGAACGGGGCCCGCCTGCAGCCGCGACCTGTTGGCGAAGCCGTCCTATCCAGCCCGATACGCGGTCGGCGACTCGGACGGGTCCCGGCGGGAGCTCTCCGGCTCCACGTGGATGAGGACCTCGGCGTCGCCCAGGTCGGACTCGATCGCGTCGCGCAGCTCGTGCGCGAGCGCGTGTGCCCGCTCCAGCGTGGTGCCGGTGCGGAACTGCACGTGCAGGTCGACGTAGAGCCGGCGGCCTGTCGTCCGGGCGCGGAGCTTGTGGTAGCCGACGATCTCGGGCGCTCCGGACCGCGCCCGGGCGATGGCCGCCTCGACCCGGTCCATCTCCTCCGCCGGGGGCGCCTCATCCACCAGGGCCGCAGCGGACTGCCGCAGGATCCGCACCCCGGCGAAGACGATCACCACCGCCACGGCGATCGCGACGGCGGAGTCGATCGCCGCCGCCCCGGTGATCTGGACCAGCACCAGGCCGATCAGGACCCCCACCGAGGTGAGGGCGTCGGTGCCAAGGTGAGCGGCGTCACCGGCGAGCGCGGGCGAGCGGTGGCGGCGCGCCTGTCGCCGGAGGAAGGCGGAGACGCCCGCATTGGCGAGCGCGGAGAAGCCGATCACCGCGATGCCGACCCCGAGCTTCTCGACACCCGCGCCGGTCGCGAGCCGGTGGACCGACTCGTAGACGATCAACCCCGCGCCGGCCAGGATGAGCATCCCCTCGATCGAGGCGGCGAGGCTCTCGAGCTTCTCGTGCCCGTAGGGATGCTCGACGTCTGCCGGCTCGTCGGCGCGCCTCACCGAGACGAACGCGATCACCGAGGCGATCAGGTCGATCATCGAATGAAGCGCCTCGCTCAGGATCGCGACCGAGCCGGTGATCGCGGCGGCCGCGAGCTTCAGGGCGATCAGGGCGGAGTTGGAGGCGATCGACACGGCGGCCGCCCTCGGTTTGGTGATGCGGCTTCGACCCCACCGGCCCGATGGAGCTCACTCGCGCGGCCCCTCGACTCCGAGGTGGGCCGCGAGCTTCCTCGCCGCCCTGCCGCGGTGGCTGATCGCGTGCTTCTCGGCCGGGGTCAGCTCCGCCATCGTCCGGTCGTCGCCCGGACCCGTGTCATCCGGGACGAAGGCCGGGTCGTAGCCGAAGCCGCCGCTCCCGCGCGGCTCGCTCGCCAGCGCTCCCCTCGCAGCGACCCTCGAACAGCGACTCGGATCCGTCCTCTTCCACCAGGGCGATCGCGCAGACGTACGCCACCCGCCGGTCCTCCTGCCGGCCGACCTCCTCGAGCAGCTTCGCCAGGTTCTGCTCGTCGCTCGCCCCCTCGCCGGCGTAGCGCGCCGAGCGCACCCCGGGCCTACCCCCCAGGCCGTACGCCTCGATCCCGGAGTCATCGGCGACCGCGGCGCGGCCGGTCGCGGCGTGCGCCGCGCGCGCCTTGCCGAGCGCGTTCTCGGCGAATGTCTCGCCGTCCTCGGGCGGCAGCTCGATCTCGGGCGGCAGCGGATCGATCTCGACGCCCGGCAGCGCCTCGCGCAGCTCGCGGAGCTTGTGCTCGTTCCGGGTGGCCAGGAGCAATGCCGACATCGCCGGCTCAGATGATCGCGTGTCAGGCCGGGAGCTTGCCGACTGCGGATTCCTGTGCTTCGCGCAGCCTCGCGATCCCGGCCTCGGCGAGCGCGAGGAGCTCGTCGAGCGAGGCCCGGGAGAGAGGCGTTCGCTCCGCGGTCGCCTGAACCTCGACCAGGCCGCCGTCGCCGGTCATCACCACGTTCGCGTCCACCTCCGCCGTCGAGTCCTCGTCGTAGTCCAGGTCGCAGAGCGCCCTACCGTCCACCATCCCGACGCTCACCGCGGCCACCGACTGGTTGAGCGGCAGGGCATCGATCGTCCCGGCGTCGACCAGCTTCGCGAGTGCGCTCTGCAGCGCCACGAACCCGCCGGTGATCGCGGCGCAGCGGGTGCCGCCGTCGGCCTGCAGGACGTCGCAGTCGACGTAGACCGATCGCTCGCCGAGGGCCTTGAAGTCCACGACCCCGCGCAGTGACCGGCCGATCAGCCTCTGGATCTCGACGCCGCGCCCGTCCTGCTTGCCGCGGCTGATGTCGCGGGCCTTGCGGTCGCCGGTGGAGGCCGGCAGCATCGCGTACTCGCCGGTGACCCAGCCACGCCCCTTGCCCTCCATCCAGCGGGGCACGTTCTCGCTCACCGAGGCGGTGCAGATCACGCGCGTCTCGCCCTGTGAGATCAGGGCCGACCCGTCGGCGGTCCGGACGAAGCCCGGCTCGATCGTCACCGGGCGAAGGTCGGCGGGGGCGCGGTCGTAGCTGCGGCTGGCGGGCATGGGCGCCAGTCTCGCACCAAACGCCGGCGCCCAAGCCCACCCATGGACGGGCCGCTTACTTGAACGTGACCTGGCCCACCGCCTCGCGGATCTTGTCGACGATCGTCTGGGCCAGCTCCAGCCCCTGCTTGCCCTGAAAGCCCTTCATCGCGGCCACCATCCCCACCATCAGCAGGGCGACCAGCAGGATCAGGCCCACGTACTCCACGGTTCCCTGGCCGCTCCGGGCAGGCGGACCCAGCAGCCGGCGGCTCAGATCGTGGACGGCGAGCTGGACTCGGGCGACGAGTTCTCGCATGAACAAAACCTCCTCGGGCTCGTTTCCGCGAGGCTCGCCGTCGCCGGCGAACGGAACCAGACCGGCGTGTGGCCGAAGGCGAACGCCTCCACGCCAAATCCGCGCTCGCCGGGGTGCTTCGGCGAGCCGAGGTCCGGCGGACACGTCGCGTAGAGTGATCGCCTCGATGACCGAGCGCCCCAACGATGGCGCGGAGCAGCCAAAGGCTCGGCCCGCCCCCAAGCGCACCCCGGTCGTCCGCCCCGTAGTGGGAGCCGAGGATCGCCCGGTCGCCAGCGAGCCCGCCGGCGTCACGGGCAGGACCCCCGCCGACGGCGAGCGAGACGACGGGATGGAGCAGGCGGTCGACGCCGCCCGCCGCCAGGCCGAGGAGAGGGCCACGGCGGAGATCCTGGCCCTGGAGGACGACCTCGAGCAGGAGCGCGAGCGGGCATCCAGGTCGCTCGAGGAGGTCCAGCGCCGCCTCGAGGAAGCCGAGGCCCGCGCCGCGGCGGGAGACGTCACGGTCACCGATGCGCGGGCCCGCGAGGACGCGGCCAATTGGCTGCGCGAGCAGCGCGGCGACGTCCGGCGCGAGCTCGAGGCCGAGCTCGAGCGGCGCATGCTGTCTCGCGAGAAGGAGCTGATCGACGAGCGCGATGAGGCGGCGGCCGCCCTGAAGGACGCCCGCGAGAGGCTGGAGCGGGTTGAGAGCGCGGGCGGGGACACCGAGCAGGTTCGGGAGGAGGCCGAGCGCAAGGTCCGCCGGGAGGCGGATCAGAGGCTGCGCGAGCACACCGAGCAGCTCAAGGCCCAGATCGCGGCAATGGAGACCGAGACCGAGGCGCGCATCCAGGAGGCGGTCGAGGGGGCCCGCCGGGAGGCCGAGGAGGAGATCCGCTCCCAGCTCTCCGACCAGGCCAAGGCCGAGGTGGCCGAGGCCGAGGAGCGCCTCTCCGCCCAGGAGCGCGAGCGCCTGGAGGAGACCCGCGCCGAGCTGGAGCGCACGATTCGCCGCCAGCTCGAGCAACAGCTCGCCAAGCGGATCGCCGACATCAAGTCGGACGCCGACGCGCGGGCGCGCGAGGAGGTCGACGCCGCCCGCCGAGCGGCCGAGCTTCGCTTCGAGTCCGAGCTCAAGATCCGCGAGCGATCCCTGCGCCGCGAGCACGAGGCGGCGACGGAGGCCGCCGAGGCGGCGCAGCGCCGTCTGGACGAGATCGCGGAGCAGATCGAGGCTGCCGGCGAACGGGTCGAGGGTGCCGAGTCGAGGCTGGCCGCGGAGCAGACCCGGCTGCAAAGCGAAGCCGAGGAGCGGCTCGACGCCGAGATGCGCCGCCTGCAGGCCGAGTCCGACGCGAAGATCCAGGAGGCCCTCTCCAAGGTCGAGACCGACACGCAGGCCCGGATGGCCGAGGAGGCCGAGCGCCGCCTTTCCGAGCAGGAGCGGACGCTCCGGGCGGAGGCCGAGGAGCGAGTCCAGGTCACGGGCGAGGCGGTCCGCGCCGAGACCGAGCGCCGGCTCCAGGGCGAGATCCAGACGCTCCGCACCGAGCTCGAGGAGGAACGGGGCTCACGCGAGCAGCTGATCGAGAAGTCCGAGAGCCGGGCCAAGCGAGCCGAGGCGAAGGTCGAGGCGACCGAGACCGCGCGGCTCGACGCCGAGAGCGAAGCCCGGAACGCCGCGGCCGAGTGGCTCCGCGGCCAGACCCGTGCCCTGCAGCGCGACGCCGAGCGCGGCGTCAAGGAGCAGATTGCCGCCGCCCGCACCGAGGCGGCCGACAAGGCCAACGCCGAAGCCGAGGACCGCATGCAAAAGGCGGTCGCGAAGCTGGAGCGTGAGGCGGAGGGGCGCGCCCAGCGCCAGGCGGCTCAGGCCAAACGCGAGGCCGAGGAGGCGGCGGAGCGGTCATTTGCCGAGCGCGAGCACGAGCTGGCCGCGGAGCTCGAGGAGGCGGCCCGGGCCCTGAAGGCCGCCGAGCACCAGCTGCGCGAGGCCGAGGAACGAGCCGAGTCCGCCGAGAGCAAGCTCGGCGAGGCCTCCGACGAGGACCGCAAGAAGGTGACGGAGGAGCGCGAGGGTCGGTTCCGCCAGCTCGAGGATCGGATCAAGTCCGTGACGGACCGGGCCAGCGGCGCGCAGGCCCATGCGGCCTCGGTCGGAATCGAGCTGCCCGAGCGAGCCGCGGCCGAGGTCGCCGAGCCCGAGGTCGCCGAGCCCGAGCCGGCAGAAACGAGCCCGCGGAGCCCGAGACCCCCGGAGGAGCCCGAGACGGACGACGAGCCCGAGACCGACGAGCAGGAGGCGGTCGAGCCCAAGGTCGGCCTGCTCCGCCGGCGCGCCCAGGCCCGGCGCGCGAAGCGCGCCGAGAAGGCCGCCGCGCGCGAGAAGGAGGAGGAGCCAAGCGGGAGGCGGAAACCAAGCGCGCCGAGCAGGAGGCGAAGGAGAAGGCCGCCAAGGAGAAGGCCGAGCGGAGAAGGAACGGCCGAGAAGAAGGCGGCCCGCGAGAAGGAGGCCGCCGAGAAGAAGGCGGCGCGCGAGAAGGAGGCCGCGGAGAAGAGGGCGGCGCGCGAGAAGGAGGCCGCAGGCAAAGAAGGAGGCCCGCGCGAAGGCCGCGCAGCAGCGAAAGGCCAAGGCCGCCAAGGCCAAGAAGGATGCGCAGTCGAAGCGAGCCGCCAAGGGCTCGACGGCGAAGGCGAGCACCGGATCGAAGAGCGCCTCAAAGGCGAAGGAGACCAAGGCCAAGGAGGGGAAGGCGAAGCCCAAGCCCCGCCGCCGCGGCGGCCCGCTCGACGTCAACAAGGCGACTTTCGAGCAGTTCCGCGAGCTGGGCATGTCCGTGACCCAGGCCACCCGCTTGATCGCCTACCGCGAGCGCCAGGACGGCTTCTCCTCCGTCGACGACCTCGAGGCAGTCCCCGGCCTCCCGAAGAAGCTGATGGCGGAGATCAGGGACCAGCTCACCGCCTGACCGCTCCGGCTAGGCCGCTGCGGCCAGCCCGGGCCAGAACCGGGCGAGGCGATCCCGGTAGGGGCTCGCGGGCGCGCTCGGCGCCACGCGCGGGGCACCATCGCCGGAGACCGCGTCCAGGGTCGCCACCACCGATCGCGCCAGCGCCGCGAGCGAGTAGCCGCCCTCCAGGCAGATGAGCAGGGGGACACCCAGCTCGCCGGCCAGGTCCCGCATCGTCGCCGCCATGTCCCAGTAGGCGGCGTCGTCGAGCTCGCAGTTGGCGAGGGGATCGTCGCGGTGCGCGTCGTAGCCGGCCGAGACGCAGAGCAGGCCGGGCCGCCATTCCCTGGCGATCGGCGCCACCACGTGCTGGACCAGGGCGAGGAACTCGTCCGGGCCGCTGCCGGGCGGGACCGGGAGGTTGGCGGTGTAGCCCTCCCCGTCGCCGCTGCCGAAGTCGGTCGCCGCGCCGGTTCCGGGATAGAGCGGGCTCTGATGGATGCTCGAGTAGAGGACCTCGGAGGACCCGTAGAAGATCGACTCCGTGCCGTTCCCGTGGTGGACGTCCCAGTCGAGCACCAGCACCCGCTCGGCCTCCGCACTCGGCGATGGCGTGCGCCGCCGCCACGGCCACGTTGTTGAACAGGCAGAACCCCATCGCCCGGTCCCGCTCGGCGTGGTGGCCCGGCGGGCGCAGGCCGCAGAACGCGAAGCCCCCCTCCTCGCAGCAGGCGCTCGGTGGCGTGCACCGCGCCCCCGGCCGAGTGGAGCGCCGCCTCCCATGAGCCGGCGCTGGCGATCGTGTCGAGGTCGATCATCCCGCCCCCCTTGGCGGAGAGCGCCTCGATCTTGTCGACATGGGCGTCGCCGTGGACGCGCTGGAGTTGCTCGCGCGTCGCCGCCGGGGCCTCGACCAGCTCCAGCCCGAGCCAGTCGCGCTCGGACATCGCCTCCTCGATCGCGGTCAGCCGCCTCGCGTTCTCCGGATGGCCGCCGGTGTCGTGCTCGAACGAGCTCGGATGTCGCACGTAGAGACCCTGCGATGCGCAGCACAGTACGGTTCGCGGCTCGATGACGCCCGACGACCTCCTCGACGTCGTGGTGGTGGGCGGGGGCGCCGCCGGCCTCTACTCGGCCCTGACCGCGGCCGACGGCGGGTCTCGGGTCGCGATGGTGTCGAGGAAGCCGCTCAGCGAGAGCTCGAGCTTCTGGGCGCAGGGCGGGCTCGCGGCGGCGATCGGCCCTGACGACTCGCCCGCGCAGCACGTCGAGGACACGCGTCGCCGCCGGTCGCGGCGCGTGCCGCCGTTCCGCGGCCGAGCTCCTCGCCGCCGAGGCCCCCGGGGTGGTCTGGGAGCTCGAGCGCCGTGGCGTCAAGTTCGACCGCGACCCGGACGAGGCGCTCTCGCTGGCTCTGGAGGGCGGACACTCGCGCCGGCGAATCGTCCACGCGGGGGGCGCCGCCACCGGGCGCCGGATCACCGAGCGGCTCACCGAGCTCGCGGCCGAGAACGATCGCGTCCAGCTGATCGAGAGGACCTCGGCGGTGGCCCTGTGGAGCGACGGCGATCGCTGCCACGGGGTGATCACCGACGCCGGAACGATCCGCGCCCGCTCGACGATCCTGGCCACCGGCGGCGCCGCCGCCCTCTGGGCCCGCACCACCAACCCCTGGGGGGCGATCGGCGCCGGGCCCGTGATGGCTCACGCGGCGGGAGCGGAGCTCGCGGACCTCGAGCTCTGCCAGTTCCACCCGACCGCGCTGGCCGCACCGGGGTCGAGCCACGACGGCCTGCTGGTCACCGAGGCCGTCCGCGGCGAGGGCGCCACCCTGCTCGACGCGACCGGCGAGCGCTTCACCGACGAGCTCGCGCCGCGGGACGAGGTCACCCTGGCGGTGCTCGACCGCATGAAGCGTGACGGCTCCGACCATGTGCTCCTGGACATGCGGGAGCTGAGCGAGACCCGCTTTCCGAGCGTGTTCGAGGCCCTTCGAGAGGCGGGCCACGACCCGGCTCGGGAGCCGATCCCGGTCGCACCGGCCTCCCACTACGTGATGGGCGGGATCGCCACCGACCTCGAGGGACGCTCGTCCCTTCCCGGCCTGTTCGCGGTCGGCGAGTGCGCCTGCACGGGCCTGCACGGCGCGAACCGCCTCGCCTCGAACTCCCTCACCGAGTGCTTCGTGCTCGGCGCCAGGGCGGCAGCTGCGGCGTCGCCGGCGGAGCCGGCGACGGCGCGGCCGCCGCCGAGAAGCCGCCCTGCCTGGCGCTTCGAACCACCCCCGGCCGAGACCCGAGAGGCGGTCTGGGAGCTCGCCGGCCCGCTGAGGAGCGCCGACCGCCTCGAACGACTCCTCTCGGATCCCTATCGGCTCGCCCGGCTGATCGCCCGCTTCGCGCTCGAGCGAAGGGAATCGCGCGGCTCACACCGCCGCCTGGAATACCCCGAGCGGGACGCCGCGCTCGACGGCCGCCACCTCGTCTGCCGAGGCGACGAGCTCGCCTGGCAGGCGTGGGAGTAGGCGGCTGCCTACTCAAAAGCGCGGGTCCGAGACTACTTAAAACTACTTAATCCGGCCTTAACCCAATTTTGGGTATGCGCGTGGTTGAATCCCCAATCGCCTGGAGATTCCAAGGGCAGGAAGGCCCGCGGATGAGGCTTCAGGGGGGTAAGGAGAGATCACGGATGTATCAATTCAGTCGTTCCATCTACAGGGACCTGGCTCCTCGCATCGACACCTCCGGGGGCGTCGAGAGGACGTTCGCCGCCCGGCAGACGTTGCTGGAAGCGTGTGAGGCCACCATTCAGCGGCTGGTCTCGGATCGCCGCTACTTCGCCCGGCCGGCGAAGACGCTGTTCACCGAGGTTCGCGAGTACTTCGCGCTCGCCGAGCAGGTTCGGGTCTACATGGTCATCGAGCGGCACATCGAGCTGATCGAGGAGTTCCTCGACTCCCTGCCGGCCGACGTGACGCTGGACGGCCAGGAGAGAAACTGCCTGGCCAGCACTCGCAAGGGCACCCCGTGCCAGCGCGAGCCGCTGCCGGGGCGGGACTACTGCCCCTCGCACAAGCATCTCGAGGAGACGTTCGAGGTGCGCGAGGTCGAGGCAGCCGCAGCCTAGGGACAACCTAGGGAGTGAGAGACCGGTGGAGGGCCCCACCCCTGGGGGCTCTCGCCGCGCCGAAGGCCTGTGTGGCGCACCGCACACTGCTCCGCCAACCCGGAGCGTTCCGGCCCCTCGTAGAACCGGTGACAAGTTCACGCGAGCGAGAGGGGCGACAATGAGCAAGGTCTGGGAAGGCGTCTTCAGCGCGATCTATGACCCGCTTCTATGGGTAGGCGAGCGCGCCGGGATGGCGCAGCGAAGAGCCGAACTGCTCCGTCAGGCGAAAGGACAGGTGCTCGAGCTCGGCGCCGGAACCGGGCTCAACCTCCCCCACTACCCGGACCGTCTGGAGGAGCTGGTCCTGACCGAGCCGTCGCCGCCGATGGTCGCCCGGCTCGAGCGGCGAGCAAAGCGCTCGGGGACCCCCTCCTCGGTGGTGGCGGCGGAGGCGGAACGACTCCCCTTCGAGGACGATCGCTTCGACACCGTGGTCTCGACGCTGGTCCTCTGCACGGTCGACGAACCGCAGCCAGGCGATCGACGAGATCGCCAGGGTCCTCCGGCCGGGCGGCAAGCTGCTCTTTCTCGAGCACGTGCGGTCGGACTCGCGGCGCCTGGCCCGCTGGCAGGACCGTCTGCACCGGCCGTGGCATGCGTTCGCCGCAGGCTGCAACGCGAATCGGGCGACCGTCGACCTGCTCCGCGACAGCGAGCTCCGGGTCGAGACCGTCGAACACGACCGCTGGAGCTGGATGCCCGCGCTCGTCCACCCGCTGGCGATCGGAACCGCCGCGGCCTAGCAGGCCGCCCGCGGCCGCGACTGATGGCGAAGCCTTCCCGTCGATAACGTCGAGCGATGCTGCTCGGCGTCGACGTCGGTGGGACCTTCACCGACGCCGCGCTGCTCGACGGCGACCGCCTGCACACGGCGAAGGTCCCGAGCACGCCCGAGGATCAGTCGCGCGGCGTGATCGCCGCGGTCGACGAGGTCCTGGAGCGCGCCGGCGCCGGGCCCGGCGACGTCGAGGCGTTCACCCACGGGATGACCGTCGGGACCAACGCCCTGCTCGAGGAGCGCGGCGCGCGCACCGCACTGGTCGCGACGCGGGGATTCGCCGACCTGCTCGACATCGGCCGCCAGGCCCGCCCCAGCCTCTACCACCCGTGCCGGGCCAGGCCCCGGCCCCTGGTCGACGCCGACCTCCGCTTCGAGGCCGCGCGAGCGGATCGGCCCGGCCGGCGTGATCGAGGAGCTGACCGACGAGGAGATCGGCGGCTGGTCGAGGAGCTGCGCGGCGCGCGAGGCCGAGTCCATCGCCGTCTGCCTGCTCTTCGCCTTCCGCGACCCGAGCCACGAGCGGCGCATCGCGTCGGCACTGCGCGAGGCGCTCCCCGACGTGCACGTCTCGGCCTCGCACGAGGTCCTGCCCGCCTTCCGCGAGTACGAGCGCTTCTCGACCACCGTCATCGACGCCTACCTCTCCCCCCTGCTCGGCCGCTACCTGACCAGCCTCGCGGAGGCCTGCCGGGAGCGCGGGCCTGCCCGAGCCGGAGGTGATGCGCTCCTCGGGAGGCACCGCCGAGGCCGCCGAGGCCGCGCGGGCCGGCGCCTGGAGCGTGCTCTCGGGCCCGGCCGGGGGCGCGGTCGGCGCCGCCCTGCTGGCCAAGGCGGCGGGGAATCCCGACGCGATCGGCATCGACATGGGCGGCACCTCCTGCGACGTCTGCGTGGTGGACGCCGGCGAGGTCCGCCGCACCGACTCCCGCGAGATCGACGGCCGCCCGATCCAGCTGCCGATGGTCGACGTGCACACGGTCGGCGCCGGCGGCGGCTCGATCGCCTGGCGCGATGCCGGCGGCGCCCTGCGCGTCGGGCCCCGCTCGGCGGGCGCCGAGCCCGGCCCCGCCTGTTACGGCCGCGGCGGCACCGAGCCCACGGTCACCGACGCCAACCTGCTGCTCGGCTACCTCTCCCCCGATTCGGAGCTCGCCGGCGGCGTCGCCCTCGACGCAGGACGCGGCGCGGCGCAGCGTCGCCTCCCTCGGCGAGGAGCTCGGCCTCGGCGAGGTCGAGACGGCCGAGGGCATCGCCCGGGTCGCCAACCAGGAGATGATCCGGGCGCTTCGGGTGGTCACGGTCGAGCGCGGCGTCGACCCGAGGCGACTACGCGCTGCTGCCCTTCGGCGGCGCGGGCCCGATGCACGCCGCCGCGCTGGCGGACGAGCTCGAGATCTCGCGCATCGTCTGCCCGCGGGCCAGCGGCGTGCTCTCGGCCCTCGGGCTGATCGCCGCCGGGCACCGGCGCGACACCGCCCGGACCGTGCTGCTCTCGGGCGATGAGATCAACGCCGAGCGCATCGCCTCCGAGGTCGATGCGCTGAGCGAGCCGCTGCTCGCCGGGATGGAGGGGGCCGAGCTCGAGGTCGTCTACGAGCTGCGCTACCGCGGCCAGGCGTTCGAGCTGCCGGTCCCGGGCCCGCCGCGGCCGGACCCGGCGCGGCTCGCCGAGGACTTCGCGCGGGAGCACGAGGCCCGCTACGGCTATCGCGATCCCGGAGGGCGGGCTGGAGCTGGTGACGATCCGGGTCGCCGCGGTCGAGCCGGGTCCCGAGCCGCGCCCGCGGGCGGCGGGAGACGGCAACGTGGCGCGAGAGCGAGCGCGAGGCCCGCTTCGACGGCGCCTGGGTGACGACGCGCGTGCTCCGCGGCGAGCCGGGCGCCGGCTTCGCGGCCGAGGGCCCGTGCGTGTTCGAGCTGCCGGAGGCGACGCTGGTGCTCCCGCCCGGCTGGAGCGCCTCCGTCGACGAGGCCGGGACGATCAGCGCGCGGAGCGGGAGCGTAATGAGCGGCCTCGACCCGGTCGCCCTGCAGGTGATGACCGGCGCGCTGCGGGCGGCCTGCGACGAAATGGGCGCGGTGCTGATCCGCTCCGCGCACTCGCCGAACATCACCGAGCGGCACGACTGCTCCACGGCCCTGTTCGACCCCGCCGGCGAGCTGGTCATGCAGGCGGAGCACATCCCGGTCCACCTGGGCTCCATGCCGGACGCGGTCGCCGTGATCGTCGGCGAGGAGCACAGCGAGGGCGATCTCTGGATCCTCAACGACCCCTACCGCGGCGGCACCCACCTGCCCGACATCACGCTGATCAGCCCGGTCTTCGAGGAGGGCGAGCTGATCGGCTTCGCCGCCAGCCGCGCGCACCACGCCGACATCGGCGGCCCCACCCCCGGGCGGCATGCCCGCCCTCTCGGTGACGCTCGACGAGGAGGGCGTGGTGATCCCTCCCGACCCGCGCCGACGACGCCGTCCTCGCGCGAGCCTCGCCGGCCGGATGCGCAACCCCGACCAGCGGCTCGCCGACCTGCGCGCGCAGCGGGCCGCGAACCTGACCGGGATCCGCAGGCTCCGCCAGCTCGCCGCAGCGGCACGGACGCGGATCTGCTCGCCACGGCGACGCGCGAGATCCTCGACTACGCCGAGCGGCGCACGAGGGCCGCGCTCTCGGAGATGCCGGACGGCGAGAGCACGGCCGAGGACCTGCTCGAGGGACGCGACGGCGATATCCGGCTGCGGCTGCGAGCCACCGTCCGCGGCGACTCGCTCGAGCTCGACTTCGAGGGCAGCGCGGAGCAGGTCCACGGCAATCTCAACTGCCCGCTCTCGGTGACCAAGGCCGCCTGCTTCTACGCGGTTCGCGTCGTCTGCGATCCGGACGCGCCGCCGTCGGCGGGCGCCTGGCGGCCCGTGACGGTCAGCGCCCCGGAGGGATCTCTGCTGAACGCGCGGCCCCCGGCCGCCGTCGTCGGCGGCAACGTGGAGACCTCGAGCCGGGTCGCCGACCTGGTCTTCGCCGCCATGGAGCGCTTCGCCCCGGTCGGGGCCGACGGACAGGGCACGATGAACAACGTGACCCTCTCGGCCGAGGGCTGGACCTACTACGAGACGATCGGAGGCGGCCAGGGCGCCTGCCGGGATGCCGATGGCCCGAGCGCGGAGCACGTGGCGATGTCGAACACGCTCAACACGCCGATCGAGGCGCTCGAGACGGACTACCCGGTGCTGGTCAGGGAGCTCTCGGTGAGGCGCGGGAGCGGCGGGGCGGGCCGCCACCGCGGGGGCGACGGCACCGTGCGCGAGCTCGAGGCCACCGAGCCGATGCGCTTCACGCTGATCGCCGAGCGGCGCCGCCACGCGCCGAAGGGCAGGGACGGCGGCGAGCCCGGGCGGCCCGGTCGCGACCTGCTGAACGGCCGGCCGATCCCCTCGAAGGCCGAGGGAGAGCTCGCGCCGGGCGACCGGCTGCGGATCGAGACCCCCGGGGGCGGTGGGTACGGCCCCGAACGCGAATCATTAGCGCTCGCTTGCGAATTTCCGCATCTTGCATCGATTGGCCGGTCAACCAGGATCTGGACCGCATGGGAATGGGCTATCCGGCACTTACAACTAAGTCTCTGAGTTTGTGACAAACCGGCACAAGGGTTGTCAAAGCCGACTTCGTCGTCTAGACTGCGCGCCTCCGAGGGGCTCTGGTGCCGAAATCGTTCGTCCCGCCCCTCGCATCCGAACCAGATTGACTACTCCCTGATACCTATGCCGATTGCGTTGAAAGAGTGGGCCGTGACCGTGCGAGCGCTGGCCGAGGGCGAGCAGCTCGTCGCCCTCCGCAAGGGCGGAATTCGCGAGGACGACAAGCACTTCGAGGTCGAGCACGACCAGTTCTTCCTCTATCCGACCTTCGACCACCAGCGGAACGACCTGGTCCGCGAGTCCCACCATCCAGAGCTTCGTCGCGCCCTCGAGGAGGGCGTCTGGCCCGACGAGGAGCCGCCCCCGCGGGCGCTGCTCCAGGACGGCGGCATCCCCCAGCCCGACAGGGTGCGGATCCGCAGCTGGGCCGAGATCACCGATCACTTCACGACCGACGATCACCGCGTGGTCGAGGCGCTGACGCCGTTCCACATCTGGACCCCGGACTACGCCCAGAAGCGCCTCGCGTGGAAGCGGACCCATCCGCTGCACGTGCTGCTTCTCCGGGTCCATCGGATCCCGCGGCCCGTCACGGTGCGCGTCAAGGACGAGCACCACGGCTGCCGCTCCTGGGTCGAGATCGATCGCGATCTCCCCTTCGAGGGGACGCCGGTGATGGCCGACGAGGAGTTCGAGCGCGCCGCCGGATGCGATCCGCGAGATCTGCCAGGGCGACCTGGTACCTGCCTAAGCTCGCCACTCCAGGCCCTTAGAGACAGCCGCGCGCCCTGCTGATCGGCATGGGCGGCGGCGGCGACGTCGTCGGCGCGCTCGGCGTCACCGACCTGCTCGATGGGCTGGGCACGGAGTGGGTGCTCGGCGGGGTCGCCTGGGAGCGCTCGCCGATCGACCCGCGCCCGGGCCCCCGCTCGCTCGATGAGATCCGCGGCGGGCGCCCGTGCGGCTCCGCGGCCGTCCTCACCGAGGGCTCGACGACCACGCTCGACGGCGTCGAGTTCTCGGAGTCGCGGATGGCCGCCCATCTCGGCAGGCCGGTCCTGCTGCTCGACATCACCGGCGGCCCGCAGGCCCTCGCCGGCGGCCTGGCAGAGGCGGCGGCCGAGCTCGATTGCGACGCGATCGTGCTGCTCGACGTGGGCGGCGACGTGCTCGCCCACGGCGACGAGCCCGGCCTGGCCAGCCCGCTCTGCGACGCGATCGTGCTCGCGGCCGGGCTGTTCCTCGCCCGGTCGACCGAGGTGATCGGGGCGGTCTACGGGCCCGGCTGCGACGGCGAGCTCACCCCGGACGAGGTGCTCGAGCGGATCACCGCGCTGCAGTCCGCCGACGCGCTGCTGGGCGCCTGGGGGCTGACCCCGCAGGCCTGCGAGCTGGTCGCCTCAGCAGCCGAGATCGTGCCCACCGAGGCGAGCCTGAACGCCGTGCGCTGCGCCCGCGGCGAGCGGGGCACGCTTCCCGATCCGCGGCGGCAGGCGAACCGTCGAGCTCACTCCGCTGGGCGCTCTGACCTTCTTCTTCGACCCGACCGCGGCCGCGAAGTCGGCCGTGCCGCTCGCGACCGCTGTCTCGCCCGCCGCCAGCCTCGAGGAGGCCCACGAGGCGCTCGTTGGGATGGGCGTCGAGACGGAGCTGGATCTCGAGCGCGCCCGAGCCCGCGAGTAGCCTGGCTCCATCACCTGGATCGAGACCGATTCGCTGAGCTTCACCGCGCGCCACGACGACGCCGACCTCGCCTGCGCCCACCGGGTGCTCGACTCGCTGGAGGACCTGCGACTGCGCCTCGAGGATCGCTTCGATCAGGTCCCGGGCAGCGTCACGGTCATCCTCCACGACAACCCGGCGTGGCTCTCGATGGCGCACCCGCTGCTGCCGGCGGTGCGCTGGGCGGCGGCGCCGGCGGCGCGGCGCTACCTGGCCGGCTGGCCGATGGCGGGCGAGATCCACACCCTGAACGACTCCTGGATGGAGAGACGCTCAGCCGGAGAGGACTCGCTGCGCGCCCTGCGCGGCACCGCCGAGCGGATGTATTGCCAGATCGTCCTGGCGGCCAACAACACGGCCCTCCCGCCGATGTGGACACCGCGGCGCTTCATCACCTACCTGCGCTGGGCCTGGCTGGTCGAGGGGGCGGCGCAGTACTTCACCGGCCAGACCTCCTTCTACCGGGCGGCGGTGATCACCAGGCTGCGCGAGGGCGATCGCCCGGCCTTCCCGCCCACCCGGCGCGACGCCCTGATCCTCGGCGGCACCGTGTTCGACCTGCTCGACCGCCACGCGGGGCCCGACGCCTGCGTCCGGATGGCGTCGCGCCTCCACCGCGCGGGTCCGCGGGGCAACCTGGAGCTCGCCTTCGAGGCGCGCATGCGCGACATCGAGCGCGCCTGGAGGATGCACCTCGACGAGATCCTCTACCCGCAGTCGGAGTCCCTCGAGGCGTCCTCGCTGAGCGATGCCCTGGAGCGGCCCGACCTCGACCTGGGCCTCGGCTCCCCGCCCGAGTTCAGCTTCGACCCCGATCCGGCGGCCACAACTCGCCGCCGGTCATCGCTCACCCGAACGCGAGATAGAAGAGATAGACGATCAGGGCGCCGACTCCAACGGCAGCAATCAGGCCAACCGCGAGCCGCGCTGGCGAGCCGATCCCGGGCATTGAGTCGGCCGGGCTTTCGGCGGTCAGCATGTCGGTCCCGGCGAGCACCTCGCGCGCCGTCTCGTAGCCGGACTCCGGGACCATCACGTCGCGCGGTCCCGCCGCGAGGAAGTCCGGCACGTCGAAGCCACGCGCCCGGCGGAGCATCGACGGGATCCCCTGGTCGAGCAGGATCGACTGGATCAGTTCGCCGTCGGCAAGGCTGCGGGCGCCGGTGACCCGCTTCAGGTCGCCCCTGGCGTACTGCGGCCGCACCTTCCGCGCCCGCTCGTGCGCGTCGGTGATCGGCTCCTCCTCGCGCGTGCCGGCGTAGACCAGCGGCATCCCGCAGTTGCGGCAGAAGCGCTCGCTCATCGGATGAGCGAGCGCGCAGCGCGGGCAGACGAGCGGCCCCGCGGACTCGGTCATCGGAAACCCCTGCTCAATCGATGGCGAGGTCCACCTCGGTGACCTCGCCGTCCGTGATGCTGTAGCCGCGGAGCTCCTTCTCGCCGTCCGCCAGCGAGACGATCAGGTAGAGCGCGTCGGGATAGGACGCCAGGTTGATGTCCGTCTGCGAGGGGTAGGCCGGGCTCGCGGTGTGTGAGTGGTAGATCGCCGACAGCTCCTCCCCCCTCTCGTCCATCTCGGTCATGATCCGGAACTGGTCCTGGGGATCGAGGTTGTAGCGCAGGGGGCTGGCCTCGGCGTTGCGCGCGCGGTAGACGGTCCTCGCGACGCCGTCGGAGCCGCCGATCAGCCCGCAGCACTCGTTCGGCGCTTCCTCGCGGGCGTGAGCCAGCAGCTCCTCGTAGATCGGGCGAGAGACCCTCATCGAGGAAAAACTAGTGGACGTGGGCACCCGAGCCGGATTAGGATGCGGCGCATCGAGCAAGCTTCAAAAGGGAGAGCGGTCTCGAACGGCGGCGACAGCTTCAGACGGGGTGCCGCAGGTGCCGAGCCTGAAGGCCGCGAGGAAGTTCGAGCAGACCGTCACCAAAGAGGGTGAGCGGCTGGAACCGCTGATCGACGGCGTCGTGACGGCGCCAGGCGGTCACGCATCCCGATGAGCGCGGCTCGCTCTGCGAGGTCTTCAACCCGGCCTGGGACTGAGCGACGAGCCGCTCGTCTACGTCTACCAGATCACGATCAGGCCCGGGCAGGTCAAGGGCTTCGTGCTCCACCGGACCTACAGCGACCGCCTCTTCTTCTCGCTCGGGACCGCCAAGATCGTGCTCTACGACGACCGCGAGGAGTCGCCGACCCGCGGGATGCTCAACGAGCTCCACTTCGGCGACAACAATCGAGCCCTGCTCGTGATCCCGCCCGGTGTCTGGCACGCGGTGCAGAACGTCGGCACGACCGACGCGCTGTTCGTCAACTGCCCCACGAAGCCATACGACCACGAGGACCCCGACAAGTGGGCCCTCCCGCGCGACAGCGACCTGATCCCCTACCGATTCTGAGCGCGGTTCGTCGCAGGGTGGCGCTGGCGCGGGCGCTGCTCCGCAATGCTCGCGCGGACCAGGTCGTCGAGGGCCGGCCCCTCGTCAGCGTCGTGCTCTCGACCTACAACTGGAGCAGCGTCCTGCGGTACTCGATCCGCTCGGTGCTCTGGCAGACGTATCCCAACCTCGAGCTGATCGTCGTAGGGGACGGCTGCACCGACGACTCCGAGGAGGTCGTCGCCTCCTTCGGCGATCGCCGCGTCGAGGTGGCACAACCTCGAGAGCAACTCGGGCAGCCAGGCGATCCCCAACAACAAGGGCATCGAGCTGGCGACGGGGCACGTACGTGGCCTACCAGGGACACGACGACGTCTGGCATCCGAAGCACCTGGCCACGATGCTCGCCCACCTCCAGCGTGAGTCCGCCGACTTCGGCTACGGGCTCGCGGAGGTCCTCGGCCCGCCCGGAAGCAGGATTCGGACCCTCTCGGGACTCGTGCAGCCGCCCTCTTCCGCTCGGCACCTGGCTTCCGCCCACCTCGTTCGTCCACGAGACCGCCCTGGCGCGCCGGATCGGCGGCTGGCGGACCTGGGAGGAGGCCGGCGGGGCTCCGGACATGGACTTCCTCGGTCGGGTGCAGGGCGAGGGCGCTCGGATGATCCAGGTCCCTGCCATGACGGCATTCAAGTTCCCGGCGGCGCTGCGCTCGAACGTCTATCGCGAGCGCCCCAGCCACGAGCAGCGAAACTACGTCACGCGCATCGAGCGCGAGCGCCTCTTCATCGAGCGCGAGCTGGCCGCGGCTGGCGCTCGCCAGGCCTGTCGCCCCGGGGGAACCGGTCACTGCGCGAGAGGTTCGCCAGCCTGGTCCGGATGGACCCCGAGGAGCTGCAGGCCTATCTCCGGCGCGTTCGCGGCCTGGACTGATCGCCCGGGCGCCGGCGACTAGTAGAAGACGACGCCCTCGCGGCGGGGCGGCTCGCTCAGGTCGCCGGCCTCGTCGCCGATCAGGTCGGGGTCCTCACGGCCCTTCTCCCAGAGCAGGTCGTCGAGCACGGGCGGCGAGATCTTCGCCTGGTCAGCCACCTGCTTGAAGGCGTCCCGGGTGGCCTCGCGGACCTCGTCGACGTCGCCCTCCGGGACCAGGCCGGACCGGAGCGCCAGTCGCATCAGGACGTTGTCGGCGGAGACCTCCCAGTACTCCGGGTCGGAGACGCTGAGCCAGCCGCGCCGCTCCCAGATCTTGCAGACCAGGAAGGCCTTCTTGCGCAGCGGGTCGGCGAAGGCGTCGAACTCGCTCAGCCGGACCAGCGCGCCGCCCGGCCCGGCCAGCTTGCCTCCGGAAGCCTCGATCAGCTGCTCCGCCTGGCCGCCGTAGTTCTTCAGGATGCCCTTGGAGAGGTCGTCCCAGAGCTTGGCGCGCCGCTCGGGGTCATGCAGGTTGTCCTGGCCGGCGCGGAAGACCGCGGCGATGGCCTCTGCGGGGACGCCGATCAGCGAGCGGGCGGTGAGCGCGCCGGGGGCGCGGCGCTCGGCGCGCAACCCGAGCGCCCAGAGCAGCGCGCTGCCCTCGTACGGGCCCTCGCCGTCGACCATGTGCGGCTCCGTGTAGCCCGTCTGGTGGTCGATCGCGGCCAGGAAGAGCGCGGCATCGGGGTTCGGGACCTCGTCGAAGCTGGGCGGCTCGTAGTCCGCCGCAAGCTTCTTGACGCGCGCGACGACGCGCTTCAGTGCATCGGGGTCGACGGTCACGGAGAGAAGCCTATGAGAGCCCGGCTACCACCAGACGGTGGAGTCGATGTCCTCGAGCTCCTCCAGCGGCTTGGTGTAGACGCCGCTGGAGAGGTACTTCCAGCCGTCGTCGGGGACCAGGAAGACGATGTTGCCCTCGTCGAGCTCGCCGGCGATCCGGTTCGCCACGTAGGCGATGGCGCCGGCGGAGACCCCGGCGAACATCCCCTCCTCGTGGAGGAGCTTCCGGGTCCAGATGATCGCGTCCCTGTTGGAGACCATGATCTTCCGGTCCAGGAGGGCTGAGGTCGATGATCGGCGGGATGAAGCCGTCGTCGAGCGAGCGGAGGCCCTGCACGAGCTCGCCCTGCATCGGCTCCGCCGCGACGATCTTCGTGTCGGGATCGTGCTCCTTGAGGCGCCGGCCATTGCCCATCAGCGTGCCGCCGGTGCCCGAGCCCGCCGACGAAGGCGGTGACCTCGTCGAGCTCGTCGAGGATCTCCTTCGCGGTGCCCTCGTAATGGGCACGCGGGTTGGCCTCGTTCCCGTACTGGTAGGGCATGTAGTAGGAGGCGTCGGCTTCGGCCATCTCGAGGGCGAGCTCGACGGCGCCGTTCGAGCCCTTCGCACCCTCGGAGTAGACGATGTCGGAGCCGTACATCCGCAGCAGCTGGGTGCGCTCCTCGGTGACGTTGTCGGGCATCACGACCTTGAGCGGATAGCCCTTGCGCCGGCAGATCATCGCCAGCGAGATGCCGGTGTTGCCGGAGGTCGGCTCGAGGATGGTGTGCCCGGGCTCGATCGCGCTGCGCTCCTCGGCGTCCTCGATCATGTACTTGGCGACCCGGTCCTTGACGGAGCCGGTGGGATTGCGGCCCTCGAGCTTGGCCCAGAGGCGGACCTCGGGCTTGGGCGTCAGTCGCGGCAGCTCGACCAGCGGTGTGTTGCCGATCGCCTCGAGTACGTTTCCGAAGTGGCCGCCGCAGGGACGATTGAGAAGCGGCTCGGTGCTCATCTCACCAACAGCATACTTCAGAAAGTGAAGTAGTTCGCGCCGCATTCTGTGCTTAACGGCGCTTGGATAGGGTGCCTCGGCGTACCCAACGCCCCGCATAGGGGGAGGAGAACAGATGAGACCCCGACTTACGGCACTGATCGCAGTGATCGCTTTCGCCGCCGTGACGGTGGCAGCGGGCTGCGGCAGCAGCAACGACGACAACGGCACGACGGGCACGACCGCGGCCGGAGGCGAGCTGACCGCGACGCCAGCATCAACGTCGCGAAGGATCCGATCAGATCGCCAGCGAGGCGGCGAACGCCGTTGCGCAGAGCGGCCAGCTCTGCGATCGCCTCGGACGCGACCTACCCGCCCGATGAGTTCTTCGGCCGAACGACAACAAGACCGTGATCGGCATGGACGCCGACATCGCGAAGGCCCTCGGCCAGATCATGGGACTCACAGGCGAAGGTGGAGAACACCCCCTTCGACAGCATCCTGCCGGGCCTGACCGCCGGCAAGTACGACCTGGGCATCTCGTCGTTCACCGACACCCTGGACCGGCAGAAGACGAACGACTTCGTCACCTACGCCCAGGCCGGTACTTCGTTCTACGGCTCGGCCGACAGCGACGTCAACGCGGCGAGCCTGGACGACCTCTGCGGCCAGTCGGTCGCGGTTGAGAAGGGCACGACCCAGCAGGAGGACGCCGAGGCCCAGGACAAGAAGTGCCAGGTCGACGTGCAGGTCTATCCGGACCAGAACGGCGCGAACCTGGCGATCTCGAGCGGGCGCGCGGAGCTCGGCATGGCCGACTCGCCCGTGGCGGCGTACATCGTCGAGCAGTCCGATGGCAAGTTCAAGCTCGGCGAGGCGTATGGAGTTGCGCCCTACGGGATCGCGATGAAGAAGGGCAGCGGCGCTGGCCCAGCCGGTGCTCGACGCTGTCAAGGCTCTGTACGACGACGGCACCATGCAGAAGATCTTCGATTACTGGCAGCTCAAGGACGCGGCAATCGGCAATCCGCAGATCAACGGAGCGACCAGCTAGCCGGAAGGAGCCGGAGGAAAGCCGGTGGCAGCTACCCCCGGCACACAAGCAGAGGCATTAGGACCGGAGCCGCCTGAGGAGATCCAGGCGGTTCCGGTTCGTCATTTCGGGCGCTGGATCGCGGCCGCGTTCGTCCTGCTGATCGTCGCATCACTGATCCGTTCGGCGATCGAGAACCCGAACTTCGAATGGGACGTCGTTGGGCAGTATCTGTTCGACCACCGCATCCTCGAAGGACTGGTCAAGACCCTCGAGCTGACCGTCCTGGGCATGGTCATCGGGATCACTCTTGGTGTCGTTCTCGCGGTAATGCGCCTCTCGCCGAACCCGCTGATTCGCGGCTCGAGTTGGATCTACATCTGGGCTTCCGCGGCACCCCCCTGCTTGTGCAGATCCTGCTCTGGAACTTCATCGCCGCCCTCTATCCGACCATCGACCTGGGGATCCCCTTCGGCCCGTCATTCATCCACCTGAACGCCAACGACTTCATCACTCCCTTCCTGGCGGGGACGCTGGCCCTGGGCCTGAACGAGGGCGCCTACATGGCGGAGATCGTGCGGGCGGGAATCATCTCCGTCGAGGAGGGACAGACCGACGCCTCCAAGGCACTCGGGATGACCCGCGTTCCAGACCATGAGGCACATCGTGCTGCCGCAGGCGATGCGGGTGATCATCCCGCCGACCGGAAACGAGACGATCTCGATGCTGAAGAACACCGTCCTGGTCAGCATGATCGCGGTCTATGAGGTGCTCTATTCGGCGCAGCTGATCTACTCGCAGAACTTCCAGCAGATCCCATTGCTCATAGTGGTCTGCATCTGGTACCTGGCGATCACCTCGGTGTTCTCGATCGGCCAGTTCTTCCTGGAGCGGCACTACGGCCGTGGCCGCATGAGAGATGAGCCGATGACGCTGTTCGAGCAGATCCGCAGTGGCTGGGCCGCGCGACATGCCGACCCCGATGAGCTGATCCAGCGGCACGGCGACCAGTCGGGCGGGGGAGCCCTCTGATGGCCGGGCCGATCGTCAAGGCCGAGGGGGTGCACAAGTCGTTCGGTCGCCTCGAGGTCCTGAAGGGCATCTCGATGGAGGTGGACCAGGGAGAGGTGTCTGTCCTGATTGGTCCCTCCGGCTCCGGAAAGTCCACGCTTCCTTCGGTGCATCAACCACCTGGAGAAGATCAACGCGGGTCGCATCTGGGTCGACGGCGAATTGGTCGGCTATCGCCAGGTCGGCGAGAAGCTCCATGAGCTGCGGGACTCCGAGATCGTCGCCTCGCAGCGCGCCGAGATCGGCATGGTCTTCCAGCACTTCAACCTCTTCCCGCACATGACCGCGCGGGAGAACGTGGTCGATTGGCTCAGCGAATCGTGCTGGGCCGTAAGGGCGATCAAGCCGGGGGACGGGCGACGGAGCTGCTCGAGCGAGTCGGGCTTGGCCGACAAGATCGACGAATACCCCGCCCGGCTCTCGGGCGGCCAGCAGCAGCGCGTCGCCATCGCGCGAGCGCTGGCCATGGACCCGAAGCTGATGCTCTTCGACGAGGTCACCAGCGCCCTCGACCCGAGCTCGTGCAGGACGTCCTCGACGTCATGCGCGAACTGGCGAAGGAGGGCATGACGATGATCGTCGTCACCCATGAGATGGGCTTCGCCCGCGAGGTCGGCGACCGAGGTCATCTTCATGGACGGGGGCGTGATCGTCGAGCAGGGCACGCCGAAGCAGGTGATCGAGACGCCGAAAGAGGAGCGCACGAAGCAGCTTCCTCGGCCAGGTGCTGGAGCATCTGAGGCCGCGCGGCGCCCTCTGGCCTCTCGTCGCTGCCGCGCTGATCGGCGGCTGCGGCGGGGGCGGCGACCATGGAGGACAGGCCGCACAGGCTCCGCGCGGCTTCTACGGCGTGATCTCCGCCGAGCCCTTGCCCGGAGCCGCCGAGCTGGCACGGATGCGACGCGGCAAGGTCGGGACGCTGCGGATCAACCTCGCCTGGGGATCGGTCCAGTCCGGGCCGGACGCCCCGTACGACTGGAGCCACTACGACGACGTGATCGGCGGGGCGGCGAGGAACGGCATACGCGTGCTGGCGACCGTCTACAGCTCCCCTGCCTGGGCCGAGCCGTCGCCCGAGTACCCGCCGCTGGGCCCGCGCCTTGCTCCAGTTCGAGCGCTTCGCCCGGGCCGCCGCCCAGCGCTACGGCTCGAACGGGACCTTCTGGAAGGACCATCCCGAGCTGCCGGAGCTCCCGATCGTCGATTGGCAGGCCTGGAACGAGCCGAACACCCCTCTCTTCTGGAAGCCGACCCCCGACCCGAGCAGGTACCTGGAGCTGCTGCGCGGATTCGATTCCGCGATCCACGGCGCCGACCCGGACGCGCGCATCCTGCTCGGCGGCCTCTTCCCCACGCCGCGGGGCGGCATCCCCATGCCGACCTTCATCTCCCAGCTCTATCGGGGCGGTGGACGGGGGCTGTTCGATGCCGTCGCCGTGCACCCCTACGCGCGCGCGCCCGACGACGCGATCGCCACGATCGAGGAGGCGCGGCGGGTCATGGACCGCTTCGCCGACTCCGACGCCTCGATCTGGGTCACGGAGGTCGGCTGGGCCTCAGCGGGCCTGCCGTCCGGGCTCACCGTGGGGCCCGCGCTTCAGGCCGACTACCTGAAGCGGACATTCGAGCTGGCCGCCATGGACCGCGAGCGCCTTCGGCTCGACGGGGTGATCTGGTACTCGCTCAACGACACGTCCGAGCCGCTCTGGCCCGGCCATTGCGGACTGTTCACGTTCGACGGCTCCGCAAAACCGGCGTGGAGCGCGTTCACCGAGGTGACCGGCGGGACCCCCTAGCCGGCCCCTCGGCGCTGTTTACGGACCCGCTCGGAAGCGCCTGCGCCCGAGCGCGTCGAGGCCCTGTCGAGCGAGCCGAAGGTAGTCGCGGAAGTCGTCGGCCCGAGGAACCAGCGCCGACCGGGGCGAGTGCCCCGGGGCTCTCAGGAAGAGGTACGCCGCGAGCACCGAGGCGACCACATACGAGGCGCAGGAGACGATCGCCGCGCCCGTGGATCCATGGTCCGGGATCACCAGCAGGAACGCGATGAAGGTGAGCGGGAAGCTCACCAGCCCGACGAAGAGGGCCTCGTTCGCCGCTCCTTCGCCTGTGAACGCCGCGACCATCACCCGGCCGACGCCCAGCAGTGCGACCCCGGGCAGCAGGATCAGCCCGAGGGTCAGGGTGCGGCCGAATCCCGGGCCCCAGATCAGCGGTGCCGCCGCGAGCACCGGGATCACGGCCACGGCGGCGACGGCGGAGACGAGCACCGCGTGGCGGACCGCCGCGCCCTGTCTCGACGCCGGGATCACCGGAGCGAGGCCCGGCTCTGTCGCCGCGGCGACCATCGCCGTCCGCGGCAGGACCACCGACGCAAGGGGCTGAGAGACGATCCAGACCAGGGACGTGATCGAGACCGTCACGGCGTAGACACCCGTGCTGGCGGCGCCGTAGTACGCGCTCAGGATGAAGAGGTCCGGGCGCACGTTGATCAGCTGGAAGAGGTCGTTGACCCAGGCTCGGGCCCCGAACCCGCCCGCCTGCCGAACGCTCTGATCGGGTCCGTGCATCGCGTCCGGCCGCCGAGCGTGCCGCACGGCCCAGGCCGCGGCGATCAGGCCGGCCAGAACCCAGCCGGCCGCGAACCCGATCACCGCTCCCGTCCTGCCCTCGGCCAGCGCGGCCGCCGGACAGATCAGCAGCACGGAGACGGGACCCGAGACCGTGAGCAGTGCGTACACCTCGTATCGCTCGCGCGCCAGCGCTATGGCGGGGACGATCCACCAGGCCAGCGCGAACGGCAGCGCCCCCATCAGCGAGGCGGCCATGGCGAAGTTGAAGTCGCTCAGGGCGCTGCCTCGGAGCAGCTCGTAGAGGACCATGCCGAGCGCGGCCCCAACCAAACCGAGGCAAAGAGAGGCGATCAGGGCGCCCCTGGCGGCACTGCGCGGCGACCAGAGCCCCGCGCCGACCCTGTAGGTGACGCTCGTGCGAAGTCCGCCACCGGCGACGAGCGTGGCGATGAAGACGAACTGGGTGGAGAGGGCGATCAGGCCGGCGCCATCCGCACCTTCGATCCTGGAGATCGAGATGCTGTTCAGCCCAAGTGCAGCGAAGGACCCCGCGAGGGCCAGTGAGGCCAGAAAAGCGCTGGAGCCAAACTCGCGAGCCGGCGCGGAGGCGGCGCCGAGCTTGCCCTGAGCGAGGTCGGGCACCGGCATCGGCAGCACCTTACCCCGAGGTCTTTGCGATCACCGGCTCGGCCCAGGGCGTCCGGTTCCGATACGACCAGTAGAGCGCCCGGTCCTCCGGGTCCGCGCCGGGCATCCACGGCTTGGGCCGGGTGCCTCCCTCGAAATGGCGGACCGCCGGGTCCCGAATCGCCTCCTCCCGCTCCCTCTCGCCGAACACGCCGACGCTGAACGGAGACTCGATCAGCTGATTCGTGCAGTTCCAGCGCGGGTGCAGGACCAACCGTGATTTCGCCAGCAGCGCGTTGACGGCGTCCTGGTCCGCGAAGATCATGCGCTCGGGGTGCGCCACGAGGTAGTCCCTGAACGCCTCGTCGTCGCCATCCGGCAGCTCCATGAACCAGCCTCGATCGCCGCGCTCGAGAGCAAGATCAAGCGCCGCCCCGGGAAGCCCCTCCTCTCGCAGCCTGGGCAGGTTCATCAGCATCAGCCCGGAGACGAAGTAGCGACCGGGGTCTTCGATGCCGAGCGCGGCGCAATGGCGAGCGCCCCATTCGGGCCAGGGGAAGACCGCGCTCACGGCGGCCACCGAATGCCTCGAGAGATCGGAGCTCCAGAGCGGCCGCAGGCTGTCGGTCACGACCGTGTCGCAGTCCAGATAGAGCACTCTCTCCAGATCCGGGAGGAGCTCCGGCAGGAGAACGCGGTACCAAGCCGGCGTCGGCGCGAACCGGTCGGCGCCGCGCAGCCTGGCGCGATCGATCAGGTAGGGCACGAGCGAACCGCCAGCGTCGACGACCATCTCCGAGATGCGCTCGAGTTGACCGGGGTCGATCCCCTCGCCGTGCAGGAGATGTATGCGTGCCGGACCATCGCAATGGTCGAGCACCGAGCGAAGCATCGCCGCGCAATGTGGGAGGAAGGCCGAGTTCGTGGCGCAGGCGACCTCGATCGTGCGATCGGCCGCGGACTTGCGGCGAATCATCTCGCGGCCCGGGTGCGTCGCCGGCGCATCACCTCCCGCAGTCCCTGTGCGAGACCGCGGAGACGCGCCATCGCCGACGGCCTCCACCCCGCCCGCAGCTCGCGCGCAACGCGGCGCAGCTCGACCGCGAACCAGCTCAGCCGCGAGCGCCAGCCGCCCTTCGCGGTCTCGAACATGAACACGGTGCCGTTGCGCGACCAGCGCCGGAGCCGCTCGGGACTGAAGGGGCCCCCGCTCGACTGATGCGGCTGGTGCATGACCCTGAGCCGGGGCTCCACGCGGACCACGGCCCCGAGCGAGACGGCGCGGTAGCACCACTCCGCGTCCTCCCATTGGAACTCGTACCAGGCATCGAACCCGCCGACCCGGAGCCAGGAATCTCGATCGAAGAGGAGCGCCGCGGTGGGCGCCCAGTCCACCTCCCGGGGCTCGGTCTCGCCCTCCGGCCATGACGAGATGAGCTCCGGTATGTGATGCCGGTCGTGGCTCCCCCCGGCGTAGATGACCTCTCCGGAGTCCATGTCGAAGACGAGGGGCGCCGCGATCTCGAAGGCCTCGAACGAGCTCCCGGCCGCGAGCTCGAAGAACTCCGGAGGCACGATCGTGTCGTTGTCGAGCAGCACGAAGCGCTCCACGTCCGAGCCCTTGACGAGATGGTCGAGCGCCAGATTCCGGCCGGCCGCGGCGCCGACGTTCCCCTCGGGGTGAAGCACACGCACCCCCAGCTGGGAGAGCGCCGCATCGGACTCGAGATCCACGGGCCGCTCGCCGTTCTGGACCAGCACGATCTCGTCCGGTCGCAGGTTCCCAGCGGCGACCGACCGCAGGCACCGCTGCGTGATCGGCGCCTGGTCGTAGTCGAGGACCACCAATCCGATGCGGCGCTGCACCGCCGAACCTTAACCCCGATGCCGATTCGCGAAGGCCATGACCTGCCGGAGCGGGATAAGGTCAGAGGCCATGCGCCTGGCCAGAAAGGACCGGAGGCTCAGCGACTCGGAGAGGACCGAGCAGACGATCGAGACCCTCAAGCGAACCCTGCGACACCCCGATCCGGCGCAGCTGTCCGTCCGGCTGGGGGAGGTCGTCCGGGACCGCGCCTATCTCCAGCACGGGGTCGAGGTGCACGAAGGGGACGTGGTGCTCGACGTCGGAGGCAACGTCGGCGTGGCCGCCGCATTCTTCGCGGTCGAGTGCGACGCGGGCCTGGTGCACAGCTTCGAGCCCGTGGGGCCGATCTTCGAGCTCCTGCGCGAGAACCTGCGCCATTTCCCCGCCTGCGTGCCACACAACTACGGCCTGTCGTCCACCTCTCGCACCGACACGATCACCTACTACCCCGACCTGATCGAGATGTCCGGGCTGTACGCGGATCCGGCCACCGACCAGCCCCTCCTGCGGAGGGCCCTGCTCAATCTCGGCGGCACGGAGGAGCAGGTGGATGCGGGCCTGCGTGACCGCTTCTCGACGATGGAGCTGCCCTGCGAGCTCCGCACCGTCTCGGAGGTGCTCCGGGAGGAGGGCATCGACCGCGTCGATCTGCTCAAGATCGACGTGGAGAAGGCCGAGCTCGAGGTGCTCGCCGGAATCGAGGACGCCGACTGGCCGTCGATCCGGCAGGTGTCCGGCGAGCTGCACCTGGGTGAGGACGGCAGGGCCGAGCTGGTCCGGACCCTGCGCGACCGCGGCTTCCAGGTAGCGGTCGTGCAGGAGCCGTTCATGGAGGGGACGCCGCTGCAGCTGTTCTACGCCGTGCGCCGGTGAGCCTGCGGAGCCTTGAGCCTCCCTTCCTCCCAGGTCAGGATTCCCGAGGTGCACGACAGCACCGAGCCGCCGCTCGGCCAGTTCTGGGAGCCGATCAGGACGGACAGAGCCCACCGCCGGCGGCTGAAGCGGCTCGGTGCCGGCAAGCGGCGCGCCGCGATCACGATCGTCCACAACGAGCCGGTCTTCCTGCCGATCTGGCTCGGCTACTACTCCCGCTTCTTCGACCCCGCCGACCTGTACGTCATCGACAACGACACCACCGACGGCTCGACGGACGGGGAGGGCTTCGTGCGGATTCCGGGCCATCACGACCGGGCCGACAACGCGTGGATGGTGCAGACGGTCGAGAGGGTCCAGCACGAGCTGATCGAGGGCGACTACGACGTCGTGCTGGTCACCGACGTCGACGAGATCATCACCCCGACTCCCGAATGGGGAACGCTCGGTGACTACCTCGACGAGCTCGACGACTGGTGGGTCGACTGCATCGGCTACGAGCTGATCCACATGATCGATCGAGAGAAGCCCCTGGACCTGAGCCGGCCGATCCTGGACCAACGCGGCTTCTGGTACGCGAACGGCGCGTTCAACAAGCCGGCGATCGCGACCGGGCCGATGTCCTGGGTTCCGGGCTTCCATCACCGGACGGACGGTCAGCTCAACTACGACCCCGACCTGCGGCTGATCCACCTGCACCGAATGGACTACGAGATCTGCCGGGCTCGCCACGACTCCCGCCGGGACCGCGCATGGAGCGAGCTGGATCGTGATCGGGGACTGGGCGTGCGCAACTGGCCCACGGAGGAGGGCGCCTTCGAGCGCTGGTTCTACGAGGACAGCGGCTTCGAGGACGATGGCGTCCACATCGCGGTTGAGCGAATTCCAGAGAGCTACAGGGGGCTGTTCTGAGCGCCCTCGACTCCCGGCAGCAGAACCCGGTCCGAAAGGCCGGTGCGCGCCTGCGTGACCTCGGGCGGCACCTTCGCCGGATCGCCGACCCCGTCCGGTTCCCGCATACCGACGTGCCGCAGGAGCACTGGCAGCGAATCGTCCTCAACGACGACGTGACCGCCCACCTCGACGCCCTCGGGCCGCAGCAGCTGAGGGCGGCCGAGATCAGCGGCGACACCCACGCCGGGCGCGGCTGGAAGGAGTACACGAGCCTGATGTACCCGGAGTTCGATCTGTGCGAGCCGATCGCCGACCCCGGCCGCTTCGACGTCGTGATCTGCGAGCAGGTGCTCGAGCACGTCCCCGACCCGTTCCTGGCCGCATCGAACCTCCGCGAGCTCTGCGTCCCCGGGGGCCACGTGATCGTGTCCACGCCGTTCCTGGTCCGCGTCCACGAGCTGCAGCTGCTCTACGACATGCGCGACTACTGGCGATTCACGCCCCGTGGCCTGCGGACGCTGCTCGAGCGCGGCGGGCTCGAGGTGGACGAGGTCGGATCCTGGGGCAACCGCGACTGCGTCGTCGGCAACTTCGACAGCTGGCCCGCCTTTCGCCCCTGGCACTCGCTGCGCAACGAGCCCGACCTTCCGGTCCAGGTCTGGGCGTTCGCCCGCAGGCCGACCTGACCATACACATCCCCGCTTCGTGCCAACGCCAGCCACCGCCGCGGATCGGCATGGGCGCGATTCGGACGCCGCACCGCGGAGGCCCACGAGATTGTTCCGCCGCTCTCGGACCCCGGAAAGGACGACCGGGCTGCCCACGGCGTACCGGTCGTACCCGCCTTCGACGGCTACCGGGCCTTCGCGATCATGGCGATCGTCGTCTTCCACGTCGTCCACAGCTCGGGCTGGCTGGACCACGCCGGAGGATCCCTGGGCGCACAGCTGATCTATGGAACCGGCCCTCAGCTGGTCGACGTCCTGTTCATCGTCAGCGGCTTCGTCGTCTTCCTGCCCACGGTCGCCCGGGGCGGGCGAGTTCGGGAGCGTCGGCGGGTACGCGATCCGGCGCGGTGCGCGGCTGCTCCCGGCCTACTGGCTCTCGCTCGGCGTGATGCTGCTGGTGATGGCAACCGCGTCCGGCGTGCGATGCCCGGGCTCGGCGGCCTAGCCAGCAACTTCAGCGGACAACAGACGATCGTGTCGCTGTTCAGCCCGGATACGCTGATCGGCTTCGGGCCCGACAGCCCGGTCTGGACGCTGACGCTCGAGATCGGCTTCTACATCGTGCTGCCCTTCATCGCCGCCGCGTACTTCCGGCGTCCTCTGATCGGTCTCGCGATCGCGCTCGCCATCGCCCTGCTCTGGCGCGAGGCATTCGCTCCACATCGGACAGCTGGCGGGATGGGTCGGCATCGACCTGAGCGCTGCTGCGGGCCTTGCAGCTCCGACTTCGCTCGCTCAACCAGCTCCCCGCCTGGGCCTTCTCATTCGCCGCCGGGATGACCGGGGCCTGGGCCTACGTGGAGCTCCGGCGCCGCTATGACCGGGTCTGGCTCGAGCGGGTGGCGTCGCGGGTGCTGGTGGTGGCCGTCATCGTGTTCGCGCTGTTCGTCTATCTGGCCGGGCGGAAGGCAGTCGGCAGCGGAGCCCTCGCGCAGTTCCCGAATCTCAAGGATCCGGGAGTCGGCGTTCCTCTCGCTCGGCTACACGGCCTCCCTGGCGAGCGTGATGATCGCGCTGGCGCTTTCCCCGCCGACGCCTGCAGACCGCTGTTCGCCTACCCGCTCGCCCGAAAGCTGGGCGACATCAGCTACGGGATCTACCTGATCCAGGCGCCGATCCTCTTCTTCCTGGTGTCCCACTCCGTGCTGTCCACGGGCGGCAGCGCCGGAACCCTGGCGCTCTGGTTCGCTCTCGTCATCCCGGCGGCGATGCTGTACGGATACCTCTCGGCACGCGTCGTCGAGCAGCCGATCCGGCGCTGGGCGCACCGCTTCGGGCGCAGGGCCGAGAGCGCCTCCGGCGAGCGGCCGGACCGCCCCATCCAGGCGGGAGTCATGCGACCGCCGAGTCCAGCTCCTAGAGCTCCTAGAGCTCCTCGGCGATTCGCGGCGCCTCGCGATTGAAGTACCAGCCACCGAGCCAGCAGATGACCGCGAACAGGGCGATCGGCGCCAGCAGATGGAGCCATCCGCCGGCGGCGTTGACCGCGGTGGGAGCGCTCGGATCGATCACCCAGTGACGGGCCTGCACGAACAGAGGCGTGAGCGGGTTGAGCAGGATCACGTCGCGATAGGCTGCTCGGCACCTTCTCGATCGGATAGAGGACCGGCGTCGCGTAGAACAGCGCCGTCGCCATCACCGACCAGATGATCAACGTGTCCCGAAAGCGCACGTAGAGCGAGGAGAGCAGCAGCGAGACGGCGGTGGCGTAGACGCACAGCACGGCGACGATCAGCGGGAAGAGCAGCCAGGTCCACATCGGGGAGACGCCGAAGGCGAGGATGAAGACCACGACCACGATCAGGTTCATGCCGAGATTGAAGAGAGCGGTGACGACCACCGAGAGCGGGATCACCATGCGGGGGAACTGGGTCTTGCGAACGATGCTCTCCTGGCCCACCACCGAGCCGACCGCGCCCGAGGTGGACTCCGAGAAGAAGCCGAAGAGGACCACGTTGAAGAGCAGGAGGACCGGGTAGTGCGGCACATCGGAGCCCAGCCGGAAGATCTTCGTGAAGACGAAGAGCAGCACCGCGAACAGCAGCAGGGGGCGGAGCAGCGACCACAGATAGCCGAGCACCGTGCCGAAGTAGGTGCGCTTGAACTCGGTCACCGAGAGCAGGAGAGAAGCTCGCCGAACCGCTTCCACCCCCCACCGAACGCCGACGGGCCCCGCACGTTCCGCAGCTCCACCTGCGACTCGACGTTCATTGCTTCGCCTCCGCGGAGCGCGGGCGCCGACCCGAGCTCCACCCCAAGCTCGCCGGGCACCGAGACGATGCCGGGCCCGCCCTCCACGCCGAACACGACGAACTCGAGCAGCTTCATGCTCTGGTGGGCCGCCTCCTCCGCGTCCCGCGCGACCGCCGCCGAGCAGACGACCGTGTACCGCCCGGGCCTCAGCGGGTTCTCGAGCGTGGCGCTGATCCGGGCCTGCTCCCCGGCCCGCAGCGTCTCGTCCTCGGCGTCCTCCGCGATCTTCCCGCTGAGCCCGAAGACCTGCACGCCGTCGGCATTGCTGAACTGCAGGCCGAAGGTCGGGCTTGGCCATCTCGACCCGCGCCTCGATGGTGGCGCGCACCCGGATCGGCTCCCCCACCTCGACGTTCTCGATCCGCTCGCCGCGCTCGTTCTCGAGCCAGGCCTCCGAGACCCGGGCGAGGAGATCCGGCACGAGGTCCATCTCCCTGCCGCCCCCGATCGAGATGCGGCGCTTGGCGAAGTTCATGCGGAGGTAATGCTCGCTGACCTCCTCGGGGTCGCCGATCTCGCGCAGGTCGCCGTTGTCGATGAGCATCGCCCTGTGGCAGAAGCTCTGCACCGCGCTCATGTCGTGCGTGACGAGGACGACCGTCCGGCCGCTTTCGCGCATCTCCCGGAAGACGTCCTGGCACTTCTGCCTGAACGCCGCGTCGCCGACGGCGAGCACCTCGTCGATCAGCAGGATGTCGGCCTCGGCCTGGATCATCACCGAGAAGGCGAGCCTGACGAGCATCCCCGAGGAGTAGTTCTTGAGCTTCAGGTCCACGAACTCCTCCAGCTCGGCGAAGTCGAGCACCGCATCCAGCCTCCGCCGCGCCTCACGCTGCGAGAGACCCATCATCACCCCGTTCAGCACCACGTTCTCCCGCGCGGTCAGCTCCACGTTGAAGCCGACCCCCAGTTCGATGAAGGGGGCCGGGCGCCCGGCCATCCTGATCGAGCCGGAGTCCGCCCGGTAGATGCTCGCCAGGATCTTCAGGAGCGTGCTCTTGCCCGATCCGTTGCGCCCGGCGATGCCGAAGAACTCCCCGCGATGGACGTCGAAGGAGACCCCCTGGAGCGCCTCCAGGGTGCGGTACTCCGGCTGGGCGAGGGGATGCACCATCCGCTCCTTGAAGGAGTCGATGCGATGGACGGGGATGCGAAATGCCTTCTTCACGTCGCGCGCCTCGATCACCACCGGCGCCCCGCGAACGCGAGAGGCCCCATTGCCTGCCTGTTTAGCGGACATCGCTGGCGAGGCTACTGGCTCCCCCGGAAACGCGGTCGGTTCTACGATTGCCCGATGCCGGGCCCACCCTCACGCGAGCTCGACCTCGACGGCGTCTTCCAACGCGCGTCCGCGCCGCCCCTCGAATTCGCCGACGGCTCGTTCGACCTGATCGAGGCATGGTCGGCGTTCACCAGAATCGACCAGGGCTGGGCCGAATGGCTGCTCGAGGCTCGCCGCCTGCTCGACGATCGGGGCCGGCTCGTCGTCGGCCTCGCCGACCCGGCGGCCTTCGAGCGGCTCACGGGCGAGGGCTGGGACGAGTCGCGCATAGGGATGACTGCGCTCGCCCCTCTGAACGGATCCGGGAGCCGGATCGTCTTCCACTCGGAATGGTGGCTGCGCGCGCACTGGGGCCGCGCCTTCGAGATCCTCGCGATCGAGGAGAGGGACGGGCGCAGGCTGGCGTCGTTGCGCCGGAGGCCGGAACCGATCTCCGCCGCCGAGCTCGAGCGCCCGGAGCCGGGCGAGGATCGCGAGCTGTCGGCGGCGAGCGCGAACGCCGCGTACCTTCGCTCCCAGGTCGATCGCATGGAGCGGAGGCATCGCAGCGAGCTCGACGAGCAGCGCGAGGACATGAACCGCGAGCTGATGCGCAGGGCGTATGCGGCCGCCGACCTCGACTGGGCCCGCCGGGGTCCGCTCGCCACGCTGGTCGCCGCCGAGTACGAGGCCACCACGAGCTGGCGGCTGACGAAGCCCCTGCGGGCCGCCGGCAAGATGCTGCGGCGCGGGAGGTAGCCAGGATGGACACGTTCGCGGAGCGCCCGCTGATCTCAGTGGTGATGCCCACCTACGAGACCGAGCCCCGGTACCTGCGGGAGGCGATCGACTCGGTCAGAGCCCAGCGGTACGAGAACTGGGAGCTCTGCATCGTCGACGACGGCTCGACCCGGGAACGGAACGCTGCGGACGATCAAGCGCGCCGTCTCCCGCGACCACGCGGATCACCGCCAAGTTGCTCGACGAGAACGGGGGCATCTCGCGGGCCACGAACCAGGGGCTCGCGCTCTGCCGCGGCGAGCTGGTGGCCTTCCTCGACCACGACGACGTCCTCACGGCCGATGCACTGCTCCGAGCCGCGGAGGCGTTCTCGGGGGACGAGATCGACGTCGCCTACTCCGACCAGGACACGATCACGGCCGACGGACAGACCGCCGACACCTTCCTGAAGCCGGATTGGTCGCCCACCTACGCGCTGGGCGCGATGTACATCGGCCATCTGCTGGTGGCGCGGCGCGAGCTGGTGGACGAAGTCGGCGGCTTCGACCCCGACTTCGACACCATCCAGGACTTCGAGCTCCTGCTGCGCCTTTCCGAGCGGACCGAGCGGATCCACCACATCCCGCACACGCTCTACCACTGGCGGGCGATCCCGGGCAGCATCGCGCTCGGGACCTCGGAGAAGGACGGCGTGCCCGAGCTTCAGGCCCGCGCGGTCAACGCCCACCTGCGGCGTCGCGGGATCGCGGCGGAGGCGGTCCCCCACGAGACCATCCCGCACCGAGTCCGTCTGCGCCCGGACCCGAGCCAGCCGAAGCCGGCGGTAAGCGTCGTGATGCCTGTGCATGACCGAGGCGATCGAGCCCTTGACGCGCTGCTCGAGCGGACCTCATATCCCGATCTCGAGGTGATCGTGGTCGAGCGCGATTGGAACGGCGCGCCGAGGCCGGGCCGAGGTGCGCCCGTGCGCGTCGCGGCGCCCGAGGGGTCCTTCAACCCGGGCCGATGGGCGAACCTGGGCGCGCATCGCGCGCGGGGCGAATACCTGGCCTTCCTCGGAGAGGACACCGAGGTGCTTGACCCCGACTGGATCGACCAGCTCCTGCTCTACGCGGGGATGCCCGGCGTCGGCGCGGTCGGGCCCACTCTGATCCATCCGGACGGCCTGGTGGACGCAGCCGGGTTCGCCGTCGGCCTCTACGACCCCGCGGTGCCTGCGATGCGCGGATTCGACGCCGGCGGCGACGGCTACTACGGCTCGCTCTGCTGCGCGCGCGAGGTCTCCGCGATCGGCATGGATTGCATGCTGATCGGGCGCGCGCTGTTCGATCAGCTCGGAGGCTTCGAGGAGGCGTACACCCGCCAGTTCGGCGACCTCGACCTGTGCCTCCGGCTGGCCCAACGCGGCCTCGCGTCCGTCTGCGCCCCGGTACCCCGAACGGTGACCCGCACGACCGAAGCGCGCCGGCTCTCGGACTTCGACGTGATCGACCGCGCGCTGTTCGTCGACCGCTGGTACGAGTCCCTCGAAGTGGGCGACCCGTACTACAACCGGCGCTTCTTCCGGGCCGCAGCCGACTATGCGCTGTCGCCGTTCAGCCGCGACCCTCACGCGATCGCGAAGCGCGAGACGATCGGATGAGGGTCCTCTTCCTGCATTTCGGCGCGCTGCACGTGAACAGCGTCATCCAGGCGTTCCATTTCGGCGAGGAGATGACCGACGAGGGGATCGAGGTCGTCCTCTGCGGGCGGGGCCGGACCGACCGGATCGCGAACGTCGGCGAGCCGAGCTTCGAGACCATCAACTACGAGGGACTGGAGCGCAAGCTGCGCGACTGGGCTCGCGACCCCGACGAGACGATCATCTGCGCCTGGACCCCTCGCGAGATCGTTCGCAGGGCCACGGAGCGCGCCGTGGAGGTCCTCGGCGCCCCGTACGTCGTGCACCTCGAGGACAACGAGGAGTTCCTGGTCTCAACCGCCCTGAAGCTGCCGTACGACCAACTGCGAAGGCTGCCTCGCGAGCGCCAGGACGAGCTCTGCACCGAGGGCCTGATCCACCCCGTCCACTATCCGCGCCTGCTCGAGGGAGCGGCCGCGGTCACGGTGATCACCGAGGAGCTCAACGCGTTCAACTTCGGGCGAAGGCCTCATCACGTGGCGCCGCCCGGCGTCGACCACGAGCGCTTTCGCCCCGATCTCGACCCGGTGGTCTCCCGCGAGGAGCTCGGACTGCGGCCGGATGACTTCGTGCTCGTCTACCACGGCATCGGGCACTGGGCGAACCAGCGCGAGCTGTTCAGCCTGTACCTCGCCGTCAAGCTGCTGCAGCGCCGCGGACGGCGCGTGAAGCTGGTCCGGCTGGGGAGCACCAAGCTCGGCGGGGTCGACCCGCGCGCCTTCCAGGCGCTGCGTGAGGGCGTCCCCGACCTGGGGGACGTCCCCTGGCGCGAGATCCCCGGCTACCTGGCGCTCGCCGACGCCTATGTGCAGCCGGGCCCGCCCGACGACTTCAACCGCTACCGGCTGCCCTCCAAGCTGCCGGAGTTCTTCGCCATGGGCCGCCCGGTGATCCTGCCGGCATGCAACCTCGCCAACGAGCTCACCGACGGCGAGGACGCGCTGCTCCTTCGGGACGGGACCGCGCTCGACATCGCGGCGCGGATCGAGCTGCTGCTCGACGACCGCGACCTGGTCGGCCGGCTGGGCCGCCGTGCCCGCCAGTTCGCGCTCGATCGCCTCAGCTGGCCCGAGAACGCGGCGCAGCTGGCCGAGTTCTACCGGCAGCAGCTCGCCGCCAGGCCGGGTCCGGTGGCCGCGTGAGCCGCACCGTCCCCTCCGAGCGCCTCTGGGAGCTGGAGCAGCGCTACCGCGGCCGCTTCGAGGTCGAGCCGCTCTCCTACGGGACGGTTCGCGACCTCGCGGACAGCGTCGACAACCTGGGCGGCCTGGCGCGCGCGAGCTCCGACATGAAGGACCTGCAGCGCTGCTGGATGGTCAAGGCGATCCTCGGCGTCGCCGAGCCCGGCGGGCGCCTGGTGGAGATCGGCGCCGGTGAGCCGCTGGTCGCGGACCTGCTCTCGCGGCTCGGCTACGAGGTCACGATCGTCGATCCGTACGACGGCAGCGGCCAGGGGCCGCGTGAGTTCGAGGAATTCAGCCGGTCCCATCCGGAGGTGACCTTCATCCGCGAGCGCTTCCCGCCGAGCGCAGGGCTGGAGGGCGAGTACGCCGCCGTCTACTCGGTCTCCGTCCTCGAGCACATCCCCCTGGAGGCGCTGGGCGGCGTGATCGCCGCCGCGACCGACCTGCTCGCCCCCGGCGGGGCTTCGATACACGCGGTCGACCACGTCCTTGCCGGCTGGGGGGCGGAGCAGCACCTGGAGCGCCTCGAGGAGATCGTGCGTGGGTCGGGCCTGCCGGTGGATCGCCTGCACGAGCTCATCGGCCGGCTCGAATCCGATCCCGAGGCCTACTTCGTCTCCGCCGAGGCGCACGAGCGCTGGCGGGGCGCGCTGCCGTATGAGAGCTACCCGATGCGCCGGATCGCGTCTATCGGGGTGCTGAGCCGGAAATAGCGGTCTGACGCTATGTTCCGCTCGCGATGATCGCCTTCGGCTCCGCAATCACCGACCACGAGCTCTACCGGCGCTGCGCCGAGCCTGGGATACGGCTCGTCGCCGAGCCGGACTCGGAAGTCATGGCGTTCGGCTCCGCCGGTCTCGGCGACGCCTCGATCTTCCGCAACTACAACCTCCTGATGGAGGAGGCGGGCAAGCTCGACGACCTCGAGGCCCTGGTGCTGCTGCACCAGGACGCTCAGATCGTCGACCCGGACTTCTGCCGGAAGATCAGGGGCGTGCTGCGCGACCCGGACGTCGGGCTGGTCGGCTGCGCCGGCGCGATCGGGGTGCGGAACATCGCCTGGTGGGACGGCTCGGTGACGCTCGCCTCCTTCTCCCACCAATACGACGAGTACGGCGGCGGGGAGATCCTCGGCTCGACCTTCCACATCGAGGAGGCGCCTCCCGAGGCCCGGACCGGCGAGGTCGACACGATCGACGGGTTCATGATGGCCCTCTCCCCGTGGGTGGTCGAGAACATCCGCTTCGACGAGTCCCTGGGTCGGTTCCACGGCTACGACTTCGACCTCTGCCAGCAGGTGCGGGCGGCCGGCAAGAAGGTGATGACCGAGCACATCCAGGTGATCCACCACCACTCGCTCGAGCTGATCGGCGACGTCGAGGGGTGGGTCGCCGCGCACATGAGGGTCGCCGAGAAGTGGGACGGCAAGCTCTCCCCCACCCAGTCGGTCCCGGGTGACTGGAAGGAGCGGACGCGCTGGGCCGAGGCGCGCCGAGACGCGGCGCTGATGCAGGCGAACGCGGCGGAGCTCGCCAGGGACGCCGCGGTCCTCGACCTCCAGCGCCAGCTCGACTCCGTCACGCACAGCGCCAGCTGGCGGCTGACCAAGCCCCTGCGCTGGCTCAAGTCCCTCTCAGGCGCGGGGAGGAGCCGTCACGGAACGGCAACTCACCCGGGGCGTTGCCCAGCCGTCAGCGCTGATCGTCGGGCGGCGCGTCGGGGCTCTCCGCCAGCACGTCGCTGAGCTGCTGCCTGGAGATCGCCGGCCTGCCGCGCCCGCGCGCCTTTGAGAGCCACTCGGCCGCGGCGAACGATCCCGAGTGGAGCAGGTGCCTGATGGCAGCCTCCAGCTTCTGGGTGTAGGCGAGACCGTCGTCGATCTCCTGCTCGCGGGAGTGGCGCTGCACGAGCTGGGTCACTCGGGCCTTCTCGACCCGCTCGAGGATCGGGTTGCGGTCCCAGGGCTCGACGATCTCCGCCACCGCGTCCGACCAGGGCGCGCTCTCCGGCCAGAGCAGCCCGCAGCCGAAGAAGATCGGGATCACGGCCAGCCGCAGGCCGTCGTGCCCGGCCATGAAGTCCTCGATCGCGGTCATCACGCCGTTGCGGGGACCGCCCTCCTCCAGCGCACCCCACTCGAAGGGAAGCCCTCGCTCGGCCGTGCCCGGATTCCCGGGAACCAGCTTGATGTCCTCGCCGAACGGGTGGCGATGCTCGGCCGGGATGCGATCGGGAGCGGCGTACTGGTCGCGGCGCGCCAGCGGCCAGCAGACGTCGTGGAAGACCAGCAGCGGGATCCGGCCCTCGGGCGCGCGCTCGGCGATCAGGCGCAGCTCCTCGCTCAGCGTGTAGTAGTTGTGGTCGCCGTCGAGTACGACCGCGTCGGCGATCTGCAGGTGGCCCAGCGCCTCGATGCTGGTCTCTCGCGACCACCTGGAGGTCCGGGTAGTGTGTCGAGCAGCTCGACCAGGTCGTCGTGCGGCATCGGGTCGATCGCCGTCACGTGCGCGCCGCTCGGCGCCGCCCACTTGAGCAGCTGCTCGGTCAGCCTCCCCCTCTCCGCGCCGGCCTCGATCACCGAGCTGACCGCGGCGGCATCGAAGCAGGCTCCCCAGATCTCGGCGAAGTTGCCGAGCGAGTAGCCGGCCTCGTCCGGATTGGTCCGGTGGTAGTAGGAGGTGACTTTCATCGGCATGGCGATGCGGGGGTTGGGGCCGCGCCGGCGGAGTCTAGGCACAGCCCATCCGGTTACGCTCCGGTTCGCAATGTTCAAGCCCGAGAACCCGAAGGCCAAGGCGCTGATGAGCGAGATCCGGGCGCGCCACCCGGGGCTGCGCGAGGCCCTGGTCGCCGACGCGCGCATCTCGCTGCTCCACCGGGGCGAGCGTCACGTGCTCCGCTCGCGAGCGGATGCCGCGATTCAGATACTGCGCCTGATCTGGACCAGCGACGCATTCCTCGCCCAGGCCCTCTACAGGGTCAAGGCTCGCCTCCAGCGGCTGGGCGTGCCGCTGCTGCCGCGATTGGCGCACCGGCTGGCCATGGCCACCGGCCAGGTCTCGATCGGGGACCCGGTGGTCATCCACCCCGGGATTCACCTGCTCCACGGACAGGTAGTCATCGACGGGGTCGTGGAGATCCAACCCGGCGCGGTGATCGGACCCTTCGTCACCATCGGGCTGCGAAGCGCGGACATCGTGGGCCCGACCATCGAGGAGGACGTCACGATCGGCACCGGCGCAAAGGTCCTGGGCAGGGTCAAAGTGGGCGCCGGCGTCTCGATCGGGGCCAACGCCGTGGTGGTGGACGACGTGCCCGCCGGTGCCACGGTCGTCGGGGTACCGGCCCGTCCGGCGGGGGAGTAGAGCGCCGGCGGAGGTGCTGCTACTTTGCTTCGCTGTTACGAGACATGATCTTTCGTTCACGCAAGAAATCCGGCTCCGACGGCCGCTCTGGGCGGCTCCGCTGCCGAGGTGGCGGCGGGCGGAGCACCGAGGAGCTGGTCGCTGAGATCGAGGAGCTGACCCGCTCGAACCGCGAGCAGCGCGACGCGGACACGGAGACCCGCCTGGTCGCGCTCCGCCATGCGGCCGGCATCCAGCTGCTGGACGCATCCGCCGGCGGGGCCGACTACCCCGAGCCCGCCTTCGATCAGCTCCCCGACCGCAACGGGGAGCTCGCCGGGATCACACCCGAGCAGCTGACCCCCGAGATCCTGCGAGCCGGGATTCTCCGCGACGGCTGCCTGCTGGTTCGAGGCGTGCTCAGCCAGGACGACGCCGCGAGCCTCGTCGAGCAGATCCAGTCCGCCTTCGAGGCCCGCGACGCGCTGCAGGCGGGTCAGTCGGCGGACGCCGGCTACTACCACGAGTTCGTAGCCGGACCCGCGCTTCGCCGGCGAGGAGGGCGGCCGCGACTGGGTGGCCGGCGGCGGAGGCCTCTGGGTGGCCGACTCCCCCCACCTGATGTTCGAGATGCTCAATTCCTTCGACCGCGCGGGACTGACGCGCGTGATCAACGACTACCTGGGCGAGCGCCCGACGATCTCCGTGCGAGAAGTGCACGCTGCGCAAGGTCGACCCCGACGCGGGCCACGGCTGGCATCAGGACGGCGCCTTCATGGGCGACGTCCGCGCCCTCAACGTCTGGCTGTCGCTCTCACGCTGCGGCGACGAGGCCCCGGGCATGGACGTCGTCCCCAGGCGCCTCGATCACCTCGTCCCCAGCGGCACCGAGGGCGCGCTCTTCGAATGGTCGGTCTCCCCGAAGGTGGCCGAGGAGGCCGCCGGCGAGACCGGGATCGTGCGGCCGATCTTCGAGCCGGGGGACGTGCTGCTCTTCGACGACCTCTTCCTGCACTCGACCGCCGCCGAGCCCTCGATGAAGAAGAGCCGGATGGCGATCGAGAGCTGGTTCTTCGGGGCCTCCGCCTCCCCCGCGGAGTACGCGCCCCTCGCTGTGTGACGAGCCCTCCGGAACCTCGCCGGTTCTTCTTCGTCCACATCCAGAAGACCGGCGGGGTCTCGCTGTACGTGCGCATGTGGCGGTACTTCGGCCGCGAGGCCGTCTATCCGGCGCCCTCGGACGGCAGCCCGATCACCGTCGCGCCGCAGCTCTTCCCGCACATCCTGCTCGAGCGCTGGAAGGCGCGCCGTGACGAGATCAAGGTGGTGACCGGCCACTTCCCTCTCTGCATGACCGAGCTCCTCGACGCGGACTTCGCCACCTTCACCGTCCTCCGCGACCCGGTCGAGCGCACCCTGAGCTACCTGCGCCATCACCGGGACACGACCCCGGCCGACAGCGAGCTCTCGCTGGAGGAGATCTACGAGGACCCGGCGCGCTTCAGGCCGTTCATCGAGAACCACATGGTGAAGATGCTCTCCCTGCGGGCCGAGGAGATGACGCAACGGGATGATGACCGTCATCGACCTCGACCGGCGGCGGCTCCGGCGGGCGAAGCGGGCGCTCAGGAAGATGGACGAGTTCGGCATCCAGGAGGACCTCGAGGCCTTCGCCCAGAGGCTCCAACGGCGCTTCGGCTGGGAGCTCGGGCCGACGGTGCACGGCAACGTCACCAAGCCATGACGAGGTACCCGACTCGTTCCGATCGCGGATCGCCGAGGACAATCGAGCTCGACATGGAGCTCTACGAATACGCCCGGAAGCTGCTCCGCAGGCGGAGCTAGCGTGCCCGTCGGGAGCGAACCAGCCGTCGCGCGGCCTCGAGATCCGCCGCCCGCCCGGATCGCCGTCGGCCGAGGCACCGCCTTCGTGATCGGCGGCTACTGCTACCACCCGAGCGAGAGGACGCGCCGGCTCCAGGTGCAGGTCGGTGACTCCAGGCAGCCGGTCGAGCGCTTCCGCCTGCCGCGCGACGACGTCTACGAGGGGCTCGAGGCGGGCGACCCCGCGCGCGCCCACGCCTACAGGAGCGGATTCGTCGCGCTCGTCGACGTGGGGCCGGTCGATCGCGCCGCAGCGGCTCGAGATCGAGCTGGTCCTGACCCTCGCCGGCGGCGGCGAGGCGCGGGCCCCGGCCGGCTCGGTCGACGCCCAGCCGGAGCTTCCACCCCCCGCGGACGCTCCCCCGCCGGAATTTCCCGATCGCCCGGGCCCGCGCGTGGCGATCTGCATGGCGACCTATGAGCCGCCGGAGGATCTGCTCCGCATCCAGCTCGAATCCATCAAGCAGCAGACGCACGAGAACTGGATCTGCCTGATCAGCGATGACCGCTCCTCGGACGAGGCCTTCGAGCGTGCTGTGGCCCTGACCGAGGACGATCCGCGCTTCGTCGTCTCGCGCAGCGAGAGCCGGCTCGGCTTCTACCGGAACTTCGAGCGGGCCCTGTCGATGGCGCCCGCCGAGCGCCGACTTCGTGACCCTCTGCGACCAGGACGACCGCTGGCACCCCGGGAAGCTCGAACGGCTGCTCGAGGGCATCGGCGACGCGCAGCTCGTCTACAGCGACGCCCGGATCGTCAGCCCCGGCGGGCGAGCTCGTCAGGCCCTCCTACTGGACCGAGCGACGGAACAACTACACGAACTACGCGTCGCTGCTGCTCGCCAACTCCGTGACCGGGGCGGCCTCCCTCTTCGCTCGCGACCTGCTCGATGACGCGCTGCCCTTCCCTCCCCGCCTCGCCCGGGCGTTCCATGACCACTGGCTCGCCGTCGTCGCGATGTCGCGCGGGGAGATCGCCTATGTGGACGAGCCGCTCTACGACTACGTCCAGCACGGCGACGCGGTGATCGGCCACTCGGAGGCCAACAAGAAGCCGCGCTCCGTTCGAAGGCACCTGCTCGAGCGTCTCCGCAACCCGACCGGCGGCTCGCGCATCGTCTACTTCTACGACTGGCATCAGGAGCTCCTCTTCCTGGAGGTTCTCCGGCTGCGCTGCTGGCCGCGGATGACGCCGGCGAAGCGCAAGACCCTGAGCCGGCTGCTGTCAGCCGACAGCGGGGTGGCCGGGCTCACCTGGCTCCTGGGCCGGCGCACCAGGCGGCTCTGGGGACACGATGAGACTCTGGATCGAGAGCTGTTCTATGCGTACGCGCTGGTCAGGCGCCGGGGCGTCTCGGCGTGGACCGCCGGCCGGAGGAGGCCAAGCCGGCTGCTCCCTCGGGACGCCAGCATCCCGCCGGACCCCGGCCGCGAGAAGTGACCGAGAGCGCGTCACTCGACGTCGTGATCGTCGCCTTCCGGTCGCGGGAGCTCCTGCGGGAGTGCCTCGACTCGCTGCGCGCGCACCCACCGTCCGGCCCGATGAAGGTGATCGTCGTGGACAACGCGTCCGGCGACGGGACGAGCGAGATGGTCAGCTCCGGATACCCGGAGGTCGAGCTGATCGGCTCGTCGACGAACCTGGGCTTCGCGGCGGCGACCAACCTCGGGGCGGCGCGCGGTGAAGCCCCGTACCTGCTCGCGCTCAACCCCGATACCGCCGTCACCGAGGGGGCGCTCGATGGCGTGATGGCGGCCATGGAGGCGCATCCCGACGTCGCCGTGGCGGGACCCCGCCTGCTCCGCCCGGACGGCTCGCTCGACCATGCCTCGAAGCGGTCGTTCCCGACGCCGCTCAGCGCGCTCGGCCACTTCACCGGCGTCGGCAGGCGGCCGGGCGCCAGCGGGAAGCTGGCCGCCTACCGAGCGCCGGATGTGGAGTCGGGCCCCGTGGACGCCGTCAACGGAGCATTCATGCTGATGCGGCGCTCGGCCTTCGAGCAGGTCGGGGGCTTCGACGAGGGCTACTGGATGTACATGGAGGACCTCGACCTCTCCTACACGCTCGCCCAGGCGGGCTGGGGCACCTGGTACGAGCCGGGGGCGACGGTGACGCACGTCAAGGGCGGGACGACCGGTGGCGAGCGATCGGTCCGCCTCAACTGGGCCTTCCATCGGGGGATGTACCGCTTCTATCGCAAGCACTACGCCCCGAGCCGCTCGTGGGCGCTCAACGCCATCGTCTACGTCGGAATCGCCGTGAAGCTCGCGACGGCGGTCGTTCACTCGCTCCTGCGCCGTAGCCTGGCGCGCCTGCGCCAGCGCCGGCCGAGTGAGGCCGCGAGCGACGGCGGGTCCGGCAGCAGCGCCGCGGGCGGATAGGGCTCCGAGGGCCGCCCGGCGCGAAGCCCCCGGACCCTCCCGCGCACTCCCTCGAGGTTCCGGTCGAAGACCGCCTGACCGGCGCTGACCGAGAGCTCGCGGGCGACGATGCCCGGAAGTCGCCGCGGCGTGATCACGTTCCACTTGCGCAGCAGGTATCCCCGGCCGTAGCCCATCAGGTAGTCCTTGCGGCGCGATCCGGACCCGAGGGTCGCCGAGTGCTCGTGCAGCCCGCGGGCCCCCTTCGCCAGCCTGCAGGATCCACCCGCGCGGCGGAGGCGCAGGACGAGGTCGACGTCCTCGAGATAGGCGAACAGGCGCTCGTCGAACCCGTCCACCTCGAGGAACGCCTCGCGCCAGAACGCCGCCGCGGCCCCGGAGGGGCCGACCGGATCGGCCACCGGCCCCTCCAGCACCTCGACCGGCTCGCCGTTCAGGTAGTCGAACGCGAGCAGGGTCCGGTCGATCTCGATCCCGGCGGTCTCGATCAGGCCCGGTTGCCCGGGCGTCGCGCATCACGCCCGCGGCCATCACGACCCCGCTCGCCGGATCGAGCGCCGCCGTGATCCGCTCGACGTAGCCGGGGTCGACCACGCTGTCGTCGTTCAGCAGGACGAGCGCATCGCCCTGCGCCCGCCGCGCCGCCAGATTGACGGCGCGCGAATAGCCGAGGTTCGACTCCAGCCGCAGAACCTGGGCCCCGTCGATGGCGGCGACCGCCCGGTCGAGCTCCGGGGCTCCCGTGCCGTTGTCGGCCACGATCGCCTCGAAGTCCATCCCCTCCCCCGCCAGCGACTCCAGAAGCTTCACCGCCCGCGCCGGCGTGACGGTGGGGACGATGACGGTCGCGCTCAGAAGGCTCCGGTGCCCCGAATCACGCAGACGGGGGTGAGCGCCAGGATGCGCAGATCGCGGCCCATGGAGAGGTTCTCGACGTAGTCGAGCTCGACCGCGAGGCGCTCCTCGAAGGTCAGCTCTCCGCGGCCGTGCACCTGCATCGGGCCGGTGAGGCCCGGCTTCACGTCCAGCCGGAAGCGATGCTCCGGGCTGTAGCGCTCCACCAGCTCGAGCTGCTCGGGCCGCGGCCCGACCAGGCTCATGTCGCCGCGCAGCAGGTTCCAGATCTGCGGAAGCTCGTCGAGGCTGAGCCTGCGCAGCACCCGGCCGACCCGCGTGACCCGCGGGTCCTGGCGGAACTTGAACATCGGCTCGGGCAGCTCGTCCAGCAGATCCTCGAGCGAGCTGATCGGCGCCGACGTGCATCGTCCGGAACTTGAGCAGCCGGAACGGCTCGCCATGGAAGCCGGCGCGCTGCTGCGCGAACAGGATCGGGCCGCGGTCCTCGAGCCAGATCGCCACGGCGACCAGGGGAAAGAGCGGCGCGGCGAGCACCGCGAGCGGGATGCCGACGATCAGATCGAGGGCCCGCTTCAGCATCATCGTCGAGCGGGAGACGTCGGAGGTGAGGTACTCGAACACCGGCAGCTCCGCCAGGCGAGAGATCTCATGTGGAGTCGCCTGCCCGCGCAGCGGCGACACCAGGCTGAGCTTGGCCCCGTGCCGGTGGCAGAGCTCCGAGATCACGGCGATCTCACCGGCGTCGATCCGCTCGTGCGCGAGAACCACGCGGTCGATGCCGCGGGCGTAGTCCCCGGGCTCGACCGCGGACATGTGCAGATCGGCGAACAGGACGATCTTGCGGCGCATGGCGTGCGCGAGGCTGTCCTCGCCGACGATCAGCGCGCGTTCGCGCGGCGTGCTTGCCCGCCACGCGGCTCTGGCGGCGACCCGCAGGACGAAATCGGCGACGATCGTCACCCCCGCCGTCAACGCGAGCTCGCCGGTGCTCGAGGGATCCGGCCGGGGTGAGTCCGCCGAGCAGGCTCGCGGCCACAGCCCCGATCACGCCCCAGGCGAAGATCACGGGGGCCTCGTCCACGGTCAGGTGACGCATCACCCGGTGGTCGGCGTCGTAGAGCCCGGCCAGCTTCGCGACCAGAATCCAGGCGGGCAGGAAGGCCAGCATCCAGATGGCGCGCTCCGGCGGCAAGGCGAGCGCCAGTCCGAGGCCGACCGCGCAGCAGTCCGCAAGGGCGAGGAGCCGGCGGCGGCGGACGTCGCGCCACCATCGCGGCTCGGCGGGCGACGTGAGCGGATGCCTCGACCAGCGCGCGCCGCACCGACTCGGAGTCGAGGAAGTCGCGTACGGGCGCCTCGGATCGGGCTGCTGCTGGACTCAAAGCTGCTGTGCTCTTCTCCTGGCTCATCCCCTGACTTGCAGTTGCTAGATGGCCGACTGACACAGCGGAACAGGGCTCAGGCTCTGAGCCCGTCAAGATGGCCGTACCTGCCGCTGCCCGATCTCCTCGCCTCTGCTGGAGACTAGCCTCAATCAGCGGACAGGCGCCAATCCTCGGAGTCGCGTGCCTCCGCCTGTCTGAGATAGGCGAGCGCCTGCGAGATGTCGCCGCGCTCCGCCTCCAGCAGCGCCAGCTGCGTGTACGGCTCCGACGACCAGGGCTGGACGGTCTTGGCCGCGCGCGCCCGATCGATCCCTTCCCCGATCCGATTCGCCGAGGCCGCATCCCTGCTCTGCGTCAGCTCCAGCTCGGTGAGCACCACCAGCCCGCCCGCGACCATGGCGATCCAGGCGGCCACCACCGTGCCCAGGCCGAGGATGTACCCGTCGCGCGCGAGCGGGCGAGTCGGGGCCGACGCCAGGAGCAGGGCCGCGCAGACGACCGCGGGGCCGAACACCGCCGGGATCTCCCAGGTCCAGTCGACGGCCGCCCCGACGGCCCCGGCAGCGACCACCGCGACCAGAATCCCGGCGTCCCCCTCGAGGCCTTCGCGGAGGCGGCGCCACCCCGCGAGCGCCAACGGCGCCCACGAACCCGAGGAACAGCGCGATCCCGGGGATTCCCAGCTCGGCGGCCTGCTGCAGGGGAAGGGAGTGAGCGTTGCGGACGAACAGCGGCACGCTCGCGTGCTGGGCCCACCAGCCCTCGTATCCGCCCGCCCCGACGCCTCCAACCGGACTGTTCTCGAACGCGTCGAGCGCCTCTCCCCAGAACTGCCAGCGTCCATTCGAGCTCAGGTCGGCGGCTCCGACCGGGATCCCCGCGCGCGCGTCGCGGCGCCTTCTCGAACTCGCGGAACCGATCGGCGGGATGAGCGGCTATCGCTCCGCCGGCGACCGCGGCGATCGCGACCACGCCCAGGGCGACGCCGACCGGGCGCGAGATCCGGATCGTGGGCCTCCATCCATCCGCCCACCAGGCGATGGCCCCGGTGATCGCCGCCACCGCCACGCACAGCGCGGACATGAGATCTCCGTCGTCCCTCTTGGCCGAGTCGACGACGCCGCTCGTCAGCGCGTGCATCTGCTCCGGACGCGAGGATCAGCACCGCGGCACCAAGCACCCCGATCGCGATGGTCAGCGAGCTGCCGGCGCGATCGGGTGACGCCGCCACCAGGACGGCCCACGCGATCACGACGGCCGCCCCGCCTCCCCTGGAGCTTGCGAGCCAGATGCCGAGCGTGGCCAGCGGGATCGCCGCCGTCGCGGCGGCCCGCAGGGCCCGGGTCGGCCCCTGTCACGCCGCCGTAGGCGAGCAGCGTCGCCGCGGCCGCCAGCAGAGCGGCGGTCCCGTTCCAGTAGCCGATCGGGTACGAGAGCCTGCCCGCCGCGTTCGGGACATCGCTGGCTCCGCTGTCGAGGATGCCGGGCTGCAGATATGAGAAGAGCGCGATCACGGCGACGACACCGAGGCCGCCGGCCAGCCCCCCGAGCCACTGAGCCCGGCCGGCTCGGGTCGCGGTGCAGACGGCGATCACGAAGAGCCCGAGATAGAACGAGACCCTGACCGCCTCGTCGAAGGCGCGGCCCTGGTCGCTCGCCCAAGCCACCGAGGCGGTCGCGAGCACCGCGGTGGCCGCGAGGCAGAGCCCGGCCGCCGCGGCGAGCCAGCCGACGGGGGCCGACGGCAGGGCGCGCCCCACCAGCCCCGCCACGACCGCGGCCCAGATCACGATCGAGGCGGCCGCGTAACCCGTGGGGTCGAACAGCCCCTGCGCAAAGGCGGCAATTACGACCGCCGCCGCAACCAATGCGGCGCCTGCGTGTTGTCTGATCGTTGAAATCATGGATTCAAAGGCAGTCTGGCGGGGAAGGCAGTATCTTCGCCCCCTCACAATTTCGTATGAGCGCCCGCAAGACAGTCCAAGCACTGATTGCGGGGGCGGCGTTTTCGCTTGCCCTCGCACCCATCGCCCTGGCCGGCCCCGCCGGGGACGAGTACCTGCCCAAGGTCCCGAATGCGGGCGGGGGCGCCACCGCCCACTCCGCCAGCGGCGGATCCGGAGAGACCACCCTGCCACAAGGGAGCAAGAAGGGCTCACAGGACACCAACGGCAACGGCAACGGCAAGAAGAAGGACAACGCCGCGAACCTGGCCGCGCCGATTGGAGGGTCCGGATCGGGTGGCGGCGGCAACGACTCCTCCGGGAGCATCCTGCTCAACCCGATCGTCCTGCTGATGATCGCCGCCGTGATCGCCGCGGCCGTGGGGATGACCCTGCGACGCAGGCAGCTCGGCGACGGCGAGGGCGAGCCCGAGCCCATGAGCGACCCTGGCGCCCCCGGCGCCGGCAGCCCTCGAACTCCGGACGGCGAGATCATCACCGGCCGGGACAAAGCCGCCTAAGACAAGGAGAGTGACCGTGCGCCGCCTCGTCATCGCGACGACCCTGCTGATTTGCCTCGTGCTCGCCCCGCATGCGGGCGCCGCCGCGCCCCGCGCGTTCTACGGCGTGATCCCGGCCAACGACCCCGACTCGACCGAGATCGCCCGGATGGGCGCCGGCAAGGTGGGGACGCTGCGGATCAACTTCGTCTGGGGGGCTGTCCAGCCCACCCCCGGCGGGCCGCTCGACTTCAGCCACTACGACGCGATCATCGGGGAGGCGGCCAAGAACGGGATCCGCGTGCTGCCGACCGTGTACAGCTCTCCCTCCTGGGCCGCGAAGAAGACGAACTACCCGCCCGACAAGGCGCATATCGGGGATTTCAGGACGTTCGTGCAGGCCGCCGCGGCCCGCTACGGCGCCAACGGCACCTTCTGGTCGGAGAACCCGAGCATCCCCAAGCTGCCGGTCATCTACTGGCAGTTCTGGAACGAGGTCAACTCGCCCAGCTTCTGGTTCGGGAAGCCCAACCCCAAGCAGTACGTCAGCTACCTCCGCCAGTTCAGCGGCGGCATCAAGGCCGGGGACCCCTCGGCGAAGGTCGTCCTGGCCGGGCTCTTCCGGACGCCCAGGGTCAGGCACGGAATACCGCTGGACCGCTTCCTGCCCGCCATCTACAAGAGCAAGGGGTCGAAGGGCCTCTTCGACGCAGTCGCGATGCATCCCTACGCGAGCACGCCGCGCGACGCCCTGAACGCGGTCAAGGAGACGCGCCAGATCATGTCCCGCTACAAGGACAAGCGCACCAAGCTGTGGATCACCGAGGTCGGCTGGGCGACCGGCGGCAACCCGCCGACGGCGCTGGTTGTCTCACCCCAGAAGCAGGCCAAGGATCTCCGGAAGACCTTCAACCTGATGGCGTCGAATCGCGGGAAGTTCAAGATCGCCGGCGTGATCTGGTACTCGTGGCGGGACGTCAACGGGGGAATCTGGTTCCAGCACACGGGCCTGTTCACGGCGGACTTCGACCCGAAGCCCGCCTGGAGCGCCTTCACCGAGCCTGACCGGCGGAACGCCCTGACCTCGAGGCGGCGCTGACGGCAGACCGGGCGAAACCGCCCGGCCCGGCGCCGCTTGTCCGGCCGTGGACAAGACGCGTCGGGGATAGCCGCGCCATCGCAACTGGCCCGGCGCCCGCGTGTTCTCCGAACCGTGATCCGATCTCACCTCGACACTCCTGCCTGCAGGTCCTGGGCGCACAGGGCGCGCCTGATCGCGCTCCTGGCAGTCCTCCTGGTCTCCCTGGGGGGCCCTCCCGCGGCGCACGCGGCGCCGCGGGAGTTCTATGGCCTGATCCCGGCGGACGACCCGAGCCCCAAGGAGGTCGATCGGATGGGCGCCGCCCGCCTGGGCACGCTGCGCATCAACCTCTACTGGGGAGCGGTCCAGCAATCCGGCGGAGCTCCCTACGACTGGAGCCACTACGACCAGATCGTCGAGGCGGCCGCGGAGAACGGGATCAGGGTGCTGCCGACGGTCTACGGCTCGCCGCCCTGGGTGTCGCGGCGCCCCAACCTGCCCCCCGGGAAGAAGCACTGGGCCGACTTCCGGAACTTCGTGGCGGCCGCCGCCCAGCGCTACGGCCATGACGGCATCTTCTGGGCGCAGCACCCGAACGTGCCGCAAGTGCCGGTGGTCTGGTGGCAGCTCTGGAACGAGGTCAACTCGCCGAGCTTCTGGTACCGCAAGCCGAGCCCGAAGCAGTACGTCCGGCTGCTGAAGAAGTTCCACGCCGGGATCAAGAGCGGCGACCCGGGCGCGAGGATCGTGCTCTCGGGCCTGTTCCCCACCCCGCGCTTCAAGCACTCGATGGACGGCGACCTCTTCCTGGAGGGGATCTACCGGAACCGGGGCAAGCGGCTCTTCGACGCGACGGCGCTCCACCCCTACTCCACGACGCCGGAGCAGGCCCTGGACCGCGTCAGGGACTGGCGCCGGACCATGGCCCGGCACAAGGACAAGAAGGCCAAGCTCTGGCTCACCGAGGTCGGCTGGGCCACCGGGGGCCCCCGGACCGCGCTGACGGTGTCGCGGCGCCGCCAGGCGACAGTACCTGCGCCAGACCTACAGGCTGCTGGCGAAGAACCGCAAGCGGTACAAGATCCCAGGGGTGATCTGGTACTCGTGGCGCGACATCCCGAGCGGCGGAATCTGGTTCCAGTACACGGGCCTGTTCAACGCCGACCTGAAGCCCAAGCCCGCCTGGAGCGCCTTCACGTCGCTGACGGGCGGGAATCCCTAGCCTGGGGCGGGTGGGGCCGCAAGCGGCGTTCGTCTTCGGAGGCGGTGGGCACGGCCGGGTGCTTCGGTCTGCTCAATCACTCGCCGAAGCCGGAGTTCGCCGCCTTCACCCGCTTCACCGGCGGTAGCTAGCCGCCAGTCAGCGCTCGCCGCCGGCCATGGCGGGCAGGATGACCACGGTGTCCGAATCGGCGGCCGAGGTGTCGAGGCCGTCCAGGACCCGGACGTCCTCGTCGTTCAGATAGACGTTGACGTAGCGGTTCAGCTCGCCCTCGGGCGAGAAGAGCTGGTCCTTGGTCTCGGGGTAGCGCTCGGCGAGGGCCCTGAGCGCTTCGCCGACGGTGCCGCCGCCCACGCTGACCTCGGCCTCGCCGCCGGTCTGCGGGCGCAGCACGGGTGGCACCTTGATCGTCGGCATGGGCGGGAAACCTAGCGGGCTTGTGGTCGCTAGGCCGCGCAGAAGAGCTCGTAGTCGGGGAACTTGCCCATCTCCGACTCCGGGATCTCCTCGGCGTTCGGGCCGCAGATCGGGCACTCGGGGTCGCGGCGGACCTTGAGCTCCGTGAAGTGCGTGCCGAGCGAGTCGTAGAGCAGCAGGCGGCCGATCAGCGGCTCGCCGATGCCGACCACGAGCTTGATGACCTCGTTCGCCTGCAGCAGGCCCATGACGCCCGCCATCACGCCGAGCACGCCGGCGGCGCCGCAGCTCGGGGCGAGCTCGGCGGGAGGCGGCGTCGGGTAGAGGCAGCGGTAGCAGGGGCCCTCGAAGGGGACGAAGGTCGAGATCTGGCCGTCGAAGGCGAGGATCGAGGCGGAGACGACCGGCTTGCGCAGCCGGACCGACGCGTCGTTCAGCAGGTACCGGGTCGGGAAGTTGTCCGCCCCGTCGACGATCACGTCGTAGTCCTTGATGATGTCGATGATGTTGGAGGCGTCGAGCCGGGTCCGGTGCTCGATGACGTCGACGTCGGGGTTGAGCGCCTCGATCGTCTTGCGCGCCGACTCCGTCTTGGGCTGGCCGATCCGCTCGGTGTTGTGGATCACCTGGCGCTGCAGGTTCGACTCGTCGACCTCGTCGTCGTCGACCAGGCCGAGCGTGCCGATGCCGGCCGCGGCCAGATACAGCGCGGACGGGGCGCCCAGGCCGCCGGCGCCGACCAGCAGGACCTTGGCGTTCAGCATCTTGAGCTGACCCTCGACGCCGACCTCGGGAAGCAGGGTGTGGCGGGAATAGCGGTTGCGCTGCTCGGGGGTCATGCCCTCCGCCATGACGACGGGAAGACCGTCGGCCTCCCAGGCCTTGATCCCGCCGCGCACCGACGCGGCGTTGTCGTAGCCGAGCTCGCGGAGCTCGTCGGCGGCGCGCGCCGAGCGGTTGCCGGAAGCGCAGTAGAGGAGCACCCGCTGCGAGTGGTCGGGGACGACCTCCTCGATCCGGTCAACGACGTCGGCGGGCCGGATCAGCTCTGCGCCGTCGATATGCGCTTCGAGGTTCTCGTAGGGCTCGCGGGTGTCGATCAGGGCGACATCGCCGGCCTTGAGCTCCTCCTGGGCCTCGGCGGGATCGACCTCCTCGATCCGCTCCTTGACCTGCTCGATCGTCTCGGTGGTGGCCATCAGGTCGTGTCCTCCTCGCCTTCCAAGTGTGTCTCGGCCTCTTCGTCGCCGATCGCGATCTCTCCTTCGATGGGAAAGCCGAGCTCATTCCAGAGCTTCGATCCTCCGATGATGGAGGCCACGTGCTTGAATTCGTGCTCGTTCTGGAGTGCGTCCGCGGCGCGGGCGGAGCGGTTGCCCTCGCCGCAGACCAGGATCAGCCGGTCGTCGGGGCCCGCCCCGGCCTCCTCGATCGCCTCCACATAGGCGGCGTCGTGGGCGTCGCGGGCGCTCTCGCCGGCGGGGACGTTGACCGCGCCCGCCAGGTGACCGGCCTCGTAGCGCTCGGGATCGCGAACGTCGATCAGGACGGCGCCGCCGTCGATCTCCTGCTTCGCCGCGGGCGGCATCAGCTCCTCGATCCGGCTCTTGACCAGCTCGAGCGGCGGCGGCACGTACTTGCGGGGCATCTCCACGGAGCTCATATTCCCAAATCCTGATCGGGTTTCATAGCTTCAAAAAGTATAGCCGTAGATCAGCCCTCGAATTGACCCCCGCCCAGCTCCGGGGGCAGCGCCTTGGGCCCGTCGGGATACATGGCGGCGAGCTGCTCCTCGCTCATCTCGAGCGTGCTGCTGACGCCCTCGCGCGGGGCGCCCACCACCAGCCAGAGAGCGTCCATATCGGTGTCGTTGAAGAGCTGGCGGCTGTGCTCCGGCTCGACGAGCAGCGCCGACATCGGCGTCAGCGTCAGCACCTCGTCGTCGACCCGCACCCTGCCCTCGCCCTCGATCAGCACGTAGAGCTCGTGCATCTCGAAATGCCGGTGCCAGGTGCTCGCCTGGCCGGGATGAAGACGCCAGAGGCGCGCGCCGAGCGTCTCGGCCTCGAGCTGCTTGGCGAGGTCGGTGTTCTCGACCTTCATCTGGTTCGAGGGACGCCAGAAGGCGTCCCTCGAGCTCAGCAAGCGGTATGCCATGGACTAGCCGATCGTCGGCCGCATCTGGCGGAGCCGGCGGACCCGCTCCTCGATCGGCGGATGCGTCGAGAAGAGCGAGGCGATGCCGCCGCCCTTGAAGGGCTTGACGATGTAGAGCGGCTCGGTCGCCTGATTGACCTGCATCGGCACCGACTGGGCGCCCGACTCGAGGCGCAGCAGCGCCGAGGCCAGCGACTCCGGATTGCCGCAGATCTCCGCGCCCGTCGCGTCGGCGGAGAACTCCCGCTGGCGGGAGATCGCCATCTGGATGATCGCCGCCGCGATCGGGGCGAGCAACCAGAGCAGAAGCGGGCCGATGATGCCGAGCGGCGAATCATCGTCGCCGCCGATCCAGAGCACCATGTAGCCGATCCATGTGATGGCAGACGCGATCGTTGCGACCACGGAGGTCAGCAGGATGTCGTGGTTTCGCACGTGTCCGAGCTCGTGCGCGAGCACGCCCCGCAGCTCGTCCTCCGTGAGGAGCTTGCGGATCCCGGCCGTCACCGCGACCGCGGAGTGCTTCGGATTGCGGCCCGTCGCGAAGGCATTCGGCTGTTCCTGCGGGATCACGTAGAGCCTCGGCATGGGAAGCCCGGCCCGCGTCGTCAGGTCGCGGACCATCTGATACAGGCGCGGGTCCTCCTCCTCTGAGACCGGCTTCGCCCTGGCGGCGGCCAAGGCGATCCTGTCGCTGAAGAACCAGCTGCCCATGTTGATGAGGACCGCGATGAAGAGAAAGATGAGCGCGGTCGAAGGGCCGCCGATCAGGTATCCGGCGCCGACCAGGATGCCGCCGAGGGCTGAGAGCAGGATCACCGTCTTGAGGGTTGCCTGCCAGTTGGAACGTCCGGTGGTTGTCATCTCCGAAAGATCTCCTTCTCGGGAGGTGAAAGTTGTCTGCGCGCGAGTATACGGAGCAGCCTCAACGGGCAATAAGGCTTCATCACGAAGCGGAACCATCACGTATTGCTACTTTCTTAGTTCGTGACTACCACCAAGAGACGCAAGGAGCGCCAGGAATGGAACCCCGACCTGGGGGTTCTGGCGAACCAGCTGACCTACTCGCTGCAGGAGGAGCTCTTCGCCCGGCTCGCCTCCGAGGGATACAACGATCTCAACCCACGCCATTGGGCGGTGCTGGCCTATCTCGACGAGGACGGCGTCCGGGCGACCGAGCTGGCGAGCCTGTCGGGGCGCCACAAGCAGATCGTGGGCCGCCTGGTGGACGAGCTCGAGGAGCTGGGCTACGTCGAACGGCGACCCGACCCGGCTGACCGGCGCGCCAAGCTCGTCGTCCCCACTCAGCGCGGGCTGAAGCAGCTGCAGCGAGGCGACGAGATCGTGGCGGAGATCGAGGCCCGCCACGCGGCGGTGATCGGCGGCCGCAACTACGCGGCCTTCCGGGATGTCCTGCGCGGCATGGTCGCCCGCTCCTCCGGCGTCGCTCGCTGACAACGCTTACTGTCCCGCGCGATGAGCACCGCGGGAAGACGAATGCCGGCCGCGGCGACGATCGCCCTGATCGGCGGGCTCACCCTGATCGGCCTCGCGCTGCGCCTGCCTTCGTTCGGCGATTCCCTCTGGGGCGACGAGGTCGCCACCAATTTCGTGGTCAACGGCTTCGGCGTGGGAGACGTCTTCTGGATCGTCCGCCACGGGAAGGAATCCACACCGCCGCTCTTCTTTCTCCTGACCTGGCTGACCAAGGGATTCGGCGGCGTCGAGGGCCTGCGGCTCGTCTCCTTGATCGCCGGGGTGCTGGCGATTCCACTGACCTACATCCTTGGACTCCGAACGGTCGGCTCGCGGGCGGCCGCGGTCGGGGCCGCCCTGATGGCGTTGAGCCCTTTTCAGATCTTCTACTCGACGGAGGCTCGGGCCTATGTGTTGATGATGCTGTTCTGCCTTGCGGCGGCCGTCGCGTTGCTGATCGCCCTCGAATCCGGCAGGGTTCGGTGGTGGACGGCGTACGGCGCCTCAGCGGCCGCCGCCATGTATACGCATTACACCTCGGTGTTCGTGCTGATCGGCCTGTTCGGCTGGGCGCTGGTCGCCCACCCGGGCATGCGGAAACAGCTCCTGCTGGCCACCGCCGGCGCCGTCCTCCTGTTCGCCCCCTGGGTGCCACAGCTGATTCAGGACAGCGGCAAACGGGCCGCAAAGAACATCGAGCTCATCCATCCACTCACCGTCTCGCGAGCCGAGACCGATCTCCAGCGGCTCTTCCTCGGCCATCCCGACCTCGGGGTTGGGATCGTTCCGGGCCGCGCCGCGCTGCTGCTGATCGTTTCGGCGATGGCGTTGGGGGCACTGGGACTTGCGCTCCGCCTGAGATCGAACGGCCCGGGCCTGCGGCCCTCGGCCGGGGTCGCGCTGGTCCTCGCGCTCGCGGTCGCGTCGCCGGTCGGGGCCGCGATCCACAACGTCTTCGCACCCAGCGTCTTCCTGTCCCGGAATCTGATCGCGTCCTGGCCCGGTTTCGCGCTCGCGCTGGGGGCGCTGGTCACGTGCGCGCCGTCATCCGCTCCCTTCCTTCGGTGGGCCGCCGTTGGGCTGGTGACGGGCGGGTTCGCGATCGGGGCCCTGAAGCTGCTCGACTCCGACCACCGGCGCCCTGACTACGACCAAGCGGCCGAGTTCATCGAGCGGACCGGGAATCCCGGGGCCCCGGTGGTCGAGTTTTCGCTGCCCGCCGGTCCCGGTCCTCAGACGGCCCTGGAGGCGGCCCTCGCGCCCGAAGGGGCGCCTCTACCCGCCGACCGACAGATCCTCGAGCTCGGGTACCCCACTTTCCAGCAGCAACTCGAGCTGAGTCGCGAGGGACAGCCCATTAGCCCGGCGACCCCGAGGCCCTCGGCCCAGTCCATCGCCAGGCGCGCCGCCGAGCTGGCCGGAACCGGAACCATCTTCCTGGTTGACGGGACCGCCCCTGTCGGGCAGCTACGGCAGACGCCGGGCCCCCTCGCGGACTTCCTGGCGGCACTCCCGCCACGCTTCCACGCGATCGAATCACGCGCGTTTCCCGGCATCGCACCGGTGGGTGTGCACGTGCTGAGCGGCGGAGGGGCCGGCGTTCCCAGGCCATAACCGACCATTCCGCTAGGATTTCCTGGCGATGCTGTTTTCCACCCGAGCCGAATATGGAGTGCGCCTGATGGTCGAGCTCGGCCGCCAGGAGGACGGCGCCCCGGTGGCGCTGAGCGCGGTCGCCGAGTCCGAGCGCCTCCCCCTCTCCTATCTCGAGCACCTGGTCGCCAAGCTGCGCAAGGCGGGTTTGGTCGAGAGCCAGCGCGGCGCCCACGGCGGATACCGCCTCGGGCGGCCCGCGGACGAGATCGAGATGCTCGAGGTGGTCCAGGCGCTCGAGGGCGCGATCGCCCCGATGGAGTGCTTCGAGCTCGACGCCGAGGGCAAGGTCTCCTGCTCGCATGAGAGCGACGGCGATCGGGCATGCGCCACCAAGCTTCTCTGGACGCGGGTACAGGGCGGCGTCACCAAGGCGCTCGCCGGCACGACGCTCGCAGAGCTGGTCGAGTTCTCCGATCAGCACGCGCCCGAGCCCGCTCCCAAGACCGCCGCGGTCAGCGCGGCGTAGCGACAACTTCAACCGAATCAGGAGTCCCAATTGGCAGAGCTCGAGATCCGCAACCTGCACGTGACCGCCGAGGGCAAGGAGATCCTCAAGGGCGTCAGCCTCGACGTCGACAAGGGCGAGCATCCACGCCCTGATGGGGCCGAACGGCTCCGGCAAGTCGACCCTCGCCAACGCGATCATGGGTCACCCGAGCCTCGAGGTGACCGACGGGACGATCATCTTCAAGGGCGAGGACATCACGGAGGCCTCGCCGGACGAGCGCTCGCGCATGGGCCTCTTCATGGCGTTCCAGTACCCGGTGGCGATCCCCGGCGTGACCGTCGCCAAGTACCTGCGCATGGCCGTCAACGCCCATCGCGAGGCGCGCCGGCGAGGAGCCGGTGAAGCTCAAGGACTTCCGCAAGGAGACCGAGGAGGCGATGGCGCTGACCAACATCCCCAAGGAGTTCTCCTCGCGCTACCTGAACGACGGCTTCTCCGGCGGCGAGAAGAAGCGGATGGAGATCCTCCAGCTCGCGATGCTGCAGCCGGACATGGCCGTCCTCGACGAGACCGACTCCGGGCTCGACATCGACGCGCTGCAGGTCGTCGCCGAGGGCGTCAACAAGTTCGCCGGGCCCGGAATGGGCGTCCTGATCATCACCCACTACCAGCGGATCCTCCACCTGATCAAGCCGGACGGCGTGCACGTGCTCTACGACGGCCGCATCGTCAAGGAGGGCGGTCCCGAGCTCGTCGAGCAGCTCGAGGAGAAGGGCTACGGCTGGATCAAGGACGAGGTGGAGGCCGCGGCGGCGTAGGCCGCCCGCGCGGGAGCATGGAGCCGACTGCCACGACAGCGCCCGCCCTCCCCCGCTCGCTCGAGGAGATCCGGGCCGAGTTCCCGATCCTCGCCCGCGAAGATCCACGGGCAGCCGCTCGCCTACCTCGACAACGGCGCCACGGCTCAGAAGCCGCTCGCCGTGCTCGACGCCCTGGACCGCTACTGGCGCGAGCACAACGCGAACGTCCACCGCGGCGTCCACACGCTCTCCGAGGAGGCGACGGCGCTGTACGAGGATGCCCGCGGCACGGTCGCCTCGCACCTCGGGGCGGACCGCCGCGAGGTGATCTTCGTCCGCAACGCGACGGAGGCGCTCAACCTGGTCGCCTACTCGTGGGGCCGGACCAACCTCTCGGCGGGCGACCGGATCGTGGTCACCGAGATGGAGCACCACTCGAACGTCGTCCCCTGGTACCAGGTGGCCCAGGAGAAGGGAGCCCACCTCGACTGGGCGCCGATCACCGACGAGGGCACGGCTCGACATGGACGCGTTCGCCGGCCTGCTGGAGCGCGGCCCGAAGCTCGTCTGCGTCGCCCACGTCTCGAACGTGCTCGGCACGATCAACCCGGTTCGCGAGATCGCCCGGATGGCGCATGACGCCGGCGCCCTGCTCGTCGTCGACGGCGCCCAGGCCGGGCCCAAGCTGGAGCTCGACATGGCCGAGCTCGGCGCCGACTTCTACGCCGTCACCGCGCACAAGATGTACGGGCCCACCGGGATCGGCGCCCTGTTCGGCCGCCGTCAGCTGCTCGAGGAGATGCCGCCGTTCATCGGGGGCGGATCGATGATCCGCAAGGTCTCGAAGGAGCTGATCACCTGGGCCGACCTGCCCGCGAAGTTCGAGGGAGGCACCCCGCCGATCGGCGAGGCGGTCGGCTTCGGCGCGGCCGTCCGCTGGCTCGAGGACCTCGGGCTGCCCGCCGTTCACGCCGCCGAGGCGGAGCTGACCTCCTACGCGCTGGAGCGGGTGGCCGAGGTGCCGGGGCTGACCATCTTCGGCCCCCCCGCCGGCGACGAGCGCGGCGGGATCGTCTCCTTCGCGATGGACGGCGTTCACGCCCACGACGTCTCCGAGATCCTCGACCGCCACGGGGTTGCGGTTCGCGCCGGCCATCACTGCGCACAGGTCCTGATGGAGCGGCTCGGGGTACCCGCGACCACCCGCGCCAGCTTCGCCGTCTACAACACGCGCGCCGAGGTCGACTCGCCTGGTCGACGGGCTGCTGGACGCCCGGCGCGTCTTCGAGCTCTAGCTACGGTTAGGCAATGGACGAGCTCTACCGAGACCAGATCCTCGAGCACTACAAGCGGCCGCACCACTTCGGCCGGCTGGACGAGTTCGACCTCGACTTCGAGGACTCCAACCCGTTCTGCGGCGACGAGCAGCACGTCTTCCTGAAGCTCGGCGAGGACGGCAAGGTCTCCGAGGTCGCCTTCGAGGGCCAGGGCTGCGCGATCTCCACCGCCGCCACCTCGCTGCTCACCGACGAGCTGGAGGGCATGACGCGCGAGGAGATCCTCGCCCTGCCCAAGGACTTCGTGCTCGACCTGCTCGGGATCGACATCTCGGCGACGCGGATGAAGTGCGCGATGCTCGGCCTCAAGGTCGTCAAGGGCGCGAGCCTCGGCGAGGCCGCCGACTGGGAGGACGAGGGCGAGCAGGGCGATCCGGCCGAGGCGGCCTCGCTCTAGAGCAGGCGCCGCAGGTTGGCCGCGCGGTCCGCTACTTTGCGCCGGTGAGCCCTCAACTTGCTCGCCATTCGCCCGAGTCCGACCCGGGCGGCCCGGACCCGATCCGCTGGCGCCGGAAACGGGCTCCGGCCCGTCCCCAGCTGTCGCTGGTAATCCCCGCCTACAACGAGTCGCGGGGCGTTGCCGGGCCTGCTCGAGGAGATCGAGCAGGTGTGCGGCCAGGCTGGGAGCTCGACTGGGAGGTCATCGTCGTGGACGACGGCTCGACCGACGGCACCGGCGAGCTCCTCGAGGAGTACGCGCGGGAGCATCGACCGCGTGCGGGTGGTCAGGCTGCGGCGGAACTTCGGAAAGTCGGCGGCCCTGACGGCCGGCTTCGAGCACAGCTTCGGAGAGATCGTGATCACGCTGGATGCCGACGGGCAGGACGATCCGGCCGAGATCCCCGCCCTGATCGCGAAGCTCGACGAGGGCTATGACGTGGTCTCCGGGCTGGAAGCGGAGGCGCCGCGACCCGACCATGAAACGGTGGTCATCGCGCCTGTTCAACTGGGTGACCGCGCGCGTCTCCGGCGTCGGCCTGCACGACTTCAACTGCGGGTTGAAGGCATACCGCGGAGACTGCGTCCGATCGCTCGAGATCTACGGTGAGCTGCACCGCTACGTCCCGGTGCTCGCCGCCCAGCGCGGTTGGCGCGTGACCGAGCTTCCCGTCGAGCATCGCCCGCGTCTGCACGGCACCTCCAAATTCGGAGTCGCGCGCTACCCGCGCGGCCTCTTCGACCTGCTCACCGTCGTCTTCATCGGCCGCTACAGCCAGCGGCCGCTCCACCTCTTCGGTGGAATCGGGCTGATCCTGATCGCGATCGGGTCCGCGATCTGCATCTACCTGGTCGCTCATCAAGATCGGGGGAGCGGCGATCGGTGAGCGGCCCCTGCTGCTGCTCGGCGTGCTCGCCATCATGGTCGGCGCTCAGTTCTTCACCCTGGGCCTGCTCGGCCAGATGATCGCGGCGATCGCCCAGGAGCGCTCTCGACTCGCGAGCCGATCAGTACGAGATCCGCAGCGTGGTGGAGGCCGGCGCGGACGGCGATGCCGATCGGCGTCCCGACGAGCCGCTAGGGAAGGCGACAGACCGTGACCGGGGTGGCTGTGGTCGCGGCGTACCAGGGATCGGGGGCCGAGTCGCTCGGCACCGAGAGCGCCGTCCACTCGCCCGGGGTCGGCTGGCCCGCCTGGACCGTGAAGCATGCTCCCGAAGCGGCGCAGTGTCACCGGCGCGGACGCCTCGCCTGTCTTCAAGACAACGCCGCCAGGGGGCAGCTCGAAGCTCACTGCCCGTCCGGGCCTCGCCTTGATCGACCGGCAGGGAGTGCTGGGCGCGGAGCCCGGCTGGAGGCGCAGCCCGAGGCTTTCGGCGAGGATGCCGTCGACCCGATCCCGAGTTGGCCTCGCTCTGAGTGCGCAGGGAGGCGAGCGAAAACGCGGGTGATCCGAATTGCCGCACGGCGTCAAAGTAGTTCCCTCGTCCAGCTGTCCGTGAGGCAGCTGTCCTGTGATGGCAGACAAACTTGCCGGCAATTCGGCGGACTCAGCCGTCTGACGCGATCCGCACGATCTCGGCGGCGGTCAGGTTGCTTCGGTTCACCGTGGTCGTGTCGCGAAATTGCCGCGAGTTGTCCCTGAGGAGGGCGATGTTCGTGGCCACGCCGATCGCCGCCGCGGCGTACAGGATGGTCATCCCGCGACGTTGGAGTCGCACCCCGCGCGCCGCCTCGACGGCGACCAGCAGCACGGCGATCGTGGCCGGAAACATGTACTCGGATTTCTGGGGCACGCGAATCGGCGGGAGCGCGGCCGCGGCCCCGCAGCAGCCACAAGGTTGCCGGCACCGCCATCGCCGCCCACAGCCACCTCGGAATGTGCCCCCGCCACAACCTCCAGCCGAGAGCCGCGACCGCGGCCACCGCGATCACGGGACCCCAGCCGCTGCCGAGTGAGGGATAGTTGAGCCCGAGCAGTGACGACCCGACAGTCGCCAGCGAATTGAGCGCCCAGTTCGGCGCCAGCAGCAGGTTGGACAGCATGGGTGTTGGTCACCGGTGCTCCCAGCCTGGTTTCGAGACCAGAGGAGCCACGCCCCGTAGAGCGCCGCCGGGACGAGGAACACCCAGGCTCGGCGCCAGCGGTCGCTCCCGATCAGGATCAGCACGGCCGCGCCGGCCACGAAGGGGAGCGCGACGGAATAGGTGGCGAGCGCCGAGGCAGAGCAGCAGGCAGGCGCAGACATCACCCTTCAAGTCCCCGCGGTCGAGCGCGAGCAGTGCGCCGAGTCCGGCCGCCAACGGGAGCAGCACGGTCGAATCCGTTGCCCAGCAGCACGTGACGGAGTCCGAGCCGAAGAAGAGCAGCACCAGCGTCGGAGCGAATGCGGCGACGGGCCCGATGCGCCGCTTGGCGAACACGAAGAAGATCCCCGCCGTGATCAGAACCGTGGCGATCGTGAGGAGGCGGAAGGGGAGATAGCCGGCCCCGAACACATTGAGGATCGCGGCATAGGCGAGCCGCGAGGTGAGGATCAGATGCCCGTTGAAGGGCTGGAAAGCCGTCTCCAGGTCGAGATTCGGGCTGCTGTCAAAGAGGCGGATCTCATCGATCGAGAAGCCGGTACCGCGGCCAAGCCACAGGTCAAGCGCCGCGGACGCAGCCATCGCAACCGCCAGCGCGATCCAGACATCTCTCTCCCGGATCCCAGCGGGAGTCCACGATCGCGGCGCTTCCCGGGGGCGAGGTGTGCCTCGCCTTGCGGCGCCTGCCATCTGCTCGCTGCGCGTCGCCATCACTTATGCGGGGGACCGCAGACCAGCAACGGCGTGGCCGAAGTGGACGCGTACCAGGGATCCGGCGCCGCAGTCCCGTGGCACCGAGAGCGCCATCCACTGGCCGGGGACCAGCTGGCCAGCCTGGACTTTGAAGGCGCTTCCGAACCTGCGAGCACCAGCGGAGCCGCAGCTCCGTTCGACTTGAGCACCGCGCCGCCCGGAGGAAGCGTGAAGAGTACCGCTTGTCCGGGGCTCCCCGGCTTGCCGCGCATTGCCCCGTCGGAGCGCCCGTCGGACGCAGGCGGATGTCGTAGGCGTCGGCGATGGCAGCGTCGACTTCGCTCCCGTGCCCGCTCTCCCTGTGCGCGAAGCTCCGGCAGCGAGAAGGCCGGTGAGCCGAACTGCCTCACCGCCGCGAGGTACCCGGTGGCCGTGTCGCCCTCGCCGGTCTTGCGGAGCACGGCACGCAGCCCGAAGGCGGTCGGGTAGGTGTCGCCAAGACGTCCTCGGTCGAGCTCGACGGCGGTGAGATCCGCTCGAATCAGTGGGCGTCCGCGACCGCGCGGGCCTCGAGCCGTCACGGAGCAGTGCAATGTTGGTGGCCACGCTCATTGCGGCCACGGCGAAGAGGATCATCATTGCGCGACGCTGGATCGGCACGCCCCGCGCCGCCTCAACCGCGACGAGCAGGACAGCGATCGCGCCCGGATAGAGGTATCGGCTCGATTCGGGCAGGCGGAATGGCGGTGCGGCCGCCGCCGCGCCGATCAACCAAAGCGTCCCGAGCACGGCGATCGTCGCCCAGAGATAGCGTGAGATGCTCCCTTGCCAGAGCCTCAAGCCGAGCGCGAGGAACGCCAGAAGGGCAACGGGCGGACCCCAGCCGTTGCCGAGGAGGGGGTAGTTGAGGCCAACGAGCGACTCCCCGCTCGAGGCCATGGAGTTGAACGCCCAGTTTGGGGCGAGCAGCAGATTGTCCAGGTGGACGCTTTCCCCCGCTCCGTGGAAACGGTTGTGTGACCAGAGAAGCCATGATCCATAGAGCGCCGCCGGGATGACAAACGCCCAGGCCCGGCGCCGGCGGTCGGCTCCCAACAGGATCAGCACCGCAGCCCCGACCACGAACGGAATCCCCTCGGAATAGGTGGCCAGCGACACCGTCAGCAGCACGCAAGCGAGGGCATCGCCCTTCAGATCTTCACGCTCCAGCGCGAGGAGGGCGCCGATCCCGGTCGCCTGTGTGAACAGGATCGTGAATCCGTTGCCTGCGATCGACGTGCACGTAATCGGAGCCGAACACGAGCAGCGGGAGCGTCGCTGCCAGTGCGGCCAGGGCTCCGATGCGCCGCCGAGCAAAGACGAAGAAGAGTCCTGCTGTCAGGATTAGAGAGGCGGTCGTCAGGAGGCGGAAATTCAGATAGTCGGCCCCGGATATGTGCAGGAGCGCGGAATAAGCCAGGCGAGTGACGAGAATCAGGTGACCGTTGTAGGGCTCGAGTGCCGCGTGCAGGCTGAGGTGGGGTGTGGAGCTGAAGAAGTCCATCTCGTCGGACGAGAAGGTCGTGTCGCGCCCAAACCACACGCTCAGCAAGATGGCCCCGACCATTGCCACGGCCAAGGCGATTTCGACCTGGGCATCCCCAATCCGATCCGGCGCCCAGGAGCGCGCGCGGGAGGGCTCGGATCTCGGTGGGGTTGCCGTGGTCGCCATGGGCCTAGCGCGGGTTGCGAGGTGGAATCATCGATTGGCGCCGTAAAGGGCTCGCTTCGAGATCCCCCAAGCGCGAGGCCGGAAGACTATCCGCTGAGCTCGAGCCGTTTCCGCGGCGACAGGGCAGATCGGCAGGTGACGCCGGCGGCCTTCGATGCCGCGACCTTCGCCTGGACCACAGTCGCGCCCTGAAGCTGCGAGCTGAACACCCACTTGCCCTTGCCATTGGTGCGGTTGTCCGCGTAGTCGATCGGGGCTCGCTCGGGGGCGACCTCAAGCAGGATCACCTTGCGGTTGGCGACGCACGCCGGGTTCTTGCTGATCACCCGGCCGTGAAACGGAGGGCCGCCGGCGATCTTCAGGGTCACCCGGCTTGCCGCGGACTGGCCCGCGCCCGCCGGGGCTGCCAGGGCCGCGGCGCACAGCACCGCTGCGAGTGGAACCGCGAGTCTCCCTATCGCCTTCATGCCGAACCCCTTTTCGGATCCGAGGGCCGCCTAGCCTAATGGCGTACAGGCTGGGATACTCGTTAACGAGGAGAAGGGAGATGTCGGAGGAGCTCGTACAGCTGGTGGAGAAGGGCTACGAGGCCTGGAACTCGGGCGATCGGAACTGGGTGCTCGATCACATGTCTCCGGAGGTGGAGTGGATCACGCCCGAGGACGATCCGGACCCCGGCACCTACCACGGCTACGAGGGCGTCGAGCACTACTGGTCGCAGTGGCGGGCCGCCGTCGGGCAACTCAGCTTCAAGATCGAGGAGATGATCGACGCGGGGCAGTCCGTCGTCGTCGTCGCCCGTCGCCAGGGCAAGGGAGAGCACAGCGGCCTCGAGATCTCGGACCGAGTGATCCAGGTCTACGACTTCGAGGACGGGAGTTGTGTTCGCGTGCGCGAGTACTACGACCGCAGCGCGGCGCTGAGCGCCGCCCGCGGCGACCGCACCAGTGCAGGCTCCTGAGCTGACAGCTCCCGAGCGCCGACTGGAGCTGGCGCTCCGCTTCTTCACCGTCTTCTTCCTCGCGCAGGCCCTTCTCTATCCCGTCCTCGGCCTCTTCGCCTCCGCCGAGTTCCCCTTCGTCGCCAACTCCTTCGCCAAGGACGGCCTGTTCTGCGTCCTCTGCTTCATCGCGGCCGGCAACGTGCGGCAGAACGGCTGGGCGACCCAGCTGGTCGTCCTCGGTCACGTGCTGATCGTCGCCGCGCTTCTCCTGATGCTGGCGTTCGGCAACCACGACAGCGTCGACCACACCTTCGGCTCACCTCTCGGCACCAGCCTGAGTCCGACGCTGCAGCTGCTGATCTGGGCGGCGGCGGCGGCCGCAGTGGCGGTGGTGCTCGCGCTGCTGCAGCACTCCGCCGTCAAGGGCCGGTACGGCCTCAAGTACCTCTGGCCGCACCAGTTCATCACGGCGATGGCGATGGCCGAGATCCTCGTGATGGGACCGAAGGAGGAGCTGACCCCCGAGCAGATCGCGTCCGGGATCGATGACTTCCTCGACTCCCTCACCGCGCGCAACAAGAACGTGGCCGCGCTCGCCTTCACTGCGCTCACGGTCTACCCGCTGCTCCGGCTGCGGCCGCCGTTCGCCCTGATGGCGCCCGAGCGCCGCCTCGCCTTCATCGAGCGCTGCTTCTTCACCGACGTCGTGGAGCGTCGCCTCCCCACCCCGCTGCGCAAGCTCAGCCAGGCGAATCCTCGCCGGCGCGCAGAACATGGTGATCATCGGCTACTACGGCGATCCGCGCACGGCCGGCTCGACCGGCTACGTCCCGTTCTCGAAGCGCAAGCGCTACGAGAAGGTCATCAAGAGGGTCGGCAAGCTCGCCACCCTCGACGTGAGCGAGCCGAACGAGGTGGACGCCGAGCGCATCACCGCGGACGTCGCGATCGTCGGCAGCGGTGCCGCGGGCTCGGTGCTCGCCTATCGCCTCGCCGAGGCGGGCCGGGAGGTCGTCCTGCTGGAGGGCGGCAAGTACGTCAACCCGCGGGACTTCAGCGAGGACGAGCGCGTGCAGTTCGCGAACCTCCTGTCCGACGGCGGGCTGCAGATGTCGACTGACACCCGCTTCCAGGTGCTGCAGGGGAAATGCGTCGGCGGCAGCACCGTGGTCAACAACGCGGTCTGTTACGACATCCCACCGCACACCCTGCAGCGCTGGAACGACACGGATGGGCTCGACGCCGGCATCGACGAGGATCGCTTTCTGAAGTCGTTCAAGCAGCTGCGCGAGTGGCTCCCCGTTTACAGCCAGGAGGACAACAAGTACCTCGAGAAGGGCGGCTCGAAGATGGCCAAGGGCATCAAGGAGCTCGGCCTTGACGGTGAGGGCGGCGTGGTCGACGCCAACATCAAGGACTGCCTCGGCTCCGGCTACTGCAACATCGGCTGTGCCTACGGCAAGAAGCTCTCGGCGCTCGACAACATCCTGCCGCGCGCCCAGCGCGACTTCCCGGGCGCGGTGCGGATCTTCAGCGAGTGCCTCGCGGAGTCGATCCGCACGCGGGGCAAGCGGGCGACCGAGGTGAACTGCACCCTCTCGGACGGCCGCCGGCTCCGGGTGGCCGCCAAGACGGTCGTCGTCGCGGGCGGGGCGCTGGCCTCGAGCCTGCTGCTCCAGCGCAGCAACATCGGCGGGCAGCGGGCCGGAACCGGCCTCTCCTTCAACGTCGGCGCTCCGCTGACGGCCGACTTCGAGGAGAAGCTCAACTCGTTCGACGGCCTCCAGATCACCCACGGCTACCGCCCCACCGGAGAGGATCAGCTCATCCTGGAGTCCTGGTTCAACCCGGTTGGGACGCAGGCACTGATGATGCCGGGCTGGTTCTCCGACCACTTCCACAACATGCGCCGGTACGCCCACCTGAGCACCATCGGAGTCGTGGTGGGCTCGCAGTCGAACGCCACCATCAAGCCCGGCTTCCGCGGCAGGGGCATGAAGCTCGAATACGAGCCCACAGAGTCTGACCTGAAGCTCCTGCTCAAGGGGACCAAGCTGGCCACCCGGATCCACTTCGCGAGCGGCGCGCTGCGGGTGATGCCGATGACCTTCCGGTCGATCTCATACACCTCGCTCGAGCAGGTGGACGAGCTCGACGAGATCGTCAGGGACAACACCGACATCGGGCTCCACACCTCCCATCCCCAGGGAGGCAACGCCGTCAGCCGGGACCCGGCGAAGGGTGTCGTCGACGAGCGCTTTCGGGTGCATGGGACCGAGAACGTCTACGTCTGCGACGCCAGCGTGTTCCCGTCATCGGTGACCGTCAACCCGCAGCTCACGGTCATGGCGATCGCCGACTACGCCGCCGCGGGCATCGAATAGCTTCTCCCCGTGGCGGTTGACCGCGTCAAGCTGGTGAGGGACGGCTTCGACGCCTGGAACGCCGAGGACCCGCAGTGGATTCTCAACCACATGAGCCCCGAGGTCGAATGGGTGGCGCCCGAGCGCGATCCCTTTCCGGGGACCTACAAGGGCTTCGAGGGCGTGCAGGAGTTCTGGACCCGCTGGCGGAACGCCGTCGGCCAGCTCAAGTTCGCCCCCGAGGAGGTGATCGACGGGGGTGACCACGTCGTCGTCGTCGCCCACCGCTGGGGTCGCAATGACGTCACCGGGCTACAGATCTCAGACATGATCGCCCAGGTCTTCAGCTTCGACGACGAAGACAAGTGCATCCGGGTCCAGGAGTTCTACGACCGGGGCGCGGCCTTGAAAGCGGCCGGGATCGGGTGACGGCTTCGCCATAAACCCAACCTGATTTCCGGCCGCCCCAAGAAAACCGCTCCGCTCATGAGTCGAGCGGCCCAGACAGCT
>CAVXQO010000019.1:0-8983 GCA_963763985.1 uncultured Solirubrobacterales bacterium | reverse complement strand
CTCGGTCTCCCACACGGTAGGCCTGAGAGCAAACGGGGCTCCGGGCAAGGATCACCGCCCCGTCGGGCGGCAGAGCCTCATAGCTGTGCCATTGAAATCCGGTGAAGCGCGGCGCCAGCGGTCCGATCAGCGGGTCGGCGGCGCCGTCGTCGGTGATCTCGACCTCACACCAGCCGATTTCCGGCTCGCTCGCCCGCCGAGCCGAGCCACCTGCGGCCTCGGACAGCAACTGGCTTCCGAGGCAGACGGCCAACAGCGGCATCCCGTCATCGACCATCGCGTCCAGGAAGTCCTTCTCGAAGCGCAGCCAGGGATGGCGGTCCTCCTGGTCGGCGTGCATCGCGCCGCCGAAGGTGAGGACCGCGTCATAGTCGGCGATCTCGAGCCGCGGCCCGCCTCCCCGCTCGGAGAGCCTCCACTCGTCGAGGTCCACCCCGCGCTCACGCATCTCGTCGGCGAAGACGCCCGGTCCCGCATCGGGTTGGTGCACGATGGCCAGCGCTCTCATCGGTGGGATACTGGCGAATCCCGCCTGTCGGGCACAGGAGGTCGGCATGGACGCATCCAGCGTGCGCAGAGTCATCGAAACCGATGCGGCACCTGCCCCGATCGGTCCCTACTCGCAAGCCGTCGTCGCGGACGGGGTCCTCTACTGCAGCGGCCAGGTGCCGCTCGACCCTGCGACCGGCGAGCTGGTGGAAGGCGGCATCGCCGAGCAGGCGAGCAGATGCCTGGAAAGCCTCGACGCGGTCTGCCGGGCGGCCGGCACCCGGATCACGGAAGCGGCCCGGATCGGGATCTACCTGACGGACATGGCGGAGTTCCCCAAGGTGAATGACGTCTACACGACCTTCTTCGTGAAGCCGTTCCCGGTGCGCACGACCGTCGGGGTCGCCGCGCTCCCCAAGGGCGCCCTGGTCGAGATGGACGCGACCGTCCCGCTGGCCACGGAATCCGGCTGAGAGGCCTGCCGTGACCGACACAGTCTCGCTCGATCACATCGAGGCGGCCCGCGCGGTCGTCGCCGATGTGGCGCGCCGCACCCAGGTCATCGAGTCGCGCTATCTCTCGCGGACCACAGGCGGCACGATCGCGCTGAAGGCAGAGAACCTGCAGCGAACGGGCTCGTTCAAGCTCCGCGGCGTTCTCAACAAGATCGCCGGGCTCGACGCGGGGACGACGGGGGTCGTCACCGCCAGCGCCGGCAACCATGGCCAGTCCCTTGCCTACGCGGCGCGGGCGCGCGGCCTGACCGCGACGGTCTTCATGCCCGAGCGAGCGGCGCTGGCCAAGATCGCGGCGGCGCGAGAGTCGGGCGCGGAGATCATCCTGAAGGGCGAGTCGGTCGACGAATGCGTCGCCGACGCCCGCGCCCACGCGGACGCCGAGGGCGTCGCCTTCGTCCACCCCTTCGACGACCCCGCCGTGATCGCCGGCCAGGGGACCATTGGGCTCGAGCTGCTTGAAGAGGTCCCCGATCTCTCCAAGGTCCTGATTCCGGTGGGCGGAGGGGGATTGGCCGCGGGCGTCGCCGCCGCGATCAAGTCGAGTCGGGACGACGTCGAGGTTGTCGGCATCCGGTCCCTTTGCCCCCTGGCTGACGGGATTGCCGTGAAGCAGCCGGGCGAGATCACCGGTCCCCTGCTCGATCGGTTCCTCGACCAGTCGCTGTCGGTCGACGAGGATTCAGTCGCGGACGCGATCATGCTCCTCCTTGAGCGGACCAAGCTGGTGGTCGAGGGGGCCGGAGCCGTCGGAGTGGCGGCGCTGAGGCGCGGCGCCACCGCCCCGGCCGAATCGGGGACCACCGTTGTGATCCTCTCCGGCGGCAACATCGACACGGGCGTGCTCGCCGACATCGCCCGCCACCACGAGACCGAGCGTGGGCGTCGCCTGCGGGTCTTCACCACCATCGCGGACGAACCGGGATCACTGGCGGCCTTGCTGACACGCCTCGGAGAGGGCGGCGCCAACCTGATCGACATCGCCCACGTTCGCGAGGGGGTCGGTCTGTCGGTCGGCCAGACGGGGGTGGAGCTGGTCATGGAGACGCGCGGCCCGGATCACGCCGAGCGCTTGCTCAGGGTGATCTCAGAAGGCGGCTACCCGGCCCGGGTTCTCGACTGAGCAGGTAGAGCATCCCGACGAGCAGGGCCGGTGCCAGAGTCAGGCTGATCAGCTCCCACTCTCCGAACCCCGAGACGACGATCGCCCCAACCATGTCGCCGGCCAGCACGACCGCCGCGACGCGGATCGCCCGGTCGAACAGCAGCATCAGTCCCCCGACCACCTCGATCACCCCGATCAAATAGACGAAGGCATCGGGCGATGGCAGCCCGTAGGTCTCGAAGGAGTCGACCTCGGCGCCGTGGTTGAGAAACTTGCCGACCCCGAAGCCGAGAAAGATCAGGCCGGAGGCGACGCGGACGATTGTGCGGGGATCGCGCATCCGCGTCCCGGTCTCGGCGGCCGCCCGTTTGTTACGCCGGAGCCTCTTGCTCGTAGTCGGCCGGATCGAGCCGCCTGGTGCGCCGCCTGTACTCGAGCGTGAACCCGGGCCAGTTGTTGGTGTTCCGGCCGTGCTCGTCGAGGTACCAGTTGTTGCAGCCCGTCTGCCAGACCGAGGTGGAGAGGCGGCTCTGGATCTCGCTGTCGAAGGCGCGCTGAACCTCGGGCCGAACCGATAGCCACCCGCCCGTGCGCCGCAATCTCTCGACGGCGTCGGCGATGTAGGCCATCTGGCTCTCGAGCTGGAAGATGATCGAGCCCGATCCGAGGTTCGTATTGGGCCCGTACATGACGAACAGGTTGGGGAAGCCGGCGACGGTCATCCCCAGGTAGGCATTCGCCCCTTCGCGCCAGGCCTCGTTCAGGTCGAGCCCGCCCCGTCCGCGGATCTCCATCGGGGCGAGGAAGCGGGTGCTCTCGAATCCGGTGGAGAGAACGATCACGTCGGCGGGACGCTCGGTTCCGTCCTCGGCCACGACCCCCGTCTTCGTCAGCTCCCGCACACCCTGGGTGACGAGCTCGACGTTCGGCCGCTCCAGGGTTGAGTAGTAGTCGGGCGAGATCAGGACACGCTTGCAGCCGAGCACGTCGCCGGGGGTCAGGACTCGCTTCAGCTCCGGGTCCGAGACCTGATCGTCCAGGTTCCGCTCGAACATCCGGACGCCGACCCTGCCCACCGCCTTGAACTGGTTGAAGGCGGCGATGAAGATCTCAAAGAAGAGCCATTGGGTGAAGCGGGCCATCAGCCTCGCCGGGGGGAACCAGCGGAAGAGTCGCCTCTCCCACGGCATGTACGGGCGGTCCTTCTTGGGGATCACATACGGCGCGGAGCGCTGGTAGACGTCGACCTGGCCCACCCGCTCGGCGATCGCCGGGACGACCTGGATCGTGCTGGCGCCGGTGCCGATCACCGCCACCCGCTTGCCCTGCAGCTCGACGCCGTGGTCCCAGCGAGCCGTGTGGAAGATCGGGCCCTTGAAGCGCTCCGCGCCCTCGATCCGGGTGGTCGCCGGGCGGCTGAGCTGGCCGCAGGCCGAGACGAGCACGTCCGCCTCGACCGTGCCGTCATCCGTCTCGATCCGCCAGCGACCCGAGTCCTCGTCGAACTCGGCACGCCTGACCTCCGTTCCCAGCCGCAGGCTGGGCCGCAGGCCGTACCGCTCGATGCAGCGCTCGAGATAGTCGAGGATCTCGGGCTGCGGCGAGTAGCGGCGGCTCCAGTCCGGGTTGGGCTCGAACGAGAATGAATAGAGATGCGAGGGGACATCGCAGGCCGCGCCCGGGTAGGTGTTGTCCCGCCAGACGCCGCCGATCCCGTCGGCCTTCTCAAGAATGGTCAGCGAGTCGACGCCGGCCTTCTTCAGCGTGATCGCGAGGCCGATGCCGCCGAAGCCCGCGCCGATGATCGCGACGCTGGGCGCCGGCCGGCCGTTGCTCGGCGCGCTCGCTCGCGCCGAGAGGGGGCGCCCGGCCCAGATGTCGTCGAAGGCTCCGGACAGATCCGCCATCGCCTGGTCCGCCTCCCTGAGCAGCCCGGCGGCGATCTGAAAGTCGTGCCACATGCCCTCGAAGCGCGTGTAGCCAACATCGACGCCGGCCGCCCGCGCCCGTTCGGCGAACAGATCGGAGTCGCTCAGCAGGATGTCGTGGGTGCCGACCTGGATGTAGGTCGGCGGCAGGCCCTCGAGGTCGGCGCCGACCGGGGAAAGCTCGGGGTCGAGCGGATCGGCGTTGCCGCGATAGAGCTCGCCGCCGCGTACGGTCCAGTCGCGGAACAGCCCAACGTCTCGCCGGGCGTTCACGCCCATCGACGCGCCCGAGCAGGTCAGGTCGAGCCAGCCGTTCAGGACCACGAGTCCCCCCGGCACCGGCTCGCCCTCGGCGCGCAGCCTGGTGGCAAGCGCCACGGCCAGCCCGCCGCCCGCGGAGTCCCCGGCGATCACGATCGACTTGGGGTCGATCCCAGAGGCCAGCAGCTCCCGATATGCGGCGAGAGCATCCTCCAGAGCCGCCGGATGCTTGTGCTCCGGGCCGAGGCGGTACTCGGGCAGATGCACCGGGGCACCGGCTGCTAGGGCGATCTGGGCGGCCAGGCCGCGGTGCGTCCGGCGGGACCCCAGAACGTAGGCGCCGCCATGGAGATACAGGACGGCGCGGGAGCGAACCGCGCCCCCGGACTCGATCCGGTCGCTGGGGACCCCGCCGAGCGACCGCTGCTCGATCGAGATCCCCGGCGGGACCCGGCTGATCCTCGCGGCCGCCTCGGTCCAGGCGCGCTGGACGCGGATCGGGATCCAGGTGCGCTGGACCGAGCGCTGCAGCGCGCGAGTCAGCAGTTTGGCCACGGGCCGAGGCAGGTACCGGCTCACGAGACGGGAGAATAGGCTTCCCGCGTGGCATCCCACGAGACGGTCGACCTGACCAAGGACGGGCCCGCGGCCCGAATCCTGCTCAACCGCCCCGACGCCCTGAACGCCTGGAACGAGCAGTTCGGCCGGGACCTGCTCGACGCGGTAAGGACCGTGGCCGCCGACAAGTCGGTTCGCGCCGTGCTGATCACCGGCGCCGGCCGTGGCTTCTCCTCCGGGGCGGACCTGAAGGAGCAGCGCGGCGGAGATGACGGCGGCCTTCCCGACCTGAGCGCCCGTCTCAAGGAGATCTACCACCCGGTCATCACCGCGCTGCGCGAGATGCCGAAGCCGGTCGTCGCCGCCGTCAACGGCCCGGCGGTCGGGATTGGCTGCTCGCTCGCCCTCGCCGGCGACCTGATCGTCGCGGCCGACTCCGCCTACTTCCTGCTCGCCTTCGTCAACATCGGGCTGGTGCCGGACGGCGGGTCGACCGCGTTCCTCCCAGCCCGCGTGGGCTATGCGCGTGCCGCGGAGATGGCGATGCTCGGCGAGCGCGTTCCGGCCCACCAGGCGCGCGACTGGGGCCTGATCAACCAGGTCGTCGCCGACGACGAGCTCGAGTCCGCCTCATCCGCCCTGCTCGAGCGCCTCGCCAACGGCCCGACGCGCTCATACGCCGGCGCCAAGCACCTGCTCAACCGTCGTATGTACGCGGACCTCGCCGGCCAACTCGAGGCCGAGGCCGACGCCCAACGCGATCAGGGGCACAGCAAGGACTTCATCGAGGGCGTACTCGCCTTCGTCGAGAAGCGCCCGCCGAACTTCACCGGCAGCTAGCGCGACCTAACCTGGCGGGGATGCTCTTCCGCCAGATCCTCCACGAGGACCTGAGCTGTGCCTCGTATCTGGTCGGTGACACCGACTCCGGCGTCGCCGCGGTCATCGACCCGCAGTGGTCGATCGAGCCGTACCTGCGGCTGAGCCGCCTGCACGGGGTCCGAATCGAGCATGTCCTGGAGACCCACAATCACGCCGACCATGTCTCGGGCCACGGCAGACTGGCGCGGGCCACGGGGGCGACGATCCACGTCCACGAGCTCGCCGAAGCCGAGTACCCGCACGAGTCGTTTGTGGCCGGCTGGCGCCTCGACCTCGGCCGGGTCGAGATCGAGGCGCTCCACACGCCGGGGCATCGCCCCGAGCACACCTCCTTCCTGCTCCGCGACGCCGACCGCGGCGGCGATCCCTGGGCGGTGCTGACCGGCGATTCGCTCTTCGTCGGTGACGTCGCGCGCCCTGACCTGGCCATCGAGCCTCGCGAGGGCGCGGCCGAGATCTTCCAGTCGCTGCACGAGCGCCTGATGTCGCTCCCCGACGACGTGGAGGTCTGGCCAGGCCATTTGGGCGGCTCGGCCTGCGGCAGCTCCGGGATCGACCACAAGTCGACCTCGACCATCGGCTTCGAGCGCGAGCACAACCGGGCGCTGAGCTTCGAGGCCGAGGGCGAGTTCGTGGAGGACGCCGTGGCGACCCTTGGCGCCCGTCCGCCCAACGTCGAGCACATCGTCGCCATCAACCAGGGGCCCCTGATCGAGGAGATGGGTACGCCGATCCCGCTGGCGCCGCGCACGGTCGAGGTCGGCATCGCCGAGGGCGCGATGCTTATCGACGCCCGCACCAACGAGCAGTTCGACGAGGCCCATATCCCCGGAGCCATCAGCGCCTCCGCGTACGAGACCGGATTCGCCACCAAGGTCGCCAAGGTGGTCCCTCCCGACGTCGAGCTGATCGTGGTCGCGGCCTCCGACGGCTACGAGCTCGAGGCCGCCGAGCTGCTTGCCTCGGTCGGCCTCCGGGTGCGCGGGTACCTGGAGGGCGGGATGACCGCCTGGCGCTCCGAGGGCCGGCCGGTGCGGAGGATCGAGCTGATCGATCCCGATCAGCTCGCCGAGCGGCTGGAGGGCGACGACCTCGTGGTTCTCGACGTCCGCGACGACGACGAGTTCGCCGACTTCCACATCCCCGGATCGATTCACCTCCCATACGGCGAGTTGCCCGGTCGCCAGGGAGAGCTGCCGCGCGATCGGGAGATAGCCGCGATCTGCAGCGGTGGCAAGCGCAGCGGGCTGGCGGCGTCGATCCTCCAGCGCGAGGGATTCGACCGCGTCCTGCACGTCGCCAACGGCGGCGTCGGGACCTGGCGCCGCAGCGGGCGCCAGGTCGAAAGCGGCGGCTAGGGCTCCCTCTACTTCTTCGTCTTCTTCTTCGCCTTTGCTTCCTTCCCGGCGCTGATCGAGTTCAGGAACGGGATCAGCCGCTTCAGGAAGGCGTTCACCTTCGGGGCCGCGGAGTTCGGGTCGTTGTGCGCATAGGTCGCCGAGCGGTCGACCAGCTTCAGGTTCCGCCGCGGGATCCCCGCGTTGGTGGCCAGCGTCTGGGCGGCGGAGAGGACTCTGGCGCCGCCCAACGCAGCCCCGAACGCGTAGATCTTCAAGCTCTTGCGGAGCTTGGCCCCGTCCGTCGAGTGCACGTCGAGCACTGCCTGCGCCGGATTGGCGACGCCTTCCGCGACGGCGCCCCCGTCGATCGTCAGTCGCATCGGGTGATACCAGGCGGTGCCGTCCAGGTTCTGTAGGCCCCAGCCCGAGAACATGTTCGCCCAGCGCTGGATCGGCGTGATCGCGCCGGCCCTGTCCCAGCCTCGGGGGTCCCCGCTGGCCGCGAGCTGGCCCGAGTGGACCTGGGCGGCAATCAGCGACGGAGGCGAGGTCTTGACGTCGGTCGAGAGGCCGAATCCCGCCTCATTGGTCGGGTTCACCCCCGGCGGAGGCTGGAGGTTGGAGGGAAGCAGCGGCCACCCGGACAACACGGAAAGGCTGTTGGGCGCCGCCTTCGCACCCGCGGATCCGACCACCCCGAAGAGGCCGGCGAGCGGAGCCGGGATGCCGCCGAAGCTGAGCCACGGCGACGATTTCTGCAGGTCGTTGAGCGATTTCTGCGCCTGGTCGGCGCTGACCGGCGTCGGGTTGCTGGCGCCGTCGATCAGGACCAGGCCGGAGAGGTCACGCCCTCCCGTCCTCCCGTTGAAGTCCCAGGTCGCGTAGGCGGTCGTGATCGTCCCGCCAAGCGAATGGCCGCCCATCGCCACGTTGCGGCCGCCTTTGGCGGCGGCCTTCGCCACCACGCGGAGGTCATTGATCTCGGTGTTCATCCCCCACTGCCGGGCGAAGGGCACCTGCGAGTCCTGCACCGGGTGGAGGTGGTTGGTGATGCTCGGGTTGCTCAGGTAGCCGAGGTAGTAGTTGAAGAAGTCCGTCGGGCTGACCTTGCCCTGCTTGAGGAGGTTAAGCTCGGACTCGTCCTCGAGGAAGTTCTCGCGGCGCTCCACGGCCCAGACCTGCCAGTCCGGGAGCACCTTCACGATCGACTTCGCGAGCGGCTCGAAGTAGGCCGCGCTCGCCGAGGTCCCGGGGTTGAGGACGAGGACGTTCTTAGCCTTCGGGTTCCCCGTCTTCAGGGCCCCGACCACGTTCAGGTTCGCCGGAGTTCCAGGCGATTGGTACCCCTGCATCACCGAGAACCGGACCTTGGGGGGCTTGGCGCTCGCCGCCGGGACGAGGCCCATCCAAAGGGCTCCGGCCCCGATCGCGACCAGCGCGAGCCGGAAAGGCATCCTCTGCCGAATCTTCATTCTCTCTCCTCTTCTTTCGCCCCGCACCCTTTACTGATACACGGAACACAGAATGTATCGACAAGTCTCGGTCCGCGACGGCCTGCGAGTATGCGCAACTTCCCGGCAGGGAATCTGTTCTCAGCGACCCATGAAGCGAACCGCCCTCCTCGCCATCCTGATCGGACTGCTCGCCGGCCTCGTCATCGCCCCGAGCGCGTTCGCGATCAAGGCGGGCTTCAACGTCGCGACCAAGCGGCTCGAGGCGGCCTACAAGATCGCGCTCTTCGAGCGCCGCTTCAGCACGGACGGCTGCTATCCGGCGCCACCGCAGCTCGCCTCAGCGATCCACCAGTCCAGCCACCGCAAGGTGGGCGTCGCCCCCAACCCCAAGCACCTCGCCAACCTGAACCAGGTTTACGTCCATCATGCCCCAGGTCCTGCGCTTCGCCTT
>CAVXQO010000018.1:0-12117 GCA_963763985.1 uncultured Solirubrobacterales bacterium | reverse complement strand
AGCGGTCTCGCACGCGGAGCCGTCATCTAACGGAACCCTGGGAGCGTGCCTACGGGAGGCACCAGATGGCTCGTCGCGCTCGCGGCGGTCATAGGGGGCCTCCTTGCCATGCCCGCAAACGCGAACGCGGGAAGCTCCGACATCGCCGCGCTCCAGGTGGCCATGCGAGCCATCGGCCTCTATCCGCACGCCGCTCGACGGCATCAGCGGGCCCTGGACCCAGGGGGCGGTTCGCACCTTCCAGTCCCAGCACGGACTGACCGTCGACGGGATCGCCGGCTCGAAGACGCGCGCGACCCTCGGCCGCCGGGGCAAGCCCAACTTGGGGGCCCGTCCGATGCGAGAGGGCAAGCGGGGATGGGACGTCGCCGCGCTCCAGTTCCTGCTTCACGAGCGGGGCTTCGAGGCCGGCGGGTTCGACGGTGGCTTCGGGCCGAACACGCTGAGCGCCGTGCGGCGCTACCAGGCGGCGGCTGGGGTCGGCGTCGACGGCGTGGCCGGCCCGAGCACCTTGAACGCTCCGCGCAGCGGCCCGGTGGTCACCGCGGCGCGCCCTTCGGGCCCGTCCGCTTCTTCCGGCCCGTGCAGGGCCCGGTAGGCGACGGCTTCGGCTTGATTCCCCCAGGGCGGTGGCATACCGGACTGGACTTCCCCGAGCCGAAGGGGACGCCGATACACGCAGGCGGAGTCGGAGTCGTCTCGTTCGCCGGGTTCAACACCGGCGGCTACGGCAACCTCGTCGTCGATCAGCCACCGGCTGGGTTTCGAGAGCTGGTACGCGCACATGTCGCGGATCGCCGCCTCGGTCGGCCAGTCGGTCTCCGGCGGGCAGACGATCGGCTACGTGGGTTCCACCGGGCACTCGACCGGCCCGCATCTGCACTTCGAGGTCCGCCACTTCGGCACCCCGGTCGACCCGACTCCTTATCTGCTCGGCTACCGCTCCGCGTCCGGCGGCGCGGCGCGGCCCGGCCGAGTCGCCCGCAGGAGTCGGCGCGGGCGCATCGCCGGCGCGCCGTTGCCGCCCGAACGCCGATGCGCGCGGCCGCGGGGCTGACCCGCTGACCGCGCGCCTCGATCGCTGTCCTCCTAGAAGGCGAGCAGCGAGAACGTCCGGTTGTCGACCACGTTGCCGGCGGCGTTGTGGACGATCACCTGGAACACGTTCTCACCGGGGATCGGCGATGGATTCGCCAGGACGTAGTTGGTGTACCCATCGGCGCCCACCATCGAGGTGACGGCCGACCCGGATGCGTTGGGTCCGCTGTTTCCGACGAACCGGACGAGGTACTGCCCCTGTGCCAGGCGCTCGATCTGCACTGAGCTGCTCAGGTTCCCCGGCTGGAAGCAGTTGAAGCCGGGCACGTTGGCGAACGTCGCCCCGGCGCCAGTGGTGTTGACGACGGCCGTGGCCTTGATGGCGCCGCCCGCTGCAGAACCGCTGGTAGTCCGGAGGCGGCACGCCGCCCAGCTTCTCGGCGTTCATCGCGTTCGCCACGCTCAGGCCCGGTCGCCTGCTTGGTGATCTCCTGATCGGCGATGTGCCTGACCTTCTTCTTGTCCTTTCCCTTGAGCGCCGCGTAGCCGACGCCGCCCATCGCGACGAACAGCGCCAGACAGGCGATCACCAGCGCAGGGCTGGGCCGCAATCCTCGAAGGATCGTTCTCATGAGCTTCCTCTCGTCTGAGCCGGCTGGACGCCGGGCTCGGTTGCGGAGAAACCACGGCAACCGAGCCCCGGCGCTCAGCCATTCCCCCTGGTGTCTCCCTGGTTAGCCCTTTTCTACGGGGCACCCGCTGGATGGGATTGGACAAGATTCGCCCGGGGGTTGTGCGACTCGGCAAAGCGGCTCTCTAAGCTGGCTGGTTGATGTTCGACCAGCTCTCAGAGCGCCTTCAGGGCGTGCTCTCAGACGTTCGCTCGCGGGGCAAGCTCTCCGACGACGACGTGGACAAGGCCCTCCGCGAGGTGCGGCTCGCCCTGCTCGAGGCCGACGTCAACTTCAAGGTCGTCAAGGACTTCACCGCCGCGCTGCGGGAGCGCCTGGCCGGGGAGGAGATCTCCGAGGCGCTCAACCCGGGCCAGACGGTCGTCAAGGCCGTCAACGACGAGCTCGCCGCGCTGATGGGCGGCGCCGGGCGCGACCTGGTCTTCGCTCCGAGCGGCCCGACGGTGGTGCTGATGGCCGGCCTGCAGGGCTCGGGCAAGACGACCGCCTGCGCGAAGCTGGCGAAGCTCCTTGCCAAGGGCAATCGCAACGTCGCCCTGGCCGCCTGCGACCTGCAGCGACCCGCGGCGGTGGAGCAGCTCGAGAAGCTCGGCGCCCAGGCCAACGCCCACGTCTACTCCCTGCCGGGTGAGTCCGACCCCGTCAAGGTGGCGAGCTGGGCGCGCGAGCAGGCGGTCAGCGAGAACCGCGACGTGCTGATCGTCGACACCGCCGGCAGACTGCACGTCGACCAGGAGCTGATGGACGAGCTGGCGCGGGTCCGCAAGGCCACCAAGCCGCACAACGTGCTGCTGGTCGTCGACGCGATGACCGGCCAGGACGCGGTCAACGTGGCCGAGAGCTTCGCCGAGGTCGCCGAGTTCGACGGAGTCCTGATCACCAAGCTGGACGGGGACGCCCGGGGCGGCGCGGCGCTCTCGGTCCGGGCCGTCACCGGCAAGCCGATCATGTATGCCTCGACGGGAGAGAAGCTCGACGAGCTGGAGCGCTTCCACCCGGACCGGATGGCGGGCCGGATCCTCGGGATGGGCGACGTCATGTCGCTGATCGAGAAGACGCAGGACGAGTTCGACTCAGACCAGGCCGCGGACCTCGAGCGCAAGATCCGCAAGCAGCAGTTCACGCTCGACGACTTCCTGAAGCAGATGAAGCAGGTCCGCAGCATGGGGCCGCTCGGCAACCTGATGAAGATGGTGCCCGGGATGGGCAAGGCGATGCAGGGAATGGGGCAGGTCGACGAGCGCGAGCTCGACCGGCTCGAGGCGATCATCCAGTCGATGACGCCCTATGAGCGCTCCCACCCGACGGAGATCAATGGCTCCCGCCGCAAGCGGATCGCCACCGGGTCCGGCACCACCGTCCAGGCGGTCAACCGCCTCGTCAAGCAATTCGGCCAGATGAACAAGATGATGAAGCAGCTCTCCGAGGGCAAGATGCCCGACCCGCAGCAGCTCATGCGGGGCATGCGATGACGCGGTCCGTCCTCTAACCTCCGCCGCCGCATGTCCGTGAGAATCAGACTTCGCAGGGTCGGGAGCAAGAAGAACCCGATCTGGAGGGTTGTGGTTGCCGACCAGCGCTCGCCGCGGGACGGCCGCACGATCGAGACAATCGGCCAGTACAACCCGCAGACGGACCCGTCTCTGATCGTGATCGATTCCGAGCGCGCCCAGCACTGGCTCGAGAAGGGCGCCCAGCCCACCCGCACGGTGGCGACGCTGCTTCGCACCCAGGGGATCCAGGCGACCGGCCGCTAGCCGGCCGGACCGAAGCGTCCAGTGCGCAGCCTGCTCGAGTTCCTGGCCCGTTCCCTGGTCGAGGACCCCGACTCGGTCCAGGTGACCGAGGTCGAGGAGATCGACGGAGAGGTCGTGCTCGAGCTCGAGGTGGCCGACGACGATCTCGGCCGGGTGATCGGACGCGGCGGCCGCGTCGCCAACGCGCTGCGCTCCGTGATGAAGGCCGCGGCGACCCGCGAGGAGAAGCGCGTGGTCGTCGACATCCTGGACTGACCCATCGTGGTCATCGACGTCTTCACGCTCTTCCCGGAGCACTTCGACTGGTTCGCGGGCCAGCGCCACGTCTCGAACGCGCTCGCCCAGGGAAACCAGCTGCGGTTCCGCAACTACCGCGACACCACGCCGTTGAGCGCGGGGCAGGTCGACGACTCCCCCTATGGCGGCGGCGCCGGCATGGTGATGCGCGTGGACGTCGTGGACGCGGCGCTCGAGGCCGCGTACGGGTCCAATCGCGACGGAGTCCGCAAGATCGCGCTGGCGCCCTCCGGCCGGCTCCTCGATGAGCCGCTCGCCGCCGAGCTCGCGAAGGAGCCGCACCTGGCCCTGCTCTGCGGCCGCTATGAGGGCTTCGATGAGCGCGTGGTGGAGCACCTCGCGGATGAGTCAATCTCGATCGGGCGCTACGTCCTCTCCGGCGGCGAGCTGCCCGCGATGGTGATCGCCGATTCGATCCTGAGGAAGCTGCCGGGGGCGCTCGGCGATGCGGATAGCGCCGTCGAGGAGTCCTACAGCGCCGCGCTCGAGGGCGCGCCCGAGTATCCGCACTACACCCGTCCAGCCACCTACCGCGGCTGGGAGGTCCCCGAAGTGCTGCTCTCGGGCAACCACGCCCTTGTCCGGGAGTGGCGGCTGCAGCAATCCAGCCGCCGAGCGGACTGAAGCTTCTCCGCTAACCTTCCGCGTCGCGGCGCGCGCCTTTGGCTCGTGCTTTTTTTAAGTTCCCGGCCGACCATCCTCATGCGATGAGCACAGTCATCGAAAGCCTCGAGAAGCGAGACCTGAAGCAGCGCCCCAGGTTCGGCGCCGGCGATCGCGTGCGCGTCCACTTCCAGGTCGTCGAGGGGAACCGCCGGCGGACCCAGGTCTTCGAGGGCATCGTGATCAAGCGGCAGGGCAGCGGCGCCCGCGAGACCTTCACGGTTCGAAAGCAGTCCTTCGGCGTCGGTGTCGAGCGGACCTTCCCGCTCCACTCGCCCAAGATCGAGAAGCTCGATGTCGCCGCTCGCGGGGACGTCCGCCGGGCGAAGCTCTACTACCTGCGCGACAAGGTCGGGAAACGCGCCCGTGTCGCCGAACGTCGCTGGGGGATCGAGGACGACATCGTCGTCGCCCCCGAGGACGCGGAGGCCGTCGACGCCGAGGGTGTGGCGGTCAGCGAGGCAGATGCCCAGCTGGTGGAGCCGCCCGCGGAGGAGAGCGAGGCCGCGGAGGAGAGCAGGCGGAGGAGAAGCCCCCTGAGGCTGATGGGGACCAGGCGGAGGCGGAAGAAGAGCCGGAGCCAGAGGCTACGGCCGAGGACGCCTCCACCGACGAGGCAGAAGACTGAGAATCCCGAGGCCCCACAGCACCCAGGGCGCGCTCCTAGAGCTCGTCGTGATCGTCGCGCTCGCACTCGGGTTGGCGCTGGGCATCCAGGCGTTCATCATCAAGCCGTACCAGATCCCCTCCGAGTCGATGGAGCCGACACTGGACGTCGGCCAGCGCGTGCTGGTCAACCGGTTTCTCTACCACTTCACGGATCCCTCGATCGGTGACATCGTCGTCTTCCATCCGCCCGAGGGCGCGAACGGAGGCGGCGCGGGCGGCGAGTGCGGCGACCCGAGGACGGGGGCCGGCGGGAGCAGCGGCGCCGCCTGCGACGAGCCGACCCCGCAGGAGGCGAGCGTCAACTTCATCAAGCGGATCGTCGCGCTTCCCGGCGACACCCTGAGCGTCGAGAACGGTCACCCGGTGGTCAACGGGAAGATCGCCCAGGAGGACTTCATCCGTCCCTGCACGCCCGGCGGAGCCTGCAATTTGCCCAAACAGATCACCATCCCGCCCGACCATTACTTCATGATGGGCGACAACCGTGGGTCGAGCGACGACAGCCGCTTCTGGGGACCCGTCCCCCGAGACTGGATCATCGGAAAGGCCTTCGCCACCTACTGGCCGCCGGACCGGATCGGGATCTTCTAAGCAGAGGCGAAAGCGGCGCACTGCCGCGCGCCTGTTCAAGTTCGACCGGTCCTTTGGCCGCCGCTTCGTTGCCGGTGTCGACGAGGCCGGCCGAGGTTCGCTGGCCGGCCCGCTGCTCGCCGCGGGAGTGCTGATCGACCTGGAGCGGATCGGCCGCTCCGAGCGGCTCGCCCTCGCCCGGCTCGACGACTCCAAGCAGAAGAGCCCGGAGGAGCGTGAGGAGCTCTATCCGCAGGTGATCCGTGCGGCGGCCTGCGTCTCAGTGGCCGTCCGCTCAGTGCGAGCGATCGACACCAGGGGCCTGCATGTCTCGAACCTGGGGGCGCTCGCCGACTGCATGCACGCGGTGGCGCCGGATGAGGCCACCCGGCTGGTGGACGGGTTCAGCCTCCCGGGCTGCCGGCTCGAGCACACCGCGGTGATCGACGGCGACGCCCGCAGTGCCGCGATAGCCGCGGCATCGGTGATCGCCAAGGTGACGCGCGACCGCTACATGCATCGCGTAGCTGTGCTCTACCCGGACTGGAACTTCGAGGGGAACGTCGGCTACTCGACGCCCGAGCACCGCGACGCGATCCTGGCAAACGGGATCTGTCCACTGCACCGGCGCTCGTTCGCTTCGGTGGCGTACAGCCAGCTCGGTTTGGGGCAGGGCGACGCGCTCCTGGTCGGCGAGGCGGAGGATCTGCCTCCCGATGCCGAGTCAGAAGGCGTTGCGGATGTGATCGACATCCGGTCCGCCATCCGCGCCGAAGAGGACCCCGACGACGTCGAACCGGTAGCCCGAGACGCCTGAAGGTCCGCGCCGGTCCGCGATCCACTCGCGGGCGAGCCGGCGGAGCTTGAGCTGTTTGCGGCGCCCAACGGCATGAGCCGGGCGCTCCGGTCCGACCGTGGCGCCCACGCGGCCGGCCTTCACCTCGACGAAGACGAGGTCGGAGCCGTCGAGCGCGACCAGATCGAGCTCGCCGGAGGGAAGGCGGACGTTCCGCCCGACGATCCGCCATCCGGCGCGCTGGAGCCCGGCGGCGACAAGGCCCTCGGCCGTCCGGCCGAGCCTCTGCCTGGCGAAGGTCATGGCGCGAGAATCCCTCGCCGTTGCTCCCGACGCGCGCGTCGGCCGTAACGAGGGCGTGACGGGACCGTGACGTTCCGCGCGCCAGGCACGAATGGCCGCCGCGTACGGTCGCGGCATGTTCGCGATCGCGCGCACCTTCGCCCTGATCGGAGTGGCCGCGGAGCCCGTCCACGTCGAGGTCGACATCGGCGGCGGCCTGCCCTCCTTCACGATTGTCGGGCTCCCGGACACGGCGGTCCGCGAGTCGCGTGAGCGGGTTCGCTCGGCTCTCGTCAACTCCGGGTTCAAGTACCCGCAGCACCGGATCACCGCCAACCTCGCCCCGGCGGACCTCCGGAAGGCCGGTCCGGGCTTCGATCTGGCGATTGCGGCGGCGGTCCTCGTGGCGTCGGGTCAGCTGCCGCGCGGGGTGCTCGACCGGTACGCGCTGGCCGGCGAGCTCGCGCTGGACGGGGCGATCCGCCCGGTGCCAGGGGCTCTCGCGATGGCGGAGGGCGCGTGCGAATGGGGCATGCGGGGCGTCGCGGTCGCGCTGGAAGACGCCCAGCAGGCGGCGCTCGTCGGCGGCCTCGAGGTGGTGCCGATCGAGCACGTCACCCGCCTGCGCGACCTGGGAGAGAACACGATCGAGCCGCTGCCGCCGGCGTCTCCTCCGGTTCCCGCGTCCGAGGACATGCCGGACCTTTCCGATCTGCGCGGACACCCCGTCCTTCGCCGCTGTCTCGAGATCGCCGCGGCCGGCGCCCACAGCCTGCTGCTGATCGGCCCGCCCGGCGGCGGCAAGACGCTCGCCCTCCAGCGCCTGCCCTCCTTGATGCCTCCCCTGAGCCGGAACGAGGTGATCGAGGTGACTCGGATCGCCGGCGTCTGTGGTGACAGCGGCGGACCGCGCCTGCGCCGGCCGTTCCGGGCGCCGCATCACACCGTCTCCGGCCGGGCGCTCGTCGGAGGAGGAACCCCACCGCGTCCGGGTGAGGTGACTCGGGCGCACCGCGGTGTGCTGTTCCTCGACGAGCTGGGGGAGTTCCGCCGGGATGCGCTCGAGGCGCTCAGGGTGCCCCTGGAGGATGGCGTCGTCACCGTCAGCAGGACCACCGGCACCGTCTCGCTGCCGTGCCGCTTCATGCTGGTCGCCGCCTCGAACCCATGTCCCTGCGGCAACGGCCCTGATTCGGGCGAGTGCGATTGCCACCCCGGCGCCGTCTCCCGCTACATGGCGAAGCTCAGCGGAGCACTCGCAGACCGAATCGACATCACCCTGCGGGTCGAGCCGCCACCGGCCGAGGAGTTGATGGACGAGGAGACCGAGGGATCGGAATCGGTGAGGGAGCGGGTCATGCGGGCTCGCCTGATCCAGGAGGACCGCCTGGGGCCGGGCCGGACCAACGGCGACATGACGCCGGCGGAGCTGCGGCGCCATTGCCAGCTCGATGACGCCTCCCGGGCGACGCTCGAGCAGGGTCACCGGCAGCTCGGATTGAGCGCACGAGGCTGGGACCGTTGCCTGCGACTGGCACGGACGATCGCCGACCTGGACGGAGAGGAGCGGATCGCCGAGCTGCACGTCGCCGAGGCGATCGACAAGCGCAGGCGCGGCGAATCGTGAGCGTCGGCGAGCCGGTGGCGTGCGAAGGCTGCCTGCGGCGAGCCTGGCTGGTCGGCTCGCTGTCCGGTCACATCGAGAAGGCCGTTGACAGGACGACGCCCGGGAACCGGGCGCACGAGCTGCTCGCCCTCTCGGACGAGGATCTCGCGAGGGCGATGGCCCGGTCGCATGCGGAGGAGTTCCTCGACCGGGCCCGGTCACGCGACCCGGACCGCCTTCGAGCGGCGGTGGTGGGCGCCGGCGCTTGGGCCTGCTGTGGTCACGACGACCGTTTCCCGCAAGCCCTCGCGGACCTCGACGATGCCCCGGCGGTCGTCTTCGGCCGCGGCAATCACGGCCTGCTCCCCGAGCTCTCCCCGGACGGGACCGTGACCATCGTCGGCTCCCGCCGACCGAGCATCTATGGCCGTGATCTCGCCACCGATCTGGGGCGGCAGGTCGCCTCGGCCGGGCTGACCGTGGTGAGCGGGATGGCGATGGGCATCGACTCGTGTGCGCACAGGGGCGCCCTCGAGGCCGGAGGCCTGACCGTGGCCGTCCTCGGAACCGGAGTGGACGTCCCGTACCCGCCGCGCAACGCCCGGCTTTACGACGAGATCGTCGATCGGGGCCTGGTGATCGGCGAGCTGCCGCCGGGGACGAGCGCCCGGCGATGGACCTTTCCGGCTCGGAACCGGATCATGGCGGCGCTTGGCCGCATGACGGTCGTCGTCGAAGCTCGGGAGCGCTCCGGCTCCCTGATCACCGCGGAGATGGCACAGGACCTCAGCAGGGAGGTTGGTGCGGTCCCCGGCCGCGTCGGCTCGTCCCCGGCCGCGGGAACGAACGGGCTGCTCCGCGACGGCGCCTTCGTGATCCGCGGCGGCGATGACGTCCTCGATTCGATGCTCGGAGTCGGGGCGGAGCGCCGCACGGGACACCGGGCGCGGGGGCCGGCGCTCGAGCCGGATCTGGCGGCGGTCCTCGATCTGGTGGAGCGGGGCTCGAGCAGCGCTGACGCGCTTGCGCGTGCCTTGCAACTCGAGCCCGGCCCCCTGGCGGCGGCTCTGGTCAGGCTCGAGTTGAGTGGATACCTCCGTTCCGACTCGGCCGGCCGCTACGAGCGCACGGCTCTCGCGGCTCCCGAGCCCGCGTAGCGACCGTCACTAGCCTTACCGGCGTGACAGCTTCGCGGCACATCCCAATCGCGATGACGATCGCGACCTCGGACTCCGGCGGCGGCGCCGGGATCCAGGCGGACCTGAAGGCGTTCGCGCGCTGCGGCGTGTACGGGACCTCGGCGATCGTCGCGCTCACCGCCCAGAACACCCACGAGGTGATCTCGGTCGAGACGCTGCCGCGCGAGTTCATCCTCGATCAGGTCAGAGCCGTAGCTTCAGATATGGGAGTGGACACCGTCAAGATCGGGATGCTGTTCGACCAGCCGACGATCGAGGCGGTGGAGGAGGCCCTCGAGCTGGTGGGCGACGCGCCCGTGGTCCTCGATCCGGTGATGGTGGCCGAGAGCGGCGCCGTGCTCCTCAAGCCGGAGGCGAAGCAGGCGCTGATCGAGCGCATCGTCCCTCGCGCAACCGTGGTCACCCCCAACGCCGCCGAGGCCCGGGAGCTGACCGGTCTGGGCGATGATGCGTCACCTGAGGACCTGGCCCGCGCGGTCCACGCGCTCGGTCCGCGGGTGGCGGTTGTCACGGGCGGACATCTCGACGACGGAGCGGATCGCTACTTCGACGGCGACGTGCTGGAGGAGATCGAGGGCCCCCGTCACGCGGATGGCGCTTCGCACGGTTCCGGCTGCACCCACTCGTCCGCACTGGCGGCGCGCCTTGCCCTCGGCGACACGCCGCTCGAGGCGGCGCGGGCGGCGCGGCAGATCGCGGCTGAGGCGGTGGCAAACGGCCTGCGCGAGATCGGCTCAGGGGCAGGGCCGGTCGACGTACTGGGCATAATCGACTCATGAAGCTGCTTCGGATGACGCCGGGGAAGGGGGATGTCCTGCTCGCCGAGGGGGATCCGGCGGTGGCCGAGGACGAGGAGCGCCTGGTCCGCGAGTTCCGTCGCCAGCTCGACCTGGGCATGTGGGCGGCCGTTCCGCACGAGGGCCAAGGAGGGCGCCGCGAGGCGACCATGGTCCGCGATTTCTCGGAGATCCCGGCCGCCGCAGAGCGCGTGATCTTCTTCCCTAGGGCAGCCGGCGGCTGATGCGGCGCCGATACGTCAGGAATCCGGCGCGAGAGCGCCGGGCCGAGCGGCGGGCGCGCGAGCTGCTGCGCTCGACGGCGGGTGAGGACGCGTTCGAGATGTACGAGCGCTTCGGCCTGCTGTCGGTCGAGCACCGAGACTATGGCTACCTGATCTACCCGCACCGCCCGCTCGTCGCGTACGACGCTGAGACAGGCGAGCTGCTCAGCGAGTACTGCGTCCGCTTCCGCGACGGTTCCGATCCCGAAGCGGGGGAGAGGCTTCCGGACGCCGACGACGTGCTCGCCAAGTGGATGGCGCTCCGCGCCGACGAGTACGAGCTGATCGGTACCGCCAACATCCACCCGCTGGGCCGCCAGCTCGACCCGGCGATGGTGCGCAGAGATCTGAAAGCGTTGAGGCAATGGCGACCGTAAAGAGCAACGGCATGCGGACGCGAAGCAGCGTCGTCTTCGACGGCCCCGAGCGCGCCTTCGCTCGCGCCTACATGAAGGGCATCGGCTTCGACGACGACGACCTGCGCCGCCCGACCGTCGGCATCGCCAACACCTGGATCGAGGCGATGCCCTGCAACTTCCACCTTCGCGGCCTGGCAGAGCACGTCAAGGAGGGCGTCCGCGCCGCCGGCGGCACGCCGCTCGAGTTCAACTCGATCGCCATCTCGGACGGGATCACGATGGGCACCGAGGGAATGAAGACCTCACTGGTCAGCCGCGAGGTGATCGCGGACTCGATCGAGCTGACCGCGCGCGGCTACCAGTTCGATGCCGTGATCGCCCTCTCGGGCTGCGACAAGACGATCCCGGGCTGCGTCATGGCCCTCGCCCGCCTCGACATCCCATCGCTGATGCTCTACGGCGGCTCGATCCTGCCGGGCCGCTGGCACGACCAGGACGTGACCATCCAGGACGTCTTCGAGGCGATCGGCAAGCACGCGACCGGCGAGATGTCCGACGACGACCTCTACGAGCTCGAGGGCTGCGCCAGCCCCGGAGCGGGCGCCTGCGGCGCGCAGTTCACCGCCAACACGATGGCCTGCGCCTTCGAGGTGATGGGGATGACCCCGATGGGGTCGGGAATGGTCCCCGCCGTCGCCGGCGCGCGCGAGCAGGTGGCTCGCGAGTGCGGCGAGCTGGTCATGAAGGTGCTCGCCGACGACCTGCGTCCCAGTCAGATCATCACCAAGGACTCGATCGAGAACGCGATCGCAACGGTCGCGATGTCGGGCGGCTCCACCAACGGCGTGCTCCACCTGCTCGCGGTCGCCAACGAGGCGGGTATCGAGCTGACCATCGACGACTTCGACCGGATCTCCGAGAGAACCCCGTTGCTCGGCGACCTGAAGCCCGGCGGCCGCTTCGTCGCCAAGGACCTCTACGAGGCCGGCGGGATCGGCGTCCTCGCCAAGCGACTCGACGAGGCCGGCGTCCTGCACCGCGACGCGATCACGGTCACCGGTAGGACGATCGGCGAGGAGGCCGACGCGACCCAGGAAACCCCCGCGCAGCAGGTCGTCCGTCCGCTGTC
>CAVXQO010000017.1:0-479147 GCA_963763985.1 uncultured Solirubrobacterales bacterium | reverse complement strand
GCTCGCGTTTGCCCTCTCGATCGACGACTTCGTCGTCTCCAACTTCACCGCGGGGACCGAGGTGACGTTCCCGCTCTACATCTTCGGCGCCGCCCAGCGGGGGATCCCGGTTCAGGTCTACATCATCGCCACCATGCTGTTCTCGATCACCGTGCTCGCGATGATCTTCACGGTCTTGCAGCAGCGGCGGGCCGATCGCCTCGCCTCCGTACGTCCTGAGCAGGAGGTTTGAGTGTCCTCCAATCAAGGTAGTTTCGCCGGTGTGCGGACCGGGGAGCTCGCGCTTGAGCGGAACGATGCAGGATTGGCGGTGCTGACCATCTCCGGCGAGCATGATCTGAGCACGGCGCCGAATCTCCGGCGCCGGCTCGACGCGTTGCTCGACGAGGGCACGGCCACCGTCGTCGATCTCTCTCCGGCAACGTTCATCGATTCGTCCATTCTGGGCGTGATCCTCGACGGGCGCAGACGCGCGGCCGAGGCGGACATTGGATTTGCGGTCGTCCACTCCAACGGCGGCGATGCCGTGGACCGGGTCCTCGAGGTGACCGGCCTGCGCGCCGAGCTGCCCGTGCACTCCCGGCGGGAGGAAGCCATCAACGAGGTCTCGGGCAACTCGGGAAAGCCATCGGCATGAACGCCAGCGAATTCGAGCTGACGGTGCCGGCGACGGCCGAGAACGTGATCGTCGTCCGCCAGGCCGTGGCCGGGTTGGGCGAGGCCCTCGGGCTCTCCGGGTCGCGGATCGCGGACCTGAAGACGGTGGTCACCGAGGCCTGCAACAACGTGGTCCTGCACGCGTACGACGAGGAGACCGGGCCCCTTCAGGTGATCGCGATACCCGGCGATGAGCAGCTCGAGATCCAGGTCGCGGACGAGGGCCATGGCTTTCGCCCGCGCGCGAGCGAGGGGGACGCCTCGCTCGGCCTCGGCCTCCCGCTGATCGCCGCGCTCTCCGACAACTTCGAGATCAGCGGCGGGCCCCAGGGCAGCAGGACGACGATCCGCTTCGGCTATGCACCTCCGGAGCTCAGCGCCAACGGGATCCCCACCCACGCGCCGAAGGAGCTGGCGATGGCGCTCACCCCCGGCGCGATGGTGAAGCCGGTCCTCGCCCGCGTGATGGGCGCGCTGGCCGCCAGGGCTGAGTTCTCCGTCGATCGCCTGGCCGACACGGTGCTGCTCGGCGACGCGGTCTCATCCTCCGGCGAGGATGACTTCTCGGACGGCCGCGTCGGGATCTCGATCAAGGACGGCGCCGGCACGCTGGGCGTGCGCGTCGGCCCGCTGGTGGAAGGAGCCGGCGAGAAGCTGATGGCCGAGATGGATGTGCCGGGGGCCGGCTCGCTCCGCAGCCTGGCGAGCACCATGGAGATCGCCAAGGACGAGACGTCTCAGGGAGATGCAGTCGAGTTCCTCGTGTTCGAGGTCGAGCGCTAGCCGCTTTCTTCCGGGATCCGCTGCCGCAGCTTGTCGATGGTCGCGCGCAGGATGCGCGAGACGTGCATTTGCGAGACGCCGACCCGCTCGGCGATTTCGCTCTGCGTCATGTCCTCCACGAAGCGCAGGTGGAGGACCGTGCGGTCCCGCTCAGAGATCTCGTTGAGCACCGGCCCGATGGCCTCGCCGTACTCGACCGTGTCGAAGGAGAGGTCCTCCGAGCCGATCCGGTCGCGGAGTGGACCTGGCTCGTCACCGTCCCCGATCGTCGAGGTCGCGTCGAGGGACACGGCGTGGTGACCCTGGGCCGCATGCATGGCCTCGAGGACCTCCTCGTCGCTCGCCTCGATGCGCTGACCGATCTCCTGGATGGTCGGCGAGTGCCCCAGCTTCGCGGGGAGCTCCGCCATCGCCCGCTCGACCTTGAGGATCCGCTCCTGTACGTCGCGCGGAACGTGCACGGACCAGCCGCGGTCGCGGAAGTGGCGCTTCAGCTCGCCCAGGATCGTGGGGACGGCGAAGGTCGAGAAGGCGGTGCCGCGCTCCGGGTCGAAGCGATCGATGGCCTTGACCAACCCGACGCTGGCGACCTGGACGAGATCGTCGAACGGCTCGGCGCCTCCGGCGTACCGAGCGGCCAGGCGCCGGGCGAGCGGCATGAACCTCTCGACCAGCTCCTCCCGCACCGTCGGGGAGTGATCCCTCGAATAACGCTCGAGCAGGCGTCGCTCGCCGGCGAGCTGCTCCCGGGGTCCCGGCGAGGGAATGCCAATCGCTTGGGTTTTTGCCGAGGCAATTTCGTCCATGGATCTCGGCTCCGCGCGGCAAGCGCCAGATCCCCCTGGCTTCCTACCTCCCAAGGGAGGCAGGTGCGAGATCACAAGCCGCCCACCTAGCCTAGCTACCCAGCATTAAGGGGGTCGCAAACTGGCCGAACAAGCAGGCACAGAGCGGAGGAAAGGCCGCTGATACCCAGGTTTAGGGATGCGCAGGAGGGGTAAGCCAGGCCTTGAGTCGAGGCAGCGGGCGGGCGTTCGGAGACCCCCTACTCCGGCGCCCGCCCACATATTTGATGTTGCCTCGCCTCCGCCGGGTTTTAGCCTCGGCGCAGGCGGGCGGATAGGGCGGCCGGTTTCCTTCTCCCCCTGGCCGTCCTACCCCGCCTTGTCTGTTTCGGGTGCAGGGACGTGTGGGACGGTGGGCCGACGCCGTGCGGTCGCCTACTGCTCGCAGTGAAACTGACTCGCACGGCGACCGCCGGCGTCTGCCCACTAGCATCGCGCCGTGGCCGAACTCGAGACCCGTCTGCTGATTGATGGGGAATAGGTCGCCGGCAATGGGGCGCCGCTCGAGGTCGAGAATCCCTACACCGAGGAGAGCGTCGCCTCTGTGGGGACGGCTGATGCGGAGCAGCTCGATGGCGCGTTCGCCGCCGCCAGTGAGGCCGCGCGAGAGTGGGGTCCGACGCCGGCTGTGGACCGCGGCGAGCTCCTGCGTGAGGTCGCGACCCGGCTTCGGGCCCGGACTGACGAGCTCGCCGAGGTGATGACGCTCGAGGGTGGGAAGCCCCTGGTCGAGAACTCGGATGAGGTCGGCTGGACGGCGGCCTGCTTCGACTACTACGCCGAGATCGGGCGGGATTCCGCTGGACGGGTGATTCCCTCGATCGAGTCGAGCCAGCTCTCGCTGGTGGTCAAGGAGCCCCTGGGGGTGATCGGCTGCATCGTGCCCTGGAACTACCCGCTGCTGCTCCTGGCCTGGAAGATGGCGCCGGCGCTGGCGGCGGGGAACACGCTGGTCGCCAAGCCCTCGGAGCTCACCCCGCTCTCGACCCTGATGCTTGCTCCCTGCCTGGACCACCTGCCGCCCGGCGTCGTCAACCTGCTGGCCGGCGGCCCCGAGGTCGGGGCCGCGATCGCCTCCGAGCCGCGGATCGACGGAATCGCCTTCACCGGCTCCGTGGCGACCGGAAAGAAGGTCGCGCGGGCCTGCGTCGACCGCATGGCGCGCGTCAACCTCGAGATGGGCGGGAAGGACCCCTTCATCGTCTGCTCAGACGTCGCCGATCGGATCGACGTGGCCGCCAAGGGCGGGGCCTGGGCGGCGTTCCTCAACTCGGGACAGGTGTGCACGTCCGCGGAGCGGTTCTACGTGCTGGACGACGTCTACGACGACTACCTGTCGGCGTTCGTCGACTACACGAAGGACCTGGTGATCGGCGATCCCATGCGGAGCGACACCGACATCGGGCCGATGGTCTCGGCGGACCAGCGCCAGAAGGTCGCCACGCAGGTGGAGGCCGCGGTGGGCGCCGGCGCCGAGCTCGTCGTCGGGGGCGACTCGGGCGGCCAGGAGCGCGGGCACTTCTTCTCGCCGGCGGTGGTCACCGGCGCGCCCGCCGACACCGACCTGCTGCGGGAGGAGACCTTCGGCCCGGTGGCGCCCCTGGTTCGCGTCAAGAGCCTGGACGAGGCCATCGAGCTCGCCAACTCGACCCCGTACGGGCTCGGAGCCAACATCTACACCGAGGACTTCAAGACCATCCTGCGCTGCATGCGCGAGGTGAAGGCCGGGACCGTCTGGTTCAACGACCCGCTCACCGACAACGACGCCGGGCCGTTCGGCGGCTACAAGCAGTCGGGCCTGGGGCGCGAGCTGGGGCGCGAGGGCCTGGAGGCCTTCCAGGAGACCAAGCACGTCCACATCGAGAGCGAGGTGGCGCCCAAGGAGTGGTGGTACCCGTACTCGCGATACACGGGCGGCGAGCCGCCGCACGGAGCGTAGGCGGCCGGTGGCCGACCAGAACGAAGCTCCCTACCTCGACGCGGTCGTCTCCTATGTCGCGCGGAACCCGGGGCGGTTCCACATCCCGGGGCACAAGGGCGTCGGCGCGGATCAGGCGCTGATCGAGGCCCTCGGCGAGGCGGCGGTGCTCCACGACGTCCCTGCGGGGATCGAGGGCATCGACGTCGGGCCAGAGCCCACCCCGTTCCAGCGGGCGCAGCGCCTCGCGGCGGATGCCTGGGGCGCGCGGCGCAGCTGGTTCCTGCTCAATGGCGCGTCCGGGGGCAACCACGCGATCTGCATGACGCTGGCCCATGCCACCGGCGAGCTGAAGACCGGTCCGCCCCACCGCGGGCCGGTCGTCGTCCAGAGGAACGTCCACTCCTCGATCATCGACGGGCTCGTCCTCTCGGGCCTGCGGCCCGACCTTCGTGGCCCCCGAGATCGATCCCGAGCTCGGCATCGCGCACTGCGTCACTCCGGAGGCGCTGGACGCGGCACTGGAGTCCGAGCCCGACGCCGAGGCGGCGATGCTGGTCTCGCCGACCTACTTCGGGGCGGTCGCGCGCGTCGCGGAGCTCGCCGAGGTCGCACACGCATCGCGACGTCCCCCTGGTCGTGGACGAGGCCTGGGGCTCGCACCTCTACTTCCACCCTGACCTGCCGACCGGAGCTCTGCGTGGCGGCGCCGACATGGTGCTCTCCAGCACTCACAAGATCGTCGGCAGCTTCACCCAGTCGGCGATCCTCCATCTCGGCTACGGCGACCGGGTGGACGAGGACGTGATCGACCGCTCCGTCACCCTGGTCGAGTCCACCAGCCCGAACGCGCTGCTCACCGCCTCGCTGGACGCGGCGAGGCGCGTCGCGGCCACCAAGGGGCAGGAGCTGCTCGATGAGACGCTCCAGACGCTCGCGCGGACCCGCGAGCGTGTCCGGCAGATCCCCGGCCTCGACGTGCTCGACGAGCGCCTCGCCGGGAGGACCAGCGTCGCGGCCTGGGATCCGCTCCGCCTCTCCGTCGACGTCCGGGGCACCGGGGCGACCGGCCACAGGATCGCCGAGCTGATGAGGGAGAGGGACGACGTGGTGCTGGAGCTCTTCTCCGAGAATGTGATCGTCGCCGTCTTCGGCCTCGGCGAAACCGCCACCGCCACGGCCGAGCAGCTGATCGAGGGGCTCGAGCATGCGGTCGAGCAGGTCGGGCCCGGCGATCGCGAGCTGCGCGGCGCCTTCGCCGAGCCACCTCCCTGGGGCGCGCTCGAGCTTGCCCCGCGGGATGCCTTCCTCGGGCCCCAGGAGGTTGTGTCCTTCGAGGCGGCGGAGGGCAGGATCGCGGCGGAGTCGCTTGCCGCCTATCCGCCGGGCGTGCCCAACGTGCTTCCGGGCGAGAGGCTGACGGCCCCGACGATGGCCTACATCGCCGACTCCCTCGCCCACGGGGGGCTCGTCCGCGGGGCGAGCGATCGGTCGCTGCGAACGATCCGGGTGGTCTCGGAGTGAGCGCCGCCGAGGCGGCCTGGGGCGCACTTGGGGAAGGGCGGGCGCGTAGACGAGGACATCATCGACCGCTCGGTGACGCTGGTCGAGTCGACCAGCCCGAACGCGCTGCTGACGGCATCGCTGGATGCGGCGAGGCGCGTACGCCGTCACCAAGGGGCACGAGCTCCTGGACGTCACCCTGAAACGCTCGAGAAGACGCGCGAGCGGGTGCGGGAGATCCCCGGCCTCGATGTGCTCGACGAGCGCCTCGCCGGGCGGACGAGCGTCGCGGCCTGGGACCCGTTGAGGCTCTCCGTCGACGTCCGTGGCACCGGTGCCACAGGACACCGGATCGCCGAGCTGATGCGTGAGAAGGACGACGTCGTCCTCGAGCTCTTCTCCGAGAACGTGATCGTCGCCGTGTTCGGCATCGGCGAGACCGCCACCGCCTCGGCTGAGCGGCTCGTTCGAAGCGCTTCGAGCACGCGGTCGAGCAGATCGGCCAGAGCGACCTCGAGCGAGCGGCGGCGCCTTCGCCGAGCCTCCGCCCTGGGGCCCGCTCGAGCTCGCCCCTCGCGACGCCTTCCTCGGGCCCCAGGAGGTCGTGCCCTTCGAGGCGGCCGAGGGCAGGATCGCGGCCGAGTCCCTCGCGGCCTATCCGCCCGGCGTCCCCAACGTGCTGCCCGGGCGAGCGGCTGACCGGCCCGACCATGGCCTACATCGCCGACTCCCTCGCCCACGGCGGGCTCGTCCGCGGCGCGAGCGACCGGTCGCTGCGAACGATCCGGGTGGTGCTCGGAGTGAACGCCGCCGAGTCGGCCTGGGGCGTGGACTCGGAATTCGGGCGCCTGCAGGACGTGCTGCTCTGCAGGCCGGAGAGCTTCCGCTGGCGCGAGACCAGCGCGATCACCCGCGCCACGCTCGAGGCCGGGCATCGCTTCGATCCCGAGCTGGCCGCGTCCCAGCACGCCGCCCTGGTGGCGCCTACGAGGACGCGGGTGTCCGCTGCCACTTCCTCGAGACCGATCCGGCGCTGCCGTACGGAGTGTTCACCCGCGACTCGAGCACGATGGGCCCGAACGGCACGGTGATCACCCAGCCGGCGCAATGGTGGCGGCGTGGCGAGTACGCGCCCGTGATCCGGTTCCACCAGGAGGCCGGTATCCCGATCCGGGGGATGATCACCGCCGGGTCGCTGGAGGGCGGCGACGTGATGATCGTCGAGCCCGGCAGCGTGATGATCGGCGCCGGCGAGACGCGCACGCAGGAGGTCGCGGCGGAGCAGCTTGCCGGCTGGTTCCGCGAGGACGGCTGGGAGGCGCGCGTCCAGCCCTTCCCTGAGCGCTATGTCCACATCGACGTGCTGGTCGCCGTGCTCGGCGAGAAGCTGGCGGCGGCCTGCACCGAGGTCCTGCCCTCGGCCGCCGTCGAGTGGCTGCGGGGCAAGGGCTTCGACCTGATCGAGGTGAGCGCGGAGCAGGCCTTCACGCTGGGCGTCAACGCGATCTCGCTCGGTGGCGACCGGGTGATCTCGGCGACCGGCGCCCAGGAGCTGAACGCCGCCCTCCGAGCGCGAGGCCTCGAGGTCGTCGAGCTCGACCTGTCGATGTTCACGCTCGGCGGCGGCGGGCCGCACTGTCTGAGCCAGGCCCTGCGGAAGGGAGCGGGCAGGTGGCGAGAGGTCCGCACAGCCAACCCGATTCATGATGGTCGCCATCGACGCGGAGAGGGTGATCGCCGACCTGCGCGAGCTCCAGAAGCGGACCGGCGATCGCGACGGCGCGCAGCGGCTCTGCTGGAGCGACGGATGGCGCAGGGCGCGGGAGTTCTTCGGGGAGCTGCTCGCCGAGATCGGGCTGGAGCCCGAGGTCGACGAGGCGGGCAACGCCTGGACCTACCTGCCGGGGGAGGCCGAGCCGGCGCTCGCGGTCGGCTCCCACCTCGACTCCGTGCCGAACGGGGGCTGGCTCGACGGCGCGCTCGGGGTGATGGCAGCGCTCGGCGTCCTGCGGGCCTGGGCGGGCGCCGGGGAAAGGCCGCCCCGCACCCTTGCCCTGGTGGACTGGGCGGACGAGGAGGGCGCGCGCTTCGGGCGCAGCCTGTTCGGCAGCTCGGCGGCCGCCGGCACGCTCGATCCGGCCGAGCTCGCCAACGCGCGGGATTCCGACGGGCTGCGCGCCCCGGGGGTGCTGGCAGAGAACGGCGTCGACCTCGAGCGGGTCCTCGAGTGCCGCTCGCGGCTGGAGCGAATCGGCTCCTACCTGGAGCTGCACATCGAGCAGGGACCGGTCCTGGAGGCGGAGGGCATCAGGGCCGCGGCGGTGAGCGGCTGCGCCGGCGTCGAGCGCCATCGCTTCGTGATCCAGGGCCGGGCCGCGCACGCCGGCACGACGCCGATGGACGCCCGCCACGACGCAGGGCTTGCCGCGGCCGCGGCGGCTCTGCGCATCGAGGAGATCGCCCGCGATCAGGACGGCGTTGGGACGGTCGGCGTCGTGACCTACGAGCCCGGAATCGTCACCGCGGTCGCGGGCGCGGCGTCCATGCAGGTGGACCTCCGCCACCGCGACGCCGAGCCGCTGGCGCTGATGCTCGCCTCCACCCGCGCGGCGGTGGCGGAGTGCGCGGCGGAGCGTGGCTGTGAGACGAGCGAGGAGCCGATCTGGAGGATCGACCCGATCGCATTCGACCCGGAGCTGGTCTCGCTGGCGCGCCAGGCCTGCGAGGACGTCACCGGCACCGCCTTCGAGCTTCCCAGCGGCGCGCTCCACGATGCCGCCTCGATGGCGCCGCACATGCCGACGGCGATGATCTTCTCGCCGTCGATCGGCGGCATCAGCCACGCGCGCGAGGAGGACACCTCCGAGGGGGATCTCGCCGCGGCGATCGAGAGCCTTCGGGGCGCTGGCGAACCGCGCCCTGACGTAACCCCTGCACAACTGCAACAAGGCTCGCGTGTTGAAGGGGAGAGCGCCGTTAGCTTGGCGCCACTCGTCCCTTATGGCAGGAGTCGCCACACACCCGCATGGGAGCGCTCAGCGCGCCCGTCGCGCGATCACGCTGATCGCGGCCGCCGCGCTGCTCGCGTTGCTGTTGATCGCCGGGCGCTCCGCCGTCCCGGACCCCGCCGCTGCCGCCAAGGCAGCGCAGGAGGCGTGCCCGGCCTCTCCCTACGGCCTCGCCCCTGACGGGCCGGCCGCCACCCGCTTCACGATGATGATCCGGATCAACACCCAGGGCAACGTCAACTCCTGGACGCAGTTCAACACGGACCCGACCCACCAGGGCCTTGCCCCGTACGTGCGCCCGCAGGACATCTTCGTCCTCAACAGCCGCTTCACGGGAAGCGGCCAGTTCCCGGCGATGACCGACGCGACGTGGCAACCGGCCTCGCGAGCTCCCTGCGCGCCACCTTCCCCTGCAACCGGATCATCGACCTCAACGGGATGAGCTACGACCCGACCCAGGCCGGCTACGCATTCACCGGGGTCGACGATCCCAACGTGTTCGCCCTGCTCACCGACCTCGAGCAGGACGACTGGAACAGCGGCCGGGTGACGGACCCGGCGCGGGCGCCCTGGACCAACAACTTCGCGATGGCCTTCCCGAGGGTCAAGGCGTGGAACTTTGGCCTGGCGGCGACCGCCGCCGCGAATCCCGTGGGCGCCGCGAAGCGCACGGGCCTGGCTCCGCAGGACGTCGCAGGCTGGAACTACGGCCAGTTCGCGCAGAATCTGAACAAGCAGAACCTGCGACTCGGTTCCCGCAAGCTCGGGCCGCAGAGCGTGCAGACCCAGGACGCCTGCGCCGACGGAGGGGCCGCCGGCTTCGGTGCCCGCGCCAAGGCAGCTGCGCCTCCAATACAACTTCAAGTTCATCACCAAGAAGGTGCGGGTCAAGGGCAAGAGGAAGAAGGTCAAGAAGACCGTCCGGCTGCCGCTGAAGAAGAAGGCGAAGCCGCAGCTGAGCAACCTGGCGATGGAGATCTCCTTCACCGACAGCCCGCAGGCCAGCGCCAGCCAGGCGATCCTCAGCACCTCCGCTGCGCTGGCGGCGTCCTGCGTGCCGCCGGCGCTCAAGCAGGGGGTTGGGGCGTTCTTCTTCTTCGCCGCCGAGGACGGCATGCGGCTGCTCTTCCAGCAGCCTCAGATCGCGCCCCTGCGGCCGCCGGTCGGCGCCAAGACCTCTTCCGGCAGCACCGGCGGCGTCGTTCCCGGCGGCACCGGCTAGACGGCGCGCTCCACCACGGTCTTCGCGCGCAGATCCGAGAGCGCCTCGGCCGCGTCGTCCCAGGCGACCTTGTTGACCGTCATCGGGTCCGGGTCGAACTTGCCCTCGCGGACCAGCTCCAGTACGTCGGGCATCAGCGTCCGCACGTGCGGGCGGCCCGGTCACGAACGTGATCCCCTGCGTGAACATGTCGAGCAGCGGCAGCGGGGTGGGCTCGAGGTAGATGCCGATGCTGGTCGAGTAGCCATCGGCATCGGTCGAACGCAGGACGCAGGCGATTCCGTCGGGGTCGGCGCTGGCATCGACCGTGATCGGATAGAAGCCCACCCGGTGCGGGAACTCCTCGTCCAGGACGTTCGCGCCCAGCTTCGCCGCCAGCTCGCGATCGCGTGAGTTACCGCCAACGACGTCGACCCTCTCGGCTCCGAGGGCGAGTGCGATCGCCACCGAGTAGAGCGCGATCGAGCCGGCCCCCATTGCGATCAGCACCGGCTCCCCCGGGCGCTCCGCGAGCGGAGGAGCCACGCACCGCCAGGCGTCCGGAATGTTGTCCGAGAGGCTGGCAACGGTCGTGGGGCTGATGCCATCGGGAATCGGGACCAGCATCGCGTCCGGGTAGGGGACCCTCACCGAGTCGCTCGCGAAGCCGCCGTAGTCTATCTCCGATCGGGAGCCCGTAGGTGGAGAGCCTCGGCACCGAATCGCAATTCCCGCTCCTGCCGGCGCGGCAGGCGTCGCACTCCCCGCAGGAGATCTGGAAGGGCACGCTGACCAGGTCACCCGGCTCGACCGACTTGACGGAGTCGCCGACATCGGTCACCTCCGCGACGCACTCATGCCCGAACGAAAACGACTCTGCCGGGAAACGTCCCTGCACGAAGGCCACGTCGATGTCGCAGGTCGCGAGGGCGACCGGACGGACGAGCGCCTCGCCGTCGCCCTCGAGCTTCGGATCGGGCGCGTCGCGCCATTCGAGCTTGCCCTTCTCGAGGAACTCGAGCTGCCTCATGCCGGGACCTTCTCACGTTGCCGGAGACCTTCTCCTTCCCGAGCCCTCCTCCTCGCTCGGCCTTGGCCGCCTCGCGGAGCTGCTCGAAGCGGACGACCTGGCCCGCGGCGCCCCAGTTGCCGTCCGGCACCTCGTGGATCAGCGTCCAGACCCGGACGCCCGCGTCGGGGCCCCAGCCGGTCGCGTCGAGGACCAGCTTGGTCGCGTCCTCGACCAGCCCCGCCTTGCGCCGCTCGCTGAGGGCGCCGCTCGGGACCGTGACGTCGATGACGGCGTGTGGCTTGGCGACGCCGTCCGGAGTCTGGATCTCGTCCGCCGGCAGCGCGTGCACGTGGGTCCAGGTGATGGAGCGGAAGAACTCGGTGTCCGGCGCTCCCTCCCAGCGCAACAGAGTGGCGCCGAGATCGCGGGCGAGCTCCTGCCTGGCGTCTTCGGTGAGGGACTCCGCGGGAATGGTCAGGTCGAGCTTCGGCATCGGATCCTCCTTCGTCGAAACCTTGGGTTCAGAAGTTGGACGCAGGCTATAGGGTTCGGATTCCGAACGCAGCCTCGCTATGCTGGCCCGGATGCGCGCCGCGGACATCGCCGAGGAGAGATGCTCGATCGCCAGGCCGGCCGCCCTGCTGGGCGACCGCTGGACGCTGGTGATCCTGCGCCAGGCGTTCTCCGGGACCAAGCGCTTCGAGGACTTCCAGGCGACCCTCGACATCTCCCGCTCCCTGCTCTCCGAGCGGCTCGGCCGGCTGGTCGACGCCGGCGTCCTGCGCCGCGAGCCCTACAAGGACGCGGTCCGCACCCGCGACCGCTACCGGCTCACCGAGATGGGCCTCGACCTCTACCCCGTGCTGATGGCGCTCCGCGAGTGGGGCGACCGCTACATGGCGGAGGAGGGCCCGCCCGTCGAGATCCGCCACAAGGGCTGCGGCGGCGAGCCGACCCTCGAGCTGCGCTGCGATAAGTGCGGCGAGGAGATCGGCGCGCGCGACGCCGAGGCCCTCCCCGGCCCCGGCCTCAAAGTCGCCTAGTGGAAGGCGTTCCCATGATGCGATCAGCTGGTCCGATGGCGCGACGTCCGAGGATTGATCGAAAGCCCTGCTCTGCGCGAACCGAGAAGTCCATCGGCGTCCCGCCTGGCAGAGGATGTCGTGCCGCCAATGGCCGTCAGATCGGACGAGGTGGTGCGAACCGCGCAAGCCTCGTCGCCGAAGTCCGAGCGCGACGGTTCCCCGAGCTCGGACGCTGGAGGTAGGCAGGCGCCTGCAACTCGACAACGTCGTCGTGGTCGAGTGGACCTGCGATGACGGCGACGGACGCCTCGCCTAGATCTCGGAACGACAGCTCGGCAAGGGTCTCGACATCATCGGGATCTGGGTCCTCATATACGAACGTAAAGACGAGGCGGGCGGGCGAGTCGACCTCGCGGAACTCCCCGGTCAGGTAGAAAGGATCGCCTTCGGGCGGCTGCATCTCGATGCGATAGCTGCCTCCGACACGGGGCTTGAATTCGAGGCTCGTAACGGCGAAGCCTTTCGGCCCCGTCACCGACTCCGCGAGCGCGTCCGCACGGTGACACCCGAATGGCGCCAGCCTCTGACCGGTCGACTCGACATGCCCGGGGACGGAACCTGGCCTGACTCAGCGCACCTCAGCCACTACTGAGGAGGCCTAGGGCGAACGTGCGGCAGGGCTCGCCGCGCAGCCCGGGACACGGGGGCAGCGGCGTCGGCGCCGTCACGCCCGGCACCAGCGGCAGGATCAGCCGGGACGGGTGCTTGTGCGAGAAGGCGACCGTGACGTTCGCGTTGCCGGCGGGGACGGTCTCGGCGAAGGCCCAGACCGGCTGGTCGCCGACCGGGGCGCTCACGGTGACGCGGATCCGCGATCCGGCCCGGTAGACGTGGCCCTCGTAGTAGAGCGGGATGATCAGCTTCGTGAAGCGGCCCTTGGGCAGCTTGGCGGCGTCCTCGCGCCGCAGGCTGAGGACCGGCTCGAGCAGCGAGCTGTGCTTCGCGTCCAGCTTGCGGGCGCTGGTGCGCAGGTAGCCGCTCTGCACGTAGGTCTCCTTGCCGTCGGGGCGGACCTCCGAGACGGTGACCTGGAGATCCACGTTCGGCGCGGAGGCCCGGATCCAGGCGTGAACGGCGCCCGCTCCGATGATTCCGGCGTCGCGCGCCAGCGGCGGGGTGACGAAGGACGCGGCGTTCCCCGCCGGCGGCTGGCGCCAGTCGAAGTTGGGGTGAGCGGTCCAGAGATCGCCTCCGCCGGTGTCCGTGCCCGCGAAGTCGCTGGGGGGCCGCGCGTTCTTGTCCCAGATGAAGGTGTCGCTGCCGCCCTTGCGCCCCTTCTTCGGAGGCTTGCCCGTGAGCGCTCCATTGGCGCCGAAGAACCAGGAGCGCGCCCTGGTCTTGGGGATCGGGAAGCGATTGAAGTCGCGCTCGAAGGCCGGGTAGGGGTTACCGGTGGCGCCACCCGCGCCGTTGTCGAAGAGGATCCGGATCGGCGGTATGGCCTGGAACGCGCTGAGCGCGGCCTGGTAGCTCGGCTGGTCCTGGATCGGGTCATGCGGCAGCGTCACGCCCGGGATGCCCATCGCGGACGCGTAGATCGCCGGCGCGGAGGCCGCCGCCCCCGGTGGGTACTGCGGTTTTCGCTGGGCCACGTACAGCTCGAGGAAGTCGAACCAGCGGTTGAAGGTCTCGGGATCGAGGGAATCGATGTGGAAGCCGTTGGTGAAGGTGAACCACTTGCGGCGCGTCTGGGTGAACCGGTCCGCGAGGTTGGGACAGTGGGCGCCGGTCTGCTCGTCGTTGAACTGGCAGGCCATGAAGACGGGCGACCCTGATGTTGTTGACGAAGGTCGCGGGAGACAGCGGGTTCGCCACCCTCGGCCGGAAGTAGCGGTTCTTCGAGATCTTGGCGATCAGGTCCGCGGCGGCGGTGTGCAGGGTCTGGTTGGCCTTGCAGATCTGATCCCCGCCCTGGATCCGCTTGTAGGCCCAGCCCTGGCCCTCGGTCGGCGAGGCCGGCTTGGAGTCGTCGACCCGGTCCTGGGCCCACTGCACGGCGAAGCCGGTGTTGAGCAGGCCGCCCGGGTAGAGCGTGGTCGCGGTGTTGTCGATCACCGACAGCGGGGTGATCGCGGCGAGGTGCGGCGGCCTCGTGGCGCCGACGAAGAGCTGGCTGATCCCGCCGTAGGAGACGCCGACCATGCCGACCCTGTTGTGGAGGACCCAGGGCTGGCGGGCGGCCGTCTCCACGACGTCGTAGCCGTCGAGGCTCTGCAGCCTCTCGAAGTAGTCGAAGGCTCCGCCGGAGCAGCCCGTGCCGCGCATGTTCACGTCGACGACGGCGTAGCCGAGCAGGTTCATGATCTGGCTGATGCCGCTCTCGGCGCCGGCGGGGTTGGCGTAGCCGTAGCCCGAGTACTCGACCAGCGTCGGGTACGGCCCCTTGTCAGCCGGGCCCGGCAGCCGGACGTCGACCGCGAGGCTGGTCCCGTCCCGCGTGGTCATGTACCCGTAGCCGCCCTGCGGGGAGCGTCTGGTTGTAGATCGAGGGGTCCTTCGGTGCGGGCCTGTCCCTCATCACGCCGACCTTCACGGAGAGGGATCCGTCCGCGGCGCGCACCCGGTAGCCCTTCCCGGCCGGAATCCCGCGGAAGACGACGCCGCCCAGCGTCCCCACCGGCCTGGTCTTGACGCGCTTTCCCTTGCGGTCGAGCAGTCGCAGGCTCGTGCCCGGCTGGGCGCCGGTGACGTAGACCTGGTTGACGCTGCCGTGGACGGCGAGGCTGTTGGCCGCCGAGGCCGCCGCAGGCGCCATCGCGGCGATCGCGAAGGCCGCGGCCGATGCCGCCACCGCCATTCCTCTCAGACGCCTCGCGCTCCCCGCGCAATTCATCCCGTCGCCCTCTCCTTGGCCCTGGGTTACGCCGCAAGCATATTACGCGGCTCGGCTCCCTTTCGGCTTGCCGCGTCCTAGCCCGTGTGGACGGCGTCGCCGCCCATCTCCTCCAGCGTGTTGCCGATCGGCGGGATCGGGTTCTCGCGCATGATCCGCGCCATGTGGAGCAGGTTGTGGGCGCACCACGAGCTGGTCCGCTGCGTGTAGGGGTGATCCGGCCCGCCGGCGTCGAGGTACGAGGGCCCCGGCCCGGCGTCGCCCACCCAGTAGGTGTCGGCGTTGGGCGGCACCACGCAGCCGAGGTGGGTCATGTTGAAGAGGGTGGTCTCGGCGCTGGCGTGCGCGCCGTCCTCGTTGCCGGTCACCACGACTCCCGCGACCTTGTTGTAGAGCGGGTACTGCCCGACGTCGTTGCGCTCGTTGTAGGTCCCGTCGAGGCGCTCGATCACCATCTGGCAGACCGAGGAGCGCACCCCGAACCAGATCGACATGCCCATCAGCAGGATGTCGGCGGCCTTGAACTTCTCCAGGATCTGGGGCCATTCGTCGCCGTCGCCCTCATCGGAGCTGACGCCGAACTTGATGTCGTAGTCGACGGGTCGCAGGATCTCGGTCTCCACCCCGTGCTCCTCCAGGAGCCCCAGCACGCGGTTCATCAGCGCCTCCGTGTTCGAGTTCTCCGGCGAGCGCTTCAGCGTGCAGTTGACGCCCAGCGCCTTTAGGCCGGCGCCTGCGTCGGCGCCGAGTGACTCGGCCATTCCTTCTCCTCTCGTAGATCGGACGGTCCGCCCGTGAACGCGTCATTCGTCTGGCGGAGGGCCGCAACGTTACGCGAGCCTCGAAAGCCGAGATCGGCCGGTCGGTAAGGTCCGCCGCCGTGGCCAGCTACGACGTGATCAAGGACCTGCCGCTCGAGATCGACTCCTACGAGCTCGAGGGGCGCGAGTTCCATCCGGAGGGCACCGACTTCGACCGGCTGACCACGACCATCCACCTGAAGGGCGGCGGCCACGAGGGGCTGGGCGAGGACGTCGTCTACGACTCCCTCGACCACATCGCCTTCCAGGACGCCGGCCCGGTCCTGGACCTCGCCGGCAAGCACACGATCGCGTCGTTCTCGGAGCTGCTCGACGGAGCCGACCTCTTCCCCAGCCCGCCCGAGCGCGAGGTCTCCGTCAACTACCGGCGCTGGGCCTTCGAGAGCGCGGCGCTCGACCTGGCGCTGCGGCAGGCCGGCAAGTCGCTCCACGAGGTCGTGGGACGCGAGCCGAGGCCCGTCACCTTCGTCGTCTCGATGCGGCTGACGCCGCCCGGATCCGAGGAGGTCTCGACGATCGAGCCGGTCCGCAAGCGGCTCGAGATCTATCCGACGCTGCGCTTCAAGCTCGATCCGACCAACGACTGGTCCGACGAGCTGATCGGGCAGCTGGTGGAGACCGGCGCCGTCGACTCGCTCGATCTGAAGGGCCAGTACAAGGGCACGCCGGTCGACGTGGAGACCGACCCCGAGCTCTACCGCAAGCTGATCGAGGCGTTCCCCGATGCCTGGCTGGAGGACCCGGACGTGAACGACGAGACCCGGCCGATCCTCGATCCGGTCGCCGACCGGGTCACCTGGGACGCCGTGATCCACTCGGTGGCCGACATCAAGGGCCAGGTCTGGCCTCCGAAGATGGTCAACATCAAGCCCTCGCGCTTCGGCCCGCTGCACGAGCTCTTCGCCGCCTACGACTACTGCGACGAGAACGGCATCGGCGCCTACGGCGGCGGCCAGTGGGAGCTCGGCCCGGGCCGAGGCCACATCCAGTACCTGGCCTCGCTCTTCCATCCCGACACCCCGAACGACGTCGCGCCCGTCCGGCTACAACACCGCCGGGACCGAGCCCGGGCCTGCCCTCGAGCCCGCTCGAGCCGATGCCCACGGAGACTGGCTTTCGCTGGGGCTGATAGGTAGGCTGCCGCGAGCCCATGGCTCACAGCAGAACTTTCGCCGACGCCCTCAACGAGCAGATCTCGAACGAGTTCGCCGCGCAGCAGCAGTACATCGGCGCGGCCGTCTACTACGACTCCGAGACCCTGCCGAGGCTCGCCGCCTTCTTCTACCGCCAGGCGGTGGAGGAGCGGAACCACGCGATGATCATGGTCCAGTACCTGCTCGACACCGACGAGGAGGTGCGGATCCCCGACATCACCTCGCAGCAGACGAAGTACGACGACGTGGTCGGGCCGGTGAAGATGGCCCTGGAGCAGGAGAAGCGGGTCAGCGACGAGATCAACGCCCTCTTCAAGCTCGCTCGCGAGCAGAGCGACTTCCGCGCCGAGCAGTTCCTCAACTGGTTCGTCAAGGAGCAGGTCGAGGAGGTCTCGTCGATGAACGACCTGCTGAACGTCTGCGAGCAGGCGAAGGAAAGCCCGCTGCTGATCGAGGACTTCCTGGCGCGCGAGCAGGTCGGCGACTCGGGCGCCGACCCCAGCGCTCCCACCCGCCGCCGGCGGCGCGCTCTAGTCCAGCCGGCCGGGGCGCCTGCGATGGGCCCGCCGGCGGGAAGCGCGCGTCGCGAGCGTCTGGCGCAGCTCGAGGATGTCGGCGCGCATGTCGTTGATCGGCGGGCGGTTGTCCTCCAGGCGGCGCGAGTAGAGCTCCTCCTCCCGTGCGCTCCCGCTCTCCGCGCTCACCTCCCAGACCGCGGCGCCGTCGCGAGCGCTGATCGTCTCGGCGAGCTGGGTGTCCTCGAAGAGCGCGCCGGTCTGATCCTCCAGGCCCAGCCCGGGCTCCAGCTCACCCGCGCTGATCGCTCGCAGGAAGCGGCGGCGGCGGACCGGCTCGGTCAGATAGTGGACGCAGGCGCTGCCGGGCAACAGCCCGAGCCCGTCGGCCACGGCCGGCTCGCCCTGCGAGCTGGTGATCCCTCCCTGGAACCAGACCATCGCGCCGGCGCTCTGGCCGCACGATCAGGATCCCCTCCCGCCAGCACTCGCGCAGGATCTGGTCGAGGCCGTGCGCCCGCCAGACCGCGATCAGGTTGATCATGCTCCCCCCGCCGGCGTAGATCACGTCCTGGCCGAGCAGCTCCTCCCGCAGGTCGACGGGTTCCTCGCCCAGCCGGAAGAGCGAGATCACCTGCGGGACGCAGTCCCGCTCGGCGAAGGCCCTCCGGAAGCGGACGATCTGGTCCTCGGGGTCGCCGCTCGCGGTCGGCAGCAGGCAGATCTTCGGCCTCGGCGACTCGGCGAGCTCGACGATCAGGTCGCAGATCGCGTCGTTGCCCGCCCGGCGGTCGAAGTCGTGACCGCCGAGGGCCAGGATGCGACGCCGTGTAGTCACCAACGCAGCCTAAGCCGCTGCCTGGCGCGCAAGCGGTATGACGTTGTCCGGGGCCTCCCCGCCCAGGTACCGGGTCGCCAGCCTCGTCTCGAGGACCTGGCTCCCTCGCCGCTCCAGCTTGTAGGCCCGGGCCTCCGGCCGCGAGGCGACCACCTCGACCAGCTCGTCGCCGACGAAGCGCAGCGCCGCTCCGTCCTCGGCCGCGAAGCCCGCGGGCATCCCGTCCAGCAGATGGCGGTGGAACGCGCCCCGCCGATCGCCGTCGCAGTAGTGGACCGCGTTGCTGTGGCGCAGGAATCCCAGCGCGGGCACCCGGTTGACCTCGCCGTGGTATCCGCTGACGGCCTCCGCGAACCAGCAGAGCGACCCGGCGCTCAGCCCGCAGAGGATCACGCCGGCCTCGTACGCCTCGCGGAGCATCGAGTCGATGCCGTGCGCCCGCCAGACGCCGAGCAGGCTGATCAGGCTGCCGCCGCCGACGTAGATCACGTCCTGGGCGAGCAGATGCGAGCGGATGTCCGGGACGCCCCGCTCCCGGCGGAAGAGGCTGACGTGGGAGGGCCGGGCGCGGTCCCGGAACGCGTTGTAGAAGCGGACGACGTAGTGGTCCGCGTCGCCGCTCGCCGTCGGCAGGAAGCAGATGCGCGGGTTCGCCGTCCCGGTGAGGCCGAGGACGTAGTCGTCGAGAAGCGGGTTCCCGGACTCCTGGGAGAACCCGCCGCCGCCAAACGCAACAACCTGTCTCATCGCTCCCGTCATGCCCGAAATTGTCCGCTCGGGTGCGCGGATCTGATCGTTGGCCCGATGTCGAAAGATCGCCGCGAGGCCGCTCGACCGGCTGTCGAAATCCGTGCCTAGGGGCGCCGGATCGCGGGTTCGGGGCCCCTGCGCTGGGCGAAGACGGCCACGAGGACCAGCGGGGCGAACCAGACCGCGTAGGGGTAGAACCAGTGGTTCGCGGTCACCTGGACGGCGATCAGCAGAGCGGCCGCGAGCGCGGCGACCTGAACCGTCGAGCGTCGTTCGGGGACGAAGAAGAACAGCGCGGCGAGCCCCAGCGCGAAGACCTTGCTCAGCGTCTGCAGCCAGTGCAGCGATGGCGCCTGCCCCCAGACGCTGAACGGCGAGCCGCGCGATGCCTGGTAGCCGAGCGAGCGGTCGTACAGCTCGCGGAAGCCGCCGTCGGGCAGGAGCGGGATGGTCACGACCGCCGCGGTCGCAAGGAAGGCCAGCGTGAAGAGGATCAGGGGCCGCGCCCGCCGCTCCCCGTGGCCGGCCGCGAACAGCGGCGCCAGCACCAGCGGCCCGAACTTGGTCAGCCCCGCGAGCGCCGACGCCGCCCCGCGAGCCGGCGGCGAGGAGAGCACCAGCAGGCAGCAGACCACGAGCAGCGCGACCAGCGCAGTCGTTGAAGCTCGAGCCCAGCGTGTACATCGTGAACGGGTAGGCGAGCCAGGCGTACGCCAGGGCGATGCCGAGGGTCCTCCCCTCCGGCCCGGCTCGGACGCGGCGACCGAGCCCGAACAGCGCCAGCGCGGTGAGCAGCTCGAAGCCGAGCGCGGCCGCGCGGGCCGCCGAGACCTCGTCCCAGTGCCCGCTCCACGGGAGGGCCTGCTCGAACGGGACGTAGGCGAGGTAGTTGACCGGCCCGTAGACGTCGCCGCGGATCGGCATGCCCGACGACGAACCCTCTCCATATACGTCCTCGCCCTTGGCGAGCCGGTCCGCGCCGACCACCCCGGCGAGGCCGACGTCGATCACCTTTCCCTCCGTCGCGATGTAGGCGGTGTGGAAGGCGACGAGCGCGACGATGCCCGCCACCAGCCAGCTCCGCGGAGCCAGCGGCAGCAGCCGGTCCCGGCTCTCTGTCGGCCTGAATCCCGCGATCAGCATCCGCAGGAAGACGTAGGCGAGCACGGGATAGACCAGCGCGACCGACGCCTCGATCTTCGCGTGGTTGAAGAAGGCGAGCGAGACGCTGAAGCCGAGCAGGGCGAGCAGGTCCAGGTGGATCAGCCGCAGCGGCCGTCGCGGATCGACGAACGGCGCCAGGAACAGGACGCAGAGGGGCAGCCAGACCCAGAGGTGGTTGACCGCGCCCGAAACGGCGCCGGGATAGCCACGGGCGAGCTTGGTCTCGACCTGTGTGCCGGTCCACTTCTCGACGACGCATGCCGCCGGCGTCGTCGATCACCACCTGGCCGACGTCGTCGCCCTGCTGTCGAAGTAGTCGACCTGCCATTGGCCGGGAAGGCCCGGCCCGCTCCGCGTGCGCGTCTCGAAGCGGCGAACCGATCCGCGCGGGGTGAGCGCCTCGGTGGCGATCGCCGTCGCCTGCCCGGCGGTGAGCTCGAAGCCCGGGGCTCTCACGCCCGGGGGGAGCGGCCGCGAGAGCTTCGCCGCCCGTCCGCCGAAGGGCGGCTGATCGGCGGGATCGAAGGAGCCCGGGTCGCAGGCGTGGGCCGCAGCGGGCGCGGCGAGTGCGGCGAGAGCGATCAGCGCGGTCAGTGGCAGCCGCATCCGGCGCGATTGCATTCGCAATGGCTATCGGATTGGGGCGCGGGGGAGCCGGCCGCCAGGAGGTTCAAGAAGAGAAGAAGTAACGGGAGCGACGGGACTCGAACCCGCGGCCTCCGGCGTGACAGGCCGGCGCTCTAACCAACTGAGCTACGCCCCCGAGGGCTCGCGTTAGTCCGCCGCTCGTACGCAGGCTAGCCGCTCACCAGAGAAACGTTGGTGGCGACGGGGCCCTTGGGGCCCTCCTCGGACTCGTAGCTGACGCGCGCGCCGTCGTCGAGCGACCGGTACCCGTCTCCATCGATGCTCGAGAAGTGAACGAAGAGGTCCTTGCTGCCGTCATCCGGCGTGATGAACCCGTACCCCTTCTCGTTGCTGAACCACTTGACCGTCCCTTCTGCCATACCGCCTCCGCTTCTTGGATCTTGGGGATTGACCCCCCTCTGATGGCGCGTGAACCTAGCGAACCCGCCAGCGCCGATGCCCGCGTGACGGACTAGGGTGAGCCGCCATGCGGCTGGTGACATATAGGGCGGACGGGGAGGAGCGCGCCGGGGTGCAGATCGACGGCGGGGTGCGCGACGTGGCGGCCATTCTCGGGATCGATCGCATCGGCGTCAGGGAGCTGATCGCGAGCGGGCGGCTCGACGATCTGCGCAAGAGCCTCGACGGTGCCGACGCCGAGCGCCGTCGAGGGCGTCGAGCTGCTCCCACCTCTCCCCGACCCGGACAAGATCGTCTGCATCGGGCTCAACTACCGCTCCCACGCCGCGGAGGCGGGGATCGACCCGCCCGACCACCCCACCTTCTTCGCCAAGTTCCGGAACGCGCTGGCGCCGCCCGGCGCGACCGTCTCGCTGCCCGCCGCGAGCGAGAAGGTCGACTACGAGGCCGAGGTGGCGTTCGTCGTCGGACGGCGCTGCCGGGACGTCCCGCCGGACGAGGCCCTCGACGCGATCGCCGGCTACATGCTGCTCAACGACCTCTCCGCCCGCGACCTCCAGTTCGCGACCCCGCAGTGGATGCCCGGCAAGGTCTTCGACGGCTCGGCGCCGTGCGGACCGGCGATCGTCACGCCCGACGAGGCGGGCCCGGCCGACGCGATCTCCTTCGCCCTCGACCTGAACGGCGAGCGCATGCAGGAGGCATCGACCTCCGACCTGATCTTCTCGGTCGCCGAGCTGGTGGCCAGGCTCTCGCGCTGGATGACGCTCGAGCCGGGCGACATCGTCTCCACCGGCACGCCCTCCGGGGTGGGCAGCGTTCGCGAGCCGCGGGTCTGGCTCAAGCCGGGTGACGAGATCGTGATCTCCTCGCCCACCCTGGGCGAGCTGCGCACGACGATCGCCTAGCCGCGCTTCAACAACGGCCACTCATAACCGGCCGCCACAAACACCGCGGCCGAATCTAGCTGCGCTCCTCGACCAGCTGCTCGATGCTGCGGTAGACGCCCGGCGCGTTCTTCTTCAGCCTCTTCACCTCGAAGTGGCCAAGGCTGATCAGCTTCATCCTCGAGGTGGCGGTGACTGTGGCGGCGCGCATCGAGTCGTCGAGCATTCCAGCCTCGCCGAAGACGTCCCCGGGACCGAGGTCGGCGAGGTGCTCCCCTTCACGGGTGACCTCGGCCGTCCCATCCTCGATCGCAAGCAGCTCCCGGGAGAACCCGCCCTCCTCGACGACAACCTCTCCCTCAGGAACCTCCTTCGACTGCGCGAAGGCCGCGACCTGCTTGAGCTCCTCGTCCGAGGCGTCGGAGAAGAGGGGGATTCGCTTCAGCTGAGTCGCGTCCACAGCTCGGCAACTTATCCCAGAGGACCTGGGTTAGAGTGCGGCCTCAACCACGGAACACGGGGAGAGTGAGTTCAGATGGGATTGATGGACAACATCAAGAAGGCTCAGGACGCGGCCCAGCAGGCCATGCAGCAAGGGGGAGCCGGCGCGATGAGCCCCTCAGCCGGCGACGTCGAGTACGCCAACCTGGCGATGAAGCTGAACCAGAACGGTCTTCCGGGCGTCGCCACGATCAGCTCGATCACCGAGTCCGGTGAGGGGTCCGACCCGGTCAACAAGGCGTATGACATCGGCGTCAGCGTCGCGCTCGAGAACGGTGAGAGCTACGACACCACGGTGCACCAGTACCTCACCCAGGACGCCGTCAACGCGTACCAGCCCGGCGGCAAGTTCGAGATCAAGGCCGATCCGGACGACACCAGCAAGGTCATGCTCTACGGGCAGGCCTAGCGGCCCCAGGGCCGCAGCGGTAAATAGGGGTCCAGACCTGGGCGCCGGCTGCCGATAGAGGTATTGGCGTTCATATGCCCCTGCCCGCATCCATTACCGACTTCTTCTTCAACTGGTACCCGGTCTTCGGGGTCTTCTTCTCCGCCGGCATCCTGATCGTCTTCGTCTTCCTCCTCCGCGCGACGATGGGGACGACCCGGCCGGAGACCGTCAAGGCCAGCAAGACCGCGCCCATCCTCTGGGAGGACGTGCAGGGCGTAGACGCGGCAAAGGAGGAGCTCGTGGATGTCGCCGAGTGGCTCAAGGACCCGAAGCGGTTCGAGGTCCTCGGCGCACGGGCGCCGCGCGGCGTGCTGCTCTACGGACCGCCCGGCACGGGGAAGACGATGCTCGCGCGCGCGGTCGCCGCGCATGCCGGTGTGGACTTCTTCGCCGCCTCGGGGTCGAGCTTCGTGGAGATGTTCGTCGGGCGCGGCGCCGCGCGGATCAGGCGTCTCTTCAAGGAGGCGCGCCGCTCTGGTCGCGCCGTCGTCTTCATCGACGAGCTCGACGCGGTCGGCGGGCATCGCGGCTCCGGAGCGGGGGACGGCGGCACCTCCGAGCGCGAGCAGGCCCTCAACCAGCTGCTGGTGGAGCTCGACGGCTTCGAGCGCGACCCGGGCACCGTGATCGTCCTCGCCGCTTCGAACCAGATCGAGAAGCTCGACAAGGCTCTGCTCCGCCCGGGCCGGTTCGACCGCCAGGTGCTGGTGGCGCCGCCCGACCGCGACGGGCGCGAGGCGATCCTCCGCTCGCACGCCCGCGAAAAGACGCTCTCCGACACGGTCGACCTCGTCGACGTGGCACGCAAGACCACTGGGCTGACCGGCGCCCAGCTCGCCAATGCCCTGAACGAGGCCGCGATCATCGCCGGCCGGGCCGGGCGGATGGCGATCGCCCGCGAGGATCTCGACGAGGCGCTGCTCCGCCAGTCGGTCGGCTCACAGCAGTCGCGACGGCTGACGGACAAAGAACGCCAGATCGTCGCCTACCACGAAGGCGGGCACGCGCTCTGCAGGCGGCTCTGCGGGCTCGATCCTCCGGAGATCCTCAGCATCGTGCCGCGCGGGCCCGCGCTGGGCTTCGTCGCGCACTCCCCGAGCGAGGACCGCTACCTGCGCTCGCGCAAGGATCTGATGGACGAGATCGTGATCCTGCTCGGCGGCCGCGCTGCCGAGGAGGAGGTCTTCGACGAGGCCTACTCGGGCGCCGCCGACGACCTGGCCCGTGTCCAGAAGATCTGCGTCCAGATGGTCACGGAGTTCGGGATGACCGTCTCGCACGGCCCGCCCGACAGCGCGCCCCTGGCGCAGCCCACCGGGCGACTACGCGATGTCCGACCGGACGCGCCGCGACGTGGACGAGAACGCCCAGGAGCTCGCCCACATGGCCTACGCCCGCGCTCGGCAGCTGATGAAGGTGAACCGCCGCTGCCTCGACGACCTCGCCAGCAACGCCCTGGAGCGCGAGACGCTCACCCGCGAGGACCTCGACGAGATCTTCGACGCGCACGACCTGCGCCGCTCGTTCCTGCCAGATGGCGAGGATTCCGATCAGTCCGTCGCCCGCAAGCTGATCGCCAAGGACCGGGCTCGCTCGACCGGCGCGCTGATGCCGCAGCACAGCAAGCCGGACAGCGCGGACGAGACTGCCTGAGCCTCAGGCGCGGTTCAGCGCCGGGGAGCCGCGGCGCACCTCGTAGGCGGCCGCCATGCTCTCGCCCGGTAGCCGCTCGAGCACCCCGTCGACGAGCCACCACTCCGCCCTGAGCCGCTCGCGGTCGACGTCGCAGACGACGTAGCCGTGACCCGAGAACTCGCACCACTCGACGTGCTCGAGCGCCTCGACGAAAGCCTTCTCGGAGGCGACGATGGTCTTGTCGCGCGGCTCGAGCTTGAGCTTCTCGTCGAGGTTCTGCGAGGTCAGGCTCGGCGCGGTGATCTCGGCCGCGACCGGCGAACCATTCCGGGAGAGCTGGGCGGCCACGCTGACGTGGATGTCGGCGCTGAGCACGACGACGTCGTCCAGCGACTCGAACTTCTCCAGCACCGCGTCCCGCTCTGCCGGATAGCCGTCCCACTGGTCCTCATCGGGGCCCTCGCCGTCCTCGTCCATCAGCTTCAGCTTGAGCAGCGCCGTCTGCAGGAGCTCGCTCGGGTCCTTGCACCAGGTGCGGTGGATGATCGAGGGGCTGCCGACCAGGTGCCACGCGGCCGTGGATGAATCGAGGGCGCCCATCAGCCAGTCGCGCTGCTCACGCCCGAGCATCGAGCGATGGGGTTCGCTCATCGCGGGCCCGAGCGCCGGCTGGTCGCGGCGTGACCGGATGTCGATCAGGAAGATGTCGGCAAGGTCGCCGACCCGGATCCGGCGAAAGGCACGGGTGGTGTCGGCGGGATCGGGCCGCCGCGCCGGCAGCCACTCCCACCGCGCCTGGAAGGCCGCGGCCTTGCGGTCGTCCCAGGAACCGTGCAGCTTCGGGTCGTGGGCGTCCGAGCCGCCCGCCCAGGCGCCGTCGGCGAGCTCGTGGTCGTCGAGGGTCGGGACGATCGGGATCGCGAGATGGAGGGCCTGCACGTCCGGATCGCGGTGGTACTGGCGATACCGCGCCCGGTACTCATCGAGAGTCCGGCACTCCCCCAGAGGGTCGAAGTCCCGGCCGATGTCGGCCCCCGGGGTCTGGCCCTTGGCGGGGATGTTGGACATCTCGTAGATGTAGTCGCCGAGGTGAAGCAGAAAGTCGAGGTCGTCGCGCTCGGCGATCCGGCCGTAGGCGTTGAAGAAGCCAGCGTTGTGCTTGGCGCAGGAGCAGGTCGCGAATCGCAGGCGGTCCGCATCGGAGCGCAGGGTCCACGTGCGGCCGACGGGCGAGTCCTCGCCACCGGCGCTGAAGCCGTAGTGGTAGGTCACGCCGGGCTCGAGGCCGGTGACGTCCACGTGGACCGTGTGGTCGCTCTCGGCCACGGCGACGGCGTCGCCCGAAACCACCACGTCGGAGAGCTCCGGGTCGCGAGCGACCTTCCAGGAGACCGGGACCGAATCCTCCTCGGACCCGATCTGGGTCCAGATCATGACCCGGTCGGTGAGGGGATCACCGCTGGCTACGCCATACGCAAAGAGAGTCGAGTCGGGCAAGGGGCAACTTGTACTCCGTCCCAGGACTCAATGCCCGCGCACTGGCCCGCTGCCGGTAGGGAAGCTCGAGCCGGCAGCGGGCCTGGCGCGGGTACCGCACCAAATGCGAAGGTGCTTAAACGGTCAGACGGTGCGGGTGCCGCGTCCCATGAAGAAGATCAGCAACGCGACGATTGCCAGCGCGAAGAGCACGGGGTGGACGATTGCCCCGCCCGCGATGGCGATGATCAACAGGACGATGCCTGCGATTAGCCACAGCATGAGCATTCCCTCCTTCCTTGGCCTGCCTTGCTCGGCGCTCGTATACCCGCACCGATGTGGCCCAATCGGAAGTAGCCGATTAAGGGAACGTTGCGATGGGCGGTGCCGGGCTCGAACCGGCGACCTCTTCCTTGTAAGGGAAGCGCTCTCCCAGCTGAGCTAACCGCCCTGGGCCGCCCGATTATGACCGGCGCGGGAGCTCGCCGGTGGTGGTACCGTCGCGCGCCATGTGGAGGCGAGTCCTTGGGGGACTGTCCTTCGCCGCGGTCCTCGCGGCCACGCTCGCCTGCGCGCCGGCGGCGAGCGCCCAGGATGTGACGATCACCTCATTCGATGGGACCAAGATCGCCGCGCATTGGTTCGTCGGGAAGGACGTTGGTCCCGGCCAGCGGGCGCCGACGATCCTGGAGGGGCCTGGCTGGAGCCAGGGCGGGGATACGAACAGCGGGGGTGGCGCCGCCGATGCCGGCGCGATCTTCGGAGTGCCGGGCATCAGCAACTTCGTCAGCCACGGATACAACGTCCTCACCTGGGACCCGCGCGGATTTGGCCAGTCCGGTGGAACGGTCGAGATCGACGATCCGAAGTACGAGGGCCGCGACGTCCAGGCGCTAATCGACTGGGTCTCGAAGCAGCCGCAAGCCCAGATGGACCAGAGCTGCTCGACAACCAAGAAGCGCGCGAAGAAGCGCAAGCGCCGCGCCAAGCGCCAGGTCACCTGTGCGACCAGTTCCGACGACCCGACGATCGGCATGGCAGGCGCCAGCTATGGCGGCGGGATCCAGCTGGTCGCCGCGGGGCTCGACAGGCGGATCGACGCGATCGCCCCGACCATCGCCTGGCACTCGCTGCTCACCAGCCTCTTCCCAGAGGGCAACATCAAGCTCGGCTGGGGATCGATCCTCGAAGCCATCGGCGTCGAGGGGACGCTGCCGGGCGGCCTGAGCGCGCCGGCGACCGCCGCCGGCCGCCAGGATCCGCACTTCTACTCCATCCTCACCAACGGGCTGGCGAGCGGGACGACGACCCAGGATGACCTCGACTGGATGGCGTCGCACGGGCCCGGCGAACTGTTGAACCGGATCCAGGTCCCGACGCTGATCATGCAGGGCACCGTCGACACGCTGTTCGCACTGGACGAGGGCGTCGCCAACTTCAACCAGATCGGCGCGAACCCGCTGAGGACGGCCGCCATCAAGGCCAAGGCGAAGAGGAAGCGCAAGCGCGGGCGCCGCTCCGCGTCGGACGTGCAGAGGGTCCCGGTGAAGATGATCTGGTTCTGCGGCGGGCACGGCGTCTGCCTCACCGGCGCCGGTCCCGGCAGTAACTACCTCGACCAGCGCCAGCTCGCCTGGTTCGACCGGTACCTGCGCGGCAAGCAGGACACCGATACGGGCCCCAAGTTCGCCTGGATCGCCGACGACGCGCAGCTGCGCGACAGCGATGCCTATCCGCTGAATCCCGCCGGTCAGTTGACGGCGTCCGGCTCAGGGACCCTGCCGATCCTGCCCGGCCAGGGCAGCGGCGGCCTGATCTTCGCCACCGCGGCGGCCAACGCCGTCAACGTGCCCGTTCCGGGACCGAGCGGCGACGCGAACGTCGTCGGCGCGCCGCACCTGGACCTGACCTATCAGGGCACGGCGACTCCGCAGAAGACCTGGATCTACGCCCAGTTCGTGAACCCGCGCAACGGCACGGTGCTGGGGAACATCGCGACGCCGATCCCGGTGACGCTCGACGGCCAGCCGCATTCGATCTCGCGAGACCTCGAGATGGTCGCTGGGCGCGCGCCGGCGGGCGGCGGGTACACGCTGCAGCTCACCCCGTCGTCGTCGCTGTATGACATCCAGCGCTCGGCCGGGCTCGTCACCTTCAACAGCATCGACGTGACCATGCCGCTCGGCGACCCGGTGAGTGGGACCTCCGACGTCAAGGCGAAGCACGGCAAGAAGAAGCACCGCAAGCGCAAGCACCGCGCCTAGCCCGACTGGCCATAGGGTTCCGCGGGTGAGAGTGCTGGTGACCAGCTCGCGGATGCCGTTTGCGCTGGACGTGATCCGCAAGCTCGGCGAGCGCGAGCACGAGGTGTTCGCCTGCGACAGCTACGCGGCCTCGCCGGGGAGCCACTCGCGCTATCTGGCCGGGCACTTCACCACGGCCTCCGCGTCGGAGGACCCCGAGCGGTTCGCCGCCGACGTTGAGCGCATCGCGCGCGAGAACGAGATCGAGCTGGTGGTGCCGATGTTCGAGGAGGTCTTCTACCTCGCGGCGCAGCACGAGCAGCTCTCGGCGGTGACCAGGCTGTACGCGCCGCCGTTCCGCACGCTCGCGCAGGTCCACGACAAGGGGACCTTCCAGGAGCTCTGCGACCGGCTGGAGATCCGGACGCCGCATACGGTGCTCGCTCACAGCCCCGATGAGCTGAGCGAAGCGATCGAGCGCTTTCCGCGCTACTTCGCGCGTGCCGCCTTCTCCCGCGGAGGGGTCGGCCTGCTGACCAACACCGGGCCCCTGGCGGGACACCTCTCGCTGGACGAATGCCACCCCACCGAGGCGAACCCCTGGCTGGTCCAGGAGTTCGTCGACGGGCCGATGCACTGCACCTACTCCTGCCTTCATGACGGGAAGGTCGCCTCCCACATGTCCTACCGGGCGCCCCGGCAGTGGGAGCACTCCACCGGGATCCAGTTCCTCTCGGTGGACGCGGCGGACACGCTGCCGACCGTCGAGCGCCTCGGGACGGAGCTCGGCTGGGACGGTCAGATGTCGCTCGACTTCATCGAGACGGACGAGGGACTGGTGATGATCGAGTGCAACCCGCGACCGACCGACGGCGTCCTGTTGATGACCGCAGAGGAGCTCGAGCGCGGGCTCCTGCAGCCGCAGGACGAGACGCTTCTGGTGCCGGCCGGACGCGAGACGCAGCTCGACTTCGCGGTCCTCGCTCAGATCTTCAAAGAGCCCCTGAAGGAGGCGCCGAAGACGATCCACGACCTGTCGAAGATCCCGGGCACCGACAAGGGCTGGCGGGACGCGATGCCGAAGCTCTACTCGTTCCTGGCGCTGGCGCGCTTCGAGCGCCTCAGCCTGCGCCAGCGCGAGCAGCTCTTCGTCGCCATGGCGGACGGGATCACCTGGGACGGCCAGCCGATCCAGGGCCTGCCGCCCGGCGACGCTGCGTATCTCGCCAAACTAACCGGGTGATGGACCGTTCAGTTCTCTGGCGCGCGGCCGCGGTGCAGGTGGTGGCCGTGGCCGCGGTGTCGCTGGTCCTGGCCGTGACGCTGCCTCATTCGTTCTTCGAGGACTGGGGCTGGCTGACCGGGCCCGGAGCCTGGCTCGGTTGCGCGGCGCTGACCGCCTGGGCACTGCACCTCGACGTTCGCGGCGTGATGCTCGGCGCGATCCTGGCCGGTATCCCGAGCGCGATCGCAGTGCTCGCCGGCGTTCATTGGCTCGGCGTGATCATCGCCATCGCGGCGTTCGCCGCCTGGTGCGCCTGGCTGGCGCGGCGACCCGGAGGCGTGCTGTGGACCTAGGGATCGAGGGCCGCACCGCCCTGGTGATGGGCGCCAGCCGGGGCATCGGCCGGGGCATCGCCGGCGCCCTCGCGCGGGAGGGCGTCCGGGTCGCTATTTCGAGCCGCTCCGAGGAGGCGCTGCGCGACGCGGCCGATCAGATCGAGGGAGAGGTGCGGCCGTTTCCCGCGGACACCGGCGATCTCGAGCGACTGCGAACGCTGCCGGGCGAGGTGGACGAGGCGCTCGGTCCAGTCGAGATCCTGGTCGCCAACACCGGAGGGCCGCCCGGCGGCGGCACGCTCGACAACTCGCTCGAGGAGTGGGATGACGCATTCCGCTCACTCGTGCTCGCGACACGGGTCCTGGTCGAGGGCGTGCTGCCCGGGATGAGGGAGCGGAGCTGGGGCCGGATCGTGAACGTCTCTTCCAGCTCGATTCGCGAGCCGATCGCCGGGCTGGCGCTCTCGAACGCCAACCGCCTCGCGGCCTTGGGCCTGCTCGAGACCCTCGCCGACGAGGTGGCCGGCGACGGGATCACCGTCAACACGGTTGCCACCGGCATGTTCGCGACGGATCGGCTCGCCGACGCTCAAGGGTCTTTGGAGGTTGCCAAGTCGGCGGCCGAGCAGATGGTGCCGGCGAGGAGGCTCGGCGAGCCCGACGAGTACGGCGACCTGGTCGCGTTCTTGTGCTCGGAGCGGGCCGCCTATCTCACGGGAACGGTGATCCCGCTCGACGGCGGCCGGCTCCGCTCGGTCTAGCTCAGGCGGTCGCGGGACGCGGAGCTCGCCGGAACGCGACCAGCAGCCAGACGCCGCCGGCGATCATCATCCCCACGCTGAGCAGCTGGGCCAGGGTCAGTCCGATCGCGACGTCGCTGTTGCGGCGGATGAACTCGACCAGAAAGCGCTCAGTACCCGCCAGCAGCAGGTAGAGGGCGAAGAGCGTGCCGTTGGTGAACCGGTCGCGGAGGCGCCAGAGCACCAGGGCCACGAGCCCCATCGCCAGAGTCTCGTAGACCGGCGTCGGGTGAACCGTCTGGTCGGTCGGCTTGGTGCCGTCGGGATAGGCCATCGCCCACGGGCCGTTCCAGGCCTTGCCGTAGTCGCCGTCGCCGGAGAGCTGACAGCCGCAACGGCCGATCGCGTAGCCGAGGGCGAGCGCGGGCGCCGCGAGATCCAGCAGGGCGAGCGTGAGGAAGCCGCGCCACCAGGCCCAGAGAAAGACGCCCGAGCGCGCCGCCGATCACGCCCCCGTACCAGACCAATCCGGAGCCGGAGAAGACGTTGCCGAGCAGGTCGCCCTTGACGTCGCTGTAGTTCTCGATGATGAAGTCGAGGCGGGACCCAACGAGGCCCGCCCAGCAGCGCGGCGAAGCCCATCTCATAGGCCCAGTCGACCGGCTTGCCGATCTCCCCGAGCCGTCGCCAGATCACCGCCCCGGCGCCGATGAACGCGAACGCGAAGCAGATCCCGAAGGTCTGGAGGGTCAACGGTCCGACGTGGATCTCCGGCAGCACCGGACGGGAGGCTAGTCCAGCCGGCTAAACGGCCGGAGCTCAGTCGGAGAAGACCCCGGACATCGCCTTCAGGCCGACGTCCATGCCGCTCCAGAAGGCGCCTCCGTGAAACGGCTTGCCGTGGCGGAAGCGCCAGGGCACCGACGTTCCGAGCATCTTCTTTCCCACCCGCCAGATCCGCGACGAGCCCACCCGGTACGCGCCATCCGCGTCCGGCCGGACCTCGATGGGATGCGCCGGATCGCCGGTGAGACGCAGCGGGACCTTGGCAAAGGTCGCCTTGTCGAACTGCTCCATGATGCACATGCTGACCGGGTCGAAGCCGAGCTTCGCCTCCGTGCCGAGGATCACCGAGGCGATCTGGGAGGCCGCCGCGTCGCCCTGGAGGAAGGCGAGGAACGCCTGCTTGACCGGGAAGTTCCCGGCGTCGCCGACGGCATAGATCTCGGGATGGCCCTGCACCCGGCGCGTCGCCAGATCCGTCGCCAGGAAGCCTCGATCATCGGCCTCCAGGCCCGCGAACGGGGTCGAGGCCATGTATGGCGGGAAGGCGACGAGGAGGTCGTGGTCGATCCGCTCGCCGTTGTGGAACTCGACTCCCTTCGAGTCGACGCTGTCAACGACCCAATCCGTGTGGCCCTCGATGCCGCGGCGCTCGAACTCGTCGGTGACGAGGTCATGGAGGCGGGGGCCGAAGGCCTGGATGTAGCCCTGCTCGTAGGTGGCCCAGGTGATCGAGGTCGAGTCGCGGCCGCCCTTGCGGCGGAGCCAGGTCTCGAACATGAGGACGATCTCGTAGAGGGGTCCCGCGCACTTGTTGTTCGGCGGGATCAGGAAGGTCACTCGCTGATGGCTGCCGCGCTTGGCAGCCGCGAGCGTGCGCTCGAACGCCTCGCGCAGCTCGAGCATCTCCGCGGGGGTCCACATGGTGCGGGCGTGCTCCGCGAGCCCCGGGATCTCGCTGGGGCGCATGTCGGACCCGGTCGCGACCACCAGCTGGTCGTAGGAGAGGCTCGGCCGTCGACCCGGACCTGCCGGTCGTCGGTGTCGATCTCGTCAGCGTGCCCGCGCACGAGCTTGATGCTCGCGCTTTGCGGCGGGCTTGGCCAAGCGCGACCTTGAGGCGATCCGGGTCGAGCCCGAAGGGCACGTAGATCGAGTTCGGCTTGAAGAGGAAGTGGTCCTGGTCCGAGACCAGGGTGATGTCGGCGCGATCGCCGACGAGCAGGCGGAGGTCGAAGGCGGTCTCGAGCCCGCCGAAGCCGCCTCCGAGGACCACGACGCTCGCTCGCGCCGAACCGCCAGGGCCGGGAGCTCCGTTTCCAGTCACCTCATCCGCCATACGGGGGAGGCTCACAGCAGCCCGGTGCCCGTACATCGGTCCCTACCCCCAGAACTCGGCTAGGGGTTTTCCACTGAGTAGCCCCGGCGGGAGTCGAACCCGCGCTACGAGGTTGAAAACCTCGCGTGCTAACCGTTACACCACGGGGCCGCGTAGGTGATCTTAGGCGGGGCGCAGCAGGCGTTCGAGCAGCGCCTTCTGGGCATGCAGGCGATTCTCCGCCTGGTCCCAGACGGCCGAGCGTTCTCCGTAGAGCACCTCCGCGCTGATCTCCTCGCCCGGGTGGGCCGGCAGGCAGTGCAGGGCGACGGCGCGGTGCGAGGCCGCTGAGAGAAGCTCGTCGTTGAGTTGATACGGCGCCAGGTCGCTGCGGCGGCGATCCGCCTCGCGCCTCGTCGCCCATGCTGACCCAGACGTCCGTGTAGACCGCGTCCGCCTCCGCGACGGCGGCCCGCGGGTCGTCGTCGAGCTCGGCCAGGCCATCCTCGAGCCGGTAGCCGTCCGGGCTCGAGACGACGACCTCCACGCCCGCGATCCCGCCGAGGATCGCCAGCGAGCGCGCCACGTTGTTCCCATCCCCCACGTAGGCGAGCCGCAGTCCCTCCAGCTCGCCGAAGCGCTCCTTCAGCGTGAGCAGGTCGGCGAGAGCCTGGCAGGGGTGATGCTGCGGCGTCAGGCCGTTGATCACCGGGACGCTCGCGCCGTCCGCCAGCTCTCGAATCCGCTCGTCTGACCCCGACCGGATCACGATGCCGTGCACGTACCGGGAGAGGATCCGGCCAGTGTCCTCAAACGACTCGCCACGGGTGAGCTGGAGCTCGTCGCCCCGGAGCACGATGGGCGTGGCGCCCAGCTCGGCGGTCCCGACCTCGAATGAGACGCGGGTCCGAGTGGACGGCTTCTCGAAGACGAGCGCCACCGAGAGTCCCGCCAGGGAGTCGCTTCCCTCGCCCCGATCCCGTCCGCGCTTGAGCTCCTCGGCGCGCTCGAGCAGCGCCAGCAGCTCCCCGCGATCGAGCTCCTCGCCGGTCAGGAAGTCGCTGGCTGGAAGATGTGCCGTCGGTGGAACCATCAGGCCGCCGATACTAGGGCCGTGCAGCTCACCGCGATGACATGGAACTTGTTCCACGGACGGGACTGGCCGCCCGAGCCTGAGCTCCAGGTGCGCGCCCACAAGGGCAATTTCCACCGAGGCCCGCGGCTCGGCGAGCGCTACGAGCAGGTGAACTGGGACCTGTTCGACGAGTTCGCCTCTCTGATCGACGGCGTCGACTGGGACGTCGCCCTGTTCCAGGAGTTCCCGCCGAGCTGGAAGAGCCGCTTGGCGAGTGCATGCGGCGCCGAGGCCCACCGCGCGCTCAGCGGCCGGAACTGGCTTCAGCCGCTCACCTCGGCGATCGGCCGCTGGCGGCCGGACCTGCTGGGCGCCTGGGAGGGCGGATCCGACACGACGCTCGCCCGCCGTCAGGCCGGCGGGATCGCCGAGCGCCGCCGCGTCGTCCTCACCTGGAGGCCCGAGCTGCGCGTCATGGCCCTGACCCGCCTTGAATCGGGCCCCTGCGTCGCAAACGTCCACGTCAGCACCAAGCCGTCCTCCGCGGAGCGGGAGCTGCTCGACGCGGCCGGGCGGGCGACGGAGTTCGCCGGCTCCAATCCCCTGATCTTCGGCGGCGACTTCAACGTCAGGGCCAAGGCGAGCGCCGTCTTCGACCAGCTCGAGGAGCGCTTCGGGCTCGCCCCTCGCACCGCCCCGGACCGCCTCAGCCACCTGCTGGTGCGCGACCTGGAGGTGATCGAGCACCCCACCGCCTGGCCGCCCGAGGCCCGGGACGTGGTCGACCCCGACACCGGGTTGAAGATCCGGCTCTCCGATCACAACCCCGTGATTGGAAAGTTCACGACTGTGGGATAGTGCGATCGATGGCACGCGCGCCCACGGGGTCAGAGGAGAGCTCACGCGCCGAGCAGAGCGTCCAGGCCTTTCGCGACGCGCTCGAGAAGAGCATCACGATCTCGCGAGAGCGACTGCAGGAGGTCGTCGACGACGCGGTGAAGCGCGGCCGTATGACCCGCGGAGACGCCGAGGAGATGGTCGGGCGCCTTGCGACACGCGGGGCGCGAGCAGGCCGAGGACCTGCTCTCCCAGCTGGAGCGCATCATCGGCCAGGTCCGCGAGGCACCGGGTAAGGCGGTGCAGGAGGTCGGCGGGCGCGCCGACGGTGGCGCGGAAGCGGGCCGTCGTGGCGGCCGACAAGCCTCTCGCGAGCGCCGACCGGGTTCGCCGCGCGGCGCGAGCGCCGGGCTTCCCGATCACCGCGTACGACCAGCTCTCGGTCCGCCAGATCGACAGGCGGCTGCAGGAGCTCAGCCGCCAGCAATTGCGCAAGGTCCGCGAATACGAGCGCTCGAACAAGGCCCGCAAGGGCCTGCTGCGCTCGCTCGACCGCAAGCTCCAGAAGTAGGACGGGTTGCTCCTCGCGGAGCACCCTCGCATCTACTTGAGAGCTTTGCGCCTTTCGTCGAGCTCCTTGGCGATCTCGTCGAGCGACTCCACCGAGCTCTGCGCCCGCACGGCGAGCTTGGCGAGCTCCTTGCGCACGTCCTCGGTCGCCTTGTCGAGTGTCTCGCGCCAGCCTGAGATCTGATCCTGAGCCTTCTCGCTCGCGCCGCCGGAGACGTCGCGCAACCGCGCTACGGCGGAGTCGATGCTGGAGCGCACGTCGCCGGTCGCCTTCTCGCCGGCGGCGCGCAGATCGTCGATCGCCTTCTGCACCTGATCCTTGACGCCACTGCTTTCGCTTGATTCCACCTTGGACCTCCTGCTCGGGGTTCTCCCGCAAATTCCGGGCAAGCCTATACGGCGATCAGCTCCGAGGCGAGTCGGCCGAAATCCAGCGAACGGCCGGTTGCGTCGGCCAGCAGCCTGTCCGCGTCGAGCCGCTGGCCCTGCGCCCAGAGACCGCGCAGCCAGGCTCCAGCCTCGGGTTCCTCGAACCAGGCACCCCCGAAGCGCTCGCACAGCTCCGCGCGCCAATCGACCTCGAGGGCCCAGGCGCGCAGGTAGCAGGCGACGTAGAAGCCGGAATCGACGTCCGAGAGCCAGGTCTCGGGCGGCCAGGGGACGCCGATTCGATCCCCGAGCAGCGCCGCATACCGCTCCGGCATGGCACCCAGGTCGGCGCCGGGGCCATGCAGCTCGACCTCGTAGGCGATCTTCGCCGAGTAGCGCCGCAGCATCACCAGCCTGGCCGCTCGAGCGTGCTCGATCGCCGCATCCGCACCCTCAGCGTCCGAGGACTCGTCGCAGCCATTCCGGGCTCGCGGTGAGACCCTCGAGCAGGAAGGCGAACGACTCGGTGACGGAGTTGTCGCCGAGGTGGCGGAATTCGAAGGCCAGCGTCGCGTCCGTGCAGCCGTAGTGCTCCGCGTGTCCGGCTTCGTGGAAGAGGGCGGCGTAGTCCTCCCTCCCGCCGATCGGCGGCATCACCAGATAGACCTCCTCGGGCACCCGCGGCGTCGAGCAGAACGCGCGCGGGCTCTTGGTCGGCCGGGCCTCGGTGTCGAGCGTCACGTTTCGCTGAGCATCAAGGTCGATCCCCAGCCCGGAGAGCGTCAGCCGCAGCGCCGGGACCATCCGGTCGCTCGGGAAGAGCTCGTCGAGGTGCGCCGCACGGAAGAACCGGGCGAGGTCCGAGCGCCGCAGCTCGGCGAGCGGCGCTCCAACCGTGCGCTCCAGCTCGGGGTCGACCGTAAGCGCGTAGTCGGCCTCGGTCGCCTGAGTGAATTCCTCCAGGCGACCGGCAAGGGCCCTGAGATCCAGCTCGCGCACGTCCGAGTAGGCGTCGAGATAGGACGGCCAGCCGAGGTCCGAGCAGGCCGCGTGTGCGCTCTCGAGCGCCTCGAGATGAAGAGGGTTGAGCCGCTCGGCCAGCACGGCGGTGCGGGCCGCCTCGATCTCCGCCCGGCGATCGGCGTCCGGCTCGTTCGCCTGTATCACCGGCGCCATCCGGTAGGCGATCGTCTCGCCGGCGACCTCGATCTCGAGGGAGGCCTCGAGCTCGGCGACCCGGGTCTCGAGCTCGCGGGTGAGTGAACCGAGGTGCCCGTCGAGCGCGAACTGGTGCAGATAGCGCAGCCGCGTCGCCTCCTCATCACTCGCGGCGGCCCTCGCCTCACCGACCTGGTCGACGGCCTCACGCTCGAAGAGCTCCTCGTGCCGCTCATAGATCGGCTCGATCGCGAGGTCGAGCTTGTGACCGGCACCCTGCAGGTAGTACTCGCGGTCTATCTCCTCGAGGAAGACCTCCGCCTCCCGCCGGTATTCGTCGAGATCCCAGGCCAATTCGGCTGCAACGATAGGCCGGAGATGACCGATCAGGCGATCGCCCAGCAGCGGCCCGCCCGCGGGGAGCTGCTCACGCTCGACGTCGAGTCCCTGGCCTATGGCGGCAAGGGGGTCGCTCGACGGAATGGCTACGTCGTGTTCGTCGCGGGCGCTCTCCCGGGCGACCGCGTCACCGCCGAGGTCACCCGCGCCAAGCGTGGATATGCGGAAGCCTCGACGAAGGAGATCCTGCGCGAGTCCGACGACCGCGTCCCGCCCCGCTGCGACCACGGCGGCGAGCCCTGCCCGGGCGCGCCCTGGCAGGGCCTCGCCTACGAGGAGCAGCTGCGCCACAAGCAGTCGCAGGTGGAGGACTCGCTGGTCAGGCTCGGCGGCCTCGAGGGCTTCGAGCTCGAGTCGATCGAGCCGGCGGTCGAGCGCTGGCGCTACCGCAACAAGCTCGAGTACTCCTTCGGCGAGCGAGACGGCACGCTCGTCCTCGGCTTCCATGAGCGCGGGCGCTGGGACCTGATCGTCGACGCCGAGGACTGCCAGCTCGCCTCCGAGCGGAACAACGCGCGGCGCAACGAGCTCCGCGACTGGGCGAGGTCCGCAGGGCTGCCCGCCTACGACAAGCGGAGCCATCACGGCGTGCTGCGCAACCTGGTGATTCGCGAGGGCCGTCGCAGCGGGCAGCTGCAGAGCCGCCTGGTCACCTCCCCGACCGAGATCCCGCGGCCGCCGGTCGACCTGCACACGATCGTCGAGGGCACGGGCAGCGGCACCGATGGGCCCACCGGCGCGATCGGCGCCGAGTACCTCGAGGAGGAGCTCTGCGGGCTGCGCTTTCGGATCTCCCACCGCGCCTTCTTCCAGACCAACACGGAGATGGCGGAGCGTCTCTACGGGATCGCGGCCGAGAGGGCGGGCCTGACGGGCAGGGAGCGCGTCTTCGACCTCTTCTGCGGAATCGGCACCCTCGGCCTGACCCTGGCGAAGGGGGCCGGCGAGGTCTGGGGCATCGAGATCGTCCCGGACGCGATCGTGGACGCGGAGGAGAACGCCCGCCTCAACGGAATCGAGAACGCTCGTTTCCGGACGGGAGACGCCCGCAAGGAGATCCGGCCGCTGCTCGAGGAGGCCGGGCGGCCCGACGTCGTTGTCGTCGACCCGCCGCGTGCCGGCCTCTCGAAGAAGGTGGTCCGCCGCCTGATCGAGTGCGAAGCGCCCCGGATCGTCTACGTCTCCTGCAACCCCACCACGCTCGCCCCCAACGCCGCCCAGCTCGCGGAGGCCGGCTATAGGCTCCGGCGCGTGAAGCCCGTCGACATGTTCCCCCAGACGCCGCACATCGAGTGCGTGGCCCTGTTGGAGAAGAGCGGGTGAGCCGCGGGTTCGGTGTCACGGCCGGCCTCGACCCGGAGGTCGCGAGCCCGCTCGCCGGCCGCTGCCAGGAGCTCGGATACAGCTCGATGTGGTCGAACGACCATCCCGGCGCCAAGGGCCTCGAGACGCTGGCCGAATACGCCAAGGGGGCCGACCGCATCGAACTCGGCGTCGCGGTGATCGCCCTCGATCGCTCCTCGCCCGAGGAGATCGCCTCCGACATCGAGCGGTTCGGGATCGACCAGAGCCGCCTCTGGCTGGGTCTCGGCGCCGGCTTCACCGAGAAGCCGCTGACCAGGATGCGCGAGGCCCTTCCCGGGCTGCGCGAGGCGCTACCCGGCGTGCGGCTCGTGCTGGCGGCGATGGGGCCGAAGATGAGCGCCCTCGCCGGCGCCGAGTGGGACGGCGTGTTCTTCAACTGGATGACCCCGGAGTTCGCCGCCCAGACCCGCGAGCGGGTCGAGGAGGGCGCGAAGGAGGCCGGCAGGGAGCCACCGCCGATCTTCGGCTACGTCCGCACAGCGGTGGGGGCCAATGCGGAGGGCCGCCTGGCCAAGGACGAGTCCTTCTACCGCGACCTGCACGCCGGGTACCGGAACCACTTCGACCGGCAGGGGGCGCCGGAGGGGACCGTGGGCGTCGCGGGCGAGAACGAGAGCGTCGTTCAGGCGGGACTCTCCCGCTACCGCGCACTCGACGTGAACGTGGTCAGAGCCCTTGCCAGCGCGACGATCGAGGACATGAGCGCGCTGGCGGAGGCGGCAGCTCCGGGGGACTAGGCAGGGCTCAGGCGGGACGCCGGTTTGGCGCCCCGCCTGGGGAATCGGCCCTACGGAACGGAGCTAGTCCTGATGTTCGCCGGCGATTGCCGTGGCCACCTGCGCCGGGGCGCGACGCGTGCGGCCTGCGATGAGCGGCACCACCGTGATGGCGATGCCGATGACCGCGATGGCCAGCGAGGTCAGGACCGCCGGGTGGAATCCGTCGAGCAGCGCCGCGGCACTCCCGGCAGGCGAGCTGGACGCGGCGGTTCCGGCGTCGATCACCGCCGTGGCGATGGCGAGTCCGATCGCCCCGCCGACCTGGAATGAGGTGTAGACCAGCCCGGAGGCCAGCCCCTGCTCCTCTGGCGCCACGCCACCGGTCGCGGCCATGTTCAGCGGCCCGAAGGTGAGCGTGAAGCCGATCCCGGCCAGGATGAACGTCGGCAGCATCCCCGTCAGGTAGTCGGTGTTGGCGCCGATGTTGAGGAACAGCACGTATGAGGCCGCCAGGCTGGTGAGGCCCAGTGCGATCGGCACGGCCGTGCCCACCCGGTTGACCAGGCGGCCGATATTCGGCGAGCCGGTCGCCACGATGATTCCGGTAGGCAGGAAGGCCAGCGCCATCTGGACGGCGGACCAGTCCCTCAGATCCTGCATGTACAGGGTCCCCATGAACTGGAAGCCGAACCAGCTGCCCAGCAGGGCCATGGCGCCGAAGTTGGCGCGCCGCAGCTGAGGCGAGCGCAGGATGCCCAGGCGAACCAGGGGATTCGGGCTGTGCTGCTCGATCAGGACGAAGGCGCTGAGCAGCGCCGCGATGCCCACGAACGAGAGCAACGTCCGCGGCGAACCCCATCCGACGTCAGGCGCCTCGACCACCGTGTAGACGAGACCCAGCATCGAAGCCGCCAGGGTCGCCGTGCCGCCGAAGTCGAGGTTCCGGAGCGAGAAGCCCTCGGTCGCCCCATCGCGATCGAGATAGCGCGGCAGCAGGAACAGGATGCCCGCCGCGATCGGCACCGGCATGAAGAATGTGTACCGCCAGCCAAGCTCGGTGAGCAGCCCGCCGAAGATGAGGCCGGCCGACCAGCCGCTCGCGCCCGTCGCCGTGTAGACGCTGAGCGCCTTGTTTCGCGCCGGGCCCTCGGCGAACTTCGTCGTGATGATCGACAGGCCGGCCGGCGCCGTGAATGCCGCCGACGCACCCTTGATGAACCTGGTGGCGATCAGCGTGGTGCCGTCGTTAGCGATACCGCCGATGAACGACGCCACCACGAAGACGGCCAGGCCGCCGAGCAGGACCTTGCGGCGGCCGATCAGGTCCGCCGCCCGACCGCCGAGCAGCAGCAGGCCTCCGTAGCCGAGCACGTAGCCGCTGACGATCCACTGCAGCGAGCTCGGCTGCAGGTCGAGCTCGTGCCCGATGTTGGGCAGCGCCACGGCCACCATCGAGACGTCCATCCCGTCGAGGAAGAGGACGCCGCAGAGGAGCAGCAGAAGGCCCCAGAGTCGCTTGTCGAATCGAGTTGCCGGTGAAGTCAGTGTGCCTTGCTCCATGTGTCCTCCCAAACGGTCCGCGAGCTGGATTCGTGAGGCGGAGTAGTATATGCATACGCATGCATTGTGTCAACAGAAATTGCGCATGCAACGTTTGCTATAATGCGCGCTCGTAGGGGGAGAAACGAAGGGGCAACATGGCCGCGAAAGCCACGGAGCGAGACCAGCTTCTAGATCGATGGAGTGAGCTCGAGACCGAGCACGCCCGTGTGCGCGAGGCAATGGAGCACGCCCTACAGCGCGAGCACCGCCTCTCGCTGAGCGAGTACGAGGTGCTCCGCCGCCTCGCGGAGTCCCCCGAGGGGCACCGGCGCATCCAGGAGCTCGCCGAGGAGATCCACCTCAGCCAGAGCGCCCTCTCCCGCCTCGTCCAGCGCCTCGAGGACGACGGCTATGTCTGCCGGAACGTCTGCGACCACGACCGGCGCGGCGTCTTCGCCTGCGTCACCGACGCGGGCCGCAAGGCCCAGTCGGAGGCGCGCCCGACCCAGGTCTCGGTCCTCGCGGAGACGCTCGGCAGCTAAGCGGCATACTGGCGGCGTGTCCAGGGCGAGGAGAGCCGGGGCCGGTGCCGCCGCTACGGGGCTCGCAATCGCGCTGCTCTATTCCACAGCGGCGGCCGCCCCCACCGCACCCCTCACCCACTCCGGCCGCTGGATCATCGACGCGAGAGGCCGCGTCGTGATCCTGCACGGCGTCAACATGGTCAACAAGAAGCCGCCTTACTCCCCCGCGGCCACCGGGTTCGGGGACGACGACGCGGCGTTCCTCCAGCGCAACGGCTTCGACGCCGTCCGGCTCGGCCTGATCTACAAGGGAGTCGAGCCCAACCCGGGTGCCTACGACGACGGCTATCTCGACCAGATCGCGCAGACCGAGGCCGACCTCGCTCGCCACGGCGTCTTCAGCCAGCTCGACTTCCATCAGGATCTCTACAACGAGCGCTTCCAGGGCGAGGGCTGGCCGGACTGGGCCGTTCAGGACGACGGCCTGCCCAATCCTCAGCTCGGCTTTCCCACCAACTACTTCGGAAACCCGGCGCTGATCCGCGCCTTCGACCACTTCTGGGCGAACGACCCCGGCCCGGGCGGGATCGGCCTCCAGGATCGCTACGCGGCGACCTGGGGCCACGTCGCGGCGCGGTTCGCCTCCGCCACGCACACGCTCGGCTTCGACGTGATGAATGAGCCCTGGCCGGGGACTCCCTGGGCGACCTGCCTCGTGCAGGCTGGGTGTCCCGGATTCGACACGGGCAAGATGGAGCCGTTCTACCGGCGGGTCATCGCCCAAATCAGGAGCGTCGAGCCGCAGAAGCTCATCTGGTACGAGCCGAACGTGCTCTTCAACTTCGGAGCCGACTCCAGTGTCACCGGATTTGGAGACAAAGCCGGCGGCTTCACGTTCCACATCTACTGCACCCCGGGCCTCGGGGTCGCCCCATACAACCTTCAAGGCTGTGCCGCTCAAGACGACCACGTCTTCCAGAACGCCGACAAGCACGCGCAGGCCACCGGTGACGCCCTGATGCTCAGCGAGTTCGGCGCCACCGACGACCTGAGCACGATCAGCCAGGACGTAAGGCAGGCCGACCAGCACATGGTCTCGTGGGAGTACTGGCACTACTGCGAGTGCCTGGACCCGACGACGACCGGCTCCGGGACCCAGGCGATCGTGATCGATCCCAACCGGCCTCCAACCGGGGACAACGTCAAGCAGGCGAAGCTGGATGTGCTCTCAGAGCCCTATCCGCAGCTGGTCGCCGGCACGCCCGAAAGCTACGGGTTCGACCCGGCCTCCGGCCGATTCCAGCTCTCCTACTCGACGAAGGGGCCGACCGGCCGGAACTTCGCCCGGCGCCGCAAGAAGCGTGCCAAGCACAAGCGCTCCCCGGGAGCGAGGAAGTCACGCCAGACCCAGATCTTCCTTGGCCATGAGCACTATCCGGCGGGCTACCGGGTCTCGGTCGATGGCGGCGGGATCGCCTCGAAGCCGGGGGCGAGCCTGCTCAAGGTGATGGCGTGCCCGCGGCGGCGCAGCGTCACGGTCACGGTGAGCCCGCCCTCCGCCGGATCCGGCAGCCACGGCGACTGCCGGGTGACCCGCCACCGCAAGCGGCGGCGCTAGACCTCGGGTTCCTCTTCCTCGTCGACCGGGACGACCTCGGCCGCGCAGGTCGTACACAGCACCAGCCCGCTTGGCGGGCCCTCCGTGAGAGCGGTGTTCTTCTCCGCATCGGTCAGCTCGGCGCCGCAGTTCTGGCAGCGGTCCGGCAGCTGCTCGATGGTTCGCTCCTCGAGCTCCACCCTTTGAAGGCTAGTACGGCGGGAGCCGGTCGTACCACTCGCCGAGCACCCTGAACGCGGACCAGAAGCGCTGCTTCGCGTCCTCGGTGTCGAGTGAGTCGTCGATGTCCGGGACGTAGAGCGCATCGATGGTCGGGGTGAGGCGCTGGACCTCGCCCTCGATCGGCTCGACGCGGTCGGAGAGAGGTAGCTCGAGGTCGTTGAGTACCTCGAGCGCTTCGTCGCCCATGATCACCACGATCCGGGGCTGGACGATCGCGATCTCCTCCGCCACCCTCGCGACGCAGGCATCCGACGCGTGCGTCGGGTCGGTGAGCGGGCACTTCACGCAGAGCGTCCCGAAGACGACGATCGGATCGATCGAGAGCCGCTTGAAGCTCTTCATCAGGGCATTGCCGGCCCGGCCGTAGAAGGCGACCCCCTCCTCGATCTCCGAGGCTGTCGCTGAGCGCTTCAGCATCAGGATGTCCGCCTGGGGATGGCCGGAGCCCTGGACCGGCATCACGTTTCCCCGCGGGCAGTCCTGGCAGGCGGAGAGCTCCCTGCCCAGATCGTTCAGCTCCCGGATCGCGCGCTCGAGGTACTTCTCGCGGATCTCGTCGTCGGTTATGGATGACACGGCGCCTTGCCTCTTCTTCGGCCCCGCCCCGGCCCCTTGCGGGTGCATCAACTCTTGCTGGCGCTGCGACGGCGAGGCTTGCGACGACCGTCACGTTCAGCCAGGGATCTGCCTCCCCGTCCGCCTGTGGTCTGCAAGAACTTGAGCGCCTGGACGTAGACGAGGTTCTTGTGCTTGCGGACGATGTCGGCCTCCCGCATGGATTCGAGGAACTCCTGAGGCCCGTCGAAATCCCGGAGCCTGATCTTCACGCTGCCCAGGCCCTGGGCGACATGGCTGTCCGAGCCCGCCCCCGGGACGATCGAGTACTTGCGGGCGAAGCGGACGGCCTCCTCGTTGAACGCGGAGAACGCAACCCGGGGGTTGAACACCTCGAGGATGTCGATCTCGTCGACGATCTCGAGCAGGTGCTCGTAGTCGGGCACCGAGTGGAGCCGGTCGAAAGGATGCGGGACGTAGACGAGCCCTCCCTGGCGCCTGATCTCCGCGATCGTTTCGGCCATCGACATCCCGCGCTCGATCCGCTCGCGCAGGAACAGCCCGATCACCTCGCCCTCATGGGCCGTCTTCACCTCCTCGGCGAGGATCACCTTGATTCCGCCCATCTGCTTCGCGATCTCCTGGGCCTCCAGCGCCCCGGAGATCTCGTTGTGGTCCGTGATCGCGATCGCGCCGAGACCTCGCTCCTTGGCGGTCTCGAGAAGCAGCTCAGCGGGCGTCGCGCAATCCGGCGAGTGGTCGGTGTGCATGTGGAGGTCGCACTGGATGTAGTCGCGCTCTCGCAGCCGCCGTCGAATCTCGGGGTTCCCCTCCGGGTCATGTCGCCTCCCGGCCAGACGCCGGTAGACGCCCTCGACGTCATCGGTCACCTCTGCCCACGGCCGCGCCTCACCGCAGTCCAGGGCCGCCATGCGGAGCTGATCCCGCAGGGATGCATCGCGGCAGAGCCGCTCGAGCTGTGCAGCCAGGGTGAGCACGTCCCCGAGCGGAAAGAGCAGCCCGCGCTCGCCCTCGCCGACCAGCTCGCGGTAAAGCTCGAGGTCGGAGACGATCGGGACGGCGGCCGCCGCAAACGCCTTTCGAACCAGGCCGGGCGCGGCCCGCACCCCGCCCGACGCGAGGCAGGCGATATCCGCGCCGGCCAAGAACTCGGCGGGTTCGCCGTCCCGCGGGCGCACGACGCGTAGCCTCTCCCGCAGGCGCTTGCTGACCCGTGCCAGTGGGTCGGTGGGCCCGTCGAACCAGATCACTCCCTCCCAGTCGAGATCGTCCGGGAGCTTGCGCAGCGCGCGAAGCAGCAGCCGGAGTGCCCCGCGCTCCTCCTCCGCGCAATGCACGATTCGCACCCTCCCGTGCGGAGGCGGCTCGAGGGCGGGCTCGGCAACGTCCGCTCCCGGCCTGATCAGCTGGTACTGACCCGGGAAAAAGCGCTGCAGGAGCTCCCCGGTCGCCTCGTTGCTCGCGGTGCGCTCATCGATCCGGCCGAAGAAGACCTCGACAAGCATCCGCGCGACCTGGGTCGAGAGCACCCGCTCGACGGGCTCATGGAATGTGGCCACGTTCAGCGACTGCGAGTGACGGAGCGCGGCCGACCCCGTGCTGGGCGCAAAGGGCTCATGGACGTGCAGCAGATCGAGCGGCACGGCGCCCAGAAGCCGCTCCATGGCCCCGCTGATGTCGAGAGGAAGCGGCGCGGGCCGCCGCCGCGGCCCGCTTGGCAGAGGAATGCTCTGCCCCATCGCCAGAACCCTCGGGTTCTCGCCCTTCAGCAGCACCCCAGGACTCTTCCCAGCCTCGCGAATCAGCCGCCGCGACTCGCGAATTGCGGTCCTTGACTCCGACGGTGCGACGATCAGGACGCGATGCCCGCGCCCGGCAAGCTCCTCAGAGGTCCGCCGGACGAACTCATTGATCTCATGCCGGCTCTCCCAGGGATGGGGACTGACCTGAGCAATGGAAAGAGAGTCGCCGCCCACGGTCGCGAGCTTAGGGGAGCGGGGCAGTGACCTCAGGGCCGGTCGTGACCGCCGCCGTGCGAGGCTGCGTCCGCAGCAGCGAGCAGTAGGCGGTGGTTACGGCCGGCCCTGCGTCCCTGCAGCTACTTGGCCTTGGCCCTGGCCTTGGACTTCTTCGTCTTCTTGCCCTTCGACTTCTCAGCGGGGATCCCGCGCTGGCGGGCGTACTTGGCGATGAACTCCTCGGTCTGCTCCCGCGCCTCCGAATCCGGCCGCTGGTTGTGCGGCGACTTCATCAGGTAGCTCGAGGGACCATCGAGCTGGCCCTTGAGCCCATTGTTCAGCGCCAGCTTGACGATCCGCACCGCGTCGATGACGATGCCGGCGGAGTTCGGCGAGTCCCAGACCTCGAGCTTCAGCTCAAGGTTGAGAGGCACGTCTCCGAACGCCTTACCCTCGACCCTGATGTGCGCCCACTTGCGGTCGGTCAGCCACGGCACGTAGTCCGAGGGACCGACGTGGACGTTCTCAGGGGCCAGCTCGTGATCCATGATCGAGGTGACCGCATTGGTCTTCGAGATCTTCTTCGACTCCAGCCGCTCGCGTTCGAGCATGTTGTAGAAGTCCATGTTGCCGCCGACGTTGAGCTGGCTGGTGCGCTCCATGCTCACGCCACGGTCGGCAAACAGCCTCGCCAGCTGGCGATGGACGATCGTGGCGCCGACCTGGGACTTGATGTCGTCCCCGATGATCGGCAGGCCCGCCTCCTCGAAGCGCTTGTCCCAGTAGTCCTCGCGGGCGATGAACACCGGGAGGCAGTTGACGAAGCCGACGCCCGCGGCCAGGGCCTGCTCGACGTACCACTTGGTCGCCTGCTCGGAGCCGACCGGCAGGTAGCAGACGAGGACATCCGTCTGGGTGTCCTGCAGGATCCCGACGATGTCGGCGGTCTCGCCCGGGGCCTTGGTGATCTTCTCCTTCAGGTACTTGCCGAGCCCGTCGTGGGTCATCCCGCGGTGGACCTTGACCCCGAGCTTCGGGACGTCCGAGAACTTGTAGGTGTTGTTCTGGCCGGAGAAGATCGCCTTGGAGAGGTCCTTTCCGACCTTTTCCTTGTCGATGTCGAAGGCAGCGGTGAACTCGATGTCGCGGACGTGGTAGCCGCCAAGGTCCACGTGCATCAAGCCCGGAACTCGCTCGGCCGGGTCCGCGTCCTTGTAGTAGGTGACGCCCTGCACGAAAGAGCTCGCGCAGTTGCCGACACCGACTATCGCGACGCGGACCTTGTCGTCGCGAGCGCCGTTGCGCCGGGCGCCATTCGCTCTTCCATTCACGGTGCTCATCTCTGCAAAATCCTCCTAGATATGAAAAGTCAGCTTTGAAACCACACTTGCGCTTCTGCGTGGTTACACGTCGTCGGCCGGAACCGCGTGCTCGACGGGCGCCTGCTGCACATCCGCGCCACGCTCGTTGAGCGCGTTCCTCACATGCCATACGCGCTGTACCACGGTGAATGCCGTCAGCGCCGCCATAGCGTAGATCGCCGGTGCCAGAAGGTCTGCATCGAATAGTCCGGCGCCCTTCGCGAAGACGAGGCCGATAGACAGTATGACCACCCTTACCGGGCGTGTCGCCACCCCCACCTTGCACTCGACGCCCAGCGCCTCGGCGCGTGCCCGGGTATAGGAGACCATCAGCGAGCCGAGCACGACGACCACGCACATCGCCGCGGCGAACTGATCCCCGCTGAGCGCGAACCGATACGCCACGGCGGTCAGCACGAGGCCCTCCTCCACCCTGTCCAGCGTGGAGTCGAGGAAGGCTCCGAAGAGGGTGCCCTTGCCCGAGGCGCGCGCGTAGCGCCCGTCGAGCGTGTCCATGACCGACCCGATGATGAAGGCGACGCCGCCAAGGAAGTAGAGCCCCTGCCAGATCAGGACGGCGGCGGCGAGGTTGCCGATCAGGCCCACTATCGAGATCGCGTTCGGGGTGAGGCGCGACTCGATCAGGCGGTTGCGCACCGCCGCCGAGAACTCCACGGGCTAGGCGGGAGCCGCTTCAGGCTCGGGCCGTGGCTCCAGCTCGCCCGCAGGGGATCTCCGGGGGCGGGGTGCGAACGACCAGTCGGGGTTGACCCGGCCGAGCAGAACGGCAACGCCGGTCGCGAGGGCCGCCGTCGCCAGACCGAGGACCGCGTCGAGCCAGAAGTGATTCCCGCTGGCCACCACCACGAAGGTCATCAGCAGGGGATAGGCGAAGAGCAGCGCCCGCAGGGCGGGGCGGCGAACCAGCAACGCCAGCGACCACGCCAGGATCACCGAGAGCCCGACGTGCATCGACGGCACGGCGGCGAATGGGTTGAAGAGGGCGTCGCCCGGGTGAGACAGGAGCGGGTTGTTGCCGGTGACGGAGCTAGACGGATCGAGGCCCAGTTCCGGCAGGAAGCGCGGCGGCGCGGTTGGGAAGAGCGCGTAGCCGATCACGGAAATGGCCATCGCGGCGAAGACCGCGTTGCGCACGAAGCCGAAGCTCTGCCTGTATCCGAAGTAGAGGATCGCGAGCATCAGGCAGCTTCCCTTGAAGTGGAGATTCGCGTAGCCCCAGCGTGCGACCTCGGCCGGCCAACCGGCGCTGATCGCCCAGTGCTGGATGCCTGGCTCGATCAGCAAACCGACGGAACGCTCCGCGCTGACCAGGTCGCGGGCGTGGGAGAACGAGAGCCCCATGCTGGGGTCGACGGCGCCGCGCGCGTGACGCCACGCCCAATACGCCGCGGCGAGGAGGAAGAGCTGGAGCAGGAGATCGAGCGGCCCGCGGGGCAGCAACCTTCCACGCAGCCCATGGAGCCGGGCGGCGGTCAATGGGAGCCGCCCATGCGCGCGATCCGGGCGGCGCGACCCGCCGTGGACTGCGCCGAGCCGTACTGGATCACCGGCTCCTGGTGGCAGCGCGGCCCTGAGCTGACAGCGCGCCAGGGGGTGAAGTCGATCCCGACTCGGAAGCGGCCAGGGGTGGTGACGTCGATCATCGTGTAGCCGCCCGGCGCCTGCTCGACGCATCCGGTCCCCTGCTCGATCGACCAGTACGGCGTCCAGTGCACCCTGACCAGAACGGTGCCCGGCGCGCTCGCGTCGACGACGAAGCCCTGCGGGGTCAGCTTGACCATCTTCCCCCCGATCGCGAGCGGCGATGGGTTGCGCACCTTGTAAACGGTCCAGTTGTCGCTGTGGAACACGCGCTCCAGGTACCGGGGCGGCCCCCGCTTGAGCAACCGCTTCTCGCCCTTCGCCGCGTAGTCGAGTGCGGCATGGGGCGCAGCGACGTAGCCGACACCGAGGTCGTCGAGCCAGCTGCGGTACTGCGTCCCGGTCAGAGGGGCCGATTGGTAGAAGAGCGAATTGAGCTTGCGGTCGAGTTGGCGCTCCCAGCCCCGGGCGATGTAGATCCCGTCGGGGACGTAGGCGGACTCCCAATGGTGAGCCTCGGGCAGCACCTCGACTCTCTGGGAATCTCGGTGGGGCTGTCCCCGCAGGAAGTCGACGAGGGGCGCGTAGTAGCCCGCGCTCACCGAGGGCTGGGCACTCACCTCCTCGAGATCCCGCACCACCGGCGACCATTGCCAGTAGATCAGCACCGGCACCAGCAGGACGAGCGCGAAGCGCTGCCGACGCCAGAGCCCGAAGGCGAGGACGGGCCCGAGCAGCAGAGACCCCATGCGGGTGGCATTGCCTCCCATCGGGCTCTGGATCAGGAAGGCGGCCGCCAGCGCTGCGCCGTAGGCGGCGACCCCGTAGCGGAGCAGGCGCTCCTCTGGCGGTAGCGCCACGAAAACCGCGATCGCGACGAGAATCGCCGGCTCGAAGCTCGAGAAGTCAAACGGCTCGGTTCCGCCTTCGGGAAAGGCAGCGGAGATCAACAGCGCGATGCCCACGGCGACCACCGCGAGCTCGAGGCCCTTGCGCCTGCGCTCCGCGATCGCGTAGGCGACCACGCCGCAGGCGAGGAAGAGGGCGGCAACGGGGCTGGCGAGAGGCGTCAGCGCCGCGAAGAGGATCGCCAGGACTCGGTGGCCCTTCTGGATCGAGAGCACCGCACCGAGCGCTACGGCGACGCCCAGGGCAAAGGTGAGGCGGCCCGTGAACAGGCTGATCGAGGTGGCGGTCGCGAACCAGATGACGCCCAGCCGCGCCCGGTCACCGAAGCGCCCGTACGCGATCCCCGAGAAGAGCAGCGCCGCGGCGATCGCCGCGAGCACCCCGACCAGCCGGGGCCCGATCAGGGCGCTGAGCAGCGGCAGGAGAATCCCGTAACCCGGCAGGTGATGGCCCCCGAACCAGAAGTTGTCCCAGGTGACTATTCCGTCCTGCGCGAAGAGGCCCGAGCGAAACACCTGGGCCGCGTGATCGGCGCTGTCGGGCTGGATGATCAGGTAGGCGGCGCCGAGGGCAGCCGCCACCAGCCCCGGCTCGCCGTAGCGACGGAGAGCCTCTCGCGCGCTCAAGCCGTCGCTGGCCGCCAGGACCACACGGCGGGCCGGACGCGGGCCAGGACCTGCATGGCGGTGACGGCTGACAGCGCCGCGACGAGCAGGCCGAACGCACCGTCGACCCAGAAGTGGTTCGCCGTCACCACGACCACCCAGAAGACGAGCACCGGGTAGGCGCACCAGAAGATGCGGGTGATGGTGTGCCTCGAGATCAACGCGCCGGTGACTCCGATCATGGTGGAGAAGGCCACGTGCATGCTCGGGATCGCCGCGTAGGGGTTGATGAAGAGCTTGACGAGGCCGGAATCGTGATTGACCTGGGCGTAGTCGGTGATGGTGTCCGTGAACTCATGAAACAGCCGAGGCGGCGCGGTCGGCAGCACGGCATAGCCCACCACCGCCAGTCCCATAGCAACCATGAACATGTTGCGGACGAAGTAAAAATTCTGGTTTCTGAAGATGTAGAGCCAGACGAGGAACGCAGTGGTCACCACGAAGTGGCTGTTCATGTACATGAAGTTGGCGAAGTCGATGGTCCAGCGGTGGGAGAGGAACACCTGCTGCAGGCCGGGCTCGAAGAAGGTGTGCAGGCTCTTCTCGAAGTCGATCACGTTCTGGCCGTTCGTGATCGCATGCGCCCGCTGGCCATCGGCGACTCCGCGCACGGCCTCGTAGCAGAGCTCCGCGACCACGAACAGACTGAGCTGACGAGCCGCGTCCCCATACCCGTGTGGTAGCCACCTACCGATTCTGTCGATCAGGGCACGCATAAGCCGGGAATTCTAGTCACCACGTGGTAACACCTTCGTCACGGGTTGGGGAAATCTTCGTCGGTTGCGAGAAACCGGATCACGCGGTCGACCACCTCGGGGGCGTCGATCCAGGGCCAGTGGCCTGCATCGGCGAGCTCGACCAGCTCCGAGTTGGGCAGCTGAGCCGCGTAGGCGGCGCCGAAGCGGCCCGGGATGTAGCGATCGCGCATCCCCCAGACGACCAGCGCCGGCGCCTTGATCGTCTCGAGGCGCGCGCCCGCCGCGGCCAACCGGTCGGGCGGAGCGGAGCGGTAGAGCCTGAGGATCGCGTCGAACGTCCGGCTGTCCAGGTGGTCCCAGACCATGTCCACGAACGCGGGGTCGTGCCGGCTCCAGTCGCCGCGGGACTCGCGCAGCCCCAGGTCGAGCAGCCCGCGGGTCCAGATCCGGTTGGACAGCTCGCCGAGCCGGCGCGTCCGCCAGACCCGGGCGGTCCTGTGCCAGCGGTAGCCGGGCAGCAGCGCGACGGCGTTCAGAAGCACGAGCCGCCTGACTCGCTCGGGCTCCTCCTGGGCGCCGATCAGCGCGACCGCTCCCCAGTCGTGCACGACGAGGGAGTGATCCTCGACCGCCATCCGCTGGAGAAAGCGATTGGTGAACCTCGCGAGCCCGTCCATCGAGTAGTCGAACTCGGCGGGCGACGGACGCGCCGAGCGACCCCATCCAGGCAGGTCGAAGGCCAGGGCCGGCCCCTGGATGCGCTCGAGAAACGGCTGCCAGTCCTCGGAGTGGGTCGGGTTCCCGTGGACGAACACGGTCGGAGGCCCGGCGCCCTGGACCCTGCGAAAGAAGGTGGAGACGCCGTCGACCATCACGGTGCCGGTCTCGATCGGGGCCACGGTGGGCGGGGACATTAGACGCGAGGGTTATGAGAGGGGGCGCCTAAGGCGCCACCCGTTTCATGAGAGGCGCAACCCGTTTAATGGGGGGGTGCCGCTACCGAGCAGAGTCGTACTGGCCGACGGCAATACCGCGACGCTCCCTCCCGGAAAGACACCGAGGATTCCGAAGCGCGATCCGGATTGGCGGCGGCCGTCGCGCCGGCGCGTGCTCGCGATCCGCGATCGCCTTCGTGAGCTCTACGGACAGCCGGTCAACGAGCCGCACGGGCACCCGATCGCCGAGTTGGTCCGGACGGTGCTCTCCCAGAACACGAACGACCGCAACCGCGACGTTGCGTACGCCCGTCTGCGAGAGCGGTTCCCGACCTGGGAGGAGGTCCGCGACGCGCCGACCGAGGAGGTCGAGGCGGCGCTCAAGCCCGGCGGCCTGAGCGCCACCAAGGCTCCGAGGATCCAGGAGATCCTCGGCCGGCTCGACGACCATCCCGACCTCGACTGGCTCGCGGAGGCGCCCCGCGACCAGGCGCTGGAATTCCTCACCGGCCTGCCGGGGGTGGGGCGAAAGACGGCGGCCTGCGTGATGATCTTCGCCTTGGGCCGGCCGGAGATCCCGGTGGACACCCACGTGCACCGGGTCGGCGGCCGGCTTGGGCTGTTCAGGCTCGGCGCCCCGTTCGAGGAAGCGCACGACGAGATGCTTGCCATCACGCCGCCCGAGGACGCGTACGAGCTCCACGTCAACCTGATCCAGCACGGCCGGGCGACTCTGCCGCCCCCGGCCTCGCTGCGGCGAGTGCGGCCTGCGCCGGATGTGCCCCTACTACCGGGCCAACAGGACCAATATGCTGCCCCGCGCGAAATGAAGCGGAGCACCTTCGTCATGTTCGGGCTCGTCGTCTTGCTCCTCGGAGTCGGCGTGCCCGCCTGGGCGATCACCCACGAGGGCTCGGAGAGCGCCTCCCCGGAGGAGGTGTCCTCGAGCCTGCAGCCCGGCAAGGACCTGTTCGTCACGAACTGCGGCGCCTGCCACACGCTGGCCAAGGCCGGCACCGACGGCGTGGTCGGTCCCAACCTCGACGACCTGCTCGCTCCGCCCAGCGCCAGCGCCCCGAATCCCTCGACGATCAAGCCCCGCGTGTTGAGCGCGATCAACAACGGCGTCGCCGGGCGGATGCCCAAGGGGGTCCTCAGCGGCCAGCAGGCCGACGAGGTCGCGACGTTCGTCTCGCAGGTCGCCGGCCAGGGCCCCTAGCCGTACCGAGTACTGCGGCTAATTGCGGTTTCCCCGCAACTCTGCGTGAAATAGCGTTGTTAGCAGCAGAGAGAGAGGACTCGAGGGGACCGCACGCACCGATGCGTGGCAACAGGCCCCTCTGAGAAAGGAGTTCTGTTGAGTCACGCACATCAGTTCCCAGGTAAGCGGGGGCGAATGGGCATTGCGATGGTCCTGGGGCTGGTACTGGCCCTCGGTCTGACGCTTCTCCCAGGCGCCGCCGATGCCAAGGGCAAGGGCAAGAAAGTCGGCCATCAGCTCAATGTGATGACCCGCAACATTTATCTCGGGGCCGATCTGAGCCCCGCCCTTCAGGCCACGAGCCTCCCCGGGGCCATCGACGCCGCCGGGAAGATCGTCACCCAGGTGCACGCGACGAAGTTCCCGTCGGTGCGCGCGGCGCTGCTGGCGAAGGAGATCCAGAAGCAGAAGCCCGACGTCGTGGGCCTGCAGGAGGCCGCCTGGTGGCGCACCGAGGCGTACGACCCGGGCGTCGTCACCTCCGGGCCCAAGGCCACGGTGACCGATCCGGACGGTGGTGACTTCCTCACCGACCTGCTCACCCAGCTCAACAAGAAGGGCAAGGGCAAGAAGGGCAGCGCCAGCGCCGCCAAGAAGAAGGGCAAGTCGCTGCAATATCGGATCGCCGTGGTCAAGCCGGAGTTCGACTACGAGCTCCCGTACAACCACGGGTCCGGTGGGCTTGGAGTCTGTCCGGCCCAATGCGCCAACGAGCGCCTGACCATGCGCGACGCGATCCTGGTCCGCAAGGGGGTCAAGACCAGCAAGGCGACCAGCGGCACCTTCAACACGCTGCTGCGCGCCAAAGTCGGAGGTGTCCTCAACGTCGACGTGACCCGAGGGTGGGCCGCGACCGACGTGAAGCTCCACGGCCGCAAGGTGCACGTCGTGGACAGCCACCTCGAGGCGTTCGACAGCGGCTCGAGCAACACGAGCAACACCGGGCAGACCTACCCGAAGGGTGGGATCCGTGAGGCTCAGGCGAAGGAGCTCCTGAGTGGCCCGGCGGTCTCGAAGCTCCCGACGCTCCTGATCGGGGACTTCAACTCGGATGTCCCCGCGCACGGCGACCAGGTGACGCCCGGCGACACGCTCGCCTACCAGGCGCTCCTGAACGGCGGGTTCAGCGAGAGGGCGCTCACGCCTCCTCCGTTCGGATGCTGCATCCAGGACTCGAACCTGGCGAACCCGAGCAACGCAGGGATCACGCATCGGGTCGACCACATCATGTCCAACAGCAAGAAGATCAAGTTCAAGAAGGGGGCACTCACGTCCACCTACGCGAACGGTCTGTGGTCGTCCGACCACTTCGGGGTGGCGAGTCAGCTGCTGATCAAGTAGCGGTCGTCGGCACCGAGCTGTGAGTGGAGGGCCCCCGCGCGAGCGGGGGCCCTCTTCGTTTCCCCCGGGGGTTTACATCCAGGCACATATCTGCCATAATGCCACTCAGATTTCTTAATCCAAGCTTTGGAGGAATGACAGTGGCAAAGACAATAGGCATCGACCTGGGCACGACCAACTCGTGCGTGGCGGTGATGGAAGGCGGTGAGCCCACCGTTCTGGAGAACGCGGAGGGCGGCCGCACCACTCCCTCCGTCGTCGCCTTCACCGACTCGGACGAGCGCCTGGTCGGCACGGTCGCCAAGCGCCAGGCCGTGATGAATCCCGAGAACACCATCTTCTCGATCAAGCGCTTCATGGGCCGCAAGGAGGCCGAGGTCAAGGAGGAGGAGACAATCGTTCCGTACAAGGTGGTCGCCGGCCCCAACGGGGACGTCCGCGTGGATGCGGGCGGCAAGCAGTACTCACCCCCCGAGATCTCGGCGATGATCCTGCAGAAGCTCAAGTCCGACGCCGAGGCCAAGCTCGGGGAGCCGGTCGACTCGGCGGTGATCACCGTCCCGGCCTACTTCAACGACGATCAGCGGCAGGCCACCAAGGACGCCGGCAAGATCGCAGGCCTCGACGTCAAGCGGATCATCAACGAGCCGACGGCGGCGTCTCTGGCCTACGGGCTCGACAAGGAGTCCGACCAGACGATTCTCGTCTTCGACCTGGGCGGCGGCACCTTCGACGTTTCCGTGCTGGAGATCGGCGACGGCGTCTTCGAGGTCAAGTCGACCGCCGGTGACAACCACCTCGGCGGCGACAACTGGGACAAGGCGATCGTCGAGTGGCTGGTGGCGGAGTTCAAGCGGGATCAGGGCGTCGACCTGTCCGCCGACAAGAACTCCCTGCAGCGCCTCTACGAGGCCGCAGAGAAGGCGAAGATCGAGCTCTCCACGACGCAGGAGACGCAGATCAACCTGCCGTTCATCACCGCGACGGACGCGGGCCCGAAGCACCTCGACATCAAGCTGACCCGGGCGAAGCTCTCCGAGCTGACCTCCGCTCTGCTCGACCGGATCGTCGGCCCTGTGAAGCAGGCGCTCTCCGACGCCGGCACCGAGATCGACCACGTCGTCCTGGTGGGCGGCATGACTCGCATGCCCTCGGTCCAGGAGAAGGTCAAGGAGCTGACCGGCAAGGACCCGCACAAGGGCGTCAACCCCGACGAGGTCGTCGCGATCGGCGCGGCCATCCAGGCGGGTGTCCTTGCCGGCGACGTCAAGGACGTGCTGCTGCTCGACGTCACCCCGCTCACCCTCGGCATCGAGACCAAGGGCGGCGTGATGACGAAGCTGATCGAGCGCAACACCACGATCCCGACCAAGAAGTCGGAGATCTTCTCGACCGCCGAGGACAACCAGCCCTCGGTGGAGGTCCACGTGCTCCAGGGCGAGCGAGAGATGGCGTCCGGCAACAAGAGCCTGGGCAAGTTCCAGCTCACCGGCATCCCGCCCGCACCGCGGGGCATGCCGCAGATCGAGGTCACCTTCGACATCGACGCGAACGGCATCCTCAACGTCTCCGCCAAGGATCTCGGCACCGGCAAGGAGCAGAAGATCGAGATCAAGGGCGGCTCCGGCCTCGATGAGACAGAGGTCGAGCAGATGATCAAGGACGCCGAGTCGCACGCGGACGAGGACCATCGCCAGCGCGAGCTGGCCGAGGCCCGCAATGTCGCCGAGAACGCCGCCTACCAGGCGGAGAAGCAGCTCGGCGAGCTGGGCGACAAGGTCGAGCAGAGCTCGAAGGAGGAGATCGAGGCGGCGATCAAGGACGTCCGCGACTCGCTGACCTCCGAGGACGCCGGCGAGATCCGCTCGAAGTCCGACGCGCTGCAGGCGGCCTTCCAGAAGGTCTCCGAGCAGCTCTACTCGCAGGCCGCTGAGGAGCAGGCGGCAGCCTCCGGCGACGGCGCCTCGCAGAACGGCGCCGGCGACGAGGAGGAGGTCGTGGACGCCGAGGTGGTCGACGACGAGAAGACCTCCTAAGGAGGGCGCATGTCGGACGCAAAGCGCCCCATTGGCGAAGACGAAGTGGTCGAGGCCGAGGTGGTCGACGAGGGCCGTTCGCCGGCAGGCGAGCAGACCGACGGCGACGGCGCCGCGGATCAGGTCGAGCGAGATCTAGACGAGCTCGGCGAGACCAAGCGCGAGCGTGACGAATACCTGGAGCTGGCCCAGCGGACCCGGGCCGACTTCGACAACTACCGCAAGCGAGTCGCCCGGGAGACCTCCGAGGCCCTCGCTCGCGGCAAGGCCGAGCTCGCGCGCGAGCTGCTGCCCGTGATCGACAACCTCGAGCGCGCCCTCGAGACGGGCACCGAGCCCTCGGCGCACGAGGCCCTTGCTCAAGGGCGTCGCCCTCGTCCACGAGGAGCTTCGTGGACGCCTGCGAGAGCGCGGGGGTCGAGGCGTTCGACCCGACCGGAGAGCCGTTCGACCCCCAGCTCCATGAGGCGCTCTCGACACAGCCGGCGGAGGGAACCGAGCCCGGTGTGGTGGTCGAGACCCTCTCCAAGGGCTACCGGCTGAACGGCCAGGTCCTGCGACCGGCGAAGGTGGTGGTGAGCAAGTAATGGCGACCGCTCCTCGCGACTTCTACGAGGTGCTCGGCGTCTCGAAGTCCGCCTCGCAGGACGAGATCAAGAAGGCCTACCGAGAGCTGGCTCGCAAGTGGCATCCCGATCGCAACCCGGATGATCCGGAGGCGGAGGAGCGCTTCAAGGAGATCCAGCAGGCCTACGACGCGCTCTCCGACCCGGAGAAGCGCAAGCAATACGACGCCGGCGGGAGGTTCGCCGGCTTCGGCGCCAGCGGTTTCCCCGGCGGCGCGGGCGGGTTCCCGGGCGGAGGCGGCTTCACGGCCGACCTCGGGGACATCTTCTCCTCGTTCTTCGGACGAGGCCGCCAGCAGGGCCCGCGCGAGCAACGCGGCCGCGACCTCGAGACGGAGGTCCGGCTCACCTTCGACCAGGCCATGCACGGCACGCAGATCGCCGTATCGGTGCCGACGACCGGGCCCTGCCCCACCTGCGACGGCAGCGGCGCCAAGCCCGGCACCGCGCCGCGCGTCTGCCCCCGCTGCGAGGGGCGCGGCATCGACGCGCAGAGCCAGGGCGTCTTCTCGATCTCGCAGCCCTGCCCGGAGTGCGGAGGGCAGGGAACCCTGATCGACGATCCGTGCCCGACCTGCGACGGCAGCGGGATCACCCAGGAGACGAAGCGCTACCGGGTCAACATTCCCGCCGGTGTCCACGACGGCAGCAGGATCCGGCTCGCCGGCAAGGGCGAGTCGGGCTACCGGGGAGGGCCACGCGGCGATCTGTACGTGACCACCAGAGTCGCCCCATCACCGGTCTTCAAGCAGCGCCCCGATGGGAATCTGGAGGTCGACCTGCCCGTCACCGTCGCCGAGGCGATCCAGGGAGCGACCATCGAAGTCCCGACCCTGGACGGCTCGAAGACGATCCGGATCTCGCCGGGCACCCAGCATGGCTCCGTCCAGCGCCTCCGCGGCGACGGCCCGCCGCGGACGAACGGCTCGGGGCGCGGAGACATCTACTACCGGATCCGAATCGACGTTCCCAAGGAGCTCTCGGACGAGCAGCGCGAGGCGGTCGAGAAGCTGGCGGATGCGCTCAACGGCCAGAACCCGAGGGCCACGATGCTCGGACGGACGTCAACGGCCGCCGCAAACACCCCGGCCGGATCATCCGGCGCAGAAGGGAAAGTTGAGGACTGATGGCTCAGAGGGGCAGAAGGAAGGACGACGCCGAGCGGCGGATCGACGAGGAACGTGGGGTCTTCATGATCTCGGTCGCCGCCGAGCTTGCCGAGATGCATCCTCAGACGCTGCGGATGTACGAGGCGCGCGGCCTGATCACTCCGAAGCGCTCGCCCAAGAACACCCGCCTCTACTCGCAGGCCGACGTCGAGCGCCTGCGGCGGATCCAGCAGATGACCGCCGAGGAGGGCCTCAACCTGGCGGGCGTCGAGACCGTGCTGGAGCTCGAGCGCCGCCTGGAGCGGATGCGCCTCGATATTGCGAGGATGCGAAAGCGCGCCGCCGAGATGGAGAGCCGGATGACCGAGGAGCTCAAGCGGCTGCGGAAGTCGATCGGCGGCGAGCTCGTGCCGTACGGCGCATACGAGCCGAAGAACATGTCTCGGGAATCCACCCGGATCCCGATCAGGCGGCGCAGCAACTAACTACGGAGCAGGCCAACCGATTCGTCGGGGCGGCGGCGTCGCGACCAGTCGCTCCGTCACGCCCTCGATCGCCGCGAAGCCACCCCCATCCCCGGGCGGCTCCTCGGTGAGCACCGCCAGAGCGACGCGCTCGCCACCTCGGTGCACCAACAGGGCCGCCTGGTGAGTGACCGCGCCGCTGGTGTGCTCCTGGCCGGCCGGGCGCCAACCGCCCTTGAACCAGACCGACCATCCGTGGCCCACCGCTTGCGGGATGCCCCAGCGCTCGATCGGGGCGATGTCGGCCAGGAGTCTCTTTGCGTACGCGCGATGGGGCCCGGGGAGGTTCGACTCGAGCCGGTAGAAGAAACGGGCCATGTCGGCCGCCGTGATCTGATCACCGCCCCAGAACCCCGGGGTCGCCTCGAAGTCCCGCATCCCGGCCCGGCGCGCGACCTCCTCGAGCCCCTCGTCCCCCACCTCGGCGTAGACGGCATTCGCGGCACGGTTGTCCGAGTAGGTGACCATCGGCTCGAGCAGCTCCCTGGTCTCGGTGTCGAGTGGCAGACCCTCTCGATCGAGTCGGCGAAGCTCCGCGGCCAGGAGCAGCGCCTTGCTGACGCTCGCGGAGCTGAACTGCCTATCGACGTCGTAGCCGCGCAGCCCGATCGAGGCGTCGATGACGGCGAAGGAGACATCACCGCGCGAAGCGGCGAACTCCTGCGCCCGGTGGATGGCCCGGGAGGACGGATAGGGGATCCGCGGCCACATCTTCCTGAGCTCGCCATGGCGCCCGACCGCATCGTTCTGGTCGGCGATCGACCGGCCGGCGACGCCCAGAGCCGAGACGGCCACCAAGGCGATCAGCGCCGATCGCGCCGTCTTCGTCGTGGCGCTCCCCACCCGGGAAGCGTAAGCGGTGGTCAGGTACTCCGTTGCGCTGCCGGCGCTCGCGAGCTCCGGATCGAGGCCCGCGTCGGCGAGTGCCTCGGCCTGGTCGAGATAGAGGCGCCAGTAGGCGATCTTGCCGTCGCGGAAGGTGATGGTGTGCGCGTCGCGCGTCTCGACCTCGAGCTCGCCACGCTCACCCTTGGCGCGGGTGTGCAGGAGGGCGACGACCCGGTCGCCCGCGGGCAGCAGCCTGAAGTCCTTGATCTCGACGTTCTCGAATCCGCTCATCAGCTGCTCGGCCACGCGCCTGGCGGCCTGGGGGCCGCGGTAGTCGCCTGGCGGCAAATCCGGGTCATAGACCTCGACGTCGTCGCTGAAGAAGTGCATGACGCCGTCGACGCCCTCGCGGTTGAAGGTCTCCAGAATGCGCTGATACGTCTCGAGGTTGGTCTCCACCGTCATCCTTGACCGGACCGTCTGGATAGAGCATCCTAAGGCGTGTCACCAGGCGATGCCACCTAACAATTCAGCTCGATCGACCCAGGCGTAGATCTAAGCCTTTACCACATAGATTTCTTTACTTTTACGACTGAAGTCAGTAGTATTGTCGAAGATGCAGCCTGACCGTTTCACAATCAAGTCCCAGGAGGCGGTCGCCGCCGCGCAGCGGCTCGCCGCCGAGGGATCGAACCCCGAGGTGGCGCCTCCCCACCTGCTCCTCGCCCTGCTCGACCAGGAGGAGGGTGTCGTCGTGCCTGTGCTGCAGCGCCTCGGCGTCGATGCGCAGGACGCGCGAGCGCGAGCCCACGAGGCGATCGGCAAACTGCCGAAGCTGAGCGGCAACACCGTCCCCGACGTGCGCCCCTCGAGCGAATTCGTCTGGGTGCTGCAACAGGCGGAGAAGGAATCGACCGGCCTGGGCGACGACTACATCTCGACCGAGCACATCCTGCTCGCTCTGGCCGAGCCGAAGTCCGGCATCGCCGATCTGCTTCCCGATCGCAAGGATCTCGTCCAGGCGGTCTCGGACGTCCGCGGCCCTCATCGCGTCACCTCGCCCAACCCGGAGGACACCTTCGGCGCGCTGGAGAAGTACGGGCGGGACCTGACCGCGGAGGCAGAGAGCGGCAAGCTCGACCCGGTGATCGGCCGTGATGAGGAGATCCGCCGGGTGATCCAGGTGCTCTCGCGCCGGACCAAGAACAACCCGGTGCTGATCGGCGACCCCGGAGTCGGCAAGACGGCCATCGTCGAGGGCCTCGCCCAGCGAATCGTCTCGGGCGACATCCCCGAGTCGCTCCGCGATCGCCGCGTGATCGCGCTCGACATCGGCGCACTGCTCGCCGGGTCCAAGTACCGCGGCGAGTTCGAGGAGCGCCTCAAGGCCGTCCTCAAGGAGATCCAGGCCGCCGAGGGGCAGATCGTCCTCTTCATGGACGAGCTTCACACGATCGTGGGCGCCGGCGCCGCGGAGGGCGCGGTCGACGCATCCAACCTCCTGAAGCCGATGCTCGCCCGGGGAGAGCTGCGCGCGGTCGGCGCGACGACGCTCGACGAGTACCGCAAGCACATCGAGAAGGACGCCGCCCTGGAACGCCGCTTCCAGCCCATCTTCGTCGGCGAGCCCGACGCGAGCGACACGATCGCCATCCTGCGCGGCCTCAAGGAGCGCTACGAGGTCCACCACGGCGTGCGTATCACGGACGCCGCGATCGTCGCCGCCGCGACCCTCTCCGACCGCTACATCGCCGATCGCTTCCTGCCCGACAAGGCGATCGACCTGATCGATGAGGCCGCCTCGCGGCTGAAGATCGAGATCGACTCGATGCCGACCGAGATCGACGAGGTCGAGCGGCGCATCCAGCAGCTCGAGATCGAGCGCGAGGCGCTGAAGAAGGAGAAGGACGAGGTCTCGAAGGACCGGCTGGCGGCGATCGAGGCGGAGCTCGCGGACCTGCGCGAGCGCTCCTCGGAGATGAAGGCCCGCTGGCAGAACGAGAAGAGCGCCATCGAGGCCATCAAGTCCGCGAAGGCCGAGCTCGAGGAGGCCGCCCGCGAGGCCGAGCGCGCCGAGCGCGACGCCGACCTGGAGCGCGCCGCCGAGCTGCGCTACGGCCGCATCCCCGAGCTCGAGAGGACCGTGCAGGAGCAGGAGGCGAAGCTCGCCGAGCTCCACCGCGACGGCGGCTCGATGCTGACCGAGGAGGTCACCGAGGAGGACATCGCCGAGGTCGTCGCCAAGTGGACCGGCATCCCGGTCTCCCGCCTGATGGAGGGCGAGGTCGAGAAGCTGATCCACATGGAGGAGCGCCTGCACGAGCGGGTGATCGGCCAGGACGAGGCGGTCGAGGCCGTCGCCGGCGCCCTGCGGCGTTCCCGCGCCGGGCTCTCCGATCCCGACCGGCCGATCGGCAGCTTCCTCTTCCTGGGCCCCACCGGCGTCGGCAAGACTGAGCTGGCGCGCGCGCTCGCCGAGTTCATGTTCGACTCGGAGCAGGCGATGGTCCGCATCGACATGTCCGAGTACATGGAGAAGCACGCCGTCGCGCGGCTGATCGGCGCTCCCTCCGGGCTACGTCGGCTACGAGGAGGGCGGCCAGCTCACCGAGGCGGTGCGGCGCCGCCCCTACTCGGTGATCCTGCTCGACGAGATCGAGAAGGCCCACCCCGACGTCTTCAACGTCCTGCTGCAGATCATGGACGATGGCCGGCTCACCGACGGACAGGGCCGCACGGTCGACTTCAAGAACACCGTGATGATCATGACCTCGAACGTCGGCAGCCAGTTCATCGCCGCAGAGAAGGTGGAGGAGAAGGCCCGGGAGCAGGTCGAGGAGGCGCTCACCCAGACCTTCCCGCCCGAGTTCCTCAACCGGATCGACGACGTCGTCATCTTCCACCGCCTCACCAAGGAGGACCTGGGCAAGATCGTCGAGATCCAGGTCGCCCAGCTCTCCGACCGCGTACGGGAGCGCGGCATCGAGATCGAGCTGACCGACAAGGCGCGCGAGCTGCTCGGCAACCTCGGCTTCGACCCGACCTATGGCGCGCGACCGCTGAAGCGAGTGATCCAGAAGCAGCTGATCGACAAGCTGGCGCTCCGGTTGCTCGAGGGCGAGTTCGCCGAGGGCGACGCCGTCAAGGTCGACGCGAAGGAGGGCGAGCTCAGCTTCGAGAAGGCGAAACCGACCAAGGCGACGCAGAAGGCTGAAAAAGCCGCTGCATGAGGCCTAATCGACCAACTTCTCGGTATCCGGCTTCACTCCCGCCTGGACGACTATTTCAAGAGTGAAACTCCGTGTTTCAGCCGAGGACGCCGGCTGGACCATCCGGGAGGCCGCATGGGGCCTCGAGGAGCGGGTCCTGTGGCGAGGAAGCGACGCGACCCGCGGCGCGCTCGGGCGAGCCGGTCGCTCGATGCTGCCGCTCCAGCGCCTCATCCAGACGAGATTGACCTGGCCGGTCGCCGACGCCCTCCGCGCACGCAGCGGTCGTGGGAGAGCGGCCATCGCCGCGAGCGCCGTCACGGTCGCGATGGCGGCCGCCGTGGGCGGCGCGGTCAGTGCTTCTGACCATCCCTCCGCCTCTGGCTCGGTACCGGTCGCGGCCTCCGTCACGGGGGCGACACACAGCTCCGGTCTGACGGCCCTCCAGGGAGTCACTCCCCAATTCCAGGCCGGGCATGCCGCGCCGGCCCCTCCCCAGCCGCCGACGAAGACGTCCGCGCCGCCAGCCCAGGTCGCCTGGCAGTTCGCGCAGGCGTTCGTCGGCTACGAGGTTGGTCGCTCGACCAAGAAGACCGATGCCACCTTCGCAGCCACGGCCACGAAGCCCCTCGTCAAGTCGCTCGCCGCTGACCCACCCAGGCTGCCCGCCAGCGGCAAGGTGCCGCAGGCGCGGGTCCTCAACGTCGTCCTCGGCGCCGCGGGCAAGGAGCAGGTGACCGCCAGCGTCTCGCTGGTCCGGCTCCGGGCGATCAGCGAGGTGCGCCTGACCCTGACCAAGACACGCGACAGGTGGCGGGTCGCTCAGGTCCTTGGCTGATGGGACGGATCAGGACGGCAATCGCGGCGACGGTCGTGGGCGCGGCGATAGCCGCGCCGGCCTCAAGCGCGCAGACCACGACGGAGCCTCCGCCCACCACAACCACCGCCCCGCCTGAGCCACCGGCGACCCAGCCGCCTCCCCCGGTAACCCTCCCGGCTCCGCAGCCGGTACCGAACGCCAAGCCCAAGCCGAAGCCGAAGCCCAAGCACAAGCCGTCACGGAAGCCGGCGCCGAACGGTGGCACCAAGCCGAAGGGTGGCGAGAACGAGAAGGGGACGGCAAAGGTGGGCGGCACCGCGCCGCCGCCGCCGGCACCACTGGTCCCCACCGCCTGCGGGCCCGTCGCGATCCCCGCCTACCTGGGCCCGATCTACCAGGCCGCCGCGCAGGCTTACGACCTCGGGCCCGCCGGCCCGTCCATCCTCGCTGCGATCAACGAGATCGAGAGCGGGTTTGGCCAGAACCTCGGCCCGTCCTCCGCAGGCGCAGAGGGGTGGATGCAGTTCATGCCGTCGACCTGGGCCACCTACGGCGTCGATGCGGACGGTGACGGCACCAGGGATCCGAACAACCCGAACGACGCGATCTTCGCCGCAGCGAGGTACCTCCGCGCCGCCGGAATGCCCGAGGACCCGGAGGGTGCGGTGTTCGCCTACAACCACGCCGACTGGTACGTGGCCGAGGTGATGGCTCGGGCCGCCTGCTTCAGCGGAATCGGCAACGGGGCGATCGGCGGTCTCTCGCTGATCCCGAAGATGCAGGAGCTGGTCTGCTCCCCCGCCGACGGCTCGCGCGAGTCGATCCCCGACGACTACATGAAGGCCTTCCAGGACGCCGCGGGGCGATACGACCTCGGCCAGAGCGGGGTCTGGGCGCTCGCCGCCGTTGCCCGGGTCGAATCCAACTTCGGCAAGGGCATGAGCGCCGAGCAGCTCGCCACGGTGGGTCCGCTCGGCATCACCGAGGACAACTGGAAGCAGTACGCCGTGGACGGGGACGGCGATGGCAAGGTCCGGCACCAGAGCCCCTCCGACTCCGCCGCGACCCTGGCGCGGATGATCTGGGCGGCTGGCGACCTCCGTGCCGGGCTCTTCCAGCACAACCACGCCGAGTGGTACGTCGATGCCGTCCTCACCGACGCCGAATCGATGGCGGGAAGCTGTCAGGTGAAGACCGTTGCCTACTCGGTGGCGCTGCCCGGCCCGACGAGCGCGCCGATCAACTGGGGCAACGTCGAGCTCTCGAACTCGCTCGAGATGGTCGACATCCAGTCGGGCGTGATCGACCCGCGGATCCTCAACATCCTCGGCGCGATCAGCCAGCAGCACACGATCCGGATCTCGGCGCTGCGTTCCGATCACTCCAAGCTCACCTCGAGCGGCAACGTCTCGAACCACTACTACGGCCGCGCAATGGACATCGCGGCGATCGACGGCGTGCCCTGTACCGACGTCTCACCCGACGGGCCCTGCGGGACGATCGCCCGCCAGCTCGGCGCTCTGCCCGCCGGGCAGGAGCCCACCGAGCTGATCTACTGCTTCGACCCCGACGGGCCCGGCGACCCGAACGGGTTCGCGCAGGCCGACCACTGCGATCACGTCCACGTCGGCTTCGACGCCTAGGTAACCGGCATAGGCTTCGGCCATGCCGTTGTTCGAGACCGAGCGCCGGGGCCGGGTCCTGGTCGTGCGAATCGACAATCCGCCGCACAACTTCATGACGGCCGAGATGGTGCGCGAGCTGACCGGGCTGGTCCGCTCGCTCCGCGGGGACCGCTCCGTTGGGGCCGTGGTGATCACGGGCAAGCCGGACGGCCTCTACATCACCCACTACGACGTCGGCGAGATCCTGACCAGCGTCCGGCGGGCGGGGATTGCGGCGCCCCCGTGGCTGACCGCGATCGTGCTGCGGATCGCCGGTGCCGTACGGCGAGTGCCGGTGCTCCGAGAGCTGGCGGAGCGCACCCCCTTGGCAGCCGTGTTCGAGCTCTACCGGGTCCACGATCTCTTCCTGGAGATGAACCGGTCCGATCAGGTCTTCATCGCCGCGATCAACGGCCCCGCCACCGGAGGCGGCTGCGAGATCTCGCTCGCCTGCGACATCCGGCTGATGGCCGACACCCAAATCGCGATCGGCCTGCCGGAGATGACCATCGACTTCAACCCCGGAGCCGGAGGGACACAGCGGCTGCCGAGGCTGGTCGGCGTCGGCCGCGCGTTGCAGATGATGCTCGAGGGACGAACGCTGAGCCCGCGCGAGGCGCTCGACTACGGGCTCGTCGGAGCTGTGGTCCCGCCCGATCAGGTGAAGGAGGCGGCGATCCGGATAGGACAGCGGCTGGCGACACGCTCGCCCGAGGCGATCCGCTCGCTGAAGCGGGCCGTCTACGAGGGCAGCTCGCTGCCCCTGGCCCGCGGCCTGGCGGTCGAGCGGAAATGGTTCATGGTCGCGTCGGCGACCGATTCTTCCCAGGAGAAGATGGCCGCCATGACCGCCCAGGTCGAGGAGGACGGAGCATCCCCCTGGGCGACCGCCGAGGGGCTGCTCCCCTGGCAGGAAGGGACCGCGTCAGGAGAGGGTGCGCCACAGGCGCAACCCGATTAACTCTGGCGAGAGGACCTAGGCCGACGTCGGGCGGCGAGCCGCCCCGCGGATCAGCGGCCGGACGATGGGCGGCGCCTTCGGCAGCTTGTCTCGCTCCAGGCTGTCGATCCAGAACCCTGCGTCGGCGAGTGCCTGCTCTGTGGGGCGATTGGGATGGCACCCGGCGGCGAAGAACCCCCAGGGCCGCTCCAGCCGGTCCTGCCAGCGCCCCAGTCCCGGCCTCGTGCTGCGCACGTGCTCTATGTACAGCAGCCTGCCTCCCTCGACCAGCACCCGACGGGCCTCCGCCAGGGCGCGGGCCTGGTCGGGGACCGTGCAGAGGACGAGCGTCGCGACGACGACGTCGAAGCTGCCGTCGTCGAACGGCAGGTCCTCGGCTGAGGCCTCGACCACCGAGACATTTCCGGCGGCCCCGGGATCCTTCGCGAGCCGCTCCCGAAGCCGCCGGGCCATGTGCGGGTCCGGCTCGGTCATGACCAGCTCGGTGACGGCCTCCGTGTAGTGCTCGAGGTTTTGGCCCGTCCCCGCACCCAGCTCGAGGACCCTTCCCGACGCCGAGGCCAGCAGCTCCCGCCGCATCTCTCCAAGTCCGGCGCGCTCCGTCCCGGCGATCAGCCGGTCGTAGAAGCGAGCGAAGATGGGGTGCTCACTCACCCCTTGATCATCTCCCCTGGCGCGGACGCGCACTCGAGATTGCACGCGCCGCCCGAAAGTGAGAGAAAGGGGGCCCATCCAGGGCAGTCCACGAGGAGAGGAGAAGCAATGCCCACCTACGTAATGCTCACCAATCTGACCTCCGAGGGCGTTCAGACGCTCAAGAACAACCCTACCCGGGTCCAGGAGGTGAACAAGGAGGTCGAGCAGCTCGGAGTCAAGGTCAAGGAGCAGTGGGCCACGCTCGGCCAGTACGACTTCATCACCATCGTCGAGGCACCCGACGACAAGACGATGGCGAAGGTCTCCGTCGAGCTCGGCTCGCGCGGCACGATGAGCAGCCAGACCCTGGCCGCGATTCCGGCCGAGGAGTTCGCGAGCGCCATTTGAGAGTTCTCGTCGTCGGAGGCGGTGGGCGCGAGCACGCGATCGTCCGTGCCCTCGCCCGCTCCGCTCAGAAACCGGAGTTGCTCTGCGCTCCCGGGAACGCCGGGATCGCCCAGGAGTCGCGCTGCCTCGATGTCAGCGCCGAGAACGTCGGCGCCCTGGTCGCCGCCGCCCGCGACGAGAAGGCCGACCTGGTCGTCGTGGGCCCCGAGGCGCCGCTGGTGGCGGGGCTGGTCGACGCGCTCGAGGTAGAGGGCATCGCCGCGTTCGGCCCGAGCGGCGAGGCCGCCCGGCTCGAGGGGTCGAAGCTCCATGCCAAGGAGCTGATGAGCGAGGCCGGGGTTCCGACGGCGGCGCATACGGTCCTGCGCACGCGGGAGGAGGCGCTCGATCAGATCGCGTCCGCTTCATACCCCGCCGTGCTCAAGGCCGACGGCCTGGCCGCGGGCAAGGGGGTGATCATCTGTCCCTCCGAGGCCGAGGCGCGCGAGGCCGTCGGCGTCTTCTTCGACGAAATGCGCTTCGGCGAGACAGAGGTGGTGATCGAGGAGTTCCTGGAGGGAGAGGAGCTCTCGCTGCTCGCCCTCTGCGATGGGGAGAACGTGCTCCCGCTCGCCCCCGCCCAGGACTACAAGCGAATCGGGGATGGCGACGAGGGCCCGAACACGGGCGGCATGGGCAGCTACTCGCCAGTGCCAGGTTTCGATCGCGCCGAGACCGACCGCATCGCCGATCTCGTCCACCGCCCGATCGTCGAGGCGATGCGAACGCGCGGCACCCCATTCCACGGGGTTCTCTATGCGGGCCTCATGCTCACGGAGGCCGGCCCGAAGGTGCTCGAGTTCAACGTCCGGTTCGGGGACCCGGAGACTCAGGCCGTCCTGCCCAGGCTGCGCTCCGACCTGCTCTCCCTCTGCCTCGCCTCGCGCGAGCCGGGTGGACTGGCCGGCGTCGACGCCGAGTTCGGTGACGACTGGGCCGTGACCGTCGTGCTCGCCTCCGCCGGCTACCCCGCCTCGTCCTCGAAGGGCGACGTGATCGCCGGACTGGATCAGGCGGCGGCGGTCGAAGGCGTGGAGGTGACCCATGCCGGCACCGCCCGAGCCAACGGCGATGTGGTGACGGCCGGCGGCCGCGTGCTCAACGTCACCGGGCTCGGGCCGACGGCTGCTGACGCCCGCCGGCGCGCCTACGATGCGGCTGAGCTGATCAGCTTCGAGGGGCGGCAGATGCGTACTGACATCGCGGCGCGCGCGGAACTGACAACGGAACGGAGGAGCTGATGCCCGAGGGCGATGTTGTCGAGACGATGCCCCAGGTCGAGGAGGCGTTCGAGGAGATCGAGGTCGACGCGCCGCTGGTCGGAATCATCATGGGCTCGAAGAACGACAAGCCCAAGCTGCAGCCCGCCGGCGAGGCGCTTCAGGACCACGGCATCCGCTACGAGGTGCGGGTCCTCAGCGCCCACCGCGATCCGGAGGCGACGAGCGAGTACTGCATGAACGCGCGCATGCGCGGTCTCAAGGTGATCATCGCGGGCGCCGGGATGTCCGCCGCGTTGCCGGGCTTCGCCGCTTCGCACACGGACCTGCCCGTAATCGGCGTGCCGATCTCGGGCAAGACTCTGGGCGGCCTGGACGCCCTGCTCTCCGCCGTTCAGATGCCGCCGGGCGTTCCGGTCGGCTGCGTCGCGATCGACGGAGCCAAGAACGCAGGCCTGCTCGCGGTCCGGATCATCAACGCGTAGCTGATGAGAGGCGGCTTCGGAGCAGCCAGCCGATTACTGAGGCGCGCGAACGCGCGCCTGCAGCTCAGTCGCGAGCTCAGTCGCGACGTCGTGCAATAGCTCGGCGAACTCCCCGACGTGCGGCGGCTCGTCGTTCGCCCTCCTCGCCACCAGCACCGCGCGGCTGACCGGCCGCTCGCTACGGATCCGCACAAGGGCAACGTCCGGACGCACGGCGTCGGCTGCGAGGCCGGGAACGAGCGTGACCCCGAGTCCCGCGGCGACCAGGCCCAGCTTCGCGGTCCACTCCTTCGCGATCAGCTCGACCCTGGGTTGCCACTCCGCCCACTGCCACGCGCCCAGCATCGAGTCGCTCGCCTTTGGGCTGCCCGCGATCCAGCGCTCGGAGGCCAGGGCGTCGATGTTGACGGTCCGCCGCCTCGCCAGCGGATGGTTGAAGCCCACCGCGAGCAGCAGCGGATCGTCGATCAGATGCTCCAGGGTGACGCGGTGATCGCGTGGCGCCTGCCGCTGCGGCAGCACGCTGATAACCGCCGCGTCGGCGGAGCCCGAGGTCAGGCGCCGGATCTGGGAGGAGGTGCCACCCTCGCGGAGGGAGGCATCAACGCTGGGGTGCCGCTCCCTGAAGGCCCGCAGGGCGCGTGGCAGGAGCGCCGCGACTGCAGTCGGAAACGCCCCGACCCGAAGCCTGCCGCTGGCGAGCTCCGACATCCCTTCGAGCTCGCGCTGCGCGGCATCGACCTCGTCGAGCACGGTGTCCGCCCGGCGCAGGAGGGCCCCGCCGGCATCGGTCAGGTGAACCCCGCGCACCGTTCGCTCGAAGAGCGCGGTGCCCGCAGCGGTCTCGAGGCTCGCCACCTGCCGTGAGACGGCGGACTGCGTGTAGCCGAGCGACTCCGCAGCGGCGGTGAACGATCCTCGGGCGGCGACCTCACGGAGGACCCTGAGCCCGGTCAGGCTTAGCTCTGCCATGCGTAAACCGCATGGTACCTGTGACAGATCCTCGCTTGTGTCATTGCTCCGCGCCACCTACCTTTGCTCCAGTCGAACCCAAGGAGGAACTCACCGTGGACGCAGCAGAGAACAAGGCGCTCATGCAGGAGGTCTTCGCCGAGCTCGCGAACGGCAACGGCCGGCCCTTCGTCGAGATGCTCGGCGACGACGTCAGCTGGCGGATCATCGGCAGCACGGAGTGGTCCGGCACCTGGGAGGGGAAGCACGCCGTGCAAACGAAGCTCCTCGATCCGCTCTTCGCCCAGTTCGCGACGCGGTACCGCAACACCGCCGTCCGGCTGATCGCCGAGGACGACTACGTTGTGATCGAATGCCGCGGCGATGTCACCACGACTGGCGGCCGGCCCTACAGGAACACCTACTGCTACGTCTGCCGGCTCGATGGAGGCAAGGTGAGGGAGCTGACCGAGTACTGCGACACCGAACTGCTGACCAAGGCACTTTCCCCACCGTGGGCCGAGGTGGCGGCCTGATCTCCACGTGATCCCGAGGTACACGCGGGAGGAGATCGGCGCCGTCTGGACCCAGCAGCGCCGGATGGAGACCTGGCTGAAGGTCGAGCTGGCGGCCACCGATGCGTGGGCGGCCGAGGGAGCGGTGCCGGAAGAGGCCGCCAAGGCCTGTCGCGACAGGGCCGCGTTCAGCGTCGAGGCGGTCGAGGAGCGCGAGCGGACGACCGGCCACGACGTCGCCGCCTTCGTCGACGTCGTCTCCGACTCGATCGGGGAGGAGGGGCGCTGGCTGCACTACGGGCTCACCTCGTCGGACGTCCTGGACACCGCCCTGGCGCTCCAGCTCGTCGATGCGGGCGAGATCGTCGTGCGGGGCGCACGGGCCTACCGGGACGCGCTGGTCGCTCGCGCGAAGGAGTTCGCGGAAACGCTCTGCGTCGGCCGCACGCACGGCGTCCATGCCGAGCCCACGACCTTCGGACTGCGCCTCGCCGGGTTCGCCTTCGAGGCCGACCGCAACCTCCAGCGCCTGACCGACGCATTCGCGCAGGTGGCGGTCGGAAAGCTGTCGGGGGCGGTCGGGACCTACGCGTCGATTCCGCCGGCTGCGGAAGTGAGGGTGATGGAGGGGCTTGGGCTCGTGCCGGAGGATGTCTCCACCCAGGTCGTTCCGCGCGACCGCCACGCGGTGGTGCTCGCGCGGATCGCGATCGCGGGCGCGGGCCTGGAGCGATTCGCCACGGAGATCCGCAACCTGCAGCGAACGGAGGTGCGCGAGGTCGAGGAGCCATTCGGCTCCGGCCAGAAGGGCTCCTCCGCGATGCCCCACAAGCGCAACCCGATCCTCGCCGAGCGAATCTGCGGACTCGCCCGCGTGCTGCGTGGCTACTCCCAGGTCGGGATCGAGAACGTCGCGCTCTGGCACGAGCGGGACATCTCTCATTCGGGCGCGGAGAGGGTCGTGCTTCCCGACGCGACGATCGCGCTCGACTACATGCAGCACATCGCCACCCGGATCGTCGAGGGGATGACGGTGCGCACCGACCGCATGCGCGAGAACATCGAGCTGACCCACGGCGCCCTATTCAGCCAGCGGGCGCTGACCGCGCTGGTCGAGTCCGGGATGACCCGCGACGACGCCTACCGGGTCGTCCAGGAGAACGCTCAGCGGGCCTGGGACGAGGGCACGAGCTTCCGCGAGCTGATCGGCGCCGCCGCGCCCCAGCTGGACCTCGATGCCGTATTCGACTACGGCGCCTACCTCGAGCACGTGCCCGAGGTGCTGGCCCGCCTGGATAGGCTTGAGACGTGATCCTCTACACGTGCGGCCAGAAGGAGAAGCACGCCGCCATCGGGCATGCCTGCGGCCGGGCGGCGAAGGCGCTGGATGAGGCCGGCTACGAGTACGAGATCCGTGACCTGCCCGGCTACCGGATGATGCCCTGGACGTGGGGCGAGCGCCGCCGCGGCCGCGACGAGGTCAAGGAGCTGACCGGGCAGATCAACCTGCCAGTCCTGGCCCTCGACGAGGGCAAGGCCATCGTCGGCTCGGGCAAGATCATCGAGTGGGCGAAGGCGCACCCCACCATCCAGCCTGAGGTCGGCGGCGGATGACGAGCTCCCTCGCCGACCTTCGGCTGGCGGCCTCGGGCAAGGTCCGCGAGATCTACGAGGACGGCGACGAGCTGATCATGGTCGCCTCGGACCGGATCTCGGTCTACGACGTGATCCTGCCGACCGCGATCCCCGACAAGGGCAAGGTCCTCACCCAGATGTCGCTCTTCTGGTTCGAGCTGACCGGCGACATCGTCCCCAACCACTTCATCTCCGAGGACGTCCCGGCGGAGGCCGCCGGGCGCGGCATGCGGGTGAAGAAGCTCGAGATGTATCCGATCGAGTGCGTCGTCCGCGGATACCTCTCAGGCTCCGGCTGGAAGGAGTACCGGGAGTCAGGTGCGGTCTGCGGGATCGAGCTGCCCGAGGGCCTGACCGAGTCCGACAAGCTCCCCGAGCCGATCTTCACGCCGGCAACCAAGGCGGAGCTCGGGGAGCACGACGAGAACATCGACTTCGACCGCGCCGCCGAGATCATCGGCAACCGCCCGTTGCTGGAGGAGCTGCGCCGGGTCTCGATCGAGATCTACAAGACGGCGGCCGACCACGCCGCCGAGCGCGGGATCATCGTCGCGGACACGAAGTTCGAGTTCGGCAGCTCGCCCGGTGCCGAGGTGGTCCTCGGCGACGAGGTGCTGACGCCCGACTCCTCACGCTTCTGGCCCGCCGACGACTACGAGCCCGGCCGGGGCCAGGCGTCCTTCGACAAGCAGTACGTCCGCGACTACTCCGACTCCGTTGACTGGGACCACACCGACCCCGGCCCAGAGCTGCCCGACGAGGTGGTGCAGAACACGCGGGCCAAGTACGTCGAGGCATACGAGAAGATCACCGGCCGTAAGTTGGACTGAGTTAGTGCGAGGGTGCGCCGTAGGCGCAACCCGTTTGATGGCGAAGCCGTCCATCCCGTCGTTAGGCTGATTACGTGAAGGCCAAAGTCCTGATCAGGCCGAAGGAGGGCATCCTCGATCCGCAGGGGAAGGCCGTCGAGCGGGCGCTTCCCGCGCTGGGCTTCGAGGGCGTGCACGACGTCCGGGTCGGCCGCCTGGTCGAGCTCGAGACCGACGATCCGAGCAAGCTCGATGCGCTCTGCGAGAAGCTGCTCGCCAATCCGCTGATCGAGGACTTCGAGGTGGAGATCGAGAAGTGATCGGCGTCATTCAGTTCCCAGGGTCCTGTGACGAGCGCGATGCGCTTGCCGCGGTGCAGAGGGTCGGCGAGGGGAGGCTGGTCTGGCACGAGGAGACGGATCTGTCGGGACTGGATGGGGTCGTCGTGCCCGGGGGATTCTCCTACGGCGACTACCTGCGTGCCGGAGCGATCGCCCGGTTCTCACCCGCGATGGAGGCGGTCGCCCGGTTCGCCGCCGAGGGCGGTCCGGTGCTCGGCATCTGCAACGGCTTCCAGGTCCTCTGCGAGGCCGGGCTGCTGCCCGGCGCACTGCTGCCCAACGAGGGGCTGCGCTTCATCTGCCGGCAGGTCGGGCTGGTCGCCGAGGACTTCCGGGGGCCCTTCAGTGCGGCCATCGGCTCGGGGGATCGCCTCTCGATTCCCGTCAAGCACATGAGCGGCCGCTACTTCGCCCCGGACGAGGAGCTCGACCGGATGGAGGCCGACGGGCGGATCGCCTTTCGCTACGCGGCCGGGGAGAACCCGAACGGCAGCGTCCGCGACGTGGCCGGCGTCGTCAACGAGCGCGGCAACGTGCTCGGCCTGATGCCCCATCCCGAGCACGCCGTCGATCCGCTCACAGGGTCCGACGACGGCCTCGCCCTGTTCCGCGCGCTGGCCGGCGCCCATCACATTACGGGTCGCGCTGACGCGCGCCCTCCGTCTCCGCGGCGTGAGCCCCGAGGTCTCCGAGAGCCGCCACCGCGAGCTGGGGCTCACGGACTCCGAGTACGCGCGCATCACCGAGCTGCTCGGCCGCGACCCGAACGAGGTCGAGCTGGCGATGTTCTCGCTGCTCTGGTCGGAGCACTGCGCCTACAAGCACTCGCGCAAGCTGCTCGGGCGCCTGCCGACCGAGGGCGAGCGGGTGGTGATGGGCCCGGGCGAGAACGCCGGCGCGGTCGACGTCGGCAACGGACACGCGGTGGCCTTCAAGGTCGAGTCCCACAACCACCCGAGCGCGGTCGAGCCGTTTCAGGGCGCGGCCACCGGCGTCGGGGGCATCCTCCGGGACGTGTTCGCGATCGGCGCGCGGCCGATCGCCGTGCTCGACTCGCTGCGCTTCGGCGAGCTCTCCTCCGAGCGTTCGCGGTACCTGTTCGAGGGGGCGGTCGCCGGGATCGGCCACTACGGCAACTCGATCGGCGTTCCGACGGTCGGCGGCGAGGTCTACTTCGAGCCGTCGTACGAGCACAACTGCCTGGTCAATGCGATGTGCGTCGGCCTCGCCAAGACCGACGAGATGATCCGCTCCGCGGCCGCGGGCCCGGGAAACCTGCTGGTGATCATGGGCGCGTCGACGGGCCGTGACGGCATCGGCGGCGCCTCGGTCCTCGCCTCGGCGGAGCTCGAGGCCGGCGACGACAGCAAGCGCCCGAGCGTCCAGATCGGCGACCCGTTCGAGGAGTCGAAGCTGCTCGAGTGCTGCCTCGAGCTGCTGGAGCGGGGACTGCTGGTCTCGCTCCAGGACCTCGGCGCCGCGGGCCTGACCTCCTCCGCGGGCGAGATGGCGTCGAAGGGCGAGGTGGGGATCGACATCGATGTCTCCCGGGTGCCGCTCCGCGAGCAGGACCTCGAGCCGTTCGAGGTGATGATCTCCGAGTCCCAGGAGCGGATGCTCGCCGTCGTGGAGCCGGGCCGGCTCGAAGAGGTGGTGGCCACCTGCGAGCGCTGGCAGACCGGCTCCGCCGCAATCGGCGAGGTGACGGACAGCGGCCACCTGCGGGTTCTCGACGATGGCGTCGAGGTGGGCGACGTCCCGGTCTCGGCGCTGGTCGACGAGTGCCCGCTCTATGACCTCGAGCCCGAGGAGCCCGGCGGCTGGATGTACGGCAACGAGGAATCCCTGGTGGAGGACGATCCCTCGGCGATCCTCCTGCGCGCTGCTCGGCTCATCGAACGTCGCCTCCAAGCGCTGGGCGTTCGAGCAGTACGACTCGGTGGTCGGATCGCGCACGACCAGGCGGCCGGAGGCGGCCGACGCGGCCGTCCTGATGCTCCCCGAGTCCGATCGGGCGGTCGCCGTGGCGATCGACGGGAACGGGCGCCGGGTCGCCTGCGATCCATACGCGGGGGCGGTCGAGGCGGTGCTCGAGTGCGCCCAGAACCTCGCCTGCGTCGGCGCCGAGCCGCTCGGCCTGACCAACTGCCTCAACTTCGGCAACCCGGAGAAGCCCAACGTGGCCTGGCAGCTCGACCGGGCGGTGCTCGGCCTCGCCGACGCCTGCCTCGCTCTGCGGGTCCCGGTGGTGGGCGGCAACGTCTCCCTCTACAACGAGACCGAGCACGGCCCGATCTACCCGACTCCCGTCGTCGGGATGGTGGGGGAGCTGCCCGATCCGGCCAGGGCCGGGGGGCTGGCGCCGCGTCCGGGCGACCGGCTCGTCCTGGTCGGACCGTTCGCTCCCTCGCTGGCGGGCTCCGAGCTCGCCAAGCAGCGCGGCGAGCTCGATTCAGGCCTCCCACAGCCCGCCACCGCCGCCGTGGCCGATGCGCTGGCCCTGGTCAGAGGCCTGGTCCGCGACGGCGTGCCCTCGGCCGCGCACGATGTCAGCGACGGCGGGCTCGCCTGCGCGCTGGCCGAGATGGCGATCGCGGCGGGCACCGGGCTCGAGGCGGACCTCGATCCGCTCGTCGAGCTGCGCGGCGGGTCGGGCGAGTCGTGCCTGTTCGGCGAGGGTCCCGGCGGGATCGTGCTCGCGGTCGCGGAGAAGGACGTTGAGTCCGCTGGTGGAGAGGGCGGAGAGCGCGCGGGGTCGAGGCGATCGCGATCGGCACCGCCGGGGGGGATCGGATCTCGATCGCCGCCGCCGAGCGGGACGTCTCGGTCGCGCTCGCAGATGCCGAGCGCGCCTGGCGCTCGCTCGACCAGCAGATTTGATCCGCGGATACCGCGACGGATAGGCTCTCGGCGTGTTCGAGCGAGTACCTGTGATTCCGCATCCTCAGTCACGATCGGCATCAGCCTCAGCGGCAGGCGCGCGGCCTCGGTCACGGCCGCCGCGCTGCTCGCGGCGATCGTGCTCCTGCTCCTGCCGCCCCTGGCGAAGGCGAACTTCGTCTACTGGGCGAGCGCCGGTCAGACGACGATCGGCCGGGCGAAGCTGAACGGGACCGCGGTGAACAACGCGTTCATCAAGGGTCTCACCAATGTCCACGGCGTCGCCGTCGATTCCACGCACGTGTACTGGACGCAGGGGAGCGGGGCGACGAGCTCGATCGGGCGCGCCAACCTCGACGGGAGCGGCGCCAACGCAAGCTTCATCCCGAACTCGGCGGGGCTCAACTTCGCGGCCGCCTCGCCACAGGCCGCCATCGCCGTGAACACCAACGGCGTCTACTGGGCCAACACCGGGACGACGACGATCGGCCGCGCGAACATCGACGGCAGCGCGCCCAATTCGACCCTGATCAATGTCCCCGGAGCCACGATCTGCGGGATCGCGGCGAGCGATAGCTTCGTCTACTGGCTCAACAAGTCGATCGGGCCCCGGATCGGACGTGCCGGCGCCGACGGCTCGAGCCCGACCCCGAGCTTCATCACCGGTGTGACCGCCAGCTGCGGCCTGGCGGCCAACAGCTCCTTCCTCTACTACGGCGCCGGCAACCATGCGATCGGCCGGGCGCCACTCGGCGGGCGGCATCCCCAGCAACGGCTTCATCCCGAGCGCGACGTCCACGGCGAACACTCCCTGCGGCGTGGCCGTCAACTCCCAGTACGTCTTCTGGGGAAACGATGGCGCGACCGACTTCGTCGGCAGGGCGAACCTGGGCGGCGGATCGTCGAATCCGAGCCTGGTCTCCGGGCCGACGGACCCGTGCCTGCCCGCGGCGGCGCCGTCCAACAAGATCACCGTCAAGTCCGTGACGCGCAAGAAGAAGAAGGGCACGGCGATCATCAACGCCAAGGTCCCCGGGCCGGGCCAGGCCGGGCTCCAGAACACCGCGCCGCCCAAGACGGCCGGCTCGGCGAAGGTGAAGCTTCAGGGCCTCACCCTGACCGCGGCGGGCTCCTTCAAGCTGGCGGTGAAGCCGAAGGGCAAGACGGCGAAGCAGCTGAAGAAGAAGGGCAAGGCCAAGACCACGGTCTGGGTCACCTTCATACCCTCCGGCGTGGCCGGGGTGGAGAGCAGCAAGAAGCTCACGATCCACCTGGTCAAGCAGCGCAAGAAGAAATAGCGCCGAAAACCAGCGAATTTGCGGCGGATTGAGGGTCCTTGCCCACCCGGGGCCGCTGCTACCCTCCGTCTGCGGGCTGATCTCCTGTCCGCTACTCCTATCTCCAGAGGTTGAGACACCTCCTCCAGACGTGAACGACGCGCGCTTCGACGTTCCCGATCGCGATGGCCCGCGCGATGAGTGCGGGGTGTTCGGCATATACGCACCCGGACGGGACGTCGCGCGGCTCTCGTACTTCGGCCTCTACGCGCTCCAGCACCGCGGGCAGGAGTCGGCCGGGATCGCGAGCTGCGAGGGCGGGCACATCACGACCCTGCGCGACCTCGGGCTGGTCTCCCAGGTCTTCGACGAGGAGAAGCTGCGGGCGCTGTCGGGCGACATGGCGATCGGCCACGTCCGCTACTCGACGACGGGAGGCGGGGCGTGGGAGAACGCCCAGCCGGTCTGGCGCGATGACGGCAGGGAGCTGGCGCTCGCCCACAACGGCAACCTGACCAACGCGGTCGAGCTCTACAACGAGCTGACCGAGGCGGGAGTTCAGCTGCGCGGCACCTCGGACTCCGAGATCATGGCCGCCCTGCTCTCCCGCCGCGCCGGGGAGGGCCAGGAGTGGATCGAGGACGCCGTGGCCGAGGTCATGCCGAGGCTCGAGGGCGCCTACTCGACCGTCGTGATGACCAAGCACGCCGTGGTCGCCTTCCGCGACCCGCACGGGGTGCGGCCGCTGGCCCTCGGCAAGATGAAGCCGAGCGACGGCTTCGGGGAATGCTTCGTGGTCGCCTCGGAGAGCTGCGCCTTCGACATCATCGGCGCCCAGATGATCCGCGAGGTCCAGCCGGGCGAGATGGTCTCGCTGACGGCCAAGGGCCTCGAGCTGAAGCCCGTGATCACGGGCGAGCAGCCCGCCCAGTGCGTGTTCGAGCACATCTACTTCTCGCGTCCCGACTCCCGGCTGGAGAACCGCGTGCTCCAGGAGGTCCGCGGCCGGATGGGCGAGCTGCTCGCCGAGGAGGCGCCGGTCGACGCCGACCTGGTCATCTCGGTGCCGGACTCGGGCAACCCGATGGCCAACGGCTTCGCCCGCGCCACGGGCTTGCCCAAGGACGACGGGCTGATCAAGAACCGCTACGTCGCCAGGACCTTCATCCAGCCCGGGCAGGAGCTGCGCAAGCACGGCCTGCGCATGAAGTTCAACCCGCTCCCCGAGATCGTCGCCGGCAAGCGGGTGGTCGTCGTCGACGATTCGATCGTGCGCGGCAACACCACCCGCCAGATCGTCGCGATGCTGAAGGACGCGGGCGCGAAGGAGGTCCATCTCCGGATCTCGGCGCCGCCCATCCGCCATCCCTGCCACTACGGCATCGACATGTCGACCCGCGAGGAGATGGTCGCCCACGACCGCACGGTCGAGGAGATCGCCGAGGAGCTCGGCGCCGACTCGCTCGCCTACCTCTCCATGGACGCCGTCTACGAGGCGGTCGGCACCCCGCGCGAGAAGCACTGCGATGCCTGCTTCACCGGTGACTATCCGCTCGGCGATCCCGAGTCGGCGAACGGCAAGTTCGCGCTCGAGGACATCGCCGTCGTCCCGGCGAACACCTAGCTCGGTCAGGCGTTCCGGTCGGCGGCGGCGTCACCCTCCCAGTCCCAGTGGGGGACCTGGTCCAGTGGGTAGAGCTGGTCATCGGTGGTCGCTCGCGAGTTCTGCTGGGCGACCTGCGCCCCGAACTCGACGTGGGACCGGAGCGCATCCCGAAACGCCTTGTCGTCGGGCAGCCCGGCTTCATCGGCAGCCTCGAGGTAGAGATCGACGAAGCGCTTCCGCTGCTCGTCGGTGATCTCGAGGCCGCGATGAACCTCGACGAGGTGATGGAAGCCCAGATTCCTCGTGAACCGGTCCGGTCCCCCGAAAGTCTCGGCAGTGAACCAGGTGAGGTGCTCGACGTGGTCCGGCTGGCCTTCGCCGAACATGGGTTGGAGCAGCGAGTCGGCAAGCACCTTCGAGTAGAAGACCTCCTCGAGCCTCTCGATGGCCGCATCGCCGCCAGCGTGCTCGTAAAGCGTCGTCACCATTCGGAAGCTAGCAACCCCCTGTTTCCGCGATCTGATGGCGCAGCCGCGTACGCTCCCCGCGTGTCCCGTGAGAACCTAGAGCTCGTCCGGCGCCAGTACGAGGCCTGGAGCAATGGGGACCTCGAGGGCGCCACCGGCGCGTTCGCCGACGACGTCGAGTGGCACGGACATCCGCGACTGCCGGAGCCCGGCCCGTATCGCAGCCGGCAGGAGGTGCGGCGCTGGATGGAGCAGTTCCGCGAGGCCTGGGGCGAGCTCTCGGCCGACCCGGTCGAGCTGATCGACGCCGGGGACACAGTCGTGGCGCTCGTCCACATGTCGGGACGGGGCAGGGGCAGCGGGGTGGAGGTGCGCGGGGGCGTCGACGTGCACGTGATGTCGTTCCGGGACGGGGAGATCACCTACTTCCGGATCTATCCGGGGAACTTCCTGATTGACGAGGCCGAGATCAGCGACCTCGAGTTCGAGCTCCTGATCCTGCGGGTCCAGGAGGGGCTGGACATGCCCGAGATCGCACGCCGGCTCGGAATCAGCGAGTCTGACGCGCTGGCCATGCTCGAGCACGTTCATGAATTGCTGCGCAATCTCCCGGGAGGAGAGCGGGTCGGATGAGCTCGTTTCGGATCGTCGTGCTCGCCTCGGGCGGGGGCACGAACCTGCAGGCGATCCTCGATCAGCTGCATGGGGGTGAGGAAGGTGTCGAGGTCGTCGGCGTCGGCTCCGACAAGCCCGACGCGACGGCGCTCGAGCGCGCGCGCAAGGCCGGCGTCGAGACCGGTGTCTTCCCGGCGGCCGAGTACGAGGACAGGCGGGCGCGGGACGCCGCCCTGGGCGACTGGATCGATCAGCGCCGTCCGGACCTGGTCGTGCTCGCCGGGTACATGCAGCTGCTCTCGCCCGAGTTCGTGGCGCGATTCCGCAACCGGGTCATCAACGTGCACCCCGCGCTGCTGCCCGCCTTTCCCGGCATCGACGCCCTCCAGCAGGCGATCGACCACGGCTCCAAGATCACCGGCGTCACGGTGCACTTCGTCGACGAGGGCGTCGACTCGGGCCCGATCATCCTCCAGCGGCCCGTTCCAATCGCCCCGAGCCGGGACTGGGCTGAGACCGAGAAGGCGATCCACGCCACCGAGCACGCGCTGCTGCCGGAGACGATCCGGATGCTCGCGCGCCGGTCGCGTCCGGATCGACGATCAGAACCCGCGCCTCGTCCACATCGACCCCGAATAAACTCGCGTCTCCGTGTCGACTCCGTCATCCGAGATCGCTCCAGAGCCGGCCGGCGAGTCGCTGCCGGTGCGCCGGGCGCTGATCTCGGTCGCCGACAAGACGGGGGTGGCGGAGTTCGCCGCCGGGACTGGCCAAGCAGGGGGTCGAGGTGATCTCGACGGGCGGAACGCTGTCGGTGCTGCACGAGGCCGGAGTCGAGGCGCGGCCGGTGGAGGACCTCACCGGATTCCCGGAGATCCTCGACGGGCGGGTCAAGACGCTCCATCCCCATCTGCATGCCGCGCTGCTCGCGGTGCGGGACAACCCGGAGCATGCGGAGACGCTGCGGGAGCGCGAGATCGAGGAGATCGACCTCGTCTGCGTGAACCTCTATCCGTTCGAGGCGCACCGTCGCCCGCCGCGACGTCCCGGAGGAGGAGGCGATCGAGAACATCGACGTCGGGGGGCCGACGATGATCAGGGCGGCGGCCAAGAACCATCGCTTCGTGGCCGTGGTCGTTCGGCCCGAGAGCTATGACGCCGTCCTCGACGAGCTGGAGGAGACGGGCGAGCTGTCCGCGGCGACCCGGCACTGGCTCGCCAACGAGGCCTTCGCGTACACGGCGCGCTATGACGCCGCCATCAGCCGCTGGTTCGGGCGCCGCTACGAGCAGCTGCCGACCTACTGGGTGACCGCGTGGGAGAAGGAGATGGATCTCTCCTACGGCGAGAACCCTCACCAGCGCGCGGCGCTCTATGTGGAGCCGAGGGCGCGCTCGCACGTCCTCTCCCGCGTGCGCAAGCTGCACGGCAAGCCGCTCTCGTTCAACAACGTGCTGGACCTCAACTCCGCGCGCCGCTGCTCGCCGACCTCGAGGGGCCGGCCTGCGTGATCGTCAAGCACAACAACCCCTGCGGGGTCGCCGAGGCGGAGGAGATCGGGGCCGCATACGACGCGGCCTTCGCCTGCGACCCGATGTCGGCCTTCGGAGGCGTGATCGCTCTGAACCGGCCCGTGGACGAGGCGCTGGCCGAGCGGCTGCACCAGCAGTTCATCGAGGTGCTGATCGCTCCCGGGTATGAGGAGGGCGCGCTGTCGGTGCTCCAGCAGAAGGAGGCGATCCGGATCCTCGAGGACACCGAGCGGCGGGGCCACCAGATCGAGCCGGACATCAAGCGGGTTCGCGGCGGCATCCTGGTCGAGGACCCTGACGGCTCGCCCGAGCCGCGGGAGCTGATGGAGGTCGCGACCAAGACGCAGCCGACGGACGAGCAGTGGGACGACCTGCTCTTCGCCTGGCGCGTGGTCCGCCACGTGCGCTCGAACGCGATCGTGTTGGCGCGCGACCGGGCCACGCTGGGGATCGGCGCGGGACAGATGAGCCGGGTGGACTCGGTCCGGCTCGCGATCGAGAAGGCGAAGGACGCGCGCGGCCCGGACGCGGAGCAGCTGCTCGCCGGCTGCGTGCTCGCCTCCGACGCCTTCTTCCCCTTCGCCGACGGGCCGCAGGCGGCGATCGACGCCGGCGTGACGGCCGTGATCCAGCCCGGCGGCTCGAAGCGTGACGCCGAGGTGATCGAGGCCTGCGACGCCGCCGGCGTGGCGATGGTCTTCACGAAGCGCCGCCACTTCCGGCACTAGCGATGCGCCCCCCGGGACTCGAACCCGGACCGCCGGCTTAAAAGGCCGGAACTCTGACCAGTTGAGTTAGGGGCGCCCGGCAAGTCTAGGCCGCGTGCCGCGGCCGACTAGAGTCCGCGGAGGGATGAGGATCTCGGCCAAGGTCGACTACGCGGTCAGGGCTTCGCTGGAGCTGGCGGCGGCGGGCGGCGATCCAACCAAGGGCGAGGCGATCGCCGACGCGCAGGACATTCCGCTCAAGTTCCTCGAGAACATCCTCGGCGAGCTCAAGCACACCGGCATCGTCGCGAGCCGGCGCGGGGCGCAGGGCGGCTACTGGCTCGCGAAGGACGCCGACGAGGTCAGCCTCGCCGACATCGTTCGCGCGGTCGAGGGGCCGCTGGCAAGCGTCCGCGGCCAGAGCCCCGAGACGCTCAGCTACAGGGGCGAGGCCGAGCCGCTGCAGAAGGTCTGGATCGCACTGCGCGCCAACCTGCGGGCGGTGATGGAGGACACGACCCTCGCCGACGTGGTCGGCGGCGAGCTGCCGGCGGCGGTCCGTGAGCTGAGCGAGCCGGCGGAAGCCTGGAGTCAGCGTTAGCCATGTCCTCGGCAGCGCGACCCGGCCACTGAAATGCTCAAAAGAGCCGCATCTGCGAGGCCTCGGCGTCGGCCGACGTCTGTGCCCGCTGCCGGCGACGTGCCTCCAACCGGGCCCGCCGGCTGTAGCGCGGGTCGTATGACAGATTCGGCGCCCGGACCAGTGAACCGATCCGCTTGCGCTCGGCGGGAGGCGCGTACGCCCGACCCTCGTAGAGCTCTTCGTAGCGGTGGACCAGATCGGGGCGGGCAGCAGAGAGCCATGACATGAAGACCTCCTTGACGCCTGGCCGCAGATGAAGGGCGATGCCGTTGACGAAGGTAGCCCCCGCCCCCTCGGCGATGGAGACGATCTCCTCGACGAGCTCCGGCGAGTCGTTGATCCCGGGCATCAGGGGCGCCACCAGCACTCCGGACGGGATCCCGGCCTCGTTGAAGGCGGCCACGGCCTCGAGCCGCTTGCGCGGGTGCGGTGTGTGGGGCTCGGTCTCCCGCCAGATCTTCTCGTCGAGCGTCGGAACCGAGAAGTTGACGCTGATATCGGCGACCTCAGCCAGCTCGAGGTAGAGGTCGAGGTCGCGAAGGGCAAGCGGGGACTTGGAGAGAATGGACGCCGGTTGTGCGCGTATCGCGCAGCGCCTCGATCATCGGCGGCATCAGCCGATAGCGCCCTTCCCCCCACTGGTACGGATCGGTGTTGGTCCCGAACGCGACCAGCTCCCGTTTCCAGGTGGACTTGCTGAGCTCGGTTCGCAGCAGCTCCGGGACATTGACCTTGACCACGATCTCGCGCTCGAAGTCCCGCCCGGCGTCTAGATCCAGGTAGGTGTGCGTCTGGCGGGCGAAACAAAAGGGCACGCATGCGTGCACCCCCTGAACGCGTTGACCGTGTAGTTGAACGGCAGGTAGTCGCCCGGCACCTTGTTGAGCGCGGACTTCGCCCTCACTTCGTGGAAGTTGATGCCGAGAGCCTCGGGCGCATCGAAGGTGCGGACGCGCTCGACGTCCAGGCCGGGCAGGCTCCTTCCCTTCTCTCTGTCTACTCTCTGTGAGTCCCAGCGCATCGAACGTATGTTCGCATACCGATCGCTCGTCTACGGCGATTCAACGGCGGAGCGAACCCTTTCGTGAGCCGGCCTCGGTCAGTCACACTCCAGGGCCATGACCGACGACACGACGAGACTCCACCCCGCCGAGCACCGCGCCTATCGCGAGCTGTACGCGTCCGCGCGCCAGCTGATTGCCGCTGGGGCCGCCTGGCGCCCGCCTTCGAGGGCACGCCGGTCGGTGAGAGCCTGTTACGCGGCGTGGATGAAACCGAGCGGCTGCTGGAGTCATTGGGCCCCCGCACCGCCGCATACGGGCTGCACGGAGGGCCGGCGGCGCAGGGAGTGGGCGCGCGGATCGCAGATGTGCGGGCTGCCTTCGCCGACCGGGGTGGCGACACCGGCATGGTGATCCGCTTCGCCGTACTCGACATCGAGCACATCACGACGCTGCTTCGGCAGCTCGCCGAGCTGGCCCGCTCGCGGCAGGACCGCGATCTCGCCGGCTTCTGTGAGGAATGGGCAAGCCGGCTCGAGGCGGAGTTGGGGCGGTCCGGGAGGCGGCGGTCGAACTCGGCACCGACCCCGAGCGGGCTGCCGCCCCGCTCGATGACTCGCTGCTCAACCGCGTCACCCATGGCGTGGGCTGGGTGTTCGGCTCGGTCGGCGAGGGCATCGACCGGTCGTCGGCCGGCCGCCGCACCTAGGAGAGGTCCGGCTGACCCTCGAGCGGCGTCGACGCCTCCGCGTGCAGCCGGCGCGGGAATCCGGCCGGCCTGCCGGGCGGCCCAGCCGGCCTCGACCGCTGAGCGCATCGCCGCCGCCATGCCCGCCGGGTCCTCGGCCCGGAGACGGAGCTGGCCAGCAGCACGCCGTCGCAGCCGAGCTCCATCGCCAGTGCGGCATCCGAGGCCGTGCCGATCCCCGCATCGAGGATCACCGGAACGCCGGCACGCTCGACGATGATCCGCACGTTGTAGGGGTTGCGAATCCCCATCCCAGAGCCGATCGGCGACCCGAGCGGCATCACCGCGGCGCAGCCTGCCTCCTCGAGCCGCGAGCGAGGATCGGGTCGTCGTTCGTGTACGGCAGCACCGTGAAGCCGTCGTCGACCAGGGTCTCGGCGGCGTCGATCAGCTCGACCGCGTCCGGGAGCAGGGTCCGGTCGTCCCCGATCACCTCGAGCTTCACCCAGTCGGTCTCGAATGCCTCGCGGGCGAGCTTTGCCGTCCGGACGGCGTCCCGCGCCGTGTAGCAGCCGGCCGTGTTGGGAAGCGCGAACAGGCCGAGGCGGTCGATCAGCTCGAGCACCGACCCCTCGGCCGTCAGGGTCCACCCGCCGCAGCGCCACGGTGACGATCTCGGTGCCCGAGGCGATCAGGGCCTCCTCCATCTGGTCGAGCGAGCGGAAGCCGCCGGTGCCGACGATCAGCCGCGAGCCCCAGCTCCGGCCCCGAGCTCGAACCCGTCCATCGCGCGCCGCCCTGGATGGCCGCGAGCACCTCGATCTTCTGGCCCTCGCGAGCTGCGTCCGTCTCCCACTCGCTCCGCGGAACGACCTCGCCCTCGAGCGCGACGCCACGCCCCGCTGCTCGGTTGGCGCTCCCGAGGCCTCGATCGCGATCGCGACTGTGGCGCCGTCGGGCAGTGCCACCGGCTCACCGTTCAGCTCGACGTTCATGCGACCTCCACGGCGGCCTCGGCCGATCGCCCGGCGAACCGCCGCGGCGAGAACGGACCAATGTCGAACGGCGGCTCCTCGCCGGCGAGCAGCGCCGCGATGCAGGCGGCGGTCAGCGGAGCCTGCAGGACCCCGTTGCGGAAGTGCCGGTGGCGATCAGCAGCCCGTCGGTCGCGCTCGAGCCGATCAGGGGAGCGTTGTCGGGCGTGCCCGGACGCAGGCCGGCGGTCGTCTCGACCAGCTCGAGCTCGGCGATCTCCGGGATCAGCCTGTACGCCTCGCGGAGCAGCTCGTGGACGCCTCCGGCGGTCACCGTGGTGTCGAAGCCGCGCTCCTCGACGGTCGCGCCGACGATCAGCCTGCCGTCCGCGCGCGGGACCATGTAGACCCGCTCGCCGGCGACGATTCGCTCGCAAGCGGGCTCATCGGCCGACCCGCGCAAGGTGACGATCTCGCCCTTCACCGGGCGGACCGGCGGCCGGCTCCAGCGGGATCCAGTCGGCCGCTCCCGACCAGCAGCCCGCGGCCAGGATGAGCGCGGCCCGCGCTGAAGCTGCGGCCATCCGCCGTATCGACCCGCCAGGGGCCTCCCGCCGCTCAGCCGGCACCACCTCCGCGCCGGCATGGACTCGACGCCGCGACGCTCGAGGGCGCCGAGCAGCGCCGCCATCACGCGTCTCGGATCGACGCTGGCCTCGCCGGGAACGTGGGCGCCACCGCGGACCGACGGGGCCAGTCCCGGCTCGAGCTTCCGGCAGGCCCGGCCGGGCAGCCACTCGGAGCCCAGGCCGAGCCCGCGATGGAGCTCGTAGCGGCGACGCAGCTCCTCCGCCTCGTCGCGGTCGAGCGCCACGTGCAGCGCCCCGAGCGCGACGAAGCCGATCGCCATCTCAGACTCACTCTCGAGCTCCGCGCGCGAAGGCCGGCCACCCGCGAGCGACTCCAGGTCGAGCGCCAGCAGCGCCTCCTCGCCCCAGGTCGCCTCGCCCGACCGGCGCGAGCATCCCCGCCGCGACTCCGTCGCCCCCGCCCCCGGGCGCTCGCGCTCGAGCACGCAGACGCTCGCGCCGCGGCGCGCCGCCCGCCAGGCGGAGGCCAGGCCGATCACGCCGCCGCCGACCACGATCGCGTCGTAGCTGTTGTTCTGTCGTCTTCACTTTTTCCGCTGCGCTCCAACCTCCCTTCGCCGGCATTACCCGGATCAGGTTCATACGGTCGGCGGCGCGCCAGCCGCCCTCTCAGCCCTTTGGTGGGCTCCCGTTATATGGTCATCGTACTCCGCTGCTTGCGCTCGTGCAGTGACTACGCTTACGGTGCACCGCGCGGCCCGACTCACCTGGCACCTCCCGAGGCATTGGGCGCGCTGCGGCGGCAGCGGCTGCATGGGCGCGCCTCTACTTCGTCTGCGAGCCCGCCCGCACGGCCGGGTCCCGGAGGCGTTGCTGAACGCGGCGATGAGCGGCGGCGCCGGGATGATCGAGCTGCGCGATCGCGAGAACCCCGCAACGCCGTCGAGCGCTCCGGGCACACCTTCCGCCGGCTGGCCAACACCTACGGCGCGCTCTTCATCGTCAACGACGATCCCCATCTCGCGCTCGAGCTGCGCGCCGACGGGGTCCATTCGGACAGGACGACATCGACCCCGCCGAGGCGCGCCGGATCATGGGTCCCGACGCGATCATCGGCCTCTCGACCCACAGCCGCGAGCAGATCGAGGCCGCCGCGAGCGGCCCCGTCGACTACATCAGCGTCGGCCCGATCTGGGAGACGCCCACCAAGCAGGGCCGGCCGGCGACCGGGCTCGAGCTGATCCGCGACGCGGCCGAGATCGCCCCGCGCCCCTGGTACGCGATCGGGGGAATCGACACCGGCAACGCCGAACGAGGTCGTCTCGGCGGGAGCCGAGCGCCTCTGCGTCGTCAGGGCGATCCGCGACGCCGAGGACCCGCGAGCCGCGGCCACGGCGCTGTTCGACCTGGTCGACCCGGCGGCGCGAGCGGCAGGCGATGAGCGACCGCGAGCGGAAGCGGGCCGAGCGCCAGAAGCGAAAGCGCCGGTCGGCCGAGCGGGTCGCGGCGCCAGACGGCGACGGCGCGACGCGCAACGACGGCCGAGGCGCCGCAGGCCGAGACCTTCCAGGAGAAGATGGCCCGCCGCTACGAGGAGCGCAACGCCGAGGCGCGGGCGAAACTCGAGCCGCTCGCCGAGGGCGAGCGGCCGAGGCGGTCACGATCGGAGCCGTCGTCTCGAGCGCTGCTCGCGATCGTCTTCACCGTCTCAGCGCGTCCTCGCATCGCCGGCGTGAGGCCGGGGGCGGCGACCAAGCCCCTGCCGATCATCGTCTTCGGATCGCCTCTGGGCGATGACGGTCGGCATGTGGCGGGCCCGCTATTGGGCCGTGCTCGGCTTCCAGACCCTGCTCCTCCTGTTGATGCTCGCCAGCGCTTCGGGCTGGTCGTGGTCAGCTCCGTCCTCCAGGCGGTCGGCACGACGCTCCTGCTCTCTGGCGCGGGGATGCTCTTCTACTTCATGATCCGCGCGATGGCCCGGATCCAGATGCCGGCGTCGCCCGAGGAGCGGAGCTAGGCGAGGCCGAGCAAACCCGCTCCGATAGAGTCGATCGCGATGGCCGAGTACGACGTGATCGTGATCGGAGGCGGGCCCGGGGGATATGTGGCCGCGATCAGGGCAGCCCAGCTCGGCCAGAAGACCGCGGTCGTCGAACGCGACAAGGCAGGCGGTCGCTGCCTCAACTACGCCTGTATCCCGGCGAAGACCGTGCTCCACACCGCCGAGATCTTCCAACGGTCAGCGAGGATGGCTCCGAGCTCGGCATCAAGGCCGGCAACACCTCGATCGACTGGAAGGCCCTCCAGGAGCGCCGAGACGAAGGTCTCCAAGACGCTCGAGGACGGCGTCCAGTTCCTCTGGAAGAAGAACAAGGCCGAGTTCCTGCGAGGGCGAGGCCTCGCTCGCGGGCGGCGGCAAGGTCAAGGTCGGCGATGACGAGCACCAGGCCAAGGCGATCGTGCTCGCCACCGGCTCGGTGGCGATGCCGATCCCGGGAGTCGACTTCTCCGACCGCGTGATCGACACCTGGGGCGCCTATTCGCTCGAGTCGATGCCGAAGTCGCTGGTGATCGCCGGCGCCGGCGCGTCCGGCTCGGAGATCGCCTCCGCCTACTCCCGCATGGGCGTCGAGGTGACCCTGATCGAGATGCTCGACCAGATCCTGCCGCTCGAGGACAAGGACATGGCCCGCGTGGTCGAGCGCCAGTTCAAGAAGGACGGCATGGAGGTGCTGACCGGCACCAAGGTCGAGTCCGTCGAGGAGCAGAAGACCGGCGTCAAGGTCAAGGCCGGCGAGCAGGAGATCAAGGCCGACTACCTGGTGATCGCCGGCGGCCGGCGGCCCGACACCGACCCGCTCAACCTCGACGCCGCCGGCGTCAAGACCAACGACCGAGGACAGATCGAGATCGACGAGTTCCAGCGGACCTCGGCCGACGGCGTCTTCGCGATCGGCGACCTGGTCCGTGGACCCGCCCTCGCCCACAAGGCCGAGGAGGAGGGCGTCGTCGCCGTCGAGGCCGCCGCGGGCCACGAGACCGAGCCGGTCAACATCGACCTGGTCCCCGGCGCGACCTTCACCCATCCCCAGGTGGCGAGCGTCGGTATGACCGAGGAGCAGGCTATGGAGGCCGGCCGCCAGATCAAGGTCGGCAAGTTCAAGCTCGGCGGCGCCGGCGCCTCGGTCGTCTATGACGACCGCGCGGGGCTGGTGAAGATCGTCGGCGACCCGGAGTACGGCGAGATCCTCGGCGCCCACATCGTCGGCAACATCGCCTGCGACATGATCAGCGAGATCTGCAACGTGATGGCGCTCGAGGGCGGCTATCCGGAGCTCCAGCGCATCATCCACCCGCATCCGACGATGTCGGAGGCGATCCTCGACGGCGCCCGCGCCGTCGACGGCTGGGCCATCCACGCCTAGGCGCGCGACCGATGGCGAAGCCGAAGCCGCCGCCTGGAAGCCTTCTCCGACGGGGTCTTCGCGGTCGCGATCACGCTGCTGGTCCTGGAGATCAACGTCCCTGGCGGCGAGGACCTATGGCACCAGCTCAAGGAGGAATGGCCGTCGTTCGCCTCGTTCTTCGTCAGCTTCTGGGTGATCGGGATCATCTGGGTGAACCATCACGGCGTGATCGACCACCTGAAGCGCGCCGATCGCGGCGTCCTCTACCTCAACCTGCTGGTGCTGATGTCGGTGGTCTTCATCCCCTTCTCGACCGCGCTGATGGCCGAGCACCTCAAGTCGGGCGCCGACGAGCACGTGGCCGCGGCCGTCTACGCCGGCCGTTCGTCGCTGATGGGCGTCGCCTTCGGCGTGTTCTGGGACTACATCACCCGGCACCGGGCGAGCTCGGCGTCGAGCTGACCGACGAGGAGGTCCGCCGCACGACCCGTCGGCTTCCACCATCGGAATCCCGTTCTACGTGGTCGCCCTCGTCGTCGCCTTCATCAGCCCGGCGGTGGTGCTGGTGATCATCGCCGCGCTCGCCGTCTACTACATGGTCGCGGGAATGCGGAGCCCCGACGAGGCGCGGATGACGAGCGGCGACCTTCTACTACGACTTCAACTCGCCCTACTCGTATCTGGCGGCGGAGCGGATCAGCGGGCTCTTCGCCGAGGCGGAGCTCGAGCAGCCCGAGTGGCAGCCGATCTCCTTCGGCCACCTGCTGCAGACGACGGGCAGGAGGCCGTGGTCGCTTCGCCGGAGGGACCGGATCCCGAGCACCTCGCGGAGATCCAGCGGCGTGCCGACGAGCGCGGGCTGCCGGAGGTCGTCTACCCGGACGGCTGGCCGATCGAGAACTACAGCCTCAATCCGATGCGCGCCGCCGTCTACGCGAAGGAGTCCGGCCGGGTCGTCTCCTTCTCGCTCGCCTGCTTCCGCCAGGTCTTCGCCGCCGGCCGCGACATGAGCGACGTCGACAACGTCCTGGTCGCGGCCGCCGCCTGCGAGCTCCATCCGAACGCGGTGCTGAAGGGAATCGAGACGAAATCCGTCAAGGACAGGCTCCGCGCGGCCACCGACGAGGCGATCGCGCTGGGCGTGGAGGGGATCCCCACGATCGCCGTGGGCGACCGGCTTTTCTGGGGCGACGACCGGCTCGAAGAGGCGGTGAGCGGGCTTTACGGCGGGAGTAGGCTGAGATCGTGGCCGAGAGCAAGACCAAGACGAGGCGGCAGGACCACCGGATCGTCCGACGGCAAGGGCAAGGCGGCCGCCAAGCCGAAGCTCCCGGACAAGGCGACCTGCCGCGAGCTGCTCAGCCAGATGGCGCTGATCCGGCGCTTCGAGGAGGAGGCGGGGCGCCAGTACCAGCGCGCCAAGGCCGGCGGATTCCTGCACCTGGCGATCGGGGAGGAGGCGACGATCGTCGGCACCACCTCGGTGATGCGCGACGACGACTACCTGATCGGCACCTACCGGACCCACGGCCACGCGATCGCGCGCGGCACCGACCCCAAGCGGGTGATGGCCGAGCTCTTCGGCCGAGTCGACGGCACCTCCGGCGGCCGCGGCGGCTCGATGCACATCTTCGACCCCGAGCGGCGCTTCATGGGCGGCTACGGGATCGTCGGCGGCAACCTTCCGCTGGCGGCGGGCCTGGCCCTCTCCTCCGACTACCGCGGGACCGACGAGGTGACCGTCTGCATGTTCGGCGACGGCGCCTCCAACACCGGCAACTTCGGCGAGACGATGAACCTGGCGGCCCTCTGGAGCCTGCCGGTCGTCTTCCTGGTCGAGAACAACCTCTACGGGATGGGCACCGCGCTCGAGCGGCACTCGGCGGTCCCCGACCTCTCCCACAAGGCCGAGGGCCTGGGCGTCCCGGGTGTCCGGGTCGACGGGATGGACGTGATTGCAGTGCGCGAGACGGTGGCCGAGCACATCCGCCTCGCCCGCGAGGAGCGCAAGCCGACCCTGATCGAGGCGTTCACCTACCGCTACCGCGGCCACTCCGCGGCCGATCCCGAGGTCTACCGGGAGAAGGAGGAGGTCGAGGAGTGGCAGCGCAAGGACCCGATCGAGTCCTTCGCCGCGCCGCCTGATCAAGGAGAAGGTCCTCACCGACGAGGACGTCCAGGCGATCCGCGACGAGGCCGACAAGACGGTCACCGAGGCGGTCGAGTTCGCCGACAACTCGCCCGAGCCGCCGCTCGACTCGCTCTACGACCACCTCTACGTGCTCGGCGACCAGGTGCCGGGCTGGTACGGGGTCGACGAGCGCTCGCCCGACTCACACGCGGCCGAGGAGGAGCGCGGTGCGAGTGAGCGGGCCCGCGAGCTCGCCGAGCGCGGCGCGGAGTACGCGGAGGACGAGGAGCTGCGGGAGGCGGAAGGCGACCAACCGGACACTCGGCCGGAGGACGTGCACTGATGGCGACGATGCGGATGCGCGAGGCGCTGCGGGACGCGATGGCGGAGGAGATGCGCCGCGACGAGGACGTCTTCGTGATGGGCGAGGACGTAGCGGTCTTCCAGGGCTCCTTCAAGGTGACCGAGGGACTGCTCGACGAGTTCGGCGAGAAGAGGGTCCGCGACACGCCGATCTCTGAGAACTCGATCGTCGGGATGGGCGTCGGCGCCGCGATGGGCGGCATCCGGCCGGTCGTCGAGATCATGACCGTCAACTTCGCGCTGCTGGCGATGGACCAGATCGTCAATCACGCCGCCGCGATCCCCTACATGTTCGGCGGCCAGGTGCGGGTGCCGCTGGTGATCCGGATGCCCGGCGGCGGCGGACACCAGCTCGGCCCGACCCACTCCCACAGCTTCGAGGCGATGTTCCTGCAGATCCCGGGCCTGCTCGTCGCCTGTCCGTCGACCCCGGCCGATGGCAAGGGCCTGCTGAAGGCGGCGATCCGCGACGACAACCCCGTGATCTTCATCGAGCACGAGACGCTCTACGGGATTCGCGGCGAGGTCCCGGAGAACGGCGACGAGGTGGTCAACTTCGGCGAGGCCGCGATCCGTCGCGAGGGATCCGACGTGACCATCGTCGGCATCCTGCGGATGGCCGAGGTCGCCCATGCAGGCCGCGCAGCACCCTCGCCGAAGAGCATGGCGTCGAGGCCGAGGTGATCGATCCGCGCACGCTACGGCCGCTCGACCTCGACACCATCCTCGAGTCGGTGCGGAAGACGAACCGGGCGGTGATCGTCGAGGAGGGCTGGCCGCACGGCGGCGTCGGCGCCAACCTCGCCGCTCTGATCCAGGGCCAGGCGTTCGACGATCTGGACGCGCCGATCGAGCGGGTAACCGGCGCCGACGTGCACATGCCCTACTCGAAGCGAATGGAGCAGGCGGCGATCCCGCACGCGGAGAACGTCGTCAGCGCGGCGCTGCAGACGCTCGAGGGAAGCCGCTGATGGTCGACATCGTGATGCCGCGGCTTTCCGACTCGATGGAGGAGGGCACGGTGCTGCGCTGGCTCAAGGGTGTCGGGCGACGAGGTCGCGGTCGGCGACGAGCTGGTCGAGATCGAGACCGACAAGGCGAACATGGTCTACGAGGCTGACGCGGCCGGCACTGTGGTCGAGATCCTGGCCGCAGGAGGGCGACACGCTGCCAGTTGGGGACCCCATAGCGCGGGTTGGGGATGCTTCTGAGGTGGTCGAGGGATGGCGGCGGCCGGGGCCGCCGCCAGCGGACAGCGCCGGCGACGAAACGGGCGCTAAGGCGGAGGCGCAGATGTGCCGGCCACGGACCGCCGGAGCCCGCCGCCGCGCCAGCCCCGGCCGCGCCGCCGGGCCGCGACGCCGCGGCACCCGCCTTCCCCAGCCGCAGTTGGTGGCGACGGGCGCGTCAAGGCATCTCCGATCGCCAAGCGCATTGCTCGCGATCGGGGGCTTGACCTGCATGGGCTCGCCGGGTCCGGGCCCGGTGGGCGGATCGTCAAGGCCGACGTCGAGCGCGCCCTCGCCGCTGGCGTTGCCGCTCCGCAGGCTCCGGCCGCAGCCGGCCCCCGCCGCCGCTCCGGCCGGGCCGACTCCCGGCGTCGCCGAGAAGCCGGAGACCGCCAAGGGGCAGGTCGAGGTCGTCGAGCTCACCAAGCTGCAGCAGACGGTCGCCAGGCGGATGGCCGAGTCCAAGGCGACCGCTCCTCACTTCTACCTGCAGGCCGAGTTCGACATGACCGCCGCGGTGGACGGCGCAAGCGAGCTCAAGGCGATGGCCAAGGAGGGCGAGGCCGTCCCGACCTTCAACGACATGGTCGTCAAGGCCTGCGCGCTCGCCCTGCGCGAGTTCCCGCGCGCCAACGGCGCCTACCGGGACGGGCGGATCGAGCTCTACTCGCGGATCAACGTCGGGGTCGCGGTCGCCGCCCAGGACGCGCTGGTCGTCCCCACCGTCTTCGACGCCGATCTCAAGGGGCTGCGCCAGATCTCGACCGAGACGCGCGCGCTGGCCTCGCGGGTCCGCGAAGGCTCGATCACCCCCCCGGAGCTCTCGGGCGGCACCTTCACCGTCTCCAATCTCGGCATGTACGGGATCTCCAACTTCGGCGCCGTGATCAACACGCCGCAGGCCGGCATCCTCGCGGTCGGCGAGCTCAAGGCGAAGCCCGTGGTGACCGACTCGGGCGAGATCGAGGCGCGCCAGCTGATGGGCGTCACCCTCGCCTGCGACCACCGGATCCTCTACGGCGCCGACGGCGCCCAGTTCCTGGCCCGGGTCCGCGAGCTGCTCGAGGAGCCGCTCGGCCTGGCCCTCTAGATAGCTCCGCGATCGCATGGATCGCGCGCAGCTGACCGACTGGATCGCCGGATACGAGCGCGCCTGGCGGGCGCCCGGCACCGACGCGCTTGCCGACCTCTTCACCGAGGACGCCACCTACTCGACGGCTCCCTACGAGAAGCCGCATCGCGGCCTGGGTGCGATCGGCGAGATGTGGGAGGCGGAGCGCCTCGGGCCCGATGAGGACGTTCGAGATGAGCAGCGAGGTGGTCGCGGTCGAGGGCGATACCGGCGTCGTCTGAGTCGAGGTTCGATACGGGGCGCCCGAAGGACAAGGAGTACCGGGACCTCTGGATCGTCCGCCTCGACGAGGCCGGTCGCTGCTTCCACTTCGAGGAATGGCCGTTCTGGCCGCCCGACCAGGAGGGCGCCCCGGCGGCCGGAGCGTCCGGCTGAGCCCGGGCCACCCTGACCCGGCACCGACTCAGGGTCGATTCGGTGACATTCCCCATAGACGGCGCAGCCCGATCAAAGGCAAGCTGGTGCGCAACTTGGAAGCCGCTCGTCAACACCCACGGAAGGGGACCATCCTTGAACACAGCAAGAACCTCGCCGCTCGCGCCGGCCGCTGGAGCGCCGCCCACCGCAAGACGGCGATCCTCGGCTGGCTCGCGCTTCGTGATCGCCGCGACGTTCGTCGGCGGATCGGTTGGGGACCGAAGACGCTGGCGAACAACCAGTCGAACGTCGGGCGAGTCCGGCCAGGCCGACAAGGTCGATCGACGACGGCGTTCCCGGACAAGCGCCCACCGAGACCGTCCTCGTTCAGAGCCAGGACGGCGTTCAGGCGACGAATCCGGGCTTCCGGGCGGCCGTGAAGGACGACCGAGGCGGCCCTCGCGCGAGAACCGGCAGCGTCGCGCAACATCGAGAGGCCGTACGCTCACCGGCAACGAGGCAGATCTCGAAGGACGGCCACTCGGCCCTGATCCGCTTCGAGCTGCCCGGCGTCGGACAAGTCACACCGAGGACGTAGTCGCGTCGACGCTCGACGCACCGTTCACCGCCTCGACGCAGGCGCAACCCGGGCTATCGCGATCGAGGAGTTCGGCGACGCGAGCGCCAACAAGGAGCTCTCGAAGAGCTTCGAGAACGACTTCAAGCAGCGCCGAGATCACCTCGCTGCCGATCACGCTGATCATCCTGGTGCTCGCCTTCGGCGCCCTGGTCGCCGCGGGCGTCCCGCTGCTGCTGGCCATCACCGCCGTCGCTGGCCGCGATCGGCCTGCTCGCGCCGGTCAGCCAGATCTGGCCGGTGTCGACAGTCGATCGCAGTCCGTCGTCCTGCTGATCGGGCTGGCGGTCGGGGTCGACTACTCGATGTTCTACCTGCGCCGCGAGCGCGAGGAGCGCGCGCCGGGCACGCAGCGAGAGCGCCGCGCTCGAGGCCGCGGCCGCGACCTCGGGCCGCGCCGTCCTGATCACCGGGCTGACCGTGCTGATCGCGATGGCCGGCATGTTCCTCGCCGGCGACCCGACCTTCAAGTCGTTCGCGACCGGCACCATCCTCGTCGTCGCGATCGCGATGCTCGGCTCGGTCACGGTCCTGCCGGCGGTGCTCTCCAAGCTCGGCGACAGGGTCGACAAGGGCCGCGATCCCGTTCCTGCAGCCGCCGCAGGCGACGGCGGGCGGCGAGCCGCGGATGTGGAGCGCGCTGCTCGACCGCGTGCTGCGCCGCCCGCGGTCTCGCCGCCGTCGCCGGCGGCGCTGCTCCTCGTCGCTGGCGCTGCCGGCGCTCAACATGCACAAGACCGCGGTGCCGGGCGTCGACGACGCTGCCGCAGAACCTGCGCGGTGATCAAGACCTACAACCGCGATCCAGGACGGCGTTCCCCGGCGCGCCAGGTGCCGGCGAGGTCGTGGTCGTCAGGCCAACGACGTCCGCGCCCCGACGGTGCAGCGCGGTGATGCTCGAGCTCGTGCGCGAGAGGCGGCCGCCGACCGGCGAGCACTTCGGCGCCGCCGATCACCGTCGACGTCAGCCGCTGACCGCACGGTCGCCGTGCTCGACGATCCCGGTCGCGGGCGAACGGCAACGACAACGCCTCGACCGCGGCGCTCGACGAAGCTGCGCGAGCGAGCTCATCCCGCAGACGGTCGGGTCCGTCGCCGGCGTCGACCGTCGCGCGTCACGCGGTCAGACGGCGCAGCTCGGAGGACTTCAACAACGCTGATGCGACGCACGGCTGCCGATCGTCTTCGGGTTCGTCCTCGGGATCGCGTTCCTGCTGCTGCTGGTCACGTTCCGCTCGATCGTGATCCCGATCAAGGCGATCCTCCTCAACCTGCTCTCGGTCGCGGCCGCCTACGGCGTGCTCGTCGCTGGTCTTCCAGGACGGCTAGGCTGCGAGTCGCCTGCTCGGCTTCAAGTCGACCGGCGCGATCGCCTCCTGGCTGCCGATGTTCCTGTTCGTCGATCCTCTTCGGGCTCTCGATGGACTACCACGTGTTCATCCTCACCCGGATCCGCGAGGCCTACGACCGCGGGATCTCGACGCGACGACGCGGTCGCGCACGGGATCAAGTCGACGGCCGGCGTCGATCACCAGCGCGGCGTTCGTGATGGTCGCCGTGTTCGCGATCTTCGCGACGCTCTCGTCGGTCGACTTCAAGCAGTTCGGCTTCGGCCTGGCGCGTCGCGGTGCTGATCGACGCGACGATCGTCCGCGCGCGTGCTGCTGCCCTCCGCGATGAAGCTGCTCGGCGACTGGAACTGGTACCTGCCGAGCTGGCTCGAGTGGCTGCCCCGGGTGGGACCGACGGCGCAACGACCGGCGCGGCAGGCCCCTGGAGCGGCCGGCCGTCGCCGGCGCCGACGCCTGAGGCACCCACCACGCGGGCAACCGAGAGGGGCGGCCGGCGGAGCCGCCCCTCTCCGCATGTGACAATTGGCCTGTGGACGAGGTGCTGATCGTGCGCTGCGGGCTGGTCCCCTATGAGGAGGCCCGCCGCCTGCAGAAGCGGATCGAGGCGGCCCGCCAGGCAGATCGGATCCCGGACGTGCTGCTGCTCCTCGAGCACCCGCCCGTCTACACGAAGGGCCGCCGCACCCAGCCCGAGGAGCTCGGGATGGGCGAGGACTGGTACCGGATGCAGGGGATCGAGATCTGCGAGACGGATCGCGGCGGCGCGGTCACCTACCACGGCCCCGGACAGCTGGTCGGCTATCCGATCGTCTCGCTGAAGCCCTATGGGGACAACGTTCACGAGTACGTGCAGGCGCCTCGAGCGGCTGATGATCGGCTCGCTCGGCCGCACTACGGAGTCGACGCCGAGGTGATCGACGGGCCTGACCGGCGTCTGGGTCGGCGGAGGGCCACCGGAGGGGCGCAAGATCGGCTCGATCGGCGTGCACGTCAGCCGCGGGGTCACCACCCACGGATTCGCCGTCAACGTCAACAACGACCTGCAGCCCTTCGAGTGGGTCGTTCCCTGCGGGATCGAGGGGGTCCGGATGACGTCGCTTTGCCGAGAGCTCGGCTCCGAGGTGGACATGGACGCCTACATGGACGTGGTCGCCGAGCGCTTCGGCGAGATCTACGGGCGCGAGTCCGGTCCCGACCGACCCCGAGGCGCTGACCGAGCTGCTCGGCGAGCCGGCCCCGGTACGGTAGGAGCGATGGCCACGGACGCTCGATCGCCGAGCGCTTCACGTAACCCGCTCGCGCGCCAATCCGGGCGGGCGCGGCGCCGGACGACGAGGGCAAGGTCCCCTTCCGCTCCCGCAAGCCGCCCTGGCTCAAGGTGCCGGCGCCGGGTGGCCCGACCTACCGGCGGCTGCAGAAGGCGATCGAGCGCCGACAACCTCCACACCGTCTGCCAGGAGGCCAACTGCCCGAACGTCGGCGAGTGCTGGGAGCGCGGCACGGCCACCTTCATGATCCTCGGCGACGTCTGCACCCGGCGCTGCGGCTTCTGCAACGTGCAGACGGGCAAGCCCACCTGGAACGACCCCCTCGAGCCTCTGCGCGTCGCCAACCAGGTGAAGCGGATGGGCCTCCGCCACGCCGTGATCACCTCGGTCGACCGCGACGATCTGCCCGACTACGGCGCGAGCGCCTTCGTCGGCGTGATCCGCTCGATCAGGCGGATGGCGCCGGGCTGCAAGGTCGAGGTGCTGACGCCCGACTTCCGCGGGCAGGAGATGCCGCTCGCCAAGGTGATCGCCGAGCGGCCCGACGTCTTCAACCACAACGTCGAGACCGTGCCGCGGCTCTACCCGATGGCCCGCCGGGGCTCCGAGTTCATGCGCTCCGCCCGAGTCCTGCGGATGGCGAAGGAGATGGGCGGAGACGAGGTCGTCACCAAGTCCGGGCTGATGGTCGGGCTGGGCGAGGAGTTCGACGAGATGGTCGAGGCGTTCTCGATCCTGCGGGACCACGGCGTGCAGGTGCTGACCGTCGGCCAGTACCTGCGACCGACCGAGAAGCACCTCCCGGTCGACCGCTACTGGCACCCCGACGAGTTCGCGGCGCTCGAGAGGGCCGCCTACGAGCTCGGGTTCGCGTCAGTCGCCTCGGGCCCGCTGGTGCGCTCCTCGTACCACGCGGACGAGCAGCTGCCGGCCGCGGCGGCGGCGCTTAAGAAGCCCGACGCAGCTTTCCCTGCAGAGGCGTGTTTCGGGGTCCGTAGCCTCGAATCCATGCGTGCCCGCCTACGCACAAAAACGCTTGCGCTGATTGCCGCCGCTGCGACCGCGCTCGCCCTCGTGGTGGGCCCGTTCGCGGGTGGCGCCTCGTCTCAGACGACTGACACCAGCTGCCGCCAAGAACCCGCTGGCCGGCAACGGCATGTGGATCTGGTACCTGAACCGCTCCTCGCACGGCAAGCTCGGGGCGATCGCGAAGAAGGCCCACGCGCACGACATCAGCACGGTCCTGATCAAGTCCGGGGACGGCACGCACTACTGGAGCCAGTTCTCCCCGTCGGTGGTGAGCAGGCTGCACGCGCGCGGCCTGAACGTCTGCGCCTGGCAGTTCATCTACGGAACCAAGCCCGGCAAGGAGGCGCGGGTGGGCGCGGCAGCGGTCGCCAACGGCGCCGACTGCCTGGTGCTCGACGTCGAGGGCCAGTACGAGGGCAAGTATCCGCAGGCCTCGTACTTCATGTCGAGCCTCCGCTCGCTGGTCGGGGCGGACTACCCGCTCGGGCTCGCCAGCTTCCCCTACGTCGACTACCACCCGGCCCTGCCCTATTCGGTCTTCCTCGGCCCGGGCGGAGCCCAGTACAACGTGCCGCAGCTCTACTGGAAGGACATCGGGACCACCGTCGACACCGGCTACATCCACACCTGGGTCTGGAACCGGATCTACGGCCGGTCGATCGACCCGCTCGGGCAGGTCTACAGCCGCCCGAAGGCCGGCCAGATCAGGCGCTTCCGGGCGCTGGCGATGTCGCACGGCTTCGACGGCGTCAGCTGGTGGGACTGGCAGGAGGCCGGCAAGCGCCAGTGGAAGGCGGTCGGGCAGCCGGTCTCGCCCGCCTCGGCCGCGCCGTACCCGAGCTATCCGTTCCTGCACGTCGGATCCAAGGGCGACTTCGTCGCCTGGGCCCAGCAGCTGCTCGCCGGCGGCGGATACACCGTGCCGATCAACGGCTACTTCCAGGGCCCGACCCAGGCCGCGGTCTACGCCTTCCAGGCCGCCCACGGCCTGCCGCAGACGGGCAACCTCGACGTCCCCACCTGGGGCCCGCTGCTGCAGAACAAGCCGCTGGCCGTCCGCTGGACCGACGGTGGCGCCGTCGCCGCCGGCTCGTCGGGACGAGTTGCGCTGCCGCCTCCGAAGTCGGCGAAGCTGCCGGCGGTGCGGGACGAGATCCCGCCAGCCCATCAACGCGACCGGTAAACGGCTTCGCCATCAGAACGCGGCCACAAGCGGCCGCCCATTACAGTCGCTTCGGGCTTCGCCCTCCGCTCCTGAAGCGAGCGGCCTGGTGGCCGCTTAGGCTTCGCGGCGCCCGGTGCTGCCGCTGAAGGACAACAACCCGACCTCGCGGTTCCCGATCGTGGTGGTCGCGCTGATCGTCGTCAACGTCCTGGTGTTCATCTGGCAGCTCAACTTCCCGACCAACGACCGGCTCAAGCAGGCCGGCTTCGGATCGATCGACCAGAGCTCGCTCGAGTACGGGGCGATCCCGTACCGGATCACGCATCCCAGCACCGGGGACTGCGCCATCGGCGCGGTCGATCAGGTCTCCACCCAGCAGTTCCAGGCCGGTGTCGTCTGTCCGGGCACCAAGGACTACGCGGAGGCGGTCGCCCGCAGCCGGGCGAATCCCCAGGACGACCTCGGGCCGTTCAAGATCGACCAGAAGCCCTGGTACCTGACCCTGCTCACCTCGATGTTCATGCACGGCGGCATCCTGCACATCGCCGGGAACATGCTGTTCCTCTGGGTGTTCGGCAACAACATCGAGGACCGTCTGGGGCGGGTGAAGTTCCTGCTCTTCTACCTGCTGGCAGGGCTGATCGCGGTCTACACGCAGGCGCTGATCGACCCGGGCTCGACGGCCCCGACCATCGGCGCCAGCGGCGCGATCGCCGGCGTGCTGGGCGCCTATGCGCTGCTCTTCCCGCGGGCGAGGGTGCTGACCCTGATCTTCATCATCTTCTTCGTCACGCTGGTGGAGATCCCGGCGTTGATCCTGCTCGCGATCTGGTTCATCCTCCAGTTCGTCCCGGCGCTGGGGCAGGTCGCGGTCGGCTCGGGAGGCGACCAGGGAGTCGCCTATTTCGCCCACGTGGGCGGATTCGCGTTCGGGCTGGCCGTAGCGGCGACGATGCTCTACACGATGCGAAGACGCCGACCCGAGCCGCGCTTACCCGTCTACTGAGCGAAATTGGATCCCGACCTCCGGAACGCCCTGCTGCTGCTCGGCCTGATCTTCTGCGGGTTCTTCGCCGCGGTGACCATCTACGTGATCGTCGACACCGGGCTCCGGCTGAGGACCTACGGCGACATCGGGGCGATCGGGCTCTACGCGGTCTCCCTCGCGATCGTCGGGATGATCGCTGCCGGCCTGATCGGCGCCCTCCGCAACCCTCCCGATGACTAAGCGGATCGCCATCATCGTCGGGCTGGTGATCTTGTTCGGCGCGACGGCCGCGGTGGCCGTCGCGATCTGGCCGGACCGCGCCGGCGACGGAGGGGCGACCTCGACCAGCAGCGGTCGAGCGCGCTCCGTGACCGCTCCCGGCGTCACCGCACCGGACATCGGGACGGTCGCGATACCGGCGGCCACCCGCTTCGCGCTGCGTCCCGTGACGGGGCCGCTGCCGGTCTCCTACCGGTTCAAGCATCCGCCGCTCGCGGGGGTCCTCTTCGACGTGAAGAGCGGCGAGATCCTCTGGCAGAGGCATCCGCGCCTCGAGCACCCGATCGCGAGCCTGACCAAGATGATGACCGCGCTGCTGGTCGCGAATCGGGACCGGCCCGGCGAGCACGTCAGGGTGAGCGCCAAGGCGGCGTCCACGCCCGGATCGGCGACGGGGCTGCTGCCGCGCGGCAAGAAGGTTCCGCTCGAGGCGCTGCTGCAGGCGCTGATCATGATCTCCGCCAACGACGCGGCGGTGGCGCTCGCCGAGCACGACGGCGGCACCGTGACGCATTTCGTCAAGGAGATGAATCGCCAGGCGAAATGGATGGCGCTGACCTGCACCCACTACTCGACCCCGAACGGGCTGCGCGACCGGAACAACTACTCCTGTCCGCTCGATCTCGCGGAGCTCGCGCGCGCCGACCTGGCGAACCCCCGGATCGCCCAGATCGCGCAGACGCGTTACGCCAAGCCGCGCTTCCCGATCAAGGGGAAGCACCTCTACCTGTCCAACAACCACTACTTCCTGCAGCGCGGGCTGGCCGGCCTCCCGCAGGCTCAGGTCACCGGATTGAAGACCGGCTTCACCGATCCCGCGGGCCGCTGCTACGTCACCACCGCCCGCATCGGCGGCCGTCAGCTCGGGGTGGTCCTGATGCACTCGCCCGATCCGATCACCCAGGTCCCGGCGCTGCTCCGCGCCGGCTTCGAGGAGGTGGGCGCGGTCGCCCCGAGCCCCGCACCCGCCGGCGCCAAGGCGCCGCCGGACGACTAGGGGGCGCGGTGCGCGAGCTGACGGCCATATTCCACGGGTCACGGCTCGCGCCCTCGCGCCCATGCTCGTTTGCCTGGCGCTGTGCGCCCTCGTGCTGATCCTGGCCGGGGTCGATCTGGCGCACACGGAGTCGCGGCTGCCCGACTTCCCCTCCCGCGCCTGCCAGCCGGACGAGGCGGCTGCTTCAACGCGCAGCTCAGCGAGTCGGCTGGCGCGGGAGCGGGCCGGCGAGCCGCTGCAGCATCAGTACGACTCGCGCGCCTGGCTGTACGCGTTCGCGATCCTGGCGATCGGCGCGGTGGCGACCGCCTACAGCCTGCGCTCGAATCCTCGCACCGAATGGCTGCGGATCTTCGGCAATCTCGGCGTGATCGGCGTCTGGCTCGGGATCGGGGTGACCGTGGTCCTGGTGGCCACCGACGGAAACGCGGTGACGCCTCCGCCGGCGCCGCTGTTGATGCTGCCGGTCGTCCTGCTGGTGGCGGCGGTCACCGGCACGCTGATCGGCCGCTCCGAGGGCTGGGCCGAGAGGAGCCAGACCGACGACATCAGGGAGAGGGTCCTGCATCTCGGCAAGCTGGCGATCCACGTCGGCACCGCGGGGCAGGCGAAACGGTCCCGCCTGGAGGAGCTCGCTCGATGGCTGTCCGCCGTGGCCCTCGCCCTGACGGCCGCTCACCTGCGTGCTCGCGTTCGCGTTCGTCCTCGCTCAGCCCGGCTGCGGCACGAGCGGCAGCCCTCCGCTCGTGGACGAGTCCGATCGACTCCGTGGCCGCGGTCGCGGCGATCGGCGGGATGGCGGCGGGCATCGGCGCGCTGATCCTGCGGCGGTGGATCCCCGCGCTGATCAGCCTGATCGCCTGTCCAGTGGCCCTGCTCTTCGTGCTCGGCAGCACCTGCGCCTTCTACTGAGGTCGTCTTGCCTTTGCAATGCCGTATCAGGGGTATAGATATTTGGCGATGACTCCATCGGTTCACCTCCTTGCCGTCCAGGGCTCCGCGACACGGGCGGCACCCTCGGAGTGTCCATCGAGATCGTCGCGGCGACCGCGCTCGCCTGCCTGCTGTTGACCGTGACCGTGCTGTTGCTGACCAAGGTCAAGCGCCGCCGCGACGCGATGATCGTCCGGGAGCGACAGGCCAGGGAGCGGATGCAGGAGCTCTGCCCCAACGGCTGGAGCGCTCGGATCCTCCTCTACGGCGATGGCGCCCGCTGCCGGATGACGCACCGTCGGCGGCGACAGGAAGGTCTGCGTGAATGGACCGAGTACGAACAGATCCCGCCGGCCACACCGAGGTGGCGGTGGCGCGACGGATGTGGGCGCGGACCATCACGGGCGCGCTGCGGGCATGCTCGCCGACCGCGAGCTCGACGTCGAGCTGGAGAAGATCGAGCGGAAGGTGATCGAGGACAGCGCGGAGGCGGGAGCAGCCCACCGGCCGCGGCCACGCGGCACGGACCGACGCTCGCAGGAGTGGAGCCAGCCGGGCTCGAACCGGCGACCTCCTGCGTTGCAAGGGAAGGCGCTCTCCCAACTGAGCTATGGCCCCGTGGGAAGCCGATTGTAGGACGGGAAAGCGCAACCTCGCGAATGCCCCTGTGAGAGACTGGCCAGGCTGGTGCACCCAGGAGGGGCAATGGCAACTAGGGCCACAGAACCTGAATCGGCGGGGAACGGCGCGGCGACGGGAAGTCCGGCCCCGCTCAGCACGCGGAGATGTCCAACCTCGACATCGTCCGCTTCTACTTCGATCGGGCGGTCGAGCGCCTCGAGCTCCCGGACGACATCCGCACCGTCTTCTGGACCCCCTACCGCGAGGTCACCGTCCAGATCCCGGTGAAGCTCGCGGACGGCCAGGTCCACACCTTCTCCGGCTACCGGATCCAGCACAACGGCGCGCGCGGCCCCTACAAGGGCGGCATCCGCTACCACCCGGAGGTCGACGTCGACGAGGTTCGCGCCCTCGCCTCGCTGATGACCTGGAAGACCGCCGTCGCCAACATCCCGTTCGGCGGCGCCAAGGGCGGCGTCAACGTCCCGGCCGACACGCTGGACCGTGCCGAGCTGCAGGCGATCACACGCTCGTTCATGGACAAGATCCAGAAGGTCCTCGGCCCGACGCGCGACATCCCGGCGCCGGACGTCGGCACCAACGCCCAGACGATGGCCTGGATGATGGACGAGTACGGCAAGCTCCACGGCCACACTCCGGCGATCTGCACCGGCAAGCCGATCGCTCTCGAGGGCTCCTACGGCCGCGAGCAGGCCACCGGCCGTGGCTGCATCTACATGTTCCGGGAGGCGGCTCCGCAGATCGGGCTGACCCCGGCGGACAGCACCTTCGTGGTCCAGGGATACGGCAACGTCGGCTCCTGGGCCGCCCGCATCCTCCAGCAGCTCGGCGCCAGGATGGTCGGGACCTCAGATGCGACGGGCGCGATTCGCAGCGACGACGGCATCGACGCCGACGACCTCGCCGCCCACCTGCGCGACGGAGGCAAGCTCACGGAGTTCCCCGGCGCCGAGGTGATCAGCCCCGACGACCTGCTCGCGATCGAGTGCGACGTCCTGATCCCGGCGGCTCTCGGCGGGATGATCCACGAGGGCAACGCCGACCGGATCAACACCAAGATGATCATCGAGGGCGCCAACAGCCCCACCACGCCGGTTGCCGACCAGATCCTGCACGAGAAGGGCATCCACGTCATCCCGGACGTGATGGCGAACGCGGGCGGCGTCGTCTGCTCCTACTTCGAGTGGGTCCAGAACCTCCAGCACTTCCGCTGGTCGGAGCGCGAGGTCAACGACAAGCTCGGCGGGATCATGCGCCGGGCCTACCGGGACGTCTCGGCTCGGGCGAAGGAGGAGCGCATCTCGCTGCGCGAGGCCGCTTACCTGGTCGGAATCGAGAGAGTGGTCGAGGCGACACGCACCCGCGGGTACGTCTAGAGCGAACTACTTGTCGTCCTCGAAGTCGAAGTCCTGAGGCGGGCCCTTCTCGAACCAGAGGCCCTCCTCCCCCTCTTCCTCCTCGTAGGTCTCCTCCGGATCGAGCGTTCCGCCCTCGTAGGCCTCCTCGTCCTCGAGCGCCGGCCTGACCTCGGTCCCGGGCTCCTCGGCCGGAGGCTCGGTGCCGGAGACGGGCTCCTCGGCGTAGGGCTCCTCCTCCTCGAGGTAGGGCGCCTCCTCCTCCGCCGGCCCGAGTGCCTCGAAATCGTCATCCGCGGGCGCGGGCCCCGGTGAGGCGAGTGGATCCTCGTCGGTCTCGAAGTCGTAGAGCGCCGGCCCGCCGGGCTCCCCGCCGTCCCCCTCCTCTGCAGACGGCTCGGCCGCCGGCAGCGGCTCCTCGCCGGACGGCGCCTCCTCGCCGGGCTCAAGCGGCTCCGGCTCGAATCCCGGCTCGGGCGGCAGCGGCGGCAGGCCACCGGTCTCCCCCGGCGGTGGATGCTCCTGAGTGGGGACGTCCACCCTGCCACGCGCCCTGCCCGGCGGCTCGGAGCCGCTCGAGGGTGGGGGCGGAGGCGGATCGGGGACCGAGCTCTCGGGCTCGGCGGCTCCGGGCTCGGGGGGAGGCGGCTCGGCCTCCTCCGGCTCGGGCGGAGCGGCGGGCGCGGGAGGCTCCGCCAGGTCCTCGGGCGGGGGCGAATGGGGTGCGGCGGCGTCCTCCGGGAACGGCTCCTCCTCCGCGATCAGGTCCTCGAGGGACTCGGACGGCGGTTCGTCGAGGCGCTCCTGGCCCGGGGATCTCGATCCTGCCCCGGGAGCTCGAACTGGCCGGGGACCGGGCCAAGTCCCTCGGGCGGGCTGATCGGCTCGGCATCACCAAGACCCTCGGGCGGGCTGACGGGCTCGGCCGGGGACTGGGGCTCGTCCTCCTCCGCGCCGGGCTCTGGAGGACGAAGGGCTTCGGGTTCGACCAGCCGCGTCGGCTCCTCCCCGCCCACGTCGGGCTCGCCCAGGCCGCCGGGGGCCTCAGATGGGGCCGTGCCGGGGCGCTCCGCCTCCGCCGTACCGGTCGAGGAGACCTCGTTGAAGAGCTCGTTGGCCGCGAACGGATCCGGGCGATCGGTCGAACCGAACGCCTCATCTTCGATCTCGCGCAGATCGGCGTCGCGGGCGCCGTGCCTGCGCTTCAGATCGAGGTGTTCGCGAATCGCGTCGTCGAGTATTCCCATGATGCGCGGTCTGACCGCCTCGAGGGTTCAAAGCTTAGGTGCTGAGGCGCACATGTGATAGCTGGATCGTCGCCTGGACCTGCACCCAAGCGACCAATTTACGGCCGTTGCCTAGGGCCTTCGCTCGCTGCTCCGGCGGCCCCCCGCGTGCGGGTTTCGTCCCCATCGGCGCCTCGACGGCCCGCCGGCGCGGCACGAATCTGGTTCTTTCCAGCCCTCTTCGCTCGCAGCAAGGCCCGGTCCGCGGCATCGACCAGGGAGTCGAGGTCCTCGGCGGAGTCCGGGATCGTCGCCACGCCGACGCTGATCGTGACACCCATCGATCCGCCCTCCCTGAGGGGCACCTCCGCGGATCGCATGCGCTCGCCGAGGCGCTCGCCGAGTATGCCCGCCCCCTCGCGCCCGGTCTCGACGAGGATCAGGGCGAGCTCGTCGCCGCCGTAGCGTGCCGCCACGTCGATCGACCGCGTCGCGTCCCGAACGACGTCGGCGACCCTCTCGAGGACGATGTCGCCCTGCATGTGCCCCCGGCGGTCGTTGATCTGCTTGAAGTCGTCGACATCGAGAATGATCAGCGAGATCGGGTGCCCGAAGCGCATGGCGCGCGCCACCTCCCGCTCGAGCGTCTCCGCCATGTACCGGCGATTCCATAGACCGGTCAGCGGATCGGTGACGGCCTGCTCCTCGACGCGCTGATGAAGGCGCGTCAGGGTCCGGGCGAGCGCCCACGCCAGGACGACGGCGGCGACCAGGAACAAGGCCAGGATGGCGAGCGCCGGAGGCCCGATCCCAAGCACTCCCCCCGACTTGGGCGGGCCGAGCAGCAGCACGGTCTCGCCGTCCCTCGCGTCGAGGCTGATCGCATGGCCGCGATACTTGACCCCTGCGATCGTCAGGTCCGCCGTCTCGTCGGGCCGCAGTGTCCTCGGCGGCGGCGTCACCGTGGACGCCAGGGTCGTGTTTCCTCGGCTCAGCACGACCTCTCGATCGGTCAGACGACGAACGGCGGCGGCGTACTGGTCCGCGGTCGTGGTCGACAGGCGGAGGGCGCCGACGGGCCGCGCGTTCTCCGTCAGGCCCACTCGAGCGAACGCCACCGCATCGACGGGTCCGGCAGCTGCCATCTGGCGGCCGGCGTTGTCGAGGAGCTCGACCCTGATCACACCGGGCTCGCGCGCGGCGCTGCGGACGAACGCACGAAGCCGGGATGGGTCGACCACACTCAGCGCCGCGGCCAGTTCCGGGTCTCGCGCGAGGCGCTTGGCGTCCGCCGTGGCGTCCGTCCGTGCGCCCCCGTAGACGGCGACCGCCGTCTGCAGGCCGGCCGCGAGCCGCGCGTCGGCCTTGCCCTGCTGCGAATCGCTGCTGACGAACAGCAGGATGGCGATCAGCGCCGCGGTGGGCACGATCGCAAGCAGCAGGAAGAAGAGCGCCAGGCGCCGTCCAAACCTCACGCTGAGACAGCGTATCCTTGGCCCCCGGTTCGCTTGCCAGGTCCCCTGCGAGCCAACATATGTCCCACCTCAATGCGGGGCTATAGCTCAGTTGGGAGAGCGCCTGGATCGCACCCAGGAGGTCGCCGGTTCGAGTCCGGCTAGCTCCACTGAACACCATGGAGAAAGCGGCAGCAGAAGGAGACTCTCCCTCTCAGCTGATCGACGCGAGGATCAAGGAGCTGGGTGATTGGCGGGGCGAGACGCTCGCAAGGTGCGAGGAATCATCAGGGAAGCGGACCCCGAGGTCGTCGAGGAGTGGAAGTGGGTGAAGCCCACGAACCCCGGAACACCGGTCTGGTCGCACGCCGGAATCATCTGCACCGGTGAGACCTACAAGAATGCCGTGAAGATGACCTTCGCCAAGGGCGCCTCGTTGGAGGACCCTTCAGGCCTCTTCAACTCCAGCCTCGAAGGCAACACCAGGCGTGCCATCGATCTCCATGAGGGCGACGAGATCGATGAAGAGGCGCTGAAGGCGCTGATTCGCGCCGCCGTGGCGCTGAACACGTCGGCGTGAGCTATCGCGGCGTACGCAAGCTTCCACATGCGCAGGTAGGCCTGGGCCGAGCGGAAGAGCGGTCCGAGAGCCGCGCCGCCGCCGTGCTGCTGCATGTCGGCCACCAGGTCCGCCAGCAGGCCGTAGTTGACCGACGGAATAGGACCCTGCCGCGGAAGGCAGCGGAATGGAGGAGGGGGGGAGGGGGGGGGCTGGGCCGGGGGGAGGGGAGGCACCGGTCGTTCCGAGCCAGACGCCGAAGTAGTGGCGCTTGCTCGTAGGTTTAGCGGCTCGATCTTCGCCGCCAGCGTTCGAGGCGCCGGTTGGATCGCCGCCCATTCCGGAGCTGCTTCCTGGCTGCCCAGGTCAGCGGTCCGGTTGGCCGAGAAGCGGATAGCGGTGAGCCTTGGCCATCGAGACGCTCCCCGCCTGCGAGCTCGCGCATGTGGTGGCCGATCAGCCGGTTCGGCCATCAGCGCCTGATAGGTAGACGCTCCACGAGCCGAGCCGCCGAACCTAACTATCCGCGCTTGGCGCCCAAGCAGATCGACACCCCCTCCGGCCCCGCGCGGGTGCACCTGCACCCGGCCGGCGCTCCGAAGGGCGCCCTCGTCCTCGGACATGGGGCGGGCGGCGGGGTCGAGGCGGTCGACCTCGTCGCCGCGACCGAGGCCGCACTCGCCGAGGGATTCGCGGTCGCCCTCGTCGAACAGCCCTATCGGGTCGCGGGCCGCCGCTCGCCGGCCGGCGCGAAGCAGCTCGACGCGGCTTGGGTGGGGGTTGTCGAGCACCTGCGAGCGAACGAGCTGGCGAGCCTGCCGCTCGTCGTCGGGGGCGCTCGCTCGGCGCCCGCGTCGCCTGCCGCACCGTCGAGACGACCGGAGCGATGGCCGTGCTCTGCCTGGCGTTCCCGCTGCTTCCCCCACGCCGCGGCGACAAGCCCCCGCAGAGCCGCCTGCCGGAGCTGGAGGCGGTTGAGCTCCCGGTGCTCGTCGTCCAGGGCGAGAGCGACCGCTTCGGCATGCCGCCGCCCGGACCCAACCGCGAGGTCGTCAAGATCCGCGGGGACCACGGGCTGAAGGCCGACACTGAAGCGGTCGCCGCCGCCGTCCGGGCCTGGCTGCCGGCGCTCGCGCTCTAGTCTGAATGGAGCGCCGCGAGGCGCTCGCCCTCCTCGCGCAGCTGCCGCCGGGATGCAGCGTCGATCCTGCCGAACGGCTCCGTCTTCACCTTTCCCTTCTCGTACCGCCACGTGCCGGCGACCCGGCCGTCGACCAGGAAGGTCGGCACCGACTGGGGGTTCCTCGTGCTGAAGACCTTGGGACGATGCTCCTCCGGGAGGATCCCGGTGCGACGGGCGTGAGCGAGCAGCGTCGCGTCCCAGGTCGGCAGGAAGCGAACCGGTGCGGGCGTCTCGGGGTCGGGGAGGGGCGCCCGCGGCAGGTCCAGCAGCTCCGCGCCGTCCTCCGCCTCGAAGCTGCGCAGCTTCATCCGCTCGAGGGCGGGCTCCAAGCGCCTGGGGTGCAGCCCCGCCCAGTTGGCGGCCTCCGTCCACCGTGGCAGGGCCGAACGCCCCGAGATAGCGCCGTACCAGCAGCTCGATGCCGTCGATCTCCTCCAGCTTCGGGGGTGAGCCCAGCCACTGCTCCGCGGCTGCATAGAGGTCCCCGCGGCGGCGGTCCCAGGTGCCCGACGGTGGCACCCGGACGAGGTCGAGCCAGGCGTTGACGCCGTTGGTGACGATGCTGTCCTTGCCGAGCAGCTCGTGGATCTCCTTGCGGCTCATCGTCCCGTCACCGAGCGCGCCGCGGAGCTTTCGCGCCGTGCGCCGACATCTGCGCCGCGGTGTACTCCCGCCTTGGCCCGTACCTCAGCCAGGCCTCCCGCCGCCCACGGCGGATCCCGATAGCCGCGGGCCAGTAGTCCGCCTTCGAGACCAGGTGGATGGTGGAGCGCATCAGCGTCCCCTGCGCGACCGAGCGCCCCTCGAGGGCACGATCGAGCTGGTCGCGCTCGAAGCCGTCCGTCCGTGCCCAGAGCCCGACGTACATGGACGGCGCGTACTGCGCCTGAAGCGTTCCCATTCGATCGAGCACCCTCGGGATCGGCGCTTTCGCCCGCTCCAGAAGCATCTGGCGCGCGAGCAGCGCCCGGTTCAGATCGCGTTCGTGGAGGATCCGGTCGGGAGCGCCCACTCGTCAGGCCGCGGCCGGGCTCACAGACCGGTCGCCGTACTGCGATGCGGAAAGCCAGGCGCGTTCTGCGCCTGCTTCGCTGCGGCAGGGGTGACCACGATTTCGGCCTCCCGGCACGCCTTCCTGATCGTCTCCGATCCGGGCGCGGTGCCGGTCTGGTGCTTCGCGCAGACGAACTCCGCCTGCCTGCCACACGCGTCCACGGGCTCCGCGCCCATGACGCCGGGAATGATCGCGTAGATGCAGCCAGGGCCCGCCTTCGGCGCGCGAGTTCCCCGCCGTCGCCAGGCACCACCGCCAGGATCGCGATCACGCTGACCGCGACGGCCCCGATCGCCACGTTGCGCTCGCGCCGGGTGAGCTTGCGAAGCGGCGTATTGACCCGATCCCAGTGTCCTTGCAGCGGCATGGAGCGCGGCAGGTTAGCGGGTCGCACCGGGCGCGGATTACGCCTGATTTCCGCTCATAGCGCGCGTTTCCCGGCCCAGCCAGGCGTGATTCCGACAAGGTGGCGAACGCCGCTCGCGGATCTTTGGACCCCTGTATGTACCGACCGCCCCCGTCCCCGGCACGCTTCCGCCTGCCATTGGGCAGGTCCCTCTAGGAGGGGCGTTTCTGTGTTTGGGGCGCCCGGCTCTGCCCTTAATGAGAAAGGAAAACACCACGCTATGGATTTGAATTGGTTGAGTCCAGGCGACAACGCTTGGCAGATGACAGCGTCGACCCTGGTCGGCCTGATGAGCGTGCCCGGACTCGTCGTCCTCTATGGCGGCGTGATGCAGAAGCGCTGGTCGGTGAACTCGATGATGATGGCCTTCATCGCGTTCGCCCTGGTGCTGATCGTCTGGGTGCTCTACGCCTACAAGTTCGCGTTCGGTGCGCCGATGCACATCTTCGGGGCCGACCACGGATTCTTCGGCAACCTGTGGGGTAAGCCCGGGGCGATCCTGAACAGCGATGACCTGCTGAAGCAGGGCAACATCCCGCTCGTCGGAGACGTCGTGTTCCCGCAGTCGACGCTGGCTTATTTCCAGTTCGTCTTCGCGGCGATCACCCCGATCCTGATGCTCGGATCGGTCCTGGGCCGGATCAACTTCCGGGCCTGGATTCCGTTCGTGATCGTGTGGTCGAGCATCATCTACACGATCAACGCCTTCCTGATCTGGGGCGGCGGCTTCTTCGCTCAGCACGGCGCTCTCGACTTCTCCGGCGGATACGTGATTCACCTCGCCGCGGGTGTCTCGGGCTTCGTCGCTGCGGCGGTGATCGGACCCAGGTTGCAGCGTGATCGCGAGATCGATGCTCCCAACAACCTGTTGATGGTCGCCACCGGAGCGGGCCTGCTGTGGCTCGGCTGGAACGGCTTCAACGGCGGGGACCCCTACCTGGCGAACGACATCGCCTCGGCGGCGGTTCTGAACACGAACCTGTGCACCGCGGTGGCGTTGCTGGTCTGGGTCGGTTGCGACTATGCGACCGGGCACAAGCCCAGCTTGATCTCGAGCGTCAACGGGATGATCACCGGACTCGTGGCGATCACGCCCGCCGCCGGTTTCGTCAACGGCTGGGGCGCGATGTGCGATCGGGGTGATCGCTGCGCTGATCGTGTACTTCGCGCTCAACTACCTGAGTCGCGCGGCTCCGTTCCGCAGCGTCGACGACACCCTGGGCGTGGTCTACACGCACGGGTTCGCCGGCCTGGCGGGCGGCCTGCTCACCGGGCGTCTTCGCCAACGAGGCGATGGGCGCGGCCCCCGGGCTGGTTTCGGCAGCGGGCACCTGCTCGGCTGGCAGGCGCTGACCGCGCTCTGGGTGATCGCGTTCTCCGCGATCGGGACGTTCATCCTGCTCAAGATCATCGGATTGTTCGTCTCACTCCGGATGACCGAGGAGGAAATGGAGGAGGGCGACCTGGCCGTTCACGGCCACGAGGTCTACCCCTCGGATGTGCCCTCGCTGGCATATCCGTCCGGAGCAACGAGCGGCTAGACGCCGGCAGCCACAATCCAACGCATTGCCGCCGCCCCCGCCGCAAGGTGGGGGCGGCGGTGCTTCATCACACGGGCTCAGTATCGGCGCGCGGTGCCCTGGAGGATGTCGAGCATCGCCGCCGCCGCCGGCAGCGAGACGCCCGTGCCGGCGTCGCCACGACGACGTGCCTGACCGGCCCGACGGGATGGAGCTCGCGGACGGCGATGTCGTAGCTGACCGTCTGAGAGAGCGCCAGCTGCGGGATCAGCGCCACGCCGACGCCCGCCGCCACCAGGCCCTGAACGGTCAGATAGTCGTCGCTCTCGAAGGAGACGCGCGGCTCGAAGCCCGCGGCCCTGCAGATGCGGACGACGTGGCGGGCGCAGGCACTGGCCTCGGAGGTCTGCACCCAGGCCTCGTCCGAGAGATCGCTCGAGCGTCGATCCGCCCCTTGCGCGGCGAGCCGATGCCCCTTCGGCAAGGCCAGCTTCATCGGGTCCTCGAACAGCCGGGTGCTCCGCAGGCCGGGGCCGAGCTCGCCGGTCCCCTCGAACTCGAAGATCAGACCCAGGTCGAACTCGCCGTCTCGCAGGCGGGGAATGAGCTCCTCGGGCTCGCCCTCGACCAGGCTGAGCGTGACCTCGGGGTGCGCGGCGCGGAAGGCAGCGATCGCGAGCGGCATCAGCGTCGCGCCCGCCGTCGGGAACGAGGCCATCCGCAGCTCGCCGCCCTTGATGCCCGCGATCGCCCCGAGCTCCGCCTCCGCGGCGTCGAGCTGGGTGAGGATCCTCCCGGCGTGCTCGTTGAGCCGCTCGCCGGCGGTGGTCGGCCGTACCCCGCGGCGGTCGCGCTCGAGCAGCGGCACCCCCGCCTCGGCCTCGAGGGTCGCTATCGCCTGTGAGACGGCGGACTGCGTGTAGTTGAGGACGCCCGCCGCCTCCGAGAACGACCCCTGCGCGACGACCTCACGCAGGACCTTGAGACGCTGCACGTTCAGCATTAGTGCAACTAATTCTAGCGATCATGAGAAGTACTTGCGCTAATGGCAGGAGCGGGCACCATGCCAGCGAACTTCGGAATCGCAAACTCTCACAGAGGAGACCATCGCAATGGCAAAGATCATCGTTTCCTACGACGACACCGACAACGACAGGGACGCGCTCGCCCTGGGCCGCACGCTGGGCGAGCTGGGCGGCGAGATCTCGCTCGCCTACGTCCGCCACACGCAGCAGCCCGACAGCGCTCGCGAGGCGCTGGAGGAGAAGGACGCCGAGGAGCTGCTCGAGCACGGCGCCGAGGCGCTGGGCGACGACAAGACCCCCCGCCACGTCGTGGTCCACGCCTCGACCGGCGCCGGCCTCTGGGAGCTCGCCGAGAGCGAGAAGGCCGACGTGATCGTCTTCGGCTCCGATTACCGGACCGCCACGGGCGCCGTCATGCCCGGGACCTCCGCCCAGCGGATGCTGACCGGCGGTCCCGTCGCCGTCGCGGTCGCGCCCGCCGGGTACCGCAACCAGAACGGCGAGATCAAGTCCATCGGGGTCCTGCCCGAGGACGACGGCGACGACGCCGCATTCGAGACGGCCAAGAGCCTCGCCGACGCGCTCGGCGCCACGGTCGCCGACCGGGCGGAGGGCGCCGACCTGCTGGTCGTCGGCTCCTCACCGGCGTCGCCCAAGGGCCACGTCAACCTGAGCGCCCGGGCCGGCTACGCGATCGAGACCGCCAACACCCCGGTGATCGCGGTCGCCGCGCGGCACGCAGGTGAAGTTCTCCAAGCCGAGCATCGTCAAGCGGGTCGCGGCGAAGGTCTGAGCTCGCAAGACCGGCTGGCAGGCAGAGCATCGAGCATGCGCGGGGCGTCCCGAGGGGCGCCCCGTTCTATTTGGTGAGCCGGTCGCGCAGAGCGCCGATGGATCCCTCTCCTCGCCGGCTCGATTCGCATCACGTCCACGCCGGCGAGCTGAGCAGGGATCGCCGCGTCGCCGAGCTGGACGACCACTGCCCTGGCGCCGAGCGCACCCCGGGCGAGGCCCGCGTCAAACAGCCAGGACGGCGAGGGAGTCGGCGCCCTCGATCACCAGGACAGCGGCGAAGCCGGGTCCGTCGGCCGAGACCGGCGCACCGAGGATCCGCGCTCGAAGCTCGGCCCACGGGCGGTCTCAGCTCGAGCCGCTCCAGCATCCGCTGCGAGGTCCGCTCCGGCCGAGCCCTCCGCGAGAACCGCAACGATGGGACCACCGGCGGGCGCGGTCGCCGCCTCGACCAGGCGGCGGGTGACGTTCTCGGAGCCCTTCTCGGCGCTCGACCAGCCCCGGCCCAGCGAAAGATCCGTGTCGGCGAGCTCGGGCCCCTCGAGGATCATCAGCCTGGAGTCCTTCGGTTCCCAATCCTTGTCCCCCAGGGTGATCCTGCGCCCTCGCATCCACGGATCGAGGACGTCGCTGCGCATGCTCGCCTCGTCCAGGTTGAATGCCCGCGCGCGCTGTCTGAAGCCGCTGGTGATCTCGACATGAAACGCCACTCCCTCGACGCTATGTCGCGCTGAATACCCTTGCTGGGATGCGAATCGACGAAATGCTCGCCTCGACGCGGCCGGTCTTCTCGGTCGAGTTCTTTCCGCCCAAGACGGAGGAGGGCCGCCAGGTCCTGTTCGAGACCGTGGAGGTCCTGCGCAAGCTCGACCCGCACTTCTTCTCGGTGACCTACGGGGCCGGCGGCGCCACGCGTGAGGGCACCCTCGAGACCACCAGAGCGATCCGCGACGAGTACGGATCGGAGGCGATGGCCCACCTGAGCTGCGTCGGTGAGACCACCGAGAGCCTGCGGGAGATCATCGACCGGATCGCGGACGCCGGGATCGAGAACATCCTGGCCCTGCGCGGCGACCCGCCTCGCGGTGAGAAGGACTTCGAGCAGCCCGAGGGCGGGCTGGGCAGCTCCTCCGAGCTCGCGGCGCTGATCCGTGAGACCCATCCCGAGATCGCCATCGGGGGCGCCTGCTTCCCGGAGGTCCACCCCGAGGCCCCGAGCCTGGAGGCCGACCTCGCCTACCTGAAGACCAAGGTCGAGGACGGCGCGAGCTTCCTGATCACCCAGCTCTTCTTCGACAACCGCCTCTACTTCGACTTCGTGCCGGCCGCGCGCGCCGCTGGCATCGACGTGCCGATCATCCCGGGGATCATGCCCATGACGGGGTTCAAGCAGATCGCGCGCATCTCGGAGCTCTGCGAGGCGACGATCCCGGCCCCGCTCGCCTCGGCGATGGAGGCCCTCGACGGCGACGAGCGGGCCGAGTTCGAGCTCGGCGTCGCCTACGCGACACAGCAGTGCGCCGATCTGCTGCGCCGGGGCGCACCCGGCATCCATCTCTACGCGCTCAATCGCTGGCCCGCCGCCCGCGCCATTCTGGGAGCGCTTCACGCATCCAGGCCGTGGGAGGACCGCAAGCCCGCCGCGGCCGGTGCCACCTGAGCGCTCGCCTACACTCACTCGCGCCCAATGCCCGATTTCGACTACGACGATCACCGCATCTCGTACGACGAGTACGGCGAGGGAGACCGGCCGCTCGTCCTGATCCACGGCCTGCTGATGAACAGGCGGATGTTCGATCGCCTCGGCCCCGAGATGGCCCAACGGGGCAACCGGGTGATCGCGCTGGATCTGCTCGGCCACGGCCGCTCTGACCGCCCGCCGGAGATGTCGCTCTACTCGATGACGTTCTTCGCCCGCCAGGTCGAGACGCTGCTCGATCACCTCGGGCTCGACCAGGCCGTGGTGGGAGGCACCTCCCTGGGGGCCAACGCGACCCTCGAGCTGAACCATGTGTCTCCCGAGCGCGTGAAGGCGATGATGATCGAGATGCCGGTGCTCGACAACGCCTTGCTGGCAGCGGCGGTGATCTTCACCCCGATCATGGTCGGCCTGCGCTTCGGAGAGCCGGTGCTGAGGATGCTCGCGCGGGGGCCCGCAGGATCCCACGCACCAATCCCCTGCTCGACCTCGGCCTCGACTGGCTCCGACAGGACCCCGCGCCTTCCTCGGCCGTCCTCGAGGGGCTCTTCCTGGGCTCCTCCGCCCCCCACCACCAGTTCCGGGTGCAGATGACCCAGCCGACGCTGGTGGTCGGCCACCGCGCGGATCCGCTGCATCCCTTCTCGGACTCGGGGATGCTGGCCGAGGAGCTCCCAACTCGCGCCTGATCGAGGCGACGTCCATCCTCGAATGGAGGCTCTCGCCGGAAGCGCCTCGACAGCCGAGCTGGCGAAGTTCCTCGACGAGGTCTGGGACACAGATGACCCGGCGTCACAGCCGCCGACGGGGCAGCGCGGCCACGAAGACCGCCCGATCAGCGAGCCGGCTTGAGGCTTGAACGACTCCGCTAGCCTGATCGCCTTCTGATGGCCTCCGAAAGGAAGAGAAGGAGCGACTTCGCGCGCAGCGGCTCGCCGCCGAGCAGGCGGCGAGCTCCGGTGGGCGCCGGCGCCTGCTGGCCGGGTATGTGGTGGCCGGAGGGCTCGCCCTGGCGGTGATCGTGGGCCTGGTCATCGTGGTCTCGAGCGGGGGCAGCGGGGGCAGCGGCGCCTGCAGCAACGCGCACATCCAGAACACCGGGAGCATTCTCGGGACTCACGCCCGACTGCCGCAAGGGGACTCCGCCGCCGCCGCTCCAGTTCGCGGATCTCCAGATCTCCGCCCAGAAGGCGGGCTGCGAGGTCAGGCTCAACCTCCCGAACGAAGGGAACACCCACGTTCCCAATTCGACACCGGTCCACTACGGGACGACCCCCCCGACGTCGGGCAACCACAACCCGGTCCCCATTTCGAGACGGCGCATACACGACGCCGATGAGCAGCGAACCCCCAGACCAAGGGGATGAACATCCGCAGACGAGGTCCACGCCATGGAGCACGGCCGGATCGAGATCCACTACAAGCCGACCCTGCCCGAGAGCGAACAACTGGCGCTGAAGGGTGTCTTCGACCACGACCCCGACGGGGTCCTCCTCTACCCCGACCCGGACATGCCATACGACGTCGCGGTCACCGCCTGGACCCAGAGGCGGTCTGCCCGCACTATGACCCTCTGGTGCTCGACGTGATCCGCAACTTCCGCGACACGTACATCGGCAACGGTCCCGAGCAGCAGATCCCGATCCACGTCGGCTGCGGCTGTCAGGCCGGAGAGGAGGGGAAAGCGCAAAAGGGAACGGTAGGCGGGGAAGAAGCCCTCGGGCGCCGGACCGGCCTGTGCGGCCAGCCGCTCATAGGCGGCCGGATCGCAGATCAGCTCGTGTGTCCGAAAGGGCGCCTCGCCGTTGGCGAAGCCGCGCTTGAAGTCATCGAGCGAGTCTCCGGGGCCAGGCCGCCGCCGAGGTTGACCGGCAGGCCAAGCTCGGCGCCGAGCGAGATCATCGCCGCGAATAGGTTCTTCATCGGCGAGTCGGCGAGCGCCTCGTCGGCCGTGCCACCCAGGTAGTAGTGGAGATAGCCGTCGGAGGCGACCGCGATCGCGCCTGCCAGGCGGTCCCTCCGTCGCGGGTCGCGAGGACGAGCCAGCTGCGATCGCTGCCCAACAGCCGCTCGAAGTACTCACTCGGGTAGAGATAGCGCTGCGCCGCACCGGTCCGGGCCATCGTCTCGCGCGTATGCCCGCTCGAACCCGGCTCGGGCATCGGCGTCGGCATCCGGCCCGGCGGTCAGAGCCGGACCATCCACCGCGCCTCGTTGCGGCGGATCTGCTCACGCAGGCGCTTGCGGATGCCTGAGGCGCCATTGGCGACGTGGACGTGGTTGCGGACCGTGCCGCCCTCAAAGGGGCGTTCTCGCCGATCCGCCCTCGGACGAAGACGCTGACCAGGCCCGTCCGGACCAGTCGATCTCGCTCGGGATCGATCGGGCCGTCGGGCTTCCCGACGCTCCCGGATACCCGTAGGGCGAGATCGCGTCGCTGCGGTCGCCCCCTCGATCGGGCGGACGATCACGGGCAGCCGGAGGAGCCGTCCCCGATCTCGATCGTGTGCGTGACCCCCTCGGCCTCAAGGAATGGCGGGCGAGCGGAAGAAGCTCTCGGGGTCCGCGGCGGCGGCGCCGCCGTCCGCGATCAGTCGCGCCTTCACTCTTCGGGCGGCTCGGGCAGGTCCTCGCGAAAGCCGCCCCAGAGCTCGACGTCGACCAGCTCGTCGCCGTGGCGGACCTGCTTCCGCAGCACGCCCTCCTGCTTCCAGCCGTTGTAGATGACCGCCTTCTTCGCCGCCTCGTTGGTCGCCGGGATCCGGCCGTAGACCTTGTGGGCGCCGAACTCCTCGAACGCCTTCAGGTTCGTGAGCCGCTCCGCCTCCCGGCCGACGCCCCGGCCGCGCACCCGCTCGTCTCCCATGATCGCCCCGAGCTCCGGGGCGGTCTGGCGGTTCAGCCCGTAGAGCGCCGTGTAGCCGACCGGCTCGTCGATCCCCTCCACCTCGACCGCCCACTTGCGATCCTCGGCGTTGCGGGTCCTGGGACTGCTCGATCGCCCGCTCCACCCAGCGCCTGCGCGTCCTCCTCGGTGAACTCGTCGCGATGCTCGAGCAGGTTGGCCGTCGCGGCCGGGGAGTTGAACCAGCGGTGCACGGCGGAGGCGTCCTCCGGGCGGAAGTCCCTCAGCGAGATGCCGCGGGCCATCAGCGCTCTCCGGCCTCCTCGCGCTCCGCGGCCTTTCTGAGCGGCGAGTCGGGCGAGGAGCCCGCGTATGGGTCGACAGCCACGTTGCCGGCGCCGCCCAGCAGCGCGCCTGGGGTGCGGGCGAGGATCTTCAGGTCAAGCCGCAGGGAGCGATGCTCGACGTACCAGACGTCCAGCTCGATGCGCTCCTCCCAGGGGATCCCGGCGCGGCCGTGGATCTGGGCCCAGCCGGTGACGCCGGGGCGCAGGTCGAGGCGGCGCCGCTGGCGGGGCGTGTAGAGCTCGACCTGGGCGGGCAGCGTCGCCCGCGGGCCCACGATCCGCATCTCGCCTCGCAGCACGTTGAAGAGGTTCGGCAGCTCGTCGAGCGAGAAGCGGCGCAGAACCCGGCCGACGCACGTCACTCGCGGATCCTCGGCGGTCACCGCTGTGCCCACCCCGACCGGGTCCGCGCCCTGGCGCATGGTCCGCAGCTTGAACATCTCGAAGATCACGCCGTCCCGGCCGACTCGCCGCTGCCTGTAGATCACCGGCCCGCGGGACTCCAGGCGGATCGCGATCGCCGCCGCCAGCAGGATCGGCGAGACCACGATCAGGCTGACGACCGCGATCACCAGGTCGGCCCATCGCGGCAGGCCCTGTTTGGGACGAGTCGCGGGCGGGGGCACGTCCAGGCGCTGCTGCGCGGCGTCCGGCGCCGGGCCGTTCGTCTCGCTCATCGGGTGCCCTCCACCTTCTCCCAGCCGATCGGCACCGACCCGGCGCGGAGCCGGTCCCAGAGTCCGACGGCGATCGAGGCGGTCACGGTGACGTAGTAGTAGGCGATCCGGAACGGCAGGGCGGGGACGAATCGCCCGAGCAGGGCCCCGAGCAACACCGCGAGTTGGACGGCCATCGTCGCCACGTATACCCAGCCGTCGCCGAGCAGCGCGACGTTGACCGCGAAGGCGATCACGTGCAGCCAGGGCGTCAGGTAGCGAAGCAGGCGGTGCGAGTAGATCTCCAGGGCGTAGGCCGGGCCGTAGCCGCGTGGGTCGAGCATCCCCCACTTCAGCATCACGTCCCAGAGCCCCCACATCATCCGGCGCTTGCGCCGGAACTCCCCCTCGACGGTCGGCGCCATCTTCTCCTCGGCGACCGCTGCCGGCTCGTAGACGGCGCGCCAGCCCCGCTTGGTGAGCTCGAACGGGAAGCCGATGTCCTGGCCCCGGCTCGGGTCGAGCTCGATGTACGCCTCGCGCCGGACGGCGTAGATCGCGCCGTTGCCGGCGGTGATGCCCGCCAGGCGGGTCTCCATCGAGCGCACCGCCATCTCGTAGCGCCAGTAGAGGCCTTCCTGGTTTCCTCCCTCGCCTCCCTCGAAGCGGACCTGGCCGCAGGCGTAGCCAACGCGCCCGTCGGCGAAGCGCGCCACCAGCCGGCGGAGCGCGTCCGGGCGCCAGTAGCTGTTGGCGTCGGAGAAGGCCAGGATCGCACCTCGCGCGCGGCCCACGGCCTGGTTGAGGGCGGCGACCTTGCCGCCGCGCGGCAGCTCCAGCACGCTGTCGGCGCCGGCGCCGCGAGCCAGCTCCGCCGTGCGATCGCTCGAGCCGTCCGAGGCGACCACGATCTCGAGCCGGTCGGCCGGATAGTCGAGCGCCCGCGCGTTGGCGACCTTGCGCTCGATCACCTCCTCCTCGTCGTACGCGGGGATGATCAGGGTGACGCGGGGGCAGCTCGCCGCGCCTCGGAGGGGCACCCCTCGGCTCGCCGAAGATCGCGACCAGGCCCGCGAGCAGCAGCGGATAGCCCAGGTGGGCGTAGAGGATCAGGCCGGCAGCGACCCAGAAGACGATTTCGAGCGCCATTAGCGGGGATTATCGGCGTTGGGGTCGCCGAGCAGGTCGCGGTACAGCTCCATCGTCGCCTCCCCGATCCGATCCCATGAGTACGTCGTCGCGGCCTCGCGGGCGGCGGCGGCCCCCAGGGCCTCCGCGGGCGCCGCGGATCCGCGAGCAGCTCGCGGAGCGCCTCCGCCAGGGCCTCGGGGTCGCCCGGCGGAACGAGCCGCGCCGCGCCCCGCTCGGCGATCTCCGGGAAGCCGCCGACCGAGCTCAGCACCAGCGGCCGGCCGAAGGCGAGCGCCGTGTAGAGGACGCCCGACTGCTCGATGTTCCGGTACGGCAGGACGACGAGGTCCGCCCTGCGCATGAAGGCCGGGATCTCGGCGTCGGGGATGAAGCGGTCCACGAAGCGGACGGTGCCCGGGCGCGCGCTCCGCCAGCTCGCGCAGCTCGTCCATCGGCATCCGGGGCATGCCGGCGATCCAGAGCTCGGCGCCCTCGATGCGCCCGAACGCCTCGAGCAGGACGTCGGTCCCCTTGTAGGGGCGGACCAGGCCGAAGGCGAGGATCACCGGCCCCTCGACGGCCCGCAGCTCCTCGGGCAACGGCACCTCCCGCTCCTGCCGCGTCAGGTAGTCGAACGCGCCGTGGGGGATCACCCGCAGCCTGTCCGACGGGACGCCGAAGTCGGCCTCGAGGCGCCGCGCGCCGTGCTCGGAATGGACCACGACCGCGTCCATCTCGGCGAGCAGCCGGGTGAGCGTGCCGGCGATCCGGGTGCCGGTCTCCGGCAGCCGCCAGTGCATCGTGTAGACGCGAGGGCGCTTCGGGGCGAGCAGGCGGCGGTCGAGTGCCGGGATCGGCAGCCACTGGTAGTGGACGAGGTCGGCCTGCTCGGCGACCCGCCGGTAGCGCCGCATGTCCGGGATGTGCTCCGCAGCGCGCAGCAGGCGGCGGCGCCTGGGGCCGATCCCGGCCCGCGAGGCGCGCCGGTAGAAGAGCTCGCGTACCTCGTAGCCACTGCTCCTCCGGGACCGGTCCGTATGGGAAACGGCAGGTGATCAGCTCCGCATCCGCCCCGGCGCGCGCGAGGGCTCCCGCCAGCGCGTGGTCGTACGGTGGCGTGTAGGCGGCCGGATCGACGATCTGAACCCGCATGGGCGAGCATTGTCGCCGTGCTGGTCTCCTACTGCGTGGTCAACACCAACGGGCGGGAGCTCCTGCTCGCCTGTCTCGAGGCGATCGAGCGGACGACCCCGCCCGATCTCGAGCACGAGGTCCTCGTCCTGGACAACGCCTCCGACGACGGCTCGGCCGACGCGGTGCGGGCCCTGGGCAGCGAGATCAGGCTGATCGCACTCGATCGACGAGAGGGAAAGGCGGCGAACGACAGCCGGCTGCTCCAGGAGGCGAAGGGCGAGTACTGCCTGCTGCTCAACGAGGACTCCGAGCTGCAGCCCGGAGCGGTGGCCGCGCTGCTCGGCGCGCTGCAGTCCGACCGGCAGGCCGCCGCGGCTGGAGCGCAGCTGCTCGACGCCGGAGGGCCGCGAGGTCCCCTGCGCCTGGCGATTGCCGAGCGCCGAGACGGCCCTGGCCGGCGCGTTCTTCCTGCACCGCCGCTTCACGGTTGAGAGCGGCGGTGCCGGGACGCGTCCCGTCGGCTGGGTGCAGTCGAGCGCGATGATGGTCCGCAGGGAGGCCGCCGAGCGAGGTCGGCTGGCTCGATCCCGGCTTCTTCGTCTACTCGGACGAGACCGACTTCTGCAAGCGGCTCGGGGACGCGGGCTGGCGGATCCTCTACGTCCCCTCCGCCAGGGCGACCCACCACGACCAGATGGCACAGGACGCCTCCGGCGCGGAGCGGCGCATCGTCGAGTACCACCGCAACCGCGACCTCTACCTCCGCAAGCACCTCGGCGGGGCCCGGGCGCTTCTGCTCCGCCCGCTGCTCGCCTGGCCGTACCTGCTGCGCGCCGCGCGCCGCACTCGTCCTGCCGGGCCACTCCCCCGCGGCGCTACTGGCTGCACGCCCGCCAGGCGCTGCTGCCCGGGCGGGGCGAGGGCATCCGCGAGGCGGCGGAGGCGTACAACCGGGCCTTAGGGTCGTAGCCGTGCGAGATCCTGGTCGTCACCCAGATGTGGCCGAGCCCGGAGCAGCCGGACCTGGGCAGCTTCCTGGTCCCGCTGACGCGGGAGATCGAGGCGCTGGGCCACGAGGTCGAGGTCGCCTCGATCAGCCAGCGCGGCGGCTCCCGGTCGAAGTACGTGCGGCTGGTGAGGGAGTCGCGCGCCGCCGCGCGCCGTTTCCGGCCCGACGTCGTCTTCGCCCACTTCCTCTTCCCCTCGGGCGCCGCCGGCGCTCTCGCGGCGCGCGCCGCGGACGCACCGCTCGTGGTCATGGCGCACGGGCAGGACGTCGCCAACCTGGGGCGGATCCCCGGCGTCAGAGCGGCGACGCGCTGGGTCCTGCGGCGCTCCTCGGCGGTGATCGCCAACTCGCGCTGGCTCGCCGGCCGCCTCACCGAGCGGATCCCTGCGGCCGAGCCGAAGATCGAGATCGCCGATTGCGGAGTCGACCTCGACGCCTTCTCACCTCGCCCTGCGGCGGAGGCGCGGCAGGCGCTCGGCTGGGACGGCGAAGGACCCGCCTTCCTCTGCGTCGGGTCCCTGATCGAGCGCAAGAACGTCGTGCGGCTCGCGGATGCGTTCGCCTCGCTGGGCCGGGGCGGCTCGCCTTCGTCGGCGATGGGCCCTTGCGAGGAGCTCTGGAAGGTCGCGCCGGTGTCACGCTGGCCGGCCGGATCCCACAGGCCGAGGTCCCGCAGTGGGTGGCGGCCTGCGACGTCCTCTGTCAGCCCTCGCTGATGGAGCCCTTTGGCCAGGCAGCCCTGGAGGCGATGGCGATGGAGCGCAGCGTCATCGCGACGACGGTGGGAGGTCCGCCGGAGTTCGTCACTCCGGAGGCGGGGCTGCTGGTCGATCCGGAGGACGACGCCTCACTCGCGGCGGCACTGGACGAGGCGGCGAGCCTCCCCTCCCCGAACCCGGCGGCCCGCCGGGCCGCCGGGGAGCACGACGTCAAGGTGATGGCCGCCCGCATGGCGGACGTGCTCGCGCGCGCCATTGCCACGGGTTAACAACGTCCGGGCGGGCGGGGACGATCAGCAGATGCTGTCGCTGAAGCGCATCAGGGGTTGGCCCGGGGACGTGCAGTTCACCCTCGCCGCCGCCGTTGCGCTGATCGTCGGCGCGCTGGCGCCGTGGCTCCGGTTCGGGGAGGAAGTCGGTCTATCCAGCTGGGCGTCCGGAATCGAGACGAACGCCGGTTTCCTCTGCCTCGTCGCGGGAGTTGGGGCGATCTGGCTGCTGCATCGTCCGGCGGGCCCCCGGGCGGCCGCGGCATCCGGCGCGCTCGCCGGCGTCGCTCTGATTGCGGGCGCACTCGTCCTGGTGACGCTGATCAGGCACTGGAGCGATCCGGCGGCACCCATGTGGGGGTTGTTCCTGAGCGGGGCCGCGGCTCTGGGAATCCTCGTCGGCTCGTTCCTGATCCTGGGCGAGGCGGACGACACTCTCCCCCCGCCCGACTAGCGGATCGCGTCCTCGTCGCGCTGCTCGGCCTCGAGCGCCTCGCGCGTCATGCGCGGGCCTCGTCCATGGGCGGGTTCCGGCTCGGTCCGAAGGGCCTTCGGCCGGCGCCTCGCGGAGGTTGCTCAACGCGGCCCGGACGTATGCCGGGCTCAGCACCCGTCCGGCGGCCTCCCGCTCCTCGTCGTTGAGGAAGCCCGTCGCCCAGAGCAGCAGCGGATAGGCGAGCCAGAGCGCCGTGCGGCCCGCCAGGCCGCCGATGCCGGAGGTGGGCAATAACACCTCCCCGGCGACGACCAGCACCGCCGCCAGGCCGGTCGCCTGGGCCAGCCGGAGCCATTCGTAGGGCACCTTGAAGAGCCGCTGCGTGAAGACGTACATCAGGACGAGCACGACGGCGTAGGAGGCGACCAGCGAGATCCCGGCGCCGACGATCCCAATCGAGGGCAGCAGGATCAGGTTGAGCCCGATGTTGACCACAGTGCCCGCGCCCGTCGCGGGGAAGTTGAACTCGGTCCGGCCCGTGCGGCCGAGCACGATCACCAGGACGAGGTAGAGCGCGTAGAGCATGACGCCGGTCGAGACGAGGCCGATCGTCTTGTAGGAGTCGAAGAACTCGGGCGCCGCCAGAGCGCGCACGATCCAGCGCGAGAGCAGCCACATCCCCGCCACCACGAAGGTCGTCACGGAGACGAACCAGGTGACGATCACCGCGTAGGCCCTGCGGGCCTCGTCGTCGTCCTGGATCGAGTAGGCGAGCGGTGGCCAGGCGAGCTGGAACCCCTTGACGAGCACGTTCACTGCCTGGGCGAACTTGACCGAGAGGCTGTAGAGGCCGGCGTCGCCCAGCCCGACCAGCCGGACGATCAGCAGCGCGGTCGATGAAGTTGAGGGAGTAGAGGGAGAGCTCGGCGGGCATCGTCGGCAGGCCCCAGCGGAGCATCCGGCGCCAGAGCGGGAAGTCCGGGACCACGGCCAGCCGGCGCCTCTGCGCGAGCACCAGGCCCGCGAGGAAGACGGCGCCCGTCGCGTACTGGCCCCAGAGCAGGCCGCTGGCGCCCTTGTCCTGCCCCACCACCAGCCAGACGGTCACCGGGATCGTCACCAGGACGTTGGAGACGGTGAAGGCGAAGTACGCCTTGGCGCGCTCGTCGATCCGGAAGAGCGCGGTCAGGAACTCGAACATCGTGAAGACCCAGAGCCCGAAGATCGCGATCCGCATCAGGTTGGGGTCCGAGTGGTCGAGCAGCAGCCTGGAAAGCGGCTCTGCGAGGGGCAAGGGCGATCGCCAGGCCGATCGTCGTCGTCCACAGCAACGACGCGAACGCCGTCTTCACCACCTGGTCCGGGTCCTCGTCGGACTGGTAGTAGAAGCGCAGCAGCGCCTCGATGATCCCCAGCCGGATCACGATGCTGGCGGCGATCACACCGGTGATCAGCACCTCCGCCGCGCCGTAGTCGGCGGGGGTCAGATACCGCGTGTAGAGCGGCAGCAGGGCGACCGCGATCAGCTTCGAGATCACGCTCGAAGCCGTGTACGCGGCCCCCGTGGTCGCCAGGCGGCGGAGGTATCCGGTCATGAGCTACTCGGCAGACTGACGCGCGGACGCCGCTGGAGGCTGAGCCGGGCCATTCACCCGCGCCTACCTCGGCGGCGAGCACGCCTCCCACGGCGAGCAGCGTCCAGGTGAGCGGGTCGGTGAGATACGCCGCGTAGCCGATCGTGTGGACGAGCAGTGCGACGAAGGCCGCCGCGATCCCGATTCGCGCCGGCGCCAGCTCCGAGCCGGTCGCCGTCCCCGAGGGGCCGGAAAGGCGCCCCGAAGCCGGGCGAAATCGAGCGCAGGCCCGAGAAGACGGTCCAGAGCGCGGCCGCGAGCAGGGCAACATAGCCGAGCAGCCCGATCACGCCCTGCTCGGCGGCAACCGTGACCGGCTCGGTGTGCGAGATGGTCGTGTCGCCCGGCCTGACGTTCTCCTCCTTCGCGAACGCCTTCGAGAACGAGGCCGAGCCATAGCCGTAGAGGGGCCGGTGCTTGGCGAGCTTGAGGCCGCCGGAGACCAGGCTGCTGTGGCCCTCGGTGACGGTCCGGGTGGACTCGTTGGACCCGCCGGCGAGGAAGAGAACCCCGACGACGATCGCCGCCAGCGCCACCGGGGTGGCCACGATCGCCGAGCGTACGCTCCAGCGGAGCCCGGCCAGCACCGCCAACCCGATGAAGAGCGCGATGAAGCTCGTCTGCGAGAACGCGAAGACGAGGCCGGCGAAGACGATCGCCACCGCTCCGATGAGGGCGAACGCAAGGGCTCGCTTGGCCACCCAGAGCAGTGCGGCGGTCGCGAGCATGATCGTCAGAACGAGATAACGGCCATAGATGTTGGGATCCCAGAAGAGCGAGTTGACCCGGAAGTAGAAGTGGAAGTCGTTGGAGGCCTCCAGCTTGCCGTTCCAGAAGATGTGCTGATCCACGAACTGCCCGATCCCGATCAGGGCCAGGATCAGCCCCTCCGCCACCAGGACGATCAGGGCGAGGCTCAGCAGGCGCCGGTCCCAGGTCGCCTCGGCGAGCAGCGAGAAGAGGATCGCGAACGGGACCAGGAAGAACCCGACGTTCCGGGCGGCGAAGGCGACGTCCTCCGAGTAGATCGTCTGGAGGGCGTAGAGGCAGATCACCAGGACCAGCGCCAGCACGAGCGGCTTGGGCAGCTTGCGGAGCCTGGTATCGCCACGGAGGGTCGCCACCACCGTCGCCAGCACGCCTGCGCCGATCACCACGTAGAGCGGCACCAGCAGGTTGGCCGCCTGCCCTCCCGCGACGTGCAGCCGGACCCTGAATGGCAGCGTCGCGATAACCAGCAGCGGCAGCAGGATCGGCCAGCGCAGCATCGCAGCGGCGCCGATCGCCAGAACGACGATGCCCGCGACGATCACACCCGCGAAGGCCAGGTGGTGAGAGCGCAGGTTCTCCAGGTCGTCCCAGCCCTGCCCGCCGATCAGCGCGAGCGCCAGGGCTCCCGCCAGCACCAGGCCACCGACGCGGAGCCTCGGATCGGAGGCAAGGAAGGAGACCGACAGCGCAGCGGCCGCGGCCAGGCAGCCCGCGACCTCGAGGGCCTCGGTCACGATTGCGCTCCGGGCGTCCGGATGATCACGTGCTCGCCCGAGACGGCCGTCCGGTCCGCCCGCTCGAGGGAGAGCCGCAGGTGGTACGGCCCGGGCGGAGCCGGCTGCGCCGCCGGAGTTCCTGCCGTCCCAGTCGAAGCAGTGAGGGGCATCCCCGCCCTTGAGCTCGCCCGCCCCCAAGTACCCGCACGAAGCGGTCGGCGCCGTCGACCACCGACACCTGGACCCTGTCGTCGCGCGTCAGCAGGAAGCAGACCCGGTATCGCGGTCCCGGACGAGTCTTCCAGTAGATCGAGCTGGCGACCGGGCCCTCGTCACGGACGTGCTGGGTGATGACGATCGCCGCCGCGGTCGCCGCCAGCAACGCCGCCACCGCAATCGCGGAGATCAGGAGGGCCGGTCGACTGCGCTCGCTCACAGGGCGGCCGGTCTACTGGTTGGCTCAGATTCCCGAGCCGGTCGTGGCGCTGGCCCCAGTGTCGGTCGATCCCCCGGCCTTGTCATCCCCGAGGACAACGGCGACCGGGTCTCCCTCGGCGGCCTGCCGGACCTCGTTGCTCATGGGCTGCGTCTTCTGAATCCCGACCACCTGGCCGATGATCGGAGCGCACACCTTGCCGTCAGTCGGGTCGAACATGACGACGCTGGTGGTGAACGGGGTCGAGGTGTTGCCGACCGGGCCGACCTTGTACTGGGCCTGCTTGAGCTGTCCGGCGGACGAGGCGGCCAGGCCCGGGGTCGCCGTCCCGTTCAGCACGGAGACCTTGGTCCTTCCCGGCGGACATGGTCCCTTGCTCTTCGACGCCCCGTCGGCGGTGGTCGAGTCGGACGATCCGCCGGTGATCCGCGTGACCCCGAACGCCACCCCGGCCACCAGCAGGATCGCCCCGACGACGATCACCGCGAGGGACGCGGGCTCCGACATCCAGCCGGGCCGCTCGCGACCCGGGCTCCGCCGGCGTTGCTCGAAGCGCTGGCGGCGTTGCGCCGCCTGGCGGGCGAGCTCCGCCCGCCTGAAGGCCTCCGCCTCGTTGGGAGCCGTCGCGGCCGCCGCTGCCGCGGCCTTCTCCGGCTCCTTGGTGGTGGAGGCCACCGCGGTCGCGGCCCGCTCTGCGGGGGCGACGGACTCGCCGTCCTCGGAGCCCCCCTCGACGAGAAAGCTCGCCTGGTCCCGCAGGCGGCGCACGTCGCGAGCCTGGGCGAAGTAGAGCAGGGCGAGGAGGGCCAGCCCCAGGAACGAGGCGAGGCCCGCGATTGCACCGACTTCCTTCAGGAGACTGCTCATGGCCGCGGCGCGGGATGTTAAGCGGTCAGGTCGTCAACGGGCACCGGGGTGCCGCGCCTCGCCGAGACCAGCTCGACGGTCTGCGTCGGCGAGGTCCGCCTCGTCGCCGTCGCGGATCATCGCCTCGAGGCGGGTGAGGGTGCCGTTGACCCACTCCGGATCGAGCGGAGCGTGGCGCACGGCGCGGACGATCCGGTCCGAGGCGGTGGGCTGCGGCCGCTCATCGGAGTTGAAGAGCTCCTCGGCGAGCTTCTCCCCGGGCCGGGCGCCGACGAACTCGACCGCGATGTCGACCTCGGGCTCGTAGCCGGCCAGGCGAATCATGTTGTGGGCCAGATCCACGATCTTCACCGGCTCGCCCATCTCGAGGACGAAGACCTCTCCGCTGGCGCCGCCGAGGTCGCCCGAGCGGATCACCAGCTGCACGGCCTCCGGGATGGTCATGAAGTACCGGGCCATCTCCGGGTCGGTCACCGTGACCGGGCCGCCGCGCTCGATCTGGCTGCGGAAGATCGGCACCACGCTCCCGGAGGACGCCAGGACGTTGCCGAAGCGAACCGTGACGAAGCGCGTCTGCGGGTGCTTGCGACCGGCCGCCTCGACGATCCACTCCGCCATCGCCTTCGAGGCGCCCATCACCGTGCGGGGATTGACGGCCTTGTCGGTGGAGACGAGGACGAAGCGCTCGCAGCCCGATGCGACCGCCGTCTCGGCGGTGACCTTGGTGGCCATCGCGTTGTTGCGGATCGCCTCCAGCGGGTTCGCCTCCATCAGGGGGACGTGCTTGTAGGCGGCGGCGTGGAAGACGACCTCGGGCTTGAAGCGCTGCATCACCTCGAGCATCCGGTCGCCCTCCTTGCAGTCGGCGAGCACGGACTCGATCCGGGTGAAGTGCCGCTCCTCGATCATCTCCCGGTCGATCTGGAAGAGGTTGTCCTCGGCGTGGTCGAGGACGACCAGCAGCTTGGGCCGCACCCGGGCGATCTGGCGGACCAGCTCGGAGCCGATCGAGCCGCCGGCGCCGGTCACCAGGACGACCTTGTCCTGGATGTAGGCGCCGACGCGGTCGAGCTCCATCTTCACCGGGTCGCGGCCGAGGACGTCCTCGACCTGGACCTCGCGGAGCTGCCTGGTGAGCTGGACGCCGCCGCGGAGCAGCTCGAAGACGGTCGGCAGCGTCCGCACGGGTACGTCTCGCTCGCGGCACGCCGTCACGACGCGGCCGCGGAGCACTCCTGGCGCCGACGGGATCGCGATGATCACCTCGTCGGGGTGGAACTCGTCCAGGATCTCCCCCACCTCGTCGGTGGTGCCGAGGACGTTGAGGCTGTGCAGGCGCATGCCGCGCTTGCGCGGGTCGTCGTCCAGGAAGCCGATCGCGCGGGCCGCAAGGTTCGGATTGAGCTGCATCTCGCGCGCGACCATCTGCCCGCCCGAGCCGGCGCCGACGACCAGCACCCGCCTCGCGCCGCGCACCTCGCGCCGCGCCAACCGCTCCACCAGCACCATCCGGACCAGGAGCCGTGCGCCGCCGATCGCAAAGACGGTGAGCAGGAAGTAGCTGACCACCACCGACCGCGGAATCTGGTCCTCGAACGGCTTCAGCAGCAGGAAGGCGATCGCCAGGATCGCCGTCGAGATCGCGCACGCGCGCAGCACGGCGATCATGTCCGGGAGCCGGAAGTAGCGCCACCACTTCTCGTACAGGCCGAACGCGTAGAAGATGATCAGCTGGCCGGCGACCACGAAGCCGATCGAGTGCCCGAGCATGTGGTCGTAGCGGTCCGGAATGCCGCCCGGGGCATCGAGGAAGCGCAACCTGAAGGCCAGGTAGTAGGCGGCCGCGACGAGGATTGCGTCCGCGGCGATCTGGATCAGGCGGTGCCTGTAGACGGGGTGCTTGAACCGCTCCACGCGAGCAGCACTTTAGGCCGCTACCATGCCGCCCCTGTGATCGGCCTACATTCTCCTGACCGGCGCAGTCACCGACAAGCTGGTCGACTTCGCCACCAACCTGATCGGGGACGCCGGCTATGCCGGCGTCTTCGTGCTGATGACGCTCGAGAGCGCTCTGATCCCGATCCCGAGCGAGGCGACGATGCTGTTCGCCGGCTTCAAGGTCAACGACGGCACCCTTACCCTGTTCGGCATCGTGGCCGCCGGCGTGCTGGGCAACCTGGTCGGCTCCTGGATCGCTTACGCGATCGGCTACTACGGCCGACTGGAGCTCGCTCGAGCGACACCGGATCTTCCACACCAACAAGCGCTACCTCGACTGGGCCGACGACTGGTTCCAGCGACACGGCGACGCCACCGTCTTCTTCTCGCGGATGCTCCCGATCATCCGGACCTTCATCTCGCTTCCGGCCGGAGTCGCGCGGATGCCGTTCTGGCGCTTCACCGTCCTGACGCGTCGCCGGATGTCTTCCCTGGGTGCTGGCGCTGGCCATCGTGGGCAAGGAGGTCGGCAGCAACTGGCACACCTGGAAGGACCACCTGCAGTACCTCGACTACGCGGTGCTGCTGGCCATCGTGGCGCTCATCGTCTGGGCGCTGATCAAGCGCACGCGCGGCCGCGCCAATCCAGCGCCTGATATGCGAGGAGGCTCCGAGGCGGACGCCGAGGAGCAACCCGTTTCATGATTAAGCAGTCGAGGGCGATCGTCCTCGGCGCCGTGCAGGGGCCGACCGAGCTTCTCCCGGTTTCCAGCTCCGCCCATCTCACCCTGATTCCCTGGCTCGCCGGGTGGGACGCCGACGGCCGCGATCCCGAGCTGCAGAAGAGCTTCGAAGTCTCGCTCCACGCCGGCGCCGCCGCCGCGCTGCTGATCGGGCAGCGGCGGGTGATCGCCGAGGAGCTGCGCTCCTTCGACTCGCGCAAGGCCGCCGTGATCGCCCTCTCCTTCTTCCCCCCGGCGATCCTCGGCGTGGCCCTGGAGCGCCCGATCGAGCGACGGCTTGGCGGACCCGTTGCGACGGTTGTCGGCCTGCTCGCCGGAGCCGCCGGAATGGTGATCGCCGATCGCCGGCCGCAGGTTCGAGACAGGGGGCGCGCCACGGCCGCCGATGGGCTCGCTCTCGGGCCTGGCTCAGGCGGCGGCCCTCGCTCCCGGCATCTCCAGGAACGGGGCAACGCTTACCGCCGCGCGCTGGCGCGGCTTCACGCGACAGCATTCGAACATGCTCTCCCGCACGGTCGCGCTGCCGGTGATCGTCGGCGCGGCCGTCCTCAAGGGCGCCCGGCTGCGGCGCAGGGGCCTCCCCCCGGAGGCCCGCGCCGGATTCGCCGCCGGGACCGCGACCTCCTTCGCCTCCACCTTGGCCTCGCAGGCGCTGATCCGCCTGGTCGAGCGCGACAGCGCGCTCTGGCCGTACGCCGCCTACCGCGCCGGCCTCGCGTCCCTGGTGCTCGCGAGGATGTGGCGTCGGCGCGCGTCGGGCTCCCGACTACCCGCAACCCACGGGTGTCGTTCCATCCGGTGACGGGACCGGCGCCGTGGCGAGCGGCAACGGCGTCCCGAGCTGGGCGACCGCTCCAACCGAGCCGGAGAGACGGTCGGGTTGAGCGAGGACGCCTACGCGAAGGCCGGCGTCAGCCAGGGTGACGCGGATGCCGCCGTCGCGTCCCTGGTCTCCGCACTGGCCGCATCTGCTCCCGCGCGAGAGCCGCCAGGTGCTCGCCAGCGGCCACTACGCCAACGTCGTCCGCCTCGACGAGCGGACCGGAATCGCCCTGAGCACCGACGGCGTCGGGACCAAGCTCGTCCTTGCGGAGCGGATAGGCCGCTGGGACACGGTGGGCATCGACTGCGTGGCGATGAACGTCAACGACGTGGTCTGCGTCGGGGCCGAGCCGCTGGCGATGGTCGACTACCTCGCCGTCGACCGAGCGGACCCCGAGATTGCCGGAGCGATCGGCACCGGCCTGGCGCGCGGCGCCGAGCTGGCCGGGATCGAGATCGTCGGCGGCGAGCTCGCCCAGCTCGGCGAGCTGATCAACGGCCTCGACCTGGCGGGCGCCTGCTTCGGGGTCGTCGCGCTCGACTCCCTGGTCACCGGCGCCGCGATCGAGCCAGGCGACCCCGTCATCGGGCTGCCCTCCTCGGGCCTGCATTCCAACGGCTACACCCTGGCCCGCTCCGTCCTCGGAGGACATCCCCTATGACGACGAGCGCCTGGGCCGCCCGCTCGGCGAGGTCCTGCTGGAGCCGACCGAGATCTACGTCAAGCCGATCGTCGAGCTGCTGCGCTCCGAAGTCGACGTCCGGGGCCTGGCCCACATCACCTCGGGGGGCCTCGGCAACCTGCTGCGACTGGAGGCCGAAGTGGCCTACGAGATCGACGACCCGTTGCCGGTTCCCCCGATCTTCTCGCTGATCCAGGAGCTCGGCGAGGTCGGCGACGAGGAGATGCACGAGGTCTTCAACATGGGCTGCGGCTTCTGCGTGGTCGTGGCCCCGACCGATGAAGCAGCGGCAATGAAGGCGCTGCAGGCGCACTACCCGGACGCAAGGCGCATCGGCCGGGCCGACCGAGGGTCCTGGCGACGGTCGTCAGCGCACTAGGCCGCTCAGGTCCCTACGCGGGCTCCCAGAGCGTCCCGGTCAAGGCCCGGACCGGCTTCAGCTTCCAGTCCCGGCCATCTCCCACAGCTCCGCCTCCAGCACGGGCAGCGGCTTCTCCGAGAGAACCTCCAGCTCGCGCGTCGCGCAGCGGCCGAAGCGGCGCACCGCCTCCATCGGCTCCAGCGCTCCTTCATTGACCTGTTTCGCGCCCGCTGCGAGCGCCGCATCCCGTAAGGCCGGATGCGAGCGCGCCATTCCCCAGATCCCGTGCCGCGACCCGTCCTCTCCGATGAAGACGGCCGACGGGAAGCTCAGCCTCTCCTTGCCCTCGGTCCGGCGGACCCCGCCAGCCTCGCGCGCGTCGTCCGGCGGGCTGCGCACCTCGTCCAGATCGGCCCCGAACGCCTCGGTGGTGGCCTCCGAGAAGATGTCGATCTCGAAGCGGGCACGGTCGAGGTGGGTGCCGCGCGCCGCCGCGATCAGCGCCTCCGGGTGATCGAGCTTCCGCCGCTCGAACATGATCCCCTCGCGCAGGCGGCGCAGGTAGCGGTAGCCGGCCTCCCAGCCCTGCTCTGCGGCCGCCTCCACCGCTTGGCAGGCGGGGTATGTCGAGGTGAGTGGGCTCTCGCGTCCAGATCCGCGGGTCGGTCGGCATCAGGCCGTCGGCGGCGACCTCGAGCCAGTGCGAGATCAGGTCGGCGAAGCAGTCGGGCCCGTGGCCGATCCGCCCCTCCTCGTCGCGGTACTCGCGGCCGTAGCGCCGAGCCAGGCCTCCCATCACCCAGGCGAACTCGAGCTCTCCGTCGAACTCCCACATCAGCCTCCGCAGCGCGGGCTCGGCGGCCCACGACCACGGACAGGCGGGGTCGCTGTAGTAGCGGACTTGGACAGTCATCATTCGTCCGGGCGTTGGCTCTCAGCGGCCGGGGCACCCTAGGGCGAAAATACATGGCGATGCAAAGGCAGAACAGTTGGAACGCTTGAGCTCCACCGTACTCTCGGGCCGGTACCGGCTCGAGTCGAAGCTGGGCTCGGGCGGCATGTCCACCGTCTACCTGGCGCTCGACGAGGTCCTCGATCGCCCGGTCGCGGTCAAGCTGCTCCATCGGGAGATCTCCGAGGAGGCCGACCAGCTCGAGCGCTTCCGCCGCGAGGCGAGGGCCGCCGCACGGCTCTCCCACCCGAACCTCGTCGGCGTGATCGACGCCGGCGAGGACGACGGGCGTCCCTACATCGTCTTCGAGTACATCGAGGGCCGGACCCTGAAGCGCCGGATCCAGGAGGAGGGCGGGCTCCCGGTCGACGAGGCGGTCGCCTACGCGATCGAGATCGGGCGCGGCCTGACCGCCGCCCACGCGCGCAAGCTCGTCCACCGCGACGTGAAGCCGCAGAACGTCCTGATCGACCCTGCCGGGCGAGCCAAGGTGACCGACTTCGGGATCGCACGGTCGCTGGAGCAGAAGGGGATGACCGCGACCGGCAGGGTGCTGGGGACCACGGACTACGTCTCCCCGGAGCAGGCGATGGGCGAGGACGTCGACGAGCGCTCCGACGTCTACTCGCTGGGGGTCGTCCTGTACGAGATGCTCACCGGGGACGTCCCCTTCCAGGCCGAGACCCAGGTCGGCGTGGCGATGAAGCACGTGAACGAGCCGATGCCGGACGTGCAGGCGAAGCGCCCCGAGGTCTCGGCTGCGGTCGCCTCCGTCGTCGACCGCGCCACGACCAAGGACCAGCGCGACCGCTACGGGTCCGTCGCGCAGATGGTTCGCGACCTGGAGCAGACCCTCGAGGTCGAGGCGGCTCGCCGCGGCGGGACCAGCGGCGAGGCGACCAGCGTGCTCGACTCGGTGCCCGTCCTCGCGGCGGCGGCTGGGCGGTCGCCGCCGGTCGCGGCTCGGGATCGCGATGGGGATCGTCGGGATCGCGCTGATCGCCGCCGCGGCTGATCTTCGGCGGCGAGCACATCCATCTCGGCGAGCAGCAGCTCGACCGGCAGCAGCAGCACCGAGATCAAGCTGCCGACCGACGCCGCGAGCGAGTTCGACCCGCGCAGGCGACGGCCGAGAGACGGGAACCGCAGCGGCTCGCGATCGACTCGAACCCGACCGGGCACCGCCTGGACGACCGAGCACTACGACACCCAGGACTTCGGCGGCCTCAAGGACGGCGTCGGGCTGACGATCGACGCCGGCAACACCGTCACCGCCAAGTCGATGGAGATCCGGAGCCCGACGCCCGGCTGGGACGCGAGCATCTACGAGTCCAGCGGCTCACCGCCCAGCCGAGCTGTCCGGCTGGGGACAGCCGGTCGCCACCGTCAGCGACGGAGGCGCCAACGAGACGATCCATCTGCCCGGGAAGCCCGCGCAGTCGTTCCTGATCTGGATCACGAAGCCGCCGCACGCCAAGGACGACCCGGGCCGCTACCAGATGGAGATCTCCGACGTGAGGCTGCTCAGCTAGGGGCGCCGCTCAGAACTCGTACGAGCGGGCCCTCTCGTGCCGCTCGATCGCCAGCTTGACCAGGCGGTCGCAGAGCTCCGGCGTAGGAGATCCCGTCCGCCTCGAAGAGCTTGCCGTAGACGCTGGTCTCGGTGAAGCCGGGGATCGTGTTGAGCTCGTTGACCAGGACCTCGTCGCCGTCGACGAAGAAGTCGCAGCGCGCCAGCCCGCTGCAGCCGCAGAGGGTGAACACCTGCCGAGCCAGCTCGCGAAGGCGCTCGGTGGCCTGCTCGGAGATCCGCGCGGGGACCAGCAGCTCCATGCCGCCCTCGTCGTACTTGGCCTCGTAGTCGTACCAATCGTGGCCCTTGGTGACGATCTCTCCTGGCGGGGACGCGACGGGCTCCTCGTTGCCGAGCAGCGAGCACTCGACCTCCTTGCCGGGCGCCGGCGCCTCGACGATCACGCGCGGGTCGTGGCGGCCCGCCTGCTCGACGGCGCGGTCGAGCTCCTGCTCTCCCGAGGCGGGCGCGATGCCGACGCTCGATCCGAGCCGCGCCGGCTTCACCCAGACCGGCTGCCCGAAGCCGGAGGCGATCTGCCGCCAGTCCTCCTCCCCGGCGCGGCAGTAGTCCACCTGCGGCACCCCGTGGCGGGCGAGCAGGTCCTTGAAGACGAGCTTGTCCATGCAGATCGCCGACGCCTCGACGTCGGAGCCGGCGTAGGGCACGTCGAGGACCTCCAGCAGGCCCTGCACGCTGCCGTCCTCCCCCCCGGGGCCGTGCAGCACCGGGAAGGCGACGTCGCACCCCAGCAGGCCGCCGGCCGGCGTGAAGCTGACCGGCTCGCCGGCGGCGGACCAGCGCCCGTCGCGGCCGATGGTCACCTCGACCGTCTCGTGACCCGCCTCCCGGAGGCCCGCCGCCACCGACGCCGCGGAGCGCAGCGAGACTTCGTGCTCGCTGGAGATCCCGCCGCCGAGTACCGCGACCCTCATGGAGTCGTCGGTGGTGGTGGACGAGGCGATGCCGACGGAGATGGTCACCGTGTCCCCGCGCTGGCCGCGGGACCCGCCCGGCGGGAACTCGGAGATCACCACGCCGACCTGGGTGGGATCGGTCGTCGTCTCCTCGGTGACCGCCGCCGTGAAGCCCGCCTTCTTCAGCGCCGTGACCGCCGCCTTCCTGGCCTGCCCCGTCACGTCCGGGACGGTGATCGCGCCGGTCGAGGCGAAGATCGTGACCTGCGAGCCGCGGGCCACGCGCTTGCCGGCTCCGGGGCTCTGGTTCAGCACCTTGCCCTGCGGCTCCGTGGAGTCCTGCTGCACCTCCGTACCCGAGAGCCCGGCGTTCGAGAGGGCCGCGAGCGCAGCCTGGTCGTTGAGCCCGACGACGTTCGGAACCTCCACCGTGTTGGCGCCGCGCGAGATCAGGAGGTTCACCGCCTGGGCGGTGGAGAGCTGGGTGCCCGCGGGCGGCGAGGTCCCGATCACCAGGCCCCTCGGCACGGACTTCGAGAACTGCTGCATGACGTTCACCTTGAACCCCACGTTTTCCAGGCGTTTTGTCGCATCTGCCTGATTCAGGTTGGCGACCACCGGCACCGCCACGATCGCCGGCCCGGAGCTGACGCTGAGCGTCACGGTGGAGCCCTCCTCCGCCTTGCCGCCTCCCCGGTCCGTCGGGATCGGGTCCTGCTCGACGACCTGGTCCCTCGGCGCGCCGCTGGGCACGGCCTTGATCGCGACCTTGAAGCCCTTGCATGTCGAGGATCTGGCTTGCCTGATCCGAGTTCTGCCCGATCACGTCGGGGATCGCGACGTGCGAGGGCCGGGTCAGCGCGTAGGCGACGAGCGCCGCCACGCCGCAGGCGAGCAGGGCGACGACGAACCAGCGCCAGCGGCCGCCGCGGCGCTGCTCGCTCCTCCCACTCCTCGTATTCCTCGTCCTCGTCGCCGGGAATGTCCGTCTCGCCCTCCGGAGAGACCGCGGCGAATGCGGCCGTGTCCTCCGGGCGGGGCTTGTCGGGCGCCCGCTCGGCGGCGTCGAGGGCGTCGCAGGAAGGCGTCCGCGTCCTTGAAGCGGGCGTCGGGATCCTTGGCGAGCGCCCGCATCACGACCGCGTCGAGGGCCGGCGGGATGTCCGGGTTGATCGCGCTGGGCCGGCGCGGGCGCCTCGGAGACCTGCTTGAGCGCGACGGCGACGGCGCTGTCTCCCTCGAACGGGACCCGTCCCGTCAGTGCCTCGTAGAGGATCACCCCGATCGAGTAGATGTCCGAGCGCGGCGTCGTCGGCTTGCCCTGCGCCTGCTCCGGCGAGAGGTACTGCGCCGTCCCCATCACGGAGCCGGTGGCGGTGATGTCGGAGTTCTCACCGCCCCGGGCGATGCCGAAGTCGGCGACGCGGGCGCGGCCCTCGTCGTCGATCAGGACGTTCTGCGGCTTCAGGTCGCGGTGGATGATCCCCTTGCGGTGGGCGAAGCGGGCGGCGTTGAGGATCTGCCGGGTGAAGTCGATCGCGTCCTTGGTCCCCATCCCGCCCTTGACCAGGTCCTTCAGCGAGGGGCCGTCGACGTACTCCATGGCGATGAAGTAGGTGTCGCGGAAGACACCGCGGTCGAAGATCCCGACCACGTTCGGGTGCTGGAGCCCGGCCGCCGACTGCGCCTCGCGCTGGAAGCGCTGGACGAACTCCTTGTCCTGCGCGAAGCGGTCGTGCAGGATCTTGATCGCCACGTTGCGGTCGAGCTCGGTGTCCTCCGCGAGCCAGACGTCCGCCATCCCGCCCGAGCCGATCTTCCGATCGAGCCGGTAGCGCTCGTCGACCATCGTGCCCTTGCGAGGATTGGCCATCAGGCGCCGCCCTGCCGAGCAGGCTCTCGGCGACCGCCTTGAAGATCGGACCGCAGGTCGGCCCGCCGAAGCCGCTGGTGTGCTCGACGATGCAGGCGATCGCGATCTGCGGGTCGTCCGCCGGGGCGAAGCCGATGAACCAGGCGTCGTTGACGCCGGGCGAGATCTCCGCGGTCCCGGTCTTGCCCGCCACGTCGATGCCAGAGACCGCCGCCGCCGTCCCGGTTCCCTCGGAGACGACGTCCTGCATCATGTCGTTGAGCTTCGCGGCCGTGTCCTCGCTCATCACCCGGCTCTGGTGGGCGGGATCGAGCTTCGTCTCCCGCCCGTCGGGGTCGATCACCTTGGACCAGAGCCGCGGCTCCATCAGCTCGCCCTTGTTGGCGACGGTCGCCGCCACCTCCGCCATCTGCAGCGGCGTCACCCGGAGCCGCTCCTGGCCGATCGCGACGCGCCCGATGTCGATCGTGTCGTCGGGGCCGAGCAGCTTGTTGCCGTCGTAGACCCCGCTCGCCGCGAGCTGGAAGCCCGGGATAGTCGAGTCGGGGCTTGGCGTTGAAGCCGTAGCGATCCATGTACTTGAACATCGTGTCCTTGCCGATCTTCTCCCCCGCCTGAGCCCACCAGGTGTTGACGGAGTTGGTCAGGGCGGTGGTCATCGGGATGTCGCCGAACTGCTCGCCGCCGGAGTTCGAGAGCGGCACGCCCTCGATCGCGATGCGGAGACCGGCCGCTGAGCACGGAGTCGGGGTGAACTTGCCGCTGTCGAGCGCGGCGGTCGCGGTCACCACCTTCATGGTCGACCCGGGCGGGTAGCCGGCCTGCGTCGCCCGGTTGAAGAGCGGTGCGCTGGTCTCGGTGTTGAGCCTCTTGAAGGTGTTCGAGCTCTCAACGGAATTCGGGTCGTACTCGGGGATGCTCACCATCGCCTTGATCTCGCCGGTCGAGGGAACCATCGCCACCACCGATCCCCGGCGACCCGCCAGCCCGTCGACCGCGGCCCGCTGAGCATCCGGGTCGAGCGCGGACTGCACGTTGTCGCCCTCCTGGGCGTGGCCCTGGAGCTCGTCCAGGACGGAGAGGAACTCGGTCTTGTTCCCGACCAGCTCGTCGTTGTGGGAGAGCTCGAAGCCGACCCGGCCGCGGTCGACGAAGCTGTAGCCGATCGGGTTGCCGAACAGGGAGCCGAGCGGGTAGTGGCGCACGTAGATCTTGTTGTTGCCCTTGCCGACCTGCCTCGAGTGGGCGATCACGGTGCCGTCGTCGGCGAGGATGTCGCCGCGCTTGATCTTCTGCTCCTCGAGCAGCGGCCTGCGGTTGGCCGTGTTCGCCTTCAGCGAGCTCGAGTCGAAGACCGACCAGTACGAGGTGAAGCCGAAGAGCAGCGCGTAGAGCACCAGGATCAGCCCGAAGATCTTGACGATCTGCCGGTTCACTCCGCCGCCCCCGCCTCGGCCTGCAGCCGGACTCGCCGGCGAGACTTGTCGGAGACCATCAGGAGCAGGGCTAAGAGGATGAAGTTCGCGACGATGGAGCTTCCCCCGTAGCTGATGAAGGGCAGCGTCACGCCGGTCAGCGGGATCACCCTGGTGACGCCGCCGATGATCACGAACGCCTGCAGGGCGAGGATCGTCGTCAGGCCGGTCGCCAGCAGCTTCGAGAAGCCGTCCTCGGCCAGGATCGCCGTCTTGAAGCCGCGCTCGGCGATCAGCGCGTAGATCAGGACCACCGCGGCGCCGCCGAAGAGCCCGAGCTCATCGACGATCACCGCGTAGATGAAGTCGGTGTGGGGCGCCGGCAGGATCGCGCACTTGTCCGGGAAGTCCCCGTGACAGGCCGGCAGCTGGACCAGCGACTCCCCCAGCCCGCGTCCGAAGAGCCCGCCGTCCGCCTGGGCGAAGATGGACTGCGAGAGCTGGTAGCCGCTGCCGCTCGGGTCATGGAACGGGTCGAGCCAGATGTCGAAGCGCTGCTGGATGTGCGCGGCCGTGTGGGCGAAGAACCAGGCCCCGAGCACGAACATCAGCAGGCCGATGATCACGAACGAGATCCGGGCAGTCGCGACGTAGATCAGCGCCAGGAAGGCGCCGAAGAACATCACCGAGCTCCCCAGGTCGCGAATGAAGACCAGGAGGACCATCGCCGCCCCCCAGACGACCAGCAGCGGCCCCAGGTGCTTGAGCGGCGGCAGCACCAGGCCCATGAACCGCCGCGCCCCGATCACGAGCACCTCGCGGCGCTCGTTCAGGTAGCTGGCGAGGAAGACGACGATGCAGATCTTGGCCAGCTCGGTGGGCTGGAAGGTGACCGGGCCCAGGTTGATTGCGAGATACGCGTCGTTCGTCGCGTGGCCGAGGAACCGCGGCAGGATCAGCAGGACGATCCCGGCGAGCGCGATCAGATACCGGTAGCGCTCCAGGGCCTCGTAGTCGCGCAGGAAGATGATCGTCGCCGAGAAGAGGACGAGGCCGAGGACGAACCAGTTGGCCTGATCGCGGGCCAGGCCCTCGTCGAGGCGGTAGAGCATCACCAGGCCGAACGCGGCCAGCAGCGCCACCAGCGGGAACAGGAACGGATCGGCGTCGGGCAGCCGGATCCGGATGACGATGTGCGTGACGACGCACACGGCGAGGAAGTACGCGCCGTAGAACACGCTCAGGTTGCCGAGCTTGTCCGAATTCGTGATCAGCACGGCCGTGAACCCGGCCGTAACCAGGAGCGCGACCGGGATCAGTGCGAAGAGCTCGCGGGTGCGGGCGCTCAAGTCTTCTTTGCCTGCTGGCCCTTGGAGTTGGCCCCGGAGTTCTTCTTCGTGGGCGCGGGCGGCGGCGGCTGTGGCGGCAGCCCCTCGGTCGGCCTCAGCTTGATGTCGTCGACGAGGTCCGTCGCGTCTCCCTTGCCTCGCAGTGTGTGGCCGGTGACCGCCTTCTGGCGCTCCTCGGAGAGGGTGCCCTCCTGTACCGGGATCGAGTACTGCTTCGAGTAGAGACTGATCCCGAGCGGCAGCTGGTAAGGCAGGCCCCGGTAGAGCGCGACGTCGCCCTGGTTGTCGGTGCCGAGGAAGTAGACCGAGCGGGCGACGAGGAAGCCGCCGCCGAACACGACGACCGCCGCGAGCCCCGCGACCACCCAGCCCAGGATCCGGCGCCTGCGCGGGGGCGCCGGCATCGGGCCCCGGCCGCGGAGCCGATCGCCGGCGGCCCGCATCCGCTCGCCGGTCATGCCCGCCTGCTCCGCGGTCCGGGAGATGAGCGTGGCGCTCTCCTCACCCTCCTTCGCCTCGGCGTCCGCGAGACGGAACGCGACGGCGGTGATGTTGTCTCGCCCGCCACCGCGGTTGGCGGCCTCGACGAGCCTGTTGACGGCGCTCCGCAGGCTCCTCGACTCGATCAGGATCCGGCGGATGTCGTCGTCCGAGACCATCGTGGTGAGGCCGTCGCTGCAGAGCAGGAAGACGTCGCCGTCGCGGGCCGGAAAGGTCATGGTGTCGACGTTCACGCTCGGCTCAGGCCCGAGGGCGCGGGTGATGATCGAGCGCTGCGGGTGCTCCTCCGCCTGCTCCTCGGTGAGCCGCCCCTGACGGCGGAGCTCCTCCACCAGCGAATGGTCCTTGGTCAGCCGCTTGAGCTTCCCGTCGCGCAGCACGTAGGCGCGGCTGTCGCCGACGTGCCCGAAGGACACCTCGTCGTTGCGGACCATCGCCGCGGTCAGGGTCGTGCCCATGCCCGCCCGCGAGGAGTCCTCCTGGGCGAGCTGGTGGATCTCGCGGTTGGCGGTCTGGGCGATCTCCTCGAGCTGCCCCTCGGCAGGCTCCTCGCGGCTGAGGCGCTGGCGGCGCTCGAAAGCGCTCGCGGCGATTCGCGAGGCGACCTCGCCGGCCTGGGCCCCGCCCATCCCGTCGGCGACCGCGAACAGCGGCGCGCGGGAAAAATACGAGTCCTCGTTGGCCTGGCGCTGGCGGCCGGTGTCTGTCTTGTGAGCTTCCTCGGCGACGGTCAGCATCAGGAGACCTCGAAGCGAAACTCAGTGTCCCCGATTCGGATCACGTCGCCGGAGCTCAGCTCCGCCTCACCGTGCAGTTCGCGCGAATTGAGCAGGGTGCCATTGGTCGAATTGAGGTCCTCGACGACGTATACCCCCGAGCGATTGAACACACGGGCGTGGAAACCGGAGGCGTAGCGGTCATCCAGCCTGATGTCGGCATCGGCGGAGCGCCCCAGGGAGACCCCGCCGAAGAGGTCGAAGTGATCGCCCTTGGTCAGCCCACCACCTTCCTGGACGACGAGGAACGCATCCGTGGCCTCCTGCCCGCCGCCGAGCACCTCGTGGTAGCCGGTCTCGTAGCCCGGAGAGGCGGTGCCCCGCAGGTCCCGCAGCGCCATGCGGGTGACCCAGAGCAGGAACAGGTACAGCACGGCCAGAAAGCCGAACTTGAGCGCTACCGCTAGCGGCTCGAGATCGTTCACTGCTCGATGTCGAAAGCGAAGACCTTGGTTCCGAGGGTGATCTCATCGCCCGGGGACAGACGGGCGTTGGCGACACGGCGGCCGTTGACCTTGATTCCGTTGGTCGAGTTCAGGTCGACGATCTGCCAGTCCCCCACGCTCGAGCGCCGCAGCTCGGCGTGCCGGCGGGAGATGTTGGGGTCGTCGATGATGCAGTCCGCCTCCTTGGAGCGCCCCAGCGTCGCCGTGGGCCCGTCGAGCACGTAGCGGCGATCGTCCACGGAGATGATCGCCCGGGTCTCCGAGTAGGCGGCATCCGGGCGGCGCTTGGACTTGGCCTTCTGCGCCTGGGTCGCCGAGTAGACCATCGTGTGTCCATGCTCGCCCTGCTCGGGCTCAGCGCCCTGACGCTGCGGCGGCCGCACCAGCCGCGTCTGGATCCCGAACTCCCCGAGCCGCAGCCGCTCGTCCTGATCAAGGTTGACGACGGGACGGGTGAGCAGGTCGTAGTCGTGATGACGGGCGTGCTCGAGCAGGTGACCGCTGAGCTCCTGGGCAAGGGAGGACTCGTAGTCCTTGAAGCGCTCGTAGTCGTCCGGGCAGAGCCAGACCGTGTACTCGTTGGGCACGTAGACGCGCTGGACCGACGCCGTCTTGTGGGCGTCCATCTCCTTGGCGAGCTTGCGCGCGATCTCGACCGGCTGCACGCCGGAGCTGAAGGCGCGGCTGAACACGCCCTCGACGAGGCCCTCGATGCGAGCTTCCAGGTTGCGCAGAACGCTGATCGCAGACTCCTAGGATCGGTGGGGTGGCCGGCGGCGCCTTATTAAACGGGTTGCGCCTGGCGGCGCACCCTCGCGTTACGGTGCGAAATGCTAGTGCCCCACGCTACGCGAGAGCATCGGGTCGAGCATCGTCGAGCGGCCCGGTCGTGTAGCGCGTAGGCGGCCCCATTCTCCGGGAGAGCACGGCGGCGACCACTGCGGCCAGCAGAGCACCGAGGAGGAGGCCCGGAGGACTCGTGCTCCCCGCAACGAGCCGCAGCGTCGTGATCAGGCCGGCGGCCCAGATCAGCGCGCCCAGGGCGTCGAGCAGGGGCGTCCGGCCCCTCACGAGCACAGGAAGCACCAGCGCGGCGGCGGCGAAGATGCCGGTCGCCGCCAACACCGACCCGTCGAACAGGGGCACCAGGACGTCGGTGACCGCCGTGCTCGCGGAGCCCTTCCAGTGGGCGGGTGGGTCCGCCACGGGCCCGAGCAGCACCGTGCGGTGGGCGAGCTCCTCCCACGCCGCGATCCAGAGGTATCCGATCCCGCCGAGCAGCGCGCGGCTCGCGGCACCCCTGGTGAGGCCCGCGAGCGCCGGATAGACGGGCCCGAGACCGAGCAGGCCGAGCAGCGGGGCAGCCCCGGGCAGCGGGATCGCCTCGGGGTCGATCAGGGGCAGAAGCAGAGGAGCGCTCAGGACCGCGATCAGGGCGGCCACCCCCGGCTCGCCGGCGCCGATCGTCACCCAGAGCAGGACGAGGGCCAGCTGAATGGCGAACGCAGGGCGCGGGCGGCCGAGCGCGAGCACTCCGGGGACCAGCGCGGCGAGGGCAATCGGCAGCGGGGCGCCGGTCGCGATCAGCGCGGCCACCCCGAGACAGGCAACTCCGACGCCGGGGAGGGCCCGCGTAAACGCCGGGAGCCGGCGTCGGGGCATGGCGGGCTCGCCGTCCGGGCCCTCGATCGCGGGCAGCAGCTCGCCGTCGAGCTCGTTCACGTGAGCGTGGAGAGCCGCCTCGAGCTCCGAGGCGAGCGGCCGAAGCTCTGGATCCGGATCGAGCGAGGCGTCGATCACCTCGGTCATCGCGTCGGGCAGCTCCGGGCGGACCGCGGAGAGGGGGGCGATGGGCTCTCCGATGGCCCGGGCGGTGGCCGCCGGCCCCTCCCGGACCAGCGGATGCTCGCCACAGAGGCACTCATACAGCGTCAGGGCGAGCGAGTAGACGTCGGCGGACGGCCCGGGACGGAGCCCGTCCGCCTGCTCTGGGGCCATGTAGGCGAGCGTCCCGACCACCGCCCCCGTCTGGGTGAGCGTGCGCTCGCCGGCAATGCGGGCGATGCCGAAGTCGACGAGCTTCGCTTCGTCCCCGGACCCCGACAAGGATGTTCTCCGGCTTGACGTCGCGGTGGACGACCCCGGCACGGTGGGCATGGGTCAGCGCGGCCGCCGAGCCCGCCCCGACGTGCGCGACGAGCCGGTCCGTAAGCTCTCCGCGGCGCCCGAGGGTACGCAGCGTCTCGCCCTCGATCAGCTCGGAGACGAGGAATGCCCTTTCCCCGTCGGTGGCCAGCTCATAGAGCGTCGCGATGTTCCGGTGAGCGAGGCGGGCCACGGCCTGGGCCTCACGGGTCACCCGGGGGGCACCGTGCTCGCGGTCGATCACCTTGACGGCGACCGGCCTCTGCAGCCGCTCGTCCCAAGCGCGGTAGACGGTGCCGAAGCCCCCGCTTCCAATCCGGCCCTCTATCCGGAATCTGCCCAGGATTCGCTCACCGACCATGGCCCGTCCTAGTTCGGTACCTGACTGCCTCTTCCTGCGCCTACGCAACACGGCTCGCCACAAGACGCGGCCAGCTGCGGCCGCCCGGCGCAAGTCGCTACGGGCATTCGCCCTTCGCTCCGACGTGGCGCGGCCTTGTAGCCGCTTGGATGTTCATACTCTGGCCCGGTTTGGCATTCCTCGATGAGGAACAAGACGACTCGGTCGTCGCCGAAGAGCCGGATCGACCAAGGCGGAGGGTCGGGGGGCCCCAGCGGCGACGCCAGCAGTACCTCGTTCGACGCCTGATCGGCGTCGGCGTCGGCGTCGCCTTCCTGATCCTGATCGTGATCGCGTTCCGCGGCTGCCTCGAGGCTCGTTCCGATCGCGCGCTGCGCAACTACGACTCGAACGTCGCGACGATCATGCAGCAGTCCGAGCAGAGCGGCAAGGACTTCTTCGATCTCCTCAACAGCCCGAGCGCATCGGGCCCGATCGACGTCAGGAACCAGATCTTTGCCCAGCGCGACGCGGCCACGAGCCTGCTCGACCGCGCCGACAGTCTCAGCACCCCTGGCCAGATGCACGACGCCCAGAACGCCGTCGTGCAGTCCCTGACGCTGCGCGAGAAGGCGCTCAACGCGATCGCTTCGAACGTCACCCAGGCGGCGGCGCGCACCCAGACCACCGACGCGATTGGGTCGATCAGCAACGCGATGGGGTCGCTATACGCCAGCGACATCCTCTGGACCCAGCTCGGTGCGCCCGAGATCACCAAGGTCCTCAAGGACGAGAGCGTGGAGGCGCAGCCCCTGCCGCCGGGCAACTTCATGCCGGCGAACGCGACCGATTTCCTCAATCAGGCGACCCTGGTCACGAAGCTGAACGCGATCACCGGCCAGACCGCGACCACCGGTGGCACCCACGGCCTGCAGCTGGACTCGACGACGATCGGTGATACGCAGCTGAGCCCGGACAGCACGACGAACGTGCCGAGCGACGCGCAGGAAATCGACATCGGGGTGACCAACTCGGGGGACAGCGACGAGACCGGGATCAGCGTCAGCGTCACCCTCGGCGGCACCTCCCTGAGCGGGACGCTCCAGTCCCTCAGCGCCGGCCAGGCGGGGACCGTGAAGATCCCGCTGACCAGCAAGCCGACCCCGGGGAGCGACACGACCGTCCAGGTGGTCGTCTCGCCCGTCCCCGGCGAGCAGCTGACGGACAACAACACGGCCACCTATACGGTCGTGTTCGGCTCCTAGTGCGGATCGCCTACCTGGGCCCGAGGGGGACCTTCAGCGAGGACGCCCTCCGGGCTGCGATCGGGGATGAGGAGGTCGAGCCGGCCCCCTCGGCCTCGGTCTACGACGCGATCCTCGCGGTCCGCGAGGGAGAGGCCGACCGCGCGCTGGTCCCGTTCGAGAACTCGATCGAGGGTGCGGTCACCGCCACCCTCGACACTCTCGCCTTCGACGCCGACGGGGTGACCCTGGTGGGCGAGTACGACCTCCCCATCCGGCACTGCCTGATCGCGCGTGACGACATTCCGCTTGAACAGATCGAGGTGGTGATCTCCCACCCGCAGCCGAGCGCGCAGTGCGCACGCTTCATCCGGGAGAACCTCCCGCAGGCCGAGGTGCGAGCCGCTCTCAGCACCGCCGACGCGGTGCGGACCGTCGCGGAGTCGGATGCGCCCTGGGCCGCCCTCGGCGCCGAGTCCGCCGCCCGCCTCTACGGCGCCGCCGTACTCCGGCACGGCGTCGAGGACGAGCCCGACAACATCACCCGCTTCGTCTGGGTTGCGCCCGAGGGCACCACCCCCGCCGGTGCCGGCCCATGGCGCACGTCGCTCGTCTTCTCGGAGCTCGGTGAGGACCATCCCGGCGCGCTGGTGGATGCGCTGCAGGTCTTCTCGGAGCGCGCCGTGAACCTGACCCGAATCGAGTCGAGGCCCTTGCGGCGGGGCCTCGGTCGCTACCAGTTCTTCCTCGACGTGGAAGGAGTCGCCGAGGAGGACCCCCTGGCACCGGCAATCGAGGCGCTTCGCTCGAAGGCCGAATCCGTGCGGGTGCTCGGCAGCTGGCCGATCGCGGCCTCACCCGGCGTCCCCGGTCGCTAGCGGCGGCGCACCAAGGATTTCGCAGGGCCGGCGCAGCCCTCCTCTACAATCGCCGCGTCATGGGCAACGGGGCCACCGCAGAGGTCGCGGTATCCAACGGCCATGTGGCCTCCCATCTGAACGGCCATGAGGCCAGCCCGGATGGGGAGGCCGACGGCGAGGTAGCGGTAGCCGCCGCCCGCCGCCTGACCCGGGGGCGGGTACTGGTCCTGAACGCCAGCTACGAGCCACTGAACGTCTGCACCGTCCGGCGAGCGCTGGTCCTGCTCCTCAAGGAGAAGGCCGAGATGCTCGAGCGAGGCGACGACGTGCTCCGCTCGGAGACGATGCGCATCGACCGCCCGGAGGTCATCCGCCTGGTCAGCTTCGTCCGCGTCCCCCGAGACATCCACCGCCGCCGGATCACGCGAAAGGCCGTCCTGGCGCGCGACGGCTGGACCTGCCAGTACTGCGGATCGGACAGGCCGAGCCTCACCGTGGACCACGTGATTCCGCGCAGCCGAGGCGGTGAATCCGTCTGGGAGAACATCGTCGCGTCCTGCGCACCCTGCAACCGCAGGAAGGGCAACCGCCTTCCGCATGAGATCCGGATGCACCCCAAGCGCAACCCCCGGCCGCCTGGGCCCACCGTCTTCATCAGGATTGCCGCGCCGCGGACGCCCGCGGCGTGGGAGCCCTATCTGCTGACTGCCTAAGCCTTTAGATACGGCCGCGCGCCTGGGTCGTCGCGCGGAAGATGTGCGGGGTGCCACTCCGGATCAGGAGCCGCTCGGTGAGGCGCGGGGCGATGGCGTACATCGCAAGCACGGCACGGATCGGCCGGCGATGGACGAAGGTCACGTCCGGCAGGTCCTTGCGGACCGCCTTGACCACAGCAGCGCCCACCAGCTCGGGCGGCGTGAGCGGGACGGTCGAGGTGAACTCGGTGCCCGCCTCGACCAGCGGCTCGACCATTCCCGCGCCGCGCACGAACCCCGGGCAGATCGCCGAGAAACCCACCGGATCGCCGACGTGCTCGGCCCGCAGTGACTGCGTGAGAGCGATCAGAGCCGCCTTGGTCAGCCCGTAGGTCGCCATGTAGGCGGGCGAGATCCTGCCGGCCAGCGAGGCCATCGTGACGACGTGCCCACGTCTGCGCTCCATCATCCCGGGAACGGCCTGCCGAATCAGCGACATCGGCGCGAGCAGGTTGACGTCCATCACCGTGTCGATCTCTTCCTCGGTGTAGTCGACAAAGGGCGCGGTCAGCTCGACGCCGGCGTTGTTGACGAGCAGGTCGATCGGCCCCGACGCCTCTTCGGCGCGCGCGACGAAGCTGTCGAGCTGGTCGGAGTCACGGAGATCCGCGCCGAACGCGGTGGCTTGTGTCCCGCCCGAGGAAAGTTCACTCGCGCGCGCTTCGAGGGCGTCCCCCGGCAGGTCCGTGAGGACGAGGGAGCATCCCTCCCTGGAGAGGGCACGCGCGATCTGACCGCCGAGGCCGCCGGCGGCCCCCGTGATCAGCGCATTGGCTCCCCTCAGCTCCATCGGGGAGGGCCTATTCCGGCTCAGTGGCTAGCGCTTCTTCTTCTTCGCCGACTCGGCGCGCTGCTTCGCAGTCGCGGTGTGCTTCGGCTTCACTTTCGGCATGGCGGGCTTGGAGCCGCTCGCCCTCTTCGGAGTCGGGGGCTTGGCCTTCGGCTTCGCGGCCGACGCCCTGCTCTTCGGCTTGGCGGCCGGCTTCACCTTTGCCTTCTTGGCGGGCGCCTTTGCCGATGAACTCGAGGAGCGCTTCGGCTTGGCCTTCGTCACCGTCGCCTTGCCGTTACCGGCAGCCTCCTCGGCAGCAGCCTCCTCGGCGACGTCCGACAGGGTCGCCGCCTCCTCCTCGACCGAGGCCGCCGTCGCCGAGGCGCCATTCCCGTTGGTCTCGGCGGACTCCATCACCAGCGCCACGGCGCTGACCCGGTCGCCCTTCTTGAGGTTCATCACCCGGACACCCTGCGTCGGGCGACCCATTCGCGAAATCCCGGACACGGCGTTCCGCTGCACCATGCCGGTCTGAGAGATGAAGATCAGCTCCTGGCCCTCCCGGACGACCCGGGCGCCGGCGAGGCCGCCCTTCTTCGCCGTCAGCTTCGCGGTCAGCACTCCCTTGCCGCCGCGGCCCTTGATCGGGTACTCGGAGATCGAGGTGCGCTTGCCGTAGCCGTTCTCGGTGACCACGAGCAGCTCGCCCTGCTTGTCCTGGGAGCTGACCACGTCCAGCGATAGGACCTCGTTGCCCTTGACGGAGACGTTCATCCCCTTGACGCCGGCGGTGCCGCGCCCCATCGGGCGCGCGAGCTTCTCGTTGAACCGGATTGCGTGACCGGACTTGGAGACCATGACGAGGTCATCTTTGCCGGAGCTCATCCGCACCCGGACCAGCTCGTCGCCCTTGCGGATGTTGATCGCGATGATGCCATCGGCGCGAATCGGCGTGTCGTAGTCCTTGAAGGGCGTCTTCTTGACCATTCCCTGGGCGGTCGCGAAGACGAGGTACTTGCCCTCGGAGAAGTCCCGGGTCGGGATCACCGACATCACCTTCTCCTTCTCCTTGAGCGGCAGCACGTTGACCAGCGCGCGCCCGCGCGAGGCGCGGCTGCCCTCGGGCAGCTCGTAGACCTTGAGCCGGTAGACCTTCCCCTGGTTGGTGAAGAAGAGGAGGTAGTCGTGCGTCGAGCAGACGTGCAGGTGCTCGATGTAGTCGCCCTCCTTCATGTTCATCCCCATCACGCCCCGGCCGCCGCGGCGCTGCTGGCGGTAGGTAGCCAGCGGGGTCCGCTTGGCGTAGCCGGAGGCGGTGATCGAGACGACCATCTGCTGGTCGGCGATCACATCCTCGATGTCGAGCTCGCCCTCGGAGGCGGTGATCTCCGTGCGGCGCTCGTCGCCGTAGCGCTCGCCGACCTCCTTGAGCTCGGTCTTGACCAGGCCGAGGACCTTCTTCTCGTCGGCCAGGATCGCCCTGAGCTCCTTGATCAGCTTGGTGAGCTCCTTGTGCTCCTCCCTGATCTTGCCGGCCTCGAGCGCGGTGAGGCGCTGCAGCCGCATGTCCAGGATCGCCTGCGCCTGCGCGCGGCTGAGCTTGAAGCGCTTGATCAGGGCGTCGCGCGCCGTGTCCGGGTCCTTGGAGCCCCGGATCAGCTTGATCACCGCGTCGAGATTCTTGAGGGCGATCAGCAGTCCCTCGAGGATGTGTGCGCGCGCCTCGGCCCGGGCCAGCTGGTGCTGGGTCCGCCGGGTGATGACCTCCCTCTGGTGGCCGACGTACTCCTCGACCAGCTCGCGCAGGCTGAGGGTCTTCGGCACACCGTCGACGAGCGCGACCATGTTGATTCCGAACGCCTGCTGCATGGCGGTCCGCTTGTAGAGCTGGTTGAGCACCACCTGGGCGGGGTCCCCGCCGCGCTTCAGCTCGATCACCAGGCGCATCCCGGTGCGGTCCGACTCGTCGCGCAGATCCGAGATCCCGGTGACCTTCTTGTCGCGGACCAGGTCGGCGATCTTGGCGATCAGGCCGCCCTCCCCTCCCTTCTTGACCATGAAGGGGAGCTCGGTGACGATGATCGCCTCCTTGCCGCCCTTGAGCGGCTCGACGTGCGCCTTGGCGCGGACCTTGACCGAGCCGCGGCCGGAGCGATAGGCGTCGCGGATCCCCTGCGTGCCCATGATCGTGCCGCCGCCCGGGAAGTCGGGGCCCTTGACGTGCTTCATCAGGCCCTTCATGTCGATCTCCGGGTCGTCGATGTACGCGTTTACGGCGCCGATCACCTCGCGCAGGTTGTGCGGCGGGATGTTGGTGGCCATGCCGACCGCGATCCCGGTGGCCCCGTTGACCAGCAGGTTCGGGAAGCGGGCCGGAAGCAGGACCGGCTCGCGCGTCGACTCGTCGTAGTTCGGGCCGAAGTCGACGGTGTCCGCGTCGATGTCGCGGAGCATCTCCGTGGCCAGCGGCCCGAGGCGCGCCTCGGTGTACCGCATGGCGGCCGGCGGGTCATCGTCGATCGAGCCGAAGTTGCCCTGCCCGTCGACCAGCGGGTAGCGCAGGGCGAAGTCCTGCGCCATCCGCACCAGCGTCTCGTAGATCGCCGAGTCGCCGTGCGGGTGGTACTTGCCCATCACCTCGCCGACGATGAACGCGCACTTCCGGTACGCCCGGTTGGGCTGCAGCCCGAGGTCGTGCATCGCGTAGAGGACGCGGCGGTGGACCGGCTTGAGACCGTCGCGTACGTCGGGCAGCGCGCGCCCGACGATCACGCTCATCGCGTAGTCGAGATACGAGGAACGCATCTCCTTCTCGAGCTCGCGCTCCTCGATCTTGCCGTGCAGCGCCTGGTCCAAGTCTGGTCTCGTCAGCCATCGCCCTCACCGCCCGCGGCCGGAACGCCTTGTCTATACATCGAGGAACCTCACGTCGCGGGCATGGCGCTCGATGAACTCCTTGCGGGGCTCGACCTTGTCGCCCATCAGGTCGGAGAAGGTCTGCTCGAGGCCGCTGGCCGCGGCCTCGTCGATCGAGACCTGCTGCAGCGTCCTGCTCTCGGGATCCATCGTCGTCTCGCGGAGCTGCTCGGCGTTCATCTCGCCAAGGCCCTTGAAGCGCGACAGCGTGACGCCGTGGCGAGCGAGCTCGAGCACCTCGCGGCGAAGCTCCGAGAAGCTCTCCGCCTCGGCCTCCCGCTCGCCGAGGGTGATGGTGAAGGGCGGCTGGCCCATCACGCTGACCACCTTGGAGTAGGCGTCGACCAGCTCCTTGTAGGGCTGGGACTCGAACAGAGCCTTGGGGAGCTTGTGCTCCCTCGCCAGGCCGCTGCGGCGGTGCGTCCCCTTGACGACGAGGCCGGTCGTCTTCTGATCGAGCAGCTTCGTCTCGTACGGGGCGTCCTTGCGGGTCCCGCGCCCGGAACAGCTTGGCGGCGGCGGCCATCGTCTTGGCGCCGGAGCCGACCAGCTGGGCATCCGAGATGAAGTCGATCGTCTCGTGGCCGAACTCGGCGCGCAGCGTCGAGGACCAGCCCTCTACCGCCTTGAAGTGGCGGTTGAAGTCCTGCCAGCGGCGCTTGGTGAGCTTCTTGGGCTTGGCGTTCGCGGTCTTGGAGTCCTTGATCTCGAACTCCTCGAGCTTGTCGGCCAGCAGCAGCTCCTCGAGCTCGCCCTCCCGCTCGACGTAGATCTCGCTCGAGCCGTTCTTCACCTTGTAGAGCGGCGGCTTCGCGATGTAGACGAAGCCGCCGTCGATCAGCTCCTTCATCTGGCGGTAGAGGAAGGTGAGCACCAGGGTGCGGATGTGGGCGCCGTCGACGTCCGCGTCGGTCATCAGCACGATCTTGTGGTAGCGGAGGTCCTCGACCTTGAACTCGTCCTGGACCCCGGTGCCGATCGCGGTGATCAGCGCCTGGATCTCGTTGTTGGAGAGGACCTTGTCGATCCGGCTCTTCTCGACGTTGATGATCTTGCCTCGCAGCGGCAGCACCGCCTGGGTGTTGCGGTCGCGGCCCTGCTTCGCCGAGCCGCCGGCCGAGTCGCCCTCGACGATGAAGAGCTCCGCCAGCGCCGGGTCCTTGACCGAGCAGTCGGCGAGCTTGCCCGGCAGCATCGAGTTCTCCAGAGCGGACTTGCGCCGGGTCAGGTCGCGCGCCTTGCGGGCCGCGTCGCGGGCGCGGGCGGCGTCGATCGCCTTGGTCAGGATGCGGCGGGCGTCCGCCGGGTGCTCCTCGAGGAAGTCGCCGAGCTGGCGGTTGACGACCTCCTTGACCAGGCCCTCGATCGGCGGGTTCCCGAGCTTGCCCTTGGTCTGACCCTCGAACTGCGGGTCGGCGAGCTTCACCGACACCACTGCGGTGAGGCCCTCGCGGACGTCCTCGCCGGAGAGGTTCTCGTCCTTCTCCTTGAGCAGTCCGCGGTTCTGGGCGATCGCATTCAGGGTCCTGGTCAGAGCCGACCGGAACCCGGAGAGATGGGTGCCGCCCTCGTGGGTGTTGATGTTGTTGGCGAAGCTGAAGGTGGACTCCTGGTAGGAGGAGTTCCACTGCAGAGCGACCTCGACCTGGCCATCCTTGGTCTCGCCCTCGAAGTAGATGATCTTCCGGTGCAGCGGGTCCTTCGACTCGTTCAGGTGCTTGACGAAGTCCGCGATGCCGCCCTTGTAGAGGAACTCGACCTTGCGGCCCTCGGCGCGCTCGTCGATCAGCTCGACCTTCAGCCCGCGCGTCAGAAAGGCGGTCTCGCGCAGCCGCTCGGAGAGGATGTCGAAGTCGAAGTCGACTTCCTCGAAGATCTCGGGATCGGGCCAGAAGGTGATCGTCGTGCCGGTGCTCTTCACCGCCCTGCCCTTCTTGAACTTGGCGGTCGGCTTGCCTCGCGAGTAGGTCTGGGTCCAGACGGCCCCGTCCCTCCAGATCTCGAGGTCGAGCTTCTCGGAGAGCGCGTTGACGACCGAGATGCCGACGCCGTGCAGGCCGCCCGAGACCTTGTAACCCCCGCCGTCGCCGAACTTGCCGCCGGCGTGCAGGGTCGTCAGCACGACCTCGGCCGCGGGCCTGTTCTTGGCCTTCTTCATCTTCTCGACCGGGATCCCGCGGCCGTCATCGACCACCGTGCAGCTGTTGTCCGGATGCAGGGTCACGGTGACCCGCTTGGCATGGCCGGCGATCGCCTCGTCGACGGAGTTGTCCACCACCTCGTAGACGAGGTGGTGCAGTCCGCGGGGGCCGGTCGAGCCGATGTACATGCCGGGGCGCTTGCGAACGGCCTCGAGGCCCTCGAGGACGGTGATGTCCTTGGCGCCGTAGGAGGAGCCCTTCGAGCGGGTCTTCGCTGCGCTCTTGGTCTTGGTTGCGGTGCTCTTGGAGGCACCATTCGTGCGGGAGGAGCCCTTCTTGCTCGCTCCTCCGCGCTGGGAGGTCTTCGCCACTCAGCTTCCTTTCGGTTCCATCAGGGGATGCCTCGACCTTCGTGACCCGGCTCGGAGAGTCCTCGCGGACAAGAGGGTCGGGGCCTCACACAAGTACACATAGTTTACCAGTCGAAAGCAGCGGAAATAGCGCGAAAGGCACATAAAAGCCCTGCAAATGACGTACAAACGCAAACTTAGCCCGGGTCTCCAGAGGCGGTGAAGCGAATAGCCTCCAAAGCGGCCCAATCGGGCAGGTTCTGCCTCACCTGAGCGAGGATCTGGCCTCCCAGCAGGTCCAGCTCCTGCGCCCAGGTCGCCGAGCCGCAGGCGACCGTGACGACCCCGTCGCGCTCCGATACGGGGGTCGCCTCGCGGGCGACCGCCTCCCCAACCGCGCCGGGCCACGCGCTCTGCACCGCAGCGAGCAGCGTCGCCGGCTCCGCTCCCGAGACCACGCTCTGCAGCGCGGCGCCGATGGGGCGGGGTGCGCGGCGACCCATCAGGCCGCCCTCAGCTCGGGCCTCGCCGCCGCCGATCCGTCGCTCATCTCGATTCGAAGCGCGCTCGCCGAGGGCACGTGGGCCGTCTCGGTGGCGCTGATCAACGACTGGCCCTCGCCCTCGAGCAGCGAGACGAGCAGCTCGCGGTGGGCGGCATCGAGCTCGCTCATCACGTCATCGAGCAACATCAGCGGCGCGGTGCGGCCAGCCTCGAGCAGCGCCGCCCGCTCGGCGAACAGCAGGGTGAGCAGGGCGAGGCGCTGTTGCCCCTGCGACGCGAAGCGGCGCAGCTGCCGGCCCCCGATCCGCAGTTCAACCTCGTCGAGCTGAGGGCCGTAGGAGGTGTAGGCGCGGCCAAGATCCCGCTCGCGGCGGCGGGCGAGCTCGGCGGCCAGCTCCTCCCCATCGCCGGCGGCACGCGGGCGGTAGGAGATCTCGGCGTCCGGCAGGCCGAGGTTGCTCGCCAGCTCGGCGAACGGCCCGGTCAGGGCCTCGACGGCCTCGGACCTCGAGGCGATCAGCGGCTCCGCCTCGGAGGCGAGGCGCTCGTCCCAGGAGGGCAGCGAGTCGACGCTGCCGAGCCCGGCGCGGATCCTGGCCACCAGCGCGTTGCGCTGCGCGAGGGTCCGGCCGAAACGCCGTCGCAGGTCGGCGCGGGCCGGCCAGATCGCGCCGCAGAGGCGATCGAGGTGGGCGCGGCGGTGAGCCGGCGCGCCCTTGACCAACTGCAGGCGGTCGGGATGGAACACGCTGACCAGGGGCCTCTCGCCCGGATCCCCGGCGACGGGCCGCCCCGAGAGCAGGTGCCGGCGCTCGCCGGATCGGTCGAGCGCCGCCAGCAGGGAACCGGCGTCGGGCAGCTCGAGCTCCACCCGGGCGCCGTCCTCCCCGTGGCGGATCAGATCGCGGTCGTTGCCGGTCCTGAACGAGCGGCCCGTCAACCCGAAGTAGACCGCCTCGAGCAGGTTCGTCTTGCCGGCGCCGTTGGGCCCATGGACGACGACGACGTTCGCGGCCAGCTCGGTACGCGCTTCTACGAGGTTGCGGAACCCGCGGCACTCGACTGCGCCGACAACCACGGGCTCACACGTTCAGGCGGATGGGCATCACCAGGTAGCTGAAGTCGTCCTCCGCTGACGGCTCGATCAGACCCGGCCGGAGGGGTGAGATCAGCTTCAGCACCACCTCGTCGGAGTCGATGCTCTCCAGCCCGTCCCGGACGAACTCCGGGTTGAAGCCGATCTCGAGCAGCTCTCCCGAGTACGGGGCCGGCAGCGCCTCGCGCGCATCCCCCAGGTCCGGCGTCTCGGCGGAGACCACCAGCTCCCCGTCCGAGAAGGAGAGCCGCAGGGCCGCGTTGCGCTGGGCGAGCTGCGACACCCGCCTGGTGACCTCGAGGAGATCCGCCCTCGGCAGCTTCACCTCGTGCTCGTAGGACTCGGGCAGCAGCTGAGAATGGTTCGGGAACTGACCATCGATCAACCTCGAGCTCAGCGACGTCGGCCCGACCTTGAAGATCGCCTGGTTGCGGGTCAGCCAGACGCTCAGCGAGTCCTCGCCTCCGGCCTCGATCAGCCTGGCGAGCTCGCGCAGCGCGCGGGCGGGGACGTTCGCCTCGAGCCGCTCCGGCACGGAGGACTCGAGCTTCGTCTTCTTGACGGCCAGGCGGTACGAGTCGGTGGCGACCATAGTCATCTCGTCGCCCTCCACGGTGACCAGGACGCCCGTCAGGACCGGGCGGGCCTCATCGCGCGAGGCCGCGCGAGCCACGCGGTTGATCGTGTCGCGGAGAGGCGCTGCCGGAAGCGCGACCGGCTCGCCCTCCGTCTCCGGGAATCGAGGGAAGTCGTCCGCGGAGAGCGTGCGCAGGTGGAAGCGGGAGGAGCCGGCGCTGAGCTCGATGTCTCGCTCCGCCTCGCGCAGCGCCAGGCTGACGGGGCCGTCGGGCAGGGATCGGGCCACCTCGACCAGCAGCCGGCCGGGGAGCACGACCGAGCCGGCACCGTCGATCTCTCCGTCGAGACCGACCTCGAGGCCCAGCTCCATATCGGTCGCACGGAGGCGGGCTTCCCCGTTGGTGGTGATCAGGATGCCGGAGAGCGCCTGCAGCGCGGCGCGGGCCGAGACGGCACGGGAGACGACGAGCAGCGCATCGAGAAGCGATTGCCTTGTGGTGTTGATCTTCATGGCCTGTTGGTCTTCGGCATTCCTAGGAGTAGTAAGGGTTGTGGATGGCGTGGATATGTGGACAGCCTCCTCTGACGATTCTGTCAATCCGTTCGGTCACGATCCATTGCGGCCTTGGGTTGGAGCTCTGAAGTGAGCTCTTCGACGGCGCGGGAGATGCTGGCGTCCTCCAATGCGGCGCGTTCGACCTTGCGTATGGCGTGTATGACGGTGGTGTGGTCGCGGCGGTTGAAGGCCTCGGCGATGGCCGGGAGGGAGAGGTCGGTGAGCTCGCGGGTCAGGTACATGGCGAGCTGGCGGGCCCTGGCGACGGGCGCCGTTCGTGTCGGGGAGAGGATCGCGTCGACGCTGAGCCCGAGGCGAGCGGCGACGGCCTCCTGGACCTGACGGGCGTCGGGGCGGGTGGAGGGGTGGGGGGTGATTTCCTCGGCAGGCAGAGCACGGTCGATCGAGTCGGCGGTGACGGCCGACGCGGTCAGGGAGGAGAGCGGCGACGACGCGGGTGAGTGCTCCCTTCAGGACGCGGAGGTTCGAGGCGGTCTTGGAGGCGAGGGCGCGCAGGGCATCGGGGGGAAGCTGCTCCGTCTGCTCACGAGCGAGATTGCCGAGGAAGACGAGGCGGGTGGCGAGGTCGGGTGGCTCGACGGGGACGGTGAGCCCCCATTCGAAGCGGTCGCGCAGGCGCTCGGCGAGGGCTGAGAGCTCAGCCGGGACACGGTCGGCGGTGAGCACGAGCTGAGCGCCGCCCTCATAGAGGGCGTTGAAGGTGTGGAAGAACTCGTCCGCGGTGCGGGCCTTGCCCTGGAGGAACTGGACGTCGTCGATCAGGAGCACGTCGGCCCTCCGGTATCGCTCCTTGAAGCCGTCGATGCTCGAGCCGTGGAGCGAGGAGACGAACTCGTTGGTGAACGACTCGGCGGTGGTGTAGTGGACGGCCAGCTGCGGGCTGTGGCGGTGGAGGTAGTTGGCGATCGCGCCGAGCAGATGGGTCTTGCCGAGACCCGGAGGGCCGTGCAGGAAGAGCGGGTTGTAGGCCTCGCCCGGGGCCTCCGCGACGGCGAGTGCCGCGGCGTGAGCCAGCTGGTTGCCGGGACCGATCACGAAGCGCTCGAAGGTGTAGTCGGGGTTGAGGGCGACCTGGGAGGCGGCCTCCTCGGAGGCGGGGGAGGCGACGGGCGCGTCGTCGGCGCCGACCAGCTCGATCTCCCGGATTCCGTCCACGGCTCTGTTGGCCGCCGCGCGCAGCAGCTCCATGTAGCGGCGGCCCACCCAGCGGATGACCCGGCGGGGCCCGGTCAGATAGAGGGTGGCGCCGCGGCGCGAGACCGGGGAGAGAGGGGAGAACCAGAGGCGGTAGGTGTCCTCGTGCACGGAGGCCGCCAGCTCTCGCTGAATCTCATGCCAGGGACCGCCGAGGTCCTGGCCAGCGTCGCGAACCTGCCCCGGAACCTGGTCCTCCTCTCTCGTGGGTCTTGTGGGCGAGCCGAGCGGCGATCATAGGCTCGGCCCGCGGATCTCGATAGGGGTCTCCCGGCGGCCTCCGTGCAAAACGCGGCGAAAACCGAGAAGGGGATTTCGTGGGGGAGGGCGCTTCGGCCACGCCCTATACTGCCGTGCCCCTCGCCCCTCCGTTCGGGGCCCTCCTGATGAAGCGGACCTATCAGCCGAAGAAGCGCAAGCGAGCCCGGACCCACGGGTTCCGAGCCCGGAGCGGATCGCGCTCCGGTCGCGCGATCCTGCGGCGCCGGCGTCAGAAGGGCCGCAAGCGGCTCACGCCCTGACGTTGGCCTCCAAGGGCCGTCCGGATGCTCGTCGGCGCCGTCTCTCCCGGAGCGGCGACTTCGACCGCGTCTACCGTGAGGGCAACTCGCGCGGCAACCGCTTCCTGGTCCTCTACTCCTTCGCGCGCCGGGAGGACGATTCGAGCGACGGAGCGCGACTCGGCCTCTCGGTCGGCCGCAAGATCGGCAAGGCCGTGACCAGGAACAAGGTGAAGCGCGCGGTGCGGGAGGCCTTCTGGGAGCTGTCCGACGGCTTCGAGGAGGGCCACGACTACGTGATCGTCGCCCGCCCCGGCGTGGAGGGACTGCTCGAGCGGGAGGGCCAGGACGGCCTGCGCTCTTCGCTCGGCGAGCTGGTGGAGGGCCCGGGCCAGGAGCGTTTGTCGTGAAACGGTTGCTCGCCGCCATCACTGATTGCGCCGATCCGCCTCTACCAGCGCTTCATCTCGCCCGCCTTCGCGCCGCGCTGCCGCTACTACCCGACCTGCTCGGAGTACGCGGTGCAGTCGATCCGCGAGCTCGGGCCCGATCCGCGGCTCGATCCTGGCGGGCTGGCGCCTGCTCCGCTGCAACCCGTTCAGCCACGGCGGTGTCGACGAGCTCTCCGACCGGCGCCTGTTCCGGGGCAGCCTCACCCGCTCGGAGCGGGCGGGGCAGCATCATCGGCCGCATCTACATCCAGCTTCATCAACGGCCGCCACACACACCGCGGCCGGATCATCCAGCGGCGCCGATCTGACGTAGAACTCCACCGTGTTCCTCGACGCCAACATCCTCCAGCCGCTCAGCGATGTCTTCAACGACGTCCTCAAGTGGCTGCACAACGACGTCGGCCTCGCCTGGGGCCTCGGCATCGTCCTGATTACCTGGCTCTCGCGGCTGGTCGTGCTGCCGTTCACGCTGAAGTCGATGCACGGCATGCGCGAGATGCAGGCCCTCCAGCCGCATCTGAAGGAGCTCCAGGAGAAGTACAAGGACGACCGGCAGCGCATGCAGCGAGAGCAGATGGCCCTGTTCCAGGAGCACGGCGTCAACCCCCTCTCGGCCTGCCTGCCGCTGCTCTTCCAGTTCCCGGTCTTCATCGCGCTCTACGCCCTGCTCCGCAGCAACGAGTTCAAGGACGAGGTCGGGAACACGGGATGGCTCTTCGTCTCCGATCTGACCACGCACCCGACGGGTGCGGAAGCCGCGGTGCTGATCGTGCTCTCCGTGCTCTCCACCTTCGCCCTGCTCTTCTTCAACCCCTCGCCGACCACCGGCGGCGCCTCCCAGCGCTACCTGATGGCCGGGGCCTTCTCGCTGGTCACCGTCTTCCTGATCCCGAACGCCCCGGCCGGCATCGCCGTTTACTTCATCGCCAGCGGCGTCTGGCAGATGATGCAGCAGGGCGTGATCAGGATCGTCTGGCCGCTGCCCCCGGTGCCGACGCCCGAGGAGGTCAGGGCCACGAGGCCGCCTCCACCTCCGCCCCGTAAGCGGAAGAGGCGTAAGTAGTAAGGGACCGGCGGCCGCGGGCGGGGGCCTGCCGCTGCAACCCTAGAACCGTTTTGAGGTTGCATCGTCAGGCCCCCGCCCACGTCCGCCATGCCTAGACTGCCCACGTGGTCGAACGGAGGAGCAGAGTCGCAGGCGTCCGTCCTGCCCGAGGCGCCGGCCGAACGCGTGCGGGTGGTCCTCGAGCGAATCCTCGAGGAGCTCGGGATGGAGGCGTCCGTCGCCGTCGAGGAGGCCGAGGAGGAGATCCACGCCGATATCGAGGGCGAGGACGTCGGGCTTCTGATCGGCCGGCACGGCCAGACGATCGACGCGATCCAGCTGATCTGCTACCAGGCCGCCTTCCGGGGGCGGCAGGACCGAAAGCGCGTCACGGTGGATGCGGCGGGGTACCGCCGTCGCCAGGGAGAGTCGCTTCGCCGCCGCGCGGATCTGGCCGCCGAGGACGCGATCCGCCACGGCCAGGCCGTGGAGATGGACCCGATGGGCTCTAACGACCGGCGCGTCATACACGAGCATCTCCGCGATCGCCCGGAGATCGAGACCTACAGCGAGGGCGACGAGCCCAACCGCTACGTGGTCGTCGCGCCCCTCGTCTCCGATTGAGCGCCGTCCCGGCCGCCGCCGAGCCCGAACTGGAGGCGCTGCTGGAGATGCTGGCCGACCCGCGGGCGCCCGTGTCGGCCTCGAGCGTGCGACGGGCCCGTGAGGTCCACATCGCCGACTCGCTCAGCGGCCTGGAGCTCGAGCCGCTGCTCTCGGCCGGCCGGGTCGCCGACCTCGGCAGCGGCGCGGGGCTCCCCGGTTTGGTGCTGGCCGCATGCCTCCCTGGCTCCCGCTTCGACCTGATCGAGTCCGTCTCGCGCAAATGCGAGTTCCTCGGTCGGGCGATCGAGCGTATGGGCCTCGCGAACGCGACCGTCGTCGGCGAGCGCTCCGAGGCCTGGGCCGGGGGCGCAGGGCGCGAGGCCTATGACGTCGTCACCGCCCGGGCGGTTGGAGGACTCCCCACCCTGGCGGAGCTCGCCTCGCCCCTGCTCAGGGACGGAGGCGTGCTCGCGGCCTGGAAGGGAGCTCGTTCCGAGGACGAGGAGGCGGCGCTGGCCCGCGCGGAGGGCCGGCTCGCCATGGAGGCGGTCGAGGTGCGGCCCGTGGACCCCTATCCGGGCAGCCGCGACCGACACATCCACCTCCTCCGCAAGAATGGACCGACTCCGAACGGATTGCCGCGCCGGCCCGGGATGGCGGCGAAGCGGCCGTTCGGCTCCGAACAGCACTGACCCGAACGATTCGAATGGGAACCGTTTACGCGATCGCAAACCAGAAGGGCGGCGTCGGCAAGACGACCACGGCGGTCAACATGGGCGCCTGTGTCGCCAACGACGGACAGCAGACGCTGATCGTCGACCTCGACGCTCAATGCAACGCCACGGTTGCGCTTGGCCTGCCCAAGGACTCCTCGCCCTCGTCGTACGACTGTCTCACGGGCGAGGTCTCCGTCGCCGAGGCGGCCCGCCCCGCCGGCCCCGACAACCTGTGGGTAGTCCCGGCGCACGTGGACCTGGCGGGAGCGGCGGTGGAGCTGCCGCGCTTCGACGGCTACGAGACCCGGCTTCGCGACGGGCTCGGGCCGGTCCGCTCGCGATTCGCCTACACGCTGCTGGACTGCCCGCCGTCGCTGGGCCCGGTCGCCGTCAACGCATTGGTCGCGGCCGACAAGGTGATCGTCCCGGTCCAGGCCGAGTACCTCGCCCTGGAGGGGCTGGTGCAGTTCCTCGACACACTGAAGCTGGTCCGGCGGGAGCTCAATCCTTCGCTGGAGATGGCCGGGGTCCTGATCACCATGCACGACGACCGCACCCGCCTCTCCCGGGACGTCGAGCGGGAGCTGCGCGAGCACCTGCCGGCCAGGGTCTTCAAGACCGTCGTGCCGCGGAGCGTCCGGGTCGCCGAGGCCCCGAGCTACGGGATTCCCGTCTCGGCGCACGACCCGAAGTCCTCGGGCTCAAAGGCGTATCGCGCTCTCGCCGACGAGGTACTCGCACTCGGAGCGGTGGATGGCTGAGCGCAAGCGCGGGATGGGGAGGGGGCTCGCGGCGATCCTGCCGGAGAGCTCGGCCGGCGGGCCCGAACTGCGCGAGCTCGACGTCACCCAGATCGAGCCGAACCCCGACCAGCCCCGCGCCAAGTTCGACGCCGCCGCCCTCGATGCGCTGGCCGGGTCGATCGGCTCGGTTGGCCTGCTGCAGCCGCTGATCGTCCGCCCGATCGACGACGGGCGCTACGAGCTGGTTGCCGGCGAGCGCCGCTGGCGAGCCGCCCAGAAGGCCGGGATCGACCGGGTCCCAGCGGTGATCCGCACCTCGCCGGAGGATGAGCGCCTCCAGGCGGCCCTGATCGAGAACATGGTCCGCGAGGACCTCAACCCGGTCGAGGAGGCGCGGGCCTGCGCCTCCCTGGTCGACGACCTCGGCATCTCCAAGGAGGAGCTCGCCCGCCGCGTCGGCCGCAGCCGCGCGGCGATCTCCAACCTGATCCGCCTGCTCGACCTCCCCGACCCCGCGCTCTCCCTGCTCGAGCGCGGGGAGCTGACCGAGGGCCACGGCCGCGCGATCCTCCAGATCTCGGACCAGGACCGGCGGACGAAGCTCGCCAAGCAGGCCGCCGCCGAGGGCTGGTCCGTCCGCGACACGGAGAGACGCGCCGGCTCCGGACCGGGCCGGAAGAAGACCACCGCCGGAGGGCGCATCTCGACGGAGGAGCGAGCCGCGATGGCCGAGGCGGAAGACGCGCTCGGCTCGGCCCTGGGTCAGGACGTCAAGGTCCGCCGGGCCGGCGACGGGGTCAAGGCCGAGCTCCGCTTCGACGACCTCTCCGAGCTGGAATCTCTCGCCAGACGACTTCGTCGCCGTAGTTAGAATCGTCCACCGTTGGGCGATTAGCTCAGTTGGTTAGAGCGCGTCTCTGATAAGGACGAGGTCCCTGGTTCGAGTCCAGGATCGCCCACTCACCTCGTCGCCCGAGCACTCTCGGCGGCGGTCCGCAGCCTCTCCAGCGCCGTCTCGACCCAGTGGCGGAAGAGCCGCTTGCCGGCGACCGCGATCTGCATTCGCACGTTGAGGTTGGCCGGGTCGTTGCCGGCCTCCATCTCCAGGAAGGTGCCGCCCTGGCCCTCGGTGAGTACGGCTCGGGTATAGGTGCCGGTGTCCATGCAGCGGATCGTCAGCTCCTTGCCGGGCACCATCTTGTCGACCTCCAGCGTCGTCTCGAGGTCGGACATCGGCCAGGGCCGCTTCTGGACGTTGCGGATGTGGCAGCCCTGCTCGAACTCGCCGTCGATGCACTCGAAGGTGATCGTGTCCGGCCACCACTCGGTCTGTCGGTCCGGGTCGGAGGCCAGCTCCCAGACGGTGTCGAGCGGAGCATTGATGAAGGCCTGCTGCCTGCAGGTGTTCGCCATCGCCTGGATGGTACGTCCGCGCCGCGGACGCGGATGAGGATCCTGGCGTGCTTCGGGCCGCTCCTATAATCCGTGCGGACGCCCCGAGGAGACCTGCGTGCAGAGAATGACCATCTACGGAGTCAGCTTCGACATGGTCGGCAAGCAGCCGATCGTGTTGCTGAAGACCGTCGACGGCAACAAGTTCCTGCCGATCTGGATCGGCCACCCGGAGGCCGCGGCGATCCTGATGAAGCTCCAGGGCGCCTCGACCCCGCGCCCGATGACCCACGACCTGCTCTCCGACGTGCTCGATCAGATGGAGGCCAAGTGCGAGAAGGTCTCGGTCACAGAGCTCCGCGATAACACCTTCTTCGCGTCGATCACGATCTCGATGAACGGATCCGAGATGGAGATCGACTCCCGGCCCTCGGACGCGCTCGCCCTCGCCGTGCGCACCTCGGCCCCGATCTTCGCCGCCGATGACGTGATCGAGGAGTCCGCGATCGAATTCGAGGGCGAGGAGGTCGAGGACACCGAGCAGGTTGTGGACAAGTTCAAGGAGTTCCTCGACAACGTCACGCCGGAGGACTTCGCCTCGGGCGAGGAGTAGAGCCCGAGCTCGCGGGTCAGGCGGGCAGGGTGGCCTGCGCCGACGGCCGCTCCCGGGCCGACGCCAGGATCCGCTCGACCAGCTGCGTGAAGTCGATTCCCGCCGCCTCGGCCGCCATCGGAAGGAGGCTGGTGTCCGTGAGGCCGGGGATCGCGTTCACCTCGAGCACCTGTGGGCCGTCCTCGCCGAGCATCAGGTCGACTCGCGCGAAGCCGCTGCAGCCCAGCGCCTCGTACGTACCGGTGGCGAGCTCCTGCACGCTGCGGGTCTCCTCATCGCCGAGATCGGCTGGGCAGACGTACTCGGTGCGGCCGATCTCGTAACGCGCCTCGAAGTTGAAGAAGTCCTCTTCGCGAGGGATCGCCTCGACGACAGGCAGCGCCTCCGTGCCGAGCATGCTGACCGCCAGCTCCCGGCCCTTGACGTAGCGCTCCAGCAGCACCCGGTCGTCGTAGCTGAAGGCGGCGACCAGCGCTTGCGGGACCTCGTCGCGGGAGGAGGCGAACTCCACCCCCAGCGACGATCCCTGGCTGGCGGGCTTGACCACGAGCGGGAAGCCGAGCCGCTCCTCGATCTCCTCGAGGGCGTCGGCCGCCCCAAGCTCCCGGAAGGCCGTTGCGTTGAACGCCGCCCAGTCGGGGGTGGGGAGCCCGGCCGCGCGCATCGCGTGCTTGGCCGCGACCTTGTCCATGCAGAGCGCGCAGGCCGCGACCCCGGGCCCCGTGTAGGGCAGGTCCAGGATCTCGAGCAGCTCCTGGACGGTGCCGTCCTCGCCACCGGGGCCGTGCAGCGCGATGAAGACGACATCGGGGCGGTCCGCGCGCAGCCGGCTCACGAGGTCCTGCCCCACGTCGATGCCGATCGCCTCGTGGCCCAGGGCGGAGACCGCGTCCTCGACGCGAGCGGCGGAGCGGAGCGAGACGCCGCGCTCCAGGGAGCTCCCTCCCTTCAGCACCGCGACCTTCATCGCTTCGGGAGCGGGACGACCTCTCCGCCGGGATAGTCGTCGTCCGACGGCGGTTCGGCACGGTGCTCGCCGGTGATCGTCTCGTACAGGGCGACCTGCTCGGAGATGACGGAGCCGATCCGGCGGACCCCCTCCCGCAGCTCGTCCTCGCCGGAGGCCGAGAAGTTGAGGCGCATGGACGAGCCCCCGCGGCCGTCGACGTATGCCGCACGCCCGGGGACGAAGGCGACGTTCTCGCGCAGCGCCTTGGCGAGCAGATCGGTCGTGTCGATGTAATCGGGCAGCGTCGCCCAGATGAAGAGCCCGCCCTCCGGGCGGGTCCACTCTGCCTGCTCGGGAAAGTGGCGCTCGAGGGCATCCAGCATCGCGTCGCGCCGATCGCGGTAGATCTCGACGAGGTCGCCGATGTACTCGCGCCAGCGGCCCTCTGCGAAGTACTCGCGGACGAAGTACTGAGTCAACGTGGAGGTGCAGAGGTCGGCCGCCTGCTTGCCGAGCCCGATCTTCTCCAGCACGGGCGGCGGCGCCGCGACCCAGCCGATCCGGATCCCAGGGGAGAGGATCTTCGAGAACGTGCCCAGGTAGAGGACGTAGTCGCCGCCGTCCAGGCTGTAGAGGGTCTGCTGCGGATCGCCGTCGTAGCGGAGCAGGCCGTAGGGGTTGTCCTCGCAGATCAGGACCTCGTGCTCGCGCGCCAGCTCGACCAGGCGACGGCGGCGCTCCTCCGACATGGTCACGCCGGCGGGGTTCTGGAAGCTGGGGACCGAGTAGATGAACTTCGGGCGCCGTCCCGCGGTGGCGAGCGCAGCGAGCAGCTCCTCGAGCTCGTCGATCCGCATCCCGTCGTCGTCGGTGCTCACCTGGTGGACGTCGGCCTCATAGCTGCAGAAGGTGGGAACTGCGCCCGGATAGGTCGGCGCTTCGCAGATCACCGGATCGCCGGGATTGACCAGCGTCTTGGCGATCAGGTCGATCGCCTGCTGCCCGCCGGTCGTGACGATCAGGTCGTCGGGGTCCGGGGACATCCCCTCCTCCTCCATCACCTCGACGATGCACGCCTTGGTCTCCTCGAATCCCTCGGTCGGGCCGTACTGGAGCGCCTCGGCCGACGACTCGTGCGCGATGCGGGTCATCTGGGCGGCGAAGCTGTCGGATGGGAAGGTCGAGGTGTCGGGCAGGCCTCCCGCCAGGGAGATCACCTCCGGCCGGGCCGTGATCGCCATCAGGTCGCGCATCGCCGAGGAGCGCATCACCTGGGTGCGGCGGGCGAAGAGGCCGGCGTAGCGCTCCAGGTCGCGCGAGGTCGTGTGCGCGCGTCTCCGGCGCGGTGGAGTCGCTCCGGCCCTTCGGCTGTCCCTTCTGCTCGGATGGCTCGGTCATCGCGAGACAGTGTGGCGGAAGGCGTCGGACAGCGGTGAAGCTGAGCTGGCGTTGAGACTGAGTCCCTGTAGCCTCCCGGCCCGATCATGCTCCTCGCCATCTGCCAGGGACTGGGTCTGGCCATCGCAGCCGGACTCATCCTCGGAGTCGTCTTCCCGCCGATCATGCCCACCTGGGGCGCCGTGGTCGGCGCTGCGCCGCTCGGGGTGCTCGCCGCAGGCGCCGCTCTGAACGGAGCGGACGAGGCGCTCTGGCCGGCGCTGCCGGTCGGCGTGATCGGGGCGGGCCTGGCCGCCGATCGTGGCCCGTGACGTCGCCTCCGGGGCCGCGCGCCGACAGCAGCAGGGGCCGGCCGCCGCGAACGCCCAGGCACCGAGCGGTGTGACGGCGATCGTCGTGCTCGCCGCGGTCGTCGTGGCCGGGGTCAGCCTGCTGCTGAAGCCCTTCTCGCTGCTCGTGCTGGTGGCGCTGATCTGGCTCTGGGCCTCTCGTCGCCGGCAGGCCGAGCGGAAACACGAGGGCCTGCGGGTCCTCCGCTGATGACCACGATCAATCTAGCCGTGCCGCGAAAGCTCGTCCTCGTCGTGGTCGATGCGATGCACCCGGAGATGCTCCTGCGGGCGATCGACCAGGACGTGGCGCCGACCTTCGGGGCGCTGCTCGAGCGGGGTCAGATGGTTCCTGACGTCGTCTCCAGCTTTCCCTCGGTCACGCCGGTCGCGAGCTCGGAGATGATGACCGGCGTCGGCCCGGCCGGGCACTGGGTGATGGGCATGAACTGGTACCACCGCCTGGAGCGCCGCTACATCGAGTACGGCTCCTCCTTCGAGGCCACCCGCACGTTCGGGCTGTTCCGGGCGATGTACGACCTCGTCTACAACATGAATCTCGATCATCTGAGCTGGCAGGCCCGGACGGTCTTCGAGCGCCTGGGCGACGCGGGAGTACGCACGGCCGCCACGCCGTTCCTGATCTACAGAGGGCGACACCGGCACCAGCTCGGCCTCGAGGGACTGGTGCGGCGCGCCGCCGCGGCCGCCAACTTCCGCCACGCCGTCTGGGGGCCCGACGAGTTCTTCTACGGCGACCTCTACGCCAGCCGCCCGACGGGCTGCGGCCCGAGCTTCACGCGGCCCGGAACGCGGGATGAGTACTCGGCGTGCGTCGCCGAGCAGCTCGTCGACGAGGGCGCCTACGACTTCCTCCTCTTCAGCCTGCCCGACAACGACTTCCACTCCCACCGCCATGGCCCTGAGGCGACCATCGACTCGATCGCCAAGGCGGATGAGATGTTCACCCGCCTGGTCGACGCCGGCGGCGGGCTGGACGCGTTTCTCTCGGAGCATGCGGTCCTGCTGACCTCCGATCACGCTCAGACACCTGTGGAGCACGCGCTGCCACTTGCCGACGAGCTCGCCGAGGACTGGGCCGTGCTCCAGCCCAACACCGATCGGCCCGAGGAGGCGGAGATCGCGGTCAGCCCGACCTCGCGCGCGGGGGCCGTCTACATCCTCGACACGGGCCGGCGTCATCCCGGCACTCACGAGCGCGCCCGCCTTCGCCTCAGGGAGCTCGCCGGAGTGGACCTGGTGACCTGGCTGGCGGGGGACGACGGGGCGCCCGTCCTGCGAACCGGCGTTGGCCTCCCGGATGCAGGCCGCCTCGAGGTCGTCGTCGAGCGCGACGGGCGCGAGTTTCGCTTTCGTCCCGGCGGCCAGCTCCGCGACCTGCGCGGCAACAACTGGTCCGTGAGCGGCGAGCCGGAGGCCCTGGAGGGCGACGTCACGCGCGGGCGCTTCGAGTCCGAGGAGTACCCGGACGCCCTCGCCCGGCTCTGGTCGGCCCTCACCTCGCCGCACGCGGGGGACATCCTGATCTCGGCCGCCGACGGGTACGAGTGCGTCGACTGGGGCGGGATCAGCCACGTCGGCGGGGGCAGCCACGGCTCGCTCGGGCGCGGCGACTCGCTCGGCCCGGCGATCTTCACCGGTTGCGGACCGAAGCGTCCGGGTAAGCGGCCGCAATGGGCGTTGCGGGACCTCGCACCGGTGATCCTCGAGCACTTCGGAGTGGACGGCAGAAGGCCTCAGGGATGACCCCGCGCGCGACCGCAAAACGAATCGGACGCGGGACGCTGAAGCCGGGCAACTGGCTCCAGCTCTTCCAGTTCGGGTTGGTGGGCGCGTCCGGCTACCTCATCAACCTGGCGGTCTTCGCGCTGTTCAACGGAGCGCTGCACATTCATTACATCGCGGCGGCGATCCTCGCCTTCGGCGTCGCCGTTACGAACAACTTCTGGTGGAACCGCCACTGGACCTTCGACGCGAAGCACGGTCACGCGGGCTTTCAGGCCGCGCGCTTCTTCACCGTCAGCGTGCTCGCCCTGGTGGTCAACCTGATCGCGCTCAAGCTCCTGGTTGGAGGGGGAATGAGTGAGCTGCCCGCCCAGGCCATCGCGGTCGCGATCGCGATGCCGTTCAACTTCGTCGGCAACAAGCTGTGGACCTTCGACGACTGAGGGTCGTTCTTCTCGCCGCTTTCCTAGCGCTCACCGCCACGCTGCTGTTGACGAGCCCCGCGGGGGCCGAGCCGCCAAGAATCACACAGAGCAAGGCGATCGAGCTCGCCAAGCAGGACCCCAAGGCGATCGCGGCGGCGAAGGAGCACCCCAACCTCACCCCGTCGGCGAGCCGAAACCAGTCCACGGGCCTCTGGGAGGTGGGCTTCTTCGCGGGCAACGACGAGGTCGTGCAGGTCGTGATCGACCCGAGCAGCGGCAACATCGTCGAGTCCTGGACCGGGTACCAGGTCGCCTGGCGAATGGCCCGCGGCTACCCGGGCGCCTTCGGCCGCATGGTCAACGCCCCGTATATCTGGCTTCCCCTCTGCGCGATCTTCGTGCTGGGGCTGCTCGACTGGCGCCGTCCGTTCCGGCTCGCCCACATCGACCTGCTGGTGATCGTCGCCGGCTTCGGGCTGTCCCAGTACCTGTTCAACCAGGGCAACATCGGGTGGTCGGTGCCCCTCGCCTACCCGCCGTTGCTCTACCTGCTCGGGCGGGCGCTCTGGCTCGGGTTCCGCCGCGTCGAGGGCGCCGGATTGCGCCCGTCGATGCCGATCGCCGTCCTGGCCGTCGCGACCGTCGTGCTCATCGCGGGCCGGGTCACGTTGAACGTGGTCGACTCGAACGTGATCGACGTCGGCTACTCGGGAGTGATCGGCGCCGACCGGATCGCGGACCGCAAGCCCCTCTACGGCAATTTCCCCTCGGACGACCAATCCGGTGACACCTACGGGCCGGTCGCCTACTACGCGTACGTTCCGTTCGAGCAGGTGCTGCCCTGGAGTGGGACCTGGGACGACCTGCCCGCGGCGCACGCCGCCTCGATCTTCTTCGACCTGGGCACGATGGGCGCCCTCTTCCTGCTGGGACGCCGGCTCCGGCGCGGCCGGCGGGGAACGGAGTTCGGGATCCTCCTCTGCTTCGCCTGGGCGGCGTGCCCATACACGGCGTTCGCCCTGGAGTCGAACACGAACGACGCCCTGGTCTCCCTGACCCTGGCAGCAGCCCTCTTGTGCCTGACGTCAGCTCCAGCCAGAGGAATCATGCTGGCCCTCTCATCGATGACGAAATTCGCCCCGCTCGCCCTCGGCCCGCTGTTCGCGACGTACGGAGCGACGGATCCTGGCGCTGACGTATCTCGCGCGGCGACAGGACCCGCGCGCCGATACGCCCGCGTCGTAGTCCCGTTCACCATCGCTTTCGCGATCACGGTTGCCGTCGTCTCCTTCCAGGCCCTGCAGGACCCGGGCCTCTCGACCTACTGGCACCGCACCATCGCGGAGCAGGGCGGCCGCGACTCCCCCTTCAGCGTCTGGGGACAGGCGCACTCGCTCGGCTGGCTGCAGACCGTGGTGAAGGCCGCCGTCGTTGGGCTCGCGGTGCTGGTCGCGTTCCGGCCGCGCCGCCGCGACCACGTCACGGTCGCCGCCCTGGGGGCCGCGGTGATGATCGGGATGCAGCTCACCGTCGACCACTGGTTCTACCTCTACATCCCCTGGTTCCTGCCCTTCCTGCTGATCGCCCTGCTGGCGACCGGCACCGTTCCGCTAAGAGGAGACGGGGATGAGGATCTGGTCGATCCCGCGAGCGAGCCCGTCGTCTCCGATCTCGACCGCGACCCCCATCACCCAGACGTCCTCGTCCGCGGTGTCGAAGCGGACCGGCATCTGGGTCTTGAAGGCGCGTAGCGCCTGTTCGCGCCGGACGCCGATCACGCCTGCGCGCGACCCGGTCATGCCCACGTCGGCGATGTGAGCGGTCCCGCCCGGCAGGACGCGGCAGTCGGCCGTGGGCACGTGGGTGTGCGTGCCGAGCACCGCGGCGACGCGCCCGTCGAGGTGCCATCCCATCGCGACCTTCTCGCTGGTCAGCTCGGCGTGGAAGTCGACGACGATGGCGTCGGCGGCGCCAGCGAGCGAGCCGAGCAGCTCGTCGATCGCCGTGAAGGGGTTGCGCTCGACCTGCAGGTGCATCTGGCCGCTCAGGTTGATGACCGCAACCCGCATCCCGGCCGCCTCGACGATCGTGTGGCCCCGCCCCGGGTTGGAGGGCGGGAAGTTGGCGGGGCGAATGATCCGCTGCTCGGAGTCCAGGTACGGATAGACGTCGCGGTGGCGGTAGGTGTGGTTGCCGAGCGTGATCACGTCGGCGCCGGCCTCGAAGATCTGGGCGGCGGTCTCCTCGGTGACCCCGACGCCGCCGGCCACGTTCTCCCCGTTGACCACGACGAGGTCGGGCATCCGCTCGGCCCGGAGCCCGGGCATCGCCGCCGCCAGCCCCTCCCTGCCGGGCTTGCCGACGACGTCTCCTATGAACAGGAGGCGCATCAGCGGCGGAGCGTAGAGCACGTGCGCCTTTAACTAGCCCGCTAGCTTTCGCCCGATGAGCGAGAAGCCAGCGCGGGCGCGACGGCGCCGGGCCGCCCCCGTGCTCGAGGTGGACGGCCTCTCCAAGTCATTCGGCGAGCGGCGCCGCCCTCAGCCAGGTGAGCCTCGAGGTCAATCGCGGAGAGCTGCTGGCCGTGCTCGGCCCGAACGGCGCGGGCAAGACCACGCTGCTCTCGATCCTGGCCGGGATCACCAAGCCGGACGCGGGGCGGATCGAGCGCTCGAACGGCGAGGTGGGCTGGGTGCCGCAGCAGGCCGGCCTCTACCGCAGGCTGACCGTCGAGGAGAACCTGCGCCTCTTCGCCCGGATGGAGGACGCCGAGGACGTCGAGGGGATCGTCGAGCGGATGCTCGACCAGACCGGGCTCGAGGAGCGCCGCCACGACCAGGTCTCCTCGCTCTCGGGGGGCAACCAGCAGCGGATCAACATCGCGATCGGCCTGCTGGGCGATCCCTCGGTGCTGCTGCTCGACGAGCCCAGCTCGGGCCTCGACCCGAGCCAGCGGGTCCGCCTCTGGGAGTTCGTCGCGGGATTGGCCAAGGGCGGGACGACGGTGATCTACTCGACGCACCAGATCGAGGAGGCCAGCCACTACGGGGACCGGCTGGTGGTGCTGGCCGACGGCGAGACGATCTTCGACGGCACCTTCGCCCAGATGCGCCGGGCGGCGGGACCCCGCCCGAAGGGCTCGGTCGCCGATCCCGAGAACGACTTCGTCCGCTTCCTGCGGGGGAGGGGCCACTGATGCGCTGGCTCCTGGTCAAGGACCTCCAGCTGCTGCGCCGCTCGCCCCTGGTCACCGGGCTGCTGATCGTCTATCCGATCGTGCTCGCCGTCCTGATCGGGCTGGCGATCTCCCGCAGCCCGGAGAAGCCACGGGTCGCCTTCCTCAACCAGATCCCGAGCGGGGGCGGCCTCAACCTCGGCACCGGGGGCTTCAGCCAGCAGGAGGCCCGCCGCCAGCTCTGCGCGCAAGGTCGAGTGCGTCGACGTCTCGAGCCGCGCGGAGCTCGAGCAGAAGGTGAAGGACGGAGACGTCCTCGGCGGCCTGATCCTGCCCGCCGACTTCATCAGCAAGCTCCAGGCCGAGCTGGGCACCAGCGGCACGGAGCCCGCGAGAGTCGACGTGATCGTCAACAACGACGACCCGCTCAAGGCGCAGGTCGTCGACGACCGGATCAGCTCGTTGCTCACCCAGGCGAACCTGCTGCTCTCATCCAAGATCAGCAACGTCGCGAGCGACTACGAGAAGATCCTGGCCAACGGCGGGGAGTTCACGATCCCGTTCCTCGGCCAGACGGTTCACATCCTGGGGTTGCAGAAGTCGGAGAAGGCGCTGGACGCCGTTGCGGCGACCCTGCCGCCCGCGCAGCGCAGCCAGGTCACCCGGGTCAGCGACTTCGCCCGCCTCGCGCGCCAGAACCTCGCTCTCGCCGACAGCCTGCTCTCCTCGGTCCGCCAGCCGATCGCGGTCGACAAGCAGGTGATCGCCGGGAGCGTCCCGCCCCTCGACACCTTCGCGGTCGCCGTCGCGGCGGCGATCACGCTGCTCTTCGTCACGGTGTTGCTGGTCTCGGGTTCACTCGCCCTCGAGCGGGAGGAGAACACCTTCACCCGGCTCACACGCGGCCTCGTCAGCCGGACGGGCCTGCTGGTCGAGAAGGCGGCACTGGGGACGGGAGCGGCACTGGTGGTCACCCTGCTGCTGCTCGCCGCAATCAGCCCATTCGAGTCGATCGCGTGGGGGCGGATCTACCTGATCGTCCCCGCCATCCTGCTGGCGGGCGCCGCCTCCTCAGGGCTCGGGCTGGCGATCGGCGCCGCGGCACGCGAGGTGCGAGCCAGCGCCCTGCTCGCCTTCGCACTTGCGCTGCCCGTCGCCTTCATCTCCCTGGTCCCCTCCGGAACGGTCAGCAAGACCCTGCTCGACGTGATCCACGTCATCGCCGGCGCCTTCCCGTTCCGAGCGGCCGTCGACGCCCTCTCCGGAGCCCTATCGGCATCTGGCCCGGACCTAGGCCTGCCCATTGCTGCACCTGGCGCTGCTGACGGTGGGCTATCTCGCTGCTGGCGCGACTCTGCGCTTTGCGAAGGTTTTGCTTGCAGACCCCGCGCCGGCTAGAATCAGCGATATGAGCTTTCCGGTCACCCGATTGCGCCGTCTGCGGCGAACCGAGCCTCTGAGAGACCTGGTCCGCGAGACGGACCTGACGGCCGACCACCTCGTCCAGCCGCTCTTCATCACCGCCGGCGAGGGCATCCGCGATCCCATCGAGTCGATGCCCGGCATGGATCGGCTCTCGATCTCCGAGGCCGTCGCCGAGGTCACCGAGATCGCCGCCGCGGGTGTGCGGGCGGTGCTGCTCTTCGGGATTCCCGCCAGCAAGGACGAGGTCGGCAGCGAGGCCTACGACAACGAGGGAGTCGTGCAGATGGCTGTCCGGGCGCTGAAGGAGGCGCATCCGGAGATCGTGGTGATCACCGACGTATGCCTTTGCGAGTACACCTCGCACGGTCACTGCGGGATCGTCCGAGGCGGGGAGGTGGACAACGATCTGACCATCGAGCTGCTGGCAAAGACCGCCATCTCGCATGCAGACGCCGGCGCTGACGCCGTCGCGCCGAGCGACATGATGGACGGCCGGGTGGGCGCGATCCGCGGCCAGCTCGACGAGGAGGGACACTCCTCGGTGCCGATCGTCGCCTACAGCGCCAAGTACGCGTCCGCCTTCTACGGCCCGTTCCGCGAGGCCGCCGACTCGACGCCGGAGTTCGGAGACCGCCGCGGATACCAGATGAACCCCGCCAACGCCGAGGAGGCAGTCCGCGAGGCGAAGCTCGACCTCGAGGAGGGAGCCGACGTGGTGATGGTGAAGCCGGCGCTCCCGTACCTCGACGTGATCCGGCGCGTCAAGGACGCCACCGGCGCCCCTCTGGCCGCGTACCACGTGGGGGGCGAGTACTCGATGCTGAAGGCGGCCGCGGCGAACGGCTGGCTCGACGAGCGCGCCGCGGCGATGGAGTCGCTGACCTCTATCCGGCGCGCCGGTGCGGACATGATCATCACCTACTTCGCCAAGGATGCGGCGGCCTGGCTCTCGGCGGAGGCCCAGCACCGGTGAACAAGCCGCCCGAACCAACATCACTTGAAGACGGTGTTGCCGGCAGAGCGCGACCGAAGGTTCGCTCGCGCGCCGGCGGCGCTGCGGTCCCCCTGGACGACGCCGACAAGCACCTGATGAACCTGCTCCAGTCGAGCTACCCGCTCGACCCGCGGCCGTTCGACCTGGTCGCCGCGGAGGCCGAGCTCGAGGTCGACGAGGTCAAGGCGCGCACCCAGCGCCTCCTCGACGAGCGGATCATCCGCGAGATCACCCCGATCTTCGACACCCGCGCGCTCGGGTACAGCTCGATGCTGGTCGCGGCGAAGGTCGACTCGGAGAACCCGCATCGGGCGGCGAAGATCATCAACGCCCACCCTGGGGTCTCCCACAACTACCTGCGAACGCACGAGTTCAACCTCTGGTTCACGATCGCGACCCCGCCGGACTCGGAGCTTGGCCTCCAGGGCACCCTGGAGGTGCTCCAGCGCCTCACTGGAGCCGAGTCGATCCGCCAGCTGCCCACGCTCCAGCTGTTCAAGATCAACATGAACCTGGAGATGGAGGGGAGCACCGAGGACCTGTCGGCCGCCGTGGAGGCGGCGCCGCCCCGGGAGCTCGAGCGCCAGCCCTACGACGACACCGACATCGCGGTGATCAGGGCGCTGCAGGGCCCGATGCAGGTCACGGATCGCCCCTATGACGCGGCCGCCGGCGAGGTTGGGATGGACACCGAAGCGTTCCTCGACCACCTCCGCGGCATGGTCGATCGCAAGCTGCTGCGCCGTGTCGCGGCGATCCTCTTCCACCGCCGCGCCGGCTTCTCGGCCAACGGGATGGGCGTCTGGCGGGTCCCCGAGGAGAACATCCTCGACGTGGGCGCGCGGATGGCCGCCGTCCGCGGAATCTCCCACTGCTACCAGCGCCCGACCTACGCGGACTGGCCGTACAGCGTCTTCACGATGGCCCACGGGCGCTCCAAGGAGGAGTGCGACGCGGTCCTCGACGGGATCGCCGCCGAGCACGACCTCCATGGCGAAGACCGCGCGGTGCTCTACTCCTCGACCGAGTTCAAGAAGATCCGCCTCCACTACTTCACCGACGACTACGCCCGCTGGGAGGCTGAGCACTCATAAGCCGGTCGGAGGAGCTGTACCGGCGAGCGCTCGAGGTGTTGCCCGGAGGGGTCAACTCCCCGGTCCGGGCGATGCGCTCCATCGGCCGCGATCCGCTCTTCATCGACCGCGGGGAGGGCCCCTACATCTGGGACGTCGACGGCAATCGCTATGTCGACTGGGTCTGCTCCTGGGGTCCGCTGATCCTCGGCCACGCCGACCCGCTCGTCGTCGAGGCGGTCCGCTCGGCAGCCGGTCGCGGCACCAGCTACGGCGCTCCGACCGCGGGAGAGGTGGAGCTGGCGGCCAAGGTGGCCGATCGCTTCGCGAGCGTGGAGATGATCCGCATGACCAGCTCCGGAACCGAGGCGACCATGTCGGCGCTGCGCCTGGCGCGTGCCGCCACCGGCCGCACCACGATCCTCAAGTTCGCCGGGGCATACCACGGGCACGTCGACGGCCTGCTGGCGGAGGGCGGCTCCGGCCTGGCGACGGCGGGAGTCCCCGCCAGTCCCGGCGTCACCGAGGCTCAGGCCTCGGACACGGTGATCGTGCCCTGGAACGACGCCGACGCCGTGGCCCAGGCGATCTCGAGGGGCCGCCCGGCCGCGGTGATCGCGGAGCCGATCCCCGCCAACATGGGCGTCGTTCCCCCCGATCTCGGCTTCGTGGAGATGCTCAGGGACGCCACCGCCGAGGTCGGCTCGCTGCTCATCCTCGACGAGGTGATCAGCGGCTTCCGAGTCGCCAGGGGAGGCGCCCAGGAGCTGCTCGGCGTCGAAGCGGACCTGACCCTGATGGGCAAGGTGCTGGGCGGCGGCCTGCCCGCCGCCGCGTACGGCGGCTCGCGCGAGCTGATGGAGCGGATCGCCCCCGCGGGCGACGTCTACCAGGCGGGGACCCTGTCCGGCAACCCGCTCGCGGTCGCCGCCGGCCTCGCGACGCTGCGCAAGCTGGACGGCGCGGCCTACGTCGGGATCGAGTCCGTCACCACCCGGCTCGCGACCGGACTGCGGCGGGCCGCCGGGGACCGGCCGGTCCAGGTGGCGAGCGTGCCCGGGCTGATCACCGTCTTCTTCAGCGCCGACCCGGTCCGCGACTTCACCGGCGCCCAGGCCTGCGACGCGAGGGCGTACGGCCGTTTCTGCCGGGCCATGCTCGACCACGGCGTCTATCCGCCCGCCTCCCAGTTCGAGGCGTGGTTCCCCTCCCTCGCCCACGACGACGAGTCGATCGAGCGCACGATCGCCGCCGCGGGCGAGGCCTTTGATCACGCCATTTCCTGACGCCCCGGGCTAATCTCGATTCCGAATGGCCTCGACCGCCACCTCGCTTTCAACCCTTGCGACCCTCCTCCGCGACGGCGAGAACGTGATCTCGCCGTACGTCTGCGACTCGGACGAGGAGCCCGCCCTCGGAGCGCTGGCCGCGGCCGGCCCGCGGGGGAGCGAGGCGCCCGCCGAGTACACGCTCCTCGTCGAGGCGATCAGGGAGGGGTACCTGCTGCATTACGAGACCCCAAGGCTGATCGACGGCGCCGACGGGGACCTGCGGCTGCTCGCCGGCGACTACCTCTACGCCCTCGGCCTGGAGAAGCTCGCCGCCCGGGGGGATCTCGATGCGGTCAGGGAGCTGGCCGACCTGATCAGCCTCTCGGCCCAGGTTCACGCGGAGAATGGAGACGGTTCACCCGACCTCCGCTCCGCGGCGCTCTGGCTCGCCTCGACGGTCGCGGTGGGCGCTGGGACCACGGACGAGCACGAGACCGCCAAGGAAGCGCTGCGGCGTGAAGAGCCCGGAGCGGTCGAGATGCTGGTCCACAACGCGACCGAAACGGCCCGCCGAGCGGGCATGGCCGACGCCCTGGCTCGCGCAGCCGAGGCGATAGGCTTCGCCGCCGAGGACGTCCCGAAACGTGGCTGATCAGGGAAACGACAAGCAGGGGGCACCGAAGGGCCTACCAAGCCCCGACCCCGCGGGCTACTTCGAGGGCGAGTCGATGAACCGGCGGACCGCCTTCACCATCGGCGTCCAGGCGATCGGGGGGATAGCCGGGGCCGCGATCGTGCTGCCGGCGATCGGCTTCGCGGCCGCGCCGCTCTTCGAGGAGGAGGACGAGCCCTTCCAGGCGGTCGGCCCGACCTCGGACTTCACCCCCGACACCTACAGGCCGGTGGTGATCACGGCGGTGGAGGGCGTCGGCGAGACCGGCAAGACCACCGTCTACGTGCGCCAGGGCGATCCAAGCCTCACCGACCTGCCCTCGGGGTACGAGCCGGAGAAGTCGAACGAGTACATCGCGATTACGACCCGCTGCGCGCACCTCGGCTGCCCCGTGAACTTCGTGCAGGCCGCCGGGAACTTCATCTGCCCGTGCCACGGTGGCGTCTACGGCTTCCTCGGGGAGCGGATCGGCGGACCGCCGGTGCGTCCCCTGGATCGCTTCCAGACCCGGGTCACCAACGGCCAGGTCGAGGTCGGTCCGCGCTACAGCGTCACCAATAGCTTCGATCCGGTCCGCGCCCGGGACCCGGGCGAGTTCACCGGAGGCGTCTGGAACTACCTCTACCCGCCGCGGCCATCGGTGCCGCCGCCGCCGTAGGAGCCGATCGTGCCGAAGCTTCCAAAGCCAGGACCGCTGAGCCGTCCGGCAAAGCCCGGAGAGCGCACCAACGGCGCCAATGGCAACGGCGCCGGCCCCGCCGAGGTCGCCAAGGAGGCGGGCGGCGACGCCCTGGGGTGGGTCGACGAGCGCACGGGGGCGACCGGCTTCCTCACCGCGATGCTCTACCGCAAGGTCCCCAAGGGCACCAACTGGTTCTACACGCTCGGCTCGGCGACGCTCTTCGCCTTCACCTTCCAGGCGCTGACCGGCGTCTTCCTGGCGATGTACTACACGCCGTCGCCGACCCAGGCCTACGGCTCGATCACCCACCTGACCAACGACGTCTGGATGGGCGAGTTCGTCCGCGGCATGCACAAGTGGGGCGCCTCGGTGATGATCATCTGCATCTTCCTGCACATGGGGCGGGTGTTCTTCTTCGGCGCCTACAAGTACCCGCGGGAGCTGAACTGGGTGATCGGGGTCGTCCTGCTGATCCTCACCCTGCTCATGGGGCTGACCGGATACCTGCTGCCCTTCGATCAGCGCTCCTACTGGGCGACGATCGTCGCCAACAACATCACCGGCACCGGTCCCGTCGTCGGCCCGTACCTCGCTGACTTCCTGCGCGCCGGGCCGGAGATCGGCGCCACCACGCTGTCGCGCTTCTACGCGATCCACATGCTCTTAGTGCCCGGGTTGATCATCGCCCTGATCGGGGCACACCTCTACCTCGTCGTCAAGCTCGGCACGACGGCCCCGCCCTGGCTCAAGGGCGACCGGCCGAAGTCGCTCCGCAGGGAGGAGGTCGGGTGAACAGGCGCGAGAAGGAGGCCTACCTCCGCGATTACGAGACCCTGAAGAAGAAGGGCAAGCCCTTCTTCCCTTATGCGGTGCTGAAGGACACGACGATGATGCTGATCGTCGCGCTGGTGATCGTCGCGCTGTCGATCGTTCTCGGCGCCGAGCAGGGCCCGAAGGTCGACCCGACCACGACCACCTACACCCCGCGGCCCGAGTGGTACTTCTTCTTCCTCTTCGAGCTGCTCCGAGTGATCAAGCCGCCGTGGGCGGTGCCGATCGCGACGATCGGGATCCCGACGATCGCCATGGTGCTTCTGCTCATGCTGCCGTTCTATGACCGCAACTCGGAGCGAAGACCGGAGCGCAGGCCGATCGCCCTGACGGCCGGGATCCTGACGATCATCGCGATGGCCTACCTGACCTTCCTCGGCGCCACCGCCGGGCCGCCGAGCGAGATCGACCTGAAGACCACTGCCGCCCTCGAGCCGGGCAAGGAGGTCGTCGCCCAATCGGGTTGCCTCGCCTGCCACAAGCTCGGAGACAACGGCAACAACGGCCCCGGGCCCGAGCTGACGCACATCGGCGCACGCCTGCCCAGGAACGCGATCGCGCGCTCGCTCGAGGTCGGGCCGAGCATCATGCCTTCGTACTCGGGCCTGTCGCCGCAGAAGTCCGCGGCGCTGACGGCCTACATCGCCTCGCTGAACTGAGTCTGGGACTAACCTCGCGTTGATGAGTGTCTCGTCCGGCACCGAGGCCGGCAGCAGCGTCCCGCGGCGCGACTCGGAGGAGTTCGCGACGGAGGTCCGTGGCATGTTCGACCGGATCGCCGGGGTGTACGACCTGATGAACTCGGCGATGACCGCCGGGCTCCACCACCAATGGCGGGAGCGGGCGGTCGACCGGGCGCAGGTCGGGCCGGGCTCTGACGCACTCGACGTCTGCTGCGGCACCGGCGACCTCGCGCTCGAGCTGAGGCGGCGGATCGGCCCGGACGGCCGAGTGGTGGGCAGCGACTTCTCCGAGCCGATGCTGGAGCTGGCGCGGCGCAAGAGCGGCGACGAGGGCCTGCCGGTGGAGTTCGGCTGGGCGGACGCGCTCGACCTGCCCTATGGGGACGCAAGCTTCGACGCGGTCACGATCGGCTTCGGCGCCCGCAACCTGGCCGATCTCGACAAGGGGCTCGCCGAGATGGGGCGGGTGCTGCGGCCCGGTGGCCGTCTGGTGATCCTGGAGATCACGCGGCCGCAGCGTGAGCCGCTGGCGAGCTTCTACTCGCTCTGGTTCGACCGCGTCGTGCCCGTGATCGGCACGTTCGCCGGCGACTCCGACGCCTACAACTACCTGCCGAACTCGGTCCGCACGTTCCCCGCGCCGGAGAAGCTGGCGGCAATGATGGACGCGGCCGGCTTCACCGAGATCCGCTGGTTGCTGCTGGCCGGGGGGATCATCGCCATCCACAGCGCCACCAAGGCCGCATGACCCGGTCGTCCATTCCACCGCCTGTGACCGCTGTGATGGACGCCGCCAGCGCCTGGCTCCCGGCGCGCATGGCTGAGGTCGAGGACCGGCTGGCCAGCCTCTCCAGCGGGATATGGGCCGCGGCTGGGCGAGGAGGCCGAGGCCACCCTGACCGCTGGCGGCAAGCGCCTGCGCCCGCTGCTGGTCCTGATGGCCGCCGGCGAGGGGGCGGGAGACCGAGCGGTTCGGACCGCCTCCGCCGTGGAGCTCGTCCACATGGCGACCCTGGTCCACGACGACGTTCTCGACGGCGCCCCCGTCCGCCGGGGCCGCCCGACGGTGGTGGCTCGCTCGGGCAGGGACCGGGCGGTCGGGGTGGGGGACCTGCTCTTCTCGCGTGCTTTCGCCGAGCTCGCCGTGGACGGCGGCGAGGCCGAGGTGGCCGAGCTCAGCTCGGCCTCTGTCGCGCTGGCGCTCGGGGAGTTGGCGCAGCGCCACGATGCCTTCGACACCTCTCTCACCGAGGAGCGCTACCTGGAGCGCTGCTCCCTGAAGACCGCCCGGCTCTTCGAGTCCGCCTGCCGGGTCGGGCGTCTGGCCTCGAGCGCTCCCGGCACCGAGAAGCTCGCCTCGTTCGGGCGGGAGATCGGCCTCGCCTTCCAGCTGCTCGACGACGTCCTCGACGTCACCGGGCCGCCGGAGCGGACGGGGAAGGCTCGCGGGACGGACCTGCTGGACGGCACCGTGACGCTGCCGCTGATCCTGGCTCGCCGGCTCGACCCGGGGCTGGAGTCGGCTGAGCTGCGGGGTCTCGACCAGAGCGGCGCCGAGCGGATGTGCGACCGGATCGCGGCGACCGGAGCGCTGGATGAGGTGCGCGATCGCGCCAAGCGGGGGATCAAGCGCGCCAAGCGCGTTCTCGAATCCGACGACTTCTCGGACGAGGAGCGTCAGCTGCTCGCGCTGATCGCCGACGGGGTGGTCGAGCGGTATTCATAGAGAACGACGGCCCCGGAGGGCCGCCGTTCGTGGTGCAGGGAGGTGACTCGTTTTTTGGAGTGGTACTTCGTTCGCGCTAGAAGTCTTCGGGGAGGATGCTGTCGCTCGCCAGCGCCATGGCAAGACGATCGGCCTCTTCCTCCATGTTCGCCCGGGTGAGGGAGCGAAGGTCCTCGATCAGCTCCTGGCCGCCGCGATCCAGCTCCTCGTCGTAGGTGTCGACCTCGGACTGGGAGTAGCTGTCGCGACCCCACCACTCGCACTCGGGGCAGCGGAGCTCGACGTGCCAGTACCCGTCGCCCTGCTCGTGCCAGTTGACCGGCTGAACCAGGGAGGACGAGCAGGTCGGGCAGGCGTGCATGCCCTCGGCGGACTTCGTGCCTGTGTGCGTCAGGGGCTGAGTGTTTGTCCGCTTCGGAACTCCCATCGTGGGTGACATATCGGGCTCGAAGCGGCCGATCTTTAGGCCAAATAGTGGGGTTCTTGCGATCTACGGGCAATCCCCGCCTGAGGTTGCGGATAACCCCGGAATAGACTGATTCGATGGTTCTCAGCGACCGCACGATCAAGGAGGAGATCGCAGCCGGCAGGCTGGTCTTCGACCCCTACGACGAGGATCTCGTGCAGCCCTCCAGCGTCGATATGCGCGTCGACCGCAGCTTTCGCGTCTTCAACAACTCGCGCTACCCGTACATCGACGTACGGGAGCCGATGGAGAACCTGACGGAGCTGGTCACGGTCGAGGACGGGGAGCCCTTCGTCCTCCATCCGGGCGAGTTCGTCCTGGGCCAGACCCTCGAGCGGGTCGCCCTGCCCGACGATCTGGTGGCGCGCCTGGAGGGAAAGAGCTCTCTCGGCCGGCTCGGGCTGGTGATCCACTCCACGGCGGGGTTCGTGGACCCCGGGTTCGAGGGGAACCTCACTCTGGAGCTCTCCAATCTCGCCACCCTGCCGATCACGATCTACCACGGGATGCCGATCGGGCAGATCTCCTTCATGCGGATGGACGGGCCGGTCGATCACGCCTACGGCGCGAAGGAGGCCGGCAGCAAGTACCAGGGGCAGGCGGAGCCGACGGCGAGCCGGTTCTACCTCAACTTCGACCGGCAGTAAGCGCTGCATAAAGGTGTGGGGCGGAGACCCCGCCTGCCGCTAACATCCGCGCGATGCCCAACGTGGGACCGCTGGAGATAGCCGTCGTTCTCATCATCGTCCTGATCATCTTCGGGCCGAAGCGCCTTCCGGAGCTCGGCCAGTCGATGGGGCGTGGTATCCGCGAGTTCAAGAGCTCCCTCTCCGGGGACAGCGAGGAGGACAAGGACTCCCCGGAGGAGAAGCGTCGCGAGTTGGAGGCCGAGCCAGGCCGCGCCCAGCGCCGCCGAGAGCACGCCCGCGCCCAGCGCCGCCGAGAGCGAGACCGCGGAGCCCGTCGAGGGCGAGGTCGTCTCCGAGAACAAGGCCTAGTCAATGGCCCGGCTAGGGCCGGTCGATTTCGAGGACCGGCTTACGCTCGTCGAGCACCTCGACGAGCTTCGTACGCGCATCGTCATCTCGATCGTCGCGTTCAGCGTCGCCTTCGCGCTCTGCTTCTGGCAGAACAGCTGGCTGCTCGACATCGCGAACGCGCCGCTGCCCGGCGACAAGACGCCGATCACCTTCGGCGTCGCCGAGCCGTTCACCACGACCGTGACGATCACCGCCTACGCCGCCATCGTCATCTCCCTGCCGGTGATCCTCTACCAGGCCTACGCCTTCGTCCTGCCGGCGCTTGACCACCCGGGAGAAACGGGTTGTCGTTCCCTTCCTGATGGGGGTGCCGCTGCTGTTCGTCGCGGGAGTCGTCTTCGGCTACTTCGTCGTGCTGCCCGCCGCGACCAAGTTCCTCCTGAACTTCAACGACAGCCAGTTCAACATCCAGATCAGGGCGCGCGACTACTACAGCTTCTTCACGCTCACGCTTGGCGTGATGGGACTGATCTTCCAGCTGCCGATCGGGATCCTCGCGGTCACTCGCCTCGGGATCGTCACCCCCGAGCAGCTCTCGCAGAACCGTCGCTACGCGTACGTCATCCTGATCATCGTCGCCGCCCTGCTGCCGGGCACCGACCCGATCACCATGCTGATCGAGGCGGTCCCGCTGCTCCTGCTCTATGAGGGCAGCGTGATCCTGGCCAGGATGTTCGGCCGGCCGCCCGAGAGCGCCTCGGACCGCGACATCACCGTCTCCGAGCCGCCGCCCAGCGGGGCGGCGTAGGCGCGGACCCGGGTTCATCTAGGCTTCCGCCGTGCTTTTCGACCTGCAGACCCCCCGTCGCCGCCGCGTGGTCCGAGTCGTGTTCGGCGGCCTGGCGCTGATCTTCGCGATCAGCTTCGTGTTCCTCGGCGTCGGCACGGGCGGTGGCGGCTTCAGCTTCAGCGACCTGTTCGGCGGCGGGGGCGGCAGCAGCTCGACCGCGTTCGACAGCGACATCGAGGCAGCCCAGAAGCAGCTTCAGGTGAATCCCAGCGACACGACGGCACTCGCCAACCTGGTGCGCCTCGAGTACTCCGCGGCCAACGCCAACACCGACAGCAGCGGTGCCCCCACCAGCGACGGCGAGCAGCATCTTCGTCAGGCCGCCGACGCCTGGAACAAGTACGTGAAGGCGAGCAAGGGAAACCTCGCCGCGACGCCCGCGGTCTACGCGCTCAACACCTTCGACCTGCTGGCCAGGCTGGACTTCACCGCCGCCCGAAGCGATACCACCTCCACCGAGGCCCTCACCGACATCAACTGCGGCGGTGGGCGACTGGAAATCCGCCGCGCAGGCCCAGCAGGTCCTGATCGCCAAGCAGCCCAGCAAGGCGACCTCCAACTCCTATGCGACGCTCGCCCAGTACCTCTATCTGGCCAGGCGACACCCAGGGCGGCGACCAGGCCGCCGCCCAGGCGAAGCAGGCAAAGGGGGCCAACCCCTCGACGATCGACAGCCAGCTCAAGCAGATCCAGCAGCTCGGCCAGCAGCTCCAGACGGCGATCAAGCAGCTCACGAAGCAGCAGCAGCAGACGCAGGGCGCGGCCGGAGGCGGCGCGACTGGCGGCGGCGCTACCGGCGGCGGCAACCCGCTCAACGGGCTAGGCACCGGCGGCCTGAGCGGCGGCAGCGGCGGGCTCTAGCTCCTTCCTATAATTCCGCCCCCATCCAGGGCCGTTAGCTCAGCTGGTAGAGCAGGAGACTCTTAATCTCAAGGTCGCAGGTTCGATCCCTGCACGGCCCATCACCCCACACCCCAACCGCGGGGCCCCTAGCGGGCGATCGCGCGGATGATCAACAGCAGGATGATCGAGCCGCCGATTGCGATCAGCCAGGTCCCGAGGTTGAAGAAGTCGTGGATGTGGCCGACGCCGAGGGCGCTGGCGAGAAAGCCTCCGAGCAGGGCGCCGAAGATGCCGATCGCGGTGGTCCCGATGCAGCCACCCGGCTCGGTCCGGCCGGGGATCAGGGCGCGGGCGATAGTGCCGGCGAACAGACCCAGGATGATCCAGGCGATGATTCCCATCGGGCCGGGACCCTACCGGCCGGGGGACGCGCTCGTTAGTGCGAGCGGGGTGCGGCGTGGTAGCTCAGGTACCAGAGCACGTGGCGGGCGGCGCTGACGCCGACGTTGACCGGTGAGAGCAACCTGCGCATGGGGAAATCCTATTGGGCGCGACGGATCCCGACCTCCGTAGATCCCACGGATATGGCTCCACAAAGCCACATTCCTACCCGATTTGCGGGGTGCCGGAGGGGCGCGGCTAGCATGCCCACCCCATGAGAAGGCGGACCGGAAGACGGAAGCGGCGGCGCCTGGCGTCGATCGCCAGCGAGCGGAGGGCGGAGCGGGTCACCGTCGGCCTCGCCGTGTTCGCCGCCGGCTCCCTGGGGACGCTGGTCACGCGGCGAGCTGCTGCGGATGGCACGGCGGCGGCGCGAGAGCTCGGAGGCCGAGACGCCGACGACCCTCGCCGATGCGGCCGGCTATGCGACTCGGGACACTCTCGCGGTCGCCCGCCGCGGGATCATCGCGACGCCCCACCACGAGACCGTGCTCTTCAACATCCTGCAGGGGTTCCTGGGCGCCTTCGCGTTCGCCCGGCTCTCGACCTGGGGCATTCGCCACGTCTGGTGGCCCGCCGGGGACGTCCACGTCAGCGGTCGGCACATCCATCACTTCGTGCCCGGGCATCGTCGCTGGCCTTCGGCTCAGGGGTCGGGGCCCTCACCACCCGCAACGAGCGCGTCGAGTCGGCGCTCGCGATCCCATTCGGCGTGGGGATGGGCCTGACGATGGACGAGGCGGCGCTGCTGCTCGACCTGCGCGACGTCTACTGGACCCGGCAGGGGCTGCTCAGCGTGCAGGTCAGCCTCGGCGTGACCGCCACCCTGGCGGCGACGATCCTCGGCCTGCGCATGCTCCGCCGCGGCGAGGAGAGGGGAGTCGAGGAGGGCGTGATCCCCAACACGGCGGAGCACGGGATGCGCGCAACGGGCGCTCTCGCTTAAGCGGCCGCCCGGAGGCGGGGTTCCGCCTCCTGGCCCATCCAGATCACCTGGTCGCGGCCCGGGCCGACCCCGACGAGCCGCACGGGAATCCCCATGTGGTCGGCGATCGCGGCGAGGTAGTTCCGGGCCTCGGCCGGCAGGTCCTCCTCGCGGCGGCACTCCCCGATGTCGCCCTCGAAGCCGGGCAGCTCCTCGTACTCCGGCTCGGCCGTGTGGATGATCGACTGGTGGTACGGGAACTCGTCGAAGACGGCGCCCTCGGGGTGCCGGTAGCGGACGCAGACGCGCAGCGGATCGATGCCGGAGAGCACGTCGAGCTTGGTGACGGCGAGGGCGGTCATGGTGTTCAGCCTGACGGCGTACCGGAGCGCGACCAGGTCGAGCCAGCCGCAGCGGCGGGGCCTGCCCGTCGTCGTCCCCATCTCGCCGCCACGCTCGCGGAGGGTGTCTCCCAGGTCGTCCTCGAGCTCGCTGGGAAACGGGCCGGCGCCCACCCGCGTCGCGTAGGCCTTGGCGATCCCCCAGACCTCGTCGATGTCGCGCGGGCCGACTCCCGCTCCGATGCACGCCGCGCCCGCCACCGGGTTCGATGAGGTGACGAAGGGATAGGTCCCGTGGTCGAGATCGAGCATCGTGCCCTGTGCGCCCTCGAAGAGCACGGTGCGATCCGCGTCGAGGGCGTCCCAGCAGAGCTTCGCGGTGTCGGTGATGTGCGGCGCCAGGCGGTGGCCGTAGGTGGCGTAGGTCTCGACCATCGTGTGGAGGTCGAGCTCGGGGTCCTTGGCGAAGGGCCGCAGCATCTGCTGTTTCGGCTCCATCGCGGTCATGATCTTCTTGCGGAGGATCTTCGGGTCGAGCAGGTCCTGGACGCGGATACCGAGGCGCGCCGCCTTGTCGGAGTAGGCGGGGCCGATCCCGCGCCGGGTGGTGCCGATCTCGAGCTTGCCGAGCTTCAGCTCCCCGGCCGTGTCGAGCTTCACGTGGTAGGGCATGATCACGTGCGCGTTCGCCGAGATCCGCAGACCGCTGACGTCGATCCGGCGGTGACGCAGCTCCTCGAGCTCGCCGGTGAGCACGCCCGGGTCGATCACCACGCCGTTGCCTATCGCGCAGGTCTTGCCCGGGTAGAGGATCCCCGATGGGATCAGGTGGAACTTGAAGGTCTCCCCGTCGCGGATGATCGTGTGGCCGGCGTTGTTGCCGCCCTGAAAGCGGATCACGACGTCGGCCTGCTCCGCGAGCAGGTCGGTGACCTTCCCTTTACCTTCGTCGCCCCACTGGGCGCCGACTATGACGATTCCGGGCACGGCGGCAGATTATGAGGGTCGAGGGACGCCGACGCCGCAAATGACCTGGAATCGGCCCTCTAGTGGTCGAGCGGGCCGAGCGCCGAGCCGCCGCCCTCGCCCAGCGAGCTGGCGACATCGGCGGAGACGCGCATGCGGCGGTCCTCGCCGAAGAGCAAGACCGGATCCCCGCAGATGTCGACCAACCGAGAGACGATGCGGGTGCCGAGTTGCTTCTCGAGCTCGTCGTCCTCGTAGTTGCTGGTGACGATCAGCGAGCGCTGTCGTTCGTATCGCTCGTTGATCAGCGCGTAGAGCTGCTCGAGCACCCATTCCGTCTGCTTCTCGGCGCCAAGATCGTCGAGATGCAGCAGATCGACTGTGGCGAGGCGCTCGAAGAACTGTGAGTAGGACTGCTCCCCGATCTCGGCGTCGTACGTCTGGCGGATCCGGCTCAACAGCTTGGGGAGCGAATAGATCGCGACTGAGCGGCCAGCCTCGAGCGCCGTCCGCGAGATCAGCATGGCCAGGGTGGTCTTGCCGGTCCCGGAATTGCCGAAGAACCACATCCCTCGGCCGCTGTCGAGGTTGTCGTCGAGGTTCTCGCAGAAGTCGCGGACCCGCTTGACCACGAAGTCATCAATCTGGGTCACCGGCGGGCGATCGAACGACACGCCCCGGTACTTGGCGGGGATCACCGAGTCGACGCCGCGCAGCCGCGCCTTCGCGACCATCCGCGAGCGGCACTCGCAGGGCCTGGCGACGTCCTCCGGCCCGAGGATCCAGCCGGATCCGTCGCAGACGCCGAGCCGGCAGGGCTGGCGCTCGCTCCGATGATGGGCGGGCCGCCAACTCAGGCCTCGCTCGGCGTCCGTCGACCGGATCGAAGTCCTCGATCGGCGGGCCCTCGCCGGCGGTCTGCTCGACCGAGGCCGCTCCTCGCGCGCCCGGTCGGCGAACTTCGGGTAGTGCTCCAGGAAGACGAGGCGGACCGTCCCGACCGGGCCGTTCCGGTGCTTGGCGAGGATCAGCTCGGCGCCGCCGGGGTCCTCGGAGTCGGCGTTGTAGTAGTCGTCGCGGTAGAGGAAGCCGACGACGTCGGCGTCCTGCTCGATCGCGCCGGATTCGCGCAGGTCCGAGAGGATCGGCCGCTTGTCGGGGCGCTGCTCGGGGGCGCGGGAGAGCTGCGAGATGCCGATCACGGGCACGGCCAGCTCGCGGGCGAGGATCTTGAGGCCCCGGCTGAACTGGGAGACCTGCTCGACGCGGTTGGCGCGGGCGTCGTCGCTGCGCATCAGCTGCATGTAGTCGACGATCACCATGCCGAGGCCCTCGTGGCCGCGGCTCTTCTCCTGCGCGTGCAGGCGCCGGGCCTTGGCGCGCAGCTCGAGCAGCCCGAGATCGGAGGAGTCGTCGATCCAGAGCGGCGCGGACTCGAGCTGGTTGCAGGCCTTGACGACCTTCGGCCAGTCCTTGCTCGAGACCTTGCCCTTGCGCAGCCGGTCGCTCGAGATCCGCGACTGCGAGCCGATGAAGCGGTGGGCGAGCTCCATCTCCGACATCTCCAGGGAGAAGAGGGCGACCGGCTTCTGGTGCTTCAGCGCGACGTTCTGGGCGAAGTCGCAGACCAGCGTCGCTCTTTCCCATCGCCGGCCTCGCCGCGATCACGATCAGGTTGCCGGGCTGGAAGCCGCCGGTCTTGTCGTCGAGGTCGCGGAAGCCGGAAGGAGTTCCCGTGATGTCCGAGGTGCCGCTGGCGAGCGCCTCGAGCTTGTCGATCTCGTCGTGGAGGATCTCGCCGATCTCGCGGAAGTCGACGGCCCGCTCCTCGTGGGCGACCTGGAAGAGGAGGCGCTCGGCCTGCTCGACCATCTCCGACGGCTCGCCGTCGCGCTCGGCGACCGACTGCTGGATCGTCTTCGCCGCCATGTCGAGGCGGCGCATCAGCGAGTTCTGCTTGACGATCTGCGCGTAGTGCTTGGCGCTGCCCGGGGCGGGAACCTTGGCCGCCAGGCTGGCGACCACGTCCCGGCCGCCGATCGCGTCCAGCTGACCGTGCTTGGCCAGCGCCTCGGAGACCGTCAGGACGTCGACGGGGTCGGCGTTCTCGTTGAGGCTGATGATCGCCTCGTAGATCGTCCGATGGCGGTCGCGGTAGAAGTCCTCGGCGTGGAGGCGGACGTCGAGCAGGACGGGCTCGATCGTCGACTCGGAGACCATCATCGCCCCCAGGACGGACTCCTCGGCCTCCAGGTTCTGGGGCGGGACGATGGTTTTTCCGTTGGTCGCCAACTGCTCCTCGGATTGCGCAGGGAATCGCCCGGCCGTCGGCCGAGTCTCCACTCAAGTCTGGATACGGGCCCGGCGGATTCCCAGGTGCCCCGTTGTGGAACTAAATCCGCGCGAGCCTGGCTAGAGAATCACAGGCGGCAGCCTCAGCGCAGGCGAGTTCAGGCTATTTGCGCCGCTATTCCTTCGCCTCGGCGACGATCGTCTTGACCGACGCCGTGACGCCGCCGCCGACCTCGATCTCGACCATGAAGGTCCCGGTCTCGCGGATCGGCTCCTCCAGGCGGATCTTCTTGCGGTCGACCTTGATGCCGCGGGCGGCCTGGATCGCCTCGGCGATCTCGGCGGAGGTGACGGAGCCGAAGAGCTTGCCGTCCTCGCCGGCGCGGTGATTGATCGTCAGCACGGTCTTGCCGAGCAGGGCGGAGGTCTCGCCGGCGCGCTCGGCGGCCTGCTTCTCGGCCTCCTCGGCCCGCTCGCGCTTGCGCTGTGCCTCCTCCAGGGCGCCCTTGGTGGCGGGCTGCGCCAGCTTGCGCGGCACGAGGTAGTTGCGGAGGTACCCGGGGGAGACGTCTATCGCAGTGCCGGCCTCGCCGAGGCCATCGACGTCCTTGAGCAGAACAGCCTGGGCCATCGACTCTAACGCTCGCCGACGTAGGGCAGCAGCGCGAGCTCGCGGGCGCGCTTCACGGCCAGCGCGAGCTGCTGCTGATGCTTCCGGGAGAGGCCGGTGACGCGGCGTGAGCGGGTCTTGCCGCGGTCGGAGATGAAGCGGCGCAGCAGGCCGAGGTCCTTGTAGTCGATCTGCTCGACCGGGATCCGCGTGTACTTGCGCGGCCGTCCGCGATCGGTGAGCCCGCGGCGTCTGCGGCCGCCGGTGGGTGTCTGCTGTCGTTGCTGTCGCGCCACGAAGGGCGCGAATGGTAGCTAGAAGGGGATGTCGTCGTCCGAGCCGCCGCCGGAGCTGACCGTCGCGCCCTCGAAGTCCGAGGTGTCGGCCGGGACGTCCGAGCTCGGCTTGAAGGTGCCGTTGCCTCCGCCACCCTCACCGCCGCCAACGTTGTCCGAGCGAGAGCCGAGGAACTGGACGCTGTTGGCGATGATCTCGATCGCCTGTCGCTTGGAGCCGTCCTGGGCCTCCCACTCGCGCCAGTCGAGCCGTCCCTCGACGGCGACCGGACGTCCCTTGGAGAGGTAGTTGGCGCAGTTCTCGCCCTGCGCTCCCCAGACGGTGACGTCGAAGTAGTTGGGCTTGTCGACCCACTCGCCGCTGGAGCCGTCCTTGCGGCGGCTGTTGACGGCCACGCGAAGCTTGCAGACGGAGGTTCCGTTGGGGGTCGAGCGCAGCTCCGGGTCCTTGGTGAGGTTCCCGGTGATCGCGACCACGTTGATGTTGCTCGCTGCCAAGTTGATCAGCTCCTCTTCCTTCGATTCCGAACTTCGATCTTAAGTCGTTGCGCGGCGGGTTCTCTCCCCCGTCGGCACATAAAGGCGGAAGTACCGGATTCTCATCCGATTCCCAGCAGGTTCTCAGCTTCCCCCGGCAAGGTCAGGCGGGATCGGGAGATGAGGATTTCATCGGGAAATGTCTAGGCCGGTTGGCGATCGCCGCTTCGCGGTGCCCGTACTGGGCCTGATCTGCGCGGCCGCGGTGGCTACGGCCATCGCGGTGATTGGGCCGGCGTCGGCGAAGGAGGCTCCCGAGACCACCGTCGCGGCCCAGCGCGGTGTGGTCCAGAAGACCGTGTCCGGCAGCGGTTCTCTGCAGCCCGCGCGCGAGGACAGCATCGGGTTCAGCAATTCGGGGACGGTCTCGCGCCTCTACGTCAAGGAGGGCGACCAGGTCCACAAGGGCGAGCTGCTGGCGACGCTCGACTCCGCCAGCGCCCGCCGCGGCCTGGAGCAGGCCGAGGCCCAGCTCGCCTCGGCCGAGGCCGAGCTTGCGAGCGCCAGGGCCGGCTCCTCGAGCAACCCGTCCTCGCCCTCGGACAGCTCCTCGTCGGGCGAGAGCGCGGCCAGTCACGCGGCCGGCGTCAGCTCGGCCAAGGCGAGCCTGCTCAACGCCAAGATCTCCCTCGGCAACGCACAACGGGCTCTGCGCGGCACCGAGCTCAGGGCCTCGATGGACGGGATCGCCGCCTCGATCGGCGACAGCGGCTCTCCGGACTTCATCACCCTCGCGCAACTCGATCGGATGAAGATGCAGGTCTCGCTGAGCGAGTCAGACGTCACGGACATAAAGGTGGGCCAGCCCGCCACCGTCAGCGTCAACGCGGTGCCCGACGAGAAGCTCGCCGGGCGGGTCACGCACATCGGTCTCCTCTCCAGCACCTCGAACGACGTGGTCAGCTACCCGGTGACGATCGTCGTGAAGCAGACGGCGGCCGGCATCCGGCCCGGCATGACTGCGACCGCGGAGGTGGTCATCGCTCAGGTCCAGGGAGTGGTCACGGTTCCGAGCCGCGCTGTCAGCGGCACTTCCGTCACCGTCAAGCAGGGCGGCAAGGACGTCCAGAGGCAGGTCACCACCGGCCTGGTTGGGGACAGCACCACGGAGATCGTCAGCGGGCTGCGGGCCGGGGATCAGGTCGTCCTCCCGAGCGCGTCCGGCCTTGGCGCCGCCGCGGCACAGGCGCTTGGCGGAAACGGAGGGGCGATCTCGCGAGGCCTCGGGGGCGGCGGCGCACCCGGCGGCGGAGGGGCGCGTGTTCATCTCCCCACCCGGCGGAGGGCCATGAGCACCTCACGCCCGAAAACGGTGCACGGGCCCGTGATCCGCCTCGAGAACGTCGTCCGCACCTACATGCTTCCCGGCTCCGAGGTGCGAGCCCTCCGCGGCGTCTCCCTGAGCATCGAGAGGGGAGAGCTGATCGCGATCATGGGCCCCTCGGGGCAGCGGGAAGTCGACGCTAATGAGCATCCTCGGCTGCCTCGATGCACCGACCTGTGGCCGCTTTCTGCTCGATGGCATCGACGTCGGGCAGATCGATGACGAGGGGCTCTCCGACCTTCGCAACCGGAAGATCGGGTTCGTCTTCCAGAGCTTCAACCTGGTGCCCCGCACCAGCGCGATGGCGAACGTCGAGCTGCCCGCTCGGATACGCGGGCGTCGGGCGCACGCAGCGCCGCCAGCGCGCCGAGTCGGCTCTCGCGGCTGTCGGGATGCTCGGGCACCGCGGCGCATCTTCCCGTCCGAGCTCTCGGGCGGTCAGCAGCAGCGCGTCGCGATCGCGCGCGCGATCGTCACCAACCCTGCTCTGATCCTCGCCGACGAGCCCACCGGAAACCTCGACTCGCGCTCCAGCGATGAGGTCCTGCGGATCTTCGAGGCGCTCAACGACCGCGGCAAGACGATCGTCCTGATCACGCACGAGCCGGAAGTCGCGAGCCCGCGTCGACCGGGTGGTCCACCTGGCGGACGGTCGAGGTCGTCGAGCGCCGCGTAGCGGGAGGGTCGCGGCCTGATGTTCGGCGAGACGCTGCGATCCGCCGTCGCGAGCCTGGGCGCGAACAAGCTTCGCTCGGCCCTGACGGTGCTCGGCATGACGATCGGAGTTGCCTCCGTGATCGTCCTGGTCGCGGTCGGGAACGGCTCCTCGGCCGCTGTGCAGTCGAGCATCCAGAAGCTCGGCACGAACGTCCTGCTGGTGATGAGCACCACAGGTCCCAGCGGCCCAGGCGCGGCCAGCGCCGATACTGGCTCCGGCGCCAAGCCCCTCACCACTGACGACGCCGACGCGATCCAGGATCCCGCCCAGGCCCCCGACGTCGCCAATGCTTCGCCGGTCGTCAGCGTCGCCGGCGCGACCCTGGTCAACGGCGGCACCAGCTACCAGCCCTCGCAGGTGGTCGGGACGACCCCCTCCTACGCGACCGCCCATGACTACGAAGCGGCGGCCGGCAGCATGATCAGCCAGCAGGACCTCTCCAGCCGCAACCGGGTGGCGGTGCGTCGGCCCGACCGTGGTGTCGAACCTTTTCGGAGGACAGGACCCGGTCGGTCAGACGATCCAGATCAACGGCTCCAACTTTCAGATCGCAGGCGTGACGAAGGCGAAGGGGTCGAACGGCTTCCAGGACCAGGACGACTTCGTGATCGTCCCCGTTGACGGCGGCGCAGGACACGCTGACCGGCTACGGCGACATCAGCTCGATCACCGTCGCAGGCCAGCTCACGCGACCAGCTGGACACCGCTCAGGCCGAGGTGACACTCGATCCTCTACGCGCGCGCACGACGTCACCGACGACCACCGTTCCAGGTGATCAACCAGGGATCGATCCTGCGACGGCCTCGAGCTACGACCGAGCATCGTTCACCATCCTGCTCGGCGCCGTGGCGGCGATCTCGCTGCTCGTCGGCGGCATCGGCGTGATGAACATCATGCTCGTCACCGTCACCGAGCGGACCCGCGAGATCGGCATCCGCAAGGCCGTCGGCGCCCGCCGTGGCCACATCCTCGCGCCAGTTCCTCACGGAGGCAGTCGTGGTCTCGGTGCTCGGAGGGCTCGCCGGGGTGGCAGCCGGCATCGTCGCCAGCCGGTTCCGGATCGCGGGAGTCCAGCCGGTGATCGCCACCTACTCGGTCTTTCTTGCGTTTGGGGCCGCGGCCGCCGCGGGCCTCTTCTTCGGAACCTATCCCGCCAGCCGGGCCGCCCGGCTCCGACCAATGGAGGCGTTGCGCTTTGAGTAAGGCCGAGCCAGTCGTCGACGAGCCTCTGATCGAGGGCAGCGAGTGGCCCGATGCCGCGGCCGAGGTTCCGGTCGGCAAGAGGGCGCGTCGTCTCACCCCCCTGACCGGAGGACTGCTCGCTCTGGCAATCGCGGCGGCCGGGTTCGTGGGCGGCGTCCTGATCGAAAAGGGCCAGACCGGGTCCACGTCGACCGGCGGCGGCCTGCCGGCCGGGCTCGCATCATCGGGCGGAGGGCCAGCGGGCCTGCTGGGCGCCCAGTCCGGCGGCGGGACCACCTTCGGGACCGTCGCCAACGTCAGCGGCCGGACGCTGTACGTCACCGACGCCCAGGGCAACACGATCAAGGTCCTGACGACCAAGGGCTCAACCGTGACCCGTTCCTCCGATTCGAAGGTCGGCGACATCCATCCCGGCGACACCGTGGTCATCCAGGGGCAGTCGCGAAAGAGCGGGACCGTCAAGGCCCAGTCGATCCGCGCGTCGCAGGCGGGAAGCGGCGGCGGGGCCCTCCTCGGCGGGGGCGCTCCGCAGACATCCGGTGCCGGCGGTGCCGGCGCCTCATCTCAATCGGGCGGTGGGGCGGGAGCCGTCGATCAGCTCTTCGGGCAGTAGCCCGGTCCAGCATGCAAACGACGAACAAGAGGAAGTGACGATGAGAGGGTCCAAACAACGATTCGGCGGCCGGCACACGATCCGCCGGTTGCTGGCGGCGGCAGCGTTTCTGACGGTCTCGGGCAGCCTGGTGGCGTGCGGGGGATCGTCCGGCTCGTCCGGAGGCGGGACGACCAATGCGGCCGCGTTCGGACCGGGCGAGCAGCTCAGCGCCTCGGACCGCGAATGCCTGCAAAAGCACGGCCTCAACCTCCGGACCGCTCCTCCGGGCGGTGGACCTCCGACGGGTACGAACGCCTCACCACCGGCCGGCGCGTCCGGCACGACGCGGACGTACGGCGCTCCGCCCTCCGGCGCGGCCATCGGGCCTCAGGGTGGCTCTGGGCCTACCCAGATGCCGGAGAACGTGCCAAGGCCTTCCAGGCGTGCGGTGTCCAGCCGCCGAGCCCGAGGGTCGGCGGGAACGCCTCCCAACGTCAACAGCGCGGCCTTCCGTCAGTCGGTCAGTCAGCTACGTCGCCTGCGTCAAGCAGAACGGCTACGACCTGCCCGCCCCAAACCTCTCAGGGAACGGGCCGATCTTCGACGAGTCGAAGGTCAATCGTGACGATCCGAAGTTCCAGTCGGCCAGCCAAAAATGCCAGCAGCTGCTGCAGCCTCCGGCCCAGGGGACCTCGACGACCGCTCAGTGAGGGCTAGTCGTCGTCGCGATCGCGACGGCCGCGGCCACGATCGCGATCGGGGCGATCCGAGGCGACGGCCAGCCGCTCAACGGGCGGCGGCGGATTTGCCGGCGCGTCGGGTTCGACCTTGAAGATGCGGAAGCGGAGCACGCCGTCGGTGATCTTGAGGCTGTGGTCGAGGCGCTCGAGGAGCTCGGGCTCGCCCTGGAAGCGGTAGAAGCGGTAGTCCGCCTCGTTTCGCTGGCGGATCTCATAGGCCATCTGGCGCACGCCCCACTCGTCGGCTCGGTCGAGGGTGCCCGCGCCCTCGATCTGCCTGGCGCACGTCGCCAGCGACCTTCGCGCGCGCCTCGTCGGCGGCCTCGGGGTCGAGCATCAGCACGAGTTCGTAGCTCCGGTTCACAGCGGCGAGCGACTATAGGCCATGGCATGGAGCGGGGCGAGAGCGGTTTCGCGCGCTCACCCATGAGTGGCCGGCAGGCAGATCAGATGGGCGAGCGTGGGCCGGGTCGCGGCGATCCTGGCCGCGGCGGTCGTGGGGATCGCTTCCCTGCCGGCGCTGCTGGGCGGCGATGCGCCTCCGCCGGTGCCCCCGGACGTCGGGCTGACGCCCGCGCCGCTCGCAACTGTCCCGCCGCCGCCGCGCCCGAGCGCCGTCACGCCTCCGCCCGCGCCGAGACCCAGGAGGCGAGCCCACCGGCAGCCCCCCGCGCACCGACCGGCCCGCCACCAGCCCCGGCACGCGCATCACTCACCACGCTCATGCCACCACGGCCCAGCCACCGAGGGCGAGAGGACCGAGGCCCCAAGCCCGGTCTACACCCCGGCGCCTGTCTACATCCCGCCACCGCCGCCCGGGGAGTTCCGGATCGAGCGTTAGCCGACCTCGGCGGTGGAGCGCTTGGCGCGGATGTCGTCGAGCTGCTCGTCGACCCAGTCGCCGGGGTCGCGCTCGGTGATGATCTCCTTGAGGCGGCGGGCTCGCAGCGCCCGCTCCTCTGGCTCCATGGTCAGGGCGCGGTGGATCTCGTCGGCCTGCTCCTGGATGTCGAAGGGGTTGACCGAGAGGGCGCAGTCCCCGAGCTCCTCGTGTGCCCCGGTGTTCTCCGAGAGCATCACCACGCCGTTCCGGGTGTTCACCGCCGGCGCCTCCTTGGCGACCAGGTTCATGCCGTCGAACAGCGAGTTGACCATCAGCAGGTCGAAGTGCTTGTAGCGGGCGACCGCCTCGTCGAAGTTCTCGTAGATCCTCAGGTCGATCGGCATCCAGTCGGTGGTGCCGTGGCGGTGGTTGACGACCGCGACCAGCGCCTCGATCCGCTCCAGGTACTCGGCGTACTCCGGGACGTCCTGGCGGGAGGGCTGCAGATGGGCGATGAAGGTGACCTTCTCCCGGAACTCGGGGTGCTGCTCCAGGAAGACGTCGAAGGCGGTGAACCCGCGCAGGACGTTCTTGGAGAGGTCGGCGCGGTCGACTCGGATGATCAGGTGGTCGCGGCGCCTGCGCAGCAGCTCCTTCTCGTAGAAGGCCACCTCCGAGGACTCGGCGGCCCGGTAGAGGCGCTGGGTGTCGATCGAGAGCGGGTAGGCGCGGACCCAGATCTCGCGGCCCTCGTGGATCACCGCCATCCGCTCGTAGTCCGTCTCCAGCTCCATCAGCTCTCGGCAGCACTGCAGGAAGTTGCGGCAGTAGGCGGTCGTGTGGAAGCCGATGATGTCGTTGGAGAGCATGCTCAGATAGATCTCCTCGCGCCAGCGGTTGGGCAGGATGCGCCAGGAGTCGGGCTGGGACCAGGGGATGTGGACGAAGTAGTGGAGGAAGGCGTCGGGGCGCGCCTGCCGGATCAGCCCGGGGCAGGTGTAGAGGTGGTAGTCGTGCAGCATCACGACGGGGTCCTCCTGGCCGTCGATCGCCCGGATCACCGCGTCGGCGATGTCGTCGTTGACGACCTTGTAGCCCTCCTCCCAGGCGTCGACCTCCGCCTGCCGGATGTCCGGCGCGTTCGAGAGGTCCCAGAGGTAGTGCTGGATGAACCAGAGGATCGGGTTGGCGATCACGTTGTAGAAGCGGTCGTACGCCGAGGGGTTGGAGGCGACCATCCGGACGTCGTAGGAGATCCCGTCGAGCTCGATCGACACCGGCCCGTCGCTCCTCGCTGGCCACGACGACGTCCTCCTCGGTCATCGCCGAAGCGACCCAGAGCGCCTGCCTGTGGGAGACGAGGCCCGAGAGCGCGGTCACCAGGCCGCCTCCGCCACGATGGACGATCCGGTTGCCACGCTCGTCGCGCCCGAACTCGGCCGGGCCGCGGTTGGAGACGATCGTCAGCGGGTGCTTGTCGGGCACCCTGCGTTTGTATCAGGCGGGGCTATGAATCCAGGTCGGTGAAGATCCGCAGCCAGTCGAGCAGCAGGCGCGGGGTCAGGAAGCGCTCGCGGGTCCGTTCCTTGCCCGCCCGGCCCAGCCTCCGGCCCAGCTCGGGGTCCTGAAGGATCTGGATGGCGCGCTCGGCGGCCACATCGGGCGTGGAGACGAGGTATCCATCCTCCCCGTCGACGATCTGCAGCGGGATGCCGCCGACGTCCCCGCCGATCGTCGGCCTGGCCTTCCAGAGCGACTCGGCCACGGTCAGGCCGAATCCCTCGCGGATCGACTTCTGGATGACCACGTCGGATTGCGACTGGAAGGCGTTCACCTCGATCGCGCCGACGTTGTTGAGGTTGTTGAGGATCTTGATGTCGGGGTCGGATCCCGCGTACTCGAAGGTGCGGTGGAAGAACTCCCAGCCCTCCGGGTCGTCGGTGGCCATCGATCCGACCAGCGCCAGCTGCACCTCCGGGATCTCCTTGGTGACCTGGCGGTAGGCGTCGATCACGCCGATCGGGTCCTTCCAAGGGTCGAAGCGGGAGACCTGGGTCATCAGCGGCCGGTCGACGTCGATCCCGAACTGATTGCAGACGTAGGAGGCGTCGTCGGGCGAGAGGGCCATGTTCTTGGGGGAGAGGGGGTCGATCGCCGGCGGGACGATGCGGACGCCGCCGTGGCCGTCGAGCCCCTTCGGCACGTACTGCTCCATGTGCCAGACCGTGATGTCGTACTCGGAGATCAGCGGCAGCAGCCGCTCGATCGGCTCGGGATTGGGCTCGGAGAGGTCGATGTGGCAGCGCCAGACCCAGTTCTTCGCGTGGTCGGTGGCGTTGTGGCGCATCCCGACCGGCTGCGGGTCGTGGACGATGATCACGTCCCACTCGCCCTCCAGGCTGTCCGCGTTCATCTTGTTGTAGTGGTCGAACAGCTCCCACTGGTTGGGGGTGAGCGTGTTCGGGTCGCCCTGGAGGGAGTTGTGGAGGAGCTTCGTCGCGTTGAAGAACTCCTCGCGGCCCATGATCACCTGCCAGTGCGTCTCCAGGCCGACGTCCCGCATCAGCGGCACCAGCGTGTAGAGGATCTCCGAGACGCCGCCGCCGAAGGCCGTCGCGCTGACGTGCAGGACCCGCTTGCCCTGCAGGTTCTCGGCCAGCTCCCGGATCTCGTCCACCAGGCCGCGGCCGGCCAGGTGCGTGTAGTCGGCCAGGGACTTGCTCCCCAGCGCTACCTCCTGGAGCATCGTCCCTGCCCTGATCCAGCTTGATTGCGCAAGGGCGGAAAAGTACTCGTCAGGCGAACGGTGGCGCGCAGCCGCTCGATGCCGGCGTCGAGCTCGGCGCAGATCGCGGAGTGCAGCTCGGCGTTGGCGGCGGCCACGCATGACATCTGGAACTCGTGGCCGGAGCCGAGCAGCGGGCGGTCATCCAGCGGCTTGCCGTAGGCGTCGGTGACCACCGCGCCGCCCTCCAGCAGGCAGATGGTCGCGGCGGCGAGGTCGTAGGGCGAGTTGTTGAGGACCGCCCCGCCGCCGATCCGCTCGAACTCCGCGCGCACGGCGGGGACGTCGTCGATCATCCGCGGCCCGGGCTCGATGTAGGCGTCGAGCTGGCCGGTGACCACGCGCGTCATGTCGAAGGTGGCGGAGCCCAGGTCGAAGGTGCCGCCGCCGACCGACGACGTGTCGATCAGCTCGGCGAGCACCTCGACCAGCGCCCGCGCAGGGCGCCCCCGGAAGCCGTAGGTCCAGAACATCCGCTCGAGGGAGCTGTTCTCGCGACAGCCGCGCCGCCGGGCTCGAGGCCGCGGCCGCGCTCCGCGACGAAGCTCGCGCCGCTCTTCAGCTCCAGCACGCAGCCCACCTGCACGTCGGCCATGGTCGGCTCCGAGTCGAGCGGCGCGGCGGCCACCGAGACGCAGCACGACTCGAGCCCGGCGAGCGCGGGGCGCGTCCCGTCGATCGGGTCGACGATCAGGACCCACTCGGCCCGGTCGCCCGCGGGGGAGACCAGCCCGCGGTCCTCCGAGTAGAAGGAGACCTCGGGGGCGCGCTCGGCCAGGAAGGACTCCATCCGCGCCTCGGCGCGCTCGTCGATCTCGAAGGTGACGTCGCCGCCCTCCGCCTCGCCCGAATGGGCACGCCCCGCGTGGGCGCCCAGGTGGGGCAGAACCTCCTCGCGCAGGGTCGCCGCGAGGTCCGTGACCAGTTCCCGAATCTGCATTGCCCGCAGTTCTTACTGGTTTACGTCAGCAGGGCGCGACGCCGAGCGTGACGTCGACCGTCGCGTGGTGCCCGTCCCTGATGATGTCGAGCGTGACCGTGTCGCCGGGCTTGTGAAGGGCGACCAGCTCGGAGAGGTCGTTGTTCTGGAAGACGGGCTTGCCGTCGACGGCGATCACCACGTCGCCGCCGGTCTTGACGTGCTGAAGCTGGAAGGTCGTCTCGCCCGTCGATCCCTTCAGCCCGGCCTTGTCGGCGGGGCTGCCGCCGACCACGTCGGTGATCATGGCGCCGCTCTTGGTGTCGAGGCCGAGGTGCTCGGCGAGCTGCGGGTAGAGCGACTCGCTGGTCACCCCGAGGAACGCGTACTCGACCTTGCCGCCGTTGCGCAGCTGGTCGAGCGAGTAGCGCACCGAGGTCACCGGGATCGCGAAGCCGACGCCGGAGTTGCTGCCGGAGCTCGAGGCGATCTGCTCGTTGATGCCGATCACCTCGCCCTTCGAGTCGAGCAGCGGCCCGCCGGAGTTGCCGGGGTTGATCGACGCGTCGGTCTGGATCGCGTTGTCGATGCCGAAGTTGGTGAGGCCCTCGACCGTGCGGTCGGTCGCCGAGATCACCCCGATCGAAAGCGACTGGGTCTCGCCGAAGGGGCTGCCGATCGCCGCCACCGGCTCGCCGACGGCGAAGGCGGACCGGTCGGAGAGGGGAACCGGCACGAGGTCGAGGCCGTCCGGATCCACCTTGATCAGGGCGACGTCCGCGTCGGCGTCGAAGCCGACGATCTGGGCCGGGACCCGGTTGCGGTCGCCGAACTCGACGAAGACCTGCTTCGCCTCCTGGGGCGTCCCTCCGCCGTTCAGGTGCCCGCCACTGGTGACGACGTGGGCGTTGGTGACGATGTCGCCGTTCTTGTCGACGACGAAGCCGGAGCCCTGGCCGGCGGAGGTGCCGCTGCCGCCGAGGACCGAGTCCCCGCCGCCGTTGAAGACGGAGGTGATCGTGACCACGCCCGGTGAGACGTCCTTGTAGATCTGGGCCGGGTTGAAGCTGCCGTCGCTCGCCTGGATCACCACCTGCTGGGTGGTGGTCGGCGTGGCGGCCGCGCCGTTGCTGGAGTTGTCGCTGCCGCCCCCGCCACAGCCGGTCGGCGATCAGCGCCGCGGACAGGGCGGCCAGAAGACTGTCACGCAGCGTCTTCTCACGCCACCGCTCCGGCCGGCTCACGCTGGCGCTTGCGGCGTTCGGCCAGGGGCAGGCTCAGGGTGAATGCGGTGTGGCCCCGGCGGGAGACCACCGCGAGCCGGCCGTCCATGCGCTGGGCGAGCTCGTCCGCGATGGCGAGGCCCAGCCCCGAGCCCGTCGCGGTGTCGCCTGTGTAGAAGCGGTCGAAGACCTTGTCGATCGCCCGCGGGTCGATGCCCTTCTTGGCGTCGTCGCCGACGATCAGCTCCGCGGCTGTCGCTGCCGCGCACGGCGGTGACCGTCACGTTCGTTCCCTGCGGCGTGTGGGTGATGGCATTGTCGATGAGAATACGGATGATTTGTGAGACTCGATTTAGGTCCGCCAGGGCGACCACCTGGCCGCGTCCTCGGACCTGGAGCGTGGAGCCGCCCGCCTTTGCGGCGGGCCGGAACTCGTTGGCGACCTGCCGCGCGGCCTCCTTCAGATCCACCTGCTCCCGCCCGATCTCCATCACGTCGGCGTCGAGGCGGGAGAGGTCCAGCAGGTCGATGGTGAGCTTCTGCAGCCGCTCGATCGCCCCGCGCATCTCAGCGACGAAGGCCCGCCGCTCGGCCGCGCTCGGATTCTCCGTCTCGAGCAGCTCGACGAAGCCACCGAGCGAGAAGATCGGCGTGCGCAGCTCGTGCGAGGCGTTGGCGATGAACTCCTTCCGGGAGCTGTCCAGGCGCGCCAGGCGGCGCTGCATTTCGTTGAAGCTGCGCGCCAGCTGGCCGAGCTCGTCGGAGGAGTCGACCGGAATCGGCTGGTCGAAATGGCCGTCCGCGACCGCCTCCGCCGCCTGCCGCATCCGGCGGAGCCGCCGCGAGACCGCGCCGGAGGCCCAGTAGGCGATCAGCGAAGCGGCGATCAGGGCGATCACTCCCGCGATCAGGATCTGGCGGCGGACCAGCGCAACGTCGTCGTTCACCTCCGCGAGCGGGGTCGAGAGCACCTGGACCCAGCGCGTCTGACCGCCGAGGTCGATCGGGACGGCCGACGTGGCGACCCGCGTACCCGCGACGTGCTCCACGCCGGACGCGACGTTCCCGTCGGAGATCGCCGCATCGGCGGTCAGGTAGCGGCCCTGGATCGCGGTGGCCTCGGCCTGGGAGTCGGCAACCACGAAGGCCGGCGCAGGGCCGCCGGAGAGGTCCCGCACGGCGAGCAGGGTCACCCTGCTCTCGGTGGACTGCGCCGTGGTGCGGACCAGGTCCTCGACCTGCTGCTGCGAGGCTCCCGACTCGAGGGCGTGAGCCAGGCGGGGCGCCTGCTCGTTGCCCAGCCGCTCGAGGCGGCGGAGCTTCTCGGCCGTCAGGCTCGACTCCAGCTGGGGTACCACGTAGAGGTAGACGAACCCGATCGCCGCTGCAGTGATCAGCGTGATCAGCGCCACCAGCCGATTGCGGAGGGTGTTGAGTCTCAATCGCGGTCCGTGTCGCGGAAGCGGTAGCCGACGCCGCGCACCGTGAACAGGTACTCGGGCTGCTTTGCGTCGGACTCCAGCTTCTCGCGGAGGTGCCGGATGTGGACGTCGACGGTGCGGGGGTCGCGGTAGGTCGAGTCGCCCCAGATGTGCTCGAGGAGCATCTCGCGCGTGAAGACGCGGCCGGGTGCCGCGGCGAGCGTGGCGAGGATCTCGAACTCGACGTAGGTCAGCTGAATCGGCTCGGAGGCCAGCAGCACCGACCGGCGCTCGAAGTCGATCTCCAGCTCCCCGGCGCGAATCGGCTCGTTGCCGGTGAGCGTCCCCGCTCCGGCCATTTTTCCGCGGCGAAGCGCCGCCTTGACGCGGCTGCGGAACTCGCGCACCGAGAACGGCTTGGTGATGTAGTCGTCGGCGCCCATCTCGAGTCCGGCGACCTTGTCGACCTCGTCCCCCTTCGCCGTCAGCATGATGATCGGCACCTGGCTGCGGGTGCGCAGGCGCCTGCAGACCTCAATCCCATCCAGCTTCGGGAGCATGATGTCGAGGACCACGAGATCGAACCGCTCTTCGCCAAAGCGATCCAGGGCTTCCTGCCCATCCTTTGCCTCCACCACCTCATACCCTTCCTTGCGGAGCGGGTAGGTGAGAAGCGTCTGCACGGCCTGCTCATCGTCCACGAGCAGGATCCGCGCCTGTCCTCGCGCCATGCCTGAAGGTTAGAAGGCAAGCCAGTGATCGATTTGCGCCTCTACAGATTCGCGCTGCTCGCCGTCCCGGTCGCGGCCGTGATAGCGATGTTCTCCCTCCAGGGCGTGCCGTCCTCGCTCTCCGGCGGTGTTCCTCCCGACGCCTTCGACCCGTCGAGCGCGGCGCCCCTCGCGAAGCAGCTCGCGGAGACCGCCGCCTATCCGACACCAGGCTCGGCCGCCGACGACGCGATGGCGGAGCAGGTCAAGGCCCAGTTCTCCGGGAATCGACGGGGCGACGGTCTCGGAGCAGGGGTTCGACGGCTCCTTCCACGGACACGACGTCCACCTGCGCAACCTGATCGCGACCCTTCCGGGGGACTCGAACCGCCAGATCGCGCTGATCGCGCCGCGGGACGTCGCCCAGGGGAGCGGCGCGCTGACCAGCGCCGCGTCGACCGCGGCGATGCTCGAGATCGCCAACAGCTTCTCGGGCTCCTCGCACCACAAGACCCTCGTCTTCGTCTCCACGGACGGATCGAGCATCGGCGCCCTCGGGGTGAAGCGGTTCATCCGCGACTACAGCGACGCCTCCCTGCTCGACGCCGCCATCGTCCTGAGCCAGCCGGCCGTGCAGCACCCCACCGCGCCGCTCGTGATCCCCTGGTCCACGGGCCCGCAGAGCACCGCCAGCCAGCTGGAGGACACGGCGAACTCCACCGTCTCGGAGGAGACGGCGACCCCGGCGGGCGATGAGGGCCCTCTCGCCGACCTGTTCAGGCTCGCCCTGCCGGCGGGACTGGGGGAGCAGGGCCCGCTGGTCGAGGCGGGCCTGCCCGCTGTTCGCCTCTCGTCCGACGGCGAGCTGCCGCTCGATCCCTCGCGGGACATCTCGGACGAGTTCAGCACGGACACCTTCGCTCGCTTCGGCCGCGCGGCGCTGTCGCTGATCCTCGTGCTCGATTCATCCCCGGGCGCCGTCGAGCATGGCCCCAACGGCTACATCGGGTTGGCCGGGAACCTGCTGCCGGGATGGACGATCGCGATGCTGGCGCTCTCGCTGCTGCTCCCGGTGGGGCTCGCCGCGGGCTCCGGACTCGCGTCCGGGTCGCGGAGCCCGATCGAGGCGGCGCGCGGCGTCCTCTGGACCGCGCTGCGGGCGGTGCCGTTCCTCGGCTCCCTGCTGGTGCTTCTCGCCGCCGCGCTGGTCGGCCTGCTGCCCAGCCCCGAATTCCCCTTCGATCCGCGGCTCGAGTCCCTCGGCGCCGGGGGGACGATCTCGGTGGTGGTGGCGGTGCTCGCCTACGGCGCGATCGCGTTCTTCATGCGCCCGCTGCGACCACCGCCGGCGGCGGCGGTCGCCAGCGCCGCCCCCGCGGCGCTCCTTGTCGCCTGCCTGGCCGCCCTTGGCGTCTGGGCGGTGAACCCCTACCTGGCCCTCCTGGTGGCGCTGGGCCTGCAGGCGTGGCTCGGGGCCGCCACCAGGCCGGCGGGCGGCCGGCTCGCCGCCGGAGGGTTGATCCTGCTGGGGCTACTGCCGCTGGTTGCCCTGATCGCCAACCTCGCCGGCCGATTCGATGCGGGCCTGGGGGTCTGGCACGACCTGGTGCTGATGCTCGCGGATGGGCAGATCGGGGCGACCCTGGCGCTGCTCTCCTGCGTTCTCGCCGGGTCGGGCGTCGCGATCGTCGCCGTCGCGGGCCGTGGTCCCGCGCGGCCGCCCCGCGGGGTGACGTTCGAGGGACCCGGCGAGATCTCGGTGCGCCGGCAGTCGAGCGCCCCCGAGGAGGGGCCCGAGCCCCCGGACGATGCGGAACCCGAGGACGAACCGGAAGGGGAGACGGGTCCCGAGCCCGAGCCCGGGCCTCAGCCGGAGCCGGAGAGGGATCCCCGCCTCTGGTCGAAGCCGCTCGGCTGGATCTCGCCCCCGCCCGGCAGGCGCAGCGCGACCCCGCGGCCCTCCGTGACGTAGCCGATCTCGGTGAGCACGCCGCCCGCCTCGCGCACGGCCGCCGTCGCCCTGACGAAGGCCTCCGCCGGGATTGCGGCGAGCAGCTCGTAGTCCTCGCCGGCGCCGGCGGCGAGCTCCAGCGCCGCCCCGTCGCCGCCCGCCACCTCGCTCACGCCGCCGGCGATCGGAACGCGGTCGAGGTCGATCTCGAGCCTGCAGCCGCTGGCCTCCGCCAGGTGGCCCGCGTCGGCTCCCAGGCCGTCGCTGATGTCGATCATCGCCATCGCGCCGCTCTCGGCCAGCGCGTGACCCTCGTCCAGGCGTGGCCTCGGGTCGAGCTGCCTGGCGACGAGCTCCTCGCGCAGCTCTGATGGGACCTCGGGCCTCGCCCCGTCGGGGTCGAGCAGCGCGAGGGCGGCACCCGCCCCGCCGAGCTCGCCGGTCACCCCGATCAGGTCGCCCGGCTTCGCTCCTGCCCGGGTGACCAGCTCGGCGTCCCCGGTCTCGTAGCCAACCGCCGTGACCGAGAGGAACAGCGTCGGCGAGCTCACCAGGTCGCCACCTCCGATCGCCACCGACTCCCGCGTCGCCACCTCGGCGAGTCCGTCGGCGATCCCGAGCAGGACCGCGTCCTCCAGCTCGGCCGGCGCGCCGAGGGCGACATAGGCCTCGCCCGGGGTGGCTCCCATGGCGGCGAGGTCGGAGAGTGCCGCGGCGAGGGCCTTGCGCCCCACGGGCCGAGGGCCGAAGGCATCGAGGTTGAAATGGACTCCGTCGACGACCGCATCCACTGACACGGCGGTCGCTGCATGGGGCTCGACGACCGCGGCATCGTCTCCGCTCGGGATGCGGATCCGCTCCCCTCGCAGCGGCAGGCAGTCGTTGATGGCGCCGATCAGGTCGAACTCGCTCGCCGGCATGCCCCTAGGCTAGGCGGCTGTGATCACCTTGGAGGCGAAGGTCACACCCAGGGCCAGCCGCGACGAGATCGTCGGAATGCGGCAGGGTGTGCTCGCCGTGCGGGTTACGGCGGCCCCGGTGGATGACGCCGCCAACCGGGCCGTCGTCAAGCTGATCGCCAAGCGCGCCGGCGTGGCGCCGAGCCGGGTCAGGATCGTGCGCGGCTCCCGCGGGAGGCGGAAGCGAATCGAGATCGACGGGGCCGGGCCGGAGGAGCTGACCAGGATTACGGCGTAGTCCCGCCGCTTGGGGGCGGGGGAGCAGGTGGCGCGGGCGTCGGGCGCAGGCGTCGGCGTCGGTTTCGGCTTGGGCGTCGGAGCGGGTTTCTGGCCCACGCCCGGGGCGTAGGCGCCCTTGTTGTCGTTGTTGTTGCTGTTGTCCGAGGTGGTGGTCTGGCTGTCGGTCGTGGTCGAGCCGCAGGAGTACGAGCTCGAGCTGGTGTCCGAGCTGCTGCTGTAGCAGGAGCTCGAGCTGGATGCCGTGTGCTCCCCGTGGTACGCCGTCAGGGTCGGCAGGCTCGAGGGCACCTCGAAGTCGGGGCAGTTGCCCCCCTGGGCGGCCTCCATGTAGGAGCGCCAGATCGGCCCGGAGGTGGGACCGCCATACCCGGTGTAGTCGCGCGAGAGCGGATGTCCGGTCCAGACGGCGGTCGAATACAGCGGGGTGTAGCCGACGAACCAGGCGTCGGACAGTCCCTCACTTGTGCCGGTCTTGCCCGCCTCGCCCGTGCAACCGATACTCGTGTAGCCGGCGCCGGTGCCGCTGGTGATCACGCCCTCGAGGATCTTCGTGACCTCATAGGCCTGCCCGGCCGTGAGCACGCGCTTGCCCTCATCGGCGCTGGGCTCGTCGACCTTGCCGCCGGGGAAGACGACCTTGCCGATTGCGGTCGCGTCGTGATGGACGCCGCCGTTGGCGAGGGTGGCGTACGCGTCGGCCTGCTCGAGCGGGGTGACGCCGACGCTGAGGCCGCCGATCACGTCGGCCGGGGGGATGAAGCAGTTCGGCCCGCCCTTGCAGGGGATGTCATTTGGAAGCTTGATCCCAAGCGGTGAGGTGATCCCCATCTGGTAGGCGGTCTGGGCGATGTTCTCGGGACCGACGTCGAGCCCGAGCTGCGCGAAGATCACGTTGACCGAGTCCCAGGTCGCCACGTTGAGCGGCATCACGCCACCGCCCGGCTCGGCGTTGTTGACCGTCCAGCTCGAGCCGCCGGTCTCGAGCGTCTTCGGGGAACTGCCGTCGTAGTACGTGGTGTCGGGGTCGATGCCCTGCTTGATCGCCGCCGTCAGGTCGTAGACCTTGAACGAGGACCCAGGCTGGCGCTGAGCGTGGGCGGCGAAGTTGAACTGGCTGCTCAACGAGTAGCGCTGGGTCGAGGCCAGCGCGACGATCTCGCCGTTCGAAGGGTCGATCGAGGCCAGCGCCGAGGCCGGGCCGCCGCCCGGGTAGCAGACCGAGCAGGAGTCCACGGCGCTCTGTGCGGCCTGCTGGAGCCGGGGCTGAATCGTCGTATAGACCTTCAGTCCGCCGTTCTCGACGGTGTTCAGCCCGTAGCGGTCCTCGAGCTCCTGCTTGACGAGATCGAAGATGTAGGGCTGGCTGATCCGGCTGTACTTGTGTCCCGGGTGGAGGCCCAGATCCTCGCCGATGGCGGTCGCGTAATCGCTGTCGGTGATCTTGCCCTGCTGCTTCATCGCCTGCAGCACCTCGTTGCGCCGGGCCAGTGCCGCTCGCGGATTGAGGAACGGGTTGTACTGGGACGGCGCCTGTGGCAGACCCGCGATCATCGCCGCCTCGGGCAGGGTCAGATCCCGGGCGTGCTTGGAGTAGTAGGTCTCGGCTGCCACCTCGACGCCGATCGCCGTGGCGCCCTCGTTGGTGCCGTAGGGAGCGGTGTTCAGGTACTTGGTCAGGATCCAGTCCTTGGAGTGCTGGTCCTCCTCCTCATTGGCCAGGCGCGCCTCGATGATCTTGCGCTTGACCGTGTCCTCCGGATCCTGGATGTAGAGGTTGCGGACGAGCTGCTGGGTGATCGTGGAGCCGCCCTCCCGCGGCTTGCCACCGGCGACCAGGTCCTCCCAGCCGGCGCGGATGATCGCCGAGGGGTCGACGCCTCCGTGGTTGTAGAACCTCCTGTCCTCGATCGCGACCGTCGCGTTCTTGAGGTCCTCCGGGATCTTTGGGCTGGCGACCGGCTGCCGGATGGTGTCCGAGTGGATCACCCCGATCAGGGAGCCGTCTGCCGCGTACACCTTCGAGACGGCGCCCTTCGTGATCGGCCTCAGCGATGCGATCGAGGGCGCCGAGTCGTAGACGCTGATCACCCACCCGACGCCAACTGCGATGGCCAGTCCGACCATCGCGAGCGGGAGGCCGAGGCCCAAGAGGAGCTTCTTCCTGCCCGATTCCCGAAGGCGCCGGCGTCGTCTGCGCGCTCGCTGCGTCATAACGCCCCGAAAGGGTAGTCGGCTGGGTCAGGGGGACCTAAGGAGGCCTGCATCGCGCAGCACGCCTTGCGCCCGCTCCCGCAATTCCACCTCGTGGGTCTCCCGATCGGCGCCGACGTCGATCGCCGCCTTGACCTGGAGCCTGGCGCCATCGGGGGTCAGCTCCATCAGATGGGCGGAGGTCACCTCCCCGCGCTCGAGCGCGGCGCGGGCGGCCTCGACGTCTGCGTCCGGGCGTAACCAGACGTCGACCGTGACCGGCGCGACCTCGTTGCCGGCGGAGTGGTTGACGACGACGTCGGTGCTCACCTTCTCGTTGGGGACGACGATCAGGCTGCCGTCGCCAGCGTCGACGCTCGTGTAGGTGAGCGCGATGTCCGTGACGCGGCCGTGCACCTCGTCCCCGATCGTGACCAGGTCGCCGATCCGGATCGGCTGGGTGATCGCCAGCATCACGCCCGCTACCAGATTGGCGATCACCTGCCGGCCCGCGAAGCCGATGATGATTCCGAGCACCGCGGTCGAGGCGAGGACGCCGGTCGCAAAGCGCTTGATCGAGGTGAACTGGCTGAGCGCCAGGGCGACCCCGATCAGGATGATCAGGAGAAAGAGCAGGCGCCGGATCAGGCGCAGGCGCGTCCGGGCCTCGCGGGAGAGCTCCCCGGTGTCCATCCGCATCGTCGCCCTGATCGTGCGGCCGATCAGCAGGCGATCGACGATGACCGCGATCGCGATCGCGACCAGCAGGGTGATCGCCGCCGAGATCTCGTCGCCGTGAGCCTGCCAGAAGGTTTGTTCCGCGGCAGCAACCATGCCGTCGGGCAGTATTCACCTCATGACCCGCGCTGTCTTCCTGGACGCTCTCGGCACGCTTGTCGAGCTCGAGCCCCCATGGGTCTCGCTCCGCGAGCTGGTCCCCGCCAAGGTCAGCGACGAGCGGCTGGTGGCGGCGCTGCGGGCCGAGATGGCCTACTACCGCGAGCACGCCCACGAGGGGCGAGACGAGGCCTCGCTCGCGGAGCTGCGCGAGCGCTGCGCCGCGATCGTCTCCGGCAAGCTCGACTTCGAGATCACGGTCGACGAGCTGGTCGATGCGATCCGGTTCTCCGCCTACCCCGACGCGGCGCCCGCGCTGGGGGCGCTCCGGGACCGCGGCCTTCGCCTGATCGCCGTCTCGAACTGGGATTGCGCGCTGCCACGGGTCCTGGAGCGCTGCGGGATCGAGCGGATGCTCGACGGCGTCGTCACGTCGGCCGGGGCCGGCGCTCGCAAGCCGGACCCGGCGATCTTCGAGGCGGCGCTCGAGTTGGCCGGCTGCGAGGCCGGGGAGGCCCTGCACGTGGGGGACACGGCCGAGGAGGACGTCGCCGGCGCCAGGGCGGCCGGCATCCGCCCGCTGCTGATCGACCGTGACGGGGGCGACGGCGACATCTCCTCCTTGGAGCAGATCGATCAGCATCTCTGAGATGTCCGATCTCGACTACGCGAGCTTCCGGCGACGGCTGCTGGCCGCGCTGATCGACAACGTCAGCTGGGTCTTCTTCTACTTCTGGATCTACGTCTGGGTCGTCGGCGGCGCCGCGCTCGAGAGCGACACGGCCGCGATCGTCTCGGTGATCGTCTTCTTCTCGCTCTGGTTCAACTACTTCGCCTTCTGCGAGTGGCGCTGGGGCCAGACGATGGGCAAGAACGCGACCGGAATCGAGGTGCGCTCGGTCGACGGCGCTCCCCGGCTCAGCTACGGCCAGGCGAGCATCCGGAACCTGCTGCGCCTGATCGACTTCTTTCTGGTCGGCGAGCTGATGATCGCCGCGAGCAAGCGCAAGCAGCGCCTCGGCGACAAGGCCGCGAAGACGATCGTGGTGCGGCGCGCCCCGAGGGCTGCGCCGGCACCGATCCGGGGCGGCGCCGAACCCGTCGTTCCACCGGCCCCCGCTCCCGCGCTGGAGCCGACGCCCGAGGAGCCCAGCCTGCCGGACATCCCGTGGGGCTTCCGCGACTCGATCTGGGGGCTGATCGGCGGCCTGCTGCTGGTGGTGATCGTCCCGCCGCTGCTGGTTCTCCCCTTCGACCCGAACATCGCCGATCCCGACAAGTCGAGCGACGCGGCCATCCTCGCCACGCAGGCCCTGTTCGACGGGTTCCTGGTGGCGGTCGCGATCGGCATGGCCTCCGGGTGGCACTTCGACCTGAGGGCGGCCCTCGGGCGGCTTGGTCTGAGGCGATTCGAGCCCTCGGCGCTCGGCTGGATGTTCGCCGTGCTCGGCGCCTACTACGCCGGAGCGATCGCGTTCTCGGCGCTGGTGGTGCAGCCCGACCAGGAGGACATCGGCAAGGAGCTCGGGGTCTGCAACCCGGGCATCGGGATCGCCATCTTCGCCGTGATGGCGATCATCGTGCTGGCGCCGATCGCGGAGGAGATCTTCTTCCGGGGCTTCTTCTTCGCCGGGCTGCGGACTCGCTGGTCGCTGTGGCCTTCGGCTCTCCTCTCCGGAGCGATCTTCGGACTGGTGCACGCCCCAACCGGGCCGACCGCCGCGATCCCGCTCGCCGGGCTCGGGGTGGGGCTCGCCTGGCTCTACAACAAGACCGGGTCCCTCTACCCCTGCATGCTCGCCCACTTCCTCAACAACGCACTCGCGATCGGGGTGGTGATCGGTCAATGCTGAGCGGCGCCGCAGGTCCGGCGGTCAGCGCCCACGGTCTGGCCAAGAGCTACGGCGACCGGGTCGCCGTGGACGGGATCGACTTCGAGGTCGAGCCCGGGATCTGCTTCGGGTTCCTCGGGCCGAACGGGGCCGGGAAGACCACGACGATGAAGACGATCTACGGGCTGGCGACCGTGGACGGCGGATCGCTCGAGGTCCTGGGCATGGACGCGATCGCGCCGGCGCCGCGAGATCAAGAGCCGGCTCGGGGTCGTTCCTCAGGAGACCAACCTCGACGGGGACCTGACCGTGCGGGAGAACCTGCTGCAGCAGGCGCGCTACTTCGGAATCGACGGAGAGAAGGCCGCCGAGCGCGCCGACGAGCTGCTCGACTTCTCGCTTCTCACCGACCGAGCCGACGAGCGCATCCACGCGCTCTCGGGAGGGATGAAGCGCCGCCTGCTGATCTCCCGCGCCCTGATGGGCGACCCGGAGCTGGTCGTGCTCGACGAGCCGACGACCGGGCTCGATCCGCAGGCCCGCCTGGCGGTGTGGAACGCCCTGGACCGGCTGCGCCGGCGCGGCGTCACGCTGCTGATCACGACTCACTACATGGAGGAGGCCGAGCGCCTCTGCGACCGCCTGGTGATCATGGACGAGGGCCGCATCGTCGCCGACGGCAGGCCATCCGACCTGGTCCTCCAGCACGTCGGACGGGAGGTGCTGGAGCTGCGCCTGGAAGAGGGCTGTGATCCGGATCGGCTGGTCGGCTCGCTCAACGGGCGCATCCAGGGCCACGACCTCTCCGAGCGCACGCTGATGCTCTACGCGGACGACGCCGAGGCGGTGCTCGAGGGACTCGACCACGACGCCTTCCCCACCGAGTCCGCGCTGGTCCGCCGTGCCACCCTGGAGGACGTGTTCCTGCGACTGACCGGAAGGAGCCTGCGCGAGTAATGGCCATGCTCGAGGAACCCGGCTTCGCGGGCCTCGGCCCCCGGATCACGCTGCGCGACATGGTCCCGGTCCCGCGGCTGGCCGGCGCCGTCTGGCTGCGAAACGCCCGCGTCTTCTCGAAGCTCTGGCGCGGCGCGCTGCTCCCCACCTTCGTCGACCCGTTCCTCTACCTGCTGGCGATGGGCTTCGGGCTCGGCACCTACGTCGCCCACATCAACGGCATCCCGTACAAGGAGTTCATCGCTCCCGGCCTGATCGCCTCGGCCGCGATGTGGTCCTCGGCCTTCGAGACGACCTACAACGTCTACTTCCGGATGAACGAGCTGCGGCTCTACGACAACGTGCTCTCGACGCCGGTCGAGGTGCAGGACGTGGTCGCGGGCGATCTGGCGTGGAGCGCCAGCCGGGCCACCGTCTACGGCTGCGTCGTCCTGGTCGTGGTCGTCGGCCTTCGGCCTGGTCTCCTCCTGGTGGGCGCTCGCTGATCCCGCCGTTCGTCTTCCTCGGCGGCCTCTGCTTCTCGGTGATCGGCTACACGTTCACCACGCTGATCCCGAAGATCGATCTCTACTCCTACTTCTTCACCCTCGGGATCACGCCGATGTTCCTGTTCTCGGGGATCTTCTTCCCGTTCAACCAGCTGCCCGACTGGGTGAGCGTGGTGGCCTGGTTCATGCCGCTCTACCACCTGGTCGAGATCACCCGGGGCCTGGCCACCGGGCCGGAGCTCTGGTCGGTGGTCGGCAACGCCGCCTGGCTCGCCGCGGTCAGCGCCGTGCTCTTCACCATCCCGGTCAGGGCGCTGCGGAAGAAGCTGGTTGCGTAGCCACTTGAGACCCCGCTGTCTGCGGGGGAATTCTTGTTCGCGCAAATGCATTCGGCCGCCCGATCGTGCAAAATGCCGCGGTCGTGACTCGAAGGGGAGGGACAATCAGTCGCACTGACTGCGCCCTCGCATCTCGCCGCCACCGCGGCGTTCGCGCTGCCCGCCGCGGCGAGCGCCGCGACCGGTCCCCCGACGCTGGCGCTGAACGGGCCCAAGAAGCCCGGGCTGCTCAGCAAGGTGACCGCGAACGGCGCGATCCCCGGAGCGACGGCGGGCGCTCAGGTGACGATCACGGTCGAGGCCAGCGGCCGGACCGTGGAGAAGAAGCAGCTCGCGGTGGGCGGGGACGGCAAGTTCTCCTTCCCCTTCGTCGTCGACTCCTGCTGCAACTACGAGGTGACCGCGACGAGCGGAGGCCAGAGCTCCCCCGCCCAGCGCTTCTCCGTGAGAGTCCCGAAGCACCTCCGCAAGGGAGCGGTGACACGCCTCTACAACCAGTCCCTGGTCGACGAGGGCTACTACGTCGGCCGCAACGTCAGCAGCCACTACGGGCTCGGGTCTCAGCTCGCGACCCTCGCGTTCCGCAAGGTCAACAACATGGCCCGGAACTACCAGTACAAGCCGGTCATCTTCCGCAAGCTCCTGATGGGGAGGGGCGCGTTCCAGCCCCGGTACCACTCCGGCCACCACGTCGAGGTCGACATCTCGCGCCAGGTGATGGCGCTGGTCGACGGCGACGACGTCGTCGCGACCTTCCACGTCTCGACCGGAAAGCCCTCGACGCCGACCGTGCGCGGGACCTACCACTTCTACCGCAAGGACCCGGGCTACAACTCGGAGGGCATGTACTACTCCGTCTACTTCATCCGGGGTTATGCGACCCACGGCTACAACCCGGTGCCGATGCACGAGGCCGCGAGCCACGGCTGCGTCAGGAACCCGATCCCGTTCTCGACGTACATCTACAACTGGATCCACCTCGGCGACGCCATCCACGTCTACCTCTAGAGAGATGACGCCCTCCGTATTCTCGGAGGCATGAGGGTTCTGGTCGCAGGGGCGACCGGCGTGATCGGCCGGCCGCTGGTCAAGCAGCTTCACGAGGCCGGGCATGAGGTCGTCGGCACGAGCCGCTCCGAGCAGCGCGCCGGGGCCATTCGCGAGCTCGGCGGGGAGCCGGTGGTCGTGGATGCTCGCGACACCGAGGCGCTCCGCCGCGCGGTCGCCGAGGCCCGGCCGGAGGTGGTGATCAACCAGCTCACCAACCTGCCGCAGAAGCTCGACTACAAGCGGGCCGAGCAGACCTTTGGGCCCACCACCGAGCTGCGCGGGAAGGCCGGCCCGGCGCTGGCGGGGGCCGCGGCTGAGGCAGGGGCGCGGCGACTGATCTCCCAGAGCGTCTGCTTCTTCTACGCCTCGACCGGCAAGCCGGCGCACGCCGAGGACGATCCGCTCATCGACCTGCCGCCGGAGCTGCCCGCGGCGCAGGGCGCGATCGCGTTGGAGACGCTGGAGCGCTCGACTGTGGAGACGCCCGGGATTGAGGGCGTGGTCCTCCGCTACGGCTTCTTCTACGGCCCGGGTTCGGCGTACGCGAGCGACGGCGCCTGGGCGGAGGACGCCCGCCGGCGCCGACTCCCGATCGTCGGCAAGGGCACCGGGATCTTCTCCTTCATCCACATGGACGACGCCACCTCGGCGACCGTCGCCGCTCTCGACCGCGGCCAGGGCATCTACAACGTCTGCGACGACGACCCGGCGCCGATGTCGGAGTGGCTTCCCGCCTACGCAGAGGCGCTCGGGGCCAAGAAGCCGCGCCGGGTGCCCGTCTGGCTGGCGAGCTGGATCGCCGGTAGGCAGGCCGCGGTGATGTCGACCGCCCTCGAGGGCGCCTCGAACGAGAAGGCCAAGCGCGAGCTCGGCTGGCAGCCGAGTTACCCGAGCTGGCGCCAGGGATTCCGCGAGGGGCTCGGCTAGGTGCGGCGGCGGTTCTTGTGGCCGCCGTTTGTGCGGGCCACAATCGCCGTGCCGATGCCCAGGATCGACGCCAGCAGCAGGCCTCCGGCGAGGACGAACAGGACGTAGACGAAGTTCCTCGTCCCGTTGCGGCCGAAGCTGATCACGGGGTCGACGCCCCCGGGCACGCGCGTCGGCGCGACGGCCTCGTAGTCACCGGCCTCGGGGACCCTGAGCTTGGCGATCGAGCGCCGCACGTAGTCGCCGTCGTTGAACTGGTTGAAGGCATATGGCGTGGAGCCGAGCAGCTCCTGCCCGTTGGTGGTGCGCACCCGGAGCCTCAGATTCGAGGGGACGGCTGAGCGGCGAGTGCTCGAAGGTGCCGATGCGCTCCCCGTAGAAGATGATCACCTCGCCGGCCGGCAGGTTCACCGACTCCCGTCCCGGGACGGGGACCTGGCCGTACGCATGGGCGTCGCGGGTGGCTCCCACCGCCTCGACCACCAGGAGCACGATCGCGACGGCGATCGTGATGCCCGCGGTGGCCAAGGCGAGCCTGTACCCCGTCCGCATCGGACGCATCCTAGGATGCCCCGATGCCGACGGATCTCGAGGGCGCACACGACGTCCTGCTGGCCGAGCTGCGGGAGCACGCCCTGGTGATCGGCGAGGTCACCCTCTCCAGCGGCCAGACCGCCCAGTACTACGTCGACGCCAAGCGGGCGATCCTGCGGCCTCCGGCGTTTCGCGCCGTCGGTGAGCTGATCGCCGCTGAGGCCACCGAGCGCGGGGCGACCGCCGTCGGCGGCATGACGATGGGCGCCGACCCGCTCGCCAGCGCAGCGATCGGCGCGGAGGCTGGCGACGGGCTGATCGCCTTCTTCGTCCGCAAGGAGAAGAAGCAGCACGGCCTCCAGCGCTGGATCGAGGGGCCGGTGCTCGAGCCGGGCACCCGCTGCCTCGTGGTCGAGGACGTCGTCACGACCGGAGGATCCACGGTGCGCGCGATCGAGCGGATCCTGGAGGAGGGACACGAGGTCGCCGGCGTCGTCTCCGTGGTCGACAGGCTCGCCGGGGGCGCCGAGGCGATCGAGGAGGCCGCCGGCGCGCCCTACCGGCCGCTGGTCACGATCGACGAGCTCTACCCGGACCGGCCGGACCGGGCCTGATCTACTTGCCGATCAGGATCTTCGGCTCGACCCCGCCCTCGACGGCGGGGCCGGCCGTGACCGTGTAGCTGCCCGGCTCCGCGATCTGGACGGTTCCGATCAGGGCTCGGCTCCAGCCCCGACCGGTGTTCTTGGATGAGCCCATGCCCTTGAAGCCCGGTCCCTTGATGGCGAGCGGATCGCCGCCGGAGGCGTCGGTGATCTCGACCTGCAGGCCAGGGGGCGGGTCGAAGGCGATGTCGTCGCCCGTGGTCGTGCCCGCCTTGTACTCCTCCTGGTAGGAGATCTTCAGCTTGCCCGACGGAACCGTCACCGTGGTCTCCCCGGGGACCATGAACATGCCGTAGTCGTCGGCGCTCGCCCGCGACTTGAATACGCGGAGGAAGACCCAGGCGTCGATGGCCAGGAAGACGATCACGCCCATCACGATCAGCGCTACGACCATGCCCCCAGCATATGGACGGCGGAGCACGTTGGCATCGCGAATTGCGAGGATGCCCGGCCAATGTCGCCGCGAGAGATGAGTCGGCGAGAGGTGGGGCTCGCCGCGATCGGGGCCTGCCTGCTCGCGATCGTGATGACCTGGCCCCTGCTCCTGCACCTGGGCGGCACGGTCCCGCGCGACATCGGGGACCCGCTCGCCGAGGCCTGGCAGCCGGCCTGGGGCGGCCACGCCCTGCTCCACCAGCCCCTGCATTTCTTCGACGCCAACCGCTTCTGGCCGACCAAGTACTCCCTCGCTTTCGGCGACGCGCTGATCGGCTACGCGCCCGCCGGGCTGATCGGCACGGGCCCGCACGCGGCGATGGTCCGCTACGACCTGCTCTTCCTCTTCGCCTACGCGCTCGCCTTCTTCGGCGCGTACCTGCTCGCCCGCGAGCTTGGCCTGGGCCCGGTTGGCGCCGTGATCGCCGGCGCGGCTTTCGCCTACGCGCCCTACCGGCTGGAGCAGGACGGCCACCTGCAGGTGATCTCGAGCGGCGGGATCCCGCTGGCGATCGCATTCGCCGTACGCGGCATCCGCCTGCGCAAACACTGGTGGATCTTCTGGGCCTGGATCGTGGCGGCGTGGCAGCTCTCGATCGGCTGGGCGCTCGGCCTTCCGTTCGCGTATGGGATCGCCGGAGCCGTGCTGATCGGGGTGATCGCATGGCTGGTCCGTGGGCGGCCGCCGGTCCCGCGGCGGATGATCGTCGCAGGAGTGGCCGGCGCCGTCGTCTTCACGCTGTTCTCGTACTGGATCGCGCACGCATATCTCTACATCGGGGACCACTTCCCGGCGTCGAAGCGCAGCCCGCACGAGGTGGCGGCCTTCTCTGGGCCGCTCAAGGTGTTCCTCACGGCGCCGGAGGAGAACTTCGTCTGGGGCCACGCCACCGCCGGAATCCGCGACTCGCTCACCACCTGGCAGGAGAAGACGCTCTTCCCCGGCGCGGTAATCCTGCTGCTGGCGATCGCCGGGCTGTGGTCGAGCAGTCTCAGCAAGCGCTGGCGCATCTGGCTGGCGATCGCGGTCATCGCGTTCTTGGTGCTCTCGCTCGGCTTTCGTGAGGAGGGCGGCCTGCTGTGGCCCTATCGCGTCCTCTACGAGGGACTTCCCGGCTGGAACGGAATCCGCACCCCGGGCCGCATGATGACCTTCACTTCGCTGGCGCTCGCCCTGCTCGCGGCGGCCGGGGCGGAGGCCGCGATCCGGGCGGCCCAGCGACATCGCTGGCCCGCGTGGTCGGCGGTCGCGGTCACGGGCGTGCTCGCCCTCGCGATCGTCACCGAGGGCCGCAGCCTGCCGTTCGACCCCTTCGACAACCAGGCCGAGCCGGCCGTGCCGGCGCCAGCGGCTTCGACCGCCGACATCCCGCAGCCCCAGCTCCACCTGCCGGCGCTCACCGCCAAGGAGAACCGTGCCTTCCAGCTGGAGTCCACCGATGGCTTCCCCGAGATCGTCAATGGCAGAGCCAGCACGAACCCCGCCGTGGTCCTGGACCTGGTCAGCGCACATGGCGACCTTCCCCGACGCCGCGACAGTCCGCGGAGCTGCAGACGTATGGCGTCCGCACCGTGGTCCTTCACCTCGGGCTGACCGAGGGCACGCCGCAGGCCGGTGCGCAGCGCAAGCCGATCGCCGGGCTGCCGCTGAGGCGCTACCGGCTGCCGGATCGCCCGGGGCTGGTCTTCTACGAGGTCGGCTCGTCGAACGCCAGCCCGGGCCCGAGCGCGGCCTCTCGCGCCGGAGGCACCTCGGGGCCGGACTGAGCGCGTCGCTCGCGCAGCCGCACGACGCTGAGCGTCGTCAGGGAGAGCAGCAGCGCCGAGGCGACGAGCCAGAGCGCCGAGGCGTTGCCCCGCGCGAGCGGGCTGATGTCGTCGCCGGCGATCCCGGGGCCGACCGCCGAGACGCAGGCCCAGCCCAGGAGCGCGGGCACGGCGAAGCGATAGTCGGAGAGCGAGGTCCGAGGGGCGTGGCGCGGACGGCGAGCACGACGGCCGTCAGGACAGCCGCGACGAACGGAGCCACCGCGAGCCAGGCGTTCGTGACGCCGAATCCGGTCAGCACGGTGTGCTCGAGCTTGCCCTCCATCAGCCAGTCCGCCCAGGTCCCCGTCCCCTGCTTCCCGAGCAGCGGGTAGGTCAGGGTCCCGATCAGCATGAGGAGCGCCGACGGGATCGCGAATCCAATCGTCAGTGCGGGAAGCCGCTTGTAGGCGTAGGGCAGCCCGAGCGCGACGAACGGCAGGGCGGGGATCAGGAAGCGCGGGCCGGGGGTGCCGCCGCCGAACGGCAGCCAGTACCCGCTGTTGTAGAGTGAAGTAGACGGCGGCGATGGCGAGGATCGTGTTCGCCTCGGCCCGGTGCCCGTCGCGGCGCATCATGAACACGCCGACGACGCACATGACCACGATCGGGGTGAGGACGAGCAGGCCCCGGCCGGCGAGCAGCAGGCTGACGGCGCTGTCGAATCGCGGCGCGGTGATCCCGAAGAACCCGTGGCTGTTGAGGCCGAGCACGTCGTGGCCGCTCACCCCGGGGAAGGCGACGGCGTCCCCGTACGCCAGCTTGAGCGGGTTGCCGAACGCCCAGAAGTTGAAGGCGAGCATCGGCAGCGCCCCGACGACCGCGCCGCCCGCATACGCGGCGCCGCGCCGCAGCAGTCAGTCCTGCGGGAGAGCGCGTAGCCGAACAGCACCACCCCGACCAGGCCGGTCTGGAACTCGAAGGTCACGGCCAGCCCGGCCAGCAGGCCGGCCCCGGCGACCATCCACGGCCGCGGAGGCCCGTCCCTCTCCTTCATCAGCAGGCAGAAGGCCGCGAACGCGAAGCCGGCCGAGATCACGTGGGAGAAGAACTCCGCGGCGAAGGTCATCACCACCGTCGCCAGGCCGAGGGTGATCGCCGCCGCGGTGCCGTAGCCGGGCAGGAAGCGGTCGGCGGCCCAGCGCACCGCGAGCAGCAGCAGGATCCCCGGGATCACCGCCGCCAGCAGGGTGAGCGCCCAGACGATCGGCGTCGACTCCTCGACCGCGTGCTGGGCTCGGATGCCGCGCTCCACGTCGTAGCCGTAGTTCTCCAGCGGGATGACGCTCTGCGGGTACCACTTCGGATGGGCGGTCTGGCGCTCGTTGTCGACGGCGGCGCGCGCCAGCTTGTCCCCGCCGAGGTCCTCGATGGCCTTGTACAGCGGGGTGGTGAGGGCGGCGACCCCGGGGCTCTTGACCGAGTAGAAGTGGCCGTCGACCCAGGCCTTGTCGTTGGTGTTCCAGTGCCACTGGTCGATCTGGGCCCGGCCCTTGGAGAAGGCCTGGACCTGGTCGAAGTGGCCCATCTGGGCCCAGCCCATCTGGTGCATGACGAGGCCCCAGGCGACCCCGAGCGTGACCACGGCGGCGACGCCCGGGCGAGCGCGGAGTGCATGCAACGTTTGACGCAGGCGCCTCATGAAGGCGGCGATTGTACGCGGCAGAGGGCCATGGTCCACGGGGTCGGGGTCCTCACCTCCACTACCTCGAAACGGGAGCGTGAGAAACCGCACGAACTCCCGCTCTGGACCAGTGGTTCAGGTGCCCGGGGGTGTTGCCCAGGTGCCTGACCCAGGAGCCCCGCGCCAGGTTGAGCGCCCGGAAGAGCGGCTCCCTCGGCACGCTCGCGATCAGCCAGGGCCGCGCCAGCCCGGCCAGCACCTCGAGCGCGCGCTCAGGGTCCTCGAGATGCTCGAGCACCTCGCAGCAGACGATCAGCTCGGCGCCGTGCCGGTCCGGCTCGAGGTCCTCGACCGGGGTCGCCTCGAAGTCGATCTCGACCCCGGCGATGCGAGCCCGCTCGCGCGCCTCCTCGAGCACCTGGGGAAAGGCGTCCGTTCCCCGGACGTGGATTCCCTCTGCGCGCCAGCCGGATGGCCAGCTCGCCCTCGCCGCAGCCGACCTCGTGGGCGTCGGTGGCGCCGGTCCGCTCGACCAGCTCGTCGAGCTGGCCCAAGAACCCGGCCATCGCCCGGCGGACGAGCGGGTTGGAGCTGCCGTACTTGTCGGTGACGTTTCCGCCGGTGTCGGCGGCATCCAACCTCACCGTGCTCATCCTGCGACGGAGGTCTCGATCGTCTCCACGGTGAGCGGCCGGGCGGCGCCTCGATCGCCCGCGCTCGTAGTTGGACGGCTCGACACCCGTCTCGAGCTCCAGGCGCCTGACCCGCTCGTAGACGCGCTGCGCGATCACCCGCTGGCCGGCGAGCGCGTCGCCGATGATCCCCAGGGCGAACATCTGGACCGCGGCCAGCATCAACACGGCGCCGAGGATCAGGGACTGGATGTGGCCGCTGCGGTCGCCGTTGACGATCCAGTCGAACAGGAACGGCGACCAGGCGGCGAGCGCCAGCACGCCGAAGAGGACGGCGAGCATCATGAACACCCGCAGCGGCTCATAGAGCGTGTAGGCGCGGAAGATCGCGTAGGCGTTGCGGCGGACGTAGGCCGAGGTCGAGCCGAACAGGCGCGACTCCCGCTCGGTCGGGTTGGGCGAGATCGAGACGTCCTCGATCGCCACCGACATCTTGCCCGCCTGGATCAGGCTCTCGAGCGTGTACGTGTAGCGCGAGACGACGATCAGCTGCAGGGCCGCCTCCCGGTTGTAGGCGCGGAAGCCCGAGGTCGTGTCGAGCACCTTGGTCCCGGAGGCCTGGCGCACCACCCAGCTCCCGGTCCGCTGCAGGAGCTTCTTCGTGAAGGAGAAGTGCTCGACGTTCTGCACCTGGCGGTCGCCGACGACCATGTCCGCCCGGTGGCTGACGATCGGCTCGACCAGCCGGGGGATGTCGGAGGCGCTGTACTGGCCGTCGGCGTCGGTGTTGACGATCGCGTCGGCACCGAGCTTGAGCGCGGCGTCGAGGCCGGCCTGGAAGGCGGTCGCGAGCCCCCGGTTGCTGGTCAGCCGGACCAGATGGTCCACGCCGTGGCGCCTGGCGACCTCGACCGTGCGGTCGGTGGAACCGTCGTCGATGACGAGCCACTCCACCTGGTCGAAGCCCGCCACCTCGCGCGGGAGCTCCGAGAGCACCTGCGGCAGGGACTCCTCCTCGTTCAGGCAGGGGATCTGGATGATCAGCTTCATCGCGGTGATCGTAGGGTTTGTTCGGAGATGACGCGGCCCTTACGCATCGTCGTGCTCGCGCTGTGCGTGGGCGCCGTTTCGTCGCCCTCCGCCGCATCCGCGCTCGGCCTGAGCGTCTCCGGCAACCACCTGGTCGACGAGTCGGGGCAAGCGATCCGGTTGCTCGGTGTCAGCCGCAGCGGCTCCGAGTACGCCTGCGCGGAGGGCTTCGGGTTCTTCGACGGGCCCACCGGCCCACGCAGCATCAGGGCGATGAAGAAGTGGGGGATCAATGCGGTTCGCCTGCCCCTCAACCCCGACTGCTGGCTTGGGATCGACGGGGTCAAGCCCGGCCCTGGGCGGTCAGGCCTATCGCAACGCGATCGACGGCTTCGTCGCGCGCCTCAACCAGGCGGGCCTCTACGTCGTGATCGACGAGCACGTCGCCGCGCCCGCCGGGCAGAGGGCCCTGGGGATCATCCCGATGCCGGACGCCGATTCCTCGCCGGCCTTCTGGAGCTCGGTCGCCTCGCACTTCGCCCCCAATCATTCCCTGGTCTTCGACCTCTACAACGAGCCACACGACGTCGGCTGGGACTGCTGGCTCGCGGGCTGTGAGATCCCGGCGGGCGGGCGGTTCTCCGAACGACATCCCGCCTACCTCGCCGCCGGGATGCAGCGGCTGGTCGACGCGGTGCGCTCGACCGGGGCGACGCAGCCGCTGATGCTCGGCGGGACCGACTACGCTCGCGACCTCTCCGGTTGGCTCGCCCACGAGCCGGTCGACCCGCTCGGCCGGCTGGTTGCCTCGGAGCACAACTACGGCCATCACCTGGCGCCCTGCCTCCGTGGCTGCAAGGCGGCGATTGCGTCGACGGCCGCCTCGGTCCCGGTCGTGGTCGGCGAGCTTGGCCAGACCGACTGCCGCCACGACTACATCGACAAGTGGATGCGCTGGGCCGACCGGCGCGGGATCTCCTACATCGGCTGGGCCTGGGACGCCAAAGGGCGGCTGGACCTGTCACGCCGGACCCAGCCTGATCCAGAACTACCGCGGCAAGCCGACCGGATTCGGCGTCGGGTTCCGCAACCACCTGCTGGCGCTGAGGCGGCATGCTCGAGGTTGAGCGGCTCGGCGAGGGCCCGCCGGTCCTCTTCGTGCACGGCGACATCGTCGGAGCGCCCACCACCTGGCGCAAGCAACGCGAGCTCGCCGAGCGCTGGAGCCTGATCATTCCCAGCCGCCCCGGCTTCGGGGAGAGCACGCCTCTGGAGCGCAACGACTTCGAGGTGGAGGCGCCGATGTTCGCCGAGCTGCTGGGCGATGGCGCGCATCTCGTCGGGCACTCCTACGGCGCGGTGATAGCCCTGCTCGCCGCGGCCGAGCGGCCGGAGGCCGTCCGCTCGTTGACCGTCTCGGAGCCCGGCTCGCTGCGGGTCGCCGAGGGCATTCCGGTGGTCGACGAGATGATCGCCAACGGGGAGCGCCTCTTCAGCCACGCGTCCGAGATCCCGTCCGAGGACTTCCTGCGGCTGTTCCGCGGCGGCGCCGGTTCCGCATACGAGACTCCGGACGAGCTGCCCGAGGAGCTCCTCCATGGCGTCGAGCTGCTCAAACGGGAGAGGCCCTCGTGGGAGGCTGAGATCCCGCTCGAGCGGCTGGCGGCAGCCGGTTTCCCGGTGCTGGTCGATCTCCGGCGACCACTCACCGGCCTTCGAGGCGGTCTGCGATGCGCTGGCGGACTCCCTATCCGCCGAGCGCGCGGTGATCCCCGGCCGGGGGCACACGGTCCCCTCCACCGGTGCGGCCTACAACGAGCGCCTCGAGGCCTTCCTCACCGCCGCCGAGCGAGCCTGACCCGCTTCTCCCCTCTGGGCAATTCGGTGATTTATGCGGATGCGACGCCGCCCCGGTCTCGTGGGCTACGGTCGCCTGCGCTGCGTGGCCGCACCGCCGCGCTTCAGCCGAAGGCAACGCAACCGGGTTCTTCGCTTCGCCGTCCTCGGGCAATGTCTTGCCGGTCGCAGTCGCGACTGCCACGGACTTCGGCTCGCACCACACGGTCTTCTTCATCGGCGCGGTGGGCGCGCTCCTCGCCCCGATCGGGTCACCATCTTGACCCGCGAGCAGCCGATCCCTTTCTACGCGGCGGCGCTCGGCGGGATCCCGCCCTCACCATGATGCAGGCCTACAGCGGCGGCGCGGCCTCCGGCTACTCCATCCTGATGATGATGGCGATGATCTGGTTCGGAGTGCAGACGACGGACAGGGAGATGGCGACCGGGATGGGGGTCCTGGCGGCCTGCGCCTACCTGCCGATGCTGATCTTCGGCCCGCCCGCCTATCCGGTGAACTGGGGGCACGCCACCCTGCTCGTGATGGTCGGTGTTCACGCGTGGCCCTGCGCTGCGGGCCCTGACCCGCGAAACCCAGATCCTCAACGCGCGCCTACTCAAGGATGCGACCGTCGACGACCTGACCGGCCTGCTCAACCGCCGCGGCTGGCGGCTGGCCGCCGAGCGCGAGCTCGCCCGCGCGGCTAGGGACGGCACTCCCGGTCGGCCTCCTCCTGCTCGACCTGGACAGCCTCAAGGAGATCAACGACACGCGCGGCCACGACGAGGGCGACCGCGTGCTGGTCGAGACCGCCGAGCGGATGCGCAGTGCGCTCCGCGCCGGTGACGTCCTGGCTCGGCTCGGGGGCGACGAGTTCGGCGCGCTCCTGATGGACACCTCGGACGGCCAGGGCCTGGCCGCGGTGGAGCGGCTCAAGCGAGATGACTCCGGAGCTGGGCAGCTTCTCCGCCGGAGTTGCCTCCTGGGAGGGCACGCAGTCCCTCGACGAGCTGCTCCGCCGCGCAGACGTCGCCCTTTACACGGCAAAGAAGACCGAGGGCGGCAGCCGGGTGGAGATCGCTCCACCGACCCTCGAGCCGGCCGATGCCTTCCCTGAGGCCGAGACCGCCGGCGACTAGTCCTTGCCGTTGGCGGTCCGGACCGACGAGGCGACCAGCCGCGAATAGAGCTCGATCCCCTTGCTGGTCAGGTGGATGCCGTCGGTCGTGATCCCGCCGTGCGAGGAGGCGATGCCATGCCAGTCGACGAGCTGCGCCTGCCCCCAGTTGTGCGCGGCCTCGGAGAGGGCCGAATTGACCTCGCCCTGCCAGCTCCTCGGCACCTCGACGTTGACCAGGTAGACGTGCGCGACCCCCCTGAGGGCGTCGTGCAGCTTCTCCAGGTCATCCGAGTAGACCGGGCCGTTGTTACCGAGCTGCAGGACGACATCGTTGGGGACCTTGCCGGCCGCGGCGTAGTTGTGGAGCAGGGAGACGATCTCCCCCGGCTGGCGGCCCACCGCGGCGTTCAGCGTCAGCTGCCCTCCCAGCAGGCGCGCCAGTCCCGAGCGGGCGTCGACCATCACCGAGTCCCCCAGGGCCAGCACCGGCAGCGCCTTGCCCCCCTTCGCGCGCCTGGCCTTGATCGGCGCGCGACCGCCGGAGCCCTCCGACACCGCCCTGGAGACCGAGACCGGATGGGTGGCGAATGTCTTCGGCGTGATCTGCGCGGAGGCCACACGTAGCTGGCCGGGGTGGCCCCTGGGCACGATCCCGCTCCAGCCCACCACGAGCACGACGGCGGTCACCCCGACCGCGATCCCGACGCGCCCGATGCGCGGCCAGTCCGGCCGCTGCCAGGTGGTGGAGCGGCGGAAGGGCTGTTCGACGTAGCGGTAGGAAAGGTCGGCAAGCGCCAGCGTCGCACCGAGCTGCAGGGCGAACAGGACGGGGCCGTGCAGCGGCACGTCGATCCCCGGCCGGGTCAGCTCGAGCACCGGCCAGTGCCAGAGATAGAAGCTGTAGCTGCGCAGCCCGAGCCAGCGCATCCCCGGATTGCCCACGATGCGACCGATGTCCGCGGCGGGGTGGGCGAGCGCCGCGACCAGGAGCGCCGTCCACACGGAAAGCAGCAGGAAGCCCCCGTGGTAGAGGGATTTGTCGTAGTCGTGGACGGTGAGGAAGGTGATCAGCATCATCGCCAGGCCGAAGGCCCCGATCGCGTCCAGCGCGGCGGGCGCCAGCGTCCCGGTCTTCGCCTTGAGCCGCTCCGGGTTCCAGAAGAACGCCAGCGCCACTCCGATCAGCAGCGGCGTGGCCCGCGTATCGGTGCCGTAGAAGACGCGGTTGGGGTTGACCGGATCGAAGAGGATGGCCATCAGCAGGCTCGAGGCGATTGCGCCGGCGATCACCCCGATCACCAGCCGGCGGTGCCCGAACCGGGTCATGCAGGCGGCGAAGACGAGCGGCCAGAGCAGGTAGAACTGCTCCTCGACCGCCAGGGACCAGAGGTGCCGGAACAGCGAGGGCCGCGCGAACTGCTCGAAATAGGACTGGTGGCTGAAGATCAGGTCCCAGTTGGTGACGTAGGCCATGGAGGCGATCGCCTGACTTCGCAGCGTGGAGATCTGGCCGAAGTCGAAGAACGCGCCGAGGACCATCACGACGGCGATCAGCACGCCGACCGCCGGCAGCAGACGGCGAGCGCGGCGCAGCCAGAAGCGGACGAGATCGACGCGCCCCTCTTTGCGGAACTCGCTGAGCAGCAGCGAGGTGATCAGATAGCCGCTGATCACGAAGAAGACGTCGACGCCGAGGAACCCGCCCGGAAGCCACCCGCCGCCGTTGTGGAAGTGATAGACGAACACGGCCAGCACGGCGATCGCGCGCAGCCCATCCAGGCCGGGCATGTACGGCAAGCGCTTGCTGCTGCTTGACAACGGACTACCTCGTCACGGATGGTCGCAACATCAGCCCAGCTTGACCAGGCTGTGGACGAGGTTTGCAGGCGAACGCCCCGACCAGGATTCGAACCTGGGGCCTACTCCTTAGGAGGGAGTCGCTCTATCCAGCTGAGCTATCGGGGCTCGGCGCCATTGAAGCACCGCGTCAGGTCAGGGGGACCTCTACCGCCGCGTTGAGGTTCGGGTAGTACTCCTTCACCTTGTCGGCGCCGTACTTCTCGCCAAAGACCTGGGCGACGTGGTCGACGGTGCTGGGCTCCTCGGTCGGATCGGCGTCCCCGCGGTACTCGGCACCGACGGCCCTCAACCCGACCGCCGGCGTCTTCTGGATGTTCCGGTACCAGCCGCTGTCCGTGCCTCCCACCGGGAGCAGGAGCAGTTTGTCTCCCTCGATCACGAACCAGATCGGCCGGGTGCTCTCCTTGCCGGAGCTACGGCCGGTGACGGTCAGATCCACCTCGCGGGCGTCCTGCAGTGCGTTCTTCAGGTCTTCGCCTGCCATCGCGTCCTCCTGTGAGCTATCGGGGCCTGGCCTTAGTGTGCCGTAACGCCGTTCTCTCCCGGCGGACTGGCTGCAATGCCTGCCTTCGACAACCTCCTGATCGTCGTAGCTGTGGCCTTTGCCGCGCCCCTGCTGCTCGGGTTCTTCCCGGGCGTGAAGCTGCCCTCGGTCGTGCTCGAGATCCTCGCCGGGATCCTGATCGGGCCGTCGGTGCTCGGGATCGTGGAGGTCGATCAATCCGTCTCGGTGATCGCAGTGCTCGGACTCGCCTTTCTGCTCTTCCTCGCCGGTCTCGAGATCGACTTCGACAGGCTCCGCGGGCAGGTCCTGCGGGTGACGATGATCGCGTTCGTCGTCTCGTTCGGGATCGCGTTGACGGTCGCGCTGCTGCTCAAGGTCTCGGGCCTGATCGAGACGCCGCTGTTGGTCGCGATCATCCTCTGCGCGACCTCGCTGGGTGTGCTGATCCCGGTGCTGAAGGACGCCGGGGAGATCTCCTCGACCTTCGGGCAGCTGATCGTCGCCGCGGGGACCATCGCGGACTTCGGCGCGGTGATCCTGCTCTCGATCTTCTTCTCGGGCGAGGGCGGCGTCGGGTCGACCCTTCTGCTGATCGGCAGTCTGGTGGTGCTTGCGGTGGTCGTCTTCTTCGCGGTGAAGGGAGCCGAGCGCGCGAGCATCCTGCGGCAGGACCTGATCCGGCTCCAGGACACGACTGCGCAGATCCGCGTCCGGGGAGCGGTGGTCCTGCTGGTCGGCTTCGCCGCGATCGCGGACTCGCTCGGGTTGGAGTCGATTCTCGGCGCCTTCATCGCGGGAGCCGTCCTCTCGCTGCTCGACAAGGACGAGCAGATGACCCATCCCGAGTTCCGGCGCAAGTTGGAGGCGGTCGGCTTCGGGATCTTCATCCCGGTGTTCTTCGTGACCAGCGGCGTCAACTACGACCTCGACGCGCTCACCTCAAGCGCGTCGAACGTGCTGATGGTCCCGATCTTCCTCGCCGCGCTGGTCGCGGCGAGAGGACTGCCGGCCCTGATGTATCGGCGGCTGATCGACAGGCGGCAGACCATGATCGCCGGCCTCATGCAGGCGACTTCGCTGCCGTTCATCGTCGCCGCGGTCGCGATCGGCGAGGACCTCGACCTCGTCACCGCTGCCGAGGGCGCCGCCCTGATCGGCGCCGGGCTGCTCTCCGTGCTCCTGTTCCCCGTGATCGGACTCGGCTTGCTGAAGCGCGGCGATGGCAAGGCGAGGGCGCCGGAGACCGAGGAGTCGGACGCCCTGATGGCGATGTAGGTTCTAGGCTCCGCCGGTGCCTCGACTACGACTCCCGATGCTGTTCGCATCGATCCTGGGAGCGCTGGTCCTGGGCGCCTCCGGTTCAGCCCAAGCAAGCGGTGCCGGCGAAAGGGCTGCGGCCAGCGACGCGCCCGCGCTCAGCCCCTGCGACCTGAACGCTGGACCTCGGTACCGGTGCGGCCGGATCACTGTGCCGGCGGTCCGGGGAGACCCGAGCGTTGGGGATCAGTCGATCTTCTTCGCGGTTCGCACGCGGGATCGCGCCGCGAAGCCGCCGGTGGGGACCATCGTCGCCGTCGAGGGTGGGCCGGGCTACGCGAGCACCAACTTCGACTCGGCGAAGTCGTACCGGGCCGTCTTCGGGCCGCTGCTGCGTCGCCGCGACCTCGTGCTGATCGACCAGCGCGGCACCGGGCATTCGCAGGCTGTGGACTGTCCGCAGCTGCAGCGCGGGATGGTTCCGGAGCTGATTGCGGTCGGCTCCTGCGCGAACCAGCTCGGGGCGCGGTATCAGGGGTTCACGTCGGCGGAGTCCGCGGCCGACATCGAGGCCGTCCGCACCGCGCTCGGCCTGGGGCCGATCACGCTGTACGGGGACTCATACGGGACGCTGCTGGCGCAGGCGTACTCGGTCCGCTACGCCTCCAGCCTGCGCTCGGTGGTGCTCTCTTCGGCCTACCCGGCAGATGATGCGTTCTGGCGGACGATCTATCCCGGCGGCGATGCAGGCGCTGAAGCTGAGCTGCGCCCGGAGCTCGTCCTGCCGCGCGCGGGCCAAGTCTCTCTGCGGCAGGAAGGGACTGCGCTGCTCATGGGACGGCGAGCAGCGCTTCCGCCACGCGCTCGCCCGGATCCAGCGCACCGGGGGGCCGCTCAACGGCACGCTCGAGTACCTGCTCGAGGCGGGCACCTGGTCCCCGAACTCCTACCTGGCGCTGAACCGTGCGATCACCGAATACCTCGCGGGCGAACCCGAGCGCCTCGACCACATCGCTCGCGAGGGGCGCCCGGGCGACGGTGACTTCCACTACTTCTCCACGGGGATGGGCACGGCGGTCGAGTGCAACGACTACCCGGTGGCGTGGGACCGAACGGCCGACTTCGCCCAGCGCACGGCGCAGCTCGATCAGGCGATCGCCGCGTTCCCCCGCCGCCGGCTGTTCGCGCCGCTGACGGTGAGCCAGTGGATGACCCTCCCGGCCACCGGTCTGACCGGATGCCTCGCCTGGCCCTCGCCGACGGCGCGGATGCAGCCGCCCGTGCCGGCGGGCGCCACCCAGCCGGCGGGGCTGCCCGTCCTGGTGCTCTCCGGCGAGTTCGACGACATCACCACGGCGAGGGAGGCCCGCCAGGTGGCGAGCCTCTACCCGTCATCCCGACTTCGGATCGTCCCCAGCCGCGGACACGTCTCCGACCTCTACTACCCGTACCGCTCGCCGGCCGTTCGCTGGATCCGACGATTCGTCGCCGGCCACTAGGGCGCTACTCAGGCTCGTCGTACAGGCTCTCGACCGCCAGCTGCTGTCCCTGCGCGCTCCAGAGCTTGACCTCGAGGTAGAGCTCGTCCGGGAAGCCCTTGACGGCGTCGAGCGCGATCAGGGTGAAGCGCTCGTCGGTCACGGGCGTCTGGTCGACGACTTCGGCTCGAGCTCGGCGGTGGCGGCGGTCGCGCCGCGGACCAGCGGGGTCCCCCAGACGAGGGTGACGTCGCCATGGCGATCGCTCTCCCCGCGCCAGACCCCGATCACCTCCTCGTTCAGGTCGATCATCCAGTCCGGATTCTGGTCGGCGGTGACGTCCGTGAAGTCGGCCTTTGCCTCGAAGGAACCCGCCTCCCCCTGCTCGGCCTCGGCGGGCCGGACGAAGGAGACGAAGCCGAAGTACTCGCTCGGCTCCTGGGCGCCCTCGACCGGAGCGATGGCCGGCACATAGACCCGACCGCCCCAGGCCCGCTCCGGGAACCAGGTCACCTCGCCGGGCGGGCCCCCCGCTTCGGAGACATGAGGCTCGCACGCCTTGGCGAACTCGTCGCGGAGGCGCTGGCCCCAGCGCCCGTAGGGCAGGCCCTCGGTGCTCGCGTCGGCGACGAAGCGGGGTATGGGTCGGCGGACGGGCGGGCTCATGGGCGGCGGAGCCTACCCACTACGCTCGGCCGATCACCAGGCGCAGAATCCACGCCTCGTATCTCCCCGCCTCGGGATCTTCGGCGGAGATCGCGCGCAGCCTCTCGAAGTAGCGCTGGGAGAGCTCCGCCGGGCTGACGCCCCGTGCGCCGGGCTCGAACAGGTTCGCGAGCATCGTGGACTCGGCGAAGGCGCGGACGAACTCGACGTACTCGGACGCATAGCGCTCCCGGTCCCCGAAGCGCTCGTACGACTCCCAGTACGGGTTCGGGACCTCATCGAAGTGCTCGGCGACAAGCTCCAGCTTTTCCGCGAGCTCCCCGCCCGGTTCGAGCGGCAGCCTCGCCTCGGTCGGGGTGCGGCAATAGACCGGGAAGACGTATCCCTCGAGGGTCTCCCGGTCCAGCTCGCCCGTCGTTGCGAGCTCGTCCGCTGCACGCCACATCACCCGCAGCAGCCGGGAGGCGGAGACCTCCGTTCCGCCGTCGTCGCTGGCGATCCCCTGGACCAGCAGGCGGCCCCCGGGCCGAAGCTCGGCGGCTCGCGCGGAGAGAAAGGAGAGCCAATCGCCCGCGGCCTGCTCGGCGACCTCCTCGCGCGCCGCTCCCGATGCCTCGCAGAAGTACATGCCGTCGGGGACCCGGGCGCTCACCTGCCGCCGCAGCCAGTGCGAGGCGTTGGAGCACATCCCGAAGTCGACCCGATCGTCGGGAACGACCTGCTCGAAGAAGGACCCCGCCGCCGCCAGCGCATAGACCGGCCCCTCCGCCGTCCTCAGATAGCCGTCGTCGGAGGCGACGTTCGCGAACAGCTGGGTGAAGTCGCTGCCCGGGACGTCGTTGTGGATCACCTCGATCGGGACCCCGGGCCGGCGCTCCCGCAGGGCGCCGATCGCAGTGCCGACGGCTCCGACCGAGGTGGCCCCGGTTCCGGCCCCGTAGTCCACGATGGTCAGCGGCCTCGCGGAGGAGTCGATCTCGAGCGTGGCCGCTGCCTCGCGGATCAACGCGGCTCCGGCCTCGATCACCCGCCGCTGGTACTCCGAATTGGCGTCGTAGAACCCCTCGCCCTTCATCCCGGCCGTGCTGGCGTCTCGCGGGCCCTGGGCCACTTGGTCAGCTCCCCAGCGCCTCGCGCAGCTCGGCGGCGGCGCGCTCGGGCGGGAACACGTTGAGCTCCACGCCGGTGGACATCTCGAAGCCGGCGCGGATGCCGATCCGGGGCGCGATGTCGAGATGCCAGTGGAACGGCTCGGCCCCACGGGGAGCGGTCAGCGTCCAGGCGTTGAGCTGAGGGACCCGGTCGAAGCGGGCCTCCAGCGCCCGCAGCGCCATGCGCAGCATCGCCGAGCCCGACCTCGCCGTCCCGCTCGAAGCTCGGGGCCGGCCGGCGGGGGATGATCCGCAGCTCGAAGGGCGAGCGGGACGCCCAGGGGCAGATCAGCAGCGCGTCGTCGTCGATGGCGACCAGGCGCTCCTGGCGGCGCACCTCCTCCGAGGCGATCTCGGCGAGCAGGTCCCCTCCCATCGTGTGCTGGTTGTAGGAGGCGAAGCGCTCCCGCTCGCGCGCCACCTGAGCGGGGACGAAGCCCAGTGCGTAGAGCTGTGCGTGGCTGTGCTCGAGAGAGGCGCCCGCCTCCTTGCCCTCGTTGACGATCAGCTGAACGTAGGCGGAGCGCTCGGCGTGCGCGCTCATCCGCTCCCGCCAGCCGGCAACCGCGGAGGCGAGCTCCGAATCGTCGAGCTGGCCGAGCGAGGTGCGGTGACGCGGCGAGTGGATGATCACCTCGTGGAACCCGGTCGCCACGGATGCCCTGAAGAGGTCCGGCTCCCTTCCCCGGGACGACGCCCGCAGCGGATCGCCGGCGGCCGTCAGGCCCTCATCGGCCTCGCGTGCCGGCGGCATCGTCCTCGGCGCTCTGCGCGAGCGCCGGATAGAGGTTGGGGACGGCGCGCACCCGCCAGCCGGGTGTATCGGGCCCGCCGCCGCCGGGCCGGTCGGCCCAGACCTCGGGCGGGGTGCGGTCCTCGCGGCCCTCGCAGAAGGGGCACTTCTCGGCGGCCTCGCTGTTCTCCTCCGTGGGGGTCCCGCCGAAGTCGAAGGGGCGGTCGGCGCGCGCCGGCGAGAGGATCGTGCGCAGCCCGGTGAGCTGATCGAGCCGGATCTCCGGGGTGGGCTTCTCGTCGGCCACCTAGAGCGCCTTCCTCATCCGGACGTGCTCGATCTCCGGCCTCCATGAACGTCTCGCCCTCGGCGACGTAGCCGTGTGACGCGTAGAACGGCTCGGCGCGGCGCTGGGCGTGCAGGAGCATCTGCGAGGACCGGTGCTCCCGCGCCTCGGCTTCCGCCCCGGCGAGCAGCCTGCCCCCGACGCCCAGCTCCCGCAGCCGCTTCTCAACCGCCATCCGCTCGAGCTTGCACGTGCCGGGGTCCGGATATCGCAATCGGCAGGTTGCGATCACACCGGAGTCGTCGAGCGCGACGATCTGGGTGGCCTCGCCGTCGAGGTCGTCGCGCTCCTCCTCCTCAGAGACGCCCTGCTCGCCGCAGAAGACCCGGATGCGCAGGTCCATCGCGGCCTCGATCTCCCTGGCGTCACGGGTTGGGCGCACCGTGACGTCAGCCGGCTGTCGGCGCTCAAACGTGCGTCTGAACGGAGCGGTGTTCGGTGGCGCTCACTTGCCGGCGTTCTTGGCCATCGCCGTGAAGGCCTCGATCAGATCGATGGGCAGCGGGAAGACGATCGTCGTGTTCTGGTTGACGCCCATCTCGAGCAGCGTCTGCAGGTAGCGCAGCTGCAGGGTCGCCGGGTTCTTGGAGATGATGTCGGCGGCCTGCGCGAGCTTCTCGGCGGCCTGGAACTCGCCCTCGGAGTTGATGATCTTGGCGCGCCGCTCCCTCTCGGCCTCGGCCTGCCGCGCCATCGCCCTCTGCATCTGCTCGGGGATCTCGACGTCCTTGATCTCGACAGTGCTGACCTTCACGCCCCAGGGCTCGGTCTGCTCGTCGATGATCTTCTGCAGGTCCTCGTTGAGCCGCTCCCGCTCGGCGAGCAGCTGGTCGAGGTCGGCCTTGCCGAGCACGGAACGAAGCGTGGTCTGGGCGATCTGGGACGTGGCGAGCAGGAAGTTCTCGACCTCGACGATCGCCTTGTTGGGGTCGATCACGCGGAAGTAGGCGACTGCGTTGACGCGGGCCGGCACGTTGTCGCGGGTGATCACCTCCTGGGGAGGGATGTTGAGCGTCACCGTCCGCAGGTCGACCCTGACCATCCGGTCGATCACCGGGATCAGGATGATCAGCCCGGGCCCCTTCTGGGCGATCAGGCGGCCGAGCCGGAAGATCACGCCGCGCTCGTACTCGCGCAGGACCCGAACCGCGGAGCCGAGGAAGATCAGAATGAAGAACGCGATTACAACGACGACGCCGATCGCTATCGCCATGTCTGTCAGGCCCCTTTCTCGACGCTTGCCGGGTCTTGGTCGGCGACCGGCTCGACCACCAGCGTCAGTCCGTCCACCGACCTGACTCGCACTCTATTGCCTAGGTCGATCGTGCTCTCGCGATCCGCGACGCGAGCGCGCCAGAGAGCGCCCTCGATGAAGACCTGGCCCTCCGGATCGAGCGGCTCCCGTACCTCGCCCAGGTCGCCCACCAGCTCCTCGTAGCCGGTCCTCACCGGTTGGTCGCGGTGCGCGGCGAGCGCCTTGCGGCTGGCGAAGACGATGAAGCCGGCAAGGATCACTCCCGGCGATGATGATCGCCGCCACCGGCAGGTCGTGTCCGGCGTCCCGCCACGCGAAGCCCGCCCCGACCAGGGCGCCCACCCCGAGCAGCCCCAGCACCGTCGTCGGCGCGTGCGCCTCCGCGATGAAGAGGAGCACGGCGACCACGAGCAGTGCGATGGCGAGCTCGGTCATGGATTCATTATCCGCCCCCCAGCGCGTAGCGCTGGATATCGGCCGCGAGCTCGGCCTCGGTCCGGTACTGACCCTGGTGGGTGAAGGCCACGTTCCCCGCCCGGTCGTAGAAAACGGTTGCGGGATAGCCGATCCCGTGCAGCTCCTGGCGGATGGACTTGTCCGGGTCGCTGTAGGAGGGATAAGGCAGCGGCAGCTCGCCGAGGAAGGTCTTGGCCGAGCCGCTCGAGTCGTCGGAGTCCACCCCGAGGAAGGCAACGTCCTTGGCGTGCTTCGTGGCCTGGGATTGAAGGAAGGGGAACTCGAAGCGGCAGGGACCGCACCACGACGCCCAGTCGTTGACGACGACCGGGGTGCCCTTGAGCGCCTGCAGGCGCTGGTCGAACGCATCCTTGCCGCCGTCCAGCAGCTGATTGGCCTGACCGCGAAGCTCGGAGAGCTGGGGAGGGGCGCCCGTGAGCGGCTGGGTCGCCTGCTCGAGGGACAGCCGCGAATCCGGGTTCCCGCCGCTTCCGCCGGCGCAGCCGGCAACCGCCAGCGCCGCCGCCAGAGCGGCGATGCCGAGCAGCGCGCGGGCGTAACGACGCCTGGACAAGTCGGATTTCACATTCAGGGAATACGTGTTGTCGATCAAGAGTGCTTTAATTCCTACCGGTCCATCGAGTTCCTGGACCCAGGGAGAGCCCGGAGCGGACAGCCGTATCTCGGGTGTCTTCCGTGATCAGGCCAATTGCGCCTCGCCATCCTTTCGATTGGCGGGGAGCGGCGGATCAGAGAGCCTCAGATGGCTGAAGAGACCAAGCCGGCCGCCAAAGCGGCAAAGGCGCCTACGAGCGCCGACATCGGGCGTGCTCGAGAGTTCGCGCGTGAGCCATTCCTGCTCGAGGGCGAGAAGCCCAAGGACCTCGCGGCCGGGACACCCCGCCGCAGGGCCCTGGACGCCGCTCTCGCCGAGATCGACGAGGGGCTCGAGGCGCCCTCGATCGAGTGGCGACGAGACTTCTCCCTCATGCTCGGCCTCGAGCGCCTGCTCTCCGAGGATGAGCCACATCTTGCCGACGGCGCCGAGCTCTCCTCGCACCAGGTAGACGCGCTCTCCGGAACTCTCGCCGCCCTGATCGCCGACGTCCAGGAGCGGCTCAACGGCCACGCCTGGACCGGCAATGGGAACGGCAATGCCTCTCCCGCCCCCACCAAGGACGAGGCGCCCTCGGAAAACGGGGCAGGTTCCGACACCGAGGAGGAGGCCCTCGAGGAAGAGGAAGAGGAAGAGGAGGCGACTGAGGAAGAGGAGGCCGAGGACTGGGTCGAGCAGGTGGACGAGGAGGTCGTCGAGGAGGCTCCGGAGGACCCCGGAGCCAACCGCCGATTCTGGTTCGAGCACGCCACCGGGTCCGGCAAGACCGTCGCCGCCGTGGGCTTCATCGAGGCCTCGCGCACGGGCGGCATCCTGATCCTCACCCATCGCCGCAACCTCGTCGACCAGTTCATCGGCGAGATCTCCGACCGCGGCTACGCCGACCGTCTCTCGCCGCCGCTGCTTGACGGCGCCGACCATCCCTACGGCCCGGTGACGGTCGAGACGTACCAGTGGTTCGTGCGCAACGCCGGGCGGATCTCGGACGCGTACTCGATCGTGATCTGCGACGAGGCCCACACCGCGCTCGGCGAGAAGACCAGCGGCTGCATCCGCGCCTGGGTCGGCCCCGTCTTCATCGGCATGACCGCTACCGGCGCGCTGATCGCGCGCCACGTGGCCGATCTCTTCCCCACCCAGACCTCCCGCTTCGACCTCGCCCAGGCGGCCCGCCGCGGCGTGATCGCCCCGCTTCGCTGCGTCCGGATCCCACCGGGGCCGGGCGTGCGGACAATCGCCAAGGTACCCCTGCGCAAGGGCGAGGTGGATCAGGACTTCGACCAGGAGGAGCTGGCCAAGCTCCTCGACCAGGCGCCCTTCAACGTCGCGATCGCGGATCTCTACCGCTCGCGCTTCCGGCGGGTGCCCGGCGTCGTCTACACCGCGGGCGTCAAGCACGCGAAGAACGTCGCCAAGGCCTTCCAGGACGCCGGCATCAACGCCCGCGCAGTCTCGGGCGAGACCCCCAAGCGCGAGCTGGCCGAGATCCTCGCCGGCTTCGAGCGCGGCGAGGTCGATGTGCTCTGCAACGCGATGCTGCTCGCCGAGGGCTGGAACTCGCCCCGAGCGACGATCTGCATGCACCTGGCGCCGACCGCCTCCCGCCGCGTCTACCAGCAGCGAGTCGGCCGTGTCACCCGCCGCAACCCAGGCAAGGAGGCAGGCCTGGTGATCGACCTCGTCCACCCGGCCACCACCCACGACGAGACCATCGTCACCCTCCACAGCCTGCTCGACCGCGACGTCTACCGCGGCGGCGCGATCGTCGTCGGACCGGTGAGGCGCGGCCGCGGGCGCAGGGTCCGTGTCGAGAAGCGCGTCGTGCCGGTGTCCGACCAGTCGGAGCGGCGCCTGCGCGTGCTCGAGCGCGAGCTCTGGCGGATCGCCGTCGAGAACCTGAACCACTCCGAGCAGCACGTCTGGGCCGCGCTCGCCGGCGCCCGGGTCAATCCCTCCGGCTGGCGCCGGGCCAAGGCGATGCTCCAGAACGACGAGACCAAGGAGCTGCGCCGCCGCTTCCTGCTCACCTGCGTGCAGCGCAACCGCAACCAGCAGCTGCGGATCAAGGCGCTCGCCGAGATCGCTGCGCTCCGTGACGCCGATGCCTTCGACGACGCGATCGACACGGTCGGCACCTGGCCCCGCGACGATCGCCGAGCCGGGACCAAGGTCATGCTCGAAGCCCTCGCCGAGCGGCGCATTGGCCGCCGCGATCAGGCTCAGGCCTGGGTCTGGCGGCTCGCCGACTACACGCGCGACCTGCACGAGGAGTACGCGGTCCAGCGCTGGCCCGAGACCAAGCGCCTGCTCGGCCTGCTCGTCAACTCATCCAGGCCGCGCCCATGGCCGCAACGCACGCCGGCTGGTCCACGCCGCCCGCAATCACGACCGCCGCCTGGCCGCGGCGCTGCTCGCCGCCGGCGTCGCCCACACGCCCGAGGGCGAGGAGGTCCTGCGCGGGGCCAAGATGCGCGCCGCCCGCAAGCCCTCCGCCGTCGCCCGCGAGCTGCTTCGCAACTTCCCCAAGGCCGGCGGCGGCCGCCGCCGGCGTCGCAAGCGCAAGGGCGGCTCACAGGGGGGCGCGGCAAAGAAGAACGGCGCCGCCGCGGAGGCGAACGGCGGGCGCGCCGACGAGCCGGAGCTCGAGGACTTGGACATCGAGGAGAGTGAGAACGGCTCGGCGCCGGATGTCGACGACGAACTAGAGGCCGCCGAGGCCGCCGACGAGTCCTAGGCTGCTCGCCTAGCGCTCGATGGTGAGGTGGACCTCTCCGGCGCCCAGCGCCACCCTCTCCCCGTCGCTTGTCTCGACCACCAGGTGCCCGCGCTCGTCGATTTCCTCGGCGACCCCCTCGCCGCCCTCCCACGAGATCCGCCTGCCGCAGAGGGCGTCCCGGGCGCGATAGGCGCTCAGGATCTCGTCGTCCGATGCGGCGACCCAGCGCCGAAGCGCCTCGTTGAGCGCCGACAGGGTGCGGGCCACGCCCGGCGCCCCGCCCGGCGGCAGGCCCCCTTCGGCCTCGGTCGGCAGCAGCGAGGTGGCCGTCCCGCGAAGCTCGGGCGGGAAGTCGTCCTCGGCGATCGCCACGTTAAGGCCCACGCCGATCACGGCCCACCCCTCGTCTGGGCGCGCCTCGACCAGCACGCCGGCGACCTTGCGCTCGTCGACCCAGACGTCGTTCGGCCACTTGAGCTGACAACGGACGGGGCAGCGGCCTCGGCCGCCTCGCAGACCGCGAGCGGGACGGCGAGCGGCAGGAGCGGAGATCGGTCTACCGCGAACGGCCGCACCAGCGCCGAGTAGAGCAGGCACGAGCCCGGCGGCGCGAACCAGGCGGTGCCCCGCCGCCCACGCCCGGCCGTCTGCTCGGTCGCCGTTACCACCAGCCCTGCCTGGCGCCCCGGACGATCGCCATCTCCTTCGCGCGCTCGTTGGTCGAGTCGGTGCGGCGGTAGTGGCGGTGTGGTTTCCCAGATCCACAACTACTTGACCGGGCGAAGCGTGACCTCGCTGTCCGGCCGCAGGTCCATCAGCCCGGCGGCGCTGCCGCCGCTGACGGCCAGGGCGAGGGCCCCCGAGGAGTCCTCGAAGAGCAGGACGTCGGCCGGGCCGACGTCCGCGAAGGTGCGCGCCCAGACCGCCTCGAAGCGGCCATCCGGCGCGCGAACCTCCAGGGCGTCTCCCGGGCTGGATGGGGCCGTCGGCGAGCATCGAGGAGTCGACGTCGAGGGTCACGTTGCCGTAGCCGTCCTCGTGGATCGCGTGGGCCACGATCTCGCCGCTTCGAGATCCGCGGCGTAGGAAGGTCGAGCGCGGCGAGGGAGCCCGGGTCGATCGACTCCCCGGCCTCGTCGAGGCGCGCGCCAAGGGAGAGATGCGCCGCCACCGGCGCGAACAGGTCGCGGCCGTGAAAGGTCGCTGAGACCGGCTCCAGCCGAAAGGCCGAGCGCGAGATCTCCACCGCGTCCAGCGCCCCGCCGAGCCGGTCGAGCGCCCTGGAGAGCAGCCCGTTGTCGGGCCCGACGAGAAAGCGACCCTCGGCCGCGGCGACCGCCACCGCGCGGCGGGCGGAGCCGACCCCTGGGTCGACCACAGCGAGATGGACCCCCGGCGGGCAGGAGGGCAGGGCGTTGGCGAGAGCGAAGGCGCCCTGGCGAATGTCCTGGCGGGCGATCCCGTGGGTGAGGTCGATCAGCGGCGCGCCGGGGGCGATCTGCGAGATCACGGCGCGGCAGACGCCGGCGAACTCGTCCTCGTATCCGTAGTCGGAGAGGAACGTGATCGGCCGCGGAGTCGCCACGGCCGGATCCTATGGGCCCTACTTGCCGCGCTTGAGCTTGACGACCTCTCGGTGTGAGTCCCCGTAGACGGTGGTCGCGTCGAGGGTGACCTTCGCCGCGCCCCTGTCCTCGAGTCGACTACGTCCTTTCTCGGTGAGTTTGATGCGGATTGCACGAAGCTGGCCCTGCAGCAGCTCGAACACCTTCGTGTTGGCGGCGCCGCCCGCCGTCAGCGTGCAGTCCGCATTGCACTTGACCTTGATCTTCGTCGACTTCCCCGGCTTCTTCTGCCGCTCGGTCGAGGTGCGGACGGTGAGCGGATCATGCGTGATCCGCAGGTCCCAGCCGTTGAACGTCCCTCCGCCGCTGAGGAGGCCCGCGTCCCGAACATGCAGCGTCCACAGTCCGGCGCTCGGCTTTCCAGCGAACGTCCCGAGCAGGGACCCCTCGTTGAAGTCGTGCGGCTTGCCAATGCCGTTCTCCAGCTGAGTGGAGCAGAACGCCGTGCCGTGGGCGCCGCTTCCGTCGGCGAACAGGGGGGCGCCGTCGTCGAGCGTGAAGTGGGTGCCCCCCGGCATGTTGGGGCATCCGACAGTCACCAGGTACATGCTGGTCCCCTCTTGGATCGTTGAGCCACGCCGAGAAGTCGGTTCCATTCGTGAGCCAGACCGGCTGCAGGTCCCCCACCTCCAGGGACTTGACTGGGGGTCGGCCAGTGTCAACCTTGATCGTGCTGGGAATCCCGTCGCCGCCCGTGTTGTTGGGAACCGTGACCGACTCGAGGCTCGTATAGGTGACGGTCGAGGCTGCCGCGTATCCCGGCAGCGCGAATGTCGCCAGCGCGACAGCGAAAAGAAGTGTGCGGGTGCGGTTGGCCATCTGCAGTCAAAGACAAGCATCGGGCGACCCGCGCCCAATCCGTGGTGGCGACCGGGATCGACTCCGGGCTCCCCACCTAGATGACGCCTGAGCGCCGCTCAGCCCGCCGCAACGATGAGCGCCTCGACCAGCCCGCCGATGTCGTGGCGCTCGGCCTCCACGTCGACGGTGAGCCCGGCCTCTCGGGCGGCCTCACTCGTGATCGGGCCGATCGAGACGACCTTGGCGCCCTCGGGAATCCCGTTGGCGCTCGCCTCCATGAAGTTGCGGACCGTGGAGGAGGAGGTGAAGGTGATGAAGTCGGCATCGCGGGCGCGCTCCAGCGCCTCCGGGTCGGGTGCCTCGGCGACGGTCTCGTACAGCGTCACCACGTCGACCTTCGCGCCGCGCTTGCGCAGCGCCTCGGGGAGGACCTCCCGCCCTTCCGCCGCGCGCGCGATCAGGACGGGCTTGCCGTCCAGCTCGAGCTTGTTCAGCTCCTCGACCAATTCCTCCGCGACGAAGCGCTCGGGGACGATGTCGGCCAGCACGCCGTGGGCCGCGAGCGCCGCCTCGGTCCCGGACCCGATCGCCGCCACGCTCGCGTTGGCCAGGGCCCGCGCGTCCCGGCCCTCGGCCGCCATCGCCTCGAACAGCAGCCCGACCCCGTTGGTGCTGGTCAGGCAGACGAGCGCGTAGCTGTGGAGGGACTCCACCGCGAGTCGGACCTCCTTGGAGTCGATGCGCGGCTCGATCCGGATCGCCGGAAGCTCGACCGACTCCGCCCCCAGGGCGTCGAGGCGGCGGGCCAGCTCGCTCGCCTGCGCCCGAGCCCGGGTGACGACGACCTTCTTGCCGTGCAGCGGCCGCCGCTCGAGCCAGGCGATCCGCTCCCTGTGCGCGGCGACCGGGCCGACCACCGTCACGGACGGCGGCCGAATCCCGGCCTCCTCGGCGGCGGCGGCGATGCCGTCGAGGGTGGAGGTGACGGTGCGCTGCCCCGGGAGCGTGCCGCGCTCCACGACGGCCGCCGGCTCCGAGGGCTCGCGACCGGCGGCGATCAGGCTCTCCGCGATCCGCGGCAGGGCCTTGACGCCCATGTAGAAGACGAGTGTTCCCGGGAACCTGGCGAGCGCCTCGTAGTCGAGCGCCGAGTCCTCCTTGTCCGGATCCTCGTGCCCCGTGACGAAGGCGACCGCGGAGGCCTCGTCGCGGTGGGTCACCGGGATGCCCGCGTAGGCGGGCGCGGCGATCCCCGCGGTGATGCCGGGGACGACCTCGAAGGGGATCTCCGCGTCGGCCAGGGCCTCCGCCTCCTCACCGCCCCGGCCGAAGACGAAGGGATCGCCGCCCTTCAGGCGTACGACGAGCTTGCCCTGCCGGGCGCGATCGATCAGCAGCTCCGCGATCCCCTCCTGGGGAACGCTGGCCGCGCCGGGCTCCTTGCCGACGTAGATCAGCTCGGCGTCCGGCCTGGCGACCGCCAGGGCGTCGTCCGGGATCAGGCGGTCGTGGACGATCACGTCGGCCGCGACGATCAGCTCGAGGGAACGGGTGGTCATCAGGCCCGGGTCACCGGGCCCGGCTCCGACCAGGAAGACGATTCCGGGACCGTCGCTCATGTCACCACCGCCATCTGCTCGGCGCGCTTCAGGATGTCGGCGGCGCCAGCCGCCTTCATCCGCTCCGCCAGCGCCCGGCCGAGGCCCTCGGGATCGGACGCGTCCACCTCCATCTCGTCGCGCAGCCACTCGCTGCCGTCCGGCAGCCCGCAGAAGGCGCGCAGGCGCATCAGCCCGCCACGCTCGAGGGTGGCGATTGCCCCGAGCGGCGTGTTGCAGCTGGCGTCGAGAGCCGCGACCAGGGCCCGCTCGGCGGTGAGCGTCCCCAGCGCGCCCCGATCGGTGATCGACTCGGCGGCCGTAACGGGGCGGTCCTCGGAGTGGCGAGCCTCGATCACCAGCGCGCCCTGGCCGGGAGCGGGGACCAGCTCGTCGGGCTCGATCGGGAAGGCCATCTCCTCCGCGCGACCGAGCCGGTGCAGCCCGGCGGCGGCCAGCACCAGGCCGTCGAAGTCGCCCGGCCTCCAGCCGGTCGAGCCGGGTGTCGACGTTGCCGCGGAGCTCGACCACCTCGAGGTCCGGCCGCAGGGCGAGGATCTGGGCGCGGCGCCGCAGGCTGGAGGTGCCGATCCTCGAGCCCTCCGGGCACTCGCCCAGCGAGTCGACGTGGCCGACGTAGGCGTCGCGCGGATCCTCTCGCGCGGGCACCCCGGCGATCTCGAGGCCGTCGGGAAGGTCGGTCGGCAGGTCCTTGGCGGAATGGACGCCCAGGTCGACCTCGCCGATCAGCAGCGCCTGCTCGATCGCGCGGACGAAGCGGGCCTTGTCGCCGCCCGGGTCGCGCGATCTCCGTCTGCCCGAGGTCTTGATCGGCACGATCTCCGCGCCCCCCAGCTCCTTGGCGACGAGCTTCGCCTGCGCGAGCGCCAGGGCGCTGCCGCGCGTGCCGAGCCGGAGCGGTGGCTCAGCCATCGCCCTAGCTGCGTTCGCTCCGACGACGCCTCTCGTCGAGGGAGGCGACGTCGGCGCCCTCTGCGGCCTCGGGCTCGGTGCCGGCGTCGAGCCCGAAGAGCTCGCGGAGCGCGCTGACCTGCAGGTAGGCGTCCTCGCGGTCGGCGATCCCCTTGATCCTCACCGTGGGCTCGTGCAGGAGCCGGTTGGCGATCGCTCGGGCCAGCTGCTCGACCCGCTCGCGATCGGTGGCGGAGAGGCTCTCCCACCTGGTGGCGTTCTCGGAGAGGACCTGGGCGACGATGGAGTCGGCGCGCTCGCGAAGGGCCGCGACGGTGGGCATCACCTCCTGGGCGCCCAGCCAGCGCTCGAAGCGGCTCAGCTCGGAGTCCAGGATGCCGCCGGCGTGGCGGGCCTCCGCCTCGCGGCCGGAGGCGTTCTGCTCGACGATCGCCTGCACCTCGTCGACGTCGAAGAGGCTCACGCCCTCGATCTCGCGGCACTCCGGATCGATGTCGCGCGGCACGGCGAGGTCGATCAGGAGCAGCGGCGCGCCCTCGCGCTGGTCCATGATCACCTCGAGCTCGGAGCGCTCGATCAGATGGTGGGGCGAGTTGGTGGCCGAGACGACGATGTCGGCGCCCGCCAGCTGGGCGGGGAGCTCGTCGATCCGGACGGCGCGGCCGCCGAACTTCTCAGCCAGCGAGATCGCGCGGTTGTAGCCGCGGTTGGCGATGAAGACGGCGTCCGAGCCGCGGGCGGCGAGTGCTCGGGCGGTGAGCTCGGAGGTCTCGCCGGCCCCGATCAGCAGTACGCGCCGGGCGCTCAGGTCGCCGAGGTTGCGCTGCGCCAGCTCGACGGCGACCGACGGAATCGAGACGCCCTTCTCGCCGACGGCCGTCTCGGTGCGCGCCCGCTTGCCCGCGGCGAGCGCGCCGCGGAACATCCGGTTGAGGATCGGGCCGGTCGCGCCCTCCACCAGCGCCAGCTCGTAGGCCCGCTTGACCTGTCCCTGGATCTCGGCCTCGCCGACGATCATCGACTCGAGCCCGGCGGTCACCCGGTAGAGGTGCCTGGCGGCCTCGGTGCCGCGGAGGGAGTAGAGGGGGCCGAGCAGCTCGGTGGGCCGGATTCCGGCCTCCCGGGCCAGAACCCCGAGCCCGGCGGCCTCGGCCTCGACCGAGTCGGTGGCGACCAGGTAGAGCTCGGTGCGGTTGCAGGTCGAGAGCGCCGCCGCCTCGCTGATCGGCTCCTCCGTGACGAGCGCGTTCAGCACCCCGGCCGCTCGCCCCTCCGTGAGGGCGAGCTGCTCCCGCAGCGCCAGCGGCGCCGTGCGGTCGGAGACGCCGAGCGCGAGCAGGCCGCTCATCCGCGGCCACCCTGGCGCACCGCCTCGATCTCCTCCTCGCGACCGCGGATCGTCCCGACGCCGCGGTCCGCGCTCTGACCCTGAGATCGGTCGGCGAGGTCGGCGAGCGAGCTCAGGTCGCGTTGAATCCGCTGCAGCTTGCCGGCCATGATCGCCACGTAGATCAGGAGCAGCAGCAGGAAGACGAGGTAGGCGCCGCCGACGTAGCCCCCGTTCTCGATCGCGAGGAGCGGGGTCATGTCGTGGCCTCCAGGGCCCGTCGGATCCGGCTTCAGGTTCCCCGAGGCGGCCTTCGCATCGAGCTCGAACCAGACCAGCGTCGCCCAGAGCAGCGCCATGCCGGCCAGGCAGACGAGGAAGGCGAAGAGCATCGAGTCGGGCAGGCCACCGGACGACGAGAAGGTCCGCGGGTGGATATAGGGCTGCGCAAGCCGCACCGCAAGGAAGTTGAGCGGGACGAAGGCCCCGGCGGTGATCGCGAAGACCGACGAGTAGCGCGCCTGGCGGTCGCGGTCCTCGATCGCGTAGCGGAGTGGGTAGTAGGTCGCGTAGAGCAGGAAGACGATCAGGAAGCTGACCAGGGTCGGCTCCCTCCACTCCCACCAGACGCCCCACTGGCTCTTCGCCCAGATCGCGCCGGTGAGCAGGACGGCCAGGCCGAAGATCACCGAGATGTGGATCGAGACGTAGGAGCGGGCATCGTGCTTCGGATCGCCGGTCCGCAGGTGCCGAATCGCGTGGACCGCGGCGACCATGAAGCCGACCAGCGAGACAGTGGCCAGCGGCACGTGCAGGTAGAAGATCTTCTGAGCGAAGCCCTCGTTCGCGTCCTCGGGCGCGTAGAGGAACGCCAGCGCATAGCCCGCCCCCATCACCACCACCGTGGCGATCGCGAGGCGGCGAAGCGTTATCGATTGGAGCGCGCTGGCCATTTCGGGTGCTCCTCGGTCAGTCCTCGAGCAGGAAGTCGAAGGTCGCGTAGCCGACCAGGAGGAAGATCAGATCGTAGAGGCCGAGCAATCCCAGCCACGTGCCGAAGCGCCCATAGTCGGGCCCTCCCGACGCCAGCAGGTGCTCGCCGGCGCCCGCCGCGGCGATCACCAGCGGGATCAGCAGCGGCAGCAGGATCAGGGGCGCGAGCAGGTCCCGGGCGCTCGACATGGTCGCGATCGTCGAGATCACCGTGCCCGTCGCCGCCAGGCCGATGTTGGCCAGCAGCAGCACCAGCGCGAACGGGATCAGCCCCGAGGCGGAGTCGAGGAAGAAGAGGGCGAAGATCGGCACCGCCACCAGCTCCAGGACGACGAGGTAGATGACCAGCGCGCTCGCCTTGGCGGCGAACAGGACGGTGCGGTCGATCGGCGCGAGGCGGATCAGGTCGAAGCCGCCCTCCTCGCGCTCGGCGACGAACAGGCGGTTGATGGCGAGCAGCGCGGCGAACAGGAGCGTCGGCACCAATACGCCGGCCGCGAGCTCGCCGTCGAGCGTGGTGCGGTCGAGCCCGAACCGGAAGATGACGAAGGCGGAGACGGCGAAGAGCGCCATCGCGGGCAGCGAGCGGAGCGTTCGGAGCTCCACCCGCAGGTCCTTGCGCAGGAGCGCGGCGAACGGGGTCATTCGCAGCTCCAGGACGACGTCCGCGCCCGCCGTCGCCGCTTCGCGGTCGTGGCTGACGATGACGCGGCTGCGCCGCCCGCCGGCGGCGATCAGCGGCTCGATCAGCTGCCGGGCCTCGGAGTCCAGGTGGGCGTCCGGCTCGTCGAGCAGCAGCAGCTCCGGCTCGTGCAGCACGGCGCGGCAGATGTCGATGCGCTGCTTCATCCCAGCCGAGAGCTCCGCGACGCGATCGTCGCCGCGCGGGGTCATCCCGACGGTGTCGAGCAGCTGCTCGATGCGGGCCGCCGCGGCCACCTGATCGAGCCCGTGCAGGGCCGCGGCCAGGTTGAGGTTCTCGCGGGGGCTGAGGTCGCGATAGAGGAGGGGTGCGTGTCCGAGATAGCCGACCCGGCCGCGCAGCAGGTGGGTCTCCTTGGGGAGGGCGCAGCCCAGCACCGAGACGTCGCCGCCGCTCGGCCGCAGCAGGCCGGCCAGGATCCGCAGCAGCGTCGACTTGCCGGAGCCGTTCGGCCCGAGGACCGCCAGGCTCTCGCCGGACTCGAGGCGGGCGCGGATGCTCGCCAGGGCCGTCCGATCGCCGAAGTCGCGGCGCAGCCCGGCCAGCTCGATCGCGGGCTGGACCGTCTCGCTCGCGGTGGGCGTCGCTATGGCCGCCGTCTGCTCCACGCGAGCAAAGCTAGCGGTGATTTGAGGCGACCCCGGCTCTAGAGCTTCAGGCAGTAGCCGTAGGCGGTGAGGCTCGCGCCCGGGCCGAAGTGGTTGTAGGCCGACGCCTGCCAGCTGCCGTTGGTGTTGATGAAGCCGTTGGTGAAGAAGGACGAGCCCGCGGGCGAGGTGCTGAACCCGCCGAAGACGAGGTTGCCGGCCGGGCAGGAGGGCGTGGTCGCGGTCGCGAACTCGCCGGTCCCCACCGAGGTCGAGGCGGAGACCTCGGTGAGCAGTGGCTTCTTGCTGCGCCAGCAATAGGCGATCGCGGTGAGCTCGCCGCCGAAGCCGCCGAAGGCGTGGCCGGTGACGCTCCAGGACTTGCTGGGAGATCGCCCGCGACTCGGTGATGTAGTCGCCGCCGCGGGCGACGAAGTCGGTGCGCTGGAACCCCCCGCCGAAGAGATGCCGGCGACCGGGGCAGGTGGCGACGGCGGTCTTCGTCTCGCCCGGGCCCACGAAGACGGTCTTGTGCGGAGGGGTGACGTGCTTCTGCTTACGGGCGCAGGCGACCTGCATCGTCACGTTGCGCGCCGTCGTGCTGCCGGCGGAGGGGTCGAAGAGGACCACGGTGCTGTGGTATCCGTGCTGCACGCCCAGCCGCTCGTAGGAATGCGGATAGATCCCCTCGCCGTCGGCATCCGGCAGGGGCGAGCTCGTCATTCCACCGCCGAGGGGAACCAGTCGCCCGGGGCAGCGCACGGTCAGGCGCTGCTTGCTGTTCGCGCCGCTGAGCTGGAAGGTCCGCTGCGCGTAGCTGACGGACTTGCTGGCGTGCGCCCTGGGCTTGGCCGCCGCCGTGACCTGGCCCACCGAGGAGCCCCAGCAGAAGCGCGCAGGCGGCCACCGCGAGCACGGCGACCGTCGCCTGCGTCCTGCCCACTCCTGTGGCTATCGAGCGCATCTCTATCGGTAACCCATCGGCAGCCCGATAGTCACGCTCAAGCGACAGAACTATCCCGCTAGCCCCAAGCACGCCCCAAGCATTGACGAATCCGGGGCTAGGCAAACGTCAATGACGTCGATTGGACGTCTATTTGCCCTTCTGCATCGTCCGCCGCGTGACCTCCACCAGGGGCCGGAAGCCCTCGCGGAGCGCCTTCAGGCGGTTGCCGTTGCGGCTGTAGAGGAGCTGCGCCGAGGAGCGGATCGCGTCGCCGAGCTTGCGGTCATAGGGCTGCCACCACATGTCCCTCGTCCAGCCGGGCTCCCAGGCGAGCTGCTTGACGTTGACGCACTCGTAGAAGCCGAACTTGGAGTGCGAGCGGCCCAGGCCGGAGTCCTTGACGCCGCCCCAGGCGCACTGGCAGGCGCCGTGCGAGAAGGAGTGGTCGTTCACCCAGACCATCCCCGACTCGATCTCGTGCGACATGCGCTCGCCCTTGGCGCGGTCCTTGGTCCAGACGCTGGCGCCGAGGCCGAACTGCGAGTCGTTGGCCAGCCGATCAGGCCTCCTCCTCGCTCTCCACCCTCATCACCGGCAGGACCGGGCCGAAGATCTCCTCGTTCATGATCCGCATCTCGTGCGTGACCCCGGTCAGCACGACCGGGGCGATGAAGCTCCCCTTCATTCCCTTGACCTTGGTCGGGCCGCCGGTGAGCTTGGTGGCGCCGCTCTCCACCGCGTCGTCGACCAGCTCCGTGACGATCTTCGCCTGATCGTCGGAGACCATCGGGCCGATCTCGGTGGTCCACTCGCGCGGGTCGCCGACGGTGAGGCGCTCGGTCTCGCGGACGACGCCCTCGAGGAAGGCGTCGGCGACGTCGTCGACGACGTAGACGCGCTCGATCCCGGAGCAGGTCTGCCCGGCGTTGGCGAAGCCGCCCCAGACCGCGCCGGAGACGGCGTTGGCCAGGTCGGCGTCGGCGCAGACGATCTGCGGGTCCTTGCCGCCCAGCTCGAGCACGGAGCCCTTCATCCGCTTGGCGCACTCGACGCCGACCTTCTTGCCGACCTCGACGGAGCCCGTGAAGAAGATCTTGCCCGCGGTGGACTTGACGAGCGCGTCGCCGATCCGGCCGCCGCCGTGGACGGTGCGGATCAGGCCCTCGGGCAGGCCGGCCTTCTCGAAGGTCTGGCGGATCCGCTCGCCGATCAGCGGGGTCAGGCTGGCCGGCTTGAGCACCACGCCGTTGCCCGCCATCAGCGCGATCGCGACCTCGCCGAACGGGATCGACCAGGGGTAGTTCCAGGGGGCGATCACGCCGACGACGCCGATCGGCTCGAAGCTGAACTTGGCGCTCTTCGACTTCAGGATCAGCGGCATCGAGAGCTTCTCGTCGGAGAGGATTCCCGGGCCGTTGTCTGCGATCCACTTGAGCGAGTCGACGGTGGGGAGGAGCTCCATCGTGTAGCTCTCCACCCGCGGCTTGCCCTGCTCGTTGGTGAGCAGCTCCGCGATCTCGTCGAGGTCGTTGAGCAGCACGTCGACGGCCCGGCGCATGTAGCGAGCGCGGTCCTCGAGCGAGAGGGCCGCCCAGAAGGGCTGCACCTCAGCGACGTCGTCGACGATGCCCTGCACCTTCGCGGGCGTGATCGTCTCGACCGTGCCGATCAGCTCGCCGGTCGCCGGGTTGAAGGATTCGAGCGCGGGCTTCGCCTTCGCCTTTGAGCGCTTCGCCGAGGACTTGGTGCTCTTGTTGCCGTTGGGGCTGGACTTCCGGCTGGTGCGCGGTCTTGCGGGAGCTGCTCGCCTCCATCGCTGCTTCCTCTCGTCGCCTTCGCTCGTCCTCGGCGATTCTACGCGCGGAACATCAGGTCGCGAGCAGCGACCTCCCGCCGAGGCCGCTTCCTCCCAGTTTCCCCGAGCCAACCCCCTGAAGAAAATTGAAGGCCGGGAGCAATCCCCGAGCTCCCGGCCTTCGTTGTCCACTCCCCGGCTTTTTACGCGCCGGCTCCGGCGAACCAACGACTGCCAGAGCGTCAGACAATCGGTCAGAACACGGACTTCTCGAAAAGGTTGCGCAGTGAAGCGCACCCGCCGCTGCTTAACGTCGCGCTAATCGTTTGAGAGGAGCCGGCGCAGCCGCTCCAGCCGCTCGCCGAGCTCCGCCTCGAAGCCGCGGTCGGTCGGCTCGTAGAAGCGCTCGCCGCGCACGGATTCGGGGGCGAGCGGCTGGTCGGTGACACCGCCCGGCTCGTCGTGCGGATAGCGGTATCCCTCGCCCCGGCCGAGCTGCTTGGCGCCCGGGTAGTGGGCGTCCTGGAGGTGCGGTGGCGGCTCCGCGGCGCCGTGCTCCCGGACGTGGGCGGTGGCCTTCGAGATCGCCCTGGTCGAGGCGTTGGACTTCGGCGCCAGCGCCAGGTAGGCGGCCGCCTGGGCGAGGTTGAGGGCGCACTCGGGCAGCCCGACGCGGTCGACGGCCTGGCCCGCGGCGGTCGCGATCACGAGTGCCTGCGGGTCGGCGTTGCCGACGTCCTCCGAGGCGAAGATCACCATGCGGCGGGCGATGAAGCGCGGGTCCTCTCCGCCCTCCAGCATCACCGCGAGGTAGTAGAGGGAGGCGTCGACGTCCGAGCCGCGGGTGGCCTTGATCCAGGCCGAGATGTAGTCGTAGTGCTTGTCGCCCTCGCGGTCGTAGAGCAGGGCCTTGCGCTGCAGCGCGTCCTCGACGGCGGCGACGCCGATCGAGTTCTCGCCCGCCTGCCGCGTGGCCTCGGCGGCCCGCTCCAGCGCCGCGAGCGCCACCCTGCCGTCGCCTCCCGCGCGCGTGGTCAGCATCTGGACCGCCTCGTCCGAGATCGCCGGCGGATCGGGGATGCCCCGCTCGTCGCCGAGCGCGCGGAGGACGAGCTCCTCGATCTCGGTCTGGCGTCAGCGGCCGGAACTCGTAGATCTGCGAGCGGGAGAGCAGCGCCGAGTTGACCTCGAAGTACGGGTTCTCGGTGGTCGCGCCGATCAGCGTGATCAGCCCGTCCTCCACCGCCGGCAGCAGGGCGTCCTGCTGGGCCTTGTTGAAGCGGTGGATCTCGTCGAGGAAGAAGATCGTCGGGCGACCCGACGCGCGGCGCTCCCTGGCGCGCGCGATCACCTCGCGGACCTCGGGGCGTCCGGCGTTGACGGCCGAGAGCTCCTCGAAGGCGCCCCTGGCCCGCGCCGCGATGATCCGCGCCACCGTCGTCTTGCCGCTGCCGGGCGGGCCGTAGAAGATCGCGCTGTGCGGCTCGCCCGACTCGATCGCGATCCGCAGCGCCGATCCCGGCTCGAGCAGATGGGTCTGGCCGGCGAGCTCGTCCAGGTCCCGTGGCCGCATCCGGACGGCGAGTGGCGCGTCCTCGGGCGGTACGCCCGTCCGTGGCGTCTCGCCGCCGGTCTCGAAGAGCTGGTCGTTCAATCCGCCACCGACAGCCGCTCGGCCGCATCCAGCGCCTCTTCAACCGCCGAGTAGGCGTGGAACCGGACCATCTTCTCGTCCCTGATCTGCCATAGCCAGCCGAACGTCGAGTCGACCTCGAGGCCGCTGCCGGCGCCGCGGCCGGTGATGCGCACGGGGATGACGACGATGGTCTCCCCGAAGTCGACCGGATCCTGCAGTTCGTAGTCGACCTCGCCCCAGGCTTCCTCCCACTGGCTGATCCACTGCCGAAAGCCCTCGTAGCCGTGGTAGGTGCCGGAGTTGATGAGACCGGGGGCGCCGTAGATCTCGCCGTCCGACGCCATCGCAGCTTGCAGGGTCTCCTCGTCCCCAGCCAGGTAGGCGGCCAGCATCCGCCCTACGAACTCCGCGTTTCGCTTGCATGCTGCCGCAGTATGAACCGCCCCACCGCGCCGCTCGGGACGATCGCGAGGGAGTGGCTGCGGATCGGGCTGACCGGCTTCGGCGGGCCGCCGGCGCACGTCACGCTGCTGCGCCAGCTGGTTGTCCGCAAGAACGGCTGGATGGACGCGCGCGCCTTCGAGGACGCCAACGCCGCCTGCTCGCTGCTCCCCGGCCCCTCCTCGACGCAGCTCTCGATCTTCTGCGCCTACCGCGTCGGTGGGCCGATGGGCGCCGTCGTGGGTGGCCTCGGATTCGTCCTGCCCGGCGGTCCTCATGGTGCTCGCGCTCTCCGTCCTCTTCCTGTCGTCCTCTCCGCCGCTCTGGGTGCGGGGCGCCGGCGCGGGCGCCGGGGCCGCGGTCGCCGCAGTCGCGGTGCGAGCGGGTAGCGAGCTGGTCGGGCCGAGCTACCACCATGCGATGGAGGGCCACGGTCACCGGCCCCGCTGGCTGATCTACCTGCTGGCCGGAGTGGTGGCGGCGATCCTGATCGGCCCCTATCTGGTGCTGGTCGCTGCTCGCCTGCGGGCTGTTCGAGCTCGTCCGGCGCGGATGGTTCTCGGGCGCCGCGGCCTTCGGCTGGAAGCCCGCCCTCGTCGGCGCGGTTTCCACCGGAGGGATCGGCGCGCTCGCCTGGACGGCGTTCAAGGTCGGCGCCCTCTCGTTCGGAGGGGGCTTCGTGATCATCCCGCTGATGCAGGACGACGCCGTCCACGTCTATCACTGGATGACGAACGCCCAGTTCCTGAACGCGGTCGCGCTCGGGCAGGTGACCCCGGGGCCGGTGGTCGCCACGGTGGCGGCGGTCGGCTATGCCGCCCACGGCGTCGGGGGAGCGCTGCTCGCGGCTGCCGTCGCCTTCGCGCCCTCGTTCTCGTTCATCCTGCTCGGCGGCGGCCGCTTCGAGCGGCTGCGGGGGAACGACAGGGCGCGCGGGTTCCTCGACGGCGCCGGACCCGCCGCGATCGGCGCCATCCTCGGCTCGGCGGTCACGCTGGCAGGCGCCCTCCACCTGGGCTGGCAGTTCGCTGTGCTCGCGGCCGCGGCGGTCGCCCTGCTGATTCTCAGGCGCGGCGTCGTTGAGACCCTGATCGGGGCCGGCGCGGTCGGCGTCGGTCTGGCGCTGGCCGGGGCTCCGCTGCCCTAGGGCGCACTCGACTTCGGAGCTAAAGTGGCCCAATGGAGGAGGGCACCGCCACGGCAGCCGTCCCCCAGGGCCTCGGCCCTCGGGCCGTCGATCTGCTCGGACGGCTGATTCAGACCAACACGGTCAACCCGCCCGGCGACGAGGGCCCCGATCCAGGATCTCCTGCAGGACGACGCTGACCGCCGCGGGCTTCGAGTGCGAGCAGCTCTCGGCCGAGCCCGGCCGTCCCAACCTGGTCGCCCGGCTGCGCGGAGCGGGCGACGGGCCGACGCTGACGCTTCCTCGGCCACGTCGACACCGTCCGCGCCGATCCCGAGGAGTGGACGTTCGACCCCTGGGCCGGCGACGTCGCGGACGGCTGGGTGCGTGGCCGCGGCGCCCTCGACATGAAGGGACAGGTGGCCGCCGAGGTCGCCGCCGCAGCCACCCTGGGCGGACGGCGGCTGGCGGCCGCGGTCCGGAGACCTCCTGCTGGTGATCACCGCCGACGAGGAGGTGGGCGGCGGGCTCGGGCGCGCATTGGCTCTGCGAGCAGCGGCCCGACGACGGTGCGCAGCGACTTCGTCGTCAACGAGGGCGGCGGCGAGCTGGTCGAGTTCGCGGGCCGGCGGCTCTACACGCTCAGCGTCGGCGAGAAGGGCATCTTCCGGATGAAGCTTCGGACCCATGGCGAGGCCGGGCATGCATCCCTGCCGCGGATCGGCGACAACGCCCTGCTCAAGCTCTCCGGCTACCTGGCGGCGCTCTCCGAGCAGCCGCCGCCCGAGCCGACCGAGGTCGGGGAGGCCCTGCTCGAGGCGCTCTTCGGCGAGGCCTTTCCCGGCGAGGAGGGAGTTCGCACCGGCCTCGAGCGGCTGCGCGCGGATCAGCCGCTGCTCGCCGACTACCTGGTCGAGCCGATGCTGGGGGTCACCCTCACGCCGACCAAGTCCGAGTCAGGCAAGAAGGCGAACGTGATCCCCTCCGAGGCCGAGGCGCTGATCGACTGCCGGGTCCCGCCGGGCCAGGGCAAGGACGATGCTCTTCGCCAGCTCGCGGCGCTGATCGGCGAGGGCGACTACGAGGTGGAGTTCAGCGAGGCGGTGGTGGGCAACAGCTCGCCGATGGAGTCTCCGCTCGCCGATGCGATCCGCGGCTGGCTCGCCGATGCCGATCCGGGAGCCGAGATCGCGCCGACGGTGATGCCCGGCTTCAGCGACAGCAACCCGTTCCGCACCGCCTTCCCGGACGCCGTCGTCTACGGGTTCTGCCCGCACCGCGAGATCGGGCCTGCTGGAGTCGGCGCCGCTGATCCACGGCGCCGACGAGCGGGTGCCGGTTTCCGACGTCGAGCTCTCGGCTCGGCTTCTTCTACGAGCTGCCGCAGAGGATGCTGTCGTGAGCGAGACCAACGGCAACCGCGTCCGCGCCGAGCCGCAGGAGGAGGAGCAATACGTCCTCCGGCTCGGCGGGATGGCCCTCCGCAACGGGCTGCTGATTCACGGCCCGACCTCCTGGGCCGCGGCCGCGCGCGACCAGGACGGCGAGATCCAGGTCGCCTCGGCGCCGCAAGCCGGCGCTGGCCCCGGATCTGGCGGTGCGCGTGCCGCTGCTGCGCGGGCCCCTGCGGTTGGCGGAGGCGTTCCTGCTGATCCCGACCGTGCGGATGAGGCTGCGGGCGGCCCGCCTCCCGTTCGAGGACGTGCGGGTGATCGCCGCGATGCTGGTCGCTTCGAGCGCCAGCCGGGCCCTCCGCAAGCGCCGCGCGAGCGCCGCGGGCGAGCTGGTCCAGGCCGCTCTCGGCCTCGCTCCGGCGATGGTGGCGCTCAGCGACCGCAACCTCGCGGCCTACCACGGCGTCGAGCACAAGGCGATCGGCGCCTACGAGGCGGGCTCCGACGACCCAGCGTCCGCCACCAAGGAGCACGAGCGCTGCGGCTCCAACCTCGTCGTCCCGATGCTGGTGCTCTCGGCGGCCGGCCAGCTGCTCCTCGAGCGGACCCTGGAGGAGCCGGGGCCGGTGGCCAGGGCGGCGGTCGGCGTTGCCAGCGCGTCGATCGCCGCGGAGATGTTCGCCTGGAGCGAGCGCAACCCCGAGACGTCGGCGGCGCGCGCCTTCCACCGCCCCGGTCATGAGATCCAGCGTCTGATCGCCACCAAGGAGCCGACCCCGGAGCAGCTCGAGGTCGGAGTAGCCGCCCTGCGCGAGATCCTCCGCGTCGAGCAGGAGGCGGACGGCGAGCGCGCGCCGAGCGACCCCGCCCCGGCTACGTAGACTTCCCAGCCCGTGTTCGACCGGATCGATCACATCGGCGTCGCCACCGACGACCTCGAGGGCGCGCTCGCCCTCTACGAGAAGACCCTCGGCATGCCGCTCGCGCATCGCGAGACCGTTGAGTCCCAGGGCGTCGAGGCCGCCCTGCTCGACGTCGGCGACGGCCACGTCGAGCTGCTCAGGCCGCTCGATCCCGACACCCCGGTCGGCAAGTACCTGGCCAAGCGCGGACCCGGCCTGCACCACGTCGCGTACGCCGTCGACGACATCGATGACGTCCTCGGCAAGCTCAGCGACGCCGGCATCGAGCTGATCGACTCCGAGCCGCGGCGGGGCATCCGCGACTCACGCGTCGCGTTCCTGCACCCGCGCTCGACCGGCGGTGTGCTGACCGAGATCGTCGAACCGGCCAAGGAGCACTGATGACGTCAGCTGAACGGGTTTCGATCGGGTTCTCAGGCGGGCAGGTCGTCGAGGTTCGGATCGACGACGGCAAGCTCAAGGACCTGCGCAAGGCGCTGGAGAAGGGCGACGGCTGGCTCGACATAGACGCCGAGGAGGGCGCGGTCTCGATCGACCTGAGCCAGGTCGTCTTCATCCGCAGCGCGACCACCCCGCGAGAAAATCGGCTTCAGCGGGTGAAGCCGCGGCGCCTGCTGCTGGGCGCCGCTGCAGCCGTCGCCGGGGCGGCGCTCTGGTGGCGCAAGAACCCTTCGGTGTGCCCTTACGGCCAGCGCCTCTGGGTCGAGGTGCCGCACCCGCTGATCACGCGCGGTCGCGCTGCGCGAGGTCCTCGACCCGAAGCCGGGCGAGCGGATCCTCGAGGTCGGCCCCGGGACCGGCTACTACACCCTTGAGGTCGCAGAGTGGGTCAAGCCGGACGGCCAGGTCGACATCCTGGACCTCCAGCAGGAGATGCTCGACCACACGATGAGCCGCGCCGCCGAGCGGGGCCTGACGAACATCACGCCGATCCGGTCCGACGCTACGGCGATGCCCTATGAGGACGGCGACCTTCGACGCCGCCTTCCTGATCACGGTTCTCGGGGAGATCCCGGACCAGGAGGAGGCCCTCGAGGAGCTGGCGCGGGTGCTCAAGCCCGGCGGCAGGCTGGTTGTCGGTGACTGCTGCTCGGCGACCCGCACTACGTCCGCCTGGACCGCTCCGGCTGCGCGCGAGCGGGGCGGGGCTGGGCTATGAGCGACGGGTCGGCAACGCTCTCGGGCTACTTCGCGCGCTTCGCGAAGAGCTAGATCAGCCGCGCTCGGAGAGCGCGGCCCAGAGGCGCTCCTCGGCGTCGAGCACCTTCGCCGCCTCGGCCGACAGCTGACGCCAGTGCTCGGGATCGGCCTCGTCCGGCTCGCTCGCCGTGCGGGCGGCGATCGCGAGGGCGCTCCAGTCATCGGCCGCCTCCTGGGCCAGCGCGGACTCCTCGTAGCCCGCCTCCTCGAGGAAGCGCGAGTACATCTTCCGGAAGTTGCCGCCGCCGGTTCCGCGGCGCTCGATCACCTGGTAGAGGAAGCGGGCGCACCACTGCCAGTCCTCGGTGGCCTCCGGCCAGTCGCCCGACCTCGGCGGCGAAGCGGCGCAGGGCCGGCAGCCCCTCGAAGTCGCCCAGCGGAGGCTCGAGCATCTGGCTCGCCGCCCGCTCGATCGCCTTGCGGGGCGTGCGCGAGCAGGTCCTCCCGGCTCAGCTCGACGCCCTCGGGCAGGTCGATCGCGTGCCCCTCGAGCGGGAAGATCGGCTGCTGGGAGTGGCGGGCCTCCCTGAGGCTCTCCAGCGAGGTCGTCTGCAGGTCCTCGAAAGCCGTGTCCGAGAGCCAGGCGAGCTCCTCGTCGTATCCGGCGAGCACGACCGCGTGGCCCGGGAAGTGCGCCGAGCGGCCGTAGTGGTCCAGGTAGTAGAGGTCGGTGAGCAGCAGCACGGGCCGGCCGGCATCAACCGCATCCTTCGCGATTTGCCAGGAGGCGTCGGGATCCGCGTCGGCCTGGAGACGGAGCGGGGCACCGGTGAGCCCGAGGAAATTCTCCTCCAGCCGGGCGGCGCGCCCGTTGGTGAAGCGGGAGGGCGAGTGCTCGTCCAGCACGACGTAGTAGAAGCAGGCGCCCGCGCCGAGCCCGAAGGCCATCTCCTCGGAGATCTCGACGCCGTGGAAGGCGAGCAGGTTGCGCAGCGCGGTCGAGCCGCAGTGGTTCCCCGGCACGTGCCGGTAGCCGGGGACCATCACCCTGTTCGCGGTCTCAGCCACTGGCCCGATTGTCGCCGATTCTCTCCCGCAGCCTCAGGTAGTCGGCGCGCTCCTCGAAGCTCTTCCGCATCTCGGAGGTGAGCTCGTCGAGGAACTCCTCGCGGTAGGTCGAGTCGGTGAAGATCGCGATCGAGAAGTAGAAGCCGGAGAAGGCGGCGAGCCCGAGCGCGACGCGGAGCAGCTCGCTGGTCAGCTCCAGCCGCTCGCCGAACAGGTTGAAGTGGAAGAGGACGTTGCCCGGGTCGCCGATCCACTGAGTACGCATGGAGTCGTCGATCGCCAGGACGCCGAAGACGGTGAGGAACGCGCCGATCATCAGGCTGACCAGCAGCACCTGCACCGCCTGGCTGACGAACATCACCAGCCCGACGTTGAAGAGCTGGCGCCGCCGAAGCGGAGGGGCGTCGGCGCTGACCTCGTGCTCCAGCCGCTGCGCCTCGCGCGGCAGCCGCACGGCCAGGAAGCCGACGCCGAGCACCGCGAACAGGGCAATGATCGTCGCGTAGACGCCCTGGGTCGGATTGCTGAACATCTGCCAGAGCTCCTGGGTGGGGAAGGAGAGCAGGACGAAGATCGCCAGCAGAGGCACGGCGCGCGCGAGCAGGGTCAGCGCCGTGCGCAGCTGGGTGACGATCCTGGCGATCACCCATCGAACGATCGCGACAAGGCCGAGCCCGACCACGGCGTAGATCAGCGCGAGCAGGAGGAGGTTGGCGCCCGCCGTGGCCAGCGCGCTGCCCAGCTGCCCGCCGAAGATCAGCGGCAGCACCGCCGGCACGAGCACGAACCCTGCCAGCTCGGTCTTCCCGAGCCGCCGCGGGATCGCAGAGAACGACCTGCCGCGGGCCCGATTGAGCGCGGCGACCGCGACCAGCAGGATCGCCAGCCCTCCGGCCACGGCGAGCACGTTCTGCCACCAGGTCCAGTCGAGGTTGCCGGCGCCGAGCATCTCGCCCAGGAAGACGAGGCCCAAGAGCGGCGCCGCCCGGTTCCAGATGTCCTCGGCCGCCGAGATGTCCTCACTGAACAGCGGCAAACCGGCCTGGCGGAAATCGTCTTCGTACTCGCGAAGCCGCTCGGCGTCCGAGGCCATCGTCGAACCGTATTCTGCGCCGGTGCTGCAGAGCCTCGACAGTCGCCTGCTCTATGCGATGCGCACCAGGTTTCACAGCCCCGCCGCTGAGGGGATCGGCAGGGCGCTGGGCAAGATCGGGGAATACGGCGCGATCTGGTTCGCGATCGGGATCGTGCTCGCTTTCGTCGATCCCGACAACGGGGAGGACTGGGTGATTGCGGGGATTCTCGGACCGGTCGCGATCGGGCTCAACTTCGTCGTCAAGCTGATCGTCCGCCGGCCGCGGCCGGTGCTCGAGGGCCTGCCGCCGCTGGGCGGGGCGCCAAGCTCGCTCAGCTTCCCGTCCGCTCACGCCACAGCGTCGTTCGCCTGCGCGACGGCGATGACCCGGATCGCCCCGGAGGCGGCGTTCCTCTTCGTCCTGGCCGCCGCGATCGCCATCTGCCGGCCCTACCTGGGAATGCACTACCCCTCCGACGTGCTCGCCGGCGCGATCCTGGGCGCGGGCCTCGGCCTGCTCGTGCCGCTCTAGGTGAGGACCAGGCAATGAAGATCGGGATCGTCGGGATGCCCAACGCGGGCAAGTCGACGCTGTTCAACGCGCTCACGGCGGCCGGCGCCGAGACGGGGGACTACCCGTTCACCACCGTCGAGCCGAACGTTGCGGTGGTCCAGGTCCCGGATGAGCGTCTCGACCGGGTCGCGGAGACGCTGCGCTCGTCGGAGACCCTCTACGAGACGATCGACTTCCACGACATCGCCGGATTGGTCAAGGGTGCGTCACAGGGCGAGGGCCTCGGCAATCAGTTCCTGGCCTCGATCAGGGAGACCGACGCGATCTGCCACGTGATCCGCGCCCACGGGGCCGGCGCGGTGGCCCATCCGGAGGGCAGGGTCGACCCCGTCGCCGACGCCGAGCTGATCGAGACGGAGCTGCTCGCGGCCGACCTGGAGGGGGCCGAGCGCCGCCTCGAGCGCGTCACCAAGCTCGCGCGGTCCGGCGACAAGGAGTCTGTGGCCGAGCACGCCTGGCTCGAAGCGGTCGTCGAGGCCCTGTCGGCCGGGCGCCCGGCCCGCGAGGTCCCCGTGCCGGAGGCAGCCCCGGACGCGCTGCGCAAGCTCTCGCCGCTGACGGCGAAGCCCATCCTCTACGTCGTCAACGTCGACGAGGGAGTGACGGAGGCGCCGCCCGAGCTGCTGGCACACGCCGAGCAGATGGAGGCGAAGGTGGTGGTGATCTCCGCCCGGGTGGAGGCGGAGCTGCGGGAGCTCGATCCCGCCGAGGCCGAGGAGATGCGCGGCGAGCTCGGCATCGAGCGCTCCGGGCTCGAGCGGCTGATCCGCGCGGCCTTCGAGCTGCTCGACCTGGTCAGCTTCTTCACGGCCGACACGGACAAGGAGGCGATGGCCCGCACGCTGCGGCGGGGAGGCACTGCCTACGACGCGGCCGGCCGAGTCCACGGCGACATCCAGCAGCGGTTCGTGCGCGCGGAGGTGGTGGCCTGGGACGAGCTGGTCGATGCCGGCGGCTACGCCGCTGCCCGCGACCGCGGCACGCTGCGGATCGAGGGGCGCGACTACGTCGTTCGCGACGGAGACGTGGTCCACATCCGGACCTAGACAGGGACCCGCTGTTTAGAGTCGGGCCATGACCGCGCCCCGGCCGACAGGAAGCCGGCTATGCCTGATTCACGGCAACAGCCTGCCGGAGGGCGCCGACCCGGTCGAGGGCAAGCGGGTGACGGTAGACGCGGGCGGCGCGCTTCTCGTGGAGGCGACCGACGGCGGAGACATCGTGGGCATTCCCAGGCATGGGTTCGATCGCTCGATCCCGGCCCACCTGGTCGATCACCGAGCCAACATCCGCGCCGCCTGCGAGCTCGGCTGCGATCGGGTGCTCGCGCTGGCCTCGGCGGGGAGCCTGGACAAGGACCTGAAGGTCGGGACGCTGATCTGCCCGGACGACTTCTACGCGCCCGAGATCGCTCCCAGCTTCTACCGCGACCCGCGCGGCCACTCCGTTCCGGGCTTCGATGCCGATTGGCGCCGGATCGTGATCAGCGCCTGGGACTCGCTGACCAAGACGGAGCTCGAGGACGGCGGCGTCTACGCCCAGACGATCGGGCCGCGCTTCGAGACGCCGGCGGAGGTCAGGGCGCTCGCCAACTACGCCGACATGGTGGGGATGACGATCGCGGCCGAGGCCGTGCTCGCCGGGGAGGCGGCTCTCGCCTACGCGGCGGTCTGCACCATCGACAACCTCGGCAACGGCATCTCCGGCAAGGCGCTGACGGTGGACGAGTACCGCCGCGGCCGCGACCGGACCGCGCGCACGCTGGCGTCGGACCTCGGCTACGTCCTGCCGGCGCTCGCCAAGGGGCTCCCGGACAGTTGAGCCTGGCGGTCACAGGCGCGACGCTCGACGGCGAGCCCGTCGGCCTGCGCGTGGAGGACGGCGTGATCGCCGAGCTCGCCCCGGCGGTGGAGGCGCAGCCTGGTGACGAGGCGATCGATGCGACGGGCCTGATGCTCTGCCCGCCGATGGTCAACGGCCACACGCACGCCGCCATGACCCTGTTCCGCGGGTTCGGTGACGACATGCCGCTGATGGAGTGGCTGCGGACGAGGATCTGGCCGGCAGAGGCGAAGCTCGAGCCCGAGGACGTGTACTGGGGAACCCGGCTCGCCTGCGTTGAGATGATCCGCTCGGGGACGACGAAGTTCGTCGACATGTACTGGCACGGGCCCGAGGTCGCGCGCGCGGTGGTCGATTCCGGCATCCGCGCGGTGGTCAGCAGCGTGATCATCGACCAGCAGGACGCGGCCAAGGGTGAGGCGCTCCGGCCCGAGGTGCTCGAGGTGCTCGATCGGCTCGCCGAGGCCGGCCCCCGCGTCCAGCCCAGCCTGGGACCGCACGCGATCTACACGGTGAGCCCGGAATCCCTCAGCTGGATCGCAGAGCTCGCCGCCGAGCGCGAGATCCCGGTGCACATCCACCTCTCCGAGACCGAGCACGAGGTGAACGACTGCGTCGAGGCGCACGGCAAGCGGCCGGCCGCATACCTCGATGAGCTCGGCTTCCTCGGCTCGAGAACCGTGCTCGCGCACGGCGTCTGGCTGGACGAGGCCGAGCTGGAGCTGATCGCCGAGCGCGGCGCAACCGTCGTCGCCAACCCCGCCGCCAACATGAAGCTCGCCGTCGGCGGCCTGCTGCCGTATCCGGCCGCGGCCCAGGCCGGCGTCGCGATCGGTCTCGGGACCGACGGCGTCTCCTCCAACTCCAACCTCGACATGTTCGAGGAGGTGAAGCTCTTCGCTCTCAGCCAGAAGCACGCGAGCGGCGACCCCTCGACGCTGCCCGCCGCCGAGGCCCTGGCGATCGCCCGGGGACGGCGCTCGGCCCTCCTCGACGGCACACCGCTCGCCGTCGGCGAGCCCGCTGACTTCCTGCTGCTGCGCGGCTCGGATCCCGAGCTCTCCGCCGGCGACCCGGACGCCGACCTCGTCTACGCGGCGAGTGGCTCCGTCGTCGACACGACCGTCGTCGCGGGCGAGGTCCTGATGCGGGACCGCGTGGTCGGCGACGCCGGATGAGATCGTCGCGGAGGTCCGCTCACGAGCCCGGAGGCTCACCGGCCTATAGCGTCCCGCCCGTGCGCACCGAGGCTCGATTCCCGGACATCCCCGAGAAGGCCGGCCACTACGAGAGCTTCTATCTGAAGCTCGTCCAGCCCGGCGGCGGCAGGGGCGCCTGGATCCGCCACACCGTCCACAAGCGCCCCGGGGAGGAGATCACCTGCGCGATCTGGTTCGTCCTCTTCGACTCGTCGGCCGCGGGGCCGCGGGCGACCAAGCGCCAGTTCGGCGCCGACGAGCTCAGCGCCGACCCGACACCTACATCCGGGTCGCCGATGCGTCCCTCACCGACGGGCGCGCCGTCGGCAGGGTGGCGACGGACGTCCTCGAGGCGAAATGGGATCTGACTTTCGCCGACAGCCACGAGCCCTTCCACCACCTGCCGCGCGACTTCCTCTACCGCGTCGAAGCTGCCGAAGACGAAGTTCCTCAGCCCCTACCCGGACGCCGTCTTCAACGGGCAGCTCGAGGTCGGCGACGAGCGGATCGAGGTGGATGGCTGGCGGGGCATGATCGGCCACAACTGGGGCGCCGAGCACGCCGAGCGCTGGGTCTGGATCCAGGGCTCGGGCTTCGAGGGCCGCTCGCCCGAGGACTACTTCGACATGGCGGTCGGCCGGATCAAGGTCGCCGGCAGGACGACCCCCTGGGTCGGCAACGCGATGCTGATGCTCGACGGCCGGGCCCACCGCCTCGGCGGCTTCGGCCACATCCCGAGCACCGAGGTGAGCGAGTCGCCGACCGGGGCCAGCTTCGAGCTCACGGGGAAGGGCGCCAAGGTCAGCGGCAGCGTGCACGCCGCGGCCAAGGACTTCGTCGCCTGGATCTACGCCGACCCGGTCGGCCCCGAGCACAACACGCTCAACTGCTCGATCTCGGACCTCGAGCTGGACGTCGAGCTCGACGGAGGCCCGGCGGAGCGCCTCATCGTCAAGGGCGCCGCGGCCTACGAGTTCGGCACCCGCGACCCCGACCACGGGATCCCGGTCCAGCCGTACCCGGACGGCTAGCTCGGTCTACTTCTTCTTCTTGAAGAACGCCCAGGTGTCGGGCAGGTCGAGCGCGCCGGCGAGCTGAGGCCCGTTGACCGTGGTCGTGCCGCCGCTGCCGACCAGGTTCGCGTGCACGATCCGGGGCGAGGCCCCTCGCTGGGTCACCACGATGTTCCGGAGCTTGCCGTGCAGGCCCAGGCCACTGAGCGCCGAGCTGATCCGGCCGACTGAGAACTTCCGCTTCCAGTGCTCGTAGGGCGATCCGGCGTCCGCCTCGTAGGGATCGTCGACCCCGCGCAGGTAGGGGACCGGGGGCTGTCCGAAGCCGAGCGAGGAGAACTCGTTGTTCTCGGTGTGGCCCCCGGAGGTCGAGAAGAAGAAGGTCTGGGCGACCTTGCCGCGATAGAGGACCACCTGCAGGTGGGTGGCGCTGACGGCCTGGTCGGTCTTGGCGGTCTCGGCGCCGACCCCGGCGTAGACCTGGCTGCGCGTGTCGTCGAAGACGTCGAAGCTCCCGCCGTGGGCGGCGGTGGAGATCGCGTAGGAGCGGGCGGCCACCGCCTGGGCCTTGAGCGCCTCGATCGGCCAGGACGAGGGCGACTCCTTCGAGACGACGCCGCGGACGTAGTCCTCGAGCTCCACTACGTTGATCGCGTCGAGGCCGCCCGACGACGCCAGCACCTCGAGGGAGCCGCGGTAGGTGCCCTTGCCGTTCACCACGACCGTCGGCGCTCCGGTGGCCGTCATCGCCGGCCCGCACCTGGCGATCACCCTGCGCTTCTTCGTCCGGAGCACGACCCCGCCGCCCTTTCCCTTCGCGACGTAGGTCTTGCCGGGTTTGATGGGGGTGTCGCAGGCCGAGCTCGCGCCGTGGAAGGTGACGCTGCGCGCGCCGTCGCGGAGCAGAACCCGCACCGTCTGGTCGGGGGTCGGGCCGATGGTCGTGCCCGTGTAGTAGTGGGTCAGGATCGCGTCGTAGGAGAAGCCGTGCTTCGCGTACCCGTACGCGCCGTACTGGCTCATGCCCACCCCATGGCCGAACCCGGCGCCCTTGACCACCCAGACCTTCTTGGCCGAGGCCGCGGCCGGGACGGCGAGAGCCACGGCAAGCGCGGCCAGCATGACGGTCTTCGACCCCCGAAGCATCACCCCTGAATAACGGGTACGGCGGCGGGAAGTTGCGCTTTACCGTGCGAGCTAGGCTGGTGGGCAGCGCGAGCAGTAAGGAGAGGAATATGGCGACCGAGACGATTCAGGCCACAGACCACAAGCTCTACGTCGCCGGTGAGTGGATCGAGACCGGCGAGTGGTCAGAGGTGAAGGCTCCCTACGACGAGACCCTGATCGGGCGTGTGCCGAAGGGCGACGCCGCCCTCGTCGACAAGGCCACGGATGCGGCAGCCGCCGCGTTCGCCAAGGGGGACTTCCCTCAGCACAAGCGCGCCGCCGTCCTCGACCGAGCCGCCGAGCTGGTGGCTGAGCGCGAGGACGACCTGACGATGACGATCGCGGCCGAGGCGGGCAAGCCGGTGAAGACCGCGCGGGTCGAGGCCCAGCGCTGCGTCGGCACGCTCGAGTTCGCGGCGGTGGAGGCCCGCAGCCTGACCGGCCACACCGTTCCGATGGAGGCCGGTGTCGCCGGCGAGGGCAAGCTCGGCATCGTCATCCGCGTCCCCTACGGGGTGGTCGGCGCGATCAGCCCCTTCAACTTTCCCCTCAACCTCGTCGCCCACAAGCTCGGCCCGGCGATCGCCGCGGGCAACGCCGTGGTCCTCAAGCCCGCCGGCCAGACGCCGATCTCGGCGATCAAGCTGGCGGAGGTCCTCTACGACGCCGGGCTGCCGGAGAACTGGCTCCAGGTGGTCTGCGGCTCCGGGTCGGACGTCGGCAACGCGATCGTCGAGAACGATCAGATCGGCGCGATCACCTTCACCGGCTCGGCGCCGGTCGGCTGGGGCATCCGCTCCAAGGCGCCCCACAAGAAGGTCAACCTGGAGCTCGGCTCGACCGCGCCGCTGATCGTCAACGAGGACGGCGACTGGGAGCAGGCGGCCGACAAGGCGAAGCTCCACGCCTTCTCGCACGCGGGCCAGAGCTGCATCTCCGTGCAGCGGATCCTGCTCCACGAGTCGATCGCGGACGACTTCACGAAGCGCTTCGTTCAGAACGTCGAGTCGCTGGTCACCGGCGACCCGATGGACGAGAACACCGACGTCGGGCCCGTGATCTCCCGGGACGACCGTGATCGGGTGAAGTCCTGGGTCGACGAGGCGGTTGCCGCGGGCGGCGAGCTTCTCACCGGCGGCGAGCTGGTCGATGAGGACCGCTGCCTGGCGCCGACCGTGATCCGCAACGACCCGCCCGAATGCCACACGTGGAAGGACGAGATCTTCGGACCGGTGGCGACGATCCACACCTTCAAGGACCTCGACGAGGCCCTGGAGATGGCGAACGACTCCCGCTACGGGCTGCAGGCCGGCGTCTTCACGCGGGACGTCGGCAACGCGATCAAGGCCGGCGAGACGCTCGAGTTCGGCGGCGTGCTGATCAACGAGGTCCCGACCTTCCGCACGGACCAGATGCCCTACGGCGGCGTCAAGGACTCGGGCAACACGCGCGAGGGCCCGCACTACGCGGTCCGCGAGCTGACCGAGGAGCGCCTGGTCACCTTCCAGGGCTGATCGAACAACCGGCCAGGCTTCGGCTCGTGGCCCAATCCGCTCTTCAGGATCCGCGCGTAGTCTGCAGAGGGATGTCAGGGGGACTGACATCGGGGAGAAGGATCTCCACTGTCGCAGCGGTTGGCCTAACCGCGGCCGCGCTGATGGTGCCCGCACAGGCGGGGGCGGTCAGCTTCTTCAGAGGCGACCTTCCCGTTGGCACGCATCCGACCTCAGTCGCTGTCGACAACTTCAACGGCGGCGCACGTGACCTGGCCGTCGCGAACGAGGGCTCGAACAATGTCTCGATCCTGCTCGGGAAGGGATTCGGCCAGTTCAAGGCCGCCAGCCCCGTCTCAGTCGGCGCCGCGCCAAGCTCGGTCGTCACGGGCTTCTTCAACAACGACGCCTTCGCCGACCTGGCGATCGCGAGCGTCGGGGACGACAACATTGCGATTCGGCTCGGCAATGGCAACGGTGCCTTCAGCGGCACGGGCACGGTGGCGACCGGCACCGATCCGCGGTCGATCGCGATGGGCGACTTCAACAACGACGGCAAGGCGGACCTCGTATCTGCCAACACCGCGTCGAGCACCGTCTCGATTCCTGCTCGGGGACGGGAATGGAGGTTTCGCGGCGGATACGACTCCCTTCAACGCCGCCACCGGCGGGGCTGCCAATCCCGTCGCGGTCGCGGTCATCCAGCTGGGGGGTACAACGTCCACTCCCGACACCAATCTCGACGCCATGATCGCCAGCCAGACAAACGATCAGGTGCTCTCCCTGTTCAACGACGGCACCGGCGAGATCACGGGCTGGGGAACGAACTACGTCCTGGGGATCATGCCGCAGCCGGATCCGAGTGCCATAGCGGTGGGGAGTTTGAATCCTGGAAGCCCGAATCCGGGAAACGCCGCCGAGCCGGACATCCTGATCGCGAATCAGGGAGTGGACCAACTCTGGCCGGCGTACGGACGGACCGACGGCCAGGCCTTCGACTTCGGCGGTGTTCTTGCGACCGGAGCCGATCCCGTGGCGGTGGCGTTCGGTGACCTCGACGGCGACGGCGATCCGGATGGGATCAGCGCCAACTCCGGCACCGGGACCGCGACGGTGATCCTCTCCGACGGTGGCGGTGGGACCACCGTGAACACCTCGCCGGCGGTGGGCACCTCGCCGAGGGCCGTCGCGACCGGGTATTTCGACGCCGACTTCAGGGCTGACGCCGCCGTGGCGAACTTCGACTCGAACTCGGTCACGGTGCTGACCTCGCGGAAGCCGGGGCCGCCGATCGCGCCGCCGCCGGCCACGCCACCGGCGACCACCCCACCGCCGACCGTGAGCCCGACCGCCGTCCCGTCCGGTCAAGAAGTGCAAGAAGAAGAAGCACAAGCTGGCCGCGGCGCCGCCAAGAAGAAGTGCAAGAAGAAGAAGCGGCGCTAGTCAGAAGGCCCGCGCTGCTCTGAGTCAATCCCTTCGCGCGGTCCGCACGTAGGTGATCGACATGGGGCATCGACCGATCGCACGGACGCGACGGATTGCCTGGCTATTCGCCGCCGGCGCCGTGGCCGCCCTTGTGTTCCCGCAGCGGCGAGCGCCACGACACGGTTCGCGGCGCCCGGGGGAACGGCCCCTGACACCGTCTGCCTGAGCGACACGGCGCCGGCATGCAGCATCGGCACGGCCGCGGGAGGCCCCAACGTCACAGCCGCTGATGAGGCGGTGATTCTCCCCGGTCGCTATTCGGACGCGGATCTCAACGGCGACTCCAACCAGCCGATGGATCACACGGTGCAGGTCACGGCCGCCAAGGTCCACGGCGAGACCGGCAATCGACCGGTGATCAACCTCGTCAGCGACCTCGGTTCGGGTGCCTTCGTGATCCACACGGGCACCACCCTCTCGGACGTGGAGGTCGACGCGCCGAACTCGAGCGGCGTCATCTCAATGGCGGGAGGAGTCGTCGAGAGAGTCATCGCGAGAACGAATCGCGACGGCTCGGTCCCCTGCAGGGTCGGTGTCGATTCCGTCGGAGTGTTGCGTGACTCGTTCTGCTTCAGCGGCGGCCAGGACTCGTCGGCCATTGGCGCGGCGATCTTCAACAACCTCGGGACCCACACGATTCGGCTCCGCAACGTGACCGCGGTGGCCACGCAACCCGACTCCGATGGGCTCTTCTTCGAGGCCCGCGGGCAGGGGACGATCATCAACGTCGACGCGAAGAGCATCATCGCCCGTGGCGATATGGGGGATGTCCTGGCCGAAGGCCTGAGCGCCTTCGATCCACCACTGCCGAACACGGGGGCGAACGTTTCGATCGTGTTGGACCACTCCAACTACGTGACCACCGACGCGAGAACGGACACCGGGGGTGGCGCGGCGACGATCACGCCCGCGGGCTCGGGGACGAATCAGACGGGTGCCGTCGTCTTCGCGGCGGACGACTATCACGAGGTCTTCGGCTCCGGCTCCATGACGATCGACCACGGTGCCATCGACGCCTTCAGCGGGACGACCGACATCGACGGGCAGAGCCGCACGATCGGGCCGGCACCCGACATCGGCGCCGACGAGCTCGCCTTCCCGACCACCACCGCCGTTTCGTGCGCTCCGAACCCGCTTCAGCTCGGCATGGGTCCGTCCCGGTGCAATGTGACGGTCACCGACCCCTCAGGTCCACCGCCGGTCAGGTTTCACGCGGGCGTCCGCGCCGGCTCCCAGCTGCCCGGCACGATCGACAGCGCCTGCGAGCTGCTGGCCATGACCGCTCCCAGGCGGGCGAGCTGCTTCTTCCTGTTCACCCCGAAGCTCGCCGGCCCCCAGAGGGTCAGCGCGACCTTCCCCGGCGACGCGACCCATGACCCGAGCGCGGACACCGACCTGCTTCGAGTGGTTCCGCCCCCCGCAAAGCCCAGCAGCGGGCGCCGCCTGCCGCCGCCGCACCGGTCGAAGTGCAAGAAGAGAAGGAAGAAGCACCACAGCGCCGCCGCGGCCAAGAAGAAGTGCAAGAAGAAGAAGCATCAGCACCGGCGCTGAGCTGGAGCAGGGGTCCGGCTCAGTCGTGCGGGCGCGCCATCTTGCGATGGTCGAGCGCCTCGTCGAGGATCTCGTCCGAGACCCCCATCTCCTTCGCGACCTCGCGGATCGAGCGGTCCGAGGCGGCCGCCTCCTTGACGATCTCGCCCGCCTTGTCGTAGCCGATGTGCGGGTTCAGGGCCGTCGCGACGATCAGGTTCGCCTCCCTGTGTCGCTCGAGCATCTCCTCGTTCGGCTCGATGCCGCTGACGCACTTCTCGTCGAGGGCGCGGGAGGCGGCGGCGAGCAGCCCGATCGAATCGAGCAGGTTGCGCGCGATCAGCGGCACCCGGACGTTGAGCTCGAACTGCCCCTGGCTCCCGGCCAGCGTGATCGCGGCATCGTTCCCGACCACCTGATCGGCGACCTGGATCACCACCTCGGGGATCACCGGGTTGACCTTGCCGGGCATGATCGAGGATCCCTTCTGGAGCTCGGGAAGCCGCAGCTCGGCGAGGCCGGCACGGGGGCCGGAGCCCATCAGCGCCAGGTCGTTGGCGATCTTGAGCAGGGAGACGGCGACCGTCTTCAGGGAGCCGGAGAGCTCGACCAGCGCGTCTCGGTTGGCCTGGGCCTCGAAGGGATCGGCGGGCTCGGAGATGTCGAGCCCGGTGTCGGCGCTGAGCTGCTCGCGGACCTTGGCCGCGAACTCGGGATGGGTGTTGAGCCCGGTCCCGGTGGCGGTGCCTCCGAGGGGGATCTGCCCGACCCGGCCGAGGGTCGAGCGCACCCGCTCCGCGCCAAGGCGGATCTGGGCTGCGTAGCCGGCGAACTCCTGGCCGAGGGTGACCGGGACCGCGTCCATCAGATGGGTGCGGCCGGTCTTGACCAAGTCGGCGAACTCGTCGGCCTTGCGCTCGAGCGCGGCACGCAGCTCGTCCAGGGCCGGCAGCAGGTCGGAGTGGACCTCGCCCAGCGCCGCCAGGTGGACGGCCGACGGGAAGACGTCGTTCGAGGACTGGCCCATGTTGACGTGGTCGTTGGGGTGCGCCTCGTCGCCGGCGAGCTCGGCGATCACCTCGTTGGCGTTCATGTTCGAGGAGGTCCCGGAGCCCGTCTGGAAGACGTCGATCGGGAACTGGTCGTCGTGCTCGCCGTCGGCGACCTCGTCAGCGGCCTTCGCGATCCGCTCGGCGAGATCCGCGTCGAGCTTGCCCAGCTCCGCGTTGGCCCGGGCCGCAGCCGGCCTTCAGCCGCCCGAGCCAATGGATCACCGGCGCCGGGATCGGATTGCCTGAGAGCTGGAAGTTTTCGACGGCTTTCGTGGTCTCGGCACCCCAGAGCTGGTCGGCGGTCTTGGCTTCCATCTCCATCCAGGCTACCTAGCCGGAGGTGTGCCCGGCGGCGTAGCCGCGGCCGAAGGCCCGCTCGAAGCTGGCCGGCAGCGTGCCGCCGGTGGAGCTGAAGCGGGCCGCGGAGTTGAGGCGCCTGACCAGGTCGGTGTGGATCGCGTCGGCGCCCTTGGCGACCGCCCCGATCAGGTAGCCGAGCTGGAGGGTGGCCTGCTCGTCGCCCAGGCGGGCCTCCGCGTTGAGCTTGGTCGCGGCGATGATCATCTCGTGGCCGATGTTCGCCAGCTGCCCGGCGTCCTGCTCCGGGACGAGGCAGGCCGAGATGGGGGTGGTGCCCGCCAGCCGCACCTCGCCCGGGGCACGCTCTAGCGCCCTCAGATACCCGCGGTTGGTCACCAGGCAGGCCGCCGGCGCGAGATCGTTCTTCTTCGCTCCGCAGCCGGCGACGGCCAGGATGGCCGCGGCGGACAGGAGCACGATGGACGTTCCCCGGAGCACGCACTGATCCTACGTCCGCTGCGGCCCATACCTTGATCGGCAGTGACCGACGAGGCGACGCCACTTCGCCCCATCGATCCGCTCGCGCATCGTGCGCTGGAGGCGCTCGTGCGGGCGCAGGCGAACCTCACCCGCCGCCTCGCGGCGGACCTGGAGAGGATCGGAGTCTCGGCGACCGGCTTCACGATGCTGGTGCTGCTGACCAGCGCCGGCGGGCGGCTGGAGCTGCGCACCATGCGCCGCCGCCTCGGCGCCTCCAAGGCGACCGCCACGGAGGTCCTGGACACGCTCGAGAACCGTGGCTTCGTCGGTCGCAGCCGGCTGGAGAGCGATCGCCGCGCGGTCGCCGTCGCCCTGACGCCGGCCGGCTACAACCTCGTCACCCACGCGTTCCCGGCGCACGCCGAGCGCGTGCGGGAGGCCTTCGGGGTCCTCGACGAGACCGAGAAGCGCCAGCTCGCGGACCTCTGCCGCAAGCTGGACCGCGCCGCGTAGCCGCCACCGGCAGCCTGAGGATGGAACAGCGTCTCAGCCTGATCACGCTCGGAATCTCGGACCTGGACCGCGCCCGCAAGTTCTACGAGGCGCTCGGCTGGAAGACCGGAGCCGAAGAGGCCGACGACGTCGTCTTCTTCCAGGCAGGCGGCATGGTGGTCGCGCTCTGGGACCGCGCCAAGCTCGCCGAGGACAGCGCGGTCACGGAGGGCAGCGGCTGGGGCGGGATCACCCTCGCGTACAACACCCGCTCGACCGAGGAGGTCGACGAGGTGATCGAGGAGGCCCGGAAGGCCGGCGCGACGATCGGCCGCGAGCCCGGCGAGACCTTCTGGGGCGGCTACTCCGGGGTCTTCATCGATCCGGACGGCTACCCCTGGGAGGTCGCCCACAACCCGCGCTGGACCATCGAGAAGGACGGCTCGCTGACGCTCCCGAAGGACTGACTGCGAGAATCCGGCCCCAGTGGCCGGATTCCGCCCAGTCGACCCAAAGCAGTCCTTCCCGGCGCTCGAGGAGCGGATCCTCGAGCGCTGGCGCGAGCGCGACGTCTTCCGCTCGCTCCTCGCGAACCGCGAGTCGGCCCCGCTCTGGAGCTTCTACGAGGGCCCGCCGACGGCCAACGGCCGCCCGGGCTCGCATCACGTCCTCGCGAGGGTCTTCAAGGACATCTACCCGCGCTTCAAGACCATGACCGGCCACCAGGTGCCGCGCAAGGCGGGCTGGGACTGCCACGGCCTCCCCGTCGAGCTCGAGGTGGAGCGCGAGCTCGGCATCACCTCCAAGGAGGAGATCGAGGAGTTCGGGATCGCCGAGTTCAACGCCCGCTGCCGCGAGTCGGTCTTCCGCTACGTCGAGGACTGGAACCGGCTCACGGAGCGGATCGGGTTCTGGCTCGACCTCGACGACCCCTACGTGACGATGACCAACGAGTACATCGAGTCGGTCTGGTGGGCGCTGCGGCGGATGTGGGACGACGGCCGGCTCTACGAGGACTACAAGGTGGTCCCGTACTGCCCTCGCGACGGCACGGCCCTCTCCTCGCACGAGGTCGCCCTCGGCTACCACGACGTCGAGGACCCGGCCGTCTACGTGAAGCTGCCCGGTCCGGGAGGCCGAGGCGCCGCTGGAGGACGGCGACCAGCTGCTGGTCTGGACGACCACGCCCTGGACGCTGATCACCAACGCCGCGGTCGCCGCGGGCCCCGAGATCGAGTACGTCAGGGCGCGGGTCGGCGACGAGGTCTTCGTGCTGGCTCGGGATCGGGTCGAGCACGTGCTCGGGAGAGGAGGCGGAGGTGCTCGCGCACTTCCCTGGCGAGGCGATCTCCGGCGTCTCCTACGAGCCGCCCTTCGACTACATCACCGACTACGGGCCCCGCGGCCACACCGTCCTGCTGGCCGACTTCGTCACCACCGACGAGGGCACGGGCCTCGTCCACACCGCGATCGCCTTCGGCGAGGACGACTTCAGGCTCGGCGAGCAGTACGGGATCACGCTGCAGAACCCGGTCGACCTGCGGGGCCGATTCGACGAGCGGATCACGGACTTCCAGGGCCAGTTCGTCAAGGACGCCGACCCGGCGATCGTCGAGGCGCTCGAGAAGAAGGGCAAGCTGCTCCGCGCCGAGGCCTACCTGCACGCCTATCCGCACTGCTGGCGCTGCGACACGCCGCTCCTCTACTACGCGAAGGCGAGCTGGTACGTGAAGACGACCGAGGTCCGCGACCGGATGCTGGCCGCCAACGAGGAGATCGGCTGGCACCCCGAGCACATCAAGCACGGGCGCTTCGGCAAGTGGCTCGAGGGCAACGTCGACTGGGCGCTCTCGCGCGACCGCTACTGGGGCACCCCGCTGCCGATCTGGGAATGCGACTCCGAAGACTGCGACGAGCGCTTCTGCGCGGGCTCGATCGCCGATCTCCGCGAGCGGGGCGCCGAGGTGCCCGACGACCTCCACCGCCCCTACATCGACGACGCCAGCTTCGCCTGCGAGCGCGAGGGCTGCGACGGCACGATGCGCCGAGTCGCCTCGGTGATCGACACCTGGTTCGACTCGGGCTCCATGCCCTGGGCGCAGTACCACTACCCGTTCGAGAACGAGGAGCTGTTCGAGGAGCGCTTCCCCGCCGACTTCATCTGCGAGGCGATCGACCAGACCCGCGGCTGGTTCTACACGCTGCTCGCCGAGTCCGTGCTGCTCTTCGACACCTCGAGCTTCCGCAACGTCGTCTGCCTCGGCCTGATCCTGGATCCCGAGGGCCAGAAGATGTCGAAGAGCCGCGGCAACGTGGTCGAGCCGTGGGACGTGATCGCCAAGCACGGCGCCGACGCCTTCCGCTGGTACTACTTCGCCTCCCAGCAGCCCTGGTCGGGCTACCGCTTCTCGGTGGACACGGTCGGCGACGCCGTCCGCCACTTCCTGCTCACCCTCTGGAACACCTACTCGTTCTGGGTGCTCTACGCGAACAGCGAAGGATTCGAGCCCGAGGCGCTGGCCAAGGTATGGAGCTCCGGCCGCCGGGGTGAGGGATCCTCGAGCGAGCTCGACCGCTGGGCGCTCTCCCGGCTGCAGCGCACGATCGCGGAGGTGCGCGAGCAGATGGACGGGTTCGACTGCACCTCCGCCGCCCGCGCGATCGCCGACTACAGCGAGGAGCTCTCCAACTGGTACGTGAGGCTCAGCCGCCGGCGCTTCTGGGACGGCGACGAGACCGCGTTCGCCACCCTTCGGCATTGCCTGATCACCCTCGTGACGCTGCTCGCCCCCTTCACCCCGTTCCTCGCCGACGAGATCTACACCAACCTCGCCGTCGGGACGGACGAGGACGCCTTCGGCGATTGCCCGGACTCGGTCCACCTCTGTGACTTCCCGGACGTCGACGAGAGCCTGATCGATCCGCAGCTCGAGGCCGGGATGGAGGCCGTCCGCCGCACGGTCGAGCTGGGCCGAGCGGCCCGGGCGCAGGCGAAGGTGAAGCTGCGCCAGCCGCTCCGCAAGGCGGTCGTGGTCGCCTCCGACGCCGAGCGGGCGGCGATCGAGCGGCTCGCCGAGGTCGTCGCCTCTGAGCTGAACGTCAAGGAGCTCGACTTCGTCCACACCGAGGCCGAGCTGGTCTCCTACCGCGTCAAGCCGAACTACCGCTCGCTCGGCCCCCGCTTCGGGAAGAGCATGCCCCAGGTCGCCGCGGCGGTGGAGGCGCTCGACGCCGCCGGTGTCGCGGAGCAGCTCGAGGCCGGCGCCGAGGTCGGCATCGCGATCGACGGCAAGGAGCACACCCTCTCCGCTGACGACATCAACATGGTCATGGAGCCGCTCGAGGGCTACCAGGTGGAGGCCGAGGCGGGACATGCCGTCGCCCTGGAGCTCGACCTCGACGACGAGCTTCGCCGCGAGGGTCTTGCCCGGGAGGTCGTCCGCGCGGTGCAGGAGGCCCGGAAGCAGGCCGGCCTCGAGGTCTCGGACCGGATCTCTCTCGAGCTCGGCGGCGACGACGACCTGCTGGCCGCGGCGCGCGAGCACGAGTCCTACATCGCCGGCGAGACCCTGGCGACCTCGATCGGCTACGCCGCTGGACGGTGCCGGCGAGAAGGCGACGATCGAGGGCCGCGAGCTGCGGATCGCCGTCAGCAAGGCCTGAGTGCCGGACGCGGTGATCTTCGACATGGACGGCGTCCTGGTCGACTCCGAGGCCGTCTGGGACGACGTCCGCAAGCGGTTCACGGAAGAGAACGGCGGCCACTGGCACGACGATGCCCAGCGGGACATGATGGGAATGAGCTCCGTGGAGTGGTCGCGCTACGTGCGGGACCGGCTCGGCGTAGACATGGATCCGGAGGAGATCTCCGCTGCGGTCGCTGACCGGGTGGCCGACGTCTACCGAGAGGAGTTGCCACTGCTGCCGGGCGCGGTTGCGTCGGTCAGATCGCTTGCCGAGGAATGGCCGCTCGGTCTCGCCTCATCCTCGAACCGTCACGTGATCGACCTGGTCCTGGAGCTGGCGGAAATCGTCGACGCCTTCCGGGCGACGGTCTCATCGGAAGAGGTCGGAGCCGGTAAGCCGGCGCCGGACGTCTACCTCGAGGCAGCGAAGCGACTGGGAGTGGACCCCGGCGCCTGCGTTGCGATCGAGGACGCGACGAACGGGATCCGCTCCGCACGAGCGGCGGGAATGGCCGTGATCGCGGTGCCGAACCAGGACTACCCGCCCGAACCGGCCGCTCTCGAGCTGGCGGATGAGACGGTCGGCTCACTCACCGAGCTCACCGCCGAGACGGTGCGGGCGCTCCACTCGCCGGAATAGGCTCCCTCTCCATGGAGCTCGGGGGAGACACCAAGGCGGTCCTGCTTGCCGCGGGACTGATCTTCATCGGCGCCCTGGTCCTCGGCGCCTGGAAGTACCGGCAGATGGCCGCCAGCTCTGAGGGGCTGGCGCATCCCTACGTCGACGTCGCCCACCGCGCCGCACTGCTCTACTCCTTCGCGACGCTCCTGATCGCGACCTTCGTCGAGCTCTCCGGCTGGAGCGAGGCCGTCAACCTGATCGCCGCCTTCGCCGTGATCGCGTTCTTCGTCGGCGCGATTTCCGGCTACGTCTACCACGGCATCCGCCGGGATACCGACAACCAGTTCCGCGAGGGCGAGGAGCCGCCCGGGATCCATCCGTTCATGTGGGCGCTGATCGTGGTCGAGATCGCCGGCTTCAGCGTCCTGCTTGCCGGCTTCGTCAGCGAGCAGATCCTCTAGTTGGACGTCAGGAGCTAGGCGAGAACCGGCTCGAGCTCGGACTCGAGCCGCGCCTTGGGCCGAGCGCCGACCAGGCGCGTGGCGACGTCGCCGTCCTTGAAGACGATCATCGTCGGGATGGAGAGGACCTCGTACTTGGCCGCGGTCTGAGGGTTCTCGTCCGTGTTGAGGCTGACGATCTTGAGGTCCTCCCGCTCGGAGTCGATCTCCTCGAGGACGGGGTGGACCACACGGCACGGACCGCACCAGGGAGCCCAGAAGTCGACGAGAACGGGGCCGTCGGCGTCGAGCACGTCGGACTGGAAGGTGGCGTCGGTTACATCGGTGAGCTTGCCCGGCACTGTGGTCTCCTAGGTAGTGGTTGAGGGTCCGACATTCAGTCTAGCCCGACCCTCCAGAGTTACTATACAAAGTGAAGCGCGCCTACCGGCGCCTGAAACGCATCGCCGGCACCCGCCACATCGCCTCGGCGACGATCGCCTTGCTCATCTTCGAGGTCCCGTCGGTCCGGTCCTTGAACACGATCGGCACCTCGACGACCCGGAAGCCGGACTTGATCGCGCGGTAGGTCGTCTCGACCTGGAATGCGTAGCCCCGGGCCTGGATCGTGTCGAGGTTGATCGTCTCGAGCACGATGCGCCGAAAGCACTTGAAGCCACCGGTCAGGTCGCGGACGGGGAGGCCGAGCGCGGCACGGGCGTAGGCGCTTCCGCCCCGGCTGATGAAACGCCTCATCGGGCCCCAGTCGGTGATGCCCCCGCCCGGGACGTATCGGGAGCCGATCGCCAGGTCGGCGCGCTCGGTCGCCTCGATCAACCTCGGCAGGTATGAGGGATCGTGGGAGAAGTCGGCGTCCATCTCGATGATCCGCTCGGCGCCGGCATCCAAGGCCACCCGGAAGCCCGCCAGGTAAGCCGGTCCCAGCCCCTCCTTGCGATCCCGGTGAAGAACGGCAATCGACTCGTCGGACGCCGCGAGCCGGTCAGCGATCTCCCCCGTCCCATCGGGGGAGTTGTCGTCGACGATCAACACCCGGCCCGATTGCGGCAGCTGCTCCAGGATGGCGGCCGACGATCCGCTCGAGGTTCTCGGCCTCGTTGTAGGTCGGCAGGATGACCCAGACGTCCTGGGTCCGGGGAGGTGCTGCGGGCACGCGCTAAGGCTAGTTAGCCGCATGGCATTGGGAATCGCCACCTCGGGCGCGCTTTGGCTGCCCAATAACTTGTCTGGTATGCGCAACGCCGAGATAGCCGCAGCCCTGCGGGAGCTGGGGATCCTCTACGACCTGGACGGGGCCGACCGGTTCCGAGTGCTCGCCTACCAGGAGGCGGCTCGGACGGTTGCCCAGAGCCCGATCTCGGTCGAGCAGCTGGCCGAGGAGGGAAGGCTCACGGAGCTGGCCGGGGTCGGCAAGACGCTGGCTCAGAAGATCGAGACATTGATCGAGACGGGGAGCATTCCCTCGGCCGACAAGCTGAAGGCCAAGTTCCCGGCGACACTGGTGGAGGTGACACGGGTGCCGGGCCTCGGCGCCAAGACCGCCCGCCGCATCTACGACGAGGTGGGGGTGGAGAACCTCCAGCAGCTCAAGGAGGCCGCCGAGCAGGGCCGGATTGCGGACATCCGGGGCCTCGGGCCGAAGACCGAAGAGAACATCCTCGCCTCCCTGGAGGGAGTCACCGAGGACGGGATCGGCGAGCGGCTGCTGCTCTCGAACGTGCTGCCGATCGCGGACGAGATCCGCGGCGACCTGCTGGAGCTCGGGGTAGCGAACAGGATCGAGCTCGCCGGCTCGGCCAGGCGATGGACCGAGACCTGCAAGGACGTCGACCTGATCGCCACGACGGACGACCCGGCGGCGCTCGCGGAGGCGCTGGCGACCCACGGCCTCTCGGCCGAGACCAGGCGCGGCGGGGATGCGGCCGCCAGCGTTCTCACCCACACGGGCCTCAAGGTCGACCTTCGGATCGGCGCCGAGGAGACGTTCGGCAACCTCCTCCAGCACTTCACCGGGTCGGCCGCCCACAACGTTCAGCTGCGAGAGCGAGCGCTGGCTCGCGGACTCTCCGTCAGCGAGAACGGCGTCGCCAAGGTCGAGGGCAAGAAGGTCCACAAGTTCGCCGACGAGGCCGGCGTCTACGAGCTGCTCGGCCTGCCCTACATCGAGCCGGAGCTGAGGGAGGGCCGGGGGGAGATCGAGGCCGGCGACACGGGCGAGCTCCCCGACCTGGTCGCCCTCGACGACATCCGCGGCGACCTGCATTGCCACACCACCCTCTCCGACGGCCGCAACTCGCTCGAGGAGATGGCGGATGCGGCGCGCGGGCGCGGCTACGCGTATCTCGCGATCACCGATCACTCCGCGAGCCACGGGTTCGGCAATGACGTCACCCCCCGCCAGCTCGCGAAGCGGATCGAGGAGATCCGGGCATGGAACGAGTCGGCGCCCCGCGGCTTCCGGCTGCTCGCCGGGTCCGAGGTCAACATCGGCCTCGATGGCTCGCCCGACTACTCCGATGAGCTCCTGGCCGAGCTCGACTGGGTGATCTGCAGCGTCCACACGTCATTCACGATCTCCGAGAAGGCGATGACCGATCGGGTGATCGCGGCGATGGAGCATCCGCTCGTCGACTGCATCGGCCACCTCACCGGGCGCCTGCTCCTCCGGCGTGAGCCCTACGGCATCGACATCGAGCGGATCGCGGAGGCGGCGGCGCGAACCGGGACGATGATGGAGATCAACGGCAATCCGAACCGGCGCGACCTGAACGAGGGGCACGCCAAGATCGCGGCCGAGGCCGGGGTCCGCATCGTCTGCAACACCGACGCCCACGGCACGGACACCCTGGTGAACATGCAGTACTCGGTCGCCACGGCCCGCCGAGCCTGGCTCAGCGCCAAGCAGATCGCGAACACGCGGCCCTGGCGCTCCTTCGCCCCCCTGCGGAAGAGGGCTCGGAAGCCCTGACCTAGGCGACCGGCTTCGGCAGCTTTTCGCTGCCGGGAGATCGCAGGCCGTCGAGGATGATCTCGACCAGCCGCGGCCAGCGCCCTGTCGCGGGGCCCATCGTGGCCTGGGTGATCCGACCGAGGCCGCACGCGATCATCGGGATGTCCTCCCAGTTCAGGTCCTTGCGGAGCTCGCCGGAGCGCTGAGCGCGCTTCACCAGCTTCTGGCAGAGCTCGTCTAGGCCGACCGCCAGCGCCGAGGCATCCATCACCTCCGGCCTCGATCCCATCACCTCGCAGAGACCGCGGTCGTCGGCCTGGATCTGGGCGGAGAAGCGGATGAAGTCACAGAGCCCCTCCCAGGCGTCCTCTGCCTCGATTCCCTCCGCGCGCCTTCTCCGCGAGGCGCTCGAAGCGCTCGGCCGCCAGCGCGGCGATCAGATCGTCCTTGGTGGGGAAGTGGCGATAGACCGTGCCGACGCCCACCTTCGCCGCCTTCGCCACGTCCGGCATCTGCGCGTCGAGACCCTGGTCGGCAAAGAGCTTCTTGGCCGCTGCGATCACCGCTTCGCGATTGCGCCGGGCGTCGGCGCGCAGCCCTCGCTCTATGGCGACGGGCTTGGAGCTTGAGGAGGGCTTGGTCTCTGTGACGGGTGTCATTTGATCTGGCGGTCTCCGGGGCGATTCTGCCGAAGTGTGCCGATGTCACTCTCCAAACGGAATCCGCATTCCGTATAGTTCTAACCGAAACCGGAACTCACATTCCGAATAGAGCATACCTCACCTGTCCATTTGAGCCAATCCCATTCGTCGTAAGAGTGAAAAGGCACCAAAACCCCGCATCGCGAAAGGAGTCAGGGGGATGACTACAGCCCAGGAGTACCTAGAGCGTCGCTGGACCGCGTTGATCCTGCTCTGCGTAGCCCAGTTCATCGTGGTTCTCGATGCGTCCATCGTCAACGTGGCCCTGCCGAGCATCGGCAAGGGGCTCGACTTCTCGGAGGCCAACCTTCCGTGGGTCGTAAACGCCTACGTGATCGCCTTCGGCGGCTTCCTGCTGCTCGGTGGCCGGGCGGCCGACCTGCTCGGCAGGCGGCGTGTCTTCATGGCCGGCCTGCTCGTGGTCGGGGTCGCATCGCTCGCCGCCGGTTTCGCGGCCACCCAGGGACAGCTGATCGCGGCGCGAGCCGCACAGGGCCTGGGCGCTGCGATCGTCTCCCCCGCAGCCCTGTCCATCGTCACCTCAATGTTCAAGGACGGCGCTGAGCGCAACAAGGCCCTTGGGGCCTGGGGCGCCGTCGCGGGCTCGGCCGGCGCGGCGGGAGTGCTGCTGGGCGGCATCCTCACCGAATGGCTTGGCTGGGAGTGGGTCCTCTGGGTCAACGTCCCGGTCGCGGCGATCGCGCTTGCGTTCACCCCGGGCCTGATCCCGGAGAGCCGCTCTGAATCGGCCACCCGTCACTTCGACGCGGCCGGGGCGGTCAGCATCACGGCCGGTCTCTCCCTGCTGGCGTACGCGTTCCTGGATGCGAGCAGCTCCGGGTGGGGTTCAACCAAGATCATCAGCCTGCTCGCTGGATCCGTGGCCCTGATCGGGATCTTCGTAGCAATCGAGCTCCGCTCGAAGGCGCCGCTGGTCCCCTTCAGGATCTTCCGGCTCAGGACCCTGACCGGAGCAAACGTCTCCGGCCTGCTGCTGGGCGCCTCGCTGTTCTCGATGTTCTATTTCATCTCGCTGTACATGCAGCAGGTGCTCGGCTACAGCGCGATTCACGCCGGGCTCTCGTACCTGCCGCTGGCGCTGATGATCGTCGTCGCGGCGGGCCTCGGTGGCCAGCTCGTCACCCGGTTCGGCTTCAAGCCGATCCTGGCGACCGGCCTGGCCTTCGTCTCTGCCGGCCTGCTCTGGTTCAGCCAGGTGTCCGTCGGCGGTGGCTTCCTGACCGACATCCTCGCCCCGTCGCTCCTCGCGGCGATCGGGCTCGGGTTCGGATTCGTCACCTCGACGATCGCGGCCGTATCCGGGGTGGAGGACCGCGAGCAGGGTCTGGCCAGCGGCCTGATCAACACCTCCCAGCAGATCGGCGGAGCGCTTGGCCTCGCCGTGCTGTCCACCATCGCCACGACGCGCACGGATCACGTGATGGCGACAGGCACGTCGAGTCTCCCGAACGCGCTCACCGAGGGATTCCAGAGCGCGTTCCTGGGCGGCGCCGTGATTGCCGCGCTGGGTGTGGTCGCAACCCTGGTCCTGATTCGGACCCGCGACAGCAAGGCCCACGTCGAGATGTCGAACGCCGAGGCGGCCGCCTCCACGGCGTAGGACGGCTTCGCCATCAGGCGCGGCCGACGAAAGCCGCCCGCATAAGTCGCTCCGGCCTTCGGCCTCCGCTCCGAAGGCGGGCGGCTTATGCGGCCGCTGGAGGCGGAGGATGCCCCGGAGGAGGTCGGTCGCGGCGCATGCCGGGCGTGCGAATCAGCCTGACCGGTTGCAGCGCCGACCCAGGTTCGACGTAGAAGCGCACGCCGTCGCGCTCCTCGATGGCGGCCACCGCCCCCTCCCGGGCGCGCAGGGTGAGCGCCGCGCCGAGCGCAAAGCCGGTCCCGATCGCCGCCACTCCTGAGAAGACCAGCCCCAGCCCGCCGGCGATGACCGCGAAGGCGGCCAGGGGCCAGAGCCGCGCCAGCGCGGCCCGGGTCGGATTGCCGAGCGAGGGAAGCGCGGTCGCCGTCTTCGCCTCCGCCAGGGCCGGGCGCATCGCCTCCGCGGCCCGGGCGGGGCGCCCCAGGACGATCCCACCAACCAGGGCGACGATCCACCAGCCCCCGGCGACGTACAGCGTCAGCGTGTCATCGGCGCCGCTCACGGAGATCACGGTTACGGCGGCAAGGGCAGTGGCCGCGCCGGCGGCGAGCAGAACCGTCATCCGCAACAGGTCGCAGAACGCCATCACGAATCGGCCAGCGTCTCGAGCACCCGCACGAAGCCCTCAGGCCCGGGGACCGTCACGTCGGCCCCTTCGGAGACCTCCGGAGGCGATTCCTCCGAGGCGACGGCGATGCACGCTGCGGCCTGGAGCCGGCCGTCGTCCCTCAGCGTCCGCAGCGCGATGAAGGCGTCGACGTCGGTCCGATCGTCGCCGCCGTAGAGGGCCGCATCCACGGGTCGCGCGGGGATCAGAGCCGCCACGGCGATTCCCTTGTTGATCGCCACGTTGGGCCGGATCTCGAGCACCTTGCGCCCCCGGTGCGGGACCAGTCCCTGCCACTCCGCCTCGCTGGCGATCTCGTGGGCCAGGGACTCGGCGGCGCCCTCATTGTCGGCGCCCCGCCAGTGGAGGCCGACGATCGCTCCCTTGTCCTCGGTCCTGATTCCCGACCCGCTCGAGCTCGGAGCGGTCGAGGCTGTCGACGAAGCGCGGCGCGTCCCCCTCGTGGCCGTCAAGAGACGGGTCGGGCCGGACCTCGTCCTCGCCCGGGAGAAGCAGCTCGAAGCCGTGATTGCCCGAATACGCCAGCTGATCGAGCCCGACGATCCGGCGGGCGTCCAGCGCCCGCCTCCCGCTGAGGCAGCCGACCAGCGCGTAGCGCTCGGCCAAGCTCCGCAGCAGCTCCCGGGTTCGCTCCGGCACCGCCGCATCGGCCGGATTGAGCACGATCGGCGCGATCGTCCCGTCGACGTCGGTGAGGATCGCCGAGCGGCTCGGGTCCGCTTTGAGCGGGGCGAGCAGCCGCTCGAGGTCACTCTCGTCTGCCGCGGGGGAGCCCATCGCCGTAGTATCGCCCGCCATGCCCAGGACCCTGAAGCTGGCCGTGATCGGGACGGCCGCCGGTGCGTTCAGCGGCCTCCTCGGGGTGGGCGGCGGAAGCGTGATAGTCCCGCTGCTGATCGTCTGGCTGGGTTACGGCGAGCGGGAGGCAACGGGGACGAGCATGATGGCGATCGTCGTGATCGCCGCGCTGGCGGTCTCCTTGCAGGCGCTCTATGGCAACGTCGATCCGCCGAACGCCGCCCTCGTTGGAGTCCCGGCCATCGGCGGAGCGATCGCCGGCACGGCCCTCCAGCAGCGCGTGCCCGAGCGCCTCATCTCCCTGCTGTTCGCCGGGCTCCTCATCATCATCGCCGTCGAGCTGATCGTCCGATGAGCTCGATCGCCGCTGCCTTGATGGGGTTCGCCGGCGGGAATGGTCGGCGGGCTGCTCGGCGTGGGTGGAGGGATCATCTTCGTGCCGGCGCTGGCGATCTTCCTCGACGAGAGCCAGGTCGGCGCCGAGGCGACGTCATTGCTGGCGATCGTCCCGGTCGCGATTGTGGCCGTCTGGCGGCAGCTCGGCTACGGCAACGTCCGGGTCCGCGAGGGCCTGGTGATCGGAGTGCTCTCCCCGGTCGGGGTCGGCCTCGGCGTGATCACCTCCAACACGATCCCCCAGCGGGCCCTGGAGCTGACGTTCGCCGGGCTCGCCCTGCTGATCGCCATGCAGCTCGTGATCCGGGCCCTGCGGCACTCGGATCAACCATCGCCCGACTACTCGGACTGAGTTCAGCATTTAGAGGCCCTGCTCGAGCGCGCCCTTGACGCCGGCGTCCAGGGCGTTCAGCCGATAGAGGGCGAGGGCCTCCGGCGTCCCGAAGCCCCGACCGCCCGAGCCCGACCGGTTCCCGTCCGCCCCGTGATGCGCGAGAACGCAATGGAGCAGCGCGGCTCGGCGCTCCGAGGACAGCCCTCCGGCGGCGGAGCCGACGATCTCCGCTCCCAGGCGCCAGGTGACCGATCAGCCGGCCCTCCTCGGTGATCCCGAACTCCGCGCCGTAGCTGAACTCGCGGGTCTTGCCCACGTCGTGCAGCAGCGACGCCGCCATCAGCAGGTCCGAGTCGAGACGGGGGTGGAGCTGGCAGACCTCGCCGACCAGGGTGCAGACGGCGACGGTGTGCTCGAGTAGGCCGCCGACGTAGGCGTGGTGGCCCGCGCGGGTGCAAGGGGCGCGGCGAAACTCGGCGGCCACCGGCTCCGTGAACAGCACCCGGTCGACGACCTCGCGCAGCGGCGCGTCGTGAACCTCCCGCGTCAGGTGCTCGAGGAACCCCTCGAGCTCGGCGGCGTCCCTGTACGCGGCGGGCAGGAACTCGGCTGGGTCGAGCTCGGCCTCCTCGAGCGGCTCGATGTCGTCCACCTCTGCCACCAGCTCGCCGCGGAAGCGCTCCACCTTGCCGGATACGCGGATGGCGTCGCCCCGCTCGAAGCGTGCGCCAAGGCGGTCCACCTCCCGAAACACCCGCGCCGGGATCGATCCGCTGCGGTCACGCAGCTCCAGGGTCAGGTAGATGGAGCCGTTGCGCGCCGATAGCCGGTCCTTTCGAACGCAGGCATAGACGCCGCGAAAGCGCTGCCCGGGCCGCAACTCGGCGATCTGGGGTGGGGCGGCGGTGGCTTCCATGCATTGAGTTTTCAGATTCGACCGGACGCCTACGCCCGCCAACCGGGGTACTCGATGCGCCCGACTCGCTAGTCTCGAACCATGGACGCGCTCGCCTGGGAGGCCGAGCCTCCGCAGCTTCGATCGCCGGTCCTCGTTTGCGCCTTCGCCGGCTGGAACGACGCGGCGGGCTCGGCCACGACAGCTCTCACCACTGCGGCCGAGTCGCTCGACGCCGAGGTGATCGCCCAGATCGATCCCGAGGAGTTCTTCGATTTCCAGGCCAACAGGCCGACCATCCGGATGACCGAGGGCCAGACCCGCGAGATCGAGTGGCCCGGCAACGTCCTTCTCGCCGCCACTCCGGCCGGCGCCGAGCGCGACCTGCTGCTGCTTGCCGGCACCGAGCCGAACCTGCGCTGGCGAACCTTCTCGGACGGCATTGCCGATGCGGCCGAGATGCTCGGGGTGGAGATGGTGGTCACGCTCGGCGCCTTGATCGCCGACGTGGCGCACACTCTCCCGGTGCCTATCACCGGTCTGGCCTCGGACGAGGAGCTGGTCGATCGCCTCGACCTCGCTCGCTCAAACTACGAGGGACCTACCGGGGTCGTGGGGGTACTGCATGATGCGTGCCGCCGGCGGGGAATCCCGTCGGCCAGCCTCTGGGCCGCCGTTCCACACTACGTCGCGGCGGTCCCCAATCCGAAGGCGGCCCTGGCGCTGTTGCGACGGCTCGAAGGGCTGGTTGGGGTCGCGGTGGAGGCCTCCGGCCTCGAGGAGGAGTCCGATTCCTACGAGAACCAGGTCAGCCGGGCGGTCGCGGCCAACCCCGAGATCGAGGAGCTCGTGCAGCGCCTGGAGGCGGAGCAGGCCGAGAGCCTCGACGTCGAGGACGATGTCCCCTCGGGAGAGTCCCTCGCCCGCGATTTCGAGCGTTACCTGCGCCAGCAGGGCAGCAGCCCGGACGCCTAGCCGACGAGCCGCTCGATCAGGCGCCGCAGCTCCGGCAGGAGCTCCTTTGCCGCCTCGGCGGGGTCAGCCTCGCGCCCCAGCAGTCGCTCGCCGAGCCCGTCCAGGGCCGCGACCACGAGGCTGGCATCAGCGCGCGGATCGGTGCTCCCCAGGGTCTCGAGTGCCCCCGCGACGGAGCGCTGCTCGGCGTCGCACCAGCTCTGGGCCGCCTCGCGCAGCTCCGGCCGCCGGCCGGCCTCCAGCCAGAGCTCGTACTCGGCGATGTAGGCGGTTCGGTCCTCCGCGGCGGCGACCAGCTCGGAGACCAGCCGGTCGGCGAGCTCTCGCGCCGATTTGACGGAGCGAAGCTCATCCCCGAGGCGGCCGTATCGCTCGACCTCCTGAGCGGCGACGTGCTCCAGTGCCCGCCCCAGGATGTCGTCCCGGGAGTCGAAGTAGTAGGTCGTCGAGCCGAGGGGAACGCCGGCCTCCTCCGCCACGGCCCGGTGAGTCACCGACTCGCGCCCGTCGCGCCCGATGACGCGCAACGTGGCGTCGAGGATCTGCTCGCGGCGCCCGCGGGTGGCCTGCTCCGCCGTGGCCATCACGCCACAGCCCTCTAGTTCGCGCCCGAGAGGTTCAGCCCGACGACGCCACCGATCACCAGCATGATGCTCGCCAGCTTGAGGGTGTTGACGGACTCGCCGAGGGCGGCCATCCCGATCACGGCGATGGCGGCCGTTCCGACGCCCGCCCAGACGGCGTAGGCCAGGCTGATCTCGAGGCTCTTCAGCGCGAGCGCCGTGAGCCAGAGGGACAGCACGTAGGTGACGATCACGAGGATCGACGGAGCGGGCCTCGTGAAGCCGTCGGTGTAGCGCAGGAAGACGGTGCCGACCACCTCGGTCGCGATCGCCGCCGATAGATAGATCCAGGCCAACATGGTTGTACAAATGTACCAATTGATGTGTACAAATGTACGTGACCTTCGTCACGCTTCGGAGGCCGGGCAGATCAGGCGGAAATCGCACCAGGAGCAGATCTCGGGCGACGGCCGCGGCTCGAAGTCCTGGCCGAGGATGCCCTCGCCGACCTCCAGCACCACTCCCTCGACCCGCTCGAGGTCGTCGGGCGACGCACCGACCGCGACCTTCTCGTCGGCGAGCACGTACCAGTAGCTGCCGGCCGCACCCTCGAGGCGCCAGGCCTCCCTGGCCGCCAGGCGGTAGATCGCGAGCTGGACGTCGGACTCGAGCTCGCGCGGGGGCTTCGGGTCGCCGGTCTTGTAGTCGATCAGCTCGTACCCGCCACCGGGCAGCTGGTCGACCCGGTCCACGCGGCCGCGGAGGTGGTGCGGGCCGATGCGAAAGTCGAACTTGCGCTCCACCCAGCGGGGGTGGGAGCCACTCGCGACCTCGCGCGCGTGATAGCGGCGGAGCGCGTCGATCGCCTTCTCGCGGAACTGGAGCTCGTCATCGGACTCCCCGAAGCCCGACCTGCGCCAGGCGGAGGCGAACAACGCCATCAGCCGCTCGAGGCTGCCGGCATCCGCCCCTCCGGTTGATTCGCCGCCGGCGGTATCGGCCGCCGGTGGTGATCCATGGAAGCGCTCCAGGACCTGGTGGATGACGATCCCGAAGCGCTGGTTGATCGTCGTCTCCTGGGGAATGCCGAAGACCCGCGCGAACTTGTACTTGAGAGGGCACGTCCGGTAGAGCGCAATGTCGGTGGCCGAGAGCGCGAGCCCCTCGCCCCTCCGAGGCAGGAAGGCCTCGAGGGAGGGCTCGTCACGCTGCTCGATCAGCTCGCGGCGCCGCTTGGCCGCGCCCTCCTCATCCAGCAGATACGCGTCGAGGCCGGAGTCGTGGAGGGCGGTGCGCTGCTCGGGCGAGATCGCGTGATCGAGGAGGTCGTTGGTCGCCGCCAGCGCATCGGCGACCGGCTCCTCGCCGGATCCCTGGATCAGCCCCGCCAGCTTGACCAGCTCGAGGAAGCGGGCCACGGCCCGGGTCACGTCCACGTAGGTGTCCAGACGAGGCTCTCGGAGCTTCCCGCCGGCCCGCCAGGCCTCCTCGAGCACCTCGTCCTGGATCAGCCGGTAGGTGGCCTGGAGGCCCTCGGCGGGCCCGAAGAGCTCCTCGCCCTGTTCCTGCTCGCCGGCATCGAGCACGGCCCGCGCGTCCTCATAGAGCGGCGATGGGCGAGCGTTGCCCCCCTCGGTGGCGGCCGGTCGCGACAGGACCAGCTCGTCCCTGGCGCGCGTCATCGCCACGTAGAGCAGCCGGCGCGACTCGTCCTCGTGGGATGGGCCGCCGCCACCGGCCCCCGCGGGCACCGCCGCCGGTCCGGCGGGGGGCGAGCCCGGCACGGCCCCGGCGTGGAGCCCGACGACGTAAACGCGCGAGAACTCGAGCCCCTTCGTGCGCTCCAGCGGCATCACGCGGACGGCGTCCGCAATCGGCTCGACCGGCTCTTCGACAGGCGCAACCCCCGCCTCGGAGACGGCGACCAGGTAGCGGACGAAATCGCGGTTTGATCCCGCCGGCTCGCGCCGGGTCCACGCGGCAGCGAGCTCTCCGAGCCGGGACAGGTTGCGCAGCCGCTCGGCGGCCTCGGGGTGTGCGGCGAACAGGCGGTGGCGTCGAAAGCCGATTCTCTCTATCAGGCGCCGCACGAAGACGTCGGCGCGCATTTCGCCCATCGCCCGGGCGGCGGCGCGGTGGAGCTGGAGGAACTCGCGGATGCGGTCGCGGGCCTCGGGCGGGATCTGCGGGCTCTCGAGCGATGCCTCCAGGGCCGAGACCATGTCGAGCTTGCGGCGCCTCGCGATCGTCGTGCAACGCGCCAGGTCAACTGACCGCAGCTCCACCGGTGGGCGACTGAGGGCGCGCACGGCGGCCGCCGCGTCGGTCGGGTCGGCGAGCAGGCGAAGCCAGGCGATCACGTCGCGCACCTCTGGCCGCTGGAAGAAGGCGCCCGGACCCGTCAGGCGGTACGGCACGCGCCGCTCCTCGAGGGCGGCTGCGATGGCGCGAGCCCTGCCGCCGCCGCGCGGGACCGCCACGCAGACCTCCTCCATCTTCACCTCACCCGCTGCGAGGGCCGACTCGATGTCCCGGGCGACGGCCTGTGCCTCGGCGCGGTCGTTGGTCCCGCACCAGAAGCGCACTCGAGTCGCCGGCCCGGCCGCACGACGGGCCACCTCGGCCCCTTCACGCGAGGGTGCGCCGTCAGGCGCAACCCGATTCGTGATGCGGGCCACCACGGCATGCGCCGCGTCCAGCAGGTCGCCCCCGTATCGCCAGCTTGGTTCGAGGATCACCTCCTCGGGGGCGAGCGCCTGGCGCGCCCACGACGACGCCGCGCCGCACGGCGCCCGGGCCTGCTCGTCATCGCAGGAGAGCACCGTGCTCTCCGCTCCGCGGGCCAGCGCCTCGATCAGCGAGCGCTCCGCCGGACAGGCGTCCTCGGCCTCGTCGACCATCAGATGCGGAAAGCGCTTCGAAACGGCCTCGGCAAGCGCCGGGCGCTCGCCGAGCAGCCGCGTCAGCTCCAGTACGGCATCGGTGTCGTCCATCGCGCCGGCCGCACGCAGCATCGAGTCGTGCAGCTCGTAGATCTCGGCGAACTCCCGCTCCCTGGCAGCGGAGTCGCGCTCAGACTGACTGCCGCCCGCCTGCTCCTCCGACCAGCGGCGGAATCGCTCGGCCGTCACACCGGCGGACTTGAGCGCGTCTATCCGATCGATGATCCGGGCGAGCAGACCGGCCGGGTTCCCTCGGATCTCGTGACGGCGCAGCGGCAGCTCCTCGAGCCGGTCGAGCAGCATCGCGAGCCTCTCGGCCGGGCTCAGCGATTCGAAGAACGGGTCCAGCCCCGCCTCGGTCGCGTGCTCCCGGAGCAGCCGCGCGGCCGCCGCCGGGTGAGTGTGGACGACCAGCTCCTCGTAGGCCGTCTCGATCGCCTGCTCGGCACGGCTCCTGATCCGATTCGCGCTCGCCAACGATCGGGTCAGGACGAGCGGTCGGCTTGCCTCGCTGACCAGGCGCCCGAGCCTGCGCGCGAGAGCCTCCGTCCGGCCGGCGCCGGCCGCCCCGAGGACCAGCAGGGCTCCCTCGTCATGGGCGACGACGGCCTCCTGCTGCTCGGTCAGCCGAGGCACCCCGTGATCGTGTGGATCTCCCATCGATTTCAGGCTAGTGCACGCATCTGCCGCCTCGGGCGGCCTTGCCGCTGGTCGCGCGAAAACGCTCGCTAACCTGGCCGCGTGGCCGGGCCCTCCAACGAGGAATGGATTGAGGCCTGCCGCAGGGCCGTTGAGGTGCAGCGGCGCATCTTCGAGGAGCACCGGGGAATCGAGGCACGCACGCAGTACGAGGGCGTCGGCGAAGGAGGCGACCACACCCTCGTCATCGACCGGCTCTGCGAGGACGCGATCTTCGACGAGCTCGACGGGCTTCATGAGGCGGGCCACGAGTTCACCGCGGTCTCCGAGGAGCGCGGCTCGGTCGACTTCGGAGGGGGCGAGTCGCCATTGCGGGTCGTGATCGATCCGATCGACGGCTCGCTCAACGCCCGGCGGACGATTCCGCTGCACAGCGTCAGCATCGCCGTCGCGGATGGCGACTCGATGGGCGACGTGACCCTCGGCTACGTCTACGAGTTCGGGGCCGGGGAGGAGTTCGTCGCCACCCGGGACGGCGGCGCTCAACTCGACGACGAGCCGATCGCGACGCCGCCCGGCGACGGGCTCGAGCTCGTCGCCCTCGAGGCGACAAAGCCCGAGCGGGTCTTGAAGGCCGTCGCGGTACTCCAGGACCACGCCTACCGGATCCGCGCCCCGGGATCGATCGCCGTGGACCTCTGCTACGTGGCCTGCGGCCGCTTCGACGGGATGATCACAACTCGAAGCTGCCGCTCCGTGGACGCGGCAGCCGGCCAGCTGATCGTCCGACAGGCCGGCGCGACCCTCGAGTTCGGGGGTGGCAGCCTCGAGGACGCCCCACTCGACCTGAGCGCGCGCTACGACCTCGCCGCGGCCCGGACGCCGGGCGACCTGAGGGTCATCCGTGAGGCGCAGGAGGCCGTCTATGCCTGAGGGCCTCGTCGACTGGAACATGGCCGAGCGCGTCGCCCATGCCCTCTCGGGGAGCGGCCCGCAATGGGACGGCAGTGAGGCGGAGCTCCGCTCCGAGTCCGACCGCGCCGCCGATCTGGTCCGGCACTACACGCGCTTGAGGCCGAAGGGGGATGTGCCCCCCGCGGAGCTCGTCGATCGGGCTGAGTGGGCGGAGGTGAACCTCGAGACGTTCCGTGAGCTCTCGGCCACGGTCGAGCAGCACCTCGAGGAGCGGATGGAGGGCTCCCGCAACGGAGGCAGGGGCCTCCAGCGCACTATCGTCGGCGCCGCAACCGGTGCCGAGATCGGGCTCGCGGTCGGCTATCTCTCTCAGCGGGTGATCGGCCAGTACGACGTTGCGCTGATCGGTCCAGCGCGCGCGCCGCGGCTGCTGTTCGTCGGGCCGAATCTCTCGGCGGCGAGGGCCCGGCTCGGCGTGGATCGCGACCTCTTCCTGCGCTGGATCGCCCTCCACGAGACGACCCACGCCGTCCATTTCGCCTCGGTGCCGTGGCTGCGCGAGCACATCGGCGGGATCGCCGAGGAGCTCTTCGAGAAGGCGGCGATCGAGGTGAAGCCCGGCGAGCTGCTCGGCAAGCTCGCACGGATGAACCCGCGTGAGCTGATCCGCTCGGCGACGAACGGCGAGCTCGCCACCCTGCTCTGGCCGGAGCCGCAGCGCCGGCTCGTGGAGCAGCTCACGGCGACGATGACGCTGGTCGAGGGCTACGCCGAGCACGTCATGGACGCCGTCGGCGATCAGCTCGACCCGGGTTACATCGATCTCCGTCGCGCACTCGACCGGGATCGCGAACGCCGTGGGCTGCTCGACTCGATCGTCTCCAAGGTGCTCGGCCTCGAGATGAAGCTGGCGCAGTATCGTCGCGGCAAGGCGTTCGCGGATGAGGTCGTTCGCGCTCACGGCATCCGTACCCTCAACCGCGCCTGGCGCGAGCCCGACGCCCTCCCGCGTCCCGATGAGCTGGACAGCCCGGCGGGGTGGGTCGAACGCGTGGGTGCCGCCCGCGAGAGCCGCCTCCTCGCGATCTTCCGCTAGTCACGGACCAAATCTTGCGTGTAACCGGGTCCCCGATACCGGTTAAGAACATGTGTTCGCCAAAACATGTGTTCGGTGCTAAGCTCCGAACATCCTTAGAGCTAATAAGAGACCGACGAAAGCAAGCTGAAGGGATTGAGAGTCCAGATGGCCAGCAAGACCAAGAGCAAGACCGCAGAGAAGACCGAAGTCACCACCAACGGCCGCAAGCCGTCCGAGCAAGCCTTGCAGGCCGTCGATGTTGCTGTCGGCGCCGTTCCCACGGTCGCCGAGAACGTTCGGAGCACCGCCGATACGTGGCGCAACTCCGAGACCCGCTCGCAGGAGATTGAGACGCTGCAGAAGCGCGTCCAGACCCTCCGCGACCCGCAGGCGAGGACGACTGAGATTGAGTCTCTTCGCAAGCGACTCGGCAGCGAGATCGAGAAGGCCGAGGCGAAGGGCGGGGACGTCCGGCGTCAGGTCACCGACCAGCTGGTCGGCCAGGCTCGCAAGGCGCGCGATCGCGTCGAGCCCGTGTATCGCGAGCGTGTCGAGCCCGTCGTCAAGGAGCGGGTCGAGCCCGTCTACCGCCAGCGCGTCGAGCCCGTCGTCAAGGAGCGCGTGGAGCCCATCTACCGGGACCGCGTGGAGCCGACGGTGAAGAAGGTGCGCGAGCGCATCTAGTCGCTTAGCCCGGGCCGCCCTCGAGAGGTGGCGCGCCCGGAGAAGCCCCTCACCATGTGAGTGGGAAGCAGCAACCTCTCCTCCCTCGAAAACCGGGCCCTCGTGGCCCGGTTTTCACTTGTTGGGGTGGAGCCCAAAGCCTCAACCTTCGAAAATCCGTCCCTCGTGCCCAGCAGAGAACAAATCACAGAGAAGCTCACCCAGGTGATCGACCCGGAGCTGCGCCGGTCGATCGTCGAGCTGGGCATGGTGCGCTCGATTGACATCCATGACGACGGGCGCGTGGACGTTGTCGTCTCCCTGACGACCCCCGGCTGCCCGATCCGCTCGCACTTCCAGCAGGCGGTCGCGAAGCACGTCTCCGAGCTGGAGGGGGTGAACAGCGTCGAGGTCGGCTTCGACGTCCTCTCCGACGGAGAGAAGTCCGACCTCCAGCAGAAGCTGGGCCGCGCGAAGCTCCCAGAGGGGGCACTGGCGCAGGTCAAGAACGTGATCTGCGTCGCCTCCGGCAAGGGCGGCGTCGGCAAGTCCACGATGACCGCCAACCTCGCAGCCGCGCTGGTGGCCGAGGGCCACAAGGCCGGTGCGCTCGACTGCGATGTCTACGGGTATTCGATCCCGCGGATGCTTGGGATCAACCGGAAGCCCGACGTCTCGCCGGAGCGCAAGATCATCCCGCCGGTCTCCCCGTCCGGCGTCAGCGTGATGTCGATTGGGTTCTTCGTCGAGGAGAACGCCGCCGTCGTCTGGCGGGGCCCGATGCTCCACAAGGCGATCCAGCAGTTCCTCGAGGACGTCGCCTGGGATGAGCTCGACTACCTGCTGCTCGACCTCCCGCCTGGGACCGGCGACGTGTCGATGACGCTTGCCCAGCTCCTGCCGCAGGCGAAGATCGCGATCGTGACCACGCCGCAGCCCGCGGCTCAGAGCGTCGCCCGGCGAGCCGCTGAGATGGCCGCCAAGGTGGATCTCGAGGTACTCGGGGTGATCGAGAACATGTCCGCCTTCACCGGGCCTGACGGCGACCGCGTCGCGATCTTCGGAGAGGGCGGTGGCCAGCTGCTTGCGGACGAGCTCGACGTGCCGCTGCTCGCCAAGGTCCCGCTCTCTGGCGATCTGCGCGAAGCGGCCGATGACGGGAAGCCCCTGGTGATCGAGGACCCTGACGCGCCCGCCTCGCAGATGATCCGCGAGGCTGCCCGCGGCATCGTCGCCTCGACGCCCGTGGAGCTGCCCCTCATGGAGGCGCAGGCCGTGCCGGCGGCCGCCCCCAACGGCGGCGGGGTCAGCGGCACCGAGCTGCCGATGGTGCAGTAGGCCTTGGCTACCCGCTGGCGGGCGACCGCGGCGGCCCTCATCTGCGCATTTCATCTCGCGGTCTTCGTGCCGACGATCGGCGACTGGTCTTCGATCCTGGTCAACGACTTCGCCCCTCAGGCTCAGGCGATCAAGGGTGGAGACCTCCCATATCGCGATCAGGACATCGAGTACCCGCCCCTCTCTGTTCCGGTCCTGATTGCTCCGATCTATCTCGACGACAGCACGCAGGGGTTCGTCGACGGCTTCATGTGGGAGATGCTGGCGTTCGATCTCGCGGTCGTCGTCCTGATCGCGTTCGCGCTGCCCGGCGATACGAGGCGAGTGCTCTCGGCTCTCGGGATCTACACGGTCGGCGTGGTGATCCTCTCCGATGCGGTGCTCGACCCCTCGCTGATCGACACCGGACCGCTGGTGCTCAGCCGGTTCGACATCGTTCCCGCGCTGTTCGTGCTGGCCGCGGTGCTGGCTCGCGATCGCGGCCGCTCGGCGGCCTGGTCCGGACTCCTCTCGGTTGGAGTGGCCATCAAGGCCTTCCCCCTATTCCTCTACCCCGCGCTGCTGCGCGGCGAGAGGAACCTGCGGCGGGTGATCGTCGCCGGCGCGATCCCGCTGCTGCTCTGCGTGGTGGCCGTCGTAGTGATTGGCGACGAATTCGGTTCGGCGATCACCTACCACACCGATCGCGCGCTACAGGTGGAGGCCCTTGCCGCCAGCCCATTCGAGGTCGCCCACGCGCTGGGGTCCTCCGGCGTCGCGACGGTGACAGGACATGGCGGTTTCGAGCTCTCGGCGTCGGGCGCCGACGCGGCGCGCTGGGTCTCCGTGGCGATCGGGGCGATCGGCTACCTGATGCTGGTGCGTGCCGGCTGGCGCTCGGAGGTTTCCAACCTCAAGCTGGCCACGGCGCTGGTGACGGTGCTGGTCGTCTTCGCGCCCGTGCTCTCGCCTCAATTCCTGCTGTGGATCCTGCCGGTTTCGGCCTGCGCGTACGGACTCGGCAAGGAGAACCTCGTCCTGCTCGTGGCCATCCTCCTGACTCAGATCACCCTGCAGAACTACGACGGCGTGGATTCCCTGACGGGCGCATTCGTCTGGCCCCTGGCGGCCAGAAACGTCTCTCTGCTCGTCTACCTGTGGATCGTCTCCGAGCCGGTGCTCGGTACCGCGCGGGAGAGCGGCAGCCTGGGCCTGCCGGCCCGCTCGCCCGGCTAGCTCGGCTCAGTGGTGGTAGCCGAAGTGCGCGACCCAGATCGCGATGCCGCGGCGGCCGTGGAACCTGCCGTCGACCACGCTGATCCCGACGTCGTCGAAGCTGGGGGTGAGCAGTACGGATCGGTGGACGTCGGAGTTGAGCCAGGCGCTCATCATGTGGCGCACGGTGCCCCGGTTGCCCTGTCCGTACGCCAGGTTCTCGCCCGCGCCCCAGCTGCCCCGCATGAACCCGACCCGCCTGAACCAGTAGAAAGCGTCCCGCCCGCAGGCCTCGTGGCTGAATTGCCGGCAGTGCTTGATGTCGCGCGCCTTCCTGTGCGAGGAGGAGCGAAGCTTCTTCATCGGGTGCAGTGCCTTCAGTCCCTTCTGCGTGCGCGCCCAGTTGTGCATGCAGACCATCGTCTCCTCCTGCGCGGCGATCGGCAGCGACCTGTCCGACTGGCCCGGGCAGGCCGACTCGGGCGCCAGCAGGTTGTCCCAGGGCCCCGATGCGCTCGCGCCGGCGGGCGCGAGGAGGATCGCGGAAGCCACGGTCGCCAGGGCAATTCTCCGGAGCTTCCTTGCCATCCCCAGCCGGATCGGCTCGAATGGCCGTCCAGGCAAATATTCGGCTGGCCCTAGCCGAATGTTCCAAAACTACGTAGCGAAAGGTGTCGCTACCGGGTAGGCGGTGGGGCGAAAATACGGTTGATCAGGCGTGAGCGGCCGCCACGAGACGCGTCCAGGAATGTCCAGCGGGACAAGCGCTCAGGAGGCGTGGATCGGGCGCCTAAGAGGCCTTGGACTTGTAGTACTCGAGGTTGACCTGCGTGTACTTGGACCACTCCTCGGGGAGCTGGTCCTCGGCGAAGCAGGCATCGACCGGGCAGGCCTCGACGCAGGCGTCGCAGTCGATGCACTCGTCCGGGTCGATGAAGAGCTGCTGGACGTTGTCGTAGTCCGGCTCGTCCGGGGTCGGATGGATGCAGTCGACGGGGCAGACCTCTACGCAGGAGTTGTCCTTCTCGCCGATACAGGGCTCCGCGATGACGTATGCCAAGGCGCCTATTCCTTTCCGGAGTCGTAGTTGCGATTGCGGCGCCCAATGGGCGCCGCCGGACGCGACATTCTAGTGGCCGCCAGGCCGCGCCGTCATGAGCGAAGGGCGAAGCCCTGAGCGGTTATGTCGGGCGGCCGCTTGCGGCCACGATCTGATGGCGAAGCCGTCAAGCGCGGCTAAGGTGGCGGCGTGATCCTCCTCACAGGAGCAACAGGCGTGGTCGGCGGCGAGCTCCTGCCGATGCTGCTCGAGGAGGGCCACCAGGTGCGGGTCTTGGTCCGGGATCCGAGGAAGCTCGGAGAGCATCGGGTCGACGTCCAGATCGCTCTCGGGGACCTCCGGGACCCGCTCTCGATTCGCCACGCGATGCGCGGCATCGACACGGTGGTCCACCTGGCGGCGACGATCCGCGACCAGCCCGGAGGCACCATCGAGGAGCTCAATGGGTTGGCGACGGTCCGGCTGCTTCGGTTGGCCGAGCGCGCGGGCGCATCCCGCTTCGTCTTCTTCTCCGCGCTGGGGGCCACCGGGTTTCAGAGGACCCGCTTCCTCCGCTCCAAGGCGCTGGGAGCGCACGCGGTCCTGGAGTCCCCGCTGCGGGCGACCGTCTTCGCGCCGTCGATCGTCTACCGGCCGGGGGATCCCTGGATCACCCTGCTCCAGCGCCTCTCGATCCTGCCGGCCGTGCCCGTCTCCGGTTCGGGCCGGTCGCGCTACCAGCCGATCTGGGCGCGGGACGTGGCTCGCTGCGTTGTCTCGTCCCTCGACGGATCGAACGGCCGGTACGAGCTCGCCGGGCCGGAGGTCCTCTCCTATGACGAGATCGTCGAGCGCGTCCTCGAGGCCAGCGGGCGCGACCGGCCGCTGCTGCATACGCCCATTCCGCTGGTCCGGGCGGGGCTGCGAGCGCTGGAGCTGGTCGTCGGCCCCAGGGTGTTCGCCACCTGGGAGGAGGCTGAGCTGATGGAGGTGGCGATGACCAGCCCGCGTGGGACGGAGGATGCCGAGCGGCTCGGGGTTGAGCCGCGGCCGATGGGCGCGGTCCTCGGGACCCAGGCCTAGGCAGTGCGGAACCGGTCGGCAATCAGAAGGACGACGCCGACCGCGAGCTCCAGGATTCCCCCAACCAGCGAGACGTAGCGGACGGCATCGACCGTCCCGCTCGACGGCTCATCCGGGACGTCGAGCCCGGAGAGCAGGTGGTGGTAGAGCCAGCGATAGAGATCCTCGGGCACGCCGAGGAAGTGCAGCGCCAGCGTCACTGCCGAACCGGCGATCAGGAGAAGGCCCGCGATCCGCAGCTTGCTCACCCCTCCAGCAAAGCGAAGGGCCCGGTCGCCCGGGCCCTTCGAAAAGAACACTCGCCTGTTGCGGCAAGCGTAGTCCTTACATCATCCCGCCCATGTCGGGCATGCCGCCACCGGGCATCGCGCCTGCGCCGTCCTTCTCGGGCGGCTCGGCGACGATCGCCTCGGTGGTGAGGATGTTCTTCGCGATCGACGCGGCGTTCTGAAGCGCCGAGCGCGTGACCATGGTCGGGTCGATGACGCCGGCGGCGACCAGGTCGCCGTACTCGCCATCGGCCGCGTTCAGGCCCTCGCCGGCCTTCAGGCCGCGGACCTTCTCGACCACGACGGAGGCCTCGAAGCCCGAGTTCTCGGCGATCTGCCGGATCGGTGCCTCGAGCGAGCGCTGGATGATCGAAGCGCCAGTCCGCTCGTCGTCGTCGTCGTAGGAGTCGAGGGAGATCGCGTCCTGGGCGTTCAGCAGCGCGACGCCGCCGCCCGGGACGATGCCCTCCTCGAGCGCCGCACGGGTCGCCTGCAGGGCGTCCTCGACGCGGTGCTTCTTCTCCTTCATCTCGGTCTCGGTGGCCGCGCCGACCTTGACGACCGCGACGCCGCCGGCCAGCTTGGCCAGCCGCTCCTGCAGCTTCTCGCGGTCGAAGTCGGAGTCGGTCGTCTCGACCTCGGACTTGATCTGCTTGATGCGGCCCTTGATCTGCTCGGCCTCGCCGGCGCCGTCGATGATCGTGGTCGTGTCCTTCGAGACCACGACGCGACGCGCCTTGCCGAGCTGGTCGAGCTGGGTGTTCTCCAGCTTCAGGCCCATCTCCTCGGTGATCACCTCGCCGCCGGTGAGGATGCCGATGTCCTCGAGCATCCGCTTGCGGCGGTCACCGAACCCGGGCGCCTTGACGGCCACGCCGGTGAAGGTGCCGCGGAGCTTGTTCACCACCAGGGTCGCGAGGGTCTCGCCCTCGACGTCCTCGGCGATGATCAGCAGCGACTTGCCGCCCTGCATCACCTGCTCCAGTACCGGCAGGATGTCGCGCACCGAGCCGATCTTCTGGTTGGCGATCAGGATGTACGGCGTCCTCGATCACGGCCTCCATGCGGTCCTGGTCGGTGACCATGTAGGGCGAGATGTAGCCCTTGTCGAACTGCATGCCCTCGGTGAACTCCAGCTCCATGCCGAAGGTCTGGCCCTCCTCGACGTTCACCACGCCGTCCTTGCCCACCTTGTCGATGGCGTCGGCGATGATGTTGCCGATCTCGTCGTCGGCCGCCGAGATGGCCGCGACTCGGGCGATCTGCTCCTTGCCCGCGATCTCCTTCGACTGCTTCTCGCGGAGGTTGTCGACCACCTGATTGACGGCCTTCTCGATGCCGCTGCGCAGCCCGAGCGGGATTCGCGCCGGCGGCCACGTTCTTGAGGCCGTGATGGACGATCGTCTGCGCGAGCAGCGTCGCCGTGGTGGTTCCGTCGCCGGCGACGTCGTTGGTGGCGGTGGCCACCTCACGCACCAGCTGCGCGCCCTGGTTCTGGAAGACGTCCTCGACCTCGATCTCGCGGGCGATGGTGACGCCGTCGTTGGTGATGGTGGGCGCTCCGAACTTCTTGTCGAGGACGACGTAACGACCCTTCGGACCGAGCGTCACCTTGACCGCATTGGCCACGGCGTCGACCCCGTCCTGCAGAGCGCCACGCGCATCCTCGTCGTACAAAAGCTCCTTGTGAGCCATATGTGTGCTTCCTCCTTCCTAAGTTCCTTGGACTAGCCGACCTTGGCGAGTACGTCGGACTCGCGCAGGACGAGCAGCTCGTCCCCGTCGACGGTGATCTCGGTGCCTCCGTACTTGGAGTAGAGGACCTCGTCGCCCTCGCTCACGTCGAGCGGGCGGCGGGACCCGTCCTCCTTGACCTCACCGTCACCGACGGCGAGAACCTTGCCCTTCTGGGGCTTCTCCTTCGCTGTATCGGGGAGGACGATCCCGCTTGCGGTCGTCTCCTCCTCCTCGACTGCCTGAACGATCAGGCGGTCGCCTAGCGGCTTCAGCTTCATCGGCAATTCCTCCTAGCTCGGATGGGCGTCTCTCAAGTCTGCGCGACTCTTTGGCACTCTCGATGGGAGAGTGCCAGCGCGCCCGCTGATTGTAGCCAGACGCAGACCGCGGGTAGTGATCAGCTAGTCAACGGCGAGCAGGGGCACGCCGAGCAGCTTGGCGAGCCCATGGCCGCCGTTCCGCATCACATAGTCGTGATTCACCGCGAAGATCGGCCGGGCGATGGGCGTGAGCAGGTTCATCCAGGCCCTGGTAGTGCGCACGTTCCACTCGTATAGAGCGGCGGTGACTCCGTCCCGTTCGAAAAGGCGCCAGCGACCGACGCCGGCCAGCTCACCCTCGGCGTTGCCCTCGAGCAGATAGGGCTTCTCGACCTTCGTCGTCCGCACGAAGAACTCGAGCCTGTAAGGAAGCCTCGACTTCCAGACATACCGCCCGTACTGCCCGACGCCATCGTCGTCCCCCTCCTCGAGCTTGTCGGCCTCGAGCACGCCATGCCACCACTCGGGCCAGCGCTCGGACTCGTAGATCGCATCCCAAACGCGCTCCTGAGGAGCCTCGAGCAGCCAGGTTGTAAGGAATCGATATTCAGCCACGGATGCGGAATAGACCGCTCAGTTGCGGGACGGCGTCTCGCCGTTGCCGAACTGCGTACTGGGTCTTTCGACGATCTGCGAGAAGCGGATCACCGTGACGGTGTCGTCCTCGCCGATCGACCGCGTGTAGATCTTCTCCAGGAAGGCCACGGCCTCGTCGCGCCGGCGGAACTCCGGGTTGTCGTGCTCGATGTCCCGCGGTGAGAGCTCCTGGATCCGCTTGACCTCGACGTCGTCGATCACGGCGGCGAAGATCTTCTCGCGCGGCTGGTGCCGGTAGCCGACCGTGATCCAGACCACCTGCCCGCGCTTGTACTTGCGCGATTTGTCGCCCAGGCGGATGGTCGCCGTCTTCCGGCCGCTGCGCAGCTGGTCGACGAAGATCGGCGAGTAGAAGTTGAGGACGTAGAGCGCCGAATTCACCTGGCGAGCCTACTTCAGTCACTGGGCTCCATCTGGGGGGTTGAAGCCCTCGGCTCCGATCAGAGGTACGAAGCGGCAGGGCCCGATCGTCTCCTGTCGCAGGTTGCCGTTCTCCCGGATGAAGGCCGTGAGCAGATCGGCGGAGCCCGTCGCGATCGGCACGACAAGGCGGCCGTCGGTGGCCAGCTCGGCGAGCAGGCTGTGGGGGGCCTCCGGGGTGGCGGCGTGAACGGCGATCGCGTCATATGGCGCGCCCTCGGGGTAGCCGCGGCTTCCGTCGCCGACGATCACCTCGACGTTCTCGATGCCCAGCTCCTCGAGCTTGCTGCCGCGCCGTCTCGCCGAGCTCCGGCACCCGCTCGATGCTGATCACGCTTCGGGCCAGCCTCGCCAGGACGGCTGCCGAGTATCCGGAGCCGGTGCCGATCTCCAGCAGGTTCTCGTCGCCTTCGAGCCGCAGCGCCTCGCAGATCGCCGCGACCACCCACGGCTGCGAGATCGTCTGCTCGTGCCCGATCGGCAGGGCGGAGTCGTTGTAGGCGCTCTGGCGAACCCCCTCGGGGACGAAGTGCTCGCGCGGAACCTCCGCCATCGCCGCGAGCACCCTCTCGTCTCCGATCCCCCGCCGGCGCAGCTGTCGCTCGACCATTCGCGAGCGCTGTTCGGCGAACTCGGGCGAGCGGCCGAACGAGGACACTTAGAATATGTAGGCGTCGAGGCGCTCGGGCTCGATCACCGTCACGCGCCCCCGCCCAACCTGGACGACCCCGGCTCGCTCGAGCGTGGCGAGGAAGCGGCTGACGCTCTCACGCGAGGTCCCGGCCATCTGAGCGAGATCGGATTGCCGCAGCCGGATGGTGACGCCATCCCTGACCAGAGGGGTGACGGCCTCCTCGGCGAGCAGCTGGTTGAGGACGCCGGCGACCCGGCTGGGCACCGTCTGGAAGGACTGCCGCGCGATGCGCTCGTTCGCCTCACGCAGACGACGGGTGAGCGCCACGATCAGCTTCTCGGCCATCTCCGGGTGCTCGCGGATCAGGGAGCGCATGTCCGTGGCCGGCAGCGCCAGCAGCTCGGTGTTCTCCGCCGCCTCGACGCTGGCGGAGCGGCGCTCGCCGTCGAGCATCGCCAGCTCGCCGAAGATGGCGCCGGGGCCGAGCGTCGCCAGCGTGATCACGCGCCCGTCGGAGTGCTGGCGTATGACCCGGCAGCTGCCGCTGTTGACGATGTAGCAGGCGTCGCCCGGATCGCCCTCGTGGAAGACCCGCGTATCGCCTGGGTAGCTCCGCGGGATGGCGACCTGAGCGACCCGCTCCAGCTCCTCGGGCGAGAGCTCCGAGAAGAGCGGTACGCCGCCGAGGAGCTCGACGATCCCTTGTCTTGCTCCGTTCTCCATCCCACGGTCGATTATCCCTGCTTGGCGCCGGACACGGGAGGTGCTCCTCGCCGTCCTCAGTCGCGAGCAGGCGGCTGACAGCCAGGGCACCAGTAGGTAGTCCGGGCCGAGTCGCCCTGGGCCCGGGAGAGGATCGTGGTTCCGCAGCGGGGGCAGGGCCTTCCCGCCTTCCGGTAGACGCGGGCCGGCTGACGCCCCGTATCCGCCGCCTCGAGCATCAGCGTCCTCGTCTCCTCCAGGACGGCGATCAGATCGTCGTCGGCAAGGGAGGCCAGCGAGCGGTTGGGATCGAGGCTCGCCGCGAAGCAGCCCTCCGACTTGAAGATGTTTCCGATCCCGGCCACCAGCCGTTGACCCAGCAATGCCTGACCGAGCTCGATCTCAGGTGCGATCGCTCGCATGCGATCGACCGCCGCCCCCGGATCGAAGTCGTCCCCCAGCAGGTCCGGCCCGAGCCGCGCCAGGCGCGGATCGCGCCGCAGCTGGGCCTCCCGGGCGATCCGCATGGTCGAGCCGCCGAAGTTGACCGCCTCGGCGCCCTCGGCCGACAGGACGATCCATGCCTGGTGCGCGGGTCTCCGCCAGCGCTCGCCGGTGCGGTAGAGCTGCCAGCTGCCGCGCATCCCGAGATGGCTGTGTAGCGCCAGGCCACCCTCGAAGTGCAGAAGCAGATGCTTGCCGCGGCTTTCGACTCCTTCGAGCTCGCGGCCGTTCAGCTCGCCGGCGGGCAATCCCGCCGGTCGGCGCTGACCGGGTGTGCGCACTGCCAGCGTCTTTCCCACCAGCATCCCATCCATGCGCCTGGCCACACGGAGGATCGAATCCCCCTCCATCTACGCGACCAGGCGGCGAGGCTGGCGCCTGAATCCGGCCTCGATCAGGGCGGCCTCCAACCCGGAGCCGATCACCGGCTCGCCGTCGAGACGCTCGATCGCCAGTTTCTCGATCTGGCCGCCCTGGGCTGCGGCGGCAAGCTCGCCGAGCGCCGTGGCGAGTTCCTCGCCCTCCAGCCGCTGCAGTCGCAGAATTCCCTTGCCGCCCCGCTCGACGTAGAGCAGCGGCTCTCCGTCGCGGAGCATCACGTACGCGCCCGCGGTGCGCGCGGGCCGTCGCTGGCCCTCGAGCTTGGGCCAGGAGAGCGTGGCGCCGTAGGGATTCGCCGGGTCGGTCGCGGCGAGCACCTGGAGCTCTCCCTCCGTCTGGGGCAGGCTGCGCAGGCGCTCGACCGCGCCGGGAAGGGCGAACTGGGCGCCGCCGAGGCCCTCCACGAAGTAGCCGCGCCGGGCGGTCCCCAGCAGCTCCAGGTTCTGGAGCTCTCCGTAGATCGAGGCGAATCCGCCGGGGATTCCCTCGGCGATCGCGGTCTCCCGGGTGACGATGCCGTGGCGCTCCAGCATCAGCTCCGCCAGCGCTCGCGTGCGCGGCCCGGCGGAGGGCGCGCCCTCGAATAGCGGAGCGCTGAGCGACCAGCGGCCGATCACGGTCCCGGCCGCGGCTGCGCGGCGGCGGGCGAAGCGGCGGCCTCCGCGCTCCGAGCGCTGGGCGGCCCGGAGGCGAGGGGCGCGGAGAGGGGCGAACGCGTCGTTGGTGACCTCGCCCGACCAGGCCAGGTCCCAGAGCGCCTCGTGGAGCTCCTCGGCCGAGCCCTCCAGCTCGAGCAGGTCGAGCCAGAAGCAGGGGCCCTGCGACAGCCGCTCGCGGATGGCGTCGTGGATCTCGCCCTCGGGTCGATCGATCTTGGCGTTGGCCGGGGGCGGGCCCGCCAGCCGGACGTCCTCGCGGAAGTAGAGGGCGACCTTGCCGTCGTTGCGGCCGAGTGCGCCGCCGCCCACCCAGACCAGCTCGCCGCTGGTGCAGAGCTCGTCGAGCCAGGTCGGGCTGTACGAGCCGAGCCGCCGCGGCAGGACATCCCGCTCCCAGGTCTTCGGAGTCAGCGCCACGCCCTGCAGTGAGATCAGTGCCTCGCGCAGGCGATCGGGCCCGGCGCCGGAGCGGCCGTGGGCGTCGACGTTCTGCCAGCTCGGCAGGAAGCGGGCCAGCTCGCGCTGGTCTGTTGCCTCCACCTCCTTCCGCAGGCGTGCGAGGCTGGCTCGCCGCAGGCGGCGCAGTACATCCGCCTCGCACCACTCGCGGGCGCTTCCCCCGGGGAGAAGCTCACCGCGAACCACGTCGCCCGAACGCTCCAGCTCCTTCAGCGCGGAGCTTGGGTCCACGCCGTACCGGTCGGCCAGCTGGCGGGTCGGGAAGGGCACGTGGGTCGCGGCATAGCGCCGGACCAGGGAGACGAGGGCATCGTCGACCGGCTCCAGGAAGCTCTCCGGCAGCCCGGCCGGCTCCGGCACGCCGAGCGCGTCCCGGTACAGGCCCGCGTCCTCTGCGGCGATGTAGCGCTCCTCGCCCGCGACCCTGACCACCGCAGCCCGGCGCTCCTTGACCAGCTTCTCGAGCATTGATGCGGCCGAATAGCCCTCCTCGGTTCGCTGCTCGCACTCCTCCGCGGTCAGGTCGCCGAGCCGGCGGAGGATCTGCTGAAGGCCGTCCCGGTCCTTGGCGAGCCCCGCCTCGGTCAGGTGCTGGAGCTGCTCGGCGACCTCCGCGAGCGCCTCGGGATCGATCAGCTCGCGCAGCTCCTCCTGGCCGAGCAGCTCGGCCAGGAGGTCACGATCGAGTGCCAGGGCAGCCGCGCGGCGCTCCGCGTTCGGCGTGTCCCCCTCGTACATGTAGGTGGCGACGTAGTCGAAGAGCAGGGAGGAGGCGAACGGCGAGGCCGTGGGTGTCTCGACCTCGACCATCGTGATCTCCCGCGAGTGAAGTTTCTGGAGGAGGTCCTTCAGCGCCGGCAGGTCGAGCACGTCGCGCATCACCTCGCGGTAGGTCTCGAGGATCACGGGGAAGCGGGGGAAGTCGCGGGCGACCTCGAGCAGGCTCTGGGACTTCAGACGCTGCTGCCAGAGGGGAGTTCTCTTGCCGGGCCAGGCCCGCGGGATCAGCAACGAGCGCGACGCGTTCTCGCGGAAGCGGGCCCCGAACAGTGCCGAGCCCGAGAGCTCCCGGATCACCAGGTCCTCGAGCTCATCGGGCTCGATCATCACCAGATCGCCGGGAGGCGGCTCGTCGGCGTCAGGCAGGTGGATGACGATCCCGTCGTCCGACCAGATCGCGTCGGCCTCCAGGTCCTTGTCGTCGCGGATCTTGGCCGCGAGCGCCAGGCCCCAGGCCGCGTGCACCCGGCCGCCGAAGGGAGACAGGACGCAGAGCCGCCAGTCGCCGATCTCGTCGCGGAAGCGCTCGATCACGATCGCCTCGTCCGAGGGGACGACGCGGGTGGCCGCCTGCTGCTCGGTCAGGTAGTTGACGAGGTTCTGGGCGGCGAGCTTGTCGAGGTCGTTCTCCTTGGCGAGCTTCTTTGGGTCCGCGTTGACCGCCTCGCGGCTGAAGGCGCCGATCGCCTTGCCGAGCTCGGCGGGACGGCCGATCCCGTCGCCCCGCCAGAAGGGGACCGCGCCGGGCGTGCCGGGCGCCGGCGTGACGATCACCCGGTCGCGCGTGATCTCCTCGATCCGCCAGGTGCTCGCGCCGAGCAGGAAGGTCTGGCCGGGGCGCGCCTCGTAGACCATCTCCTCGTCCAGCTCGCCAACCCGCCGGCCGTCAGGGAGGTGGACGCCATAGAGGCCGCGGTCGGGGATCGTCCCGGCGTTGGCGACCGCGAGCTGGCGCGCTCCCGGCCGGCCGCGCATCGTTCCCTTGGTGCGGTCCCAGACGATCCGGGGGCGCAGCTCGGCGAAGCGCTCCGAGGGATAGCGGCCGTCGAGCATGTCGAGCACGTTCTCCAGCTGCTCGCGGGAGAGCTCGGCGAACGGCTGCGCCGAGCGGACCAGCTGCTCGACCTCGTCGATCTCCCACTCATCGAGGGCCGCCATCGAGACCAGGTGCTGCGCCAGCACGTCGAGTGGGTTCTGCGGGATGACCGTCTCCTCGATCTCGCCCGAGCGCATTCGCCGGGCGACGACGGCGCACTCGAGCAGGTCGGCCCTGAACTTGGGGAAGATCCGGCCCTTGGAGACCTCGCCGAGCGTGTGGCCGGCGCGACCGACGCGCTGCAGCCCGCGGGTGACGGACTTCGGCGACTCCACCTGGATCACCAGGTCCACCGCGCCCATGTCGATTCCGAGCTCCAGCGAGGAGGTGGCGACCAGGCAGGGGAGCTCGCCGGACTTGAGCAGCTCCTCGACCACGGCGCGCTCTTCGTGGGACAGAGACCCATGATGGGCGCGGGCGATCTCGGCGGGCGGGTCACCTCGCCCGATTCTTGGCGTTGCCCGCGTGCTCCGTCGCGGGCAGCTCCTCCTCGATTTCGTCGTTGTGCATCTCGTTGAGCCGCTTCGCGATCCGCTCGGCGGCACGCCGGTTGTTGACGAAGACGATCGTCGAGCTGTGGTCGCGCACCAGCCGCAGCAGCTCGGGATAGATCGCGGGCCAGATGGAGCGGGTGTTGGTGGCCGGATCGAGCGAGGCCTCGATCGGCCCCGGGTCGATCCGCTCCGGCGAATGCTTCGGCTTCAGGATGAGGTGTCTTGCCGGTGTCCGCGCCGTCGCGGCGCTTGTTGGAGAGCGGACTCGGCTCGACCATGTCCTCGACCGGGACGACGATCTCGAGGTCGAGCTGCTTGGGCTCGCTAGGCGTCGACGATCTCGCATTCACGCCCAGCTCCCACGAGAAAGTCGCCGATGCGCTCTCGTAGCGGGCGCGCTGGCGCTGCGTCGGATCAGCCCGATTCCGTCTGGATCCGCGACGCCGCTCAGCGCCCAGGTCCCGAGCCGATCAAGCCGCTCCAGCGTCAGCGCCAGATGCGAGCCGCGCTTCGAGGGCGCCACCGCGTGGATCTCGTCGACGATCACCGCCTCGACCCCGCCGAGGATCTCGCGAGCCTGAGAGCTGATCATCAGATAGAGCGACTCGGGCGTGGTGATCAGGATGTCCGGCGGCTCTCGCCGCATCGCCCGGCGCTCGGACTGCGGCGTGTCGCCGGTGCGCAGCGCCACCGAGATCGGCGCCCCGATCCCCTGCAGCGGGGCCCGCAGGTTGCGCTCGATGTCGTAGGAGAGGGCCTTGAGCGGCGAGATGTAGACGATCCGGACGCCCTGTCCGAGGCGCTCGGGCTCCCGCGAGAGCCGGTCGATCCCCCAGAGGAAGGCCGCCAGGGTCTTGCCGGAGCCCGTCGGGGCGCAGATCAGGGTGTGCTCGCCCGAGGCGATCGCGGGCCAGCCGGCCGCCTGGGCGGGCGTGGGGGCCTCGAACGACGCCTGGAACCACTTCCTGACTGGCTGGAGAAGGGCTCCAGGGGTGACTTTGGGGTCGCGGACGTACTCATGGCCAACCTACTGACCTTACAGATCCGCGAACTCGGCTCCGCCGGGAGACCGCGAGCGATTTGCGGCTAGGAGCGACCCTCCGCCGTGCCGACGGCGACCCGCTCGACATCGAGCCGCGGAAGTACCCGCTCCAGCCAGTCCGGGATCCACCAGTTGCGCTTGCCGAGCAGCTGCATCACGGCCGGGCACGAGCACCATCCGCACGATGGTGGCGTCCAGGAAGATCGCCGAGGCGAGCCCGATCCCGAACAGCTTCAGGAACGTGTCCGGCGCGCTGAGGAAGGCGAGGAAGACCACGACCATGATCGCCGCCGCGGCGGTGATCACCCGCGCCGTCTTGGCGAGGCCGTCGGCGACCGCACGGCGGGTGTCGCCGTCCTTCAGGTACTCCTCGCGGATCCGCGAGATCAGAAAGACCTCGTAGTCCATCGAGAGGCCGAAGAGGATCGCGAACATCATCACCGGCATGAACGGCGCGATCGGCACCTCGTGGTCGATGCCGATCAGGTTGCTGAGCCCGCCCCCGTTGGACGCCAGCGTCATCACGCCGTATGCGGCGCTCACGGAGAGAAGGTTCATCACCCCGGCCTTGAGCGAGATGAACGGCGAGTGGAAGGCGACCAGCAGCAGCAGGAACGAGAGGCCGACCACGCCGATGATGAAGATCGGCATGCGGTCCTTGATGAAGGCGCTCTGATCCTCGAGCGCGGCGGTGACGCCCCCGACCTGGACGTCGATCCCGGAGCCGCCGACCGCGGCCGGGACGATGTCGTCACGCATCCGGTGGACGAGGTCCGTCGTCTCGCTTGCCTGGGGCGAGCTCTTCGGGATCACCGGGATCAGGGCGGCATCGCCGGTGGAGTTGACCCTGACCGGCCCCACGAAGGCGACGTCAGGATCCGAGCGGATCTTGGTCGCCAGGGCGTCCATCGTCGCCTTGTCCGATGGGCTGGGCAGCTTGGCGGCGACGATCACCGGGCCGTTGGTGCCCGGGCCGAAGCCGTCGGTGATCAGGTCGTATGCCTGTCGGGTCATCGAGTCCGGCGGGTCGTTGCCGGCGTCCGGGAACCCGAGGCGCATGCCGAGGGCCGGTGCGGCCAGGGCGAGCAGGATCGCGGTCGCGACGATCGCCGCGGTCCAGGGGCGCCGCTGGACCATGTGGCTCCAGCGGGCGGCGGGCGACTCCTTGCCGCTCGTGTCCTCCCGCAGGGTCCGGCCGAGGAAGCGGGATGCGCAGGCGGTCGACCCGCGGGCCGAGGTAGGAGAGCAGCGCCGGCAGCAGGGTGATCGCGGCGAACATCATGACGAGCACGGCGATCGCCGCCGAGAGCGCGACGCCGTACATGTAGGAGAGGCCGGTGAGGAACAGTCCGAGCACCGCGATCACCACGGTGCAGCCGGCGATGATCACGCTGCGCCCGGCCGTGGTGACCGCCTCGACTACGGCGTCGTGGCGGTCCTTTCCGTCCCGCATCGCAGAGCGGAACCGTGTCAGGACGAGCAGCGAGTAGTCGATGCCGACGCCGATCCCGATCAGGCCGGAGACCGCGGTGGTCCAGTCCGGGACGTCGATGACGTTCGCGAGAAGCGGAATCAGGCCCGCCGAGGAGATGCCGAGGCCGACGAGGGCGATCCCGAGCGGCAGGCCGGCGGCGACCACGGAGCCGAACGCGATCAGCAGGACGATCGCGGCGGCGAAGAAGCCGATCCCCTCCGGGCTCGCCTGCGACTCCGCTCTTTGGATCGGGTCGCCTCCAAGCTTGATCTCGAGTCCATTGCCGTCATTTGCCTGGGCAGCGTCGATCAGCTGCTTGCCCTGATCCTTGGTCACATCCCACCCTGGAACGGTCAGCGGCAGTGTGGTCGTGCCGAACTGCCCGTTCCGCGAGAAGCGGATCGGCGTATGGCTCGAGATGTGGTTGACCTTCTCGGCCTGGGCGAAGAACGCGTTCATGCGCTGCTGGGCCGCCGGGGTGTTGACCCCGCCCGTGTCCTTCCAGACGACGTAGATCTCCTGCCCCGAGTACCCGCCGAAGCGCTGCTCGGTGATGTCGCTCGCCGCCTTCGACTCCGAACCGGGGGTGTTGTAGTCGGCGTTGAACTCGCCCTTGAGCGAGGAGCCCACGCCGATGATCACGATCATCGCGACGATCCATCCGATCACCACGCGGCCGCGCCGGCGGTATGCGATGTCGGCGAGACGGGTTAGGTAACGCGTCATGCGGGAGAACCTTCCCCCTTCCTTGGCGACCCGCTCACCCCTTGCAGTGAGCGACTACTTGGTTCTAGCAAGACGCCTACCTCGGCGTCTTCTCCAAACGTGCTCTCCTCTTACTTGAGCGCCTTGCCGTACTGGCGCTCGTAGTACTCCCGGTAGTCGCCCGAGCGGATCGGGGCCCACCACGGCTCGTTCTCGCGGTACCAGGTCACGGTTCGCTCGATGCCCTCGTCGAAGTCCACGGCCGCCTGCCAGCCGAGCGCCTGGAGGCGGGCGGCGGACAGGGAGTAGCGCCGATCGTGGCCGGGGCGATCGGTCACGTACTCGATCAGGGACTCGTCCCGATCGGTGAGCGCGAGGATTCGCCTGATGACGTCGATGTTCGGCAGTTCGTCGGGCCCTCCGACGTTGTAGACGTTCCCGGGCTCCCCCTTGTCCAGGACCGCGTCGATCGCGGCGCAGCAGTCCTCGACGAAGAGCCAGTTCCGCACCTGCATTCCGTCGCCGTAGACGGGCAGCGGGTCGCCGGCGAGTGCGTTGAGGATGCAGAGCGGGATCAGCTTCTCGGGATGCTGGCGGGGGCCGTAGTTGTTCGATGCGCGGATGATCAGCGCCTCGGCGTCATAGGTCCTCGCGAAGGCGGAGACCAGCAGGTCGCCACCCGCCTTGGAGGCGGAGTAAGGGGAGGAGGGGTTGAGCGGCGATTCCTCTGTGGCGGATCCCTGGAAGAAGTCGCCGTAGACCTCGTCCGTTGAGACCTGCAGATGCCGAACGCCCGCGTCACGGGAGGCCTCGAGCAGCACGTAGGTGCCGAAGACGTCCGTGCTGATGAACTCGCCCGGCGCCTCGATCGAGCGATCGACGTGCGACTCGGCGGCGAAGTTGACGACCGCGTCGCAGCCTTCCACGGCCGCCCGGGCCGCGTCGCGGTCGGCGATGTCGGCCTCGACCAGCTCGAAGCGGTCCTCGGGGAGCCCTTCGAGGTTCTCGCGGCGACCGGCGTAGGTGAGCTTGTCGAGCACCCGCACCGAGTCGCCGGGGTTGCCCTCGAGGCGCAGGCGCACGTAGTTCGAGCCGATGAAGCCGGCGCCGCCGGCGACCAGGAGCTTCATGCCGCGTCCTGCCCCTTGTCCGCTCCGTCGGACCCGTCTTCCCAGGTCACGTCGTCGAGCGGCAGCTCGTTCTCGCCCGTGATCTCCTCGCCGTCCGCCTCCCTCTCCTCGCGCTCGCGCTTGGTCCAGTCGAGCATTGGCTGTCTGCGCGAGGAGCTCGAGCGCTGCTTCGGCGCCGCCTCGTCCTCGGAGTGCCCACGGCGGGCGAGGTAGTCGGAGAGGCCGCGCTGCCAGGTGGGCAGCTTGATCGGGGCGGATCGGCGACTGACCAGGACGGAGTTCGCCGGCCGTTTCGCGGGCCGCTCCATCATGTCGGTGGTCGAGGCCATCACCCGGGTGACCACCTCGGCCTGCCGGAAGATCTCCATCGCGAACTCGTACCAGGAGCAGCTCCCGTCGCCCGCCATGTGGTGGATGCCGTAGGCGGAGCTGTCGACCAGGCGCAGCAGGCCGACGGCCAGATGGCCCGTATAGGTGGGGCATCCGACCTGGTCGTGGACGACCACGACGGGCCCGCCGCCCTCGCCCAGACGCAGCATCGTCTCGACGAAGTTGCCCCCATGGGGGCCGAAGAGCCAGGAGGTCCGGACGATGAAGCTGCGCCCGTTGACCAGGGCGGTGGCGCGCTCCCCGGCCAGCTTCGTCCGCCCGTAGGCGTTGATCGGGTCGGGGTCGTCGGACTCCCCGTACGGGCCGCCGGTTCCGTTGAAGACGTAGTCGGTGGACGGGTAGATGACCTTGGCGCCGACCTTGGCCGCGGCGCCCGCGACGAACCCCGCGCCCTGAGAGTTGATCACGGACGCGTCGTGCTCGGACTCCTCGGCGCCGTCCACGTTGGTCCAGGCCGCGCAGTTGATCACGGCCCCGGGGCGCTCGCGGGTGATCAGCCGCTCGACCTTGGCCGGGTCGGTCACGTCGAGGTCGTCGTGGGTGAGCGCGACCACCTGGTGGCGCATGCCCTCCGCCAACCGGACGATGTCGTGGCCGAGCATGCCTCCGGCTCCGGTGACCATCAGCTTCATGGGATCGAGATGTTCGCGTTGTCGCCCACCAGGAACCGCAGCGTCTTGGGCATTCCCTCGCTGCGGCTCAGGCTGACGTTCTTGCCGAGCAGGCTGGCCTCCATGCGGGCGTGGAGGTCCCGGATGCTGGATCCCGCCAGGACGATGGAGTGCTCGACCTCGGAGCCGGTGATCACGACGTCGCGGTCGATCGCCGTGTAGGGGCCGATGTAGGAGTCCGAGATCTGAGTCCCGGCGCCGATGATCGCCGGGCCGCGCACGATGGTTCTCTCCAGCTTGGCTCCCTTCTCGATCACGACCCTGCCCTCGACGCGCGAGGCGGTGTCGAGCTCCCCGTCGATCCGCTGCTCTATGTCCTCGAGAACGAGCCGGTTGGCCTCGAGCATGTCCTCGAGCATGCCGGTGTCCTTCCACCAGCCCTTGACGATGTGGGGCTCGACGCGGAGGTCGGACTCGATCAGCGCGTCGATTGCGTCGGTGATCTCGAGCTCGCCGCGAGCCGACGGCTCGATCTCGTGGGCCGCCTTGAAGATCGAGGGCCCGAACATGTAGACGCCCACCAGCGCCAGGTCGCTGGGCGGGTCCTTCGGCTTCTCGACCAGCCGGATGACCCGGTCGCCGTCGAGCTCGGCGACGCCGTAGGAGGAGGGATCGTCGACGTGCGTGAGCAGGATCAGCGCGTCGGGCTCGGATCGGCGGAACACCTCGACGAGCTCGACGATCCCGTCCCTCAGCAGGTTGTCCCCGAGGTACATGACGAACGGGCTCTGGCCGAGGAAGTCCTCGGCGGTGAGCAGGGCGTGGGCCAGCCCCAGCGGGGCCTCCTGCTCGATGTAGGTGATCGAGGCGCCGAACGCCGACCCGTCGCCGACCGCCTGCCTGATCTCCTCGCCGGTCTCGGGCGCGATGATGATCCCGATCTCCTTGATCCCCGCCTCGACCAGAGCCTCGATCCCGTAGAAGAGCACGGGCTTGTTCGCCACCGGCACGAGCTGCTTGGCGGAGGTGTGGGTGATCGGGCGCAGGCGAGTCCCGGCCCCTCCCGAGAGGATCAGCCCCTTTAGATCTTCCATGCGCGGGAGAGGCTAGCCCGCGAGACGAATTCGCGAGTTAGAACTGCTTGCCAGGCTTGCGGCCACCCAATTCGCAGCTCTTCGGCTTGGGGTCGATCTTGTCCGCGCGGATCAGGTCCCGGAAGCCCTCCCCGCAGGAGATGAAGGCATCCGTCTGCCCGTCGAGGGTCTGCAGGGTGTCGGACCCACGGCCGCCCTTGTAGATGTCGGCTCCCTGGCGGCCGCGGAGAGAGTCCCGGCCGTCATTGCCCTTCAGGATGTCGCCGGCAACACCGCCCTGGAGCACGTCGACCCCGCGGCCCCCAATGATCACGCCCCCGATCAGCGGGGGGAACAGACCGGGCCCGCCCGCGGTCGAGATCGTGGCCGTGTCGTCGCGGTCGCGGACGTCGATGAAGAAGCTGTGAACCCCGTCGGTCCGGCAGGTGCCGACGCCATTGATCAGCTCGCAGAGCCCGCCCCCGATCTGGATCGGGTTGGCGTCCGCATCCTTGAACGTGTAGACCGTGACGCCAAGCACGCGGTCGGTACCCACCACCACGTCGTTGCGCTCGCCCTGGCCGGCTACGTAGAAGATGGTCGCGCCAAATTGGCTGAGGACGGCCGCCTGGGCCGTCCCGGCGCCGAGCAGCATGATCCCCAGAGTCGTCAGTGCAATTGCGATCCGTCGCATGGGCACCCCGTTTTGTCGTCAGTCCGTAACGAGCGGCGGGCATTCTGCCACTTTCCGGGCGATTCCTCATCGAAAGTGGGGAGCTGCAAGCAGCCACCCAGAATCCGGTATGAACTAGTAGACGCCGCCCAGCTTGCTGTGATCCCAGGTGGCCAAGCGCTTGGGGTGGAAGTGGATCGCGACGCGCTTCGGGGCCTGGGCCTGCAGGGCGGCGGCCGCGTCGCCCTCGACCGAGTCGATGCCCTCGCTGTAGCGAATGGTCAGGTCCTTGGCGAAGTCGACGATCCGGTCGACGTCGCGGATCAGCTCCGCCTCGGCCTCGATCTGGACGCCCCTCAGCTCGGTGTACTCGAGCCCCGTCTCGATCAGCAGGGTCGCGCGCGGGTCGCGCTCGAGGTTCTTCACCTTCTGGGACTTGGCGTAGGTCCAGATCCAGACGTCACCGCCGCGCGGGACGTACCAGAGGGGCATCGAATGAGGCCAGCCGCGCGGCCCGTTCGACGAGACGACGACGATGCGCTCGCTCTCGAGCAGCTCCGCCAGCTCGCCCTCGGAGAGCTTGATCTGATCGCGGCGGGACGGCATCAGGATGAAGCCGGTGCGCCATCGCCGGGGCTCAGCACGAGGGTCTCGAAGGGGCCCTCGCCCGCCATCGGCTGCATCTCGCCCGCCTCCCAGCCCGATTGGAGGTCGTCGTAGTGGCTGCTCCAGGCGTGTCCCGATTGACCGGTGAACGCCTGCCACCGGGAGCGGCCGGGCGCCGAGGGGTCGGCGACCATCCGCCAGCTTGGGGCCCAGATCGCGTGGTAGGGATCGTTCGGGTCGTACGCGATCTGCGCGACGGTCTCCTGCCCGCCGCCCGGGTGCAGCGTGCGGTTGAAGACCCACTCGGACACCGGATGGAGGGCCCCCAGCGCGTGCGGGAATTGCAGCTCGTGGACGTGGCCCCACTGCCACTGCTCGGGGTCCGGGCCGAAGCGCTCCTCCAGGTCGTCGAGCGCACCGCGCAGCGCCTCCAGGACCAGCTCGTTCCATGAGCCGCCGATCAGCTTCTCGTCGCCCTCCGCCCAGAGCTCCAGGAGGTGAGAGTGCCAGCGCCAGGGTGAGGTGACGTGGGAGATGAAGCCGTTGTCGGCCCGGTCGAGATAGCGGTCGGCCAGGTCCCGGTCGCCGATCGCCGCCCTGGTGAACTCTCGCGCGAGCCGCAGCAGGAACGCCTGGTAGATCGTCCCCGCCACCGTCTCCGGGCTGAGGGTCCGATCCCAGCTCTTCAGGCGCTCGATTGCGCTCGTCTCTCGCTGGCTCGTCGGCTCCAGGCGGGCCAGCCGGTGAACGACCTCGTCACCGGGGATCGAATAGAGGTCGGTCTGCATGCGGCGGAAGCTCTCCAGGTCGTGCTCGTCGGTCTCCGCCAGGAGCTGCTCGATCCGCGCGGCCCGATAGCCGTCGAGCCAGTCGCTGGTGATGTGGTGCGGGTAGGAGCTGTCGACCACGCGGTTGTTCGCGGTGACGATGTACCCCTCTTCGGGATCGATCAGCTCGGGCAGCTCGTCGTACGGGATCCATCCGTCCCACTCGAACTCGCCCGTCCATCCCGGCTTGGGCAGGTCCGGGCAGTCGCCCTTCCGCTTCGGGATGCTCCCAATCATCTTGTAGCCGATCGATCCGTGACGATCGGCCCAGACCAGGTTCGAGACGGGCATCGTCACGGTCCGCAGCAGGTCGACCAGCTCGGGGCCGCTGCGCGGCTCCAGCACGCCCAGGTGCGCCAGGGAGATGGACGGCTCGTCGAGCGCCGCCCAGCGCAGGGCGAGTGGCTGCTCGTCGTCGGCGCCGAGCGCCCGGTTGACGATCGGGCCGTGGTGCGTGAGGCGCACCTCGTGGCGCTCCGGCACATCCTGCCCGCGGACGGCGATCGATTCCTCCACGACCTCGAGGGGCCGCTTCTCCCCCTCGAACTCGTAGGTCTCGCCCTCGATCCGCTCGACGAAGAGGTCCTCGACGTCCGCCATCACGTTGGTGAAGGCGAAGGCGACGTCGTCGTTCTGTCCCAGCGATATGCCGGGAAGACCCGGGATCGATGCTCCCCGGCAGGTCCGGCCGTCGAGCTCCAGGCCGATCTCGTACCAGACCCCGGGCATCCCGCTCGGCAGGTGCGGGTCGCCGGCGAGCAGGGCCCCGCCGGTTGCGGATCGGCTCGGGCTCACCGCCCAGTTGTTCGAGCCGCTCGCGGCAGCCGCCAGGCCGATCGCCTCGCGGACGCGGCCGATCTGCTCGGCGAGACCAAGCCCGTCGCCGTCGAAGCCCTGGCCGGGCCGGAGCACGATGGGGTTTCCCTTCGGGTAGGTGGGGTCGATCCTGGCGGCGCGTTCCTCGCCCAGCTCCCTGACCAGGTCGGCTCGCAACAGCTCCCGCTCCCAGTTGGTGGAGAGCCCGAAGGACAGCAGCTTGCCGCCCGCCAGCATGTCGGCGGGCCTCCAGTCCTCGAACTTCAGCCGCAGCAGCTGGAACTCAGCCGCCGGCGCGGTGGCGGTTCGCGCTGCCTCGTTGATGCCCGCGCAATAGGCGTCGAGAAGGGATCGCAGGTCGCCGTCGAGTTCGGCCTCCTCCCGCAGGGCGACGCGGCGCAGCCCGAGCGTGCGCATCAGGCGATCGACCGGTAGGCCGGCGCGCCCTGCGATTTCCGCGACGCGCCCGGAGCAGATGCGCCGCTGGACGTCGATCTGCCAGAGTCGGTCCTGGCCGTGGCAGAAGCCCTGCCCGAACCACAGGTCCGCCGCGGTCCGCGCCCTGACCGTGGGCATCCCCCAGCGGTCGCGGGCGATCTCAACCCGGTCGTCGAGCCCGTCGGACCGTCAGGCTCCCCTTGGTCCGCGGCAGAGGCTGCCTGAAGAGCCGCCACCAGAGGCCGGCGGCGGTCGCGCCGAACAGCGCCGTGCCGATCCCCAATCCTTTGGCGCCGGTGCGCAGTAGGCGGGCTGGATCTAGACCCATGGGAGGTTCATACCAGGGGGGCTGCCTCGGCGGTCAGTCGCGCAGGTCGGCCGGCAGTCGCCCCTCGTCCTGGAGCTTCTCGAGATGCGCCTCCATCGCGATCGCCGCCGGCCCGCGGAGCTCTCGCGGAACGTCGTCCCACACCTCGGCGAGGAGCGCGGTCCGTGAGCGCTCCCCTCGATCGAGGGCCGCGACCAGCCGCCGCTCGCGCATCATCCGATGCTCGATGTACTCGGCGATCTTCGCCTCCGGCTCGTGGACCTCTGGCCCATGCCCGGGATAGAGGACCTCGAGATCAAGTTCCTGCAGACGCTCCAGCGATCGCATGTAGTCGAGCAGCGAGCCGCCGGTGTCACGGGGCCCCACGATCGTCGAGCCCATGCCCAGGATCAGGTCCCCGGTGAAGCATGCCTTCCCGAGCAGGAAGCAGAAGTGGTCCGCGGCATGCCCCGGGGTCGCCAGCGCCTGCAGGCCGGCGATCGATCTTGCCGTCGGAAACCGGGGTGGGCCCCACGCCGAGCGCGTCGACGCCGTCGGTGTGGTCGCCGTGCCCGTGAGTGAGCAGGACCGTCCCGATTCCGCCGCGTGCCTGCGCCGCCTCGCGGACCGCCTCGATGTGACCGGCGTCATCGGGGCCGGGGTCGATCACCACGGCCGGCTCCCGGCCGACGACGTAAGTGTTGGTCCCCTCCAAGGTCATGGGACTGGGGTTCGGTGCGGTCAGGCGCTCGAGGTCGATCGGCATCGCGGGCATTGTGATGCGAGGGCGATCCGAAAGGAGCGACCCTCCATGAGTTGACATGTGACCAAAAGGTCACGTATACTCATCCACATGGACGAGGTATTCAGGGCGCTCGCCGACCCGACCCGTCGCGACCTGCTCGACCAGCTCTTCAAGCGGGACGGGCAGTCGCTGAGCGCGCTCGAGGAGCGCCTGCCGATGTCGCGCTTCGGCGTGATGAAGCACCTGAAGGTGCTCGAGGAGGCGAATCTCGTGGTCACCCGCAGGCGGGGCCGCGAGAAGTTGCATTTCCTGAACCCCGTCCCGATCCGGCTCGTCTACGAGCGCTGGGTCAGCAAGTACGCGGAGCCCTGGGTCTCCGGACTCACGGGCCTGAAACGAGAACTCGAGGAGGAAGACGTTGCCTGAGGAATTCGACGTGCCCCACAGGATTCAGCTGGTCCCGGAGCCCGAAGGGACGGGCGGCATGGCCGTGTTCGAGATCTACATCAAGACGACCCCGGAGCGCCTCTGGGAGGCGATCACGGACCCCGAGATGAGGGCGAAGTACAGCTTCGGGGTAAGCACCACCTCCGAGTGGACGCCTGGGTCCGAGTACAGGTCCGGCGTCCCGGAGGTGATCGACATCGCCGAGGGCGAGAATCTCGAGGTCGATCCGCCAAGGCGGCTCGTGCAGAGCATGACCGCCCTGTGGAGCGACGAGGTCAAGGCTGTCGGCGCCTCGAGGGTGACCTGGGAGATCCGGAAGGTCGGCGACTCCTGTCAGCTGACCGTGATCCACGACCAGCTGCCGATCGACGCCAGCGGCGAGCTCTACGGCGGCTGGCCGATGATCCTCTCCGGGCTGAAGACGCTGCTCGAGACCGGAGAGCTGCTCGATACGCCCGGATCGCTGCGCTACGCCCAGGCGGGTGGATGGGCGAGCTACCGTTGTCGAGAGCCTGACCCTCGACGGAGTGATGCAGGCTCCCGGCCGACCCGACGAGGACACGCGCGGCGGCTTCGAGCACGGCGGCTGGGCGGTCCCGTACGCCGACGAGGTGATGGGGCGTGCGATGGGAGAGCGGATGGGCGGAGGCGGGGCGATCGTCCTCGGCCGGTTGACCTATGAGGATCTGTCCGGGTTCTGGCCGGAGCCGAAGGACAACCCGTACACGGAGACGCTCAACCGCACCCTGAAGTACGTCGCCTTCGACGACGCTGAGCGAGCCGTTGCCCTGGGAGAACTCGGCCTGATCGAAGGCGACCCGGCCGAGGCGGTCGGCGGCTCAAGCGCGAGGAGAAGCACCTCACCGTCATCGGCAGCGGAGCGCTCGTTCGCTCGCTCATGGACCGGGCCTTGATCGACGAGTTCGTACTGCTCATCCACCCATCTGGCGCTTGGCTCAGGGCGGCGTCTCTTCCCGCGACGGTGCCTTCGCGCGCCCTGGAGCTCACCGATTCGCTGACCACCACCACCGGCGTGGTCATCGGCACCTATCGGACCGTCGAGGCGGGATGCACCGGGTCGAAGCGAGATCCTGATGGAGCGAGATCTGCATTGGCCTGGGCGAGTCTCCGCGCTGGCACCAGGGGCGGCTCTGGTTCTCGGATTGGGTCGCCAGCAAGTGATCGCCCTTGACGAGGACGGCACGCGAGGTGATGGCGAGGTCGACGCGTTTCCGTTCTCGATCGACTGGGTTCCGAACGGCCCCATGCTGATCACGGCCGGCCGGGAGCTGCTCCGGATGGTGGAGGACGGTTCCCTGGTCACCCACTGCGATCTCGGCGATCTCTCCGGCTTCGGCTGGAACGAGATCGTGGTCGACGGCCGCGGCAACGCCTACGTCAACGGCGCCGGGTTCGACCTGATGGGCGGAGGCGAGTTCGCTCCCGGTGTCGTCGCGCTGCTCCGGCCCGACGGATCGGCCGAGAAGGTGGCCGAGGATGTGGCTTTCCCCAATGGGATGGCTGTGACGGCTGATGGGTCGACGCTGATCGTGGCCGATTCGTACGCGAAGGAGCTGATCGGGTTCGACATTGCCACCGATGGGGCGCTCGCCAACCGAAGGATCTGGGCGGATCTTGGCGACGGAGTCCCGGACGGGATCTGCATCGATGCCGAGGGCGCCGTTTGGTACGCGGACGTGCCCAAGAAGCAATGTGCGCGAGTGCGAGAGGGAGGCGAAGTCCTGCAGACGATCGAGGTCGATCGAGGCTGCTTCGCGTGCATGTTGGGCGGGGTCGATGGCAACACGCTGTTCATCACGGCTCAGGAATGGAACGGCCCAGACGCGATCGGCAAGGGGCCGCGAACGGGTCGGGTGCTGGCCGTCCAGGCGCCCGCCCCGCACGCGGGCCGTCCATGACGAATGTGAGAGAGTGAGGACATGGCAACCAACGGACAACTGATCAACGGCGTCGACTTCATCGCGTTCCCGACCAAGGACGCCGAGGGCGCGAAGAAGTTCTACGGCGAGACTCTCGGCCTGCCTTTCGGGAAGCAGTGGGGCGAGATGCCCGCCTACGAGTTCGAGACCGGGGCCGTGACGATCGCCCTGATGCAGGTCGACGCCTTCGGGATCGAGTTTGTACCCAACACCACGCCGCTCGAGTTCCACGTCGACGACTTCGAAGCCGCGAAGGCCGAGCTGGAGTCCCGCGGCGTCGAGTTCGTCACCGACGTGATCGACAGCGGGGTCTGCAAGCAGGCGATCTTCCAGGACCCGGACGGCAACGCGCTCGCGATCCACCACCGGTACGCCGAGGGTGCGGCGCCCAGGAAGACGATGGTGTGGCAGCGGCCGCGGCACCTCAAGATCGGCTACGGAGTGAGCTAGGCGGCCTTCAGGCGTGGCGCCCGCGTCGACCCGGAGCTCCTGGGCGATCGCCTCGCGGGCGCTCTCCGGCTCCAGCACGACGAGCTCGCCGGCTCCCTTGAGGATCTCCCGCAGCAGCCAGTCGGTGCTGCCGTAGGGGACCTCGATCAGGACGGCGTCGTCCGCGAGCTCCTCGGTCACCGTGTGCTCCTCGCGCGCCCAGCGAGCGCGCTCCGGGGAGACCCAGACGCGGGCCACGTCGGCGGCCGGCACGTGCTCGCCCGACAGCCAGCCTCCCTCGATCGCGGCGATCTCCTCGACCTCGGGGCGCGGCTCGAAGCTCTCCTTCGAGACCTCCGCCTCCTTGATCCGGTCGAGGCGGAAGTGGCGGACGTCCTCGCGGCGGCGGTCGTAGGAGGCGACGTACCAGCCCTCCGGGCCGTTGGCGAGCCGATAGGGCTCGATCTCCCGCTTGGTGAACTCGTCCTCGTTCTCCTTGTAGTAGTGGATGGAGAGGACCCGCTGCCCCTCGATCGCCTTGTTCACCTTGCGGGCGACGTCGGAGTCGTCTCCGCCGGAAGCGGCGATCTCGAGACCCTCCTCGGAGGGGTCGTGGCCGAGCGCGGCGACGATCTTCTTGCGGGCGCTGGCCAGGCCGCTCTGGGGAAGGTGGTCGCCGAACAGGTCGATGGCGGCGACGAGCGCCTTTGCCTCCAGCGGCAGCAGGCGCGCGGGCTTCGCGAAGTTGTCGCCGTAGGGCTCGGCGTCGACCTCGATCTCGTCGCCCTGCAGCTCCGCGTAGAGGACGTAGGTCCCGCCGCCGAAGTTGACGACGTTGAGCAGGTCGATGTCCTCGCGGAGCTCCTCCTCGGTCACGTGCAGCCGCTCCACGACGTCGGCCTTTGACAGTCGAGCCTCGCCCTTGGCGGACTCGATCAGCATCCCCGCCAGGGTCACCAGGCGGGCGAACCGCTCGGGGCGGATCGAGGACTCCGAGCGGCCGTTCGAGCGGGCCGTGCGCGGCGCCGGAGGCACCGTCCGCACCGACTCGGCCGGCTCGAAGCCGGCGCTGTGGCGCTCGTTGAGCAGCTCGAGGCGCTCGGCCACCTCCTCCGCAAGCTCGGGCGGATCCAGCACCGTCGCGTTCTGGCGCCAGTGGAGCACCCAGGCGACCATCTGGCGGCTGGAGGCGTACTCGGTCTCGAAGATCCGGCCCTTGCCGGGGGAGCCGTCTCCACGGCCGGGGTTGCGGAACTCGCCGTAGGCGCCGAAGTCGCGCTCGACCAGCCAGGCGATCCGCTCACGCAGGAAGATCTTGGCCTTGCCCTTGATCTCGCCGAGCTGCCACTCGGCGCGGCGGGCGTAGTCGCGGCGCTCGAAGCCCTCGGGCGGGCCGAAGTCGTGCTCGGCCTTGGAGGCGTAGGAGACCTTGCCCCGGATCCGAGAGAGGCGGAAGACCCGGACCGCGTCGCGCTCGTGCGAGTGGCCGATCAAGTAGAACTGCCCGCCGCGATAGACCAGGTGGTAGGGGTTCACCTTGCGCTTCTCGGTCGTGTCCCGCTCGATCGTGTAGTAGGTGAACTCGATCGTCTTGCGGCGCGAGATCGCCGTCTCGATCTTCGAGAGGCGCTGTGAGACCTCGGCGCCGTCGGCCTTGGCAGTCATTCGCACCTCGACCGAGGACTGCTCCGGGGCCGTCAGCGGGCTCGGGCGGCCCCAGGAGACCTGCTGCAGGGCCAGGCGCAGCGGCTCGGCGTAGGCGAACTCGCCGTCGAGCAGCTGGAGGGCCGTCTGCAGCGCCGCGAGCTCGTCGTCGCCGAAGCGGATCTCGGGGAGGTAGTAGTTCTCGGGCGGGAGCGAGTAGAGCTCCGACTCGTAGCCCTGGAGGCTCTCGCCGGGCTTCTCGACCTGGAGGGTGATCCCCAGGCTCTCGAGCTCCGCGCGGTCGGCGTAGAAGCGGCGCGCGAAGGCGTCGTCGTTCATGTCGCTGTATCCCTCCACCTCGCGCTTGATCTCGAGCGCCGAGGTCGGCCTGCCCTGGGCCATCAGGTAGGAGATCAGCGAGAGCTGGCGGATCAGCTTCTCGGTGTCCTTGGCCATCCGCACGCAGGATAGAGGCGGGACCTGGGCGCCCAATCCGCACCTATTACGGATAGGCAGAGCGATTTGCGCAATTTGCGCGGCCGTATCAGGCCGCGAGACTGGAGACGGCTCGCTCGATGGCCGGCGAGAAGCGGCCCCAGAGCTCGGGCGGGGCGGCTCCCACGATCACGGTCGTCGCCGACGGCCCGCGCACGATGCACGCGACCTCGACGTAGTGGTGCTCTGACTCGGTCGCGTATCGGTCCTTCACGCACGAGCCCGTTCCGTTGCGGAATCGCAGTCCGGTGGCCGAGGCGAGCGAGACCAGGTCGGTATCGCCCTCCTCGCGGTTGTGGGCGGGCCTGAAGCTCGCCCAGTTGCCGAGTGTCTCCTCGCCCTGCTGCGGTGTGATGTTCAGGTAGCCGAGGATCTGGCCGCCGGCCGTGCGGGAGGCGGTCACGGTGCCCGGATCGGTCCTCGTCAGGTGCCAGCCGGGTGGATAGGCCAGGGTCGCGTGCCCGGAGGGCAGCGGCTTGGTCCTCCAGCCGGCGGGGCCGGAGCCGGATGCAGCCACGCGAAGGCGGCCGGATTCGCCGGCGCGGCGGGCCCGGAGGTCTCCGAGGACCCGCCGCAGGCGGCAAGTGCCGCCGCGCCCGCCAGAGCGAGCGCGGCGACAACAGCCCTATGCCGGCGAATCGGCCTAGATGTTTCCGTCGCCGTCGCTGGGCCCGCCGTTGTTGTCCGCATCGTGATCCCCGCCGTTGTGCTGAGGGATCCCGTGGTGGTGGTGATGTGGTGGTGGTGATGGTGTCCCGCGAACGCGACTCCGGCTCCGCCGACGGCGAGGGCCAGCGCGGCGATTCCGGCCACGATCCACCTGACTGTTCTGGTCAACATCGAGTCATCCCTTCTCAGTCGAATGCCCCCGTAGTACGGCGGCGGGCCACCGCGGGATGGATGACTTACGAAGGTTTTAGCCAGGAGCTACGCGGCGCGCTCGAGCCGAAGAAAGCCGACCCGTCGATGCCCCGGTCGAAGCGCGACCAGCTCTCGCCGTCGGCGAGCTCCTTCTCGAGGCGGTCGAAGCTGCCGAGCTTGCCGCCCAGGTTGTCGATCGTGTGGACCAGGGTCGCCTCGCGCGTGGCGGGGACGACCGGCGAGCCGTGCTCGAGCTGCCCGTGGTGGGAGAGGATGATGTGGAGGATCGCCTGGGCGAGGTCGGGGTCGAAGCCCTCGATGTCCTCGATCTCGCGGCGGACCCTGTAGTAGCCGCGCGGGATCTCGCCCTCGAGCCGGCCGGCGTCGGTCAGCTCGATGGCGAGCGGATCGTCGTTGTAGGCCTCGGTCTTGCCGATGTCGTGCAGCATCGCCCCTGTGACCGCGATCTCGCGGTCGATCCCGGGGAAGAAGTTGGCCGCGGCGCTGACGGCCTGGGCGACCGAGAGGCTGTGCTCGAGCAGTCCGCCCGCGTAGGCCTGGTGGTAGTGCTTTGCGGCCGGCGCCTCGCGGAACCGGGCCCATGACTCCGTCTCGGCGCCGAAGAAGCGGTCGAGCAGCTCTCGCAGCGATGGGTTCTGCACCGTGTCGATCAGCGCCCGCAGGTCGGCCTCGAGCAGCTCGACCGAGCGCGCCGGCCCCTCCGCCAGCTGCTCGGCGTCGTACTCGCCCGGCCCGGCGGGCTTGACCGCGACCAGCTTGATCTGCCTGCCGAACTGGGGATGGATGGAGAAGCTGCCCCTGACCAGGACTATCGATCCGGGGGCGCAGGTCTCGAAGAGCTCGGCGACGCCGTCCCAGGCGATCGCCGGGACCGTCCCGGTCTTGTCGGCGAGCACGACCCGCAGGAAGTGCTCCCCGTTGCGCTTCTGGCGCCGATCCCGCTCCCGCACCACGAAGGCGCCCCTGACCTCGTCGCCGTCCGACAGCTCGCGAAGCAGGCGGGTATCTCCCGCCTTCGCCGGCGTTGCCTTGCCGTTGCTGCCGTTCCCGTTGTCGAAAAGGGTCTCCGTCATCAGGTCACTGAAATTAGAGGCGTCCGCGGACAGGACTCTCCGCCGAGATGACCGACTTGGTAACGAGAATGATCCTCGATGAGCGACGGCGACGGGAACCGGAGAGGGGCGTCGAGGCGGAGCGCGAGCCGAACTTCCTGTTCGCTCGCTTCGAGCGGCGCTTCCTGCCCTGGGCGGCCGGGCGGCTGCCGCGCTGGGTCCTGCCCGACGACATGACCGCCGTCGGAGTGCTCGCCGCCTTCGGGGTCTGCGCGGCCTACCAGCTCTCCAACCAGGGCCGGGGCTGGCTCTGGGTGGCGAGCGGGCTGCTGGTCCTGCAGTGGGTGGGGGACAGCCTGGACGGCACCCTGGCCCGAGTCCGCGGCATCCAGAGGCCGAAGTACGGCTACTACCTCGATCACATGGTCGACGCGATCGCGACCGCGGCGATCGGGCTGGGCCTCGGGCTCTCCCCCTTCATGCTGCTCTCGATCGGGGCGCTGATCGTCGTCGGCTACCTGATCCTCTCGATCAACGTCTACCTGGAGAGCATGGCCTTCGGCCGCTTCCGCCTCGGCTACGGGCTGCTCGGCCCGACCGAGATCCGGGTCGTGCTGATCCTGCTGAACACGGCGCTCGCCCTCGACCTGGGCCTCGACTTCCGGCTGCTGAGGCTGAACCTGACCGTCTTCGACGTGATCGGCCTGGGGATCGTCGCGCTGATGATCGCCCTGCTCTCCGTGCGGGTATTCGGCAACCTGCGCGAGCTGGCCAAGGAGGAGCCATCAGCGGCCCGGCGGTGAGCCAGGACGAGGTCCGGGTCTCGTCGATCGAGCTCTTCTTCGACCTCGTCTTCGTCTTCACGATCACGCAGCTGACCGCCGTGCTGGCGAGCAAGCCGGACGGGGAGAGCCTCGCCCAGATCGTCCTGATGCTCACGGCGATCTGGTGGATGTACGCGGCCTTCGCCTGGCTCACCAACGCGGTGCCGCCGGTGCGAACCGCGCTGCGCCTGCCGCTGATGGCGGGCATGGCCGCCTTCTTCGTCATCTCGCTGGCGATCCCCACGGCGTTCGATGGCGACGGGGTGGTGTTCGCCTGCGCCTACATCGCGGTGATCGCGATCCACACCGTCCTCTACATGCAGTCGGCGCGCTGGAGCGTCGCGGGAGTGTGGAGCTTCGCCCGCATGAACCTGCTTACGCCGCGGCCTGATCCTGGCGGCCACGATCGTCGGCGGCACCTGGGAGTACGTGCTCTGGGTCCTCGCGGTGTCCATCTTCACCCTGGTTCCCTGGCTGGTCCCGGAGGAGGCCGGCTGGATCAGTCCCTCGCACTTCGTCGAGCGCCATGGCCTGGTGGTGATGGTGGCGCTCGGCGAGTCCGTGGTGGCCGTCGGGATCGGAGCGTCGGGAATCGAGATCACGGGCGAGATGCTCGCCGTGGCGGTGCTCGGCCTGATCGTGAGCGCCGAGCTCTGGTGGGTCTACTTCGGCGGGGACGACCAGTCGAGGCGGAGGGCGCCCTGCGCCGGATGACCCCGACCAGGCGGGAGTTCTACGCCGCCAACGTCGCCTATTACTGGGCGCACCTGCTGATCCTGCTGGGGATCATCTGCGACGCCGCGGCGCTCGAGCGCGCGATCGGACATCCCTTCGACCCCCTCGACTTCGCGCGGGCCCTTGCGCTCGGGGGCGGAACCGCGCTCTTCTGATCGGCCACGCGTTCTTCCGCCGGACGCTCAAGCTGCCATGGCGGCCCTGGCGAGCGCTGGCGGCGGTCCTCGCCCTGGCGACGATTCCGCTGGGCACCGAGGTCTCGGCGCTCGCGCAGCTGGGAGCCCTGGCCGGCGGAGTGGGGATCTGCCTGGCGCTGGAGGGCGTGCCGGAGACTGCCTCCGCGCCCGCCGGCTGACTCAGGGCGGTGTCGGCCCGATCGACCAGGTCACGCTCCCGCCACTGCTGCTGACCTTGACGCAGCGAAATGCGGGATTCGAGACCGCACAGTCGAACGTGTTGCTGCCGGACCACGGGTTGGTCGTCGTGAAGCTGACGGTTCCCGTGGCTCCTGCGTACATGTTCCAGACGGCCGAGTTGGAGCAGCCCCGGAAGGCTCCACCCTGCGACCCCCAGCCCCACGAGTCGCCTTGGCCGATGCCGAAGTCCGACGGGAGGGATGGGTTCCAGCTGTCGGTGGACCATTTCGAAGAGGAGGCCGTCACGAGCCCGAAGTCCCCGGCGTCGATCACCGTCGTGTAGCAGGACCTGCCGAGGGCGTTGTCGATGAACAGGGACGCGGCGCCAAAGCTGCTCGGCAATGCACGCTTGCTCAGCCGCCCGACGTAGTGGTCGAGGTTGCCGGAGACGTTCTTGAGGCGCTTGACCCGGTAGGTGAGCGTGCCCTTGGCCGGATCGAAGGAGGGATTGCGGAGCCTCAGCGCGGCCACGCCCCCGAGCCCCTTCCCCGCAAGGTCGAGCGCGGCGTTCGGAGCGGCCTGCTTCCCCGAGAACAGCGACCGCCGGAAGATTCGAAACGAGACGGTGCCGGAGTCGCGTTGCGGGCGATCCGTGAACCAGGCCACCTGGTGGCTGACGCCGCGCAAGGTCAGCAACCCGTGGCGGAAGGTCCCGCTGTCGGCCGCCTGAACGAAGAGCGCGTCGCCACGGGGCCCGGCGGCGGCGGATGACGCTGCGGGGCTGGACAAGGCCGTCACGGCCACGGCTGCGAGCATGACGATGAACGGCCCCCGACGCATGAAGCGGGAGTCTAGGTGCGAAGCAGGCCGGAAATCCGGGCTACCCGAGCGCCTCGCGGACGAACGTCAGATCGGCGCGCATCTCCTTCGCCCCTCCGGGCGTTTCGACCACGACCGGCGGCCCGGCCGCCTTGATCATCTCGCGCAGCACGTCGGCGCCGATCTCGCCCTTGCCGAGGTTGGCGTGCCGGTCGGCGCCCGTCCCGGGCGGATCGCGCGAGTCGTTGGCGTGCAGCAGGTCGATCTTGCCGACGATCTTCAGCACCCGCTCGACCGCGTCGGAGAGATCCTCGCCCGCGGCGTGCGCGTGGCAGGTGTCGAAGCAGAAGCCGATCTCCGCGTTCGCGTCGGCCTTGGACACCGCTTCCCAGAGCCTCGCCAGCGCGTCGAAGCGGCGGGCGACGGCGTTGTCGCCACCGGCGGTGTTCTCGATGTAGACCGGCACGTCCGAGGTGAGCATCTCCAGCGTCCGCAGCCAGCGGCCCACGCCCTCCCCGATGTCGTCGTCCGCGTGGCCGGCGTGGACGATCACGGCCGCCGCGCCGACCTCCGCGGCGGCGTCGCAGGTCTGCTGCAGGATCTTGCGCGAGCCGTAGCGGACGTTGTTGCGCGGCGAGCAGACGTTGATCAGGTAGGGGGCGTGGACGTAGAGGGGGACGGGCGACTCCTTCAGCTCGGCGGCGTCCTTGCGCGGCGGCGGCTTCTTCCAGCCCTGGGGATCGGAGAGGAAGATCTGCACGCAGTCGGCTCCGATCGCCTCGGCCTCCGCGAGCGGCCGCTCGGGCGCCACGTGTGCGCCCACCATCACCTTTCTCCTACGCGCCATCCAGCGCGAACCTACTTGTTGAAGGAGATGACCTGCTGGATGCCGCTCGGCCGGTTCGTGAACGCCATGGTGATCAGCGACAGCGGGTTGAAGTGGATCTGCTCGTCGGTCGCGCTGGCGCGCCATGCGGCGGGATCCGCCGTGCCCTGCTGGCTGGTCAGCTGGTTGCCGGCGGCCTGGATCGCGTTCCAGACCTCCGAGCGGCAGAGGTTGATGTGACCCTTGCCGCAGTAGGTCAGGTTGAGCTGGTCGGGAAGCCGCTTCTTGGCGAGCAGGCCGCGGATGTCGCGGTCGAAGTACTGGTACCAGCCGGAGTACTCGCCTCCCGGCGGCGCGTCCCAGCGGCTGGCGAGGTTGTCGAGCTGCGGGAGCAGCGTCTGCCCCAGCCGCGCCGCCAGCTCGTTGTTGACGATGTTCGTGTAGGCCGCATCCATGATCGCCGCGCCCGGGTAGTCGATCAGGCCATCGTTGTTCAGGTCGAGCCTGTTACCGCCGTGCTGGCGCCACTGCTTCATCAGGTCGAGCATCTGCGCCGCCATCGGCGAGGGCGCCTTGGAGCCCCTGAGCAGCTTGTTCAGCAGCGGCAACATCACGATCGCCCGCACGTCCTGGGTCGCCGAGGCGTTCATCGCGGAGGTGATCGACTGCGGTGACCACTTGCCGTGCTTCTCGAGGCGCTTGAGGTTGAAGTTGAGGAGGTTGATCCGGCCGACCGAGCCGTTCCTGTTCCACTCGTCATCGGCGGCGCCGAAGCCGCGGGCGGCCCCGTTGTTCCAGTTGGTCAGGTAGCCCTGCTTGTTGTCCTTGCCGTGCATGTGGGCCATGGGCTTGAGGAAACCGCGCCACTCGTACTTCCCGGTGCCCTTGGTGGGCAGGCCCGGGTCCACCTGGGGATTCCGGATCGGATCGAGGCCGCTCGTGTACTCGGCGATGTGCTTGCTGTCGATGTAGAAGGAGTTGAAGGTCTGCGGGGTCAGCGAAGCCGCCTTGAAGAAGGTCTGCGGGCTCTTCACCTGCCCGTTGGAGAGGCGGCGGAAGTAGAGCTGGTCGAGGACGTCCTTGCCGTAGCTCGAGCGCTTCTGTGAGATCGCGACGGTGCGCCCGTGCACCCTGCCGTAGCCCTGGACCGGGCCGTGCACGGTGGTCAAGAAGCTCACCGGCTTGCCGTTCAGTGTTCCGGCGTCGAAGTGACCCATGTCGCGGCAGTTGCCCTTGTACATGTACTTCTGCGTGCTGCCACCGCAGAGCGTCTCCGCGTACTGGTCGATGATGTCGCTGCTCGCGGAGGTGAGGGTCGTCGAGAAGCTGGGCGTGCGCCCGATCAGCAGATAGCCGGGGAATGGCGCAGAGGTGGCGCCGCGCCAGTGGAGGTGGGGCGCGTGCATGTCCATCTCCAGGACCAGGCCCGGGAAGAAGTAGCTGATCTGCGGGCCGCCGACCAGGATCGGATGCCCGGTGCTGGAATGGCGCCCGGTCACCATCAGCTCGTTGCTGGCCTGGACGGGCTTCGTCGCGAATTTGCGGGCGAGGCTGGCCGGCACGGCCGGGGTCGGGGTGAAGCTGTGGTTTTCGAGGACCACGCTGCCGGAGTGCTTATGCGGGATGTGCCCGTAGGGGAAGGTGCCGTTGATGGAGGTGACGCTGCGGGGGTTCTTGAACTGGCGAAAGTCGTTGAAAGCCTCGAGGCCACGGCGGGCGCCGAGCTGAGCGCCGAGTCCGCTCAGGAACTCGGAGTTGGCAGCCTCTCTACCTCCGCCCTGGCCCAGGAACTGGCCCTTGAGGGCGTTCACCGCGTAGACGTCGTTACGCGTCCACGGCGCGTTGGTGGAGTGGGTGGCCGTCAGGTAGGCGTTGATGCCCTGGACGTAGACGTCGATGTCGTGCAGGACGGCGCGTCCCTCCTTGCCCTTTCTCATCAGCGCCCTGGTCTCCGTTGCGGTGAACGCCTCGGTCTGGGCACTGGGCACGAAGTTCTGAAGGCTGGAGATCAGCCCGATGGCGCTCAGCCCGGGCGCGTCGATGACGGCGACGCGCGAGTCGTAGCGAGCCTGCTGGAGCAGCAGCCCGCGATCCTCCGCCAGGATCCATCCGGCCGCGAAGATGCCGCCGTCGTGAGTCTGCGCGTAGACGTGCGGGATGTTGAAGCGGTCCCGGATGATGGAGACGCCGGGGTACGGCACGCTCTCAGTCGTGGTCGGCCCGTCGGTGTCGACGCCGAGCTTCTCGGACTTGAAGTCCGTGAACAGGTCGCTCGAGGTGACGTGGTCGAAGAGGGGGGTGAGCGCGTTGTACATCTCCGCCTGGGCACGGGCCGCGGGGCCGCTGTTCACCTGGAACTGGCCCGAGGGCAGGATGTTCCTGGCGATGCTGGTCCGCTCCTTGGCGAGCGCGCTCGAGCACGCCACCAAGACGAGCATCGCAGCCCCAACGGCGATCAAGGCACGTCGCATGCCGACCACCTCTCCTACCTCTCCTCTCTCCTCTCAAGTCGCGCTCATCCCTGAGCGCGGCCGGGACGCTACTAGACCGGCCTAAAGAGCGCTGCTACGGAGCGCAGGTCGGCCATCGCGCGCGGCTGGCCCTGACCCCATCTCAATAAATTACCCCGATGCCCGAGAGCCCCGGCCGTCGTAGGTGGGACCCGGTCCTGTTGCTGCTCGCCGCCGCCGCTGTGGCCTCGGCGGCGCTGCTGCTCTTCTGGGGGTCGAAGCTGACCTTCCTGCTCGACGACTGGGAGTTCCTGCTCTACCGGCCCGGCTTCACCGCACATTCCATCCTCACCCCGCACGGGGAGCACATCTCGGTCGCGCCGATCCTGATCTACAAGGCCCTGCTGGCGACGGTCGGCATGAGCTCGTCATTGCCCTACCTCGCCGTGTCGATCGCCCTCTTCCTGACCACGTCGATTCTGCTCTTCGTCTACCTGCGGCGCCGGGTGGACCCCTGGCTGGCGTTGCTGGCGACGGTGATCGTGCTCTTCCTCGGGTCGGCCTTCGAGGACCTGCTGTGGGCCTTCCAGATGGGCTTCATGGGCTCGCTCGCCTGCGGCCTCGGGGCGCTCCTATTGCTCGAGCGGGGTGATCGCCGCGGCGACGGGCTGGCCTGCGCGTTGCTGAGCGTGGGGGTGACCTTCTCGAGCCTCGGCCTGCCATTCATCGTCGCCGCCTGCGTCGACGTCGCTCTGCGCGGCGAGCGCCTCCGGCGGCTCTACGTGGTCGCCGTGCCTGCCCTGCTCTACGCGGCCTGGTGGGTCGGCTGGGGGCACACCGCCGACACCGCGCTCTCTCTGCACAACGCCGCGGAGACGCCCCACTTCGTCCTCGACGCCGCCGCCGGGGTCTTCGCCTCGCTGTTCGGGCTGGTCCAGGCCGGCCAGGGCGCGAGTCCTGGCGGCCTGGACTGGGGGCAGCCCCTCTTGCTGGCGGGGATTGGATTCGGCGCGTGGCGTCTGCACCGAATGGGGCGGGTGCCGCGCGAGCTGTGGATCGTGCTGGCGCTCGCCGCGACGTTCTGGGTTCTGGCCGGCCTCAATGTCAAGCCGGGCCGTGGTCCACTTGTGAGCCGCTACCAGCTGCCCGGGGCGATCTTCGTCTTGATGATCGCCGCCGAGCTATTGCGCGGGGTTCGTGTGCCGCGCGGTGGAGTCCTGGTCGCTTACCTGGTCGGCGCTGCGATTCTGGCGGGCAGCGTCGGCTTCCTCCACGACGCCTACATCTCCTATCGCCGCACCAGCGACCTGATCAAGGCCGACCTCGGCGCTCTTGAAATCGCCCGCGACACGCATATCCCGGTCAGGCTGGATCCGGACATCGCGGACACGGCCTACGTCGGCGTCAACTCCGGCATCTTCCTGTCCAACGCCGACAGGCATGGCTCCCCGGCCGACAGCCCGGCCCAAATCGCCGCCGCGCCGGAGCCCGCCCGGGTCGCCGCCGACAAAGTGCTGGGACGGGCCTTGGGGGTCAGCTTCGTGCCCGCTCAGGGGTCTTCTGTCCCCTCGGGGCAGCCGCCGGAGCTGCTCTTCCCCCCGCAACTGGATGCCCAGCGCCATGGCAGCTGTCTTGCGCTCGGTGCCGGCTCGCCTCTGGCCGTGCTGCGCCTGCCCCTCGGCGGGGCAATCGTCCATGCCTCGCGGGAGGCCGGCGGCCAAATCAGCCTCCGCCGTTTCGCCACCGACTCCTTCCCGGTCTCCGTCGCACGATTGGCGCCCGGCCAGGTCGGCGTGCTCCGGATCCCAACCGATCGGGCGACGGAGCCGTGGGAGCTCGAGATCAGCCCCGCGGCGGGAGCCACCGTCTGCGGCGGCGTCAGCCCGTAGTGACGCGTGAAGTGGCGAGGGCCAGAATCGAACTGGCGCCCATGACCGCTGGCGACATAATCGACATCCGTGGAGCTCGTCGCGGAACTCAAACGCGGGCGTGAGGCCCTCGGCCGCCAGGCATGGCGCGAGGCCCATGAAGCACTGACCGTTGCCGACCGCTCAGCACCGCTCGGCCCCGCCGACTTGGAGCTGCTCGCGACCTCGGCCTACATGCTCGGCTGGGAGCAGGAGTACATGGAGGTCCTGGAGCGCGCTTACCGGGCTTACCTCGACACGGATGAACCGCTGGCGGCAGTCCGCTGTGCGCAGTGGATCGCGGTGAAGCTCGCCGTGCGCGGTGAGCTCGGCCAAGCAGGCGGGTGGCTCGGCCGTGCCGAGCGACTGCTCGAACGCGAGGGGACCGATCGCGTCGAGCGCGGCTATCTCCTGATCCCGCGAATCATCGAGCAGGACGTGGCGGGCGATCTGGAGCGCGCTGCGGCGATCGCGGCCGAGGCGGCCGCGATCGGCGAGCATTTCGGCGATCCCGACTTGGTCTCGGTCGCCACCCACGCGGAGGGCAGTGCCCTGATCAGCCTCGGACGCTTCCGCGAGGGCTTGGCGCTCCTCGACCTGGCGATGGTCGCCGTGCTCGCGGGCGAGGTCTCTCCGGTCAGCTCCGGGATCGTGTACTGCGGCGCGATCCTCGCCTGCGAGGAGGCGCATGACCTTCGTCGCGCCCGGGAGTGGACGACCGCTCTCACCCGCTGGTGCGAGGGCCAACCTGACCTGATCGCCTTCACCGGGCGCTGCCTCGTCCATCGGGCACAGATCATGCGGATGGACGGCTCCTGGCAGGAGGCGATCGAAGAGGCTCGCCGGGCTGCCGAGCGGTGCTTGAAGGGAGAGAACCCGGTGGCGGCCGGCGAGGCCCACTACCAGCGGGCTGAGGTTCACCGCCTGCGCGGTGAGCATCCTGCGGCCGAGGAGGCCTATCGCGAGGCGAGCGGCCAAGGTTGGGAGCCGCACCCGGGCCTCGCTCTGCTGAGGCTGGCGCAGGGGAAGGGAAAGGCGGCGCAGGCGGCAATCCGGAGAGTGCTCTCGGAAGCTCGTGACACCGGCAAGCGAGCGGGTCTGCTTCCGGCGTACGTCGAAATTTTGGTGGCCGTCGGCGACCTGCAGGGCGCGGCGAAGGCCTGCGCCGAGCTCGACTCGATCGCGGGCAGGGAGGAGGAGCCCGGTGCACTTGCCGCCCTGGCTGCGCATTCCCGCGGCCTGGTCGAGCTGACCGCGGGCGATCCAGACGCGGCGCTTGCAGCACTTCGCCGCGCGGTCGAGCTGTGGCAGCGCTTCCGGACTCCGTACGAGGTCGCACGGACCCGGGAGTTGATCGGGCTCGCATGCCGCGACCTCGGGGACGAGGACACCGCGAGACTCGAGCTGGAAGCGGCCCGGGAGACCTTCGCGCGCCTGGGCGCCGTCACCGATAGCGCCCGGATCGAGGGGCCGGCAGGTCTCGGCAACGACGTCGATTCGCACGGGCTCTCCAACCGGGAGCTGGAAGTCCTAAGCATGCTCTGCGTCGGGAAGACGAACCGGGAGATCGCAGCAGATCTGGTTCTCAGCGTGAGGACCGTCGACCGGCATGTGAGCAACCTGTACGCCAAGCTCGGCGTCTCGTCCCGGGCCGCGGCCACGACCTATGCGCACGAGCACGGCCTGATCTGATCGGCGAGTGGGTGATCTCACCCACTCGCTCCCGGCGCGCATTTGGGTGGTTCAGCCGATGTGCGTGCGGCGGGCGCGCCGTAGGTTCGCGGCTGTATCCGAATGCCGACCTAGGGGGACGAATGAAGCTGGAACACCGAGTCATAGTCGTGGGGGCCGGGCCCGCGGGGATCGCCTCCGCACTCGCTCTCAAAGACGCCGGGTTGACCGCGTTGGTGCTCGACCAAGCCGGCCGGGTCGCCTCTTCATGGCGCTCGCGATACGACGGTCTGCGGCTCAATACCTGGCGCCGCTTCTCGCACCTCCCCGGTCGGCGCTTCCCCAGGGGCACCCCCACGTTTCCAAGTCGCGACCAGGTGATCGACCACGTCGAACGTCACGCGGGTGAGGATGGGATCGAGCTGCGCTTGGGCTGTCGCGTCGAGCGGTTCGAGCGGGGTGACGGGGAATGGGTGGTTCGCACGAGCGAGGGCGAGCTTCGCTCTCCCCAGGTGATCGTCGCCCTGGGCCACGAACAGGTCCCGTTCATTCCTGGGTGGCCCGGCCGCGACGCCTTCGAGGGCGCGCTGCTCCACTCGTCGCAATACCGAAACGCCGAGCCGTTCAAGGGCCAGAGGGTGCTGGTGGTAGGCCCCGGTAGCTCCGGGATGGAAATCGCCCACGAGCTGGCCGAGGGCGGTGCCGCCAAGGTTTGGCTTGCGGTCCGCACTCCACCCAACATCCTCCTGCGCCAGGGTCCTGGACCGGTGCCTGGGGACCTGATCGGGACCTGGCTCTGGCACCTACCGATCCGACTCGCCGATCGGATCGCCCGCTTCGCAAGGCGGATGGATGTCGGCGACATGACCGAGTATGGCCTGCCGGCGCCCGAGCGGGGGGTGTTCGCCGACCTGCGGATGCGCGGCAAGGTTCCCGCGATCGTCGACGCCGAGGTGATCGAGGCGATCAAGGATGGTCGGATCGAGGTCGTCGCGCCTGTCGACTCGCTCGACTCGAGCGGGGTCGAGCTGGCCGACGGAACGCAGGTCGAGACCGAGTCGGTGATCTGCGCGACGGGGTACCGGCGGGAGCTCGAGCCGCTGCTGGGCCACCTCGGGGTGCTGGGTGAGCGCGGCATGCCGACGGCAATCGGCCCGCGCCCGGCCGCCGAGGGTCTGCGCTTCATCGGCTACTTGCAGCGCCCCGGCGGGCTCGGCTACATGGGCAAGGAGGCGCGGCGGGCGGCGAGGGCCATCCAACGCGAGCTTCGCGGGGGACGACGACCCGCCCGGATTCCCGGCATCACGGAACCGTCGCGGTCCGCGTTGAGTCCCGGGGCGGCGCGCCGTCCCTAGAGGTGGTGAACCCCGACGACAGGAGGACGACGATGACAATGGAGACCAGGAGCGCGCCGCTCGGGTTGACCGGATGGCTTGACGAGGGACTGATGACGGCGTCCCCTGAGACTCTCGATGAGCTCGAGGAGATCGTCACCGACGTCGGTAAGTCCCCCTGGCTGCGGGGCCATGCCGTCAAGTTCGACCCAGAGCGACGCAGCCACCGGATGCTCTACAAGACCCCTCACTTGGAGATCGCCCTGTTCGGCTGGGCGGCAGGCCAGGACACCGTCTTCCACGACCACGGCGGCGCTAGCGGAGCGGTGTTCGTCTGCAGCGGCCGGCTGTGCGAGGACTCGATCGAGGCCGTCGACGGACAGGTCGTCACCCAGCACACCCACGGCCGGCGCGCCGAGACGGCGTTCAGCTTCGGCCCCGACTACGTCCACCGGGTCAAACACGACCCCAGCTGTGGCGTCGCCCTGTCGATTCACGCGTACACGCCGGCGCTCTCGGACTCGGTCGACTACGAGGTCCTACCGGATGGGACGCTGCGCGCACTCGACCGCGTTCGCGAACTCCACGCGATCGGACGGGCGGAGGCGTGAGCGCAGATTCCCTGGCGGGCGCGACGGAGTGATCGCGGTCGCGGTCGACCATCGCTTCGCCGTCCCGCTCCGGGAGGGCTTCGACTACATCACGGACTCCGCCAACTGGTCCGAGTACTGGCCAGGCCTGGTCGCGATCGAGCCCGGGTCGCGCTGGGGGCGGGTCGGGGATCGCGCCAGACTGTCGCTCCGGATGATGGGACGCCCGACCGAGCTGGTGATGACCCTGGGGAAGCTTGAGCCCTACAGGCTGGTCTCCTACAGAAGCGAGCAGCGTGGCCTCCCTCCCGCCGAGCACGAGCGGCACTTCTCCGAGGTCGGCAACGGGTTCGATTACCGGCTCGTCGTCAGCTACCAGCCGCGGCGGGGACTGCGCGGTTACTTCGACCGGACTATCTTCCGCCGCGCGGTGAGAAGGGCGTTGGAGGAAACGGTTGAGAATCTCGAGCGGCGCTTCGAGGAGCGGGCTCGCTAAGTGCCGCTGATCGACCTCTCGGCCCCGATCCGGTCGGACCCGCCGGAGCTCCCGGAGGTGCTCCGAACTGAGATCTCCTTCGAGGACCACGCCGCCGGCGCGAAGGCGATCGAGACGCTTTTCGGCGTCCCGCCGGAGCTCCTCCGGGACGGCGAGGGGTGGGCCACCGAGACGTTCCTCCGCTTCGGCACCCACAACTCCACTCACGTCGACGCGCCGTGGCACTACAACTCGCGAATCGGCGGCGAGCCGGCGCGGACGATCGACCAGCTCCCTCTCGAGTGGTTCTACGCGCCGGGCGTCGTGATCGACGCAACCGACCGCGGCGACGGCGAGGCGCTCTCGGCCGCTGACCTCCGGGGGCGGCTCCCGCGTGACCTGCGCCCTCTCGACATCGTGCTCGTGTACACCGGGCGCGACCGCTTCTACGAGGAACTCGATTACATCGCCCGCGGCCCAGGGGTCAGCGCCGAAGCCACCCGCTGGCTCCACGACCAGGGGGTGCGGGTGATGGGGATCGACGCTTGGGGCTGGGACGCCCCCCTGCACATGCAGGCCGAGCGGGCGAAGGCTTCGGGCGAGGCCGGGGTCTTCTGGGAGGCTCACCAGGTCAACCTCGACTACTCCCAGATCGAGCGGCTCTGCAACCTCGGCACCCTCCCCTCGGAGGGATTCCGGGTCGCCTGCTTCCCGCTCCGGCTTGAGGGAGGCAGTGCCGCTCCCGCTCGCGTCGTGGCGATCGTTCCCGACTAGGGCCAGGCGAGTGGCGAGGGCCAGAATCGAACTGGCGACACCACGATTTTCAGTCGTGTGCTCTACCAACTGAGCTACCTCGCCGGGGCGCAAAGGCTAGCGTCCGGGCCGTGATGCGGAGCATCGTCGCGGTCGTCGCTGCGGCCTTCGTCGCCGCCTCCGTCTCGGGGGCGACCGAGCAGCCCCCGCAGCCGATCGAAACGGCGCTGCCTTCGCCCCAATTCGGGATTCCGCGGTCGGGGCCGTTCTCCCGCGTGGAGGTCCGACGACACACCAGAGCGCTGGGCCCGGGCGCCCCGCGCTGGGCCCGGCGCCTCTACCTGCGCTCGGTCCGGGTGCTGGTCGACCTCACAGACCCGCGAACCGGAGCGATGATCGCCGGCGCGCGCGACGGCTGGGACTACGTCTGGCCACGGGACGCCTCCGCTGGAGCGATCGCGCTCGAAGCCGCCGGGCTCCGTTCCGAGGCCAGGCGCGTCGCCGGCTTCCTCAGCGGCTTGGACCTCGATGGCGCCCGCTTCCATCCCGACGGCGATCGCGTCCCGGGCCGGCCCGAGGCGGGGGACGCCGCCGGCTGGGTGGCGGCCGCAGCGGCTGCCACCGGGGGGCGGCACGCCGCAGGGCCACCCGCTTGGCGCGACCGCCAGGACTACGGCGAGAACGTCAGCGGAGATCTGCTCGGCAACGCGATCGCGGCCGGCGTCCCGGCAGCCGAGATCGAGCGGCGCTTCTTGACTCCGCGCGGTCTGGTTCGCGAGCAGGGCGGCGATCAGCTCGACTCCTCGGCCGCCTGGGCGGCGACGGTCTTCCCCGCCCCGGGCCTGCATGCCGCCGTCCGGAAGACCCTCCTCGCTCTGGCCCGCGACTCGACGCCCTACGGCATCCCGCCGATCGAGGGCTGGACCCCAGGCGAGGTCTGGACCGCTCCCACCGCATGGTCGGCCTGGGCCCTCGTGGAGCTGGGGGAGAGGCGGGCGGCGGACAGGCTGCTGGCCGAGCTGCACCGGGCCGAGACGCCTGCCGGGACCCTGCCGGAGCGCATGGACGCGCGCAGCGGGCGCCCCACCTCGACCACGCCCCTCGCCTGGTCGCACGCCTTCGCGATCCTTGCCCTGCGGGCGCGCTACCCGTCGTCCTAGCTGCGATCGACCTCGGACTGGTCGAGGACGTCGTCGGCCGTCTCGGTGCGATCGTTCGAGCTCGGCTCGATCACCGCTGCGGACAGGGCCGCCTTGACTGCCTCCCCCGGGCTCTCCGCCTGCACGATCCCCAGGTCGGTGCCGGCGTGGTTGCGGAGCGTCCAGCTCTGGATCGCGACGACCGGCCTGCCGAGCTTGCGCGCATACGCGATCTCGGAGAGCGTCCCCCACTCGCCTCCGACCGCGATCACGGCCTCGCCGGAGGCCACCACCGCCAGGTTGCGGGCGTGACCCGTCCCCGTGGCGACCGCGTGTGTGACGTAGGGGTTGGCGTCCGCCGGCGACAGCGTGGGGAGGACGGCCAGGACGGTTCCGCCCGCATCAGACGCGCCCTTCGAAGCGGCTTCCATCACACCCGTGAGGCCGCCGCAGACGAGCACCGCGCCCGCCTCGGCGATCCCGCGGCCGACGGCCTCGGCGTCGCGAAGGATCTCGTCCGAGCCCTCCGACGCCCCGATCACCGAGATCTGGGCTCTCTGGGTCACGAGGCCTTTGCCTTCCCCTCCGCCAGCATCTGCCCCATCAGCTCCAGCGCCCCGCCCTTGTGGAGGTGCTCGTTCAGGTTGCCGCACTTGGGGCTCTGCACGCAGGAGGGGCAGCCGTCGTCGCAGGGGCACTCGCGGATCAGGCGATCGGCGTCGGTGACGAGTCGCTCGAACTTCTCATAGCCGAGCCGGGTTATCCCGACGCCGCCCGGATGCCCGTCGTAGATGAAGATCGTCGGGGAGCCGGTCTGATGGTGGATGTTGGTGGAGAGGCCGCCGATGTCCCAGCGGTCGCACATGGCGATCAGCGGCAGGACCGCGATCTGGCCGTGCTCGGAGGCGTGCAGGGCCCCGAGCAGGACCTCGCTTGGAAGCGCCGCCGCCATCCGGTCGCCGATCACGTACCAGAGCGCCTGGGTGACGAAGTTCTGCTCGGGCAGATCCAGGGAGACGATGTCGATCACCTTGTTGTCCCCGAGTCGCTTGCGCTGGTAGGCGATCACCTGCTCGGAGACCGAGACGGTCCCGAAGCTGAGCTCCACCCCGAAGGTTTGCCGTTGTCTCTCCATCCCCTCGACATAGACCTCCGTCTCCTTCTTCACCTGCGTGTAGTAGTCGCCCTCGAAGGGCTTGACGATCGCGCGCCGCGAGCCGACGTCGAGCTCGGAGACCTCGTAGGAGCGCCCGAGGTGCAGGTAGATCGCGCCAGGGTGGACCGTGGAGAAGGCCCTCTCGGCCTCGACGTTGCCGAGCATCTCGCCCGAGGAGGCGTCGACGACGGCGACGCTGTCCACCGATGAGGACCGCAGCGCGATCCGCCCGGCGACGAAATCGCCGGTGCGCGTCAGGTAGCGCTCACCCCGGCCGCGCCGCAGCTCTCCGGCCGTCACCAGCCGCTCGGCCCGCTGCTGCCATCCCTCCCCGAGGATCTCGTCGTCGTCCGGCCCGAGCGGGGACTCGTAGGCCGCCGCGAGCAGGTGCTGCATCTGGATCTGCTCGGAGCGGTGGTCGAGGATCGCCGCCTCGACCGGGCGCTCCAGGAACTCGTCGGGGTGGCGGCAGAAGAACTGGTCGAGGGCGTCCTCTCCGGCGACGTAGACGGCGAGCCCGCGCTTGCGCCTTCCCGCGCGGCCCCACATCTGGCGCAGGCTGGCGACGGTGCCGGGGAAGTTCACGCAGATTGCCGCGTCGAGCTCGCCGACGTCGATCCCCAGCTCCAGCGCGTCCGTTGCGGCGACGGCGAGCAGCTCGCCCGAGGAGAGCTGCGACTCGATCTCGCGCCGCTGCTGCGGCGTGTACCCCGCCCTGTACGGCGCGATCCGGTCGGCGAGGTCTCCATTGCCCTCCTCGGCGAGCTTCATGGAGGCGAAGCGGTTGATCAGCTCGATCCCCCGCCGGCTGCGCATGAAGCAGATCGTCCGCACCCCGCGGGAGACCAGCTCGACCAGCAGGTCCGCCGCCTCCGATACCGGCGAGCGCCGGGTCATCGTGTGCTGCTCGATCACCGGCGGGTTCCACATCCCGATCTCCCGGCCGGCCCGGGGCGCCCCGTCGTCATCGAGCAGCTCGAAGGGCAGGCCCGTGAGCCGCTCTGCCAGCTCGCCCGGGTTGGCGATCGTCGCCGAGGCAAGGACGAACCGCGGCTCGGAGCCGTAGATCCGCGCCACGCGCCGCAGGCGCCGCAGCACGTTCGCCACGTGGGAGCCGAAGACGCCTCGGTAGGTATGCGCTTCGTCGACCACCACCCAGCCGAGGTTGGCGAGGAAGTCGCCCCAGCGCTTGTGATGAGGGAGGACTCCGACATTGAGCATGTCCGGGTTGGTTAGGACCAGGTTGGCCCGGCGGCGGATGGATGGCCGGTCCTCTCGCGGCGTGTCGCCGTCGTAGATCGCCTCGCGGAGCCCCGGGGGGCGGAGCTCGCCGAGCTTGCGGGCCTGGTCCTGAGCCAGGGCCTTGGTCGGATATAGGTAGAACGCCCGGCGCTTGGGATCCCGGGCGATGCCGTCGAGCACGGGCAGGTTGAACGACAGCGACTTCCCCGAGGCCGTGCCGCTCGTCAGGATCAGGTTGGAGCGGCGCGCCGTCTCGTACGCGGCCGCCTGGTGCGAGTACAGGGATTCGATCCCGGCTCCCGACAGCGCCTCGGCCAGCGCCGGATCGAGCGAGTCCGGCAGCCCGGTGAGCTTCGCCATCGTCGCGGGCTCGGCCGACTCGGCGACCAGGCGCCCGTCCTCCCGGGCCGGCCGGAGGGCCGGCTCCCAGGCTCCGCCCGCCACCGCGGGGCTAGCCAACCTGCGCTCCCCGCGGTGCCTCGATCGCGGCCGCGATTCGCATCGCCTGGAGGGCACTGGCGTCATGCAGCCGCAGGAGGTTCGCGCCGGCCGTCACGGCGAGAGCGGTCGCCGCCGCCGTGGCCCACTCGCGGTCCGGCGCCGGCAGCCGTGACTCCCAGGACCCGGCGAGCAGGGCTCCGAGGAAGTCCTTGCGTGAGAGGGATACGTACAGCGGCCGCCCGAGCTCCTTGAGCTCGCCGAGCCTGCGCAGGACCTCCAGGTCGTCCTCCAGCGACAGGTCGAAGTCCAGGCCCGGGTCGAGTGCGATCTGGTCCTCGCCGACGCCGCGCGCCAGCGCGGCTTCGATGCGGCCCGAGAACCAGCCGCGCAGGTGGTCGACGGGGTCCTCGTAGTTCGGAATGGCCCTGTCCTCCCGCGGTGGCCCCTCGATATGCATGATCACCAGCCCGCAGCCGGAGTCGGCGGCGAGCTGGAACATCTCCTCACCGCCCCCGCCGATGTCGTTGATCGCGACGGCGCCCGCCTCGAGCGCCCGCTCGGCCACCTCCGGCGAGAAGGTGTCGGCCGAGAGGGGCAGCTCGGTTTGGGCGGCGAGGCTCTGGATCGCCGGGATCAGCTTCGCAGCCTCCTCCAGCGGCGGAACCGGCGCCCCGCTGCGCGCCGCCACGGCACCCACGTCGAGCATGTCGAAGCCCGCCTCGGCCAGGGCGACGCCGTCCTGGACCGCCCGCTCAGGCGTCCCGCTACGAGCCCCTTCGAACATGGAGTCGTCGGTGACGTTGACGATTCCGACGCCGATTGGCTGGCGAAGATCGAGAGTTCGATCGCTCAGCTGCCACTCCAAGGACACGGCTCAACGGTAAACCCCAATACGGTTGACGGCTTGGCCCTCCGCTGCGTATACACGGACCTCGACGGAACCCTGCTCGGGCGCTGGGGCTCCCTCTTTCGGGACTCCGAGGGGGAGTTCTCGATGCTCCAGGCCCGCATGCTCGAGGCCTGCCATCGAGCCGGCGTCGAGCTCGTCGTCAAGTCGGGTCGGCGCGAGGCGCAGGTGCTCGAGGACGCGCGGCTGATGGGCCAGCGCTCGTACATCTACGAGGTCGGCTGCGCCGTGGTCATAGACGGCGAGAAGACGATCCTGGTCGGCGACGCCGAGACCGAGCCGGGCAAGACGCTCGCCGAGACCATGGTCGACCGCGGCATCCCCGATCAGCTCTTCGAGCACTTCCCCGGGCGGCTGGAGTGGCACAGTCCCTGGCACCGCCAGCGGGAGCTGTCGCTGCTCTTCAAGGGCAAGGTCGACACGGACGAGGCCAACCGCCTGCTCGCCGACCGCGGGCACACGGGCCTCCGGCTGATCGACAATGGTGCGATATTCGCCCCCATGGACGGGATCGAGGGGCCGGCCCACGCCTACCACCTGCTGCCTGAGGCGGCCAGCAAGGCAAACGCGGTCGTCTTCCACATGCGGGCGCGCGGCTACGCCCCGGAGGAGTGCATCGCGATCGGGGATTCCGTCGAGGACCTCGCAGTCGCCGACGTCGTCGGCCGCTTCTTCGTGCCCGCCAACGGGCCTGAGCGCGATCCGGCCCTGGCCGAGGCGATTGCCGGCCGCCCCAACGTCACCGTCACCGAGGGCAGGATGGGCGACGGCGTCTACGAAGCCGTCGTCTCTACGCTGGCGGGCGCCTGATGCGAAGCGTCCACGTCACCCGCACGATCCCCGGGCCGCCCGAGCCGATCTTCGATCTGCTCGCGGATCACGCCAACTACGACCGGTTCCGTCCCATCAACGGCTCTGAGCTCCTGCGCGAGGGGGATCCGCCGCCCAACGGGGTCGGCGCGCTCCGCCGTGTGAAGGTGCGGCCCCTGAGCTTCGACGAGGAGATCACCGCGTTCGAGCGCCCGACCCGGCTGGACTACCTGATCGTCAAGCTCAACCTCCCCTTCAAGCACCAGGGCGGATCGATCACGCTGACCGCCGCCGGGGATGAGACCAGAGTCGACTGGCGCTCCAGCTTCAGCGTCCCGACCCCGGTGGTCGGCGGCGTCCAGGAGCTCGTCTGGCAGCCGATCCTGGCGCGCGGTTTCCGCCGCGTCCTCGAGGACGTCGAGCGGCTTCTCAAGACGGGTCGCCGCTGACGCGGCGCCCTCGCATCAACCCCCGCCGTTCTGCGCCGCGAATCCGGTGCGCCGCTGCTCCAGTTCGCGCTGCTCGATGACCCGGTCAATCAGGCCGTACTCCGCGGCCTCGTCGGCCTTGAAGAACCGGTCCCGGTCCATGTCCTCGTGGACCTGCTTCTTGGACTTGCCGGTGTGCTTCGCGTAGATCGCGTCGAGGCGATCGCGGAGGTCGAGGGTCTCCTTCGCGTGGATCTCGATGTCGGACGCGACGCCCTCGAACCCGCCGCTGGGCTGGTGGATCAGGATCCGCGAGTTCGGCAGAGCCATCCGCTTGCCCTTCGCCCCGCCGGCCAGCAGCAGCGCGCCCATCGACATCGCGATGCCGTAGCAGATGGTCCGCACGTCGGGCTTGACGAACTGCATGGCGTCGTAGATCGCCATGCCGGAGTAGACGACCCCGCCCGGGGAGTTGATGTAGAGGGAGATGTCCTTGTCCGGGTCCTCGGACTCGAGGTGGATGATCTGGGCGACGATCAGGTTCGCGACCTGGTCGTCGATCGCCGAGCCGAGGAAGACGACCCGCTCGCCGAGCAGGCGGGAGTAGATGTCGAAGGAGCGCTCGCCGCGGGCGCTCTGCTCGACGACCATGGGGACCAGCGGCATCAAGACCTCCTCTGTCGATATGCAACCAATCGATTGCGTTATCTACGGTAACATAGGCAACTATGGAGTTGCGAGATGGGAAGGCACGATGGGTTGAACGCGAGACCTTCGTCGAGGCTACTCCGGAGGAGGTCTGGGAGGCCCTCACCGACGAGGACCGCCTGGAGGAGTGGATGGCCCCCGAGGTCGAGCTCGATCCGGTCGAGGGCGGCGAGATCGCCGTACGCGATGGCGACGACCAACGCACTGGAACCGTCGAGACCGTGGAGGAGAGCGAGAGGTTCGCCTTCACCTGGTCCCGCCCCGGCGAAGGCGACAGCTTCGTCGAGTTCACGATCGAGGCCCTGCCCGCCGGCACGCGGGTGACCGTCGTGGAGACCCCGACAGATTCGGCGGTCGCGGCCGGCGGCTGGGGATCCAGGCTCGCCCGTCTGCATCGTTCCCTCAGATTCGCACCCGTCGCTTGAGGGCCCCAGCGCACCGACACGTCGACGCGGTCTTCGTCGCGCTCGCCGATCCGACCCGCCGGCGCGTGGTGGAGACGCTGGCGCGCGGCGGCACCGTCACGGCGAGCGGGCTGGCCGCCCAGCTGCCGATGACGCGCCAGGCGGTCGCCAAGCATCTATCGGCCCTGCGCGGCGCGGATCTGGTCAGCGCCTCTCGCATCGGCCGCGAGACCCACTACAAGCTCCGCCCGCAGCCTCTGGACGAGGCCGCTCACTGGATCCAGATGGTGAGCGCCGAGTGGGACGATCGCCTCGAGGCCCTGCGCCGCTCGCTCGAGAAGCGGCGAAGTCGGTCCCAGTAGGCTGGGACCATGGCGCAGGCGACGGTCGCGGAGGAGGAGTACCTGCAGACGATGTTCTGGCTGGAGGAGGCCGGGCTGCAGATCAATGGCGCCAACATCGCGCGGGCGATGCAGCTCTCGCCGCCCACCGTTCATGAGATGATCGGACGGCTCGAGGGCGACGGCTACGTCGAGCGCGCAGACGACAAGTCGCTCACCTTCACCGAACGGGGTCGCGGCGAGGCGCAGGCGATCGTCCGGCGCCATCGCCTGATCGAGCGGTTCCTCACGGACGTGCTCGGCATCCCCTGGGACGAAGTCCACGAGGAGGCCGAGCGGCTCGAGCACGCGATGTCCCCCGTTCTGGAGGAGAGGATGCTCGCCGCGATCGGCGACGCGAAGACCTGCCCCCATGGACACCCGATCGTCGAGGGAGCCCGCGAGCAGGGCGTCCTTCTGGCGGACGTCGAACCCGGTGCCGATGTGGTCATCCTGCGCTTCGAGAACGAGGCTGAGGAGATCCTCCACTACCTGAAGGGGACCGGGATCCACCCCGGCCTGAAGGGAAAGCTCGAGAGCTCGAGCGACGATGAGGTCGTGGTCGGCTCCGACGACGGTCAGCATCCGGTCTCCAAGAGCGTCGCCGAGACGGTGTCGGTCCGGGCCGATCCCGCGCCGGCGCCGCGGGCGCCCCTGCCCGAGCAGCTGGTCATCTCCAGCGATCGCTACGGGCGCTAGCGGCCACCAGGCCGCTCTATATCGGAGCGAAGGGCGAAGCCCGGAGCGACTTGTTCAGGCGGCCGCTCGTGGCCGCGACCTGATGGCGAAGCCGTCTTTACCAACCTTTATCGCCCCGTTCAGGTAGGTGGCGCAGACTCCTTGCTGCGATCGACCGAGCTAGTCGAGTAAGTCACTCAACAAACGGGGGAAGACAATGGAAGCAAGCACCAGGACATTGATCACCGACCGCAACATCGCCGAGCGCCGGCTGGTCTCAATCGCCAGGGCGATCGAGGCCCACCGCAACGAGCAGCGCCGTAAGCCCTACCCGACCCGCGCCGAGGACCTCAACCTCTACCGGCGTGCCCAGGAGATCCTCGGGGACCGGGTCTAGGCCGCTTCCGCGCCGGAGGCGCTTTCGCGTAGGCGCTCGAGAGCTCGGGCGAGGCGCTGGACACCCTCGGCCACCTCGTCGGCCGGCACGGGGGCGAACGAGAGCCGCAGGCTGGAGGTACCGCCGTCCAGCATGAAATCCGGTCCTGCGACGAAGGTGACGCCCTCCTCCTTGGCCTCGGCGAGGAGCGCCTCGGTGTCGACGTCGTCCTTCAGGTCCAGCCAGAGGAAGTAGCCGCCCTCCGGCACCACGAACTCCGCCTCCGGGATGTGCTCATGGAGCGCCTCGACCAGCGCGTCGCGTCGCTCGCGGAGCGCCGCGTTCACGACCTTGAGGTTTTCTTCCAACCCGCCGGAGCGGCAGAGCTCAAAGACGATCGACTCGGCGAGCATGTTCGGCGAGATGTAGGTCTCGTTCGCCCGCTTGGCGAGCGTCGCGATCTGCTCCGTCGGCCCGACCAGATACCCGACTCGAACGCCGGGGCTGACCGACTTGGAGAACGAGGATGCATGGATCACCCGGTCGGCGGTGTCCATGTCCAGCATCGTCTCGCCGCGTGACTCATCGAAGCTGATCAGGCGGTAAGGGTCGTCCTCGAAGAGGGTGAAGCCGTTGTCGGCCGCGAGCTTGACCAGCGCGCTCCGCTTTTCGAGCGAGAGGGTGCAGCCGGCCGGGTTGTGGAAGTTGGGGATGACGTGGGCGAGCTTCACCTCTCCCTGGCCGCATGCCAACTCGATCGCGGCCGGGTCGACGCCGTCCGTCTCGAGCGGAGCGCCCACCAGGTCGGCGCCGGCCTGTTGTAGGAGGAGCAGGGTGCGGTCGTAGGTGGGTTGCTCGATGACGACGCGATCTCCCTCGGAAACGAGGTGACGGAAGAGAAGCGCAGCGCCCTCCATCGAGCCGTTGGTGACCATGACCTGCTCGGGCTGCGCACCGTGCAGCTCGGCGATCCACTCGCAGAGCCCCAGGTGGCCACGCCCGGTGCCGTAGCTGAGCGCCTTCTCCCAGTCCGATTCCAGAGCATGCGCCGCCGCCTCACGCACCGCGTCGTGGGGGAGGATGTCGGCGCTGGGAGCACCGCGCGCGAAGCTGATGGTCCGTTCGGCCACTGGCGTTTCGAGTATACGAACGGTGCCATAATCGCCGGCGCGGGGGATGAAGGCCGCTGATCCGGGCAAGACGCCCTCCGGCCGGCATGGACGCCATTCCGGCCCTGATCGAATTTGCAGCGGCCGATGCTTTGGCAATACTGTTGCCCGATGCCCGCATCGCTCGAGTTGGTCAAGATCGCGCTGCAGGCCTACGGCAATGGGGACTGCGAGATCGCCCTGGGGCTCGCCGCCCCGTTGATTCGCTGGGACGAGCGAGCCTCGCGACCCGACGGTGACCTCGTCTGGGGTCACGACGAGGTGCAGCGCGCGATGCGCCGCTACCTCGACGACTGGGAGCAGTACCGGTTCGAGATTGAGGACATCGCCGAGGTTGGGCCCGGCAACGTCGTCGGCATCTGCCGCGAGCGGGGAAAGCCCAAGGAGGGCGCCGAGATCGATCGCCGCTTCGGCGGCCTCTGGGTGGTGGAGGACTCCAAGATTGTCTCCTGGGCGACCTACCTGACTCCCAAGGAGGCCGTGCGCGCGGCGAAGGAGCTGCTGGGCGGCAGCCTCGAGCAGGACCAGGTCAAGCGGACCACGGGTCCGAAAGCCGCGCCGCAACCGGCTCCGGCTCCAGCCGAGCCACCGTCGCCCGCACCGGTCGATGCTCCCTCTCCCGCACCGGTCGAGGCCCCCTCGCCCGCACCCGCGGAGGCGTCAGGGGAAGAACGTCCGCGCAAGAGGGCGCTGACCAAGAGCGAGGAGCAGAAGCGGGCCGCCAAGGCGCGTGCGAAGCTCCGCCGCCGCGCCTCGCAGAAGACCGCTTAGGCGCTAGGTCCTGGCGCCGATCGTCTCGGCGGCGAGCTGCGCCGTCTCGGTCGGGCTCTTCCCCACCCGAATCCCCTGAGCCTCGAGGGCGACCTTCTTCGCCTCGGCGGTTCCGGAGGATCCCGAGATGATCGCCCCGGCGTGACCCATCTGCTTGCCGGGCGGAGCGGTGAAGCCCGCGATGTAAGAGACGACCGGCTTCGAGACGTGATCGGCGATGAACTCGGCGGCTCGCTCCTCCGCGTCGCCGCCGATCTCGCCCACCATCACGATCAGCTCGGTCTCGTCGTCCTCCTCGAACAGGGTGAGGACGTCGATGAAGTCTGAGCCGACGATCGGGTCGCCGCCGATTCCCACGATCGTCGAGTTGCCGAGCCCTGCCTGCTTCAGCTCGTTGCCGATCTGGTAGGTCAGGGTCCCCGACTTGGAGACGACACCGATCGAGCCCTGCTCGAAGAACTGCGCCGGGATGATGCCGACGTTCGCCTTGCCCGGGCTGAGGACGCCGGGGCAGTTCGGGCCGATCAGCCGGACGCCGGCGTCGCGCGCCTTCCAGTAGGTGGCGAGCATGTCGTGGACCGGGATGTGCTCGGTGATCGCGATCACGGTCCCGACGCCGGCGTCGATCGCCTCGTTGATCGACGCGGCGGCGAACCGGGCGGGAACGAAGATCATCGACGTGTTCGCGCCGCGCTCGTCGACGGCCTCCTTGATCGTGTCGAAGACCGGGATGCCCTCGACGTCCTGGCCGCCCTTCTTCGGGGTGACCCCTGCGACCACGTCGGTGCCGTAGTCGCGGTTGCGCAGGCCGTGGAAGGTCCCCTCGCGCCCTGTCAGGCCCGAGATGACGAGCTTCGTGTCGTCGTCGACGATGATCGACATGGGCCTAGGCCTCGGCCTTCGCGAGCTCGACGACCTTCTCCGCGGCGCCGATCATCGTCTTCTCCACATGGAGGTTCGGGAGGTCGGCGTCGGCGAGCAGGCCGAGTCCCTCCTCTGAGTTGGTGCCGTCGAGGCGGACGACCAGCGGGACGCCGATCTCGATCTGCTGCGAGGCCTCGATGATGCCCTTGGCGATCTCGTCACAGCGGGTGATGCCGCCGAAGATGTTGAAGAGGATCGCGACGACCTTTGGGTCCGAGGTGATCACCGTGAGGGCGTCGATGATCGCCTCCGCCTTGGAGCCGCCGCCCGCGTCGAGGAAGTTGGCGGGACTGCCCCCGGCCTGCGCGACCACGTCGAGGGTCGACATGCAGAGCCCGGCGCCATTGCCGAGGATCCCGATGTCGCCGTCGAGCTTCACGTAAGTGAGGCCCTTCTCCTTGGCCATTCGCTCCTGCTCATCCTCGATGAAGCCCTCCTCGAGGTCGGCCAGGTCCTCGTGGCGGTACAGCGCCGAGTTGTCGATCGTCACCTTCGCGTCGAGGGCCATGACGTCGCGGTCCTTGGTCACGACCATCGGATTGACCTCGATCAGGGTCGCGTCGCTCTCGTTGAAGGCGTTGTACAGCTGGACCATCATGGCCGCGGTCTTCTCACGAGCGTCGTCCGTCACGCCGGCGTCGGAGGCCAGGGCGGCCGCCTGCGAATCGCCGAATCCCTCGGAGGGCTCGACGTGGCGGCGGACCAGCGCGTCCGGGTCCTTCTCGGCGATCTCCTCCACGTTCATGCCGCCCATGGTCGAGAGCATCGCCAGCAGCTTCTTGGCGGAGCGGTCGAGGATGATCGAGGCGTAGTACTCGGCGTCGATCTGGGATGCGCCCTCGACCCAGACCTGGTGGACGGTGAACGGGCCCTCACCACGTGGGCCGCGAATGTCCATGCCCAGGATGGCGTTGGCGTGCTCCTCGGCCTCGGCGCGGTTCTCCGCCACCTTGATCCCACCCGCCTTGCCGCGGCCGCCGATCTGGACCTGCGCCTTGATCACGCACGGGTAGCCGATCTCCTCGGCCGCCTCGACGGCCGCGTCGACGGTGTCGGCGACCCTTCCATCGGGTACTGGGACCCCGTGGCGAGCGAAGAGTTGCTTTCCCTGATACTCGAGCAGATCCAAGGCCGCGAGAGGGTACACGAGGCTCTGTCAGGCGCGCGGAGGGGGTCGGCAGCGCCCGAAGAATGCAAATTGCCATAATCCCGCGGCTCTCATGGCCCTTCCAAAGCTGAAAGACATCAAGTGGGTGACCACGGATTGCTACGGCACCCTGATCGACTGGGAGAAGGGCATCACCGATGCCTTCAAGAAGGAGGCCGACCGCGACGGCCTCACCGTCGACGAGGGGGCGTTCCTGCAGAGCTTCTTCGAGAAGCAGGCCCAGATCATGTCCGGCTCCTACGAGCTATACGCCGAGGTACTGCGCAGGGCCGCCGTGCAGGCAGCCGAGGAGATCGACTGGACGATCGAGCCCTCCCGCGCCCAGTTCCTTCCGGACAGCGTGGCGGCCTGGCCCCCTTTTCGCGAGGCGAACGCCGCGATGGACCGCCTCAGGGAGCGCTACGAGATCGGGATCATCTCCAACGTCGACGACAAGCTGCTCGGCATCTCCAGGCGGCACTTGCGTACTGAGCTAGACCTGGTCGTCACCGCTCAGCAGGTCCGCAGCTACAAGCCTGACCCGACCCACCTGCGCGAATGCGCACGGCGAATCGGCGGCAAGAAGGGCTGGGTCCACATCGCCGCCGGCTACGAGTCGGACGTCGGTCCAGCCCTGAAGCTGAACGTGCCGGTGATCTGGGTGAATCGCAACGGTGAGAAGCTCGAGGGGCGCAAGGCCCCGGACGCAACGGTCAAGAACCTCCGCGAAGCCGCTGCGAAGCTCGGCGCAAAGTAATCAGAAGCACATCGCCTGGCTCTGCGCGGTCATCGTCCCGGTGGCGGAGCCGCCGTTGACCGCCGTGTCGATGAAGCCGCTGCCGACGATCCGGCTTTCGGCATGCACCGGAAGCACCCCGATGCCGATGCTGAACGGGCTGTAGAAGGCGCCCGCCGAGAGCACGCGCTTGAGCTTCCTCCCTTTCTTCTTGCCCTTCCTCTTCGCCTTGGGCGCCCGAGGACAGACCGAGGTCTCGGTCAGGGAACCGAACACCGGGACGGTGGCGGTGCCGTGATCCTGCCTGAACGCTGGGACCTTGATGCCCGTCGCGCAGTACACGTGCGCCGTGATCGTCTGCGCGCCGGTCGAGCTGTTCTGCGCCACTACCTGCCAATTCCCAACCGGCGGCTTCCCCCCCGGCACTGGGCCACCGCCGATGCTCTGCTCTGGGATCGGGAGATGCGCCGGCAGGGGGCCGCTCGTCATCTGGAAGCCTCCGCTGATCGCCACGTCCCCCGGCGCACAGTCCGCTTCCACGAGCCTGCTCTGGCCCGGGCCACCCGCGAGAGTGTCCGTCGCCACGACGTCGGTGACGCGAATGGCCTTGCGGCGGCAGTATGCGTATGCCGTCGCCGCTCCCGAGCCGGACACGAGGACCGCGGAGACGCGCCAGGAATGGCGAGAGCTTCGATAGGACTCGTTTACGACGAGGCCGGCACCCGGTGCGAACGGAGCCGAGAATCCCCCGCCCAGCGCCTGCAAGCCGGATGGGCAGGTGGCCGTTGCGGCCGAGGTCCCGGCTGGAGTCGTGACGACCGGTCCCATGGCCGTCGCGGTTACGACCGGACCGAGCCCCTTTGGCTTCGTGTGCTTCTTCGCGGAGGCGGGCGGTGCGGCCACTGCCAGAGCAAGGCAGCAGGTCAGAAGCAGGAACCGCCTCACCGGCCCAACCTATTCGATCTTGGCGAGTACGTCCCCGGGATTGACCGAGGCGCCCTCCTTGGCGGGGAGTGCCGTGATCTTGCCGGCCTTGTGGGCGGTGATCTCGTTCTCCATCTTCATCGCCTCGATCACGCAGACCAGATCCCCCTCGGAGACCTCCTGCCCCTCCTCGACGGGGACCTTGAAGACGTTGCCCTGAAGCGGGGAGACCAGCTCGTCGCCCGAAGCGGCACTTCCGCCGCCACCGGATCGCTCGCGCCTAGGCGGGCGCTTCAGCCCCGTTCCGCCCCCCGCGACGGCCCCGATGGGCGCTGAGGCGGCGTCGCCGATCACCTTCACCTCGAAGAGCTTGCCGCTCACCTCGACCGCATAGTCACGCGAGATCTTTTCCCCGTCCGAACCCGCCGGGACGGCGGTCTCGGCGGTCTCCTCCGCGGCGAGGCCCTTGAGCCAGGCGCGGTCGCCGACGAGGTCGCGGCAGGTCTCTCCATTCGCCCACTGCTTGCTGGCGAGCAGCGCCTTGTGGAAGGGGATCAGGGTGGTGACGCCCTCGACCTCGTACTCGCCCAGGGCCCGCAGCATCCGACTGGTGGCGTGCTCACGGTCGACGTCCCAGACGATCAGCTTGGCGACCATCGGGTCGTACATCGGAGTGATCTCGGAGCCAGCCTCGATACCGGAGTCGACCCGCACGCCGGGCCCGGCGGGCTCGCGATACGCGGCGACCCTCCCCGGGGCCGGAGCGAAGTTCTTGTGCGCGGCCTCCGCGTTGATCCGGCACTCGATCGCGTGGCCCCTCAGCTCGACGTCGTCCTGGGAGATCGAGAGCTTCTCGCCGGCGGCGATCCGCACCTGCTCCCGGACGATGTCGATGCCCGTGACCATCTCAGTGACGCAATGCTCCACCTGGACACGGGTGTTCATCTCGAGGAAGAAGTAGTCGTCGCCGACCTGGAGTCCCTCGACTGTCCCTGCGGAGCGATAGCCGACCGCCGCCGCGGCGTCGATCGCGATCTTGCCGATCCGCTCGCGCATCTCGTCATCGACCTGTGGGCCGGGGACTCCTCGATCAGCTTCTGGTGGCGTCGCTGGACCGAGCAGTCGCGCTCTCCCAGGTGGATGACGTTGCCCTTGGAGTCGGCGAGGACCTGGACCTCGACGTGGCGGGGATCCTCGAGATAGCGCTCCAGGTAGACGGTGGGGTCGCTGAAGAACTTCTCCCCCTCGCGGGCGGCGCCCTCGAAGGCGTCGGGCAGGGACTCCTCGTCGACGGCGACCCGGAAGCCCTTGCCGCCCCCTCCGCCCGCGGCCTTGCAGGCGATCGGATAGCCGATCTCCTTGGCCTGCTTCTTGGCGGCCGCAACGTCCTCGACGGGCGAGGTCGCGCCGGGGACGATCGGCACCCCGGCCTTCTGCATCAGCTCGCGAGAGCGGGTTTTCGAGCCCATCGCCTCGATCGCCTTCGGCGGCGGGCCGATGAAGGTGATCTTCGCCTTCTCGCAGGCCGCGGCAAAGGCCGCGTTCTCCGCCAGGAAGCCATAGCCGGGATGGACCGCTTCGGCGCCCGCGGTGGAGGCGACCTCGAGGATCTTCTCGACGTTCAGGTAGCTCTCGGCGGGCGTGGCGGGCCCGAGCAGGAACGCCTCGTCGGCCTCGCGGACATGCGGGGCGTCTCGGTCGATCTCCGAGTAGACGGCTACCGAGCCGACACCCATCTCCTTCAGCGTGCGGGCGACGCGGATGGCGATCTCGCCGCGATTTGCGATCAGGACTTTCTCGAACACGGCGGGGGAGTATTGCGGCAAAGCGGCTGCCAGGCGGGCGCGACTTGATGGCGAAGCCGTCTGCCGCCTACTCCTTGGCTGCGGCGGGCGCCGGGCGGGATCTTGCCTGTGCGCGCGCCGCGAGTTCGCGCTCCAGCCTCGCGTTGCGCTCCAGCTCCGCATGCTCCTCCGGGTCGTGCTCGACCTCCTTCGTCAGCGCCATCTGCACGGCGAACAGCGCCACGATCGCGAGGGACGCACCGCCCACGACCCAGGGCACGAGGTCCGTGTTCGCCTTGTTCATGATCGTGATCCCGGCTCCGATCAGGACGAAGCCGAGCGCGTAGCGCAGGGCGCCCTGCGGCCACTTCACGGAGAGGTTCGATCCGATAACCACGCCGGGCACCGAGCCGACCATGATGTTGGCGGCGAGCCAGAAGTCGACGTTGCCGCTGAAGATGTGCGCGATGGACGCTGCCCAGAGCAGGAGGGCGGCATGGACGACGTCGGTGCCGACCACCTTCCTGGGGTGAGCCGGTAGACGGCGATCAGCATGATCCCGATCAGCGTGCCGCTGCCGGCGGAGCTCAGCCCGATCACGAAGCCCGTGGTCGCCCCGATCCCGACCGCCGCGACCTTGTGGCGGGTGTGCATCTCGAAGTCGTCCCGCTCCTGGATCTTGTCGGCGAGGAAGAAGCCGCGGAGGAGGGTGGCGGCGCCGACCACCAGCAGACAGCCGGCGAGGATCGCGAAAACGGTCTCGTCGAGGTTGTCGCCGAGCCTGCGCTTCAGGTAGTCGAGGAACCAGACGCCCGCTATCGCGGAGGGGACGCTGCCGGCGGCCATCCAGTAGACCAGCGGCATGTTCACCGTCTTCAGCTTCAGGTGCCGCCAGCTGCCGGCGGTCTTGGTCACCGCCGCGTAGAAGATGTCCGTGCCGATCGCGGTCGTCGGCTTGATCCCGAAGAGCAGGACCAGCAGCGGCGTCATCAGGGAGCCGCCGCCCATGCCGGTCATCCCGACCAGGAAGCCGACGCCGAAGCCGAAGAAGATGATCGCTGGATCCATTTGGAAGTCCTGAGGGAGGGGCGCGGCCGTTGGGACGAAAGCCGCTTTTCCACCTTGTTCCCTTTCTTGACCGAAAGAGTCCTAAAGGAAGGCGGCACTATAGCGAAGGCCGCAATTTCCCCCTAATCGGTGCGGATTCTTGGTAGTTGCAGGTGTTACCTGGTGATCCGGGCGCCCTCGTCCCGGGTCAGCGCAAGCACGTCGGGCGGGATCTTGCCGTCGCGAAGGTCCGCGATCGTGACGTGCTCGAGCACGCGGCGCAGCGAGGCGCGGACGGCGATCCAGACCTCGCTGAGCTGCTGCGCGTTGCCCGGGTACTTCGTCTGCTCCGGCGCCTGGTCCTGGATGTTGGCGAGGGGCCCCTCGACCGCGCGGATCACGTTCGCGAGGGTGATCTCCTCGGGTGGCTGGGCGAGCCAGTAGCCACCGCGGGCGCCGCGACGCGCCCTGACCAGCCGGGCGTGCTTCAGCTCGAGCAGGATGTGCTCGAGGAACTGGAGCGGAATTCCCTGGGCCTCCGCCAGCTTCTCGCCCTTGACCGGCTCGTCGCCTGCGGCAGCCATCTCTACCGCCGCGCGCACGGCGTAGTCGGCTTTTGCGGAGATCCTCATATGCTCCGCCGCCGATGATGGACCTTCAGAGCCATTCGACGTTCTCCGACGGAGAGCTGCCGCCCGCGGGCGTGGTGGCGGCCGCCGTGGAGGCGGGGGTGACGACGCTCGCGCTCACCGACCATGACGCCGTCGATGGCGTCGCGGAGGCCTCGGAGGCAGCCAGGTCGGCCGGCATCGTGCTGGTGCCGGCGGCCGAAATGTCCTGCATTCACGGAAGCATCGATGACATGCACATGCTCGGCTACTGGGTGGACACGACCGCGATGGCGTCGGCCTGCGAGCGCGCCCAGCGCGAGCGGGTCACGCGCGCCGAGGAGATCGTCGAGCGCCTCAACGCCCAGGGCGTGCCGGTCAGATTCGAGGACGCGATCGCCCAGGCGGGAGATGCCTCCTCCGTCGGCCGCCCGCACATCGCCAAGGCCGCCGGCGTCAAGCCCGAGGGCATGGGCGCCTTCTTCGAGGAGTGGCTCGTGCCGGGCGCCAAGGCCTTCGTCTCGCGGCGCTGGCCCGACGCGGCTGAGGCGGTCGAGATCATCCATGGCGCGGGGGGCTCCGCCGTGCTGGCGCACCCCTTCTGGGACATGGACGACCCCAACGATGTGGCGGCGCTGATCGACGATCTCGATGTCGACGGAGTCGAGTGCTTCTACCCCGCGCACGACCGGGCGCAGACGAAGTTCCTGCTGGAGGTCTGCAGGGATCGGGGCCTTGCGGCGACCGCTTCCTCTGACTTTCACGGCCCCAACCACAAGATGTTCGACTCCTTCTTGACCTATCCGACCTATGACCTCGGCGAACCCGAGCTGCCTCCCCGCCGCCAGAACTAATCTAGGCAGGCTGCGCCGCAGGGATCAGCTGCCGCTCCTCGAGCAGCGAGAGGATCTTCTGGGCCGAGTCCTCCGCGCTCTCGTGCTCGGTGTCCAGGGTCAGTTCCGCGTTCAGCGGCGGCTCGTAGGGGTCTGAGACGCCGGTGAACTCCTTGATCTCGCCCTTGAACGCCTTCTCGTAGAGGCCCTTCACGTCGCGCTCGGCGCAGACCTCGACCGAAGCCTTGACGAAGACCTCGATGAAGCGGTCGCCCATCGTCTCTCGCGCCTCATCGCGAAGCTCGCGGTAGGGGGAGATCGCCGCGGTGATCACCGGCACGCCGTTGCGGGAGAGCAGATCCGCCACGAAGGCGATCCGCCGGATGTTGGTGTCGCGGTCCTCCTTGGAGAACCCGAGGCCCTTGGAGAGGTTCTCGCGAACCACGTCGCCGTCGAGCACCTCGATCCGCGAGCCGCGGTCGCGCAGCTCGGTCTCCACGAGGTGGGAGATCGTCGTCTTGCCCGCGCCCGAAAGCCCGGTGAACCAGAGTGTGAAGCCCTTGTCGTCAGCCATTTCCTTCTTCCTTGTATGAGTCGATCAAGATCTGAGCCACCTCGGGGCGGCTGAACTCCTGCGGCGGCTTTTCGCCGTTGCCGAGCATCTCCCGCACCTTCGTGCCGCTCAGGAAGACGTGGTCCTCCTGACCGTGCGGGCAGGTCTTGCCCGACGCCATTCCCTCGCACTTGTTGCACCAGAAGGTGTGCTCGAAGAAGAGAGGCTGGATGCCGAGCTTGTCGATGTCGAGCTCGTCGAAGATCGCCTGCGCGTCGTAGGTGCCGTAGTAGTCGCCGACCCCGGCGTGGTCGCGCCCGACGATGAAGTGGGTGCAGCCGTAGTTGCGACGTGCGATGGCGTGGAGGATCGCCTCCCGCGGGCCCGCGTAGTGCATCTTTGACGGGAAGACGTTCAGGATCACCCGGTCCGCCGGGTAGTAGTCCTCCATCAGGACCTCGTAGCAGCGCATCCGCACCTCCGCCGAGATGTCGCCCGCCTTCGTCTTGCCGATCAGCGGATGGATCATCAGCCCGTCGGTGATCTCCAGCGCGGTCTTGGTGACGTGCTCGTGCGCCCTGTGGATCGGGTTGCGGGTCTGGAAGGCGACGATCCGCTTCCAGCCGCGGTCGTCGAAGGCCTTTCGCGACTCCTCCGGGCTGAGGTAGCGCTTGATGAAGGCCTCCTCGTGGTCGGGAAGCTCGATCGACCTCGTAGGTGCCGGCGATGCAGCGCGCGCCCTCCTCGAAGATCGCGGCGACGCCGGGATGCTCCTTGTCGGTGGTGCGATAGACGTTCTCGGCCTCCGCGTCCAGATCGCGCTCGAAGATCTCGGTGACGTTGAGCCGGCCAAGCGGCTTGCCCTCGTCGCTCGAGACTTCGACCGTGTCTCCCTCGGAGACGTCGAGGTCGGTCGCGAGGGTGATCGGGATCGGCCAGTACTCGCCGTTCGAGAGCGTCATGTTCTCGACGACGCTCTTCCAGTCCTCGGAGCCCTGGGGGCCGGTCAGAGGGGCGAAGCCGCCGTTGCCGATCATCTCGAAGTCGGCGGTCTGGCGATCGGTCAGCTGCAGCTTGAGGGCGGTCTGTGTCATGGCGTCCTTGAGTGGATAAAGGTGATCAGGTCGGTCAGGAAGCGGGGAAGGGTAGCGGGAATGTCGCGACTACCCGTGCAGCCCGCACTCGGTCTTTTCCATGCCGGCCCAGCGCCCGGCGCGATCGTCCTCGCCGGCCCCGGGCTTCCGAGTGCAGTGGGTGCAGCCGATCGAGGGATATCCCTGGTCGTGCAGGGCGTTGTAGGGGATGTCGTGCTCCGAGATGTACGACCAGACCTGCTCCTCCGACCAGTCGGCGAGCGGGTTCAGCTTCCAGAGCCCGAAGCGCTTGTCCCAGGCGAACTTGGGCGCCCCGGCCCTGGTCTGGGAGTCGGAGCGGCGGATCCCCGAGACCCAGACGTCAACGGCGGAGAGCGCCGAGCGCATCGGCTCGACCTTGCGGATCCCGCAGCAGGCGTCAGGGTCGCGGCTCCAGAGCTCGTCGCCGTAGAGCCCCTTCTGCTGCTCGAGGGTGATCGAGCTGTAGCGGTGGAAGTTGATGCCGTAGCGCTCCTCGAGCCGGTCCTTCGTCTCGTACGTCTCGGGGAAGAGGACATCGGTGTCCAGGTAGAAGAAGCGCGCGTTGGGGTTGATGGAGTGCGCCATGTGGACCGTCACCGAGCTCGTCTTCTGGAACGAGCAGGCGATGTACATCCCCGGGTGGAAGGTGTCGAGGGCCCAGCCGAGCGCCTCCTCGGCGCTCGCGTCCTCTAGGTCGGCGGCCACCTTCTCGGGATCGAAGCTCAGACCGTCGAGCTCGACGGTCGGCACCGCTGCGTGCTCGGTCGCCGAGGCCTCGTGGAGGATCCCCTTGCGGCCGTTCCCGTTTGCCCCAGCTACGGCCGGGCTCTCTGTCGTGATGGGCTCCATCAGCTCGCTAGACGGCGCACTCGCCCTCGCCGCGCTCGACCTTGTAGGGCTCGGAGCGGTTCCAGTCGATGAAGAACATGAGGTTGTCGGCGTTGAAGTCGACCGGCAGCTTCAGGTCGGAGATGAGCTCCTCGAACTGGTCGAAACCGGTGCGGTCGACGAAGGCGTTGAAGTTCTCGCCCTCATTGCGCTTCTCCTCGTAGTTGCGGATCCAGCGCTCGACCGCTTCGGGGACGCGCTTGGCGGGGAGCCGCGCCTTGAGCCGGTGGCCGAAGACGACGTCGCCGCCCTCGAAGTTGCCGGCGATGTGCGGGATGTAGGCCGGAATAGTGTGCTCGCCGACCTTGATGGACGCCCCGTAGAAGCCGATCGTGGCGATGTGGTGCTGCGAGCAGCCATTGGGGCAGCCGCTCATCTTGATGTGGATCTGCTTGGTGAGCGGGTCGGTGATCTCCATCTCCTCGAGGCGCTTCTGGAGCTCCGCGTTCAGGCCCATCGAGGCGGTGATGCCGAGCTTGCAGCTGTCGGTGCCGGGGCAGCTGACCACGTCCGTGACGCCGAACGCGCCCGAATCCCCAAGGTTGAGGTCCCTGAGGCGAAGCCAGAGGTCGTAGAGGGACTCGGACCGGATCCAACGCAGGACCAGGTTCTGCTGAACCGTCGTGCGGGCATAGCCGCCAGTGAGGTCGCGCATGATCTGAGCGAGCCCTCGGAACTGCTCCGGCGTGAGGTCGCCGCGAGTCACCTTGACGGTGGCGGTGACGAATCCTTCCTGCCGCTGAGGGACGACGTTGGCGTCCACCCACGCGTCGAACTCGCCCTCGTCGCCGTTGGGCGAGCCGTAGCTCTCCGGGACGGCGGGGGCGTCGGCCTCCTCGTCATGGACGTAGAGAAGGTGATCGATGGTGAAGTCGCGCTCGTTGACCCAGTCGCCCTTCAGCTCCTCGTCGACCAGCTCGCGGAATGCGTCCATGCCGATCTTGTCGACCAGCACCTTGATCCGGGCGCGCATGCGGTTCTCGCGCAGCCACTCCTGACGGTCGAAGATCCGCAGCGCGGCCTCGGTCACCTTCAGGTAGTCGCCGTTGTCGAGCTCGACGAAGTCGTACAGGGTGGGCGCGATGCGTGGCTGGATCGAGGTTCCACCGCCGATCCGGACCTCGACGCCCTTCACCTGCTTGCCGTCGACTTCCTTGACCTTCGGGATGAAGCCGACGTCGTGGATCCCTGTGATCGCCCGGTCGGCGTCGCTGGCGCTGAACGCCGTCTTCACCTTGCGGGGCATGAGCTGAGTGGTGGGGTGGCGGACGAAGTACCGCGCGTAGGCGGCGGCGTAGGGAGTGACGTCGAACGGCTCGTCATCGGCGATGCCGGCCCAGGGATCGCCGGTGACGTTGCGGATCGTGTTGCCGCATCCCTCGCGTGAGGAGAGACCGGCCTGGCTGATCTGCCGGATGAACTCGGCCGCGTCCGCCAGGGGGATGTGGTGGATCTGAATGTTCTGGCGCGTCGTGATGTGGCCCTTGTTGAGCGGCGCGAGCTCCTCGATCGCGTCCGCGAAGGCCTCCATCTGCTCGGGGCTGACGCCCCCGTAGGGAAGCTTCACACGGATCATCTGCACGTCGGGCTGGCGCTGCCCGTAGACGCCCTGCTTGAGGCGGAAGCCGATGAACTGCTCCTCGGTCTGCTCCCCGCGCAGGAAGCTGGCCGCCTCGGTGTCGAAGTCGTCGAACTCGCGCTCGAGGATCGGGATCACATGGCCGGGGACGTTGTCGTAGACCTCCGGGTTCTCGAGGGACCCGAGCTTGCCCTTGCCGTGCTGCTTCTTCCCCGGGTCCTGCTTGAGGGAGGCGGGATCGACCGGCTTCTTGGCCTTTGCGGGCGCGCCGTTGCTCGAGGCGCCCTTCTTCTCAGGGGCGGAGACGGGCTCCATGGAAACCGGCGTTCCTTTCATCGACGTAGCCTTGCCCGGGCGTGTACCGCCCGGTCAATCTAGCAAACCTGATCGAGTTTCAGGTGATTAGACGCGGCGCTCAGCGGTTCCTGATCAACTTGACCTTGATCGGTGTCGTCCCCACGTCGCCGAGCACCGGCTGAAAGGTGACCTTGGGTATGACGTGGATGACGCCCTTGTCCTTCAGCCGTTTGCGTTTCGTGCCGCGGGCTTTCACCAGCACGCGAACTGCGCCCGGTGTGTCTAACGACGGTGGGCCGGTGGCGGTGACGTTCGGGCCCGAGTAGCTCAGCGTTCCGGCGTTCGGCACCGTGACGAGCACGCTCGCGGTCCCCTTCTTCCTGTTGCGCTCGATGGATGCGAACCGGACCGTGTTGATCGGCTGGACGATCGCCCGGATCAGGGTCTCGACGCCCGGGCTCGTCGTTCCATCGCGAGCTTGGCCTTCGGCCAGCGGCGGCAGCGCCCAGGAGATCTGACTGGCTCCGGCGATTCCGCTGGCGAAGACCTGCGCGCCTGTGGTGTTGACACCGACCGAGTCCCCGATCTTGATTGGCAGATCGGCAGCGAATTCGCCGCGGATGCCGCCGAGGACAGGGACCGACACCGTCGTGCCGGTGGCTGTGAAGCTGAGCCCGCCGTTCGGGTGCAGGACCCTGAGGCTGATCTGATTCCCCGGCGCGGCGGACCTGTAGTCCCAGCTGGTCACCGTGCCGTTCACAGGCGACCGCAGGCCCTGATAGGCCTGTTTCGAATGCGGTAGGGCCAGGTTGGTCGCCGTGCAGGTCAGGCTTGCGCAGGCACCCGCGGTGTCGGGCGTCGAGATCAGGTTGCTGCCGAGGAACACCGACGCGCCGGCGGGCGCGGCCGCGCTCAGCGCGACCGCGGTCCCCAGAACCGCTGCGAGGGCCGCCCTCCTTGGCATCGCTCGATCGTAGTCGGCGCAGCGCGGGAGCGATCAGTCGGCTGGTTGACGGTTGCCTCGACGTCTTCCACCCGCGATCGGGCGCCGATCGCGAGAATCCCCGCGTGACCGAGATTCCGGTTATCCCAGGGCAGGCCGTCTTCGACGCGATCGATCCCGGCACTGCGATCGAGCGCACGCGAGAGGCGTTCGAGCGCTATGGCCGAGGCGAATGGGCGATGCCGGCCAAGGTCTACCTCGACAGCCCGCCGTACGGCGACTTCCGGGCGATGCCCGCTCGGGGCGACGGGCTGGCGCTGCTCAAATGGGTGACCTCGTTTCCCGGCAACAGCGCCAAGGGCCTGCCCGTCGTTCGGGGCGAGGCTCTCCTCTCGGACGCAGAGACTGGGAAGGAGCTGGCGGTGATCGAGTGCTCGTCGGTGACCTCGCTGCGCACCGGGGCGGCGGCGGCGGTCTCCGCGCAGGCGCTCGCCGCTGAGGGTGCGAAATCGGTCGGGATCATCGGCTGCGGCGTCAACGGCGCCTGGTCGGCGCGGTGCCTGGCTGCGGCCGGCTTCGGGCCGGGCGTCTGCGCCGACCCTCGCGCTGATGCGGCGCAGGCCTTGGCGGACGAGCTCGGATGGCGGGTCGGCGAGCGAGCCGAGGCGGCCGCGCAGGACGTTGTCGTCACCGTCACGCCGGGGGAGGAGCCCGTGATCCTGGCGAGCGACCTACGAGACGGCCAGCATGTCGCCGTCCTGGGCGCCGACGCACACGGCAAGCGGGAGGTCGAGCTCGAGGCGATCGGGCGCTGTCGCCTCTTCTGCGACGAGTGGGAGCAGGCGAGCGCGGGCGGGGAGCTGGCGAACGGGGTCGAGGCCGAGGTGATCGAGCGCGATCGGGTCACGCAGCTCGGCGACGTCCTGGTCGGGCGGGCCGAGGGTCGCAGCGGCCCCGACGAGATCACTCTCTTCGACTCAACCGGCCTTGCGATCCAGGACCTGGCGATCTGCCGGGCCGTCTACGAGCGCTGGCGGGAGGGCGACATCGACGCCCCGGTGGTCAGCCTCTGAAGCGCGCGACCGCGGCGCGCCGGTGCCCCTTCTTCCTCTTCCCCTTCTTCTTGCACTTCTTGGCCGCGGCAGCGTGACGGTGCTTCCTCTTCTTCTTCTTGCACTTCTTCTTGTGCATGACGGGGGGACCAGAGGACGCCGGCGGCGGCGACGGGGCCTCTGTCAGCGTGAAGTTGTCGAGGTCATAGGTTTCGCCGGTCCCATCGGCGTTCTTCCCAGCGACGTCCGCCATCACCGCGATCTTGTCGCTGGCGGCCATCAGGCTCTTGAACTGCTCGGCGCTCGGGGCGGTGCAGGCGCCGCCCTCATAGGGACACACCACCCAGCTGAGCTTGCCGGTCAGGCGAGCGGTCTCAGTGAGCGGAATCGAGAGGTGGTGGTAGGTCTTGCCATCGCTTTCCGGGATGAAGCCGTCCAGGTAGTTGTCGCCTGAGGGCAGCAGTAGCAATTCGGCGCCGGAGTCGGGGTCGACGTCCTTCGAGCGCAGGTCGAAGGAGCCTGTGCCGCCGTAGTTCGCGCCCAGGGCTGGGACGAAGGGGCTGAAGAATGTGAGGAGGCTGCAATCCGTGGCGCCGGGACAGCCCGTCTCCACGCCGCTGTCTCTGGCGGTCAAATGGCCGCCCGGGTTCCCGCCTGTGGCCAGGAACCCTGCCGGGAGGGCGGCGGGGTTCGCGGGGTCCTGCTTCTGCGTCCAGCCCTGGTTGCCCGAGTCGAACGTGTATGAGAGGGAGGTCGCACTCGCGGAACCGGAGGTCCCGAGCACGGCGACGACCGTAAGCGCGAGTCCCACCAGCAGCCTGTTTGATCCCTTGGTGCGGTTCCGTCCGCACATGACTGACTCCCCGGTCCGTTGTGGCCCAGGGTAGGCCGCGTGGCGGGGCGAATCAAGCGGCGGCGGGCGTCGCCCTGCCGGCGCCCGCCGCCACACTCTCCTCCCAAACTCAGTCGACGCCGGTGCCCTCGACCAGGAACGCAACCCGCACATGGGCGCGCCACTCATCGAGGTTCTCGCCCCGCAGCCCGGTGGAGACGACGTCGATCGCGCGGATGTTCCGAAGCGAGCCCTGCGCCTGCTTCAGCGCCTGCTGTGCGGCGTCATCCGAAGACTTCTTGGAGCTTCCGACCAGCTCGATGATCTTTACGACGGCCACGGGCCCTCCTCTTGTGAGCGCGATGAGTTTGCGGCAAGTGTTCTATTGCACTTGCGCTCCGGGTACAAGCCCCGGCTCACGCTCCGGGCGTGATTCCCCAGCCGCTGCCGAGGCCCGACCTCGATCCGATCCCCTCCCCCAGCGCTGCTCGCTGCCAGCGGCTCACTTCGGCTGGGCGCGGCGCCGGCGCCGTCTCCCAGAGGAAGCGCTCGAGCGCAGCAGCGATCGCGGCGGCCTCGTCGGTTGAGGCGGTGGCGCTCTGAATCTCGATTCTCGGCCGGGGAGGGCTCTGCTTGCCGTTGCGGGCCATCGCGGGGAGTGTAGGTCGAGGCCCTACTTCCGCTTCTTCCTCTTCTTGCAGTGCTTCTTCTTGGCCGCGGAGGCGCCCTTCTTCGCCTTCTTCTTCTTGCACTTCTTCTTCGTGACGGCCGCAGGCGCGGGGGCGGGGATCGGGGCGGGCGTGGCCGGGGTCGTGGCCGGTGGCGGCGGAGGGGGCGGGCCCTCGATCGTCGCCTTCCAGAGCTCGCGCCCCGTGACCCCGTCGTTGGCTGAGAAGAGGAGGACGCCACCGACATTGGTGAGAAACTGCGGGTCCGAGCCGATGCCCGTGCCCGTGTTGAGCTCGGCCACCTTGGTAGCTCCAACCCCGGTCGTCTTCCACAGCTCGTTGTCGTTCGCGCCGTCGGCAGCGGCGCTGAAGAACACCTGGCCGGCGACACCGGTGAAACGGGCCGGGCTCGAGCCGAGCGGGCTGATGTCCTCGACCATTGTCGGCGTGGTGTACGGGGGTGGGACCTTCCAGGGCTCATGACCGTCCGTGGGGCCGGTCGCGCCGAGATAGAGCGTGCCGCCTACGTTCGCGAGGAAGTCGGGATCGGAGTCTCCGGCACCCGGATTGATGTCGAGGTCAGCAGGCGTGGTGAACGGGCTCGCGAGCTTCCACAGGTCCTGGCCGTTCGTGCCGTCGTCGGCCTCGAAGAAGAGCGTCCCGTTGACGTTCGTCAAGTCGGCGCTTGGGCTCAGGCCATCGTCGCCAGTGTTGATGTCGTCGACGATGTCGGTCGAATCCTGGTCATAGTCCGGTCCCGTGCTCTTCCAGAGCTCCTGACCGTGAGCGCCGTCGTCGGCGCTGAAGAGCAGCGTGCCGTTGACATCGGTGAGATCCGCAGGGACCGCGCTGCCAGGGCTGCCGGAATCGATGTTCTCGACCATCTCCGTTCCCCCCGGTCCGAGCGCGCCGCCGTTGCTCTTCCAGACCTCGTAGCCATCGCCGTCGTCGGCAATGAAGAAGAGGAGCCCGTTCACCTCGGTCAGCTCGTCGGGTCCGGAGCCGGTTCCTGATGCGGCGTTGATGTCAGCGACCGGGACCGCATCCGTGTAGGGAGCGGCGAGCTTCCAGAGCTCCTCTCCGTCCACACCGTCGTCCGCCCGGAAGAACAGAGTCCCACCGACGTTGGTCAGTTGGTCGGGGCTCGAGCCTTCGGTGGCGCTGCCCGTCAGAGTCAGGTTGATGTCTTCGACCATCGTCGGAATCCCATTCGGCAGGACGACTTTCCACAGCTCCGTGCCGTGCTGATCGGACGCGCAACATCCGTCATTGGCAGCGAAGTAGACCGTGTTCCCGACCGTTGCGAACCCGGACGGATTCGAGTTCATCGAGCCGTCATTGATTCCGCCGTTGGCCGGTGTGTCGTCGTCGAGCATCACCGTTCCCGCCGCCGTCCCATTGCTCCTCCAGAGCTCGTTCCCGTGGGGCCCGTCGTTGGCGGAGAAGAACACGAAGCCGCCGGCGGCGAAGAGATTGCTCGGGCTGGACCCGACGAGCCCGGTCTGGATGTCGGCCACCAGCTTCGCTGTGGCGTCTCCCGGTGCCGCCTCAGAGGGTGCGGCGAGCCAGGTCGTCAGAGCCGCACCCAGAGCGGCCAGGCACCACACGCGTCCATGCGATCGGCACATTCCCCTTCTCCCTGTAGACGAATCCGCCGCGGACCCTAAGTGCGGCCGGGAGCCGTTGTCAAGCCGGCCTAGAGCGGGATGTTGCCGTGCTTGCGCTTCGGGCCCTCGACCCGCTTGGTCTGGAGGGTGCGTAGCGCGCGGATCAGCTTCGGTCGGGTCTGGTGCGGCTCGATCACGTCGTCGATGTAGCCGCGCTCGGCCGCCGAGTAGGGGTTGGCGAAGTGGGCCTTGTAGTCGTCGATCAGCTTCGATCGGCGCTCGTCCGGCGTGGGGGACTTGGCGAGGTCGCGGCGGTAGATGATGTTGACCGCGCCCTCGGGGCCCATCACGGCGACCTCCGCCGTCGGCCAGGCGAAGTTGAAGTCGGCCAGCATGTGCTTGGAGTTCATGACGTCGTAGGCGCCGCCGTAGGCCTTGCGGGTGACGACGGTGAGCTTCGGCACGGTCGCCTCGGTGAAGGCGTAGAGCAGCTTGGCGCCGTGGCGGATGATCCCGCCCCACTCCTGAGAGGTGCCCGGCAGGAACCCCGGGACGTCGGTGAAGGTGAGCAGGGGGACGTTGAAGGCGTCACAGGTGCGGACGAAGCGCGCGGCCTTCTCGGATGACTCGATGTCGAGGACGCCGGCGAGGAAGGCGGGCTGGTTGCCGACCACGCCGACGGGGTGGCCGTCCAGACGGGAGAAGCCGCAGACGATGTTCTTGGCGAAGTGCTCGTGGACCTCGAAGAAGTCGCCGTCGTCGACGATCCGCGAGATCACCTCGCGCATGTCGTAGGGCTTCTGCGGATCGTCCGGGACGATCGTGTCGAGCTCGGGGTCCTCGCGGTCGGGGTCGTCGGTGGGCTCGACCCGGGGCGGCAGCTCGAGGTTGTTGAGCGGCAGGAAGCTCATCAGGTAGCGGGCGTCCTCGAGGCACTGCTCCTCGTTCTCCGAGGCGAAGTGGGCGACGCCCGACTTGGAGTTGTGGCTCATCGCGCCCCCGAGCTCCTCGAACTCGACCTCCTCGCCGGTGACCGTCTTGATCACCTCTGGGCCGGTGATGAACATGTGCGAGGTCTCCTTGACCATGAAGATGAAGTCGGTCATGGCGGGGGAGTAGACGGCGCCGCCGGCGCAGGGCCCCATGATCAGGCTGATCTGCGGGATCACGCCGGAGCACTGGACGTTGCGGACGAAGACGTCGCCGTACGCGCCCAGCGAGACCACGCCCTCCTGGATCCGCGCCCCGCCGGAGTCGTTGATGCCGATCACGGGCGCCCCGACCTTCGCGGCCAGGTCCATGACCTTGACCATCTTCTCCGCCATCACCTCGCCCAGCGAGCCGCCGAAGACTGTGAAGTCCTGGGAGAAGACGAAGACGGTGCGCCCGTCGATCGTCCCGTAGCCGGTGACCACGGCGTCGCCGTACGGGCGCCGCTTGTCCATCTCGAACTCGTGGGTGCGGTGGCGGACGAAGGTGTCGAGCTCCTCGAACGAGCCCGGGTCGAGCAGCTTCTCGATCCGCTCCCGGGCGGTGAGCTTGCCCTTCGCGTGCTGCTTCTCGACCGCCTCCTCGGAGCCGGCGTGGACCGCCTCCTCGCGCAGCTCGCGCAGGTAGGCGAGCTTCTCCTCGTGGGTAACCGGGTTCTTCTCTCTCATGGGCGGGCGATTCTAGGTGGCGGCCCCGGGCTAGGCCGAGTCGGGGTATGCAAAGCGCTTCTCGAGCAGCATTCGCGGCCTGCCTTCACTTGCGCGAAGCTTCTCGTGTGAGCTCGGCCGAGCAGACCTCACCGCGGTCAGGCGTCGCCGCTGACAGCTCGGCGCGCGCGCGGCGGTACCGCGCCAACGTCCAGTCCGAGCTGGATCGTGCCGCCGTCTACGGGGCGATGGCCGCAGCTGAGCGAGACCCCCAGCTGGCCGGCAGCTTTCGGAAGCTCGCCGACGCCGAGGGCAGGCACGCCGAGTTCTGGCGCGCACAGCTGGCGAAGGTCGACCCGGAGACTCCGCCGCAACGGCCGACCGCCCGCGCCCGCCTGCTTGCACGACTCGCCAGGCGGTTCGGCAGTCGGCTCGTCCTCCCGGCCGCAACGTCGCTGGAGCAGGCCGAGCAGGAGACGTACGAACACCAGCCGGAGGCCGACGGAACGGCGATCGCCGCCGACGAGCGGACCCATGCGCGTGTTCTCGACTCCGCCGTAGAGGCCTCCACGGCGCGGTTCACCGCAAGCATGCTCGGCCGGATGCTCGGTCGCCGCCGGGGGGTCAGCGGGAATGCTCTGCGGGCCGCGGTGCTGGGCGCGAACGACGGACTCGTCTCCAATCTCAGCCTCGTGATGGGTGTCGCGGGCGCGAGCTTCTCCAGCCGGACTGTGCTGATCACGGGCCTGGCCGGCCTGCTCGCCGGAGCGTTTTCGATGGCGATGGGGGAGTGGGTCTCCGTGCAGAGCTCACGTGAGCTGCATCAGAAACAGCTCGACCGCGAGGCCGAGGAGATCGCCACCGACCCGGAGCACGAGCGGGCGGAGCTGATCACGCTCTACGAGCGCCGGGGACTCTCCCCCGAGGAGGCGCAACGGCTCGCCCGGCGGGTGATGAGCGACGAGGAAACCGCCCTCGAGGCGATGGCGCGCGAGGAGCTCGGGTTCGATCCCGAGGAGCTCGGCGGCTCGGCCTGGATCGCCTCGATCGCCTCGTTCCTGCTGTTCACCGTGGGGGCGATCATCCCGGTGGTTCCCTTTGCGATCACGGGCGGAGACACCGCGGTGGCGCTCAGCCTGGCGGCGAGTGGCCTCGCGCTGCTCGGAATCGGCGCAGCGATCACGCTGCTCACGGGACGAGGCGTCTGGCGCTCCGCCTTCCGCCAGCTCGCGATCGGGATCGGAGCTGCCGCGGTCACATACGGCGCCGGGTACCTCGTCGGCGCCGCCGTCTAGCCGAGCGGCGCCTAGAAGAAAGCGCCGCCGCGGTACTCGCCGAAGACGTCGCGCATCGCGTTGCAGACGTCGCCGATCGAGCCGCCGGCCCGTAGCGCCTCCTTGATCGGAGGCAGCAGGTTGCCGTCGCCGCGGGCGACGTCGCGGAGCGACTCGAGGCGCTTGTCGAGCTCCGCCTGGTCGCGCGCCTCCTTGAACTTCGCGAGGCGAGCGAGCTGGCGCTTCTCGGACTCCGGGTCGACCTTGAGGATGTCGACGTCGTCGGCCACGTCGGTGACGTACTTGTTGACGCCGACGATGATGTCCTGGCCGGTCCGGTAGCGCTCCTGGTAGCTAGATCGCCGACTCCTCGATCTCCCGCTGCATGAACTCGAGCGCGTTCACCGAGCCGCCCAGGTCCTCGACCTTCTTCATCAGCTCCCAGGAGCGCTCCTCGACCTCGTCGGTGAGCGACTCGATGAAGTAGGAGCCGGCGAAGGGATCGACCGTGTCGGCGACGCCGGACTCGTGGGCGAGCACCTGCTGGGTGCGAAGGGCGATCCGGGCGGAGCGCTCGGTCGGCAGCGCCAGCGCCTCGTCGAAGCCGTTGGTGTGCAGCGACTGGGTCCCGCCGGCGACCGCGGCGAAGCCCTGCAGGGCGACGCGGATGATGTTGACCTCCGGCTGCTGGGCCTGGAGGGTGACCCCGCCGGTCTGGGTGTGGAAGCGGATCATCTGCGCCTTCTCCTCGGTGGCGCCGAACCTCTCCCGCATGATGCTGGCCCACATCCGGCGGACGGCCCGGAACTTGGCGATCTCCTGGAAGACGTTGTTGTGGCCGTTGAAGAAGAAGGCGAGCCGCTGCCCGAACTTGTTGACGTCGAGCCCGGCCGCGATGCCTCCCTCGACGTAGGCGATCGCGTTGGCGAGGGTGAAGGCGACCTCCTGCACGGCCGAGCAGCCCTTCTCGCGGATGTGGTACCCGGAGATCGAGATCGTGTTCCACTTGGGACGTTCTCGTCGCAGTAGGCGAAGATGTCGGTGGTCAGCCGCATCGTCGGCTCGGGCGGGTAGATGTAGTTGCCGCGCGAGATGTACTCCTTGAACACGTCGTTCTGGACGGTGCCGCGCAGCTCCGTGGAGGGGACGCCCTGCTCCTCGCCGACCAGCTCGTAGAGCAGCAGCAGGATCGCGGCGGGGGCGTTGATCGTCATCGAGGTCGAGACGTCGGCCAGCGAGATCTGGTCGAAGCAGATCCGCATGTCCTCGATCGTGTCGATCGGGACGCCGGTGCGGCCGACCTCGCCCGCGCAGAGCGGGTCGTCGGAGTCCCGGCCGAGCTGGGTCGGCAGGTCGAAGGCCATCGAGAGGCCGGTCGAGCCGTGCTCGGTCAGGTAGCGGTAGCGCTCGTTGGTGTCCTCCGGGCTGGCGAAGCCGGCGTACTGGCGCATCGTCCAGAGCCGGTCGCGGTACATGCCGGGGTGGATGCCGCGGGTGAAGGGGTACTCGCCGGGCTCCCCGAGGCGCTCCTGCAGCCCCGGCGCGACGTCGTCCTCCTCGTAGAGGCGCTTGATCTCGATCCCGGAGTCGGTGATCACCCGCTCGTCGTCGGGTCCCACGACCGGGGCGATGTAACGGTGGAGGTCCTCGTCGACCGCGGCCTGCTGCTCGGCCTCGGGCGCGCCGTTTGCCTTCGCGCCGTCGGTCCCCTCGGTCTGCGCCTCGTCCTTTGGCCGGGTGGCCATGGGGACAGGATAGATAGGGAGTACCTACCGAGCGGCTAGCTCGAGCTGGGCGCTGCTTCTCGTCCAAAGCAGCTACGTGGAGTCCTAGCCCTTCTTGCACTTCTCCTTGGCGGTCTTGCAAGGTGGTGGTCCGGCCCTCCAAAGCTCCCTGTTGTGCCTGCCGTCCTTGGCGGTGAAGAAGAGGCTGCCGCCGACCGCAGTGAGGTTGATGGGCTCGCTGCTGCCCCCGCCGCGGCGGATGTCCCTGACCATGGTCGTCCCGGCCCGGGTGCCATCGCTTCGCCAGAGCTCCTGGCCGTGCCTCTTGTCGGCGCCGGCGAAGTAGAGCGTTCCTTTGGCGACAGTCAGCGACTGGGGGCCAAAGTAGCGCCCCGGGCCGACTCTCCTGACGAGGGTCGTTCCTTGCTGTGTGCCGTCGCTTCGCCAGAGCCCCGTCCCGGAGCCGAAGTACAGGAGCTTCGCTTTGGTGACGATGGGGCCGATGACGCCCCGGACCTGCTTGACAAGGGTCGTGCCGGCCTCGGTGCCGTCGCTTCGCCACAGTTCATTCGGGATGGGACCGGGTCCGAGGGACGCTATGAAGTAGAGGGTGTCCGCTGACGTTTGTTGGAGGTAGAGGGAGCTCCCGAGTCCGAAGTCTTTGATCATCGTTGTGCCGGCCTCGGTGCCATCGCTTCGCCACAGCTCGCTGCCTTGAAAGCTGGCGCCGCCGGTGCTGAAGAAGAGGGTCCCGTTGAAGTCGGTGAGGCTCAAGGGGTCAACGAAATGGGGCTTAACCAAGGTCGTCCCCGCCTCGGTGCCATCGCTTCGCCACAGATCTGAATAGAAGCCACCGGAGTTGCCGAAATAGAGGGTGCCATTGACGTTAATGAGGGAAGCGGCGCCTACCCCCTTGACCAGAGTCGTCCCCGCCTCGGTTCCATCGCTGCGCCACAGCCCTCCTGGACCGGCGAAATAGAGGATGCCGTTGAGGTCGGTGAACCCGCCGCCCCCGCCGGAGGCGGGACCGGGGTTGAGGTCCTTGACCATCCTGGTCCCCCGCGCCGTGCCGTCGCTTCGCCAGACCTCGGCGCCGTGGACGCCATCGTCGGCGGTGAAGTAGACGATGCGGTCGAAGGCCGTGAGCCCGAAGACGTCGCTCCAGCCGGTCCCGGGGTTGATGTCCTTGACCATCCTCGTCCCGCGTCCCGTGCCGTCGCTTCGCCAGAGCTCGAAGCCGTGCTTGCCGTCGTTGGCGCTGAAGAAGAGGGTGCCGTGGACGTCGGTGAGGTCGCCCCCGTTGTAGATGCAGCCGCAATTGCCGCCGCCGTTGGTGGTGATGCTGGGGGAGCGACCCGGCCTGATGTCCTTGACCAGCACGGCCCCGCGATGCGCGGCCTCGGCTCCTGAGGTCGAAAGAAGCATCCCGGACGCGGCGAACAGCAGCGCAAGCCCGCACGCGAACATTGGTGAACGGCGAGTTGAGAGCGTCTTCATCGGCCTCTATCAACGCTAACCCTGCGAATCCCCATCCGGATCGGTCATGCCGACCCATCCCGCATCGTGGGGGACCACCGAGTAACAGCAATCGCCTTGGGCGCCGAAACAGCTGCTTTCCATGGAAAGCAGCGGTTCGAATCACACCCCTAAGCGGTGAAGGGGCTCGGCCCAGGTTCGAGCGCTGAGCGGATCAGAAGCCGAAGAAACGGCGGCGCTTCTTCTTCGGCGGGGGGCTCTCGGCCGCAGGGGCCTCTTCCTCCGCCGGCTGCTCGGGCTCGGCCGGGCTCGGGCTCCGGCTCGGCAGGTGTCTCCTCGACGACCGCGATCTCAGGCTGCGGTGCCTCGGGCTGCTCGGGCGCGGACTCGGTCCCCTCGCTCATGCCCTCGAACGGGCGCTTGGTCGGCGTGGCCAGCTCTTCGAGCACGGCGTCGAGCCAGCCCTCGAGCTTCGTCGGCGCCTGGCCGTTCTCGGCGCTGACGCTCACGTTGGTCCCCCAGCCCTTCTCGGCCAGCTCGACCTCGATCCGGGCCTCGTCGGACGCCGCCTTCCAGGCGAGCTTCGACTCCTCCTCGCGCTCGTAGACGCTGACGTCGGTCGCGTGCCCGACGAGGGCGGACATCAGGCCCTGCATTCGCCCGGGGTGGTCGAGCTGCTCCCAGACCTCGGGCGGGGACTTGACCAGGGTGCGGCTTGCGGTCTTCATGGTGCGGGCATTCGCGCGGTGCGTAGCCGCTCCTGCCCGCTTATCTGAATTGGGCGAATCCTGCCCGCTCAACGGGCGAGAAAGGCCTCGATCGCGGCCGCCGCACGAGGCCCGGCCTGGCCGTCCCAGAGCGGGATCTCGGGCGCCTGGGCAGGCGGCTCGGCGGCGAGCGTGCGCTGGGCGGCCTCTTGCAGCGCCTTCGGGTCGACTCCGACCAGCTCGTTGGTGCCGAGCTCGACGGTGATCGGCCGCTCGGTGGTGGTGCGGTAGGTGAGACAGGGGACGCCGAGCACGGTGGTCTCCTCCTGGATGCCTCCGGAGTCGGTGATCACCAGTCGGGCCTCGGCCTCGAGGGCGATGAAGTCGTCGTAGTCCATCGGCGGCGTCAGGATCACCTTGCCCCAGCCGGAACCGGTCCCCGCCAGCCGCTCTCTCGTGCGCGGGTGCACCGGGAAGATCACGGGGATCGAGTCCGCGATGCCGGCGAGGACCTCCATCGTCGGGCCGAGGCTCTCCGGGTCGTCCACCAGCGCCGGGCGGTGCAGGGTGACCAGCACGAACTCGCGGCTCTTCACGGCGTTTCTCCCGAGCACCGCCGGCCGATTCACGTCCTCGAGCAACCTCAGGAGGCTGTCGATCATCGTGTTTCCGACCAGCTGGACCGCGTCGCCCTCTATCCCCTCCGCCGCCAGGTTGAGGACGGCGTCCTGCGAGGTGCAGAGCAGGAGATCGGAGACGCGGTCGGTGACGACGCGATTCACCTCCTCCGGCATCTCCCAGTCGTTCGAGCGGAGCCCCGACTCGATATGAGCGACCGCTGTGCCGAGCTTGGTGGCTGCGAGCGCTGCGGCCATCGTCGAGTTGACGTCGCCGGCGACCAGCACCATGTCCGCCGGGTTCTCGAGCAGGTCCGCCTCGACCCCGGTCAGGACGCCCGCCGTCTGGTCCGCGTGGGTTCCGGAGCCGACCCCCAGGTTGGCGTCGGGCTCGCGCATCCCGAGCCGCTCGATGAACCCGTCCGAGAGCGCCCGGTCGTAATGCTGGCCTGTGTGAAGGAGCCGGAGCGAGATCCCCTCGGATTGCTCCAGGGCGGCGACGACGGGGGCCGTCTTGACGAAGTTGGGCCGGGCCCCCACGACCGCGAGCACGCTGGCAGTCACAGCGGAGCAACCTAGCGGCTGGATCGGCTTCGGTAGTGTCCCCCGGCGTATGGCCGGCAACGAAAGCGGCGCGGTTGTGGTCACGGGGGCTTCGACCGGGATCGGCCGCGCGACGGCGCTCCTCCTCGACAAGAAGGGCTACCGCGTGTTCGCGGGCGTCCGCAAGCAGGCGGACGCCAAGTCGCTCTCCGAGGAGGGATCGGACCGGCTGACCCCGATCACGATCGACGTCACCAAGGACCGCTCGATCAAGGCGGCCAGGGACAAGGTCCGGCGCGCGCTCGGCAAGGAGGGACTGGTCGGGCTGGTCAACAACGCCGGCGTTGGCGGCGGCGGGCCGATCGAGTTCATGGACCTGAAGGACTTCCGCGACACGCTCGAGGTGAACCTGGTCGGGCAGATCGCCGTGACCCAGGCCTTCATGGGCATGATCCGCAAGGCGAAGGGCACGGTCGTCTTCATCGCATCGATCGGCGGCCGCATCGCGACCCCCTTCCTCTCTCCGTACAACGCCAGCAAGTTCGGCATCGAGGCTCTCGGCGAGTCGCTGAGGGCGGAGGTGAAGCCCTGGGGCATCGACGTGGCCGTGGTCGAGCCGGGCTCGATCGACACGGCGATCTGGGCGAAGGGCGCCGACACGGCGTCCGATCAGGTCAGGGGCCTCTCGCCCGCCGCCCGCCGTCTCTACGGCAAGCAGCTCACCCGCTTCGGCGAGGTCCTGACCGAGACGGCCGACCGCGGCATCTCTCCCGAGAAGGTCGCCAAGGTGATCCACAAGGCGATCCGCTCGGACAACCCGCGGCACCGCTACCTGGTCGGCACCGACGCGAAGGTCGCCGCGCGCCTCAAGGGCAATCTGCCCGAGCGCACCTTCTCCAAGATGGTCGCGCGGCAGACCAAGATGCCGACCGATATCCCGGCGAAGTAGCCGGGCCTCCCAATTCACGACCGGACCGGCCTCTACGGTCGGTCTGCAACTGCTCGAAGGGGGTTGGGTCCGGATGAAACGAAGGTGGATGCTCGCTGGTCTCGCCTTGGTGGCGATCGTCGCCGTGGCGGTCCCGGCCCTGGCCGGAGACTCGGGCGGCAGGAAGCCGCGCCTGTTGGACGTGGGCCAGGTCGCAACCGCGTCCCGGACCAAGGCCCACCATGCGCTCGGGGTGGCGCGAAAGGCCAGGAAGCGCGCCGACCGCGCCCTGAAGCTGGCCAGGAAGAACGTCCCGGTGGCAGGCGCGTCGGTCCCCGCCCCCACATTCGCCGAGGCGGGCGGTGCGGTCTCGACCAGCAGCACAAGCAGCTATGTCGCGCTCTGCGGGTGGTCCCTCGGTGACGGTCTCCGTACCGCAGGCGACCAACGCGCCGCAGGGCGCCGGCCTGATCGAGGTTGCCGCCCAGGCGCACATCGACGACGACGCGGGAGCGGTCGCCCTCTTCCAGGACGGCTCGCCGATGCCGGGGCAGAGCGACGTCTGCGACCAGCTCGCGGGCACGCCAGGGCCGGCGCTGTTCGGCTCGACCGATGGCCTCTCCGGCACCTGGAGCACTCCGGCCTCGCTCGTCTTCACCGGCAACTGCGGCAGCACCGGCCCGGCCGCGGCGGTGATGTTCGTCACCACCGCCGGCCAGCACACCTACCAGCTCCGCTACGCCTTCTGTGGTTGCGTCGGCACCGACGCCACCTTCTCCCAGCGCCGCATCTGGGTCACCCCACTCGCCTAGGCGCCGAGCCACTCCTTCACCCGGCCGGGCGTGCCCATGCCGGAGAAGTCGCCGTCGTCGATGACCCGCTCGGCCGCCTCGATGGCGCCGTTCACGGCCGCCCAGGTGAGCCCACCGCCCACGCTGACGCGCTGGGCGCCCGCCTCGGCGATCTGATCGAAGGTCAGCCCGAGGCGGCCGAAAGCGAGGACGTTGACCGGCTTCGAGACCGCGTCGCAGACGGTCTTGATTTCCTCCGGGCTCAGCAACCCCGGCGCGTAGAGCACGTCGGCCCCGGCCTCCTCGAACGCACGAAGCCGGGCGATGGTGTCGTCGAGATCCGGGTTGCCGCGGAGGTGGTTCTCCGCGCGCGCCGTCAGCATGAATGGGAAGTCGAGTGCCCTGGCGGCCTGCGCCGCGGCTGCGACTCGCTCTGCAGCGCGTCCCGGCTCGTAGAGCTCGCCGTCGTCGCGGTCGTAGTCCTCGATCGAGCCGCCGACGGCGCCGGCCTCCGCGACGCGGGTGATCGCCCGAGCGGCATCCTCGGGCGCCGGGCCGTAGCCGTTCTCGAGATCGACGGAGACCGGCAGGTCAGTGGCCTCGCTGAGGACGCTCGACGTGCGCCGCCACCTCGTCGAGGTTGACGGCGCCGTCCGGCCGTCCGAGCGTGAACGCAAAGCCGCTGCTGGTGGTGGCGAGCGCCTTGAAGCCGAGCCCGGCGAGGATCTTGGCGGACCCCGCGTCCCAGGGATTGGGAATCACGAAGGGCTCGCCCTCGTGCAGGGCGCTTAGTGCCTCGCCCTTCTCCTGCTGCGTCGCCACCCGCCGATCATTTCATTTTCCTGAGGCGGTCCAGGTGGCGCCGGTTCACCTCGTTGGTCGTCCGCAGGAACTCGATGATCCGCTCGAGCTCCTCGGCGCTGAACTCCCGTGACAGGACCCTCGACCAATCGGCGGCCACCGGCCCCCAGATCTTTTCGGCGCGGGAGTAGAACTTCGGCGTCACCTCGAGCTTGACCCGGCGCCGGTCGTCGGGATCCGCGACGCGGCGCGCGAACCCGACCCGCTCGAGCCGGTCGATGACCCCGGTGACCGCCCCGGTCGTCAGTCCGGCCGCGTCCGCCAGCTCCCCGGCGGTGAGGCCCCCGCTGTTCTCGACGATGTTGAGGCAGTGGAGGTCGGTCTCGTTCACGCCGAGGCGCTCAGCGGCCAGGTTGTCGAACGCGTCGTCGAGGTTGCCGCTGGTCCGGAACTCCCGGACCAGCTCGTCGATCTGCTCGCTCTTCTTCCGTCGTTGGGCCATTGTGATAATCTCTTAGGTACTAAGATATTTAGTCAGTAAGTAACTCATCAGGCAAGGGGGAGCTTAGAGGCCCTCGCCGACCGAAAGGAGATTCGAGATGGCGAAGATCGAAATGAAGCTGGAGCTGATCCAGGTCCCGGTCTCGGACATCGACCGGGCCAAGTCCTTCTATGTCGAGCAGGCCGGGTTCAGCGACGACCACGACCACCGGGTGAGCGACGAGATCCGCTTCGTCCAGCTCACTCCCCCCGGATCGGCCTGCTCGATCGCGCTGACCACCGGCGCCCACGAGATGAAGCCCGGCAGCATCGAGGGGATCCAGCTGGTCGTCGAGGACGCGGATGCCGCCCGGGCGGAGCTCGCCGAGCGGGGCGTCGAGGTGAGCGAGGTCCAGGACTTCCCCTGGGGCCGCTTCGTCTTCTTCAGTGACCCGGACGGGAACGCATGGTCCGTCCAGCAGGTGCAGTACCCGGGAAGGCCGATGCCCTAGCCCGGCTGGCCGACGAGGCGCTCGACGCCGGACTCGTCGATGGTCTTCTTCAGGCCCTCCTGAAGCGAGACCGTCGGCTCCCAGCCGAGCAGCTGCTTGGCGCGGGTGATGTCGGGCTGGCGGATCTTCGGGTCGTCGACGGGGAGCTGCTCGTGGACGATCTCCGAGCGCGACCCGGTCACCTCGATCACGGTCTCGGCGAGCTGGAGCAGCGTGTACTCGTCCTGGTTGCCGATGTTGACCGGCAGGTGGACGTCCGACTCGCAGAGCGCGACGAGCCCGCGGATCTGGTCGTCGACGTAACAGAAGCTCCGCGTCTGGCTGCCGTCGCCGAAGACGGTCAGCGGCTTGTCCTGGAGCGCCTGGCGCAGGAAGGTGGGGATCGCGCGGCCGTCGTGCGCCCTCATCCGCGGCCCGTAGGTGTTGAAGGTCCGGGAGATGCAGGTGTTGACTCCCTGCTGGCGGTGGTAGGCCATCGTCATCGCCTCGGCGTAGCGCTTGGCCTCGTCGTAGACGCCGCGCGGGCCGATCGGGTTGACGTTGCCCCAGTAGTCCTCGGGCTGGGGGTGGATCTCGGGGTCGCCGTAGACCTCGGAGGTCGAGGCGACCAGGATCCGCGCCCGCTTGAACTTCGCCACACCGAGCATGTGGTGGGTCCCGTAGGAGCCGACCTTCAGGGTGTGCAGCGGCAGCCGCGCGTAGTCGATCGGGCTCGCCGGCGAGGCCATGTGGTAGACGAAGTCGACCGGCTCGTCGATGTGGACCGGCTCGGTTATGTCCTGGTTCGAGAAGACGAAGTTCTCGTCCCGGATGTGGTCGATGTTCTCGAGCGAACCCGTGTCCAGGTTGTCGATGCAGATCACCCGGTGATCGCGCTCGAGCAGGTGCTCGCACAGATGCGACCCCAGGAACCCCGCGCCTCCGGTGACGATGCAGGTACTCACAGGCGAGCGAGCATAGCCAGGAATCCGGGCCGCGGAGAAAGTTGGATCGCAGCTAGGAGGGCGGTAGCTGCACGATCGCCCGCGCGAAGCCGAAGCTGTCCCGCCTCACCCGCTTGATGGTCGAGATCCCCTCGACGTCGATGTGGATCCGCTGCTGGTTGGCGAAGGTCACCGGCTGTTGCACCTTCGGGTCGAACGGATCGGTCTCGAGGAAGTAGGTGTCCGGCATGACGAAGGTGAGCTGCGCCTTGCCCTTGCCGTTGGCCAGGTAGGGCGGGCTGCCGGGCGCGGGCGAGGTCGGCGCGGGATCGCAGAAGTAGAGCTCCCCGCACTGCAGCGTGGTCGGGGGCGCCTCGACGAAGACCTTGATCGGCGCCTTCGGCGCCATCCGCGAGATCGAGATCGTCTCGAGTCTGGCCCGGCGTGACGATACCATCCGAGACGACCCGCGCCTTCAGGAAGATGAACTTGAGCTTCCCTTCGAGGAGGCGTGGGCGGTGGGGCCGGCGACCCCGGACGCCACGGGGATAAGCACGCACGCCAGCGCGGCCGTTGCGGCGGTCAGCGCTCGTCTTCCCCTCCCTGAGAACACGGGCTGACTATCGCAGGGCGGGGGCCGGTCGGCAAGGCCGTGACGACCTCGGCCGGGTGTTCCACGCATCCCGCAATTTGCGCCGGTTTTGACCGGCCACTTGCGCAAATTGCGGATGGCACTGCCGCTCAAGCGGGGCGAGTCGTGGCACTTTTCAACTCACCTGGAGGTGTCGGAGGTGAGCCGTCTGGGTTTGTTGGGAGGAACAATGGGTCGTGCTGGGGCCGACGTTCGATCCGCAAGCGAGGCCGGTGAGGCAGTCGCCTCCCACGAGTCGCGCCGTCGCGCCGCCAGCGCTCTGGTCGATAGCCATGACGCTGTATTCCGCCGGACGGCCCGGCGGTACTCCATCTGCACGGACGATGCCGAGGACGCATACCAGCGCGCGCTCGAGATCCTGCTCACCAAGGCACCTCCAATCGAGGGCGATTCGCTGGTCCGGTGGATGCAGACGGTCACCAAGCGAGAGGCGCTCGCCGTGCGGCGTCAGCGCGAACGGCTCCTGGGGTCCCCCCGATCGAAGCTCGATGGCGATGGTGATCGGGATCCACTCGAATCAATCGCCTCTGAAAGCCCCGGCCCGAACGATCACGCGGCCCGGCACGAGCGCGTCGTCCGCAGCGGGGAGGCGCTTCAGGCGCTGAAGCCCCAGGAGGTTCGCGCCCTCACCCTCAAGGCGCAGGGCTACTCCTATGCCGAGATCGGTGAAATCACGGGCTGGACGTATACGAAGATCAACCGGTGTATGGCGGAGGGCAGGAAGCGCTTCCTGCAGGTGTTCGCCGACATCGAGCAGGGCCGCCGCTGCGAGGAGCTTGCGGCGGCGCTCTCCGAGTTGGCCGACGGCGAGGGTGCAAATGGGCAAACGGACGCGCTCGAGTTCCACCTCAGGAGCTGCGCCGCTTGCCGGGCAAAGCTCCGGGCCTACCGCGCGATCCCGGACAAGGTGTTCGAGCTTATGCCCGCCGGGCCGTTGCTCGACCAATCGATGGGCGGGCGACCGCATGAGTGGATCGCGGAGCGGGCGGGGGCCGTCGTGGACAAGATCCGCGAGTCGGGCTACTCCCTCCTGTCGCGTGGGGGCGGTGGCGGAGGTGATGCCGCCTCGGTGGCGACCGCCGGCGGAACCCGAGGGGCAGGGATGGCCGCGGTGGCCAAGGTGCTTGCGATCTGCGGTGCCACCGCGGCCGGGGGCGCTACATGCGTGGCGACCGGGGTCGTGGACCCGGGTGCGCTCGGGGTTGACGCCGGCCGTGGCAGGCCGACCCTGGAGCGGCCGGCGGAGCCGACGGCGACGACCGTTCCGCCGGCGCGGCCGGCGGAGCCGGTGGCTGACCCGGTCGTCTCGGCCCCCAAGGAGCCCGCGGAACCGACACCGCAGCTCACACCGGTCCAGCAGAAGACCAGCCAGTTTGGTGTGGAGGCGACGACGAAGTCGTCGTCCTCGTCGAGCAGCAGCGGCGGCAGCGAATTCGGCGGCCCGTCGAGCGGCGGAGGCGGGTCAGCTGGAGGCGGCGGCTCAGGCGGCTTCGGGATCGAGAAATGAAGCTACACGGGCAGAACTCTGCGACGCCCGCCCTTAATGGAGGCGTTGAGTTCGGTTGATGAGGAGGGTGAGGCGATGAGGGCGATCGAGACGGAGAAAACCTGGTTGGGCGGCTTGCAGCTACGGGCGCTCACTCTGATTGCAATCGCGGTGGCGGCCACTGCGGTGCTCTGGATTTCGGCGCCGAGCGCCTGGGGAGCGAGCAGCTACCACGTCTATGAGTGCAACAACGCGGAGAGCAGATCGGCGCCGGACGCCAGACCCTCGGGCGACTACAACGCCGGCGACGCTGGCGGCGGGCTGAGTTCAATCCAGTACGCGGTGACTTGCGACGGCAGCGTGCCGCAGGGAGAGGGCTGGGGCAAGGGAGTGGTGCTTCACCCCTCCGGCTACCACCCCGGCCCGCGCTGGGCGAGGGTGGCCTTCAACGCGCCGCCCACCACCTATTTCGATCATGGCTCTTTCCGATACGACATCGGCGCGCGCTATCCGTGCTCGGGTCTCAACTGCTGGTACGCCGGGGCCTACGTCGGGATCTGGACCGGAAGCATGCAGGCCACGCCGACCGCCGGCACTGAGAGCTGGGGGTCAAGTTGTGGGTTCTGGTGCAGACGCATCTACGTGGACGAGAGCTGCCCGAGCACCTGCATGCACGCCGCGTCCGATCCGGGCGGGAACGCCAACGAGTGGTACTACGACTACATCGCGATCAGGAACATCGACGTCACCGTCGTCGACACAGAGTCGCCGAGCCTGACCCTCGGCGGCTCGCTCTTTGACGGGCAGCAGGCGCACGGGACGCCTAACTTGCAGATCGACGCGAGCGACCGGGGAAGCGGAATCGAGGACGTCTCGGTGAAGGTGAACGGGGTCTGGGTCGCCAACCCGGGGACGGATTGTCCCTGGATGCCGGCCGATCGCGATTACGCGACCAGGTTCCGCCCCTGCAGCGACTTCCACCGGACGGTCGGGCTGGATACCGAGCGGACGCCGTGGCGTGACGGCTCGAACACCCTGCGGGTCTGCGTCTCGGATGTGGCGACCGGGCCGGGGGTCGCGAACTCGGTCTGCGAGCAGCGGACGATCTCGGTCGACAACAGCTGCCCGGATTCGAGCGGGGCGAGTGGCCGGGCGGACTCGATCTCGGCCGGCCTTGAGAACCCGCGGACCGGGAAGCTGTCGCGGACGCGCGCTGTCCGGTCGAACGATGGCTCGGCCCTCCTTGGACACCTGAGCGGATCGGGTGGCCCGGTGAAGGCGGCGAGCGTCTGCGTCTATGAGGCGGTTGATGAGCCGGCCGGGATCGAGCAGCTGGTGCAGGTGGCCAAGTCGAGCTCGACCGGGCAGTTCGGCGTCCAGATCCCCGGGGGCCCGAGCCGGACCTTCCGGGTCGCCTACCGCTACGCCGGCCACCAGATCCAGTCGCCGAGCATGTACCTCGATTCCTCGGTGCTGCCGACCCTGCGGCTGAGCAAGTCGAAGCTCTCCAACGGCCGGGCCGTCGGCTTCCGCGGGCGGATCCCCGGCCCCGACTACGCCGGGCGCGCGGTGACCATGCAGGCGAAGGTGGGCAAGAAGTGGAGGAGCTTCAAGCAGCTCCAAACCGACGGCAACGGACAGTTCCGCGGCAAGTACCGCTTCACCCAGACGCGGGGGAAGGTCCTCTATGTGTTCCGGGCGCTGGTGAAGAAGCAGGGCGGTTACCCCTACAGCCCGGGCGCCTCGGCGAAGCGGAAGCTGCTGGTTCGCGGCTAGGAAGATACGGGCCGCTCCCTGCCCGCACCGGCCCGAGGGAGTTCCCGCTCTGCCCTCCCTACAAGCCAGGTGATGGCTTCAGGCAGAGGGCGTAGGCGTTGAGATTCGACGACGCGTTGGTGACGGCGTTCCACCCGTTTCCCTTTGGAGCTGATACGACAATGGCGACGCTCGGCGGAATCGAGTTCATCCTCGCACCGCCACTAATCAGCCGCTCGCCGCCAGGACAGGTGGCGGTGGCGTTACCCCCCGTGTCGTTCGCCTCCACGACGTCGATCCCGGCGAGCTTGGCCGCCGTCACGCTGCCGTCGGCGATCTTCTTGGCGGTCACCCGCCCTGATCGGATGTTTCCCGTGCGGTTTACATCGCTGCTCTTCTTTGAGCCCTGAATCGCGACGGCCAGGGCCGTGGTCCCGCCGGCCGCGGCGAGCACGAGGGCCAGCGTGGCGACCACGTTGGCGTACGTGAGGTGGCGTCTGAGTCGATGCAATGGGTCCTCCCTCCTGTTGCTCGTCCTTGAAACCCGCGCTCGGCGCGGTCGTCGCGGTGACCCTATAGCCGTCATCGAGAACCTGAAAGTCTCCCGGCCGTGACTGCTAGGGAGAAGGTGTTCCTTGCGGCGACGGCGGCGATCACCGCGGTCGCCGGCGTGCTGCGCTACTCGGACGCGACTGCGGTGCTCGCCTTCGCCGCCGCGACGCTGGCGCTCGCGGGACTCGCCTGGGTGGTCGCTCTGGCGACCGAGCAGGTCGGGCTTGCGCTTCGGGCCGGCGGTCACCGGCTTCATGCAGTCGACCCTCGGCAACCTGCCCGAGTTCTTCATCGTCCTCTTCGCGCTCGGGTCGGGGGAGGTGGTGGTCGCGCAGACCTCGCTGATCGGCTCGATCTTCGCCAACGCGCTGCTGGTGCTGGGGCTGGTGATCGTCGCGGGGTCGATCCGGGCCGAGGACGGCTGCATGCGCTTCAGCCATCGCCTGCCGCAGGACACGGCGACGCTGCTGCTCGTCTCGCTGTTCGTGATCGTGATCATCGGGCTCTCGATCGCCTCCTCCGACCAGGCGAGCCATCACATCGAGGGGCTCTCGAACGTGGGGGCGATCTGCCTGCTGGTCGTCTACGCCGCCTGGGCCTGGCGCTATCTGGGATCGGACACCGCGACCGCGGAGGCCGGGGTGGAGGAGACCAAGCCGCGGCTCCCGTTTGCGTTCGCGGTCGTCCTGCTGGCCATCGCCGGCGTGGGCGCCGCCTTCGTCTCGGACTGGTTCATCCACGCCCTCGACCCGGCGGTCGCCTCGCTCGGGATCTCCAAGGCCTTCGCCGGGCTGGTGATCGTCGCGATCGCCGGCAACGCGGTCGAGAACTTCACCGGGATCTTCCTCGCCGCCAAGGGCAAGTCCGACCTGGCGATCTCGGTGGTGAAGAACTCGGTCGCCCAGATCGCCGCCTTCCTCTTCCCGGCGCTGGTGCTCACCTCGCTGCTCTTCACCACGCACCTGACCTTCGCGCTGGCGCCGGTCTACATCGGCGCGCTCTTCCTGACCGCGATTGCGATCTGGCAGATCACCGGGCGACGGCGAGGCCCAGATGTTCGAGGGCCTCGCCCTGATCGCGATCTACGTGGTGCTGGCGGCGTTCACCCTTTACGACTAGCGGCTCGCCTGCGCGACGTTCTTCGCGCCATAGGTCACATCCGCGCCGCTGGACTTTGACCAGGCGTGGAGGGTTGAACTCTCAAGGCGAGAGGCACCACCCAGGATGGTTGCGTCCGGCCCGGGAGGGCTGGTTCCGGTTCGAGTCCGGCGCCCTCCGCGCCTAAACTTCACCACTGGGTGGTGCACGGGACTGAGTCCCGTTTCAACCTCGAACGGCCCGCCTCGGCGGGCCGTTCGCTTTCGGCTTCCTGCCCTTGATGGGCTTTGTCAGGGCGTCAGTACCACTTGCCGCGCGCGAAGCCGCCGAACGCGATCAGCCCGATCAGCAGGACGACCAGACCGGCCCAGAAGCTCCACACGAGCATCAGGACGATCCCGACGATGACGAGGATCCCCCGAGGGAGATCCCGCCGATACCTCCTCCACCGGCACGACGTTCCGTCGCCATTGCTCCTCCTCCTTGAGGCTTAACGAGACGCGGGATAGCTACCCCGGCGCTTTCCATTCCTAACCCCTACGGGATCGTTGAGTGGCCCGCTGCTACTTGTTGATCCGGAAGCTTGCGCGGATCTGGGGGCGCGCCTTCGAGGCCACGGCCTGTTGCTTGTGCGGCTGCGGATTGGCCCGGTGTGGGTGGCCCGAGTCGTCCCCGCCGAAGGACGGGAACATCGAGGCGGCGGCGAGCAGCACCAGGATCACAAGGGCCCAGCGCCGGATCTTCGCCCGTTGCATCCCCGGCTTTCTACCCGAACGGCGCCCTATAGACGCCGCCGCCGGGCAGGGACACTCGAGATCAGTGGGCGACCGGCTCGGGGTGAGGGCAGAGCTCGCGGAAGCGGTCGAGCTGCTCGCTCGCCCAGGCGCCATAGCCGTGCCAGCCGACCTCCGGCAGCTCGTCGCGGAGCGCGTCCGATCTTCACGAGGCGACCAGCCTGCCGACCGCGCCCATCAGCTCCTGCACCTGCTCCTCGGAGGCGCCCTTGCCGGCGCGCATGCAGTGGCGGACGTGGTCGTCGACGAGCCCCAGCGCGATCTTGTTGAGGGCCGCCTGGGCGGCCTCGATCTGGGTGAGGACGTCGATGCAATAGCGCTCCTCCTCCACCATCCGCGCCACGCCGCCGACCTGTCCCTCGACGCGGGCCAGTCGCTTCAAGAGCTGTTCTTTGGAAGCCTTGTATCCGGGTGTCTTCGTATCGGTCATGTCCAGGAGCATACCCCTATGGGGTATAGTCGTCAACCGTGGCGGACGTAATCTCGACGATCGGGGAGGGCTTCAAGCAGTCCTTCCTGATGGCCTACGAGGTCTGGTGGGCCCTGGTGCTGGGCTTCGCGATCTCGGCGATCGTCCAGGCCTGGGTGCCGCGCGAGCGGGTCGAGTCGGCGCTCTCGGGCAGCGGCATCGGGCCGCTCGCCAAGGCCACCGGCCTCGGCGCTGCCTCCTCATCCTGCTCCTACGCGGCGATCGCGATCGCCAAGTCGCTCTTCCAGAAGGGCGCCTCGGCGGTGACCGCGCTCGCCTTCCAGTTCGCCTCGACCAACCTCGTCTGGGAGCTCGGCCTCGTGATCTGGATCCTGATCGGCTGGCAGTTCACCCTGGCCGAGTTCGTCGGCGGGATCGTCCTGATCGCGCTGATGGCGATCCTGCTGCGGAGGTTCGTCTCGCCGAAGCTCGAGGAGAGGGCGCGCGAGCACGCGCAGCACGCGCAGGTCGACCACATACATCATGCGGTCGGCGAGCAGATGAGCTGGCGCGAGCGGCTCACCTCCGTGCGGGCCTGGTCCGACGTCGCCCACAACTTCCGCGGCGACTGGAAGATGCTCTGGAAGGAGATCACGATCGGCTTCCTGCTCGCCGGCTTCATCGGGCTGCTCGGGAACGACTTCTTCAACGCCCTCTTCATCGAGGACGCGCCGCGGTCGCCTGAAGACGCTCGAGAACGTGATCGTCGGCCCGATCATCGCCGTGCTCAGCTTCGTCTGCTCGGTCGGCAACGCGCCGCTCGCGGCGGTGCTCTGGTCCGGCGGCATCGGCTTCGCCGGCGTGATCGCCTTCATCTTCGCCGACCTGATCGTGCTGCCGATCGTCGCCGCCTACATCAAGTACTACGGGCGCGAGTTCGCGCTGCGGATCACGGCGCTGATGTTCGTGACCATCGTGATCGCGGCGCTGATCGTCGACGGCCTGTTCGGCGCTGGTCGGCCTGATCCCCGACACGCGCCCCTCGCGCTCGGACATCTTCGGCTCCGTCGAGCTCGACTACAAGCTTGCCCTCAACGTGCTGGGGATCGCGATCTTCGCGGCGCTCTTCTACCTGACCGCCCGCCGAGGAGCCACCGACCCGGTCTGCGGGATGAAGGTGGACCGCGCCAAAGCGCTCCAGGCCGAGCACGGCGGGCGCACCTACTACTTCTGCTCCGAGGACTGCCGCTCGCAGTTCCAGACCGATCCGAACGGGTACACGCGCAAGGGAGGTCCACCGGTCGAGGCACACGCGGCGGGCCACGCTCACTAGATGGAAGCCTCCAGCCACACTCAGCAGACCGATCGCTCGGAACTCAACGGGCTGGCGATCGCGGCGACGAATCACTGCCTGACGGGCTGTGTAATCGGGGAGGTCGCCGGCATGGCGCTGGCGACGGCATTGGGCTGGGGCAACGTCGCCCAGATATCGCTGGCGATCGCATTGGCCTACTTCTTCGGCTTCCTGCTCACCTCGCTGCCGCTGATCCGTGCCCAGCTCCCCCCGCGCACGATCGTCACGACGGCTCTCGCCGCGGACACGGTCTCGATCACGATCATGGAGATGATCGACAACCTCACGGTCATCCTGATCCCGAGCGCCATGGCGGCCGGGCTGGGGGACCCCCTCTTCTACGGCAGCATCGCCGCGGGGTTCGCGATCGCCTATCCGTTCGCCTTCCTCGCCAACCGCCACCTGATCGCCCGCGGCCGCGGTCACGCGGTCGTCCACCAGCACCATGCCCACTGAGTCGCGCACCTACCTGTCGGCGCTGCGCTTCCCCGCGCTGACCCGGATCTACGACCCGGTGATCCGGGCGACGACCCGGGAGGGGCGGTTCAAGAAGATGCTGGTGGAGCAGGCGGCCGCGGAGCCGGGACATCGCATCCTCGACCTTGGCTGCGGCACCGGGACCCTCGCCATCAAGGTAAAGCGCCGCCAGCCGGACGCCGAGGTCGTCGGGCTCGACGCGGACCCCGAGATGCTCGGGCGGGCAAGGGCCAAGGCCGTCGAGGCCGGAGTCGAGCTGCAACTCGACGAAGGCTTCTCCACCGAGTTGCCCTACGAGGACGGCAGCTTCGACCGGGTGCTCTCGACCCTCTTCTTCCACCACCTCGACCCCGAGCCAAAGCGCCAGACCGCGCGGGAGATCGCCCGCGTCCTGAGGAAGGGCGGGGAGCTCCATGTCGCCGACTGGGGGGAGCCCGCCGACCCGGTGATGGCGGCGGCCTTCCTCTCGATCCGGCTCCTGGACGGCTTCGAGAACACGGCCGAGAACGTCCACGGCGAGCTGCCCCGGATCTTCGAGGAGGCCGGGCTGCAGAAGGCCGAGCAGACCGACCGGCTCCGCACGGTCTTCGGGACGCTGGCTCTCTACCGCGCCAGTCGCTGATCGTCCAATCCGTGCTCAGCACCGATGCCACCTGCGCCAGATCGACCTAACTTCACGCCATGAACCTGGCTCTGCTGATTGCGGACACCTGGGGAATGCACGACAACGACATCGGAACGGGATGGTGGATTGTGATGATGCTCGGGATGATTCTCTTCTGGGGCTTGGTGATCCTCGGCGTGATCTGGCTGGTTCGTGAGGTCGGTGTGCCGCGCCGCCACGCCGGCGGGCCCGACGATCCCCTGGCGATCCTCGACCGCCGCCTCGCGGAGGGCACGATCACGGTCAAGGAGTACGAGCAGCGCCGCAAGATGCTCAGCGGCTGAAGGTCGGATCAAGGGCGCTGAGTCGTGCCGCCAGACGCCGAGTCAAACCGCGGGTTCAGCACCTTCGTCTTCGCCGACCTCGCCGGCTTCACCGCGCTGACCGAGGCACACGGCGATGAGGAGGCGATCGCGATCGCGACCGGCTTCACCGATCGGGTGCGCCGTCTCCTGCCGCGCTACGACGCCGAGGAGATCAAGGCGATCGGCGACGAGCTGATGATCCGGGTCGAGGACCCGGCCAACGCAGTCCATCTGGGAATGACCATCGTCGACGAGCTTGCCTTCCACGGCTCGCCGCCGGTCCGGGTCGGGATGCACTCCGGGCCGGCCACTCAGCTGAATGGCGATTGGTACGGGGGAACCGTCAATCTCGCGTCCCGCGTCGTCGACGCCGCCAAGCCCGGCGAGGTGCTGCTCACCGCCGAGACCCGGAACCAGCTCGACGGTGGCGATGCGATCGCGATCGAGGAGCGAGGGTCCCGCTACTTCAGGCATCTCGTCGATCCGATTCCGGTGTTCGAGGCGCTGGCTCCGGGAGGGAGGGCGAAGGGACTCGAGATCGACCCGGTCTGCCGGATGGCCGTCGATCCGGAACGAGCCGCCGCGAGCAGGCATCGGAGGGGCCTGCACTACTTCTTCTGCTCAGAGAAGTGCCTCAGGAAGTTCGACGCCGGGCCCCGCCGTTACATCGCCACCACGCCGGGCGCCAGGGCCGCCCGCAAGGGTTTCCTGATCAACCTGGCGGCCTTCCTGGCCGTCGGAGGGGCGCACCTGATCGTGTGGGCGGGCCGAGGCTTCACCGGGGCCTCGCCTTCGATGCTCGTCCTCTTCGCGGCGTGGGGAATCGCCCTCCTCCTCCATTACCGGCTGGTGCGCTCGGTGCTCTGAGCCTGGCCCTACGCCCGCAGCGAGAAGGGCGGGTAGCGGTCCGTCGCCAGCAGGGCCATGTAGGCGACGACCCGGTTGTTCCAGCGAAGGACGCCCTCGATGAAGTCGAAGAGTGCGCGCGGGTAGCGGCCCGTGACCAGGATCGCGAGCCAGGCGGCCACCGCGCAAACGAGCGCCGCCAGGTGAAGGACGAGCAGCGCCAGGTAATGCGGAATGGCGAGCAGCCACTTGACGAACGGCTGCCAGCGGCTGAGCTGCCTTGCGTCGGGGTACTCGAGCTCCAGGTGAACCGCCTGCTGCTCCTCGGTCGACGGGTAGCGGTCGTCCATCAGGGTCAGGTAGATCGCGATCCGGTTGAGGAAGCTGATCAGCTCGCGGTTCCAGTCGAACCACCAGCGCGGGTAGCGGCGGCGGAAGAGCAGCATCACCGCCACCGGGAAGAGGAGGAGCGCGACCCCGCCCGACGCTACGCCGAAGGTGTGCTGGCCGATCCAGGCCCGGTCGCCCGTGCCCGTCAGCAGGGTGGCGAGGAAAAGGATTGGAAGGGCAGCCGGCAGCCGGAACAGCGTGCTCAGCCGGTTGAGGGGCCGCTCCGGGTAGTCGACCGAGAAAGTGAGCGGGTAGCCCCCGCCTGCGTGCTGCTCCATGGGCGTCCTCCGTGGCGTCGGTTGCCGGACGCGAGGACGTTAGCCAGCGCGGCGGGGCGCCGGCCCGATCGGGCCGGCGCCCACGCACGCTCAGATGCGGCTTGGCCTACTCGAGAGAGAAGGGCGGGTACTTGTCGGTGACGAGGATCAGCATGTACGCCGTCACCCGGTTGTGCCAGCGCGCCACCCCCACGACGAAGTCGAACAGCGACCTCGGATAGCGCCCGGTGAACAGAATCGCGAACCAGGCGAAGATCACGGCGAAGAACGCCCCGATGTAGAGGAAGAACAACACGATGTAGTGCGGGATCGCCAGGAACCACTTGACCAGCGGCATCCCCCGCGCCAGATCGGTCTCGGCGTTCGGGTAGTCGATCTCCAGGTGGAGGGACTGCTCCTCGTCGGTCGACGGGTACGCGTCGTTGAGCAGCGCCAGGTAGATGCCCACCCTGTTCGAGAAGCGCAGTAGCTCACGATTCCAGTCGAACCACCAGCGCGGGTACTTCTTGCGGAACAGGATCATCAGCAGCGGGCCCGCGAACAGAAGCCCGCCCGCGGCTGCGTAGGTGGTTCCGTTCTGGTCCCAGCCGCCATAGCTCGCATGGGCCACCGTCCCGAGCAGGATCGCGATCGGGATCACCGTGAAGATCCGGAAGAACGTCGTCAGCCGGCTCAGCTCACGGTCCGGATAGTCCACCGTCGTACGTCAGCGGGTACTTCTCGTCCATATATCTCACTCCCTTGTTGGGTTTGCCATCCCACGGCAGACCGTACGCCGGGCGTCGGACCGCCCCGCGCGATCGCGATCATGTGCGCATGGCCCACCGGATCACCTGGCTGGACGTCTTCGCGGAGCGGCCGCTGGCCGGCAACGGCCTGGCCGTGGTCGATGACGCGGACGGCGTCAGCGACGAGACCATGCTCGCCCTGGCGCAGGAGACGCGCCTCTCCGAGACGACCTTCGTGCAGTCGACCGGCACCGAGGGGGCCGACTACCGCAACCGGATCTGGGACCCGCACGAGGAGCTCCCCTTCGCCGGTCATCCCTCGCTGGGCACCGCCGTCGCGGTGGCGCGCTGGCGCGGGCTTGGACGAGGCGAGCTTCGTCCAGGAGACCGGCGCCGGCCTCCAGCCGGTGGAGGTGCGGAAGGAGAACGGGAGCTGGCGGGCGTCGATGCTCCAGAACGAGGCGGAGTTCGGGCCGGAGCTCGACCGCGACGCCGTGATGACGGCAGTCGGCCTGCGCGCCGAGGACGCCCACCCCGAGCTGCCGCCGCAGGTCGTCTCCACCGGGATGCCGCACGTGATGGCCCCGGTCGCCGAGCACGAGGCGCTCTCCCGCGCGCTCCCCGACTACTCGACGATCTACGAGCTCTCCGAGCCCCACGGGTCGATCGTCATCTACCTGGCCTGGTGCGAGCCCGACGAGGGGAGGGTCCGAGCCCGCTCCTTCACCCGCACCGCGGAGATGGGCGAGGACCCGGCAACCGGCTCGGCGGCGGGGCCGCTCGGCGCCTACCTCTTCGAGCGCACCGGCCGGGAGCGGCTCGTGATCCGCCAGGGCGAGGAGATGGGCAGGCCGAGCGTGCTCGAGGTCGAGATGACGGACGGGCGCCCGCGCGTCGCCGGGGGCGTGATCCCCGTGATCGACGGAGAGGTCAGCCTGCCGTAGCGCGGCGGCCGAGCAGCGCGCAGCCGATCCCGGACGCGGCGGCGCTTCGTCTCGAGCTCTCGCCTGAAGAGCGTCGATCTCGTCGCGGCGGTGGCGGACGAGCTTCAGCTGGTTGTCGATGTGTCCCAGCGACTGCTCGAGGACCTGACGCTGACGCACGGGGTCCTCGATCCCCTCATGCCACTCACGCCGCAGCGAGGCGCGAGCACTCTCGGCGGCGGCCAGCTCACCCAGCTCCTCGAGCGAGACGCCGAGCAGCTCGCGGAGCCTGAGCAGCTCGCGGAGCCGCTCCAGGTCCTCCTCGCCGTAGGTCCGGTGTGCGCCCGGCTCGCGTGGTTCCTCGGTCGCGAGCAGTCCGATCTCCTCGTAGTAGCGGATGGTCCTCGGGGTGGTCGAGGTGAGCTTCGCCAGGTCCCCGATCCGTAGGCGCCGCTCCTCGCTCATGCCGGGATCCGATCAGCGGCCGGCATCGCCGCCTCCTTGGCTTCGCGGGCGTGTCGCGGTCGAAGCAGCGAGACGCCCGCGCCGATCAGCGAGGTGGCCGCCAGGACCCAGAGGGTGGTGTGCATGTTCTGGATGAAGGACTCGAGCTGGGCGGTCGGCAGCCCTGACGCCAGCCCGGAGAAGATCTTGAACAGGACCTCCTTCGGGACGCCCGCGGTCACCATCGCGATCACGAAGGCGATCGACAGCACCGCGCCGGTGTTCTGGAGCATCATCCGCGCGCCGGCGGCGATCCCCCTCCGGTGCGGCGGGACCGTGCCCATCATCGCCGCGGTGTTGGGCGAGTTGAACATTCCCGAGCCGATCCCGACCAACCCCGAGCCAGACGACCGTCTCCCAATAGGGGCTGGTCTGCCCAGCGTGGTCATGCCGGCGAGTGCGACGGCGGAGACGAGCATCCCGAGCGCGGCGAGGGCGCGCGAGCCGTGGCGGTCGGCCCAGATCCCGGCCAGCGGCGAGGCGATCAGCATCCCGATCGCCATCGGCGAGAGCTTGATCCCGGCCGTGATCGGGTCGTCGCCCTGGACGCCCTGGAAGTAGAAGACGAAGATGAAGAGCAGCGCGAACCGGGAGAGGCCGTTGATGAAAGCGGCGCCGGTGGCCGCGGCGAACATCCGGTTCTTGAAGATCGTCAGGTCGAGCATCGGGGCGCGTCGCCCGGCTCTCGATCAGGACGAAGGCCGGCAACAGGACGAGGGCCACCGCGAGGGAGGCGATCACGATCGGCTCGTCCCAGCCCGAGAGGCCGCCCTTGGAGACGCCGTAGACGAGGCCGGTCAGGCCGACGAGGAAGACGCTGGTGCCGAGCAGGTCGAGCCCTCGCTGAGAGTCCGGCTTGGCGAGCTCGTGGAGGATCAGGGCGCCCCAGACGGCGCCGGCGATGCCGAGGGGGATGTTGAACCAGAAGACCCACTGCCAGCCGATCGAGACCAGCGCGCCGCCCAGTACGGGGCCGATCACGAGGCCAACCGCGGCAACCATCGTGTTGGTCCCCATCGCCACGCCGAGCTGCTCCCGCGGGAAGGCGTCGGTGACGAGGGCGGCGGCGTTCGCGAACAGGAACGCGGCGCCCACCCCCTGCACGATCCGCCAGAGGATCAGCTCGGTGCCGCTGCCGGAGAAGCCGGCGCCGAAAGAGGCGAGGGTGAAGAGGACGAAGCCGCCCACGTACGCCTTCTTTCGGCCGAACAGATCCGAGAGGCGGCCGGCCGTGAGCACCAGCACCGTCGAGGAGATCATGTAGGCGAGGATCACCCAGACGAGCTGGAGCAGGCTGGTCCCCAGGGAGCGCTCCAGGTCGGGCAGGGCGATGATCAGCGTCCCGGAGTTGATCGTGGCGAGCAACATCCCGAGGCTCGTGCAGCTCAGGGCCCACCACTTGTAGTTGTGGTGGTCGGCAGCCACCCCGGGTCGAAACCTTACGTTCACGTAAGAATCAGTGTAGCTCCGATACCTTGCCGGGATGAGGCTGATCGACGTCAGACATCTGGGCCGCGAGCGGGTGATCGGCTGCTGGGAGCTCGACGGCGTACTGATCGATCCGGGGCCCACCAGCTCGATGGACAACCTGATCGAGGCGCTCGGCGGCGAGGAGCCTCGCGCCCTGCTGCTCACGCACATCCACCTCGACCACGCCGGGGCGTCCGGGTCGCTGGTGCGCCGCTGGCCGGAGCTGCCGGTCTACGTCCACGAGCGAGGAGCGCGTCACCTGGCCGATCCGGCAAAGCTGCTGGCGAGCGCCGAGCGCCTCTACGGCGATCAGATGGAGCGGCTCTGGGGCGAGGTCGCGCCCGTGCCGGAGCGGAACCTGCACCCGCTGAGCGGCGGGGAGGAGGTGCTCGGCTTCCGGGTCGCCTACACCCCCGGCCACGCCTCCCATCACGTCAGCTACCTGCACCCGCCGAGCGGGCGCGCCTTCGTCGGCGACATGGCTGCCGTTCGGATACCCCCGAGCGACTTCGTGATGCCGCCGACCCCGCCGCCGGACATCGACCTCGAGCTCTGGGAGGACTCGATCGAGCGGATCCTCGACTGGGAGCCGGCCAGCCTGGGCCTGACCCATTTCGGCGAGGTCGATCGGCCGGAGGCGCACCTCGAGCTGGTCCGCGAGCGGTTGCGCGAGCAGGGAAATCTGGCTCGCGAGCTGTCGTCCGAGGAGTTCGAGCGCCGAATCAAGGAGCAAGTCCGCGAGCGCGCCGACACCGAAACCGCGGAGGCCCTGCTCCAGGCGGTGCCACCCGAGCAGCAGTGGCACGGCCTCAATCGCTACCTGCGGCAAATTGCGGATGCGCGGGGGCGTTGAAACGGCCGATTCTGAGCCACGATGTCCCTGCTGCGCTCGTACTTCGCTCGACAGCCCGATCCCTACGCGGGCGGCGACATCGACAACGCCCAGAGGATCGGATCCGTTCTCTTCGGCCTCCAGGTCGTGCTGGTTGCGGCCCTCTGGCCCCTCAGCCCGCCCACCCACGCGATCGGAGAAGCCGGGTGGATCGTCGGCGTGGCTGTGGTCGCTGGCGGCGGCGCGGTCACCTACGGGATGCACCGGCGGCGGTTCGCGAGCTGGAACGCGCTGCTGCTCGCGGCCTACGGCGCCGTCGCCGCGCTCGAGGTCATGCAGTGGCTCGGTGGTGGCGTCCAGGCGCCGTACGAGCGGGTTCTCCTCCTGCCCGTCTTCTTCGTCGCCGCGATCCAGCCGCCGCGAAAGATCGCGGGGTTCCTCGGCTTCGTCGCGCTCGCCCTGGTCGTCCCGTTCATCTACGACGGATGGGACTCCCAGGCGGCGGGCGCCTCGGCGGCCAGCATGGTGATCCTGGCCGGGCTCTCGCTCGGTGTGAACGTGCCGATGAGCGCGATTCGGGCCCAGCGCCTGGCCCACGCCAAGGACGAGGCCGAGGCCAGAGCGGAGGCGCGCGTCGACGCCCTGACCGGGCTCCCCAATCGCCGCGCCTTCGACGAGGCTCTGAGCGACGAGGTGAAGCTCGCCACCCGCCTTGGAATCCCCCTCACCGTGGCGATGATCGACATCGTGAGCTTCAAGGAGATCAACGACCACTGGAGCCCCGCGGAGGGGGACCGGTGCCTCCGGGAGGTGGCCGAGGCGCTGGATTCCGCCCTGCGGGACCCGGATCAGGTTTTTCGCTGGGGCGGGGACGAGTTCGTCCTGATCCTCACCGGGACGGCAGCCGAGGACACGGCGACGCTCTCGGACCGGCTGTCATTGATCGTCTCCTCGGCATGCATACGTCCAGACGACGAGCCGATCCGGATTCGCTTCGCGGTGGCCCAGCTGGAGCAGAATGGGACGGCCACCGAGGTGGTGGAGATGGCCGGGCTGGCGATGACCGCGGCCAAAATGGACCGGAGTACCTAGTTCTCCGTTGCGCGCGGCATCGGCCTGAAATAGCCTGTTCTGCCCGTAACACCGACGTCTTGCGATCCGGGCCTCCAGGGGGAAGTCCATCATGAAATGGCGCCCAGCCCTCGGCTACGTTGCCAGCGACCCGGAGCCCTCCGCCGGCGAGGATGTCGGCAACGCGCAGCGCATCGGCACGGTCCTCTGGGGGCTGCTGGCCGCGCTGGTTCTCGTCCTGGTGCCGTTGAATCCGCCGACGGAAGGCGGGATTGGCGGCTGGGTGCTGGCCGGCGCCCTGATCGTTGCCGGGATTGCAGCGGTCTTCCTCATTGCCTCTCGGCGGGTCGCAAGCTCGAGCGCGTTGCTTCTCGTCTCATATCTGACCGCCGCGGGCTTGGGCGTGATGCAGTGGGTGTGCGGCGGCGTCGGCGCGCCGTATCGCGGGCTTCTGCTGCTGCCTCTGCTCTTCGTCTCCGTGACGCAGCCGCCGCGAAAGCTCGCCGCGTTCATGGGGTTCGCTCTGCTGGTGCTCGCGTCCCCGTTCGTCTACGACACCTGGGATCTGACGAGGGCCGAATCGTCAGGTGCGACGTTCGTGATCTGGTTCGCTCTGGCTGCCGGGGCGAACGTGTTGATGCGCGGGGTCAGGGCACAGCAGCGTGCGCTGCAGACCGAGCGGGAGGTCGCGCGACGGGAAGCTCGATTGGACAGCCTCACGGGCCTCTACAACCGGCGCGCCTTCGACGAGCTCCTGGCCGTGGAGGTGAAACGGGCCGATCGACTGCAGGTCCCGCTCTCCGTCGCAATGGTCGACGTGGAGAACTTCAAGGAGGTCAACGATCGGTGGGGCTACGCGGATGGCGACCGGTGTCTGCGGGATGTCGCAACCACCTTGAAGGTGGGCCTCCGCGAGCCTGACCTCTGCTTCCGCTGGGGCGGGGACGAATTCGCTCTGATCCTCACCGGAACGCGAGCGGACGACACCGACCCGCTCGCCGACCGCCTGCGCAGCGCGGTCGCATCGAGTTGCCGGCGCCCGGACGGGAGCCCGATCCAGATCCGCTTCGCCGCAGCGGAGCTCAGCGACCGGATGACGCCGGAGGAGCTCGTCGAGCTGGCCGGTCTGGCCCTGGCGGCCGGAGCGGGGAGGGCCGCGACGACGCGGAGATTTGCCCCCATCCCGGCTGAGAGGCCGCAGGCCGGCGCCGCGGCCGTCGCGGAGCCGGCCGGTCCGGCGACGACCGAGCCCCCAACCCCGACCGCGGCGCCGCTCCGCGACCGCAACACGGTCTGGTCGCCCGTGCTGATCGGCGTCCTGCTCGTCGCGGCGGTGGCGGCGGCCATCCTGACCGTCAGCGGTGGAAGCGACCATAAGAAGGCGGTAGTCGGCGTCACCGTCACCACCCCCATCAGTGCCGCCCCCACCTCGCCGGCGCCCGCGCCGCCAGCCTCACCACCGGCCCGGCCGGCACGGAAGGTGAAGCATTGCGACCCGATCTTCGGGAACGGCGCGCCATATCCGGTGACCTCATCGGCGCTCCCGGGCGGTCCGCGCCCCGCGGACTGCGAAAAGGCACACGCGCTCGTGCTGGCGGTCCTCAATAGCGGGGCGACCAACGTGGGCGGTTGGCACTGCGTGAGCCTGCCGACGCGCGGCACGCTCGCAGTTTGCAGGTCCGGCCGCCGGGTTGTCTTTGCCCGCGTCTAGCTGAGCGGCATCAGACGATGAACGCGACGTCGTCCACGTAGCAGTACGACCAGTCCTCGCCCGGCTCCAGCGAGCTGACGATCGGATGGCCGCTTGCCTCGACATGAGCGCTGGCGTGCTGGTTCGGGGAGGAATCGCAGCAGGCGACGTGCCCGCAGCTCCGGCAAACCCGGAGGTGCACCCACGTACCGCCGATCTTCAGACAGTCCTCGCAGCCGGGGAATTCCTCCGGCTTCTCGACGCTGATCTGGTCCAGGTGGGTGCACTCGGCCATTCGCCGAGATTACACACGGCCCGGTGCCGCTACGCGAGCTCGGGAGCGGTGGTCAGCTCCTCGGGGGCGAAGCGGGGGGCGTGGATCGCGATCGTCCTGTTGCGTCCGTTCCGCTTCGCCTCGTACAGAGCTCGGTCGGCGCGAACGAGAAGCTCGGAACCGGACTCCACGCCGTCCCACTGCGCGATGCCCGCCGAGACCGTCTCGTCGTCAGGCACGCACGCACGGAGGGTCTCGATTACCTCCTGTGCCTGCATGGCGTCCGTCGCGGTCAGCAGGACCGCGAACTCCTCGCCGCCGTAGCGGGCGATCAGATCGGCCGATCTGAGCCGGGCCTTCCACATCGCCGCGGCCTCGCGCAGATGCGTATCGCCCGCCGGGTGGCCGTTCAGGTCGTTGAACTCCTTGAAGTGGTCGAGGTCGAGCAGCGCGATGCAGACGGGTGAGCCGCTGCGATTGGCTCGCGCGAGCTCCCCTTCAAGCGCCTCGTCCCAGGCGCGGCGGTTGGGCAGCCCGGTGAGGGCGTCCGTGCGGGCCATGGTGCCGAGCTGCGTCTGGAGGGTCTCCCGCTGGAGGACCAGCTCGTTGACCGAGAAGCCCGTGATCCCCGCGACCCCCATCCAGAAGGCGGCCGCAAGCGGCTCGAGCGCGGGGTATCCATGGAATGCCGGTGACGGAATCGCGAGGGTGATGCCGAGCCCCAGGACGGCGAGCAGCAGCTGCCCGCGGGTGCCGTAGAACGCGAACCAGATCACCGGGAGCAACACGACCGGCGTGTAGGCGGCGGTCACGCTCTCATGAGAGCTGTGGACGAGCGCGACCATGGCGTACGGCATCAGCGCCGGGACCGCCTGCGCCCAGGTGGGGAGGCGCTCCCACGGCAGGAAAAGGGCGGACCCGACGATCACCGGAACCAAGGCGAGCGCGATCAGATCGCCGGTGCTGGGCCAGTCGGGCAGCAGCGGCAGGAAGACGCAGGCGAGCACGCCGGCGGTCAGCCACGGCAGGCAGCGCAAGAACACCCCCTCCCCCTCGAGAGGCCGGCCGCGGGTCACGTTCAGTCCCGCGTCGCTCAGGGCCTGCCGGGCGCTCCGGCCTTTGCTGCGTAACACGTGCGGCGAAGCTACCCCGTTTTTGGGTCCCCCGACAAGGCCCTTTCTGGGTATCCGCGGGGCTGACCGGACCCAGTCCGTGACGAGTAGCCTCGGGCGTTGCCAATGACCCGCGCGAGGACGCTCCTGATCATCGACATTCAGCGCGACTACTTCCCCGGGGGCGCCTACCCGCTGGTCGAGCCCGAGGCCGCGGCCGCCGCAGCGCGCAGCGTCCTGGACTCGTTCCGCGCCGCAAACGAGCCGGTCATCCACATGAAGCACGTTTGGGATGCGCCAGAGGCCGAATTCATGCGCCCCGGTACCGAGGGAATCGAGATCCACCCGACGGTGGCGCCGGCCGACGGTGAGCTCGTCCTCGAGAAGGCGAGCCCGAACTCCTTCGTCGACACCAAGCTCGAGGACGAGCTCCGGAAGCTGGGGTCGGACGACCTCGTGGTCGCCGGGATGATGAGCTCGATGTGCGTCGACGCGACCGTCAGGGCGGCGGCCGACCTGGGGTTCTCACCGACGGTCGTTCACGACGCATGCGCGGCCCCCGACCTCGAGTTCAACGGCGTGGAGGTCCCGGGGGCCGCGGTGCATGCGGCGTTCATGGCTGCGCTCGCCGACGGCTATGCCGAGGTGGCGAGCGCAACCGAATTGCTTGCGGCCAGCTAGTAGCTGTAGCCGCCCGACGATCCGCCGGACGAGCCCGAGCTGGTGCTCGTCGTGGCGGCGCCACTGGAGCCTGAGCTTGTCGCCGTACCTCCGGCGCTTGCCGCGGTCCAGGTGAACGAGGTGCCGGCGAAGCTGTCCATAACGCCGTTGCCGGTCGCCTGACCCGGGCTGTCCTGCACGAACGTGTAGACGGGCATGCCGTTGTAGGTCACCTGCCCGTTCGAGACGCCGAGCTTCGCCTGCACGGCCGAGTCGGAGGACGTCGGCTGTCCGCTCGCGGTCAGCGGCGGCCAGATGCTCTGGCACGCACTGGTGCAGGCCATCTTGGAGGCGGTGTCCTGGTTGTTCGTGTAGAGCACGTCGCCCTTCGAATCGACCAGCACCGTGCCGACGCCGCTCACCGACTTCGTCGAGACGGTGTCGGAGCCGGTGCTGGTCTGCGCCGGCGCGGTGCTGGCTGCATTCGAGGAGCTGTTGTCGGAGTTGCTGCTGCCGCCACATGCCGCCAGGCCGATGGCGAGCACCGGCACGGCGACGAGCGCGAGATAACCACGTCTGAAATTCATCGCTTGTCCTTGTTTGTGCTGGTCCCCATTTCTTTCCCAGCCGGTACTACGCGGCTTGCTCGCCGCGGGATTGGCTACCAGGCGGCTGGGGAGCCGCCGGCGACGTGGTGGCTAAATCAGATCAGCCGCAGCCGGTGTTGTTGCCGCAGCTCGAGCACGTGTAGCAGGAGCCCGTGCGCTGCATCATGCCTCCGCACTGGTCGCAGGCCGGGCCCAGCTCCAGGTCGGCTCCCATCTTGGCCGGGACGACCGGCGGGGTGTCGGTCAGCGCGACGGTCGCCGGCTTTGCCTTGGCGTCGCCGTTGCCGTTGCCCTCGCCGTTCGAGTGGCCGTTGCCGCCGTTGGCCGGCGCCGAGCCGTCCTCCATCGGGAAGGCCTGCTGGGCGTCCTTCCGGGCGCGGACCTCGTCGGTCATGATCCCGAGGCTCTCCAGGTAGTCGACGTCGTCGATGAACCGGCTGGCGAGCCAGCGCATGATGTAGTCGGGCAGCGACTTGGCGAACGGGATCTCCGGATTGCGGGTGATCCCCTCCGGCTCGAAGCGCATATAGCTGAACTTCTTCACGTAGTCCTCGAGCGGGACGCCGTACTGGAGGCCCATCGAGATCGCGGTCGCGAAGGCGTTCATCATGCCCTTGATCGTCGAGCCCTCCTTGCCGATGTCGGTGAGGAAGATCTCTCCGACCGAACCGTCCTGGTACTTGCCGGCGGTGATGTAACCCTCGTGCATGCCGATCGAGAACTTGTGCGTGATCGACTCCCGCTCGCGCGGCATCTTGTTGCGATGGGGCTTGGGCGCTTCCGCCGGCTCCGACTTCTTCTCGCCGGCGTCCGTCTTCAGCGCCTGGGCGGTCTTGGAGCCGTCGCGGTAGATCGCCAGGGCCTTGAGGCCCTTCTTCCAGCCGTCCGTGTAGGCGTCGGCGATGTCGGAGACCGTCGCCGACTCCGGCAGGTTGACCGTCTTCGAGATCGCTCCCGAGAGGAACGGCTGGGCCGCGGCCATCATGTCGATGTGGCCGGTGTGCGAGATGGAGCGCTCACCGACCGCCACGTCGAAGACCTCGAGGTGCTCGTCCTTCAGGCCGGGCGCCCCGATGATCGTGTTGTGCTCGTTGATGTAGGCGTCGATCTGCTCGATCTCGGAGTCCGAGTAGCCGAGCGTCTCCAGCGCCAGGTTGACCGCAGCCGTTGACGATCTTCATCTGGCCGCCGCCGACCAGCTCCTTGAACTTGACCAGCGAGAAGTCCGGCTCGATGCCGGTCGTGTCGCAGTCCATCAGGAAGCTGATCGTCCCGGTGGGGGCGAGGACGGTGGCCTGGGCGTTGCGATAGCCGTGCTGCTCGCCGAGCGCGACGGCCTCGTCCCATGACTCGCGGGCCGCGTGAAGCAGTGGCTCCTCGACCAGCTCGTCCTCGATCTCGTAGGCGGCAGACTGGTGCATCCGCATCACCTCGTTGTGGGGCTCGCGGTTGACCGCGTAGCCGTCGTACGGGCCCATGGTGCCGGCGACCTCCGCCGACATCTTGTATCCGCGCCCGGTCATCAGCGCCGTGATCGAGCCGGCCAGCGCGCGGCCCTCATCCGAGTCGTAGGCGAGGCCGTTCGCCATCAGCAGCGCGCCGAGGTTGGCGTAGCCGAGTCCGAGCTGGCGGAACGCCCTCGCGTTCTGCGTGATCTGCTCGGTCGGATAGCTCGAGAAGCCGACCAGGATCTCCTGCGCCAGGAAGACGATGTCGACCGCGTGGGTGAAGTCGTCGACGTCGAAGGTGCCGTCGGCCTTGCGGAACTTCATCAGGTTGAGCGAGGCGAGGTTGCAGGCCGAGTCGTCGATCGACATGTACTCCGAGCAGGGATTGGACGCGGTGATCGGCCCCGTGTTGGGGTCGGTGTGCCAGCGGTTGATCGTCGAGTCGTACTGGACGCCCGGATCGGCGCACTGCCAGGCGGCGTCGGCGATCTGATCCATCAGGTCGCGGGCCTTGACGGTCTTGATCGGCGTGCCGTCGGTGCGCGCGGTCAGGTGCCAGTCATCGTCGTTCGCCACCGCCTCCATGAACTCGTCGGTGACCCGGACCGAGTTGTTGGCGTTCTGGAACTGGACGGACGAGAACGCGTCCGAGTCGAGCCGCATGTCGAAGTCGGCGGCCTTCAGCGCGGCGGCCTTCTTCTCCTCGTCGGCCTTGCACCAGATGAACTTCTCGATGTCCGGGTGATCGACGTCCAGCACGACCATCTTGGCCGCGCGGCGGGTGCCGCCACCCGACTTGATCGCGCCGGCCCAAGAGTCTGCGCCGCGCATGAAGCTGACCGGGCCGCTGGCGATCCCGCCCTTGGAGAGCGGCTCCATCGAGCCGCGGATCTTGGAGAGGTTGATCCCGGAGCCGGAGCCGCCCTTGAAGATGATCCCCTCCTTGGTGTTCCAGGAGAGGATGGAGTCCATGTCGTCCTCGACGCTGAGGATGAAGCACGCGGACGCCTGCTCGGAGCCGGGCTGCTTCCAGCCCACGTTGAACCAGACCGGGCTGTTGAAGGCGGCCTTCTGGTTGACCAGGATCGAGGTGAGCTCGTCCTCGAAGGCGGCGGCGTCCTCGGCTGTCGCGAAGTAATCGCCCTCGCGCCCTGCCTCGGCGATCCGGCCGGCGACGCGGCTGACCATCTGCTTGACGGAAGTCTCTCGCTCGGGGGAGCCGGGGCGCCCGCGGAAGTACTTCTGGGCGACGATGTTGGTGGCGTTCTGCGACCAGCTGGTCGGGAACTCGACGCCGCGCTGCTCGAAGGCGGGACCCCCCTCAGCTTGCGGATCGCCGATGATCGCGTCCCGCGTCTCCCACTCGAGCTCGTCATAGGGATGCACCCCGGGAGAGGTGAACCGGCGTTCGATGACGAGGCCCTTCTCGGTGGTGATGGCTGCCTTGGAAGTGGCCTTCGGCATCAGTTTTCTCCTCTCACTCGGTTTTTGGGGTGAGCACCGCAGCATCCTCCGCGCTTCGGACGGAATCGGGGCCCGTCTAATTCGTTATTTGCGGGGATTTTCATGAGAGCTCCGAGGGGGCCTCCGCCAGAGTTCCCGCAAACTGCAGATAGGCGCCGCGGTCGAGCTTCGCCAGTCCCGCCAGACAGAGCTCGCCGATCCGCGCGGCGCTCAGCTCGCCGCCCTCGTCCCGGGCGACCTTCTCGACGCCCTCGACGATCTCCTCGAGCCGCCGCGGGTCGACGTCTCGCTTGTGGGAAGCTCGCACGAGGCCGGAGCGGAGCTTCTCCCGCTTGAAGGGCTGCCGCCGCCCGTCGCGCTTGACGACCACCAGGGTTTCGGGGACAGCACGCTCGTAGGTGGTGAATCGGTGCCCGCAAGCGGAGCACTCGCGGCGGCGGCGAACGCTGCCGCCCTCGGCCTTACGGGTCTCGAGGGTGCCGGTGGAGGAGTCGCAGCGCGGACAGTTCACTCATCAGAGTGTACCTAGCCGTAGTGGTCGACAATGGCTGATAATCGCTATGGACGCTAGATATAGTGCCTCGTCGGCGACACTAGTCGGGGTGCCGGCCGCGGACGCCGGTTAGGCGCCGGCTGGGCCCTTGAGGTAGTTGCCGACGGTCCCCTCGGCGAGCGCGGTCTCGCCCAGGCTGGTCGCCTTCAGACGCGCACCCGGTCCTCCTGGGCCCATCTGGATCACGAGGCCCGCATTCTCAAGCGCCTGGATCGCCTCCCGAGCGTTCGGCCAGGACGGTGCGCGCCCGGGCCAGCCTGTGCCGCCGCTTGCTCGGCGGCCTTCTCCTCACTCTTCCCAAACAGCGCCACGCGCGCCCGACACTAGCGGCTCGACCCGGCGGCGGCCACTATGGTTGAGCGTGTGAGCGCCGGAGACGAGACTCGGTCCGGCCCCGATCCGCTCGGGGCCGCGCGAGACGCGGCGGGAGCAGCCGGGGAGCGGCTGGGCAGCGCGAGGGCAGAGGCGGGCGAGAGGCTGGGGGCGGCCCGCGACGCGGCGGGCAAGCAGATGGCCTCCGCGCGCGAGACCGCTGCGATGGCTGCACACGCCGCCGCCCACAAGCTCTCGCAGAAGCCGCGCCTGCGCGGGGTCTCCCATCAGTGGGCGTTCTTCGTCTCGCTTGGGGCCGGCGCAGCCCTGATTCTTGCCGCCAGTGGCACCACGGCCGTGATCGCGATGTCGATCTACGCCTTCTCCCTCTCGGCGATGCTCGGCACCAGCGCTCTCTATCACCGCGTCACCTGGACGCCTGAGGTACGGCAGTGGATGCGCCGGCTCGACCACACGATGATCTTCGTCTTCATCGCAGGCACCTACACGCCGTTCGCCCTGCTGGTCATGCACGGGACACTGGCGAACGTGGTCTTGATCGTCGTCTGGGCCACGGCGGCGGCCGGGGTGGTGCTCAACCTGGTCTGGATCACCGCCCCGTACTGGGTCACGTCGGTCATCTATTTGAGCACCGGGTGGGTGGCGGTCGTCAGCCTGCCGCAGCTCTGGAACGAGATCGGCCCGGTCGGCGTCGGGCTGATCGCGCTCGGGGGTCTCCTCTACACGGCGGGCGCCGTCGTGTACGCGAAGCGCAAGCCCGATCCGAGGCCGCAGGTGTTCGGCTACCACGAGATCTTTCACGTGCTGGTGATCGCCGCGGCAGCCGCCCAGTACGTGGCGGTCGCGGTCTACGCGCTGCCGGCCGGCTAGGTGTGATCCAAAGCAAGTAACGCCCGCTGGACTTGTGAGACGGTTCGCCAATCCGAATGGAGGAGGGGAAATGGCAGAACTGACTGAGGCACAACAGCAGGCGCGCAAGCTGTGGTCCGCCGGTGACTATCCGTCCGCCATGCACGTGATCGCGAGCGTCGGGCCGCTGGTCGTGGAGCGCGCGAGGGTCACCGGCGACGACGAGGTGCTTGACGTGGCCTGTGGATCCGGCAACGCGACCATCCCGGCCGCAAAGACCGGGGCGAAGACGACCGGACTCGACATCACACCGGAGCTGATCGAGGCCGGCAAGGCGGCCGCGAAGGAGGCCGGCGTCGAGATCGACTGGATCGAGGGCGATGCCATGGACCTGCCGTTCGATGACGGCAGCTTCGACGTCGTCACCTCGGTGTTCGGCTGCATGTTCGCGCCGGACCACCGGAAGACGGCCAAGGAGCTCGTGCGCGTGCTGAAGCCCGGGGGTCGCATGGTCGTCGCCGCCTGGCGGCCGGAGGGCAATGTGGGCCGGATGTTCCGCACCGTCTCGTCTCACCTGCCGCCGCCGCCCGAGGGATTCGAGCCGCCCCCGATGTGGGGCAACGAGGAGCACGTGCGGGAGATCTTCGACGGGACCGGGATCGAGCTCGAGCTCGAGCCGACCACCGTCGAATTCACGGCAGACTCGACGGAGGAATACTTCGGGGAGATCGAACGGGACCTGCCGCCGATCGTGATGGCGAGGACGGTCCTGGAGCCGGACGGGAAGTGGGACGCGTTGCGGGCCGAGTTGCTCCAGCTCTACACCGAGAGCAACGAGTCGGAGGACGGCTTCCGCTCGCCTCAGGAGTACCTGGTGATCAAGGGGACGAAGAGCTAGGCGGAGGCACCGAGCGCCGAGGCGAATCGCTCCTTGGCGGCTTCGATCAGCCGCTGCACCTCTTCCTCGCGCCCGGCCTTGACCAGCTCGACCGGATCGGGCTCGCCGTTGACGATGCCCTCGAAGAACTCCTTGCGGTCCTGGTAGGTGGGGAGGGTGCCCTTGGCCCAGCCGCGGTGGTCGTTGAGGATCACGGCCAGGCGGGCGTAGGGCTCGCCGAAGGACTCGGCGATCTCGCGCTTCATCCGCTTGGCGAGAGCGGGGGATGCGCCCGCGGTCGAGATCGCGATCGCCAGTGGGCCGCTGCGCACGATCGCGGGCAGGATGAAGTTGCAGAGCGGCGGCACGTCCACCACGTTGACCAGCATCGCCCGGCGCTCGGCGCCCTCCGAGACCGAGATGTTGACGTCGGTGTCGTCGGTCGCGGCGATCGCCAGGAATGCGTCGTCGAGGTCGCCGTCGTGGAAGTTGCGCTTGTCCCAGGTGATCGAGCCCTCCGCCGCGTACTTGGCGAGCTCGGGCACCACCTCGGGGGCGACGACGTGGACGTCGCCGTCGCAGAGCAGCAGGCCCTCGACCTTCTCGAGCGCCGATGTCCCCGCCGCCCACCACCAGGCAGCGCCGTCCCTTGAGCTTCAGGGCGGCCATATATAGAGGGGTCTCGAGCATGTCGCGGACGCAGCTCTGATCGCAGATCCCGCGACGGAACTGACAGACGCATTCCTTGCCCTCGAAGGCCTGTGCAGGCATCGCCTCACAGATTAGAGAGCGGTCAGCGCCCGTCCCTGCCCCGTCCCCCGTGCTTGCCGCCTCGCTTGCGGCCCGGGGCCTTGAACGGGTGGGTCCCGCAGCGGAAGAAGTAGGGCAGTGCGCCGAGCGGCGCCGGGACGGTGACGCTGCCCGGGCCCGCGGAACCTCCGGCCCCTCGGCTCGTGCACCCAGCAGCCGCGGGGCAGTGCCACGGTGCGCGAGGTCTCGCCCTTGGCGACCACCGGGGCGACCAGCACATCGGCGCCCAGCATCCACTCCTGATCGCGGCCGAAGGCGGGCGCCTCCGGCGCGCTCAGCCAGAGCGGCCGGGTCACGGGGATCCCGGTCCGGCGGCCCTTTCGCCACAGCCTCCGGATCAGGGGTACCGCCTTCTCGTGGAGCGCCGCCATCGCCTCCCACAGGGCGAGCGTGGAGCCGCCGTAGGACCAGGGCATCCGGACGCCGGTGGACGCCGCGTTGTGGACGCGGAAGTAGGGGCTGAGCGCTGCCCACTCGCTCCAACGGTCATACAGCTCCTCGCTGGGCGGGCCCGTCAGGGTGTCGATGTAGCCGCCGATGTCCGTCGTGTAGCCGAAGGCGCCGCCGACCGCGCGGTTCAGCATGTCCGGGGCCAGCGAGCGCAGCCCCGAGGCCTCGCCCCAGTCGACGGTCTCGTCGCCCGGGAAGTTCCCCATCTCGTAGGCGGCGCTGCCGGGCCTGCCGCTGTAGCCGGCGCGGGTGAAGAACCAGATCGGCCCGCGCTTCGGATGCTTCGCAGCCCAGCGGTCGAGGATCCGGCGCGAGACCCGATGGAAGATGACCGGGTAGCGGTTGTGCATCTCCGTCCCGGTGCTGCCGTCGGCAAAGCGCATCCCGTCCTGGACCTGCTCGCCGAAGTCCTGCATGAACCCGTCGGCGCCGAGTCCGATCAGCAGATCGAGGCGGCCGCCGCCACCAGGCGACCGTGGCGGGCTTGGTGAAGTCGAGCAGGGTGGAGGGTGAGCCGCCGTTGCCGCCGAACTCGTAGGGCGCCCCGGTGGGGGTCGTCGCGACCAGGCCGAGCCGCTCGGTCTCCTCGAAGTCGCCCTTCGGCTGGGTGGCCAGCGCGTCGTCGGAGACGTAGGCCCGCACGTAGAGGAACGCGCGGATCCCCATCGCATGCAGGCGGGCGATCACCGACCGGACGTAGCCGAGGTCCAGCATTCCCCAGCCCTCGAAGCCGTAGGCCGAGATCCTCAGGCCGTAGCGCTGGATGTCCGCCAGGTCCTGCTCGATCTTCGCCCGGTAGGAGGCCGGGTCCTCCGCCGGGGGACTGCCGGGCAGGGCGGGCGAGCGGACGGTCCGCGAGAGGGTCGGCCCCAGGGCCCAGCCGGGCGGCAGCCGGTGACGCCCGCTCACCGAGGTCAGGTCGCTCACCGCCCGGCGGCGGCTCCGCGCCGGGAAGACGGTGTAGTCGAGCCGGCTGCCGCTCGCCTGCACCTGCCAGGCGCCGGGACGGTCGTTGCCCATCCGCCAGCGCGCGCGGCTGCTCCGGTTGAGGAGGAAGCCGTAGCCCCTGGACGAGACGAACTCCGCCTGAGGGTAGTAGGCGGCGTTCATGCCGTTGGGGAACAGGTAGCGCTCGAGGCCGCCGGGCAGCTCCGCCGGGCTCGGGACCCCACCCAGCTCCGAGATCGGATACGAGGTGCCGCCCCCGACCAGAACCGGGAACAGCGACAGCCCGGGCAGCAGCGTCTCCGATCCTCCGAGGTTCTCCTGGACGACATCGGAGTAGAGCTTCTCGCCGTGCTTGTTCGTGCCCCCGTGGGTGCCGCCGAAGCCGTGGAAGCCCTCGCCGCGCCCCGCCGCGAATGAGTCGCCGATCTCGATCACCCCGGCCGCCGAGCTGGGGCGCACGCGGACGCGCAGGCCGCCGGCGCGGTCGGGGTCGATCCACGCGATCAGGCGCCGCCCAGGCTCGCTGGTGGCCAGGGTCAGGCGGACGCCCTTGCCCCGCCGCGCAGCCGAGACCACGCGCCGCGCCGCGTAGACGGTCCCCGAGCGGCGATCGAAGAGGGTGTTCCCGTTCCACAGCCCGGATTCCCACTGGGCGTGCTGCTCGGTGCCCACCTCGTAGGTGAGCGGGGCGTAGACGGCGTGGTCGGGGCGGCGCTCGAGAGCGAACGGCTCGGGGTCGTCGGTGCTCGGCAGCGTGGCGGGCGTGGTCGAGCGCGGTGCGCGAAGCTCGCGCAGGAGGGTGCGGCCCCGCGAGCGGAACACGAGCCGCAGGGGCGCCCTCTCGATCACCGCACGAGCGGCGCCGTTGGAGACCACGATCCGCTTCCCACTCAGCTTGACCGCGGCACCGGCCGGTGACGCCGCAGCCACGGCGAGCGCCAGCAACGACGCCGCCAGAACGGCTCCCCCCGCGCGGGTAGGTGCGCTCTGCTTCGAGATCTGGAGATCCTAGGCGGCGTCGGCGGCGAGCGTCTCCTCGAGCCCGGACTCGATCGTTGCGCTCCGCCCGCCAGCCCAGGCGCTCGGCGGCTTGCGGTCGTGTCGAGCACAGGTGCGCTCGACCTCGCCGTCGCGGGCGGGGGCGAACTCGGGCTCGAAGTCGTCGCGGCCGGAGGCAGCACCGACGCGCTCGACCAGCTCGAGCACGTCGTCTCGACTCCGGTGCCCGACGTTGAGCGGCCCCTGGTCGTCGCTCCCCTCATCGGCGAGCAGTGCGGCGACCACGTCGGCGACGTGGACGTAGTCGCGGGTCTGCTCGCCGGTGCCGAAGACGGTGGGCCGGCCGCCGTCGCGCGCCAGCTCGCAGAAGATCGCGACCACGCCAGCCTCCGTCGCCGGGTCCTGCCGGGGGCCGTAGACGTTGCCCAGGCGCACGCGTCCCGCCGAGAGATCGCGCGTGCGCGCGTAGAGATCCGAGATAGCCCTCGGCGGCGAGCTTGCTCTGGCCGTAGACCGAGAACGGCTCGCAGCGGGCGTCTCGGCGAAGGGAAGCTCGTCCGTCCGCTCGGCCCCCTCTCCATATATGGCGCCGCCGGTGGAGGTGAAGACGAACCGCGAGGCGCCCGCGCGGGTCGGCGGCCTCCAGGGCGTTCACGGTGCCCACCACGTTGAGGCGGGCGTCGAAGCCGGGATCCGCCATCGAGCGGCGCACGTCGATCTGGGCCGCGAGGTGGAAGACGCTCTCGGGGCCGAATCCCTCGATCGCGGCCGAAGCACCGCCTCGGCGTCGGCGACATCGAGCTCCGTGACGGCTCACCCCCGCCTCGAGCGCCGAGGCGAGGTTCTCGCGCTTGCCGCTCGAGAAGTCGTCGAGCACGAGAACCTCGTCGCCGCGCGCGGCCAGAGCATCGGCCAGATGCGAGCCGATGAACCCCGCGCCGCCTGTGACCACGGATTTCACGCAGGGAGCCACGGGCCTAAAGGCGGGCAGTGAGACCCCCCTGCTACCCTCGCCGACCGCATCGGCCGAGCTGCGAGGCCCAGCGAAGCTAGGACCGCCGTATTGTAGCGGGCATCCAGCCCCGCGGCTACCGTGGAGGGCCATATGCGACTGATAGTCACCGAGAAGAACAACAGCGCGAAGAAGATCGCGGAGATCCTGAGCGGCGGGACCGCCACCGAGGGCGCGTCCTACAAGACGCCGTTCTACACCTGGAGGGCCCCGACGGGCCCCAGATGACCATCGGCCTGAAGGGCCACGTCCTCAATCCCGCCTTCCCCGAGTCGTACAACAACTGGCAGGAGACCAATCCCCGCGACCTGATCGACGCCGACCTGATCAAGGAGCCGACGGACAAGAACGTCGTCCGCGCCCTGAAGAAGGTGGCCGAGGACGCCGACGACATCGTGATCGCGACCGACTACGACCGCGAGGGCGAGCTGATCGGCCTCGAGGCGCTGCAGGAGATCGTCGCCGCCAACCCCAAGCTCGCCACCGCCGAGGGCGTGCACGAGGACGGGACGCCCGGTGAAGCGCGCCCGCTACTCGGCGCTCACCAAGGACGAGATCGAGCGGGCCTTCAACGAGCTCGACGAGCTCTCGATGCCGCTGGCCCTCGCCGGCGCCGCCAGACAGGACATGGACCTGATCTGGGGGGCGACCCTGACGCGATCGGTCTCGATGGCCACCCGGCGCTTCGGCTCCAACTTCCTCTCGGTCGGCCGCGTCCAGAGCCCGACCCTCGGACTGATCGTGCAGCGCGAGCTCGAGCGGCGCGCCCACGAGCCCGTGCCGTTCTGGGAGGTCACCGCGAACTTCGCCCACCCGGACGGCGGCTTCGTCGCCGAGCACACGACCGACAAGTTCTGGGAGAAGGAGGAGGCCGAGGCCGCGGTCGCCAACTCCAAGACCCCGGGCACGGTCAAGGAGATCTCGGCGCGCAAGAACAACCGCAAGCCGCCGACGCCCCTCAACACCACCGCCTTCACGACGGACGCCTCGAGCCGCCTCGGCATCACGCCCTCGCGGGCGATGCGGATCGCCGAGGACCTCTACATGGACGGCTACATCTCCTACCCCAGGACCGACAACACCGTCTATCCGAAGTCGCTCGACACCAAGGAGCTGGTCAAGCAGCTGGTCGGGATCGACGACTTCAAGGCGGCGGAGTTCCTGCTCGACGGCCGCTCGCTCGAGCCGACCCGGGGCAAGAAGGAGACGACCGACCACCCGCCGATCTATCCGACCCAGGCCGTCAACCCGCACCGCCTCGAGGCGCGCTCGGAGGCCCACCGCCGCGTCTACGAGCTGGTCGCCCGCCGCTTCCTCGCCACCTTCTCGCCGCCGATGGTCAGCGAGTCGACGCGCGCCAACATCGTCACCGCCCAAGGACAAGACTCTGATGCCGGAGGGGCGAGACCTACTTCGTCCGCGGGTCGGTCGTGCTCGATCCGGGCTTCGCCGCGATCTACACCTACGCCCGCTCGGCCGACACCGAGATCCCGAAGCTCGAGGAGGGGCAGGAGCTGACGCTCGAGGGCGTCGAGATGGAGGGCAAGGAGACCCCTCCGCCTCCTCGGATCAGCCAGGGCAAGCTGATCGAGATGATGGAGGAGGCCGGCCTCGGCACCAAGGCGACGCGCGCGGACATCATCCAGAAGCTCTACGACCGCGGCTATGTCTTCGGCAACCCGCCGGAGCCCTCGGAGACGGGGATCGCGATGTCGAAGGCGTTCGAGAACTACGTGCCGCGCATGGCGACTCCGGACATGACCGCCGAGATGGAGGCGGAGATGGACCAGATCGCCGCCGGCGAGATGACCAAGGACGACGTCCTGAAGGACAGCCGCGACATGCTGCGCTCGGCCTTCGACGAGATGGGCGACGACGTCAAGACCGAGGACGAGGACGCCAAGTGGCGCAAGTTCGCGCGCGAGGTCTGGGCCGGCATGGACCAGGACCGGATCCTCGGCCCCTGCATCGTCTGCCAGGAGGCCGGCCGTAAGCAGGAGGACGGCTCGCCCCACCTGCTGCGGATCATCAAGGCACGCAAGTCGGGCAAGCGCTTCGTCGGCTGCTCCGGCTGGGACGGCGACAACCCCGAGTCGCCCGACTCCTGCGACACGACCTTCCCGCTGCCCCAGCGGGTTCGCGGCCTCTACAAGATCGAGGAGGTCTGCTCGGTCTGCGGCCGCACGCCGCGCCTGCAGGTCGTGCCCTGGCGCGGGCGTCCCTGGAAGCTCTGCCTGAACGACGAGTGCCCCTCGATGGCGGAGATGAAGCGCCGCCGCGCCGAGCGCGAGGCGGCCAAGGCCGCGAAGGAGGCGGCCGAGGCCGCCGCCAAGGACGGCGAGGGCAAGGACGGCGAGGCCGTCGACCCAGCCGAGGCCGCCAAGGAGGCGGAGAAGATCGCCGGCCAGGCCTCGGCGACCAAGGTCAAGCGCGCGCGCGGCAACGGCGCCAAGGCCAAGAACGGTACGAAGAAGAACGGCACTCGCTGCTCGCGCCAAGTCCGGGAACGGCTCGAAGGCCAAGCCCCGGGCGAAGAGCTAGCCGGCCCGCTAGGCCTGGCCGGACGCCAGCAGCACCTGGTTGGTGAGGCGCAGGGTGCCGCCGTCGCTCCGACTCGTCCCGGACGTCAGTCGGCGATCGCCTTCCAGACCTCGTTCCTGGACGTCCTTGGGCTGGGCGTCGACCATCTTCCGTGAGCGGCGCGACGATGTCCCTGGATGTAGACGCTGAACTCCTCGGGTGACTCCCACTCGAAGGTGATGTCCATCTCCTCCACCTGAACTTCCGAGAAGCCGCCACCCTCGAGCAGGCCGCCGATCGCCTCCGGGGTCGGGCGCGAGAGCGGGCCCGGCGTGCCCGGCGGGGGCGGCGGAACGTCGAGGAGCCTCGAGCGCCGTCCGCATCGGCCTGGCGATCATCGGCACCCGGTCGGGAGTGCCCCAGGAGCTGATCGCCATCCGCGATCCCGGCTTGAGGAACCCGCCGGACGCGGGCGGCCGCGCCCTCGCCGTCGGGCTCGAAGATGATTCCCCACCGGGAGAGCGCGGCGTCGAAGCTCTCCGCCGGGAAGTCGAGCGCCGACGCGTCGGACTCGATGAACTCGATGTTGTCCAATCCCGCTCGCGCCGCCCGCTCGCGACCGTAGGCCAGCATCTCCGCCGAGATGTCGGTGGCCACGACGGCGCCATCGGGGCCCGCCTTCCTGGCGGCCGTCAGCGCGGGCTCGCCGTAGCCGCAGGCGACGTCGAGCACCCGGCTGCCCGGCTCGACCCCGGCCAGCTCCACGAGCCGCTCGCAGACCGCGATCGAGTACCCGTCGAGCCAGTCGGACCATTTCTTCCACCCCTTGGCCGCGTCATCCCAGGACTCTCGCTGCGCATCGCGGAACTCGGCGGGATCAACGGCGCTTCATCCGGTCGACCAACGCTATCGCTCCGGGGGTCCGCGCGGTTAGCCTGGGTCCGAGATGTTCATCTCGCTCGAGGGAATCGACGGCTCCGGGAAGACCTCCCAGGCCAAGCTGCTCGCCCGCGCGCTCGGCGAGGACGTGCTGCTGGTGCGCGAGCCGGGCGGGACCAAGGCCGGAGAGCGCATCCGGCAGGTGCTGAAGGACCCGGACCTGGAGCTCGACCCGCTGGCCGAGCTGCTGCTCTTCTGCGCGGCCCGGGCCGAGCTGGTGGCCCAGGTCGTCGGACCGGCGCGAGACGCCGGCCGCGATCTGATCTGCGACCGCTTCAGCGACTCGAGCGTCGCCTACCAGGGCGTAGCGCGAGGGCTGGGCGCCGAGCGGGTCGAGGAGATCTGCGATCTCGCCACCGGCGGCGTCTGGCCGGACCTGACCGTGCTGTTGCGCATTGAACCCGATCGCGCCGCGACGCGGATCGGCCGCCGCAAGGCCGACCGATTCGAGGAGGAGGGAATCGAGCTGCAGCGCCGGGTTGCCGAGGGCTATGACGAGGTTGCCCGCCGCCATCCGGAGCGGGTTCGGGTGGTCGATGCGGACGGCGATCGCGATTCGGTCCACGCGGCCGTGCTCGCCGAGGTGCGGGCGGGTGGTGATGTGATGGAGGCCGCCGCGAGCACTCCCGCGATCCCCGAGGCCCTGGCGGAGGCGACCCGGCATCAGCCGCGGGCGCGGGCGGCGCTGGTGGCCGCGCTCGCCTCGCCCGGCCACGCCTACATCTTCCGAGGGCCTCGCGGCGCGGGCAAGGCGGCCGCCGCGCGGGCGTTCGCGGCCGAGCTGCTCGCCGAGGGCGCCCCGGACCCGGACGACGCCAGGCGCCGGGCGCTGATCGATCCCTCGCCGCACCCCGACCTGGCCTGGCTGCGCCCGCCCGGCGCCCAGCACCTGGTGGAGGACGTCCGCGAATCGGTGATCCGGGCATCCAGCCTGAGCCCGGCGGAGGGCGGGCGCAGGGTGTTCGTGATCGAGGAGGCCGAGGACCTGCGCGACGAGAGCCAGAACGCGCTGCTGAAGACGCTGGAGGAGCCGGCGCCCTTTGCCCACCTGATCCTGGTCTGCTCCGAGCCCGAGCTGCTCGCCGAGACGATCATCTCCCGTTGCACGCCGATCGAGTTCGGTCCGCTGGCGCCCGACGCGGTGCTCGAGACGCTGGGTGCAGGCGAGGACGCCGCCGCGGCCGCTCGCCTCAGCGGAGGCGACGTCGAGCTCGCCCGCCTTCTCCTCGGTGAGCGCGGGAGCTGCGCTCAGGGCGACCGCCGAGGCGGCCGCCCGGGCCGCCCGATCTCAGGACGCACCCCCCGAGCCCTGGCGCGCCCTGCTCGACGCCGCCAGCGAGGCGGGCCAGGAGGCGGGCGCCGAGGAGGAGCGCCGGCTGGCCGATGAGGCCGAGGCCATGGCGAAGCGCGGCCGCAAGGGGAAGCTGACGCGGGAGGCGACGGAGCAGGTGAAGCGCACCGAGCGCCGCGCCCGCACCCAGGCGCTCGACCTCGGCCTGGCGCTGTGCTGCGCCTGGTACCGCGACCTGGCGGCGATCGCCTCGGGGGCGGACGACGTCGTGCTGAACGCCGACCGCCTCGATCAGCTCGCGGAGGACGCCCAGGGGCTGGACCCCGCCGCGGCGCGCTTGGCGGTCGAGTGGGTGCTCGACACGCGCCGGCGCCTGCGCGTCAACGTCTCCGAGGAGCTCGCCCTCGAGGCGCTCTGGCTCCGCCTGGCGGCCGCGCTGTCCGGCTGATCCGCCCGGCGGCCCGCGGACGCCCACACGAATGTGAGCAAGGGGTAACAATCCTTTGACCATGGCCGAGGATGCGAGGGGTGGGGAGAGAGGCCGCCGGATTCCGATGCGGCTCTGGCTCGGCGCTGCCTTCGCCGGGGTCTCGCTGATCACGGCGGCGTCCGTCTACGTCTTCGTCGACGACTCTTCGGGGCGCACGCTGCAGAGCCAGTCCGCCGACCTCGCGGTCGGCAGGACCTCCAGCCTCGCGGACAACCTGGGCAAGGCCGACAAGCTGCACGCCGCCAACGTGCTGGCGCTGGCGAACACCGGGAACTTCGAGGCCTGGGCGGTCAACCGGCACGGCCACCCATTCGCGCCGGGCCAGGACCTCGCCGCGCTCGCCGCCGTGCAGCAGAAGCCGGAGGCCGTCCGGGCCGCGCTCGCCAACCGCCGCTACCGGGCGAGCCTGCCCGGGAACGTGACGGTTGCGGCGGTCCCGATCTTCGGCAAGAAGTTCGTGCGCGGCGCCGTGATCGTCCGCGCCGAGCCACCGCCGGCCCTGACCAGGGCCTTCGACCAGCTCCGCGGCGACCGGCTGCGGGCGCTCCTGATCGCGATCGCCATCGGCGTGCTGGTCGGCTTCCTGGTGTCCTCGCTGATCGCGATCCGGGTGAGGCGGCTGGCGCGCGCGGCGGAGCAGATGGCGGCCGGCCGCTTCGAGGCGCCGCTGCCGCCTGGCGGGGGCGACGAGATCGGGGACCTCACCCGCTCGCTCGATTCGATGCGCGAGGAGTTGCGCAAGACCTTCAGCATGCTCGCCACCGAGCGCGACCGCCTCTCGGCGATCTTCGACGGGTTGAAGGAGGCCGTGATCGTGGTGGGGGAGGACGGCGCGGTTCGCTTCAACAACCCCGCCGCCGCGCGGCTGGTGAGGGACGGCCAGCCCGCGGCCGCGCTGATCCCGTCGCTGCGGCGCGCCGCGGAAGGCGGATCGGACGAGATCTCCGGTGCTCCTGATCGACGGACGCGTCTACGGCGTTCAGGCCCGCCGGGTTCCGGCCGAGCACGCCGTGCTGCTGGTGGTACGCGACCGCACGGACGAGCTCAAGCGCGAGGAGGCCGAGCGCGAGTTCGTCTCCAACGCAGCCCACGAGCTGCGCAACCCGCTGGCCGGGATCATGAGCGGGATCGAGGTCCTGCGCGGCGGCGCCAAGGACGACCCCGACGCCAGGGACCGCTTCCTCGCCAGGCTCGCGGTGGACGCCGAGCGAATGACCCGCCTGACGCAGTCGCTGCTCATGCTGGCGCGAGTGGAGGCCGCGGGCGAGAGCGATCCCGCGCAGGTGGTGGACGTCTCCCACGCCGCCCAGGAAGCCCGCGAGGCCGTGGCGGCCCCCGAGGGCGTCGAGATGCGGGCGGAGATCGAACCCGACCTGGTCGCCGAGGGAGACCCGGTCCTCCTCCGCCAGGTGATGATCGGGCTGCTCACCAACGCCTGCGCCCACACCCCCCCGCCCGGCACGGTTACCCTTCGCGCGGCACGGGGGGAGGAGAAGACCGTGACGATCGAAGTCCAGGACACAGGCAAGGGGATTCCCCCTGACGAGCAGGATCGCGTCTTCGAGCGCTTCTACCGGGGCTCCGCGACTCTCGAGGGTGAGGGCTTCGGCCTGGGCCTCTCGATCGCCAAGCGGATGGTGGACGTCATGAACGGGCAGATGGGGCTGCGCTCGGAACCTGACCAGGGCAGCGTCTTCTGGGTCCGCCTGCGTGCGGCCAAGCCGACCCCGACCCCCGTCGCATGAGCCCGACGCCGCCGGCATCGAACCGCATCCTCGTGGTCGACGACGAGCTCTCCGTACGCGAGTCGGTGGGCTACGCCCTGGAGCAGGAGGGATTCGAGGTCACCCTGGCGGCGAACGGGGAGGAGGCCGAGGGCCAGATCTCGGACGATCGCTTCGACCTGCTGATCCTGGACATCATGATGCCGGGGAAGAGCGGCCTCGACATCTGCCGGGAGGTTCGCGCCCACAGCCCGGTGCCGATCATCCTGCTGACGGCCAAGGACGCGGAGGTCGACAAGGTGGTCGGCCTCGAGGTCGGCGCCGACGATTACGTCACCAAGCCGTTCTCGGTCCGCGAGCTGCTCGGCCGAGTCCGCGCCCAGCTGCGGCGCCGTGAGCTCGACCGCTCGACCGGCGCCGAGGGGACCGCGATCGAGTCGGGGCCCGTCTCCATCGACCTGGCCCGCCACCTCGTCACGGTCCGCGGCGAGCCGATCAACCTGACGCGCTCGGAGTTCCAGGTCCTGCGGTTGCTGGCCGAGAACCCGGGCCAGGTCTTCTCGCGCAAGGAGATCATGGAGGAGCTCTGGCAGACCGAGTTCCGCGGCGACGTCCGCGCCTGCGACGTCCACATCTCGAACCTCCGCCAGAAGGTCGAGCGCGATCCTCAGAACCCTGAGCTCGTACTCACGGTTCGCCGCGTCGGCTACCGCTTCGCCGAGGACGCGTCGTAGCTAGAACCGGGCGTCAGCGGTACCCGCGCAGCAGCCGGGCGGTCACCCCGGCGATCGTGGCGGCTCCGTAACCCAGGCTCGGGCTGCCACGGGTGAGGACCGCGATGGAGAGGTGTCGGTCTCCCCGCTCGAGCCGCGCCGCCTGGTGGACCCGCCATCCGTCGTCGTCCTTGAACCAGCCGCCCTTGAAGTAGACGCGCCAACCCCGGGGCCTGGCTCGAGGGATTCCCCATCGCTCGTAGGAGACGATTCTGCGCAGCAGCCCCAGGGCGTAGGCGCGGTGGCGCTCCGGGATTAGCGCCCGGATGCGGGAGAAGAGGCGCGCCTGGTCGCGAGCCGTCACCTGGCAGCCGCCCCACACCGGGTTCGGTTCGAACCTGCGCATCCCGGCGCGCCGCGCCACCCTCGTCAGGCCACTCGGGCCGACCCGGTCGTACACGGAGGTCGCCGACTCGTTGTCCGACACGCGGATCATCGGCCCGAGCAGCCGCCGGTCCGCTGCGCGCAATCGGCGATGACCGACACTCGGCTGATCGAGGTAGGCGACCAGCAGCATCGCCTTCACCAGGCTGGCGGATGAATATTGGACAGCTCGGCGGTACCCGTGGATGCGCCCGCGCTCGTCGGCGACCGCGAAGGAGGCGCTGCCGCTCCGCGAGTGCAGGAACCGAACCGCGTCGTGGACCCGGTGCCGCCACGGGTAGCCGTGCACAGCCTTCGCGGTGGCGGGCGCCGCGGCCGGCGAGAGGAACGTGAGCGCAGGGAGCGCGCAGACGGCAAGCAGGAGGCTGACCCGGATCCTCATCCGGGGTTTGTACTGGCTAGAAGCTGAGGTGGTAGCCGCCGCGGTAGGACGCGGGGCCGCCAACGATCTGGACCTGGGGAGCCGAGCTCTGGATCGGCGGCGGCGTGAAGCTGGGGCCGGAGCCGACCGGGCGCCGCCGGTTGGCGGAAACGAGCGAGAGCTTGGCGTTCAGGTTCTGAGTCGAGTTCGGTGGCATCGGCGACCTCTTCGCCGTTTCACATCGGCGACCTGCCTGAATGCTTGACCCCAATAGGGATGAGGGCCGCTTCGGTCCGAGGAAGCTAGAGAGCGGCGAGCTTGCAGCCGATCGGCACGGACCCGCTGGCGACGGTCTCTGCGATCGGCGGGCCCGAGGTCCAGATGTAGCGGAGCTTGGCGAAGACCCGCTTGCCGTTGGAGCAGAGCTGCGGCTTGCTGAGCTGCAGCTCCATCGGCGCGCTCTTCGTCGTCCCGCTGGCGCAGTCAGGATTGCAGTCGTTGATCTGCCCGGTCCCGTTGCCGTCGGCCTTCTTCCGGGTCCACGTCGACCAGGTCATGGCCCGCGCGCCGAGGCTGGCATCGCCGCAGGCGATGATCACGTCCTTCGGCTTGAACTTCGGCTTGAAGCAGTTCGCGATCAGCTGGACGCGCTTGCCGCTCTCGGAGGCCACCGGGCTCGCGACCGCCGCGGCCGAGATGCAGAGCGCCGCGAGCGCCGCGATCAACGCCAGGAGGACCGCCTTCATGGAGCGGAGCCTACTCCCGATGTAACCGATGCGACCATGCAGGGGTAGCCCATGGACGTGAGCATCAAGGAAGACTCGCTCCGCTCCGAGGCCCTGGACGTCGTCGTTCAGCTGCTCTTCGAGCTGGACGAGAAGAGAGAGCTCGATGACTTCTACGACCGGATCTGCGAGGCCGTCTGCCTGCAGACCTCGATGGAGCGGGCGGTGCTCTTTCTGTATGACGCGGAGCGCAGGCTCGTGCTGCCGGCCGGAAGCCACGGCGTCTATCGCGAGTTCATCGCACACGGCTACGGCAGCCTCGAGGAGACCCCGATCGCGCAGCGGGCTCTGGCCGAGGACCGGGTGGTGGAGACCAGTGACCTGGCCGCCGACGTGCCCGCTCGCTACGCCAACCTGCCGGGCGTCACCAAGCTCACCTGCACCCCGGTGGCCGCCGCGGGGCGCTGGCTCGGCGTGATCTTCGCCGACCGCGACGGGGAGCCCTTCGACCTGACCGACGGCGAGCGCTCGACCATGCACGCCCTCGGGCGCACCGCGGCCCTGGCAAGCCACGTCAGGGAGGTGACCCGCCAGCTGGAGCGGAGCCGGCGCCTCTCGGAGCGCATCGACCTCGCCCGCGAGGTCCACGAGCGGGTGACCCAGCGGCTGTTCGGCGTCTCGATGGCGCTCGGATCGGATCGGCCGCTGGCCGACGACGACCGCGAGCGCTGCGTCGCCGAGATCGAGGCCGCCCTCGGTGACCTGCGGGAGGCGCTGATCGGCTCCGCCGGCAGCTCGCTGATGGAGCTGCAGGACGGCGGGCTGCGCGCCGAGCTCGAGCGGCTGGGCCGGCAGTACAAGATGCTCCCGCTCGTGGTCGATTGGCGGGACGGCGTCGACGTGCCGGAGAAGCTCGAGCCGCTGGCGGTGTCGATCCTGAACGAGGCGCTTCGCAATGCCGAGAAGCACGCGAATCCCGCCGAGGTGAGGGTGACGATCGACGATCGCGACGGCGCCTTCGCTCTCGAGGTGCGAAACGACGGGCTGCCGCCCTCCGGCGTGGCGGGTGCGCCCGCCGGCTCGCGGATGGGCCTGCGGCTCGCCTCCTACGAGGCGCTGCAGCGAGGGGGAATGCTGGAGTACGGCCGGGAGGAGGACCGATGGCGAGTGCGCCTGGTGCTGCCGAGCAGCTGAACGGCGCCGAGAACCTCCGCGTGCTCGTCGTCGACGACCACGCCGTCGTTCAGTGGGGGTTCAGGCTGCTGCTCGGACGCCAGCCCTGGGTCGGGGATTGCGTCGTCGCCTCGACTACGGAGGAGGCGGTGGAGCTCGCCGGGCGCGCCCGGCCAGACGTTGCGCTGGTCGACCTCTTCCTCGGCGAGCGCTCCGGCGCGGAGCTCTGCGAGGCGCTGCGAGAGGCTTCGCCGAAGACGCGCGTCCTGCTGATCTCGGGCGCCGGCTGGATCTCGCCCGAGGCCGCCAAGGCGGCCGGCGCCGCCGGCTTCATCTCCAAGGACTGGAGCGCGGACGAGGTTGCCAACGCGGTGCGGATGGTGGGCAGGGGAATGACCGTCTACGCGCGCCAGGCCGACGGGCCCGCGACCCCGCTCTCGCCGCGCGAGCGCGAGGTCCTCGAGCTGATCGGCGCGGGAGCCACCAACCGCGAGATCGCCGAGTCGCCTCTTCCTCTCGCCCCACACGATCAAGGACCACACCACGGCGCTCTACCGCAAGCTCGGAGTGCGAAACCGAGCCGAGGCGACTCGAAAGGCCCAGCAGTTGGGCTTGACGCGCAGCGCAGCGCCCGACTAGGCTCAGCACCACGAGTCGCATGACCGTAGGCAAGGATGCTCGCGACGGATCGAGGGAAGGGGATTGAAATGAGCAAGCGCAAGTACGTGCTCGCGTCGATGCTGGGCGCCATCGGTGCTCTCTTGGCGAGCGGGACCGCCTCGGCGGCGGTCACCGGCTTCACCTACTCGGCCAGCATCTCGCCGAAGAAGCAATCGGCCAAGACGTTGGGCCCGGCGGCGATCACCAGCAGCCTGGATACGACCTTCACAGGCGGCGGGTTCGCCCCGACGCCGACCACCACCGTCGTTCAGTTCAGCAAGGACATCAAGTTCACGCCAGGCAACCTGCCCCAGTGCAACCTGAGCTCGATCAGCACCGTGCCGGATTCCACGGCGATGAGCCTCTGCGGCAACAGCAAGATCGGCCAGGGGAGCGTCCTGGTCAACGGCGGCAACCTCACTGGGAAGGTGACCGCGTACAACGGAGTCCCCACCGGCGGCGGCATCCCGCCGATCGGCTTTCACACCGACCTGTTCCTGCCGTCCGGTGTCTATTCGTTCAGCACGACCGGCATCGGCACCCTTGACACCAAGACCAACACCCTGACCACCCCGATTCCGCCCACCGGGACGTCTCTGACGCATTTCGACGTAGCGATCGGCAAGGTCAAGACCGGCAAGAAGAAGGGCAAGGCGACCTACTACGTCATGGCCCGGTGCAAGAAGAAGAAGTGGTCCCACGCGGCGACGGAAACCTTCGCCGACGGCTCGACCCTGAGCTCGACGTCGGTCCAGAAGTGCAAGGCGAAGAAGTAGGCGACTCCTTCAGCTGAATCCGCGGGGGCGGCCGTCCAGGCCGCTCCCTGGGTTCCACTTGATCCCCCGGCCGTCCCCCAGAACCCCCCCGAACAGGGGGCATGACATCCGAGCCCCTTCACTCAACCGCGGTGCGTGGTTAGTCATGGGGGCATGGACGCCACACCCGCTTCAGCGATCCTCTTTCCGGGACAGGGAGTCGGCGATGCCTCGAGCCGCGAGCTCGTCGGCCGGCTCCGCCCGGATCTCCTGGAGCTCGCCGGCGAGCTGGTGGGCGAGGATCCCTTCGCCCGGATGTCGGAGGGAACGGCCTTCGCCCAGCCGGCCGTCTACTGCGCCTCGATCGCGGGCTATGAGCAGCTCGGCCGGCCGGCGGCGGAGTATTTCGCCGGGCACTCGCTAGGCGAGATCGGCGCACTCGCCGCGGCCGGGGCGATCGACGACGCCGACGGGCTGCGGATCGTGGTGGCCCGCGGCCGGGTCATGGACGAGGCGGCCCGCGCCGGCGAGCCCGGCGCCATGCTGGCCGTCGGGTCCAGTCGAGATGGCGCCGGGTCGCTCGCCTCCGAGCACGGCCTGACGCTGGCCAACGAGAACTCCCCGCAGCAGTTCGTCCTCTCGGGGCCGCTCGCCGCAATCGAGGCCGCCGAGAGCGCCGCCAAGGAGTCAGGGATCCGCGCCAAGAAGCTCGCGGTCGCGGGCGCGTTCCACACCGCGTCGATGTCCGCGGGGGTCGACCCCTTCCGCGCCGAGCTCGACGAGATCGAGTTCCGCAGCCCCAGCGCCCCCGTGGTCTCCTCGACCACCGCCGACTTCTTCCCCGACGACGCGCGGGACTCCCTGGCCGCCTCGCTGGTCAGCCCGATTCGCTGGACGGCCGTGCTATCCAAGCTCACGCAGCTCGGCGTGATCCGGTACCTGGACGTCGGGCCCGGAAAGGTGCTCGCCGGCCTCGTCCGGCGGACGATCGACGGCGCCGAGGTGGAGACTCTGGCGAGCCGGGAGTCGGCCCTTGCCTGAGCTCTCGCCCGGACAGCAGTGGGAAGTGGATTCTTCGCTGGTCGACCCCGACGGGCTGGTCGCGCGCGCGACCGGCGCCGTGGACGCCAAGCCGACGTCAGGCCCCGGCGTCGCCGCGGTGGCGGCCGCGCTGCCCGAGCGGGTGGTGGAGAACGAGGAGCTGGCGGGGCCGCTGGGGGTCGATTCCGACTGGATCGCCTCGCGCACCGGGATTCGCCGCCGCCGCAGGGCCGACCGGCGAGAGCCTCGTCGACCTTGCCGCGCTGGCCGGCACCGCGCGCGCTGGAGCTGGCCGACGTCGACCCCGGCGAGCTCGACCTGGTGCTGGTCGCGACCTTCACGCCCGATCAACTTCAGCCTCACGCCGCGCCCCTGGTCGCCAGCCGGGTGGGTGCCGAGTCGGCCGGGGCGATGGATGTCGGCGCCGCCTGCACCGGCTTCCTCTCCGCGCTCTCGCTGGCGACCGCTCAGCTCGAGTCGGGACGCTCTCGCGCCGCGCTCGTCGTGGGGGCCGAGGTGATGAGTCGCGTCGTGGACTTCGGCGACCGCCGCACCGCCGGGCTGTTCGGTGATGGCGCCGGCGCGGCGGTGGTCACGCCCGACGGCCCCGGCCTGGTCGGCCCGATCGCGCTGCGCTCGGATGGCGGACGAGGTGAGCTGATCCACGCGACCCACGAGGAGCGGCTGGTGCGGATGGACGGCCGCGCGACCTTCCGCGCCGCCGTGGCTGCGATGAGCGACGTCACCCAGGAGGTCGTCTCGGACGCCGGGCTCGCGCTCGAGGAGATCGACCTCTTCGTCTACCACCAGGCCAACTCGCGGATCATCTCCGCGGTCGGCGAGCGCCTCGCTCTTCCGGGCGACCGCGTCATCGACTGCCTCGCCGAGTACGGCAACACCTCGGCGGCCAGCATCCCGATCGCGCTCTCGCAGGCCGCGGGCCAGGGGCTCCTCCGAAACGGGTCTCGCGTGCTGCTCTCGGCCTTCGGCGCCGGGCTCACCTGGGGCGCCGGGATCGTCGAGTGGGAGGGGGCCGCATGAGCGCCACCAAGACAGCAGCGAAGCCGGAGGGCATCGCCGCAAAGCAGGACCTGGGTTGCGCCCTGGTCACCGGCGCCTCGCGCGGGATCGGCGCGGCCACGGCGAGGGCCCTGGCCGAGGACGGCTGGGCCGTCGGCATCAACTACAGCCGCGACCGCGACGGCGCGGAGGGCATCGCCGCCGAGGTCGAGGATGCCGGCGGGACCGCGCTCCCGGTCGGGGCCGACGTCGCCGATCCCAATGCCGCCGAGGAGATGATCTCGGAGGTCGCCGAGCGGCTCGGACCGGTGCTCGTGCTGGTCAACAACGCCGGCATGACCGCGGACGGCCTCTCGATGCGGCTCAGCGACGAGGACTGGAGCCGGGTCCTCGACGTCAACCTGACCGCCGCCTTCAGGCTCACCCGCGCCGCGATCGGGCCGATGATGCGCCGGCGCTTCGGCCGGGTGATCAACGTCTCGTCGGTGGTCGGCCTGCGGGCCAACCCCGGCCAGGCCAACTACGCGGCATCCAAGGCGGGACTGATCGCCTTCACCCGGACGGTGGCGGTCGAGGTCGCCCGCCGGGGCGTGACCGTGAACGCCGTCGCTCCGGGGCTGATCGAGACCGAGCTGACCCGCGACTTCACCTCCAACGGCTCTGACTCCGACGGATCGACCGGGCTCCTCGACGCGATTCCCGCGAAGCGGGCCGGGTCCCCGGAGGACGTCGCGGCCTGCATCCGCTTCCTGGCCTCGGAGGAGGCCTCCTACGTGACCGGTGCCGTTCTGCCGGTCGACGGCGGCATGTCCGCCTGATCAACCAACAAGAAAGGAGACGCATGACAACCGCAACCAAGGACCAGGTGACCGAGAGGGTGATCTCGGCGCTCGTCGAGTTCGGCGAGGAGCCGGAGAACGTCAAGCCCGACTCGCGTTTCGAGGACCTGGACATCGACTCGCTCGATCTCGTCGAGCTCGCCCAGGTGATCGAGGACGAGTACAAGATCGAGGTCACCGACGCCGACATGGACAAGATCGCGACGGTCCAGGACGTCGTCGACTTCGTCGCCGAGCGCCAGCAGTGACACGCCGAGTCGCGATCACCGGGATCGGCGCCGTCACGCCGCTCGGCGTCGGCGCGCCGGCCCTGCACGAGCGCTGGGCGGCCGGCGAGTCGGGGATCGAGGACGGCCTCGCGCGCTGCGACGAGTTCGAGCCGACCGATCACCTGACCCGTCGCCAGGTGCGCCGCACGGACCGCTTCACCCAGCTCGCCCTGGTCGCGGCGGCCGAGGCGATCTCGGGCGCCGGCCTGGACGAGGCGCCCTATGACCGAGCCGAGGTCGGCTGCGTGATGGGGACCGGGATCGGCGGCCTCTCCACGATCGAGTCCGAGCACGACCATCCTGCGCGAGAGCGGGCAGGGCAAGGTCTCCCCTCACTGCGTGCCCCAGATGATGGCCAACTCGGCCGCGGGCGCGCTGGCGATCGAGCATGAGCTGCGCGGGCAGTGCTTCGGGACCGTCTCCGCATGCGCCGCGGGCGCCCACGCCGTCGGGACGGCGGCCCGCATGGTCGCCTACGGCGACGCCGTCGCCTGCGTGGCAGGAGGCGCCGAATCGGCGATCACTCCCCTGGCGACCGCGGCCTTTGCCGAGATGGGCGCCACCTCGGAGTCGGGCATCTCGCGGCCCTTCGACCGCCGCCGCGATGGATTCGTGATGGGCGAGGGGGCCGGGGTGATGATCCTCGAGGACGCCGAGACCGCCGAGCTGCGGGGCGCGCCGATCCTCGGATACCTGACCGGCTACGGCGCCACCGCCGACGCGCACCACATGACGGCGCCGGAGCCGAGCGGCGAGGGCGCCGCGCGCGCGATCCGCAAGGCACTGGCCGACGCGGAGATCGAGCCGGGCCAGCTCGCGTACGTCAACGCCCACGGAACCTCAACCCCGCTCAACGACCGCTCCGAGACCGAAGCCCTGAAGTCGGCGCTCGGCGAGCAGGCGATGCGAATCCCGACCTCGTCGACCAAGTCGGCGATCGGCCATCTGCTCGGCGCGGCGGGGGCCGTCGAGGCTGTGGAGACGCTGCAGGCGCTCCGTGCAAAGCAGGCGCCGCCCACCCTCAACTATGAGGAGCCCGACGAGGGGCTCGACCTCGACTACGTCCCTGACGGAGCGAAGGCGCTGCCCCTGAACGGGCACCCGGCGATCGGGATCAGCAACTCGTTCGGCTTCGGCGGCCACAACGCCGTCCTCTGCATCGAGGCGGCGCGCATGAACCTGCCCTGGCGACCCCTGCTCGCCGAGGCGCCCCAGCGCGAGCGGCTGACGCCGCTCGAGCGGCTCGAGGCGCTCTGCGACCCGGGCTCGCTCGAGCTGGTGCGGACGCGGATCGCATCCCGCTCCGCGCGGTCGGCTCCCGGCGACGGCGTCGTCGCCGGTGCCGGCAGCGTCGGTGGAAGGCCGGTCTACTGCTACGCGCAGGACCAGAGCTTCGCCGGCGGATCGCTCGGCACAGCGCAGGCCGAGACGATCCTGCGTGTACTCGATCTGGCCGGCCGGGCGGGGGCCCCGGTGGTCGGGTTCATCGCCTCCGGTGGCGCCCGCATCGACGAGGGGGCCGAGGCCCTGGGCGGATACGGCGCGATCTTTCGCCAGCACGTCGCGCTCTCGGGCCGCGTCCCGCAGATCAGCGTGATCACCGGGACCTCGGCGGGCGGCGGCGCCTATTCCCCCGCCCTCACAGACTTCGTGGTGATGACAGAGGAGGCCAGGCTCTTTCTGACCGGCCCCGGCGTGGTCGAGGAGGTGATGGGGGAGACGGTGACGATGGACGAGCTGGGCGGCGCCCGGGTCCACTCCCGCAACGGCGTCTGCGACCTGGTCGCACCGGACGACCGCGCCGCCGCGGAGCTCGTCCGCGACCTGCTCGGCCACCTGCCCCAGAGCTCCGACCAGCCGCCCGACCCGGTCCTTCCCCAGGAGCCTCTCGGCAGGGATCCGGGCACCGCGGTCCCGGCCGATCCCCGCAAGGTCTACGACGTCCGCTCGGTGGTCCGCTGCATCGGCGACTCGAGCTCGATGCTCGAGCTCTCGCCCCGCTGGGCCCGAAACATGGTCACGGCGCTGATTCGCCTGAATGGGCATCCGGTCGGCGTGGTCGCCAACCAGCCGCACCATCTCGGCGGCGCAATCGACTCGGCCGCATCCGAGAAGGCCGCGGGATTCATCCGGCGCTGCGAGGCCTTCGGGTTGCCCCTAGTGGTGCTCGTCGACACCCCCGGCTTCCTGCCGGGGACGAAGCAGGAGGGGATCGGAGTGATCCGTCACGGCGCGGGGCTCCTGCACGCCTTCTCCGCCGCCCGGGTGCCGAAGGTCACGGTCGTGATGCGCAAGGCCTACGGAGGCGGGTTCATCACGATGAACTCGCGCCAGCTGGGCGCCGACCTGGTGCTGGCCTGGCCGAGCGCCGAGATCGGAGTGCTTGGTGCCCGCCAGGCGGTGGGGATCATCCACCGGCGGGCGATCGAGGGATCGACCGATCCCGAGGCCGAGCACGCCCGCCTGGCCGAGGAGTACGCGGAGGGGCATCTGAGAGCGGAGGTCGCCGCCGGCGCCGGAGACGTCGACGAGGTGATCGAGCCGGCCGAGACGAGGGAGCGACTGATCTGGGCGCTCTCGGCGCTCGGCGGAGCCAACGGACGAAGGAGGAAGGCATGACCACGCAGACGATCGACGGGGCCCGCGAAGGGACCCTCTGGCGCGAGGCGCCGCCCTACTTCGACGACCTGGAGATCGGGGACTCGATGGAGTCCTCGGGCAGGACCGTCACCGAGTACGACGTCGTCTCCTTCGCTGCCCTGACCGGCGACTGGCACCCTCAGCACGCCGACGCCGCCTGGGCGGCCGAGAGCGCCTTCGGCCGGCGGATCGCCCACGGGATGCTGGTCTTCTCCTACGCCCTGGGCCTGCTGCCGATCGATCCCCGCGTCGTGCTCGCCCTGCGCTCCATCGACGGCGCTGTGCTGAAGCGACCGGTCGGTCTTGGGGACACGATCCGGGTTCGCGCCAGGCTCGCGGACAAGCGCGAGCTCGGGGCGGAGACCGGGCTGGTCACGCTCGCCGTCCGGATCGTCAACCAGGCCGACGAGCTGGTTGCCCGCATGGAGATCGTGGTGCTCTGGCGCCGCGAGTCCGAGCGCCGCCGGCGGAAGCCAACGACCGACGACGACCTCTCCCCGCTCCAGGACGGCAGGCTGCTCGCCTGATGCTCTCCGGAAAGAGACTCCTGATCACCGGGGTGCTGACCCGGAAGAGCATCGCCTTCGCGGCCGCCCGCGAGGCGCAGCTCGCCGGCGCGGAGGTCGTCCTCACCGGCTTTGGCCGCACCCGGCGAATGACCGAGCGCGCGGCCGCCCGGCTCCCCGAGCCGCCCGACGTGCTCGAGCTCGACATCAACTCCGAGGAGGACCTGGCCTCGCTCGCGGAGGAGCTCGACGGCCGCTGGGGCGGTCTCGACGGCGCCCTGCACGCGATCGCCTTCGCCCCGGCGGACGCGATCGGCGGGCGCTTCATGGAGACCCCGCCCGAGAGCGCACTCGAGGCTTTCCGGACCAGCGCGTACTCCTATCAGGCGCTCGCTCGCCACCTCGCCCCCCTGATGGCGGACGGCGGCAGCGTCGTCGGCCTCGACTTCGATGCCTCGGTCGCATGGCCGTCCTATGACTGGATGGGGGTCTCGAAGGCGGCGCTGGAGGCGGTCAACCGCTACCTGGCGCGGGAACTGGGACCGCGGGGCATCCGCTCGAACCTGATCTCGGCCGGGCCGATCTCCTCGCCGGCCGCGGGCGGGATAGATGGCTTCGATGAGCTCGCCTCGAGCTGGCCGGAGTCGGCTCCCCTGGGCTGGGATATCGACGATCCGACTCCAGTGGCGCGCGCGGTCTGCTTCCTGCTCTCAGACTGGTCCGAGGCGATCAGCGGCGAGGTGATTCACGTCGACGGCGGAGCGCACGCGGTCGGCGCCACGAACGGGGTCAGCGCCCCTTCCAGTCTGGAGCTCGCTTCTCACTGAATGCCGTCGCGCCCTCGATGGCGTCCTCGGAGGTGAACACCGGGGCCACGATCTCGCCCTGCTTCGCCCAGAAGGTCTCGTCATCCCATGACCCCTGCCGGTTGAGGATCGACTTCGAGGCCGCGGTTGCGAGCGGCGCGTTCGCAGCGACCTCCGCGGCCAGCTCCAGCGCAACGTCGAGCGCCTTGCCTGGGTCGGCGAGGCGGTTGACGAGGCCGAGCTCCGCGCCGCGCTCGGCCGTGATCGTCTCGCCGGTCAGCGCGAGCTCCATCGCGATCGCGGCGGGGAGGCGGCGGGGGAGCTGGCGGAGGGCGCCGCCCGCCGCCACCAGGCCACGCTTCGCCTCAGGGATTCCCAGCTTTGCGCCCTTCGCCGCCACGATCAGGTCGCAGGCGAGCGCGATCTCGAGGCCGCCTGCCACCGCGAAGCCCTCGATCGCCGCGATCAGCGGCTTCTCGGCGGGCTTCTGGACGATCCCGGCGAATCCGCGGTCGCGCGCCCAGGGCCGCTCGCCGGTGGCGAATGCCTTCAGGTCCATGCCCGAGCTGAAGCCCTTGCCCTCGCCGGCGATCACCCCGACGCTGAGCTGGTCGTCGCCGTCGAGCTCGTCGAGGGCGGCGGCCATCGCCTCCGCCATCGCGAGGTTGACCGCGTTCCGGGCGTCGGGGCGGTTCAGGGTGATCAGGAGGATGCGGTCGCGGCGCTCGGTCAGTAGCGGCTGCTCGTTCATGGGGCGGGACCTTACAATCGCCGGTCAGCAAGAGCGCCCAGGTAGCTCAGTTGGTAGAGCACATCTCTCGTAAAGATGAGGTCGCCGGTTCGAGCCCGGCCCTGGGCTTCTAGGCGGCCCGCTTTCGCCGTTTTCCAAAGGTGCGTTCGCGATGGCAATTGGCGCAAACGAGCTCGCACTTCTCCAGCTCGGCCAAGATCCGCGCTTTCGAGTGCGCAGCTCGGCGGGTATCCGCGAGGACCAGGGTCTTCTCGACTCCGGGGAGGTGGTCCCATTCCATTACGTAAGGAGGGTAGGTCTGGCCGCACCAGCGCAGCGCTTGCCCTCCTTGAGTGAGTCCATCCAGGCGACGTGGGCCTCACGATCCGCCCGAACCTTCGCTTGCCGGCGCTCCTTGTTCGCTTGATACCAGGCGGCGTCGTACTCCCTCTGGCATGCCCGGCAATACGACTGCTGCCCGTCGCTATATCTGCTGGCGAAGGCGGAGAGCGGCAGGTCGCGCCCGCAACGGCCACAACGGCGTAGCTCGCTTCTCGCCATCAGGTTCTCACTCGCTGAGCCTCTGCACGATTGAGGCTACGGAGCGGAATGGACGCCCCTCGGCTAAGGAGCAGCTATCGCCCGCTGGATGAATCCCAGTCGGTTGGCCACCCGGGCGTAGATGCTGGGGCCCCCGAGGCCGCAGGGGAAGACCCCGGCGCTCACCGCCCCGATCAGGCGGGGGCCGCCCGGCGTGTCGGCGACGAGCGGGCCGCCGCTGTCTCCCTCGCAGGAGGTGGTGTGGAAAGGAAGCGGCTGTGGAGTCCGGCCGATCCTCTTGCCGAGCGCGCAGATCATCGAGGCCTCCTGGAATCCCCTCGACTTCCCGTACGCCGTGTCGCACTCGCGCGCCGGGTAGACGCGCTCCTTGGTCGTCTTCAGGCGCCGCGCGACGTTGAATCCCCAGGCGCTGCGGGTGCCCCAGCCGCCGGAGCGGACGATCCGGCCGGGACGCGTCGCGGCCTTCGACTCGGCGAGGTGTGGGAAGGGCGATGGGCTGCGCTGCCGGCGCGCTCGCCAGCGTCAGCACCGCGAAGTCGTGTGAGTTCTTGCGGCCGTTGTAGGCCGGGTCGATGGCGACGGCCGTCACCTTGATCCGCGGCCGGTGCCTGTGCGCCGAGATCCAGGGGCTGCCGGCCAGCACGGAGAGCTGCTTGTGCTTGCCGCCCTTGACGCAGTGGGCGGCGGTCAGCACCCTGTCCGGCGCGACCAGCGAGCCACTGCAGATCAGGCGGCGCTTCTGGGTCAAGGCGACAGCGAACTGCCAGCCCGCGGCGTTCGCCTTGCCGCCGCCAACGATCCGCGGCGAGGATCCCGCGGCGATGCCGCTGCCGGGAGCAACCGACAGGAGCACAGTGCACAGGAGCAGAGCGGCGCCGCCCAGGCGTCGGTGCCGCCGGCTCACCGCCGGCTAGCCGTCCCGGAGAGCGCGGTAGCGCTCGCGCATGAAGTCGAGGGCTGCTTGACGGTGGTCATCGGCGGCGATCAGCTCAGAGTAGGTCAGCTCGGCGCCCTTGAAGCCGGTCCCGTTCCAGAGCTCCCCGGAGACCTCGGCCGTCCAGGGGCCGACGTAGATGTAGGGCTCGGCGTGATCGTCATCCCCCGGCGAGGCGCCGTAGTTGGCCCTCTGCCCGGCCGATTCGGAGCCAAGCTCGATCGCGAGGTCGAAGTGCTCGGGCCAGAGCTGCACGATCGAAGGATCGCCGTCACCCTCGTCGGCCCGGAGCTGCTCGAGCGCCGAGCAGGCGAGCCCGTAGAAGTCCCCGAGCGCGGTCGCGGATGCCGTGTCGACATCGGGAAGCGGCTCGCGCGTCTCCTCGGCGCCTCGCTGCCGCACGAGCTCGCCGTGCTCGACGCGGACCTGGCAGTCGGCGCCATCCTGCTCGAAGAACGGGGTCCCGAAGCCGCCGCGCGTGTAGCGCAGCGCGATCTCGTTGACGGGCTGGCGCGCCGGCGAGACGATCGCCTCTGCGACCTTGTGCAGCGCCACCCGCGTCTCCGCGAAGCTGGCCGGCAGCGGCTTCAGCCGCTTCCAGGCCCCGAGCCAGCGCTCGGCGCACCAGGGCGCGATCTCCGGGTCCTCGCGGGCGATCTCGTCCCAGGTGAGGTCGCCGCGGTTGTGGACCGGCGAGACCAGCTCCCTGCCCTCGGGGACCTCGCCCGGGTGGACGGGGTCGTCCGCGTAGGGCGGCTCGCTGACGGCGGGAGGCGACGGCTCGAGCACGCGCGCCTCGTAGTCGCCGCCGAGCTTGTCCTCCGCCTCGGCCCTCGGGTTCGCCATCAGGCCGCAACCTTAAACCGCTCGATGACGCGGGCCGCGTAGCTGTCCTCCCATCCCTCGACCGGCGCCGAACTCCCCCTCCAGCGCGACCAGCTCGGCCACCAGGTGACTGCGCACCGGCGCTCCGCCGAGCAGGTCCGGCAGCTCGGAGTGATCGACCAGCCAGTCCGAGTACCAGGACGCCCAATCGGCGTCCTCGCCGTCGGTGATCCGGTAGACGATGTGGTGGGTCTCGCCCGCCTCGTGGAGCAGGGCGCTGATCTTCTTGGTGGTCTCGTCCATGCCTCTCCTCTCGCCTCTTGCGGTCCGGTCATCGTCCGCGCTCGCCACCCGTCGTTAGATGCAAACAGGGGTGTAACGGAGGGCGGGCTCACAGGACTCGTCGCCATGATGATCAACCTGAGGTTCATTCCCATCGCCGTCATCGCCGCCGCCGCAATCGCCGGATGCGGCTCCTCCAGCTCAAGCGCCAAGGACGATCCTGCGTCCGTCTCGACGCGGGCGGCATCGATCCCCGCCGCGTCAGCGGCCAGCGCTCGCGGTCCCAAGGTGAAGGTGGTGAGCAGCGACTACGGCCGCATCCTCGCCGACGGCCGCGGCCGGGCGCTCTATCTGTTCACGGCCGACAAAGGCAAGGGCAGCAACTGCTCGGGGGATTGCGCCACCGCCTGGCCTCCCTACATCGTCAAGTCGAAACCGACGGGAGTTTCGGGAGCCAAGCCGGGCAAGGTCGGCACCACCCGCCGCAGCGACGGCAAGCTCCAGGCGACCTACGCGGGCCACCCCGTCTACTACTACGAGGGCGACAGGGAGCCCGGCCAGGTCCTCTGCCAGGCCGTCAACGAGTTCGGCGGCTACTGGTACGTGCTGCGCAGCAACGGTAAGGCCGTTCACTGACAGCGGTGCGGCCGAAGCCCTCGGTGAGGAAGCGGCCCGGCTAGAGCCGGACCAGGTTCGACGCCTCGATCCCGCTGGTGACGCCGCGGAAGTCGAGGACCAGCGCGGACTCGTCCACGACACGCTGGTAGTCGATCGTCGGGTGCGCGGTGACGATGCAGACCAGGTCGGCCGCCCCCAGGGACTCATCCAGGCCGGCGGAGGAGAGCCCGAGGTCGGGCAGCTCCGCGACGTGGGGGTCGTGGTAGGAGACCTCCGCGCCGAGGTCCCGCAGCAGCCCGATGATCTTGAGCGCCGGTGACTCGCGGATGTCGCCGACGCCGGCCTTGTAGGAGACGCCGAGCAGCAGCACCCTGGCGCCGTTGGTCGCCTTGCCCGCGTCGTTGAGCGCGCGCTCGATCCTGCGGACGCACCAGTGCGGCTGGTTCTGGTTGATCTTCCCGGCCAGCTCGATGAACTCGGTGTAGAAGTCGTGCTCGCGGGCCTTGTAGGAGAGGTAGAAGGGGTCGACCGGCAGGCAGTGGCCGCCCATGCCGGGACCGGGGTCGAAGCGCATGAAGCCGAAGGGCTTGGAGGCCGCGGCGTCGATCACCTCCCAGACGTCGATCCCGAGCCGCTCGCAGAGCATCGCCATCTCGTTGACGAGCGCGATGTTGACCGAGCGGAAGATGTTCTCGAGCAGCTTGGCGAGCTCGGCGGCGTCCGGGCTGCTCACCTCGATCACCTCGATCGCAGACGAGCTCGTAGAGCTCGACGGCGCGCTTCGTGGAGGCCTCGTTCACACCGCCCACGACCTTCGGGGTCGTCCTGATCGTGAAGTCGGTCCGGCCAGGATCGATCCGCTCGGGGGAGAACGCGAGGTGGAAGTCGCGTCCCGCGGCGAGGCCCGACTCCTCGAGGATCGGCCGCAATCGCTCGCGCGTCGTCCCCGGGTAGGTCGTCGACTCGAGCACGATCAGCTGGCCCTTCTGGAGAACGGCCGCCAGGGAAGTCGCGGCGTCAACCATGTAGCTCAGGTCCGGCTCGCGCGAGTTGGTCAGCGGGGTCGGGACGCAGATGATCACCGCGTCGCAGGAGCTCAGGTCGGGGTAGCGACTGGTGGCGGTGAGCCGCCCATCGAGTGCGGCGAGCCGCTCGGAGGCCACATCCTCGACGTAGCTGCGGCTCTCGGCGAGGGCGTCGATCTTGCGCGGGTCCGCGTCCAGCCCCACCACCTCGTGGCCCTCCTCGGCGAAGGCAACAGCCAGCGGCAGACCGACATATCCGAGTCCGACTACTCCGACTTTCATGCGCGCCAGTGTAGGGAGGGCGACTATTTCCCGCTGGACTTCTTGTTGCCTTGCTGCTTCGTGTGGGTGAGCTGCCTGACGCCGATCAGATGGTCGACGAAGAGCCGGCACGCGTCCGCGGTAGGCACCAGCTTGAAGCCATCCGGGTTCACTGCGGTCAGGTTCCCGATCACCGCCGGCGCGTCGACCCCGATCAGGCTCTGGAACCAGTTGACGTCGTCTGCCGTGACGCTGACCGTGATCGGCTCGCCGGTGCCGGTGATCGTGCCGACCGGCCAGTAGGGGCCCTGATCCGGCCGGTAGGGGATGGCGGCGTCGACGCCGGCCGGCAGATGCACGTCGAGTCCGGGCGCCCTGACGGTGACCCCGGTCACCGGGCTGACGTACTGCAGCGAGAGCTCCCAGCGGCCGGGCGGCAGCACGACCTGTTGGCTCGCGGTCTCCCCCGGCGCCAGGTTGTTGTCGATCGGGGCCCGCTTGTCGGGCGCCACTCCTCCCTCGCCGAGCGCGCCGCCGGCGTGCGCCGCCTTCCAGTAGAGGCGCTTGGCGATCACCGTGCGCGGCTGCCAGGTGAGGGCCGTGCCACCCGCTCGCCGGAAGGGGTCGAGCTTCGGCCTGTTGCAGCGCAGAACGCGTCCCGGCCTGGCCTCCTCGAACAGGTTCGCGATCGGCGGCGTCGTGCCGGTGCGCTTCCACAGCCTGTAGGAGCCGGTCGAGTCGACCAGCGTCCAGCCGGGTGGGGCCTGGCTCTGGTAGATCGCGCTGGTGGTGACCGCGTAGGGAAACTCGTTGAGCCCGTTGACTCCGTTGTACGGCACCGAGTCGAAGTCGATCGGCAGCCGCTGGCTCTTCGTCACCGCAGAGGGCGTCCGCAGCTCCGAGTTGAAGGCAGGGCTCCAGACCTCCGCGGTCCGTAGCCCGTAGTCGGTGAAGCGGTCGCTGGTGAGCGCAAGGACCCTCTGTCCCGCGACCCTGTCCTGGAAGCTGCCCAGCTCCTGCAGGCGATGGTCGGGCGCCACCACGGTGTCGCGGAGCGCCAGGAAGGACGAGTACCCGGCCAGCGCTACGAAGAGGACGGCGAAGACCTTCTTCGCCCAGCCCCCGCCCGGCGTGAGCAGGGCGGTCAGGACGAGCAGCATGACCACCGAGGCGGGCACAACGACGGCCTTGGCGAGTACGTAGAGGCCCCCGCCCTCCGGGTACTTGGTGAACAGGTAGACGAGGATCCCTGAGACGACCGCGGCGGGAACGGCGTAGTCGCGCTTCCCCATCCACCAGACGAGGCCGACGATCAGGCCGACCACGCCGATCGCCCCGAACAGCCAGTAATGCGTGACGTCATGGGTCCCCAGCAGCCAGCTGCCGCTTGGCCAGATCCCGAGCGTCTCCAGCGGCGAGACGACGTAGCGGAGCTTGCTGGGGGTGTCGATCACGTTCCCCACCGAGCCGGAGTTGATGAAGTCGATGACCTTCGGGAGCTGGGTGAGCCCGACGAGCACCACGACGATCGCTGCGGGGATCACGATCGACAGCGAGTCGCGCACGGCCGCCCTCATGCCTTCCGGTCCCTTCTCCGAGCGGATGCGAAGGAGCCGGGCGACGACCCAGAGCCCCGCCGTGATCGCCAGCCACCCGACACCGGGGAAGCTGTAGACGGGGATCATCGCCGCCGTGATCAGCGCGAGCCCGATCAGGATGGCGATGCGGCCCTCGGGGTTCCGCTCGACCTCCCGCAGGCCAAGCGCGAAGGCGATCAGGAACATCCCCGCGATCAGCTCCTTGAAGCCGGCGATGCCGAGGACCGAGGCCGACAGGTATGCGACGGCGACCAGCACGGCGGCCAGCAGCCGCCGACCGCCGGGTAGCTCGCGCAGCGCTCCGAGCGCGGTGATGCCCGTCAGGACCGGGACCGCCACCAGGAGACCGAGCCAGCCGTAGAGCGGCTGGGTCCCAAGCACGCTCACCACGGTGCCGACCAGGCTGTGCGGTCCGAGCGGGTACCCGTTGATGATGCTCTGGGGCTGCGGGCGACTCGGGTCGACGAGGTAGTCCACGTCCACCAGGTGCATCGCCATGTCGTTGTTGAGGCCAACGCCCGGGATGCCGATGTGCCCGCTGGCGATGAAGGGGAACGACGCGGCGATCCCGGAGAGCACCGCGATCGGGATGGCGATGCCGACCGCGGGACCGAGAATCGACTCGGATCGGACGAGCAGGAAGACGAACGAGGCGACGACCAGCAGCGCGCAGCAAACGATCGAGGTCGCCTCGTCGCCCGGGAGCCGGATGGCGATCGAGCAGACGAGGATCAGGGTGGCGAAACCGACCGCGCCCTCCAGGAAGGATGCATGCCTGCGGCCGAGCGCGAGCAGCACCGCGCGTCCGACCAAGAGGGACGCGAGCAGGATTATCCCTGCAGAGACGTAGGTTCCGGCGAAGGCGCCCAAGAGGGCGGACAGCATATGGAGTCAGGGAGAAATGGGAGCTAAGCGATGCGGTTCCGTGTCGACTCGCCGCGCTCGCGCCCGAGCGTGAGGAACTGGCCCAGCGGATAACCCCAGCGCAGGCCTCGCAGAACCGCCCAGTCCGAGCGCCGGCGCAGGGAGTTGACCTGCTCGCGGCGCTCGCGAATGAGTGCCCGATTGGCGCGCACCCAGCGATACGTGTCGCGCTTCGCGCGCAGGAACTTGGGCCCGCGCAGCAGGCAGTAGCTCCACATCATCAGCTCACTCAGCGTCAGCAGTGGCGACAGCGCCAGGCGGGTCCGGCCGCGCAGGTCGGTGAGCAGCATTTTCCGCCGGTTTCGCTCCAGCAGGAAGAGCTTGTGGGGGAACATCGTCAGGTGGTAGTCGTGCGTCACGGTCGAAGCCGGCACGCACCAGACGTCCTGACCGGCGATCCGCAGCAGCCAGGAGAGCTCGACGTCCTCGAAGTAGAGGAAGCCGCTCTCGTCCCAACCGCCGAGCCGCTCCAGCAGCTCGCGCCGGATCAGGAACGAGGCGCCGTGCAGGCCGGTCGCCTCGAAGGGGGCATCCCCGGCGCGCTCGCGCGGCTTTCCCAGCCAGCGGTTGAAGCCGAGCCCGGTCTTGTTGAGGTTCTGCCCGGCGGCGTTGATCCGGCTCGGATCGGACTCGAGCAGGATCAGCGGACAGGCGACGCCGGCGTCGGGGGTGGCGTCGAGGAAGGAGACCAGCGGGTCGAGCCAGCCGGGGCTGACCACCACATCCATGTTGAGGACGGCGAGATAGTCGCCGCGGGCCTCCGGCAGGGCGAAGTTGACCGCCCCCGCATAGCCGCGGTTGGTCGGGGAGCGGAGCAGCCGGACAGAGTCGTGCCGGTCGGCGAGCGCCTCGGCGATCGCGACGCTGCCGTCGGAGGACGCGTTGTCGACGACCAGGATCTCGGTCTCCGCCTCGCCGGTGTCGTCGAGCAGGGCGCGAAGGCAGCCATCGAGCGCGTCGGCGCCGTTGTAGTTGACGACTACGACCGAGACCAGCGGGTCGAGTCCTCCTCAGCCACGCGGCTGAGCCGCCCGCTGAAGATCGAGATGAAGAGCACGGCGGAGATCACCTGCAACCCGAGGACGAGGAAGCTCGTCGAGAGGACCAGCGCGCGGGTGTCGGTGAACGGGTTGTCGCCGGCCCACTGGATCGTCAGCTGGATCAGCTTCGCCAGGGAGCCGAGCATCAGCACGAGCCCGATGAGCCCGACGGCCAGCCGGAAGCGCACGGAGATCACCCGCAGCAGCCACCACGGCGGCGGCTTGCCCGCCTCGACCCCGTAAAGGGCCGCGGCGACGCCGAAGATCGTCAGCTGGAAGGCGGCGAGGACCCCGAGGGCGGCGACGATGAAGCTGTGGATGTTCAGCCCGAGGTAAGAGGTGGTGACCGGACCGCTGCTGAGAAGGATCGCCCCGGTGACGGAGATGGCCATCAGGACCAGGCCCGGGACGATGAAGGTGATCGTCGGGTTGTAGATCAGCAGCAGCACGATCACCCGGCCGAGGATGCGCAGGCCGTCCCTGCCCGCGCTGAGCTTCTTCTCGCCCACGCGCGGCAGGTACGAGATCGGGATCGTCGCTTCGCGCAGGCCGCGCGCCTTCGCCTTGATCCCGATCTCGGTCTCGATGTCGAAGCCGCGTGCCTCGGTCCCCAGGCGGACGGCCTCCGAGCGGCGGATCGCGTAGAGGCCGCTGAGGTGGTCGGATCCCTCCAGGCCGTGGCTGAGCGCGAGCAGCTTGTTGAACAGCCAGTTCCCGAACCGGTTGACCACCGGCATGCTCTCGGGCTCCGACTCGCGAACGCCGCGGACGAGGTCGTTGTCGTCGAGCAGCTCGACCATCTGCCTGATGGCCGGCACGGGATACGTAGCGTCGGCGTCCATGATCACCACGTTCTCGCCCTGCGCCTCGGCGATCCCGCTCCGAATCGCCACGCCCTTGCCCCGGTTCGAGGGGTGCCGTACGAGCCGGACCGGAAAGCGCTCGGCGACCTCGGCGGTGTCGTCGGTCGAGCCGTCGTCCACCACAAGGACCTCATAGGTGTGGTCGAGGTACTCCCCGAGCTCGGTGAGCACGTGAGGCAGCGCCGCGCCCTCGTTGTACGCGGGCAGCACGACGGTCGTGCGGACGTCGTCGGTGCGCGCCGCGCTCTCGTCACCCGGCATTTTGGGAGCGGTAACCGCCATGGTCGTCGAGAAGGATAGGAGCGCAGGGCGGATCAGGTGGGCGGGCTCAGCCCGCCTGCTCGGTCGCTGCCTGGCGCGCCTTGAGGATCTCTTCGCGCTCGGCCAGTCGGTTGCGCCTACGGGTCTCCGCCTCCCGCTGCCGGCGCTCCTCGATCGGGCCCTCGACCTCGAGCGGGGGAACCGGCATCGGCTTGCCCTGGTCGTCGAGGGCCACCATCGTCAGGTATGCGGTGCTGGTGGCGTGGATCTCGCCGGTGACCGCGTTCTCGGCCTCGACCCTGACTCCGACCTCCATGGAGGTGCGCCAGACCGCGTTGACGCTGGCGGTGCAACGCAGCAGCTCGCCGACGTAGACCGGGTGCAGGAAGGTCATCCGGTCCATCCCGGCGGTCACCACCCGGCAACCCGAGTGCCTGATCGCCGCGATCCCGGCAACCTCGTCGCACATCCGCATCACCACGCCTCCGTGGACGGAGCCTGCCGAGTTGGCGTCCTGGATGCTCATCCACCGGATGAGCTCGGATCGGGACCGCGAGACAGGCTGTGGGCCGGATCGCTTGTGGCGCTCCTCTGCGATGAGCGCGATCCTAGTCGGGCCGAGATGGTTGATCACACGACCATGCACGCCTGGATGACGCGCGTGGCCGTCGCATCTCGGTGCCCTCGGGCTCGCCCTTGCAACCAGCAAGGGCTTCGCCCTGCGTCCACCGATCTGCTCGGCCACACGCGTCCCCAGGCGCACAGCGCCGTGGAATCAACCATCTACTCTGCGGCCGACCGTGCCCCGCCACGACGACATCACGGTGGTGATCCCCTGCTTCAACCACGGGCGCTTCCTGCGGGAATCGGTCGACAGCGCCCTGCGCCAGCACGGCGGGCCGCCTCAGGTGATCGTGATTGATGATGGCTCAACCGACGAGGGCACCATCCGCGCGCTCGACGCCCTACCGAATGAGGTCGACGTCGTCCGGCAGGAGAACGCAGGGCTCGCCAACGCCCGCAACGCGGCCTTCGAGCGCGCCAACAGCGACCTGCTCTTAATGGTCGACGCGGACGACCGGCTCACGCCGGACGCGCTCGACGCGTTGCGTCCGCCGCTGGAGACGAACCCAGACGTGGGCTACTGCTACGGGCTGATGAGGCTGATCGGGGCCTGGTCCGGGGTCGTGCGCTTTCCCGACTTCGATCCCTACATCCTTCTGCACCGGTCGATCGCCGGAGCGCAGCTCGGGCTGATCAGGCGCCGCTGCTGGGAGGATACGAGCGGCTTCGACCCGGACGTGATCGGCTACGAGGACTGGGACTTCTGCCTGAGCGCGCTCGAGAAGGGCTGGCGGGGACTGCAGATCCCGAAGGTGACGCACGAGTACCGCAAGCACGAGAGCTCGATGCAGGAGGAGAAGCGGCGCCGCTATCGCGAGTTCTACCGCCAGCTCCGCCGCAAGCATGCCGACCTGTTCGCGCGCCGCGGCGAGTTCGCCGCGGAGTCGCCGCTCAACCCGCTCCAGCGCCTGGTGTACCGGACCTTCTGGGCCTGGCGCCCGATCCCCGGCCGCCTTGAGACGGCGCTCTATCGCAACGTGATCTTTCGGCGGCGCGCCGCGGGCTAGCCGCCCTCTCGCTGTCACAGATGACCGTTCCGTCTCGTCTTCCTCGTGAGAAGGACGAAAGGAGCCGTCATGAACGAATCTGGACGTAAGAGGGCGGAAGTTGCCGACGAGATCTCGAAGTGGACGGTCGGCGGGGGGATCGTGACGATGGTGCTGTTCCCACTGGCGCTGCCGATCCTGGCCCTGACCGCGGTCGCGTTGCTGCCGCTGCTGGTGCCGGTCTTGGCGGTCGGGATTCTGGCCGGTGTCGTCTACCTGCCGGTCACGCTGGCCCGACGTATTCGCAGGCGACAGCCTCAGCTAGGCGGTGGGCGTGCGGCAGAAGAAGAGATGCTCGCCGGGGTCGAGCTCACACCGGCGCACCACGGACTCGTCGAATAGCTCTGACGGAGTTCGGCCCTCCACCTCGAAGCCGGCATCGCGGAGGCGGTCTGCCTGATCGGTCCCATAGACGCGGACGTGGTCCTGCTGGCCGAAGGCGACCATGCGGTCGAGCGGCGAGGTGATCGCGGCGTCCTCGTAGGTGGGGCAATCGGGGCGGTACGGCGTGAGGACGAGCGCGAGGCCACCGTCGGCGAGCACGCGGCGCAGCTCGGACATCGCGGCGCGATCGTCGGGTACGTGCTCGAGGACGTGGCTGCAGAGGATCAGGTCGAATGAGCCGTCCGGGAGATCCATTTTCGTGATGTCGAGCTTCAGGTCGGCGGGGGCGTAGAGGTCGGCGGTGACGCGTTCCAGGTCCGGCAAGCGCTTGAAGACGGGGTCGAAGAGCGGCTCGGGGGCAAAGTGGAGGAGCCGGTGGCCCGGCAGATCTCCCCGGGCAAGGAGCAGGGCGATCGCGCGGTGGCGGGGATGCGAGCGGCAGCGAGGGCAGATGCCGCCCCAGCCGGAAAGGCGGCGGCGGGACATCCGCTTGAAATGCCCTCCGCAGCAGGGACACTCTCGACCCTCGCCGCGAAGCATCCGGGCGCTCAAGCGACCGTTTGCGTCCTCGGCGGCGTAGAGGACGCGGGCGAGTCGGTGGTGGCGCAGCACCCACTCGATCGCACGGGCCAGCGCGACCGCGGCCCGCAGTCTCAGCGTAGGCCCCTCGAAGACCGGCCCGGCCTCTCCTGAGCTATCCACGCGCGCCGATCCGCCGCAGCAGCTTGACGACGCCGCGGGGCTCGGGGTGCGGCCAGGAGGAGATCCGCGGCAGGATCGCGCGCCTCGCGCCCTCGTAGGAGCGCATGATTCCCCGCTGCACCGGGTTCCTTGCCCAGCCGAGCCGGATCTCCATGGCCTCGTTCAGCTGGACCCAGACGTCGGTGGTCGTCTTGCTGGTCGGGTGGTAGCGGAAGTTGAGCAGCGGCTCGGGCATCAGGTCGACGCGGGCGCCGCTGCAGCAGGCGTAGGTAGAAGTCGTAGTCGGCGGCATCGACGTAGGCCTGATTCAGAGAGGGCGCCTGCTCCAGCAGCTCGCGGCGCCAGATGATCGTCGGCGTGGTGACGAAGGCGCCGAAGTAGAGGTAGCGGCGCCAGCTGAACTTCGGCGGCACAAGGGTCCTGAAGACATCGCCGTGCTCGTCGACGTAGTTGACGCCCCCGAAGATCGCGCCCACCTCGGGGTTGCGCTCCAGGTGCTCGAGGGCGCGGTCGACCGCCTCGGGGATGTAGGCATCGTCGGCGTTGACCCAGGCGAGCAGATCGCCGCGCGTGAGCCGCAGGCCCTTGTTGACGGCCTCGGTCTGGCCGCTGTCGGGTTCGGAGATCCAGGTCAGGTGCGGGTCCTCGCGCCCCTCGAGCAGCTCCACCGAGCCGTCATCGGAGTTGCCGTCGACCACGATGTGCTCATGCGGCGTCTGCAGCGCCGCCACGCTTTCCAGCGTGTCCGGCAGGTAGCGCGCCATGTTGCGCGCGGGCGTGATTACGGAGAGCATGTGAAATCGGGCATTATTCCCGCCCCGATGGAGGTGCTGCCTACCCGGCTCGAGGGGCCGATCCTGATCCAGCCGACGATCCACCGCGACAAGCGGGGGTTCTTCCTCGAGAGCTACCGGCGCGACGCCCTCACCGAGCTGGGCATCGCCGAGGAGTACGTCCAGGACAACCACTCCCGCTCCGGCAGGGGGATCGTCCGCGGCATGCATTTCCAGCCCGGCATGGCCAAGCTCGTCCGCTGCTCCAGCGGCGAGGTCGTGGACGTCCTCGTCGACATCAGGAGGGGGTCGCCCACCTTCGGGGAGTGGGAGGCGTTCACTCTGAACGACGAGAACCTCCGCCACCTCTATTGCCCGGACGGCTTCGCCCACGGCTTCTGCGTGACGAGCGAGGTCGCGGACGTGGTCTACAAGTGCTCGGCCTACTACGACCCGTCGGCTGAGAGCGGGATCGCCTACAACGATCCCGACGTCGGCATCGAGTGGCCGGACGTCGAGCTGAGGCCCTCGGACCGCGACGCCAGCGCCCCGCTCCTCAAGGACGTGGAGAGCGAGCTCCCCTTCGTCTACCGGGCTTAGCGTCCTCCCGGGCTCCTGCGTGAGCCCGAGGATGCCCCGGATGGAGCGAGGCGGCCCGGCCTGACTTCGGATCGAGACCGGGTCGCAGGTAGTCCCCGCGGCTCATGTACCGCTCCAGCAGCACGTAGAGGACGATGAAGGCGTAGCGGCTGCCCATCTCCCGCAGGTCGAGCTTCGACTTGCCGGCACTCCGGCCGCGCCAGGAGATCGGCACGATCCCATAGCTGTGGCCCCGCACGATGGCCTTCAGCGGAATCTCGACGGTCAGATTGAACTGATTCGCGAGCAGCGGCTGGACCGTCTCGATCACCTCGCGCTTGTATGCCTTGAAGGCGTTGGTGGTGTCGTCGTAGCCGTGGCGGAAGAGTGCCCGAATCCACCAGTTGACCAGCCGGTTCAGGATCAGCTTGAACCGGGGGTAGTCGCTCACCCGGCCACGCCCACCGGCGAAGCGCGAGCCGAGCGCGCAGTCGAACCCGTCCTCCAGAACACGGTGGTAGGTGACCAGGTCCGCCGGATCATCGGAGCCGTCGGCCATCATGATCGCGACGGCGTCGCCCTGGTAGCGGTCCAGGCCGGCCCTGACGGCGAGGCCGAACCCCCGGCTGTAGTGGCTGCGGTGGCAGTGGATCCGGGAATCCGACTCGGCCAGGTGGTCGACCACAGCGCTCGTCCCATCGACGCTGGCGTCATCGATCACCAGGATCTCGTAGTCGATCCCGGCCTCGGACAGGGCCTGGGTCGTGGTGGTCACGCACGAGGCGATGGAGCCGGCCTCGTTGTGGGCCGGGATCACGACGGAGAGCTTCATGCCGGCGCGCTCGCCCAGCGCTCGACGTTGACGTCGTGGATCTGCTGCAGGATCGACTCGATGCCCTGTGTCAGCTTCCAGCCGGGGTAGTCGCGCTGGAACTCGCCGAGGTCGCTGATCCACCAACGGTGGTCGCCGATCCGCGCCTCGGAGCTGAGCTCCCAGTCGAGCTCGCGGCCGGCGATCCGCTCGCACGCCTCGATCGCCTCGAGCATCGAGCAGTTCGACTCGCGGCCGCCGCCCATGTTGTAGACGGCGGCCCGGCGAGGCGAGCGGTGGAACTCCAGGAAGGCCTCGACCAGGTCAGAGCCGTCGATGTTGTCGCGGACCTGCTTGCCGTCGTAGCCGAAGACGGTGTACGGAGTCCCGGTGACCGCGCACTTCATCAGGTACGCGAGGAACCCATGGAGCCTCGCCCCGGCGTGGGAGGGGCCGGTGATGCAGCCGCAGCGGAAGCAGACGGTCGGCATGTCGAAGTAGCGGCCGTACTCCTGAACCAGCAGATCGGCCGCCGCCTTGGAGACGCCGAAGAGAGAGTGGGTAGAGCGGTCGATCGACATCGACGTGTCGATCCCTTTGAAGTAGGGATGATCCTCAGGCAGCTCCAGGCGGCGCTCAAGGTCCTGCAGGGGCAGGGCGTTGGGGGTGTCGCCGTACACCTTGTTGGTCGACAGGAAGACGAAGGTGGCCTCCGGGGCGATCTCGCGGGTGGCCTCCAGCAGGTTGAGGGTGCCGATCGCGTTGACGCCGAAGTCGGTCTTCGGCTCGCGCGCCGCCCAGTCATGCGAGGGCTGGGCGGCAGCATGGACCACCAGCTCCACCCTGGACGCGTTCTCGCTGAAGACCCTGCGGACCGCGTCCTCGTCGCGGACGTCGGCCTCGATCGCCTTGAACTCGGGATACGAGCTGACCAGGTCGTCCGTCACGTGCGAGGTGGAGGCCTCGGCCCCGAAGAACCGAGCCCTCATGTCGTTCTCGAGGCCGACCACCTCCCAGCCGCTCTCGACCAGGCGCCGCACCGAGTCGGAGCCGACCAGACCACCGGAGCCCGTGACGATCGCGAGCGGCACCGTCAGTTCACCCTGGCTGCGGCGTCGAGCCCGAGCGCGTCGGCGAGGCTGGACTCGTTCGCGGTCGTCCACTCGTGGATGTCGGCGAGCGTCCGCCGAGGGTCGCGGCTCGGACGCCAGTCGGTGCGGGCGAAGAGCCGCGAGCAGTCGGCGATGAAGATCGGGACGTCGCCCTGCCGGGCCTCGGTCACCCGCTCGATCGGGACCTCGTTGCCGGTCAGCTTCCGGCAGATCTCGGTCGTCTCCAGCAGCGAGAGGCTGTGCTCGCGGCCGCCGCCGACGTTGCCGACGAAGCCGGCCCAGCTTTCGGGGTGTGTGAGCTGCTCGTCGACCAGCTCGACCAGGTCGTCGACGTGCAGCAGGTCGCGGACCTGCTTGCCCTCCCCGCCGTAGCCGATGTAGCTCAGCGGCAGCCCGAAGTGATGATGGAAGAGCCAGAAGGCGAACACCCCCTGGTCGACCTTGCCCATCTGCCACGGCCCCGTGATCACGCCGCAGCGGTCGATCACCGTTCGCAGCCCGAAGCCCTCGGCGTACTCCTCGATCAGGAGCTCAGCCGCCAGCTTGGTCGTTCCGTAGAGGCTGCGGGCTCCCTCCATGGGGAAGTCCTCGGAGATCCCCGCGGATGACGCCCCGGGTGTCTCCTGCTCGTCCGTGAGCTCGAACCTGGTCTCCCCCTCCACATAGTCGAGCTCGCTCTGTGACTGGATCGGATAGACGCGGCTGGTGGAGATGAAGATCAGCTGGGCGTCGTCGCGGCGTGCCAGCTCCAGGCAGTTGTAGGCGCCCATCAGGTTCGTGTGGACGGTGTAGGCGGTCTCGCCGTCGGCGCCCGCGAGGACGGACGGCTCGGCGGAGCACTCGATCAACGCGTCGACGGGCGCGATCTCCCTGAGCTCGTCGGGGCTGCGAACGTCGCCTCTGGCGAAGTCGATCCCGGCCGCCTCGAGGCGGGGCAGGTTGAGCTCCGAGCCGCGCCGGTGGAGATTGTCGTAGGCGATCAGCTCCCAGCCCGGATGACGGGCGGCGAGGGAGATACCGAGATTGGCGCCCACGAATCCGGCACCGCCTGTGATCAGGACGCGCATCGTGGGGTGCGAGGTTAACTACTGGCCTCGCGGCCGGTTAACCACCGTCTTCTGCCACCATCCCCGCTGCCCCGCGCCATGAACGAGCCGCAGACGAACGAGCCGCACCCATACCTGCCCCGGGTTCCCGGGACCGGCAAGCGCGCCCTGATCACCGGGATCTCGGGCCAGGACGGCTCCTACCTCGCCGAGCTCCTGCTGGAGAAGGGCTACGAGGTCCACGGCATCGTGCGGCGCTCCTCGAGCTTCAACACCGACCGGATCGACCACCTCTACCACGACCCCCATGAGCAGGGCGTCAGGCTGTTCACTCACTACGGCGACCTCTCCGACTCGGTCGCGCTGGTGAAGCTCCTCTACGAGCTGCAACCCGACGAGGTCTACCACCTCGGCGCCCAGAGCCACGTCCGGGTTTCGTTCGACATCCCGGAGTACACCTTCGACATCACCGGAGCCGGCACGGTCAGGCTGCTCGAAGCGGTCAGGGAGGCCGGCGCAAGCCCGCGCTTCTACCAGGCGTCCTCGTCCGAGATGTTCGGCGCCGCGCCCCCGCCGCAGAACGAGCAGACCCCGTTCCATCCGCGTAGCCCCTACGGCGTGGCAAAGGTCGCCTCCTTCTGGGCCACCGTCAACTACCGCGAGGCGTATGACCTGTTCGCCGTCAACGGGATCCTCTTCAACCACGAGTCGCCGCGCCGCGGCGAGACCTTCGTCACCCGCAAGATCACCCGCGCGGTGGCGCGGATCGCCGCCGGGCTGCAGGAAAAGCTCTACCTGGGAAACCTCGAGGCACAGCGTGACTGGGGGTACGCGCCCGATTACGTCGAGGCGATGTGGCTGATGGTGCAGGCCGACGAGCCCGAGGACTTCGTGATCGCGACCGGTGAGACGCACACCGTTCGCGACGCGGTCGAGATCGCCTTCGCCCGGCAGGGCCTGGACGCTGACGAGCACGTCGAGATCGATCCCAAGTACTACCGGCCGTCCGAGGTCGACGTCCTGCTCGGCGACGCCAGTAAGGCGAAGGAGAGGCTCGGCTGGGAGCCCAAGGTCCGCTTCAAGGAGCTGATCGAGCTGATGGTCGACGCTGATGTGGCGGCCCTGGAGGACCAGCTGGCGGGCAAGGTGACCCGCTAGAGCTATGGCTGGGTCCGTACTGGTCGCCGGAGCCGGAGGCTTCATCGGCGGCCACCTCGTCGGGGGACTTCTTCAAGACGGGATCTCGGTACGTGGCGTAGACGCGAAGCCGAGAGAGCAGTGGTACCAGCTCCACCCGGAGGCGGAGAATCTGGAGCTCGACCTGCGCCTTCTGCCTAATGCTCGGGCGGCGGTCGCGGCCGTCAATGAGGTCTTCAACCTCGCCGCGGACATGGGGGGGATGGGCTACATCGAGAGCAACAAGGCGAACTGCATGCTCTCGGTACTGATCAACACCCACCTCCTTCAGGCTTCATATGACGCGGGCGTGGAGCGGTTCTTCTTCTCGTCGTCGGCGTGCGTCTACGCCGAGGGCAAACAGTCCTCCGCAGCGGTTGAGCCGCTCAGGGAATCGGATGCGTACCCAGCGATGCCCGAGGATGGCTACGGATGGGAGAAGCTCTTCAGCGAGCGAATGTGCCGCCACTTCATGGAGGACTTCGGTCTCGTCACGCGGGTCGCGCGCTACCACAACGTCTATGGCTCCCATGGGACCTTCGAGGGCGGCCGTGAGAAGGCGCCGGCGGCGATCTGCCGCAAGGTCGCCGAGGCGAAGCTCTCCGGGGGCCACCAGATTGAGGTCTGGGGTGACGGCGAGCAGACGCGGAGCTTCAGCTACATCGACGACTGCGTCCATGGCACCCGCCTGATCATGGGCTCCGACATCGCGGACCCGATCAACCTCGGCTCGAGCGAGCTCGTGACAATCAACCAGCTCGTCGACATAGTCGAGGAGATCGCCGGGATCGAGGTCGAGCGCAACTACGACCTCTCGGCGCCTCAGGGCGTAAGGGGTCGCAACAGCGACAACACCCTGATCAAGGAGAATCTCGGCTGGGAGCCCTCGATACCTTTGAGGGAGGGCATGGCGCACACATATCGCTGGGTATACGAGCAGCTCGCGGCGCGGGCAGCCGCCTGAACGCGGTTACCCGCGATACCGGGTGAAGACGCCGTCGATCTGAAGGATCTCCCCGGTCCGCGGGTCCTCGAAGGCGGGCTCGAGTCGCTCCGGGTGAAATCCACGTTCCTGCAGGTAGGAGATCACCTCGGTCCAGTCCGGCGCTCCCTCATACAGGGGCACGAGTGATAGCTCCGCTTGAACGCCGTCGACGCTCGGGAGGGATCGCTCCGCCCCGCGGAGGGCCTCCAGCTCGAATCCCTGGACGTCGAACTTCAGAAACACGGACTCGCCCTCCCTGACGACCCTGTCCCAGATTTCATCGACGGTGCTCAGCTCGATGGTCTCCGTCCCGACGTACACGGACAGGGGGTCGCTGCGGGCGTGCCTCTCGCCCATCTCCAGAAGTGAGCTGCTGTCGGAGTTGCCCGCGACGTTGATCTCCGCCTGTCCGGGGTGAGCGCCCATTCCCAGTCGAAGGCAGGACCAGTCCGGATCGTCCGCCGCCAGCTTCTCGAGCCTCGCGAATGACGCGCGCAGGGGCTCAAACGAGCAGATCCTTCCCCCGAATCCGCCCCGCCGGATGGTCCTGCCGTAATTTCCAGTGGATGCACCCACGTCAAGGACGAGGTCGAAGTCCCGGTTCGCGAGGAAGTTGCCGAGGGCCCTCGCGGGCGGGTGATGCCGCTGTAGATCAAGGCCGCCAAAGCGGACCAGCCACTGCAGGAAGTGAAAGATCCGCGCCTTCAATCTTGCCCACACGGACGAAGTCTCTCTGAACTCAGCCAACATTCCTAGCCTAGGATGATGGTTAGACCTGAACGGGAGCGGGTCCTGGTGGCTGTGATGGCCGAGACCCGCGCCTGGGAGATCACCGCCGAGAGCTTTTTCTCGAACGTGCTCGAGGTCCTCGATGCGGATCTGGCGCTGTGCGTCGGGGACCACGAGAGCCCGAACCCTCTTTACGAGAGGGCGAAGTTCGTCTGGCGGGCCCACGAGCCCGACGACTGGGGAGAGCTGTATGACCGGCAGGCCGGGAGCTCGCGCTGGCGGACACTGCTCACGCCGGGATCCTTTCTCTTCGGCGGCATCGAGGACCCCGAGATCCATGAGCTCGGCTCCGGAGCGATCGTCCTCTACTTCCGGCAGTTCCTGAAGGAGTCGATCGAACGGGCCGGAATCGCGGACGATTACGACTGGCTGATCGTGACGCGCTCGGATCTGGTCTGGCCGATCCCTCATCCCAGCACGCGATTCCTCTCAGGACGCCACATTTACGCACTCGACGGGGAAGGGTACGGCGGGGTCGGGGATCGTCACCTGATCGTGCCCCGCCGGTATGTCAGGCGCTTTCTGGAGGTGCCGGACCCGATCTTCTCCGACCCGGAGCGACTCAAGCGCAAGCTCGCCCGTAGGAGCGTTGCCCAGGATTGGCAGTTCCTGAATCCCGAGCGCTTCATCGCCGCGCGTCTCAAGGGCCTCGGGCTGTCGCGGCACGTGAGGTTCCTCCCCTATGTCCCTTATGCGATCCGGCTCCCGGGAGGCTCCACGCGCTGGAGCGAGGGGGTCTTCGACAAGCAGCACGGTTACTACGTCAAATACCCGACCGAGCTCGAGCGCTCGCGGATCGCTCAGGGTTTCGTCTACGACCAGAAGTCGTGGGGGCGCTACCTCGCGCCCATTCGCGGAGCCCGTCTGCGGCGGGAGCTCAGAGCCGCTTACCGCGAGCGCGACCTCTACGAGCGACCGTTTCCTCTGCGCGAGGTCCACGTGCGGGCCGCTCGCAGGCTGCACCGCTTCGCCGCCAGGCCGCTTCGGCGGATCCCGGGGGTGGCACCGTTGCTCGACGCACGGATTCGGCGGATCCGCCGGCGCGCTGAGCGACGTGCGGCCAGTCGGTGATAGTCGAGCTTCTCTCTCTAGAGTGCCCGCGATGATGAGCCCCTCTCTCGGCTACTGCAAGCTGTGCGAGCTCGAGGACTTCCGGGATCCCGATCTCCGTGAGCTGATCCGGGACATGTCCGGGGTTGGGCCCGAGCGGCCCGACTATCCCGACGGTGAGGAGCACCGCAAGCCCTGGGAGGTTGCGATGACGGCCCGGGCGCTGCGTGACTTCGGGGCTCTGCGAGAGGACGCGGAGATCCTCGGGGTGGGGGCTGGCACGGAGAACACGATCTTCTGGCTCACCCGGCACGTCAAGCGAGTCTTCGCAACCGATCTCTACCTGACCGAGGACTCATGGTCGGAATCGGACTCGGGGGCGGGCATGTTGCATGCCCCCGAGAGGGAGACGACCCTCGATTGGAATCCGCGCAGGCTCGTCGTCCAGCACATGGACGCCCTGGACCTGCGCTACGAGGACGACTCATTCGACGGAATCTTCTCCTCCGGCTCGATCGAGCACTTCGGGGGTCTCGACAACATTCGGAAGAGCGTCGAGGAGATGTATCGCGTCGTACGGCCCGGCGGGGTGGTGGCGCTGGCGACCGAGTTCAGGCTTGCCGGACGGTCGCCCGGCCTACCCGGTACCTGGCTCTTCGACGAGTCGGAGCTGCGTCAAGTGGCCCTCGACGACATGAAGTGGAAGCTCGCCTCGCCGGTGGACCTGTCCATCTCCGACGCGACGATGCAGGCGCCGGTGGACTTCGAAAGCCTCTTCGAGATGCAGCAGGCCAAGCCCTCGGTCTGGGCGAGGGTGCAGGACGCGCTCGGCAGGGAGGTCAAGGTTCCACCGCCCGCATTCCGGCACCTACCCACGCCATATCCCCACATCGTCTTGCGCCAAGGCGAGCTGATGTGGACGAGCGTCCACCTGGCGCTGATCAAGCCGGATCGGTGAGCCCGATCAGCGGGCGCCCTGACGGTCGCGGCGCCGGATCCGCGGACGGATACGGGCAGGAACGTGCTCGAGCAGATCGCCGCCGAGCTTGAGCAGTCGCTCGTAGGCGCGCCTGGGAAAGCCCATGAGGTAGTAGGCCAGAACCAGGCGCGTCGGCCGCCGCGGCGAAAGGGCGAAGTCGTAGACGACGAGCCGTTCGTCGGAGCCCGAGGATGAGATCCGCGCGTAGCTGGTCGGGCGCAGGTGGCCGCCGACGCTCACTTGGTACGGCTTCAAACCCATCTCCCGGTACGTGCCAAGGATGACCCGCGGCGTGTCCCCTGTATGCGAGTCGTGGTCCGGGACGAACTCGACCGTCGCGATCAATCGGGGATTTGCCCGGAACAGTCCCGAGGCTCCGCTGAGCACCAGGTGGTCCGTCCCCTCACAGTCGACCTTCAGGTAGTCGACCCGTCCGTCGATCAACTCGTCCAGGCGGTAGGCGGCGACGGTGGATTCCCGAGGCGGGCCGGAGCTGACCTGCGTGCAGGCCCCGCCCTCCGGGACAACGCTCAGATTCAGCTCGGCTCTTTCCGACCAGGCCGCCGCCGGAAATACCTTCGCGTTCGTGCAGCCGTTCCTCCAGAGATTCGTCCGCAGGATGGCCACGTTCGCCGGATCGGCTTCGACGCAGAAGACCCTTCCCGCGGGCCCGACCAGCTTGGAGGCGCATATGGAGATGTAGCCGACGTTCGCGCCCGCGTCGACGACTGTCATCCCGGGGCGGAGGAGCCTGCGCAGAAGGTCCGTCACCTCCGGCTCCCAGCGCTCGCCGCCGAGCAGTGTCGGCGTCAGGATCTGCGCGTCTCGCTCCAGCCACAGGGTTCCGATGTCGGTTTCGACCTCGACGACACGCTCGAGATCCAGTTTCTCCTCGCCTGGCGAGAGCGGCTCGACCGTCGCTGTCATGGGTCAAGCCTAGGACAGGGCCTTTGGGGGACCGCCGTCGGTGGGCTGCCCGGACCTCTGCTTCAATCACAGCCGTGCCGGACCGAAAGCAACAGCTTGCGGTGGGCGGACCGCTTCTGGAGAGGGTCAAGCGCAGCCTGCTGCTGCTTGCCGTTCACCTGTTCCGGCTCCCCATCCGGATTTTGACCTTTCCGATCTCGCAGCTTCGCGAGGAGGTCAGATCCCTGCGTGCGGCTGCCGTGGAATCGATCGCGTACGTGGGCGTTGAGCTTCGCCGCCTGGGAGACCTGATCGAGCATGGTTCGAGCACGAGAGAGCCGGCGATCGCCGCAGGACCCGTGGCGGGCGGCCGAATGGCGGACGTCGTCGAGCTTCCCTTCGCCTTCCGATCCCTCGCCGGCGTCGCGTCGCCGGGGCCTGTGCTCGTGGTCGGCGCCGGCGCCCGCGGCATCGACCGGTCCCTGGCCTCCCTCGGGTATGAGGTGAGCCGGGTCGGTCGGCTGGAGGACACCGTCGGCGCGGAGGGTGGCTTCCAGGCCGTGCTCTACCTGTCCGCCCATCCGGACCCCGGCGCGCTCGAGCGCATTGACGCCCTTCTGGCCGAGGGCGGAACCCTCGTGATGAGCGTGCCGTTCGACGCCGCCGGGGGGAACGGCACCGACGCCGCCCTGGACCAGAGCGCCCTCGACGGGCTTCTCAGCGACTGGGCCGTCGCCGACCGGATCGTGGTCGCCAGCGGTCCCGATGAGCGCTGGGCCCCGGTCCAGAACGGCGGGACTCCCGAGCGCGGCGTCGCGCTGGTGGCGGCGAGGCGCTCGGCTTCGCAGGGCTGATGAGCCTTCCACCTCGGAGCGTCTGGGTCGACGTTCAGGGCTGCCAGAACAAGAACAACTTCGAGCGCGGGATCGCGCGGCAGGCTGCGGAGTCGACCCAGGCGCTGCTGCGGGTGGCACCTGAGCTAATCCACACGATCGGCCTGACGCCGCTGCTTCCGGTCCCGACCTCGCTCGACTTCCTGTACGGGACCGGCAAGCTCGGGTGGGTCAGCGGCAAGGACTCGGAGCCCGATCCGGCGCCCTCCATCTATCACGTCACCTCCCCATTCGAGGGCCCCAACCCGCACATCACGCTCGAAGAGCAATGGCCGCATTGGGCTCGGCGCGCCGGGGTGAAGCTCGTGATCACCCTGCACGATCTGATCCCGCTGCTTTTTCCGGAGCACTACCTGGAGCCCTATGGGCTGCACAGCGCGCAGTGGGAGGCGCGGGTCGCCATGGTGCGGGCGGCCGATCACATCCTCGCGGTCTCGCAGTCCACGGCCTCCGACGCCGTTGAGCTCCTGGAGTTCGACGAGAGCAGGATCACGGTGATCGACGCCGGCACGTCGACGCAGATGGCGTCGATGATCGGTTCGCAGGCGGAGGCCGGAAAGATCATCCAGGCGAGGTTCCCCGGCCTGCGCGACGGCTTCCTCTTCTACGTCGGCGGCCGTGACTGGCGCAAGAACGTCAGGGGCCTGATCGAGGCGTATGGATTGCTTCCGGAGAGGCTTCGGGACCGGCATCAGCTGGTCGTGACCTACAAGCTGGATCCGGTCGCGCGGGCACAGCTCGAGACATTCGCCCGCACTCTGGGGATCGGCGAGGGGCAGCTGATGCTCACGGGCTTCGTCCCGGACCGCGAGCTCTCGGCGCTGTACCGACGCTGCGGCCTGTTCGTCTTCCCATCTCTCTACGAGGGCGCCGGTCTCCCGATCCTGGAGGCCATGGCGTGTGGGGCTCCGGTCGTCGGCAGCAACGTCTCCTCGGTGCCGGAGATCCTCGGCGGCGTCGAGTCGACGTTCGACCCCGGGGACCCGCGGGACATCGCGGCCTGTCTCGAGCGCACGCTCGAGAGCGATGCCGAGCTCGAGCGCTTACGTCGAGTCTCCGAGGCGCGCGCCGCCCATTTCACCTGGGAGCGCGTCGCCCGCAAGGCGATGGAGGGCTACGAGCGTGCCCTCGACACTTCGAGCCTGCGCGAGTCGCCGGCCCGGCAGAGGAGGCGCCTTGCGGTGTTCACGCCCTGGCCGCCCGACCCGTCGGCTGCGGCGGGCTACAGCCGCGAGCTCGTCGAGCGACTCGCCGAGCACGCAGAGGTGGACGTGATCGTCGGCAGCGCCGACTCGGACGCCGCATACGACCGCTCGCTCGAGCCGCGGGTCAGGGTCTGGCCCGCCCGCGACTTCGACTGGGTGCACGAGCTGCGTGACTTCGACCGCTTCCTGTACGTGGTCGGGAACTCGTCCCTCTACCGTCATTCGTTGGAGGGTCTGATCAGGCGACCGGGCGTCGTCGTAGCCAACGACGTCAGGCTCGGCAGGCTCTACGAGTCCCTGAAGCCGCATTTCTGGGAGAACCCGAGCTGGCTGGCTGAGAAGCGTTACGAGATGTACGGGGACAGGCTCCCGCCCGCCGTGATTCGGCAGGAGGATCCTGAGGCGCAGGTGACGTTCGGGATCTATATGAGCCAGGAGGTACAGGCCCATGCCGAGAAGGTCCTCGTCCACTCCCGCTACGCGGCCGACGTTCTGCGCATGGACCGCCTACCCGGGAGCGTGGGCGCGGAGACGGTGGTCGTGGGCAGGGGGATGCCCGGGATCCCGGCGGAACGCAACGGCGGGCCGAAGGCCGACGGGCCCACGGTGGTGTCCCATGGTGCCGGCGAGCGGGCGGAGGCCATCGACCTCCTGATCCACGCGTTCGCCGGGCTGGCCGGAGCTCGGCCGCGGGCGAAGCTGGCCCTGCTGGGCTCCTTGGAGAGCTCGGCGGAGCGACGGCTGCACGAGACGGCGTCCAACCTGGGTCTAGCCGATGCGATCCAGGTTCGCGGCCATCTCGAGGGCAGCGAATACTGGGACGCCCTGGCGGGGGCGGACGTCGCTGTCCAGCTCAGAACCAGCACGGACGGTGAGGCATCCGGGTCGGTCTGCGACTGTCTCGGGGCTCGGCTTCCGACCATCGTCTCGGCGGTGGGCTGGCTGCGCGAGCTGCCCACCCCGGCTGTCCTGCATGTGCCTCGCGAATGCCCACCGGCCGAGCTCCGCTGCTGCATCGAGCGAGTCCTGGAAGACGCCGACCTGCGCGAGCGCATCCGTGCCGCTCAGGACGAGTACGTGACGGCCAATTCCTACGAGCGGGTCGCCGAGCGCTACGCGGAACTGCTCGAGCTCTGAGCGGCGATCGCCTAGCCCGGCGTACGGGCCGGGTCGGTGAGCGCGTCGAAGGCGGCGGTGCTGACGGCGTCGAGCGACCAGGTGTGGTCGACGAGCACCGTGCGGTAGTCCATGATCCCCTCCTGGGTGCCGCCACGGCCGTGGAAGTCTCCCCCGGCGACGGTCAGCTCCGAGACGTGGTTGACCGCGTCCAGACGCTCCCCCGCGTCGGCACGCAGGTCGACGTAGTACTGGCCGGCGGGCAGCGGGCAGCGGTGCACCGTGCAGCGCAGCTCGCCCCGTTCCGGGATCTCGGTGAAGGTCGTGCCGGTCGCCGCGGTGTCGAGGTCGAGCAGCGGCGTCTGGTCGCTCAGAGTGAGGATCGTCAGGTTGAAGCGGGAGCCCCGCAGCGCCTCCTGGGTGTGCTTCTCGAAGCTGAGCACCATGTCGAAGTCCTCGCCGGTGGTGGGGCTGTCGATCACCTGCCCCTCCTTCTCCAGCCGGAAGTCCACGAAGCGAAGCTTGCCGTTGCCGTGACGCCGCCGGTCTCTGAGCCCGCGCTCGAGATCAGAGGTGACGTCGCCGACGTAGGCGTCGATGACGTCCCCGACTTTGCCCGCCGCCGCGACCCGGCCCTCCGAGAGCATGATCGCCTGGTCGCAGAGGCTCACCACGGACGGCAGGTTGTGGCTGATGAAGACCACGGTGCGTCCCTCGCGCGACGCCGTCTCCATCCGGCCGAGGCACTTCTGCTGGAAGGACAGGTCCCCGACGGAGAGCACCTCGTCGATGATCAGGATCTCCGGCTCCAGGTGGGCGGCGACCGAGAAGGCAAGCCGCAGCTGCATGCCGCTCGAGTAGCGCTTCACCGGCGTGTCGATGAACGGGCCGATGTCGGCGAACTCGACGATCTCCTCGAAACGCGCCTGGATCTCGCTGCGCTTCATGTTCAGGATCGCCCCATTCAGGAAGACGTTCTCCCGGCCGGTCAGCTCGGGATGGAAGCCCGTCCCGACCTCGAGGAGGGCCCCCACCCGTCCGTGCAGACGCACCTCGCCCTTCGTCGGCGGGGTGATCCTGGAGAGGATCTTGAGCAGCGTGCTCTTGCCGGCACCGTTGTGCCCGATGATGCCGATCGTCTCCCCGCGCTTGACCTCGAAGTTGATGTCTCGGAGCGCCCAGAACTCCTGGGGCTTTTGGCGGCGTCCCATCGACTTGAACCGCTCTGTGATGCGCTCGGTGAGCAGCAGATAGCCGCCCTGGTCCGCGCTGATCTCGTAGCGCTTGCTGAGATCTTTGACCTCAATGGCGTTGTCGTTGCTCATATGACGTCGGCGAAGAAGCGCTCCGCGCGCCGGAAGTAGAGGATCGATCCAAGGAGGAGGAGGACGGCGCTGACGACGGAGATCAGGATCTTGGCGACGCTCGGCGCCGGTAGGTCGAGCAGGGCCCAGCGCGTGCCGTCGAGCACCGAGGCCATTGGGTTCACGTAGTAGGCGTAGGACCAGAAACTGCCCGCCTGCTGACCCACTGTCGTCCCCGAATAGAGCACCGGGCTGACGAAGAACATGATCTGGACCAGCATTGGAACCAGCACCTGGACGTCTCGGTATTTCACGTTGAGCGCCGCGAGCAGGGTCGCCAGCGCGAAGGCCGTGAATACGCCGAGCACCAGGAACGCGGGGACCAGATAGACCGTGGAGGCGATCGGGACCCCGTAGGCGAGGGTGACCACAACCACCACGACCAGGGCGATCGCCAGGTCGAGAATCAGCCCGAGCGCCTTGGAGATCGGCAGCGCGAGGCGGGGGAAGTAGACCTTTGAGATCAGGTCGGAGTCCAGGACGAGGCTGCCGGCCCCAGTCGTAATCGCCTGCGAGGTGAACTGCCACGGGACGATGCCGGCGACCGCGAAGACCGGATACGGGACATCGCCGGGAATCTTCACCTTCAGCACCAACCCGAAGAAGAGCGCGAAGACGAAGGCGAAGACCAGCGGCTGCAGGATCGCCCATCCGATTCCGAAGAAGCTCTGCTTGTAGCGGATCTGGAGCTCGCGCTTCGTCAGGAAATAGATCAGCTCGCGATGAGTCCAGAGCTCGCCCAACCGAAAGGCGCTCCAGCGCCCCGGCGGGGTGATGACGAGCTCCGGGTACTCCACGGCCTGCGCCTGCGTGTGCGCCGTCGACATGTGCCTAAAGCTAGCGTCACGGCTAGTTTCCGTGTCATGTCCGATGCAGCCACGGTCGGCGTGGTGATCACGACCTACAACCGGGGCCTCGATTTTCTCCCGGTCCTGCTGCGTTCCCTCGACGCGCAGAGCCATCGGGAACATGAGGTCACGGTCGTCGCCGACGGCGGCGACCCCGAGGTGCTCGCCTATCTCGATCGCGAGTGGCCGCGGGTCAGGGTCGTCTCCACCCCCGAGCCGCGCGGCTATGCCGCCGCCGCGGCCCTGGGCGTCAGGTCGAGCCGGGGGCGCTACCTGGCGATGCTCAATGACGACGTCGAGCTCGAGCCGCAATGGCTCGAGCTGCTGGTCGCGGAGCTCGAGCGCGACCCGAAACTCGGATTCGTCACCGGCAAGACCCTGCTCTACGACGAGCGCGACGTGATCAACGAGACGAAGCAGGACCTCTACACCTGCGGGAGATTCGTGCCGCGTGGCCTGCTCGAGCGCGATGAGGGGCAGTGGGACCAGCGCCTGCCGACCGCGATCGTCACGGCCTCGGCGTCGCTGTACCGGCGGGATGCGGTTGAGGCGGCGGGTGGCTTCGACGAGGACTACTTCATGTACTGCGAGGACGCGGATCTCTGCCTGAGGATGGTGCTGCTCGGCTATCGAGGGCTCTACCTCCCCGAGGCTCGTGCCTACCACGCGTGGGCCGCGTCGAGCGGGCGCGGATCGAATCGATCGCGCTACCTCTCCGTTCGCAACGCCTTGACCACGATGCTCAAGGACGTCCCCGTCGGCCTTCTGATCAGGAGCCTGCCGAAGCTGATCCTGTATCAGAGCCACAACCTGGGAGTGGGCCGCAACCAGGGCGACCGTCGCGGCGTGTACCGCGCCTGGGGATCGTTCCTGAAGAACGTCCCCTCCACGCTGCGGAAGCGCCGCGAGGTGATGCGCCGGCGCGCGATCCCAGCGCGGGAGTTCGAGTCGCTGCTGATCTCCGAGTACCCGGTGCCCACAGGGCTCACCCCTCCCGAGCTCAGGTATTGGCTCGGGCATCGGGTCATCGGGCCGTTGCTGCGGTTCGGCGGAGATCTGCTCGAGCATGTCCCCGCCTCGATCCGCCCTCGAATCCGCAAGAGGGACAGGCGCTAGAGGCCCGCGCGACGGCTCTAGACTGGCGCCCGATGGCGACCGAAACGCAGCTGCGTACCCCGGTCGCGTTCATCATCTTCAGGCGGCCGGAGCGGACGGAGCGCGTCTTCGAGCGGATTCGGCGCGCCCGGCCGCGCCGTCTCTTCCTGATCGCCGACGGGCCTCGCGAGGGCAGCGTCGAGGACGAGCGGGGCTGCGAGCAGGCCCGCGCGGTCGTCGATGCGATCGACTGGCCGTGCGACGTCAACCGCGACTTCGCCGACGCCAACATCGGCCTCAAGCGCCGGATCCCGTCCGGGATCGACGGTGTCCTCGGCGAGGTCGATCGGGCGATCATCCTCGAGGACGACTGCCTCCCGCACCCGGCGTTCTTCCGCTACTGCGATGAGCTGCTCGAGCGATACGCCGAGGACGAGCAGATCATGCACGTCGCCGGGAGCCAGCTCCTGCGTAGCCCCCCGACGGGCGGCGCGAGCTACCACTTCTCGCGCTACGTCCACATCTGGGGGTGGGCGACGTGGCGGCGCGCCTGGCGGCACTACGACGTCGAGCTCCGGGAATGGCACGAGCTGGATCCGGGCAGCCGGGAGGAGCGCCTGCGCGGCATGTTCGCCGAGGAGTCCGAGCGGCGCTACTGGCGATACGTCTGGGACAACTCCCGCGAGATCGAGAACTGGGACGCGCAGTGGTCCTACGCCTGCCTCTCCCGCGAGGGCCTTGCCATCAACCCGAATCGCAACCTCGTCTCGAATGTCGGCTTCGGCACAGAAGCCACCAACGCGACCGAGGACCCGCTGGGCATCGCGGCGCGCCCCCTCGAGGGGATCCGCTTCCCGCTCACGCACCCGGATTCGACCGAGCGGGACGCCGACGCTGACGCCGCGGCCTCCCTCTTCTTCCGGCGTGAGGACCCGGCGGCCGCCAAGCCAGCTTTGCGGCATCGCGCCTGGGCCGCCACCCTGCGGGCCGGTGGGCGGGCTCTCGACTTCGTCCCGGCGCCGATACGTCCCCGGATCCGCCACCGCGACCGGGCGCCGAAGAGTCGGCGCGCTAGGCCCCGTCCGGGAACGTGCGCCAGGAAATGACGCGGTCCGGCGGTGATCTGGGCCAGTCATTTCCGGTGAGACGTTTCTGGACGGGGCACTAGGTCTTCCGCGGGGCGAGGCCCTCGAGGTCGGCGCGGACCATCATCTCGACGACCTCTTCGAAGGAGACCCGCGCCTCCCAGCCGAGCGCCTCCCGGGCCTTGGCCGGGTCCGCCACCAGCTCCTCGATGTCGGCGGGCCGCGCGAGCTCAGGGTCGATGCGGACATGGTCGTCCGCCTTCAGGTCGACGCAGGCGAACGCCGCATCGACGAGGTCTCGCACGGAGTGCGAGACGCCGGTCCCGATCACGTAGTCGTCGGCCTCGTCCTGCTGGAGCATCAGCCACATCGCCTCGACGTACTCCTTGGCATAGCCCCAGTCGCGCCGCACGTCCAGGTTGCCGAGCACGAGCTCGTCGCTCAGCCCGAGCTTGATCGAAGCGACGCCGCGACTGATTCGCCGGGTGACGAAGGCCTCGCCGCGCCGGGGCGACTCATGGTTGAAGAGGATCCCCGAGCTGGCGTGCAGCCCGAAGCTCTCGCGGTAGTTGACGGTGATGAAGTGGCCGTAGACCTTGGACACGCCGTATGGGCTGCGCGGATAGAAGGGGGTGCTCTCACTCTGGGGCGTCTCGAGAGCCCGGCCGAACATCTCCGACGACGAGGCCTGGTAGAAGCGCGCTTCGGGGCAGGCCTCTCGGATCCCCTCGAGCAGGCGGGTCACCCCGACCGCGGTGTACTCGGCGGTCGCGACGGCGAGCCTCCAGGACTCCGCCACCGAGGACATCGCCGCCAGGTTGTAGATCTCGTCGGGGGTGGAGTCCCGGAGCACGTCGACCAGCGAGCTCTCGTCGAGCAGGTCGCCCGGGTAGAGGATGAGCCGGTCCGCGATCGGCTCCAGCCGCTCGAAGCGGCGGTCGGCGGACCCGTGGACCAGGCCGTGGACCTCGTAGCCCTTCTCGAGCAGCAGCTCGGCCAGGTAGCTGCCGTCCTGTCCGCTGATGCCGGTGATCAGGGCGCGCTTCACGGAGCCGGCACCTCGACCCGGTCGAGCGGCATCTCGAGCGCGCGCTCGTAGCCCTCCAGCGTCCGTCGCGCCACCCGCTCCCAGGTGTAGAGCTCCACGCGCCGGCGGGAGCGCTCGCGGAGCGCATCCAGCTTGCCCGGCGTCTCGAGGACCTCGCGGATGCAACGGGCGATGTCCACCGGGTCGGCGGGATCGAAGGTCGCGTCGAGGTCGCCGAGCAGCTCCGGCATCGCCGAGGTGCCGCTCGCCGCCACCGCCGCTCCGCACGTCATCGCCTCCAGTATCGGCAGGCCGGCACCCTCGTAGAGGCTGGGGAAGACGAAGAGCTCACAGCTCCGGTAGAGCGCTGCCAGGTCCCGGTCCGAGACGAACCCGGTGAGCAGGAGGTTCCGGGACTCGACGCCGAGGCGGCGGGCGAAGACCCGCAGGTCGAAGCGCAGATGGGAGGCAAGGTTGCAGGCGATGACGAGCTGGTGCGTGTCCCGCATCGGCGCCGGCAGCTCCGCGTATCCGCGGATGGCACCCTCGAGGTTCTTGCGGTAGTCGACCCCCCCGACATAGAGCAGGAAGCCGGGCCGGACCTTCGGCAGGGTCGAGCGCAGGATGGAGTCCGCCTGATCTCGCGACTTCACGAGCGAGGAGAAGCGGTCCGAGACCCCCGAGTCGATCACGGTGATCCGCTCCTCCGGGACGTTGAGGTGCTCCATCGCGTCGTCGGCGGTCTGCTGGGAGATCGTCAGGATCTGCTGGGCGGATCCGAGCAGCCCGAGGCGCGCGATCCAGGCCGTAGCCATGTAGCCCCAGTCGGCGTTGTAGCGCTCGCGCATGATCAGCGGGATCAGGTCGTAGAGGGTGACCACCAGCCGGGAGTCGCGGCTCCACCGCGGCCAGATCTCCTCGAGGTCGAGATCGGCCTCGAACGGCGACATCACGTGGTAGATCGGCGGGACCCCGCTCGCGGGTCCTCGGTCCCTTGTCTGCCACGCGGACTTCTTGGAGTCGCGCAAGCGGCTCGGCGATTGGAGGGACCGGGAAGTCCGGGCTCAGCCCGATCCCGCCGATGGCCTCGGGGGCGAGCTCCAGCAGGGCGAGGGCGTGCTCGGTGACGTAGCGGGCTATCCCACGCTCGGCATGACCAACGCTCTGGGTCCCCCGGGCATCGAGCCAGACGGACCCGGGATCGAGCCCCATCTTCAACCGGCGTGCGGTCGGGCCTCGAGGGGCTCGTCGTCCTCGGCGGCGGGGCGGTTCCCGCGCTCGAGCAGCTCCCGCATGGCGGCCAGCTCGCGCTCGATCGCCGCCAGGCGCTGATCCAGGGCGCGCACCTCGCTGCCGAGGTGGGTCACCGCCTCGACCGACGCCGAGCCGAGCCGCTCGGTTTGGCGGTCAATGTCCCCGAGCCTGTCGCGGAAGACGACCTGGTAGATGCTGCCGAGCACCCTCCGCACCGCGGAGAGCACGCTCACCAGCGCGCGTTGGAGCACGAAGACGGCGCGCTTGTCCGAAGATCCGGTGTCCACGTCGGCGAAAAGGCCTGCGTTCAGGCGGGAGGCGGAGCCGCCAGAAGGATACGGTCTTCCTCTGCAAGGCTCCGCCCGCCGATCCGCCGGTAGTGGGCGCGAAAGAGGCGGGCGGTGTGGTCCCAGCTGAAGAGCTCGCTGCGCTTGCGGCCGCGCTCGGCCAGGCTGCGCCGCAGCTCCTCATCGGTCCAGATTCGCCGCACCGCATCGGCCATCTCGTCGGTGCTCGCCGGGTCGAACAGCAGCCCGGCGTCGCCGACCACGTCGGGAAGGCCGGTCGCCGTCGACGACGCCACCGGGAGCCCGGAGTCGAACGCCTCGCAGACCGGCAGCCCCCAGCCCTCGAACAGGCTGGGGAAGACCAACCCCGTCGCCAGCTCGTAGAGGCCGCGGAGCTCGAGGGGGGTGACGAAGCCGGGGAACCGGGTGAGCGGCTCGAGGCCGAGCCGGCGGATGAGCTCCTGAAGCTGGCGGTAGTCGCCGGTCTGCTTGCCGGGACAGACCAGCGGGATGGCGACCCCATGGTTGTCCCGGATCGAGGCCAGCGCCTCCAGCAGCCGCGCGTGGTTCTTGTGGGGCCAGGTCTGCGCCGGATAGAGCAGGAACGACTCGGCAGCGACAGGCGCGAGCGCAGCTCGCCGAGGTCGCGGTCGGTGGGGGACGGGTACTCCCGCAGCACCGATCCGCCGGGGACGACGGTGACCTTCTCGGGCGGCAGGTCGTAGCTCTCGACGAAGTCTCGCTTCCCCCATGAGGTCATCGCCACGACCATCGCCGCCCGGTTGCAGTGTGTGCGGTAGATGCGTTCGCGCCTCGCGCGCACCCAGGAGCTGAACAGCTCGGGAAGGTGCAGGTGCTGGAGATCGTGCGGCTGGTAGATGCTCGGGACGTCCGTGGTGAACGCGTCCTGGAACGGGAAGTGGACGACGTCGGCCCCGGCCCGCTCGACGGTCCCGTCGGAGGGGCGCACGGCGAAGGAGAGGCCGATGCCCGGCAGGCGCTCCAGCAGGCCGCGGGCGACGGCGCGCGAGCGCCGCGAGCAGGTAGCCCCGGCGTGAGTGCAGGACGCGGCACGGGCCGCCGAGGTATGGGCGGAGCCACTCGTCGTGCTCCGGGAGGGTGAGGAAGAGGTACTCCTCGTCGCCGTCGTCGAGCCTGGAGAGACCCGCGGCGATTCCGATCACCACCTGCTCGACCCCGCCGAAGCGGCCCTCGCCAAGCCGGGCGTCGATGCAGACGCGCAGGGGCCTGCTCACGTTCGGCTGAAGCGGGCTTGCCATCGCGGCGAGGGTAATCCGCCAGGTACCCTCATGCCTCGATGGCCGACGCCACTCCAGACTCGGGATTCTGGTCCGGCAAGCAGGTCGTCGTCACCGGCGGCGCCGGCTTCCTTGGCCGGCCGACGGTGGCGATGCTCGGGGACCTCGGCGCCGAGGTGAGGATCACGCGATCCGCCGAGCACGACCTCCGCGACCGCGAGGCCTGCCTGGCGGCGCTGGAGGGCGCCCAGGTGGTCATCCACCTCGCCGCCAACGTGGGCGGCATCGGCTACAACCGCCGCAACCCGGGCCCGCTGGCCCACGACAACCTCGCCATGGGGTTGAACGTCTTCGAGGCCAGTCGCGAGCTGGGCGTCGAGAAGCTCGTCGCCGCCTGCTCGGTCTGCGCCTATCCCAAGTTCACCCCGGTCCCGTTCAAGGAGGAGAACATCTGGGACGGCTACCCGGAGGAGTCGAACGCCCCCTACGGCCTGGCGAAGAAGATGCTGCTCGTGCTCAGCGACTCGTATCGCCGCCAGTATGGCCTTGATTCCTGCGCCCCGGTGATGGCCAACCTCTACGGGCCGGGGGACAACTTCGATTTCGAGGACTCCCACGTGATCGCCGCGATGATCCACAAGTACGTGCTCGCGGCCGACCGCGGCGACCCCGAGGTCGTTCTCTGGGGAACCGGGAAGCCATCGCGCGAGTTCCTCTTTGTCGACGATGCCGCCCTGGCGCTGATCCTCTGCGCGGAGCGCCTGGGGACCTCGGAGCCGGTCAACATCGGCACTGGTCGCGAGACCAGCATCCGCGAGCTGGCGGAGATGATCTCCGATCTCGCCGGCTTCGACGGGCAGACCGTCTGGGACGACTCCCGCCCGGATGGGCAGCCCAAGCGCTACCTCGACGTGAGCCGAGCGCGAGAGCTGGTCGGGTTCGAGGCGGAGACGCTCCTCGTCGACGGGCTGAAGCGGACGATCGAGTCCTTCCGCGCCGCGGACCTGGCCGCGGCGGGCTCCTCGAGCTAGTACGCGCATGCCGGACAGCCTGCGCTCCCTGGCCGGCGAGATCACGTCGTGCACCCGCTGCCCGCGCCTGGTCGAGTGGCGGGAGCGGAGCGCGGCGGAGCCGCCGCGCCGGTATCGGGACGAGCGCTATTGGGCGCGGCCGCTGCCCGGCTTCGGTGACCCCCGGGCACACATCGTGGTCGTCGGGCTGGCGCCGGCGGCCCACGGCGGGAATCGGACGGGAAGAGTCTTCACCGGTGATCGCTCGGGGGACTGGCTCTACGCCGCCCTGCACCGGGCCGGGCTGGCAAACAAGCCGACCTCGGTGAGCGCGGACGACGGGCTTCGCCTGCGGGGCGCCTACGTCACTGCCGTGAACCGCTGTCCTCCGCCGCAGAACCGGCCGACCACCGAGGAGCGCGACAACTGCCTGCCGTATCTGGTCCGGGAGCTGCGGCTGCTCCGGACCGCCCGCGTGATCGTGGCGCTCGGCTCGTTCGCGTGGACCGGATCGCTGCTGGCTTTGGCGGGCTCAGGCGCGGAGCTGCCGCGCCCGCGCCCTCGGTTCGGCCATGGCGCCGAGGCGGTCCTCGAGACCTCGGAGGGCGGCCGGCGGCGGGAGTGGTCGCTGCTCGGCTGCTTTCACCCCTCCCAGCAGAACACTTTCACCGGCAAGCTCACCGAGCCGATGCTCGACGCGGTCTTCGCGCGGGCCGTGACGCTGGGGGGCCGGGATTGAGGGGCGGGGTCAGGGAAGCCTGATCAGGAGGGCCTGCCCGGACGGCAGTGCGATCACGTTCTCTGGCAGTGAGGCGCAGACGTCGTCGATCACGGTGCGCTGGTCGTTGACCTCGCCGTAGCCGTAGTCGTCGAAGACGATGATCCCGCCTGGCACGAGTCGCTCGTACGCGTACTCGAGCGCGAGCCGGGTCGGGGCGCTGGCGTTGAGGTCCATGTGCACCAGCGAGAGGTCTCCCGTGTCGGCTTTGGGGATCGTCTCGAAGACGTCTCCCACGTGGAACACCAGCCTGTCGCTCCAGGGCGCGAGGCGCTCTCGCACGTAGTCGACCGAGGTGTCGCTGAGGCGACCGACGTACCCCTGTGCCCTCTCGTCCTCGGTGAGCTCGCTGTCCGGGATGCCGGCGAACGTGTCGAAGAGGTGGTAGCGGGCGCCCGGAGCCGTTCCGACGGTGCCGAGAATCATCCGGGTGCAGCCGGCGCGGTAGACCCCGAACTCGGCGACGTTGCCCGGGAGCCGCAGGGCCTGCCTGGCCATGCTCGTCAGGATCCACATGCGCCAGCGGATGTCCAGCCCGGGCGTTGCCAGGTACCACTTCGAGGCCATCTCGTCGTAGGCCGCGCTCCACTCGCTGTCGTGCTGAAAGGGCGAGTAGTAGACCGTCGCGATTCCATCGGCCTCGTAGACGTAGTCGAAGGCCGGCCGGTCCGGCGCGGGCTCGGGCGGACGGCGGAAGAGGAAGACGATGTTGCGTAGGAGCAGCGCCGGATACCGGAGCAGCCGCGGCAGCCGCGAGATCGGGGTGTTCGGATAGACGGTCCAGTCCATGCGCAGCCAGGGATACTCCCAACTCCGTGTTTCAGCTGAATTTGCCCAACGCGCTGACCGTCCTCCGGATCCTGCTGGTTCCGGTTGTCGTTGTGGCGCTGCTGGACGAGACGCCGAACGGCGACGCGATCGCGGCCGGTGTGTTCGCGCTCGCCGCGCTCACCGACACGCTCGACGGCTACATCGCTCGTCACCGGAACGCGGTCACGACGTTCGGCAAGCTGATGGACCCGATCGCCGACAAGCTGCTGGTCGCGGCCTCGCTGATAGCGCTGGTCTCGCTGGACCGGCTCGCGGCCTGGATCGCGATGGTGATCATCGCCCGTGAGTTCGCCGTCACCGGGCTCCGGATGGTCGCCGCGGAGCAGGGGGTCGTGATCCAGGCGAGCTGGCTCGGCAAGGCGAAGACGATCCTGCAGGTCGCGGCGATCATCTGCCTGATCGCGGTCAACCCGGCGCCGCTCTGGGTCAACCTGCTGGTTTACGCGGCGGTGGCGGCGACCGTGATCAGCGGGGTCGACTACTTCTTCGGCTTCCGAGCGGCTGGAAGGCTGCCCCACTCAGGAGCGAAGGGTGAAGCCCGAAGCGACTTGTGATGCGCAGCCGCTGCAGCCGCGTTTTGCGGCGAAGCCGTGCCTAGTTAACGGGCGCTTCCAGCCACTCACGCATCGTCGTGTGGTGGCGTGAGTGCGCGCCGCTCTCCAGTTCGCCGACGATCTCGGAGAGCAGGCCGTAACGCTCGGCGACCACGTTGTGGCGGTGGATGGTCTCGAGGTTTTCCTGGCGGGCGTGGACGAAGGCGCCGTCCCGGAGCTCGGGGAAGGCATCGGTGACCTGGCGGATCATCTCGCGGACGCAGTCCTCGACGAAGCGGGGATTGGCGTGGGCCTTCTCGACGACGGCGCGCTCGTCGGCCCGCTTCATCAGCTCGTAGATCTCACTGGACATCGAGCTCTCGACGATGCGGAGGAGCCGGCGGGCGTCGATGTCGAAGCGGGAGTCCTCGGGGGTGCCGATGTAGAGGGTGCCGATGCCCCGCTGGTTGTGGGTGGCGAGCGGGACGGCGTCGACGATGCGGTCGATCTCGTCGGGGCTGAAGCCCTCCTCGATCAGGTTCTCGCGGGCGCCGTCCTCGATCAGGCCCTGGGCGCAGGGGCAGGCGGTCATACCCTGGGCCTCGACCCCGATCAGGGTGCGAGTGCCGCGCTCGGAGGACACGGCCGTGCCGAACAGGGTGTAGAGCTCCTGGGTGGGCAGGCCCGATACAGGCGCCGGGACGGTCTCCGGATACCGCGCCGCGATCTTCACCTCGGCGCGGATGCCGCCCTGTCGCTCGCGGACCTGCTCCGCGATGTGGGCGGCGAGCCCCTCGGCGCGCAGGGCCTCGCCGAGGACGACGGTGTCGATCGCCTCGTTGACGACCTCCTCGAAGCGGGACATGTGGACGCCCGCCTGCTCGGGGTTGAGGTCGACGAAGCACTCGAGATCGGCGTGGTACAGGGCAGAATCAGGCGGCGCCTCCTCCGCTTCGCGTCCGGGGGCGCCTTGCGAGCAAACGCGGATGATCTTCTCGACGCCGACCACGCCGACGCGAGAGAGGCTGACCCTGGTGGCGGGCGCCTCGGCCTGCGCGTCGCGGCTCGGCGGCGACGCGGTCTGAATCGAGTTAGCCATCCGATCGAAGTATGCCGGGCTCGTGCTGCGGGCTGCGGAAAATGCCTGAAAAGTGAGTCAAATAGCCACGCAAACCGTCCGTATACTCCCGCTCGCTTTCGGCTCTGGTCTCTTTTAGGGGAGAGGCCGAGCGGTCCGGTTAGGGGAGGAGGAGAAGAGGAATTGGCGCCGATTCGCCAGGCGGTCGTGGCCGATGATCAGCCCTTTGGGGACAGTGAGCAGCTGCGCGGGCTGATCGCGGAAGGGACGGAGAGGGGCTATCTGACCTTTGAGGAGATCGCCTCCACCCTGGAAGAGGTGGAGGTCACGAAGGAGCAGGTCTCCGAGTTGCACTCGCATCTGGTCGAGCAGGGTGTGGACGTGATCGCCGCCGACGGCGTCACTGCCTACAAGGAGGGCAAGGCCGAGGAGTCGCCCAACGGCCAGCCGAAGAAGCAGGAGCTCGACCTCACCGTGGAGCCGAGCCTCGATTGTCTACGCCTGTATCTGCGCTCGATCGGCTCCGTCGATTTGCTCACGGCCGACCAGGAGGTCGAGCTCGCGAAGCGGATCGAGCGTGGCGACATGGGGGCGAAGCGGCACATGGTGGAGGCGAATCTGCGGTTGGTCGTCTCCATCGCCAAGTCCTATCTCGGGCGCGGGCTGAGCTTCCTGGACTTGATTCAGGAGGGCTCGCTGGGGTTGATTCGCGCCGTCGAGAAGTTCGACTACCGGCGTGGGTACAAGTTCTCGACCTATGCGACCTGGTGGATTCGCCAGGCGGTGACGCGCTCGCTCGCCGACAAGTCGAGGACGATTCGGATCCCGGTGCACATGGTCGAGAAGCTGAACCGGGTGGTGCACGTCGAGCGCCACCTCGTTCAGCGCCTCGGGCGGGAGCCGGAGCCGCATGAGATCGCGGCGGAGCTGGGATGGACGGCGCGCGACGTCCGCGAGGTGCTGCGCGTCAGCCAGATGCCGGTGTCGCTCGAGAAGCCGGTCGGCGATGAGGACGATTCGGAGCTGGGCGACTTCGTGGCCGACGAGGCCACCGAGTCACCGTTCGACAGGGCGTCCGACAACCTGCAGAGGGAGGACGTCCGGCGGGCCCTGGCGGCACTGCCGCGGCGCGACCGCGAGGTGCTCGAGTTGCGCTACGGCCTGAACGGGCGCCAGCCGATGACGCTCGAGCAGGTTGGCGACGCGTTCGGCGTGACCCGCGAGCGGATCCGCCAGATCGAGAACAACACGCTGAAGCGGCTCAACGTGCTCCCTGAGGCCCAGTGCCTCCGGGGCCTGGGCTGAGCGGCATAGTCTGCGCGGCATAGCCGCTGCGATCGAGATCTCAGGGCTGCGCGTCAAGCGCGGCGACAAGGTGGTGCTGCCCGACCTCTCGCTGAAGGTCGAGCCGGGATCGGTGACCGCGCTGCTCGGGCCGAGCGGTTGCGGCAAGACCACGCTGATGCGCTCGATCGTCGGGGTGCAGATCGTCGAGTCGGGTGACGTTCGGGTGCTGGGTGAGCAGGCGGGGTCGAGGTCGCTGCGCTCGCGGGTCGCATACGTGACGCAGGCGCCGTCGGTGTACGGGGATTTGACCGCGCGGGAGAACCTGCGCTTCTTCGCGCGGGTGCTCGACGCGCCGGGAGAGCGGATCGATCAGGCGATTGAGATGGTCAGCCTGGGGGAGGTGGCGAACAGGGTGGTGCGGGACCAGTCGGGCGGGCAGCGGGCCCGGGTGTCCCTGGCGACGGCGCTGCTCGGCGACCCGGACGTGCTGATCCTCGACGAGCCGACCGTCGGGCTGGACCCCGTGCTGCGGCGGGACCTTTGGCAGAGGTTCTACTCGCTCGCGGACCAGGGTAAGACGCTGCTGGTGTCGAGCCATGTGATGGACGAGGCCGTCAACTGCCACAGCCTGGCCTTGATGCGGGAGGGGAGATTTCTCGCGATGGCGTCGCCCGAGCAGATCCTCAAACGGACGGGCGCGGACGATCTCACCGACGCGTTCCTGCGGCTGATCCAGGAGGAGGAGAAGGGGTGAGCGCGCGATGCACGCTCGCGGTGGCGGGGCGGGTGCTCGAGCAGCTGCGGCGCGACCCGCGGACGATCGCGATGGTGCTGGTGGTGCCATGCGTCCTGATGACGCTCGTCAAGTACATGTTCGAGGGGCAGCCCGGGACTTTCGAGCGGATTGGTCCGCCGATGCTCGGGTTGTTCCCGCTGATCATGATGTTCCTGATCACGTCGATCACGATGCTGCGGGAGCGGACCACCGGGACGCTGGAGCGGTTGATGACGATGCCGATGTCCAAGCTGGACCTGCTGGTCGGGTACGGGATCGCGTTCGCGCTGCTCGCTGCGCTGCAGGCGGCGGTGACGACGACCTTCGCCTACGTCCTGCTTGACCTGACGACAGCCGGCTCGGCGTTTTGGGTGGCGATACTGGCGATCACGAACGCGATCCTGGGGATGTCGCTGGGTCTGTTCGTGAGCGCGTTCGCCAGGACGGAGTTCCAGGCGGTGCAGTTCATGCCGGCCTTCGTGCTTCCCCAGATCCTGCTCTGCGGCCTGTTGGTGCCGCGCAGCGAGATGTCGGGGTGGCTCGACACGCTCGCCGGCGCGCTGCCCTTCACCTATGCATATGACGCGCTCGCCCGCGTGGCCGCGGGACAGTCCTTCGAGGGCCGGCTGGTTCTCGACGTCGGGGTGGTGATCGGGGCGACGTTGCTGGCGCTGGCGCTCGGGGCGGCGACGCTGCGGCGGCGCACGGCGTAGAGGGTTTAAGCGGGGACGAGGCGGGCATTTCAACTGGGCGCGAAAGGCGCGCCCCGGCCGGTTCGCCCGGACCCCGGCAGCTTTCACCGACGATTCGGTTCCTGCCACGGGTGCAGAAGACCAACCCCCGATTCAGGGGGCGCGGCGTTCGGTCCCGGCCGGCACCGTCCGGTCAAGCGCTGTCCGCTTGAGCCCACGGTGGCAATTCGTTCTGTTCGACCACGAGTCGACCGGGACCATCGGCACGCACACGGACCTTGCCGCCATTTGCGAATCCAGCTTCGAAGAAGGGCCTCTGCGGGATGGTGAGGCGCCGCTTCTGATTGATCACCGCCTCCCCCCGCTGTCCCGGCTTGCGCTCGTAATTTGTCGGCTTTACCGGCCGGGACGAAGCCAGTGGGGGAGGGAGGATTCGAACCTCCGAAGGCTGAGCCAGCGCCTTTACAGGGCGCCCCGTTTGACCGCTTCGGTACTCCCCCGGCGGCGTTGATTCTAGTCCGGGGTCTTGGCTCGACGTCACGAGCGGACGGCCTGGATCGATCTCAAACTCTGCGTACTTGGCTCCCCCCAGCACCATGCCCGTGCGTCCATCGACGGCGGAGGCGGGAATGAACCATCGGCGTCCATTACCAACATGAACGAACAGGTAGTCGCAGCGCTCCGGTCTGAAGTACTTGACAACCCCGCTCCAACTCTGGTTGCCCCCTCGGGTCGCGATCATCACCTCCCAGCGGCCGGCGGAGTTCATACGGGTCGAGGTTTTCACCTCAACCCGGACCACGTCGCCGTCGATGGCCGCGATCACATCGATGTCTGGGCTGTGTCCGAGCGGGATGTAGACGTGCGCTCCCTTGCTGGCGAGCCACCCCAGTGCAGACAACTCGCCGATGTCACCCTGCTGTCTCGGTTTCAGCTTCGTCACTCGACAAACCTAGAGTCGGGGACCTGACGATTGATCCGACGCCTGCAACAAATCTGTGACCCGATGGTCAGCAAAGTCATGTGCAGCCGGATAGGTTCAGCGGCATGACTGACCTCGACGGAAGGGTGATCGCAATCGCCGGTGCCGGCGGTGGCCTCGGGCCCGTCGTAGCCAAGCGCCTCGCGGACGCCGGCGCCAGCCTCTCTCTCGCTGACCGCAGCCAGGGAATCGCCGATTCGGTCGCCCAGGACCTCGGCCTCCCCGACGACCGCGTAGACCCTCAGGCCGTGGACCTCCTGGACGAATCCGCCGCGAACGCCTGGGCCGCCTCCACCGAGAAGCGCTTCGGCCAAGTCGACGGCCTCCTCCACCTGGTCGGCGGCTACCGTGGCGGCGATCCGATCCAGAGCTTCGACCTCGCCGACTACGAGTTCCTCCACGGCCTCCTGGTCCGCACCCTCCAGCTCACCACCCGCGCCTTCCATCCCGCCCTCACCAAGAGCGAGCACGGCCGCTTCGTCCTCGTCTCCGCCGCAGCGGCCCAGAGCCCCGAGGACACCAACGCCGCCTACGCCTCCGCCAAGGCCGCCGCCGAGGCCTGGACCCTCGCCCTCGCCGACTCCTTCGACGGCACCCCCGCCACGGCCAACATCATCGTCGTCAACGCGATCGAGACACCCCGCATTCGCGAGGAAAGCCCGGACGAGGAGCGCCCCAGCTTCACCCCGGCCGAGGATCTGGCCGACGCAATCGCCTTCCTCTGCTCCGATTCGGCCACCCGGATGAACGGCCAGCGCCTGTCGCTACATCCCTGAATCGCCTCGCTACAGTGAGGCGCCCGCCCGGATAGCTCAGTTGGTAGAGCACTTCCATGGTAAGGAAGGGGTCGCCGGTTCAAGTCCGGCTCCGGGCTCTCTGGCTGACTCTTCACTGGTCATCCACGAAGGCGCAGGGGCCGGCAGCGAGCATCCGGTCAACGGCGAGCTGATCCTCGGCCGCGAGCAGGGCAGCGCCGATCTCGTCATCGACGACCCCGGCGTCTCCCGCCGCCACGCCCGCGTCCTGGTGGACAACGGCGGCGTGATCGTCGAGGACCTCGGCTCCTCCAACGGCACCTACGTGAACGGCCAGCGCATCTCCGGACCCGTAGAGCTCGGCGCCGGCGACGAGGTCCAGGTCGGTGCCACCGTCCTCGGAGTGGAGGGCGGCACCGCCGCCACCGCCCTGATGCCGCCCGGCGCTCCCGCCACCGCCGAGCACCCCGGGCCCGCCGCCCCGCCGGGCCCCCGCCGGCCCACAGCCAGCCGACGCGCCGCACCCCGGCGCCTCGCACCGCCCCCGCACGACCGGGGCAACCTTCCCGCTCTCGCCGCCGTGTTCCTCGGCCCCCTCTCGATCCTCCTCGTCTTCCTCAGCGCGGGTGGCTTCTTCATCGCCCTGCCCTGCGGCATCGGCGCCGCCGTCCTCGGCACGATCGGCATCCGCAACGCCGACCGGAGGGACGCTGGCCATCGCGGCCTGGCCCGCATCGGCCGCTTCACCGGGATCCTCGGCACCATCCTCGCCGCGATCGCGGTGATCGTCTTCATCGTGGTCGCCGCCGCGCTGCACACCACCGAGCACAGCGTCAGCGGCCTGACCGACCGCATCAATCACGAGATCAACAACGCCAAGTCGTCCGGCCAGTAGTCGGTTCACGGCTTCGCCATCAGATCGCGACCTCGAGCGGCCGCCCCGCACAAGTCGCTCCGGGCTTCGCCCTCCGCTCCAAAGTGCAGCGGCCTGGCGGTCGCTACGCTCCCGCGCCGTGGACTTCAAGCTGACCGACGAGCAGCGCGACTTCGTCTCCGCCATCCGCGACTTCTGCCAGCGCGAATGCGGCACCCAGGAGCAGCGCGAGCAGCTCACGAAGGACCACACCGAGCTCCACAACGCCGAGATCTACAAGAAGATGGCCGAGCTCGGCTGGCTTGGGCTCACCATCCCCGAGGAGTACGGCGGCTCCGGGGGGACCATGCTCGACGCCTGCCTCTTCATGGAGGAGACCTCGCGCGGCATGGCCCCGATCGGCGGCTACGCCACCACGCTGATCGTCGCCGGCGCCACCAGGCGCTTCGGCACCGACGAGCAGAAGCGGAAGGTCCTGGGCGGCATCTCAAGCGGATCCGTTGAGGCAATCGCCATGACCGAGCCCGAGTCCGGGTCCGACGTCGGCTCCCTCAGCACCGAGGCCGTCCGCTCCAACGGCGGCTACGTGATCAACGGTCAGAAGGTCTTCATCTCCAACGCCCATTTCTCGGATCACGTTCTGGTGGTCTGCCGCACCACCAAGGGCGAGAACAAGCACGAGGGCCTCTCGATGATCTTCGTCCCCAGCGGAACTGACGGCATGGAGATGAAGCCGATCGACACGATGGGCGGCCGCGAGACCAACACCGTCTACTTCAACGACTGCGAGGTCCCCGCCGAGCAGCTCCTCGGAGAGCAGGACCACGGCTGGACCCAGCTGATGGCCGGCCTCAACACCGAGCGCCTCATCCTCGCCGCCACCATGCTCGGCATCGGCCAGCGCGCCTTCGACGACGCCCTCGCCTACGCCAAGGAGCGCAAGCAGTTCGGCAGGCCGATCGGCTCCTTCCAGGCCCTCCAGCACCGCTTCGCCGACCTCGCCACCGACCTCGAGGCCGCCCGCCTGATGACCTGGTGGGTCGCCTCACTCAACGACGAGGACCCGGACCGCATGCTCCCGAAGGAGGCGTCGATGGTGAAGCTCTTCGTCACAGAGACCGCCCAGCGCGTCGCGCTCGAGGGCATGCAGATGATGGGCGGCTACGGCTACTCCTCGGAGTACGACATGGAGCGCCTCGTCCGCGCCACCCTGGTCTCGACGATCTACGGCGGAACCTCCGAGATCCAGCGCGGCATCATCGCCAAGACGCTGGGTCTCTGACTACGGCAGTCCCTCTCCTGTCTACTTCTCCAGCGCGCCAGTCCCGGTACGCGGTGCGGCAATCCATCGAATGGGATTATCGAGCGCTCCGATCGGATCGGGCTGGGTTTTTGAAGACGCGGAAAAGTCGGTGCGTCTCAGGGGCCCTGGACTGATTTAGTACGGCCCACGGCGAGAGCGGGGAGAGCGAGAGGAGAGCTGACGAATGGACCTGCAGGAATTTGAAGACACCAGCTTCGACCTGGAGTCACTTGAGAGCGAGCCGCGTCTGGGCAGGCGCCAGTTCCTGATCGCCGGGCTGGCGACGGGTGTGGCCGCGACGGCGTTGCCGAACTACGCCGCGATCGCTCGCAAGCGCCGCATACCGGTCGCGAAGTCCGGCACCTTCCCGCTTGGCGTCGCCTCCGGCTTCCCGTACCCGAAGGGCACGATCCTGTGGACGAAGCTGGGCGGCCACGAGCACACCTCGCGGCTGAAGCTCGAGGTGGCCAAGGACCGGCATTTCAAGAACGTAGTCCTCGAGAAGACCGTCACGGCGCGAAAGGAGCGCGACCTCACCGCGCGCACCCGCGTTCGCGGCCTCCAGCCGGCGCACGAGTACTTCTACCGGTTCCACACCAAGGACAAGGGCTCGCCGGTGGGCCGCTTCCGAACGGCGCCACCGCACGACTCCAATGCACCCCTGCGGATCGCCTTCCTCTCCTGCCAGAGCTTTGAGGCAGGCTTCTACAACGCGCAGGCCGCGATCGCCAAGGAAGACGTCGACCTCGTCCTGCACCTCGGCGACTACATCTACGAGTCCCACTACTACGACGGCTTCCGGAAGGACACCTCGGGGTTCAATCACGACGGAAACGTCGAGTTCCTCCCCGAGTACCGGCAGAAGTACAACCTCTACAAGAGCGACCCCGACCTGCAGGCGATGCACGCCGCCCACAACTTCGTTTCCGTCTGGGACGACCATGAGGTCGAGGACAACTACGCAGATGGCCTGGCCAGCTCGCACGCTCAGCCCGGATTGACCAACAACGGCCTCCCGCGGCGCATCTCGATCCAGGAGCGGCGCACAAACGCCTACCAGGCCTATTTCAACTACATGCCGAGGCTGCGCTTCGATGGCGACCGGGACCGGATCTACGAGCACGTCCGGATCGGCAAGCTCGTCGACCTGATCCTCACGGACGAGCGCCAGTACCGCGACCAGCAGCCATGCAACGACGTCCAGGTCACCGCGTGCCTGGATGAGCAGAACCCGAATCGCACGATGCTGGGCGCCAAGCAGAAGGCCTGGTTCAAGCAGACCCTGGCCGGGTCGCCCCAGACCTGGAAGCTCTGGGCCAACGAGGTGATGCTGATGGGATTGCAGACCGCGCCGCAGATGGGCGTCAACAACGACCAGTGGGACGGCTACGCCGCCGAGCGCCGGGAGCTTCTCCAATTCGCGCTCGCGAACAACGTCAAGAACCTGGTCCCGCTCACGGGCGACATCCACAATTTCTTCACCGGCACCGCCACCATCGATGGAAGCGACACGGGCACCCCGGTCTGTGGCGAGTTCGTCGGGGGCTCCGCGACGTCACATGGTCTACCCGAGGAAACCGGCATGAGTGCCGCGTCGATTACGGCATTGGCCAAGGCACTCGACCATCACATCAACTACCTCGACCTGGTCAACCGGGGCTATTCCGTCCTCGAGGTCTCCCCGAGCCAGGTGAGTTGCGAGTTCAAGAAGGTCCAGATCCAGAGCCGCGACGGGGGCCAGGCATCGAGCATGGCGAAGTTCGTGCTGTCGAGCGGCTCGACGGCTCCGCAGCAGGTTTCGTGACGGCCGAGTAGACGCAAATCGGCGCCGTTTGATTAGATCTCCGCCGAGGAAGGGATCGATGGAAGCCAGGAGGGCCACACATCGCCGCGGGACGCTGATAGTCGCGATCGCAATCGCGGCCGTTGCCGTGCTCGTGCCCGCCCTGGCCTTCGCTCACGTCGAGCGCGCCTCCTACTGGCCCAACCCGGCGGCCGACACGTCGGTCAAGCCGGCGGCGGGAGGCAAGGTCCCGGCCGTCCGCAAGATCTTCAGCGCCCTCAACAAGAAGGCGCCCGGCAAGACGCGCGTCGTCTGCTCGCAGCGCCCCAGCAAGAAGGCCGCCAAGCACGCCAGCGCCAAGAAGCTCTCGAAGAACAAGTCGATCAAGGCGCTGAACAAGGACCTCAAGGCCGCCCGAAAGAGCGGGTTCAAGCTCCGCGAGTCGCAGCCGGCCATCCACGTCAGCAAGAAGAAGGCCAGGAAGCTGCGGAACCTCAACATCAAGCTGCTGAGGCGGTGCCGCTACACGTCCATCCAGGATGCCGTCACCGCCGCCGGCAACAACGACCGCATCGAGATCATGCCCGGGCTCTACACCGAGCCCAAGTCGCGCGCGAAGCCGACCAACGACCCGGCTTGCGCCAACCTCAAGATCACCAACGACAAGAACCAGGCCGGAGCCGTCTCCTACGCCTACCAGGTCAAGTGCCCCAACGATCAGAACCTGATCGCCGTCCTTGGCCGTTCCCTGACCAACATCGCGGTGCCGCAGCCCCCGCTTCTCGACCGGCACAACATCCCCGACGCCGGCAAGTGCATCCGCTGCAACCTGCAGATCCAGGGGACCGGCGTCTCACCCGATGACGTGACGATCGACGCCGGCCGGGTGGAGTCCGGCGATGGCGCCCCGATCGACGCCGTGAAGGACGTGGGCATCCGCGCGGACCGGGCCGACGGATTCGTCGTCGACAACCTCAAGGTCCGTCACGCGAGGGAGCACGACATCTACGTGATCGAGACGGACGGCTCGCACCTGAACCGCTTCAAGGTTCCCTTCGCGGGCGAGTACGGCCTCCTCACCTTCGTCGCTGACCACTCCCTGATCGAGAACTGTGACGGGTGGGGCGCCGGGGACTCCGCCCTCTACCCCGGCGCAAGCGCGGACACCGGCGAGGGGCTGCCGCCCGACCAGCGCCGCTTCGGCACCGAGCTCCGCGGCTGCGATATGCACCACAGCGCCCTCGGCTACTCGGGGACCGACGGCAATGCCGTCTGGGTCCACGACAACGAGTTCTACGACAACACCATGGGCTTCTCGACAGACGTCTTCACAGCGCCCGGCCACCCCGGCTTCCCCCAGGACTCCGACCTGGTGGAGAACAACGTCTTCCACGACAACAACTTCAACACCTTCCTGCCGGCTTGTCCTCCCGGCCAGAAGCCCGGACCGCCGGTCCCGGGTCAGTCGTCCGCCGCACCGGGCGGCAACTGCTCCGACGTCGAGCCGACAGTCCCAGTGCCCGTCGGGGTTGGGCTCTGGATCGCGGGCGGTAACGCGAACGTCATCCGGAACAACCGCTTCTACGACAACTGGCGTCGCGGCACGATGCTGTTCGCCGTGCCCGACGTATTCGTCTGCCCCCCCGACAGCCAGGATCAGGTGGCGGGCTGCGATCCGACGGCAGTGCCGCCGGCGACCTCATACCGCAACCAGTTCTACGGCAACAAGATGGGCCAGGCGCCCGACGGCAGCCCCCATCCGAACGGCACCGACTTCTGGTGGGACCAGGGCGGCATCACGGTTGACCCGACGCTCAACACGGGCGACTGCTGGTACAACAACACCGGTTCGGACGGCACCGCCGCCAGCGTCACCGGGCTGCCTTCGCCGAGCGGGGTCGCCCCCAACAACCTCCCGTCCGATTGCGCCCACAGCCCATCGGTCGGCGCGCTCCACGGGCAAGCCAGCGAGGAACTAACGTGCAGCACGGTCCCGCAGGGAGACCCGAGCTGCCCGTGGTTCACGACCCCGCCCAAGCCATAGCCCCTCTCATCCGAGTGCTTCGCCGGCGCCGCGCCGCGGCCGGGCTCAGCGCGCTGGCCGCCGCCGCCCTTGTCGCGGGCTGCGGGTCGGGGTCAGCACCCAGCCCCAGATAGACGTCGGCCCCAACGTCGGCCAGCCGATCAGCCTGGCCGACTGCAACGACTGGAACCAGGCGAACACCGAGCAGCGGCTGGGAACGATCCGCGAGCTGAAGGACTTCGCCGGCGGCCCGGTCGTCGGCAACAATGCCTCCTCCCCGTCGGGGACGGGCTCCGTCCTCGACGACAAGCAGGCCTACGACCTCTTCGAGAGCTACTGCGCGGAGTCCTTCGCCCGCGGCTTCAAGCTCTACAAGCTCTACGAGCGCGCCGCCGCGTTCACCGGCCATCCCCAGTAGCCGGCCCGTGGAGCGTATCGGTCGCTATTCTTTTGAAGCTACCTCGGGCCTGGGGCCGGGGGTTTTTTTCTGTCCGGCCGGAATGAAGTTGAGGAGACATGGCCTCTGATGTTCGAATCGGCGTAACGCTCGCCTGTGAGGAGTGCAAGCGCCGCAACTATGAGACGAACAAGTCCCGGCGAAACTCGCCGGACCGGATCGAGATCCGGAAGTTCTGTCGTTGGTGCGGGCGGCACACCCCACATAAGGAGACCCGCTAGGGACTGTCTCGAGATGGCGAAGACGAGAGCACAGCGAAAGGCCGAGCGCCGCCGCCGCCAGCAGGCGGAGCAGCGCGGGCTTCCCTCACGCGACCCGGCCGAGCTGGAACAGGAGGAGCGCGCCCAGGAGGACACCCGCACCGGACTCTCCGGCGAGGTCGCCGAGGCCGAGGCGGTCATCCAGACCGGCGCGCACACAGAGGACTACGGCGAGCGGGTCGAGCCACCGCAGGACACGGCCGGCGGCGGCTCGCCGGTGCCGGGGGTCGTCCCAGCCCCGGTCCAGCCGGAGACGGAGCCCGAGCCGCCCGCTCCATCCCGAGCGGACGTCGGGCGTCCCGAGGACGGAGCGATAGCCGAGGCTCCCACCGAGCCTCGCGAGAGCCGGCGCGACCGCCGCCAGCGCGAAAAGGAGCAGCGGCGAAAGGCTCGCGCCAAGGAGCTGCAGAAGGGACAGGCCGAGAAGACCGAGAAGCGGCGCGGCCCCGTCCTCGGGTTCCTGCTTTCCTGCTGGGCCGAGCTCAAGCGCGTGCAGTGGCCGGACCGGGACACCCTGGTCCAGGCCTCGGCCGTGACTTTCATCTTCGTGGCGGTCATGGCCGCCTATCTGGGCGCCCTCGACGCCGCCTTCAACTGGTTCGTCCAGCGGCTTCTCTAGGCGGACCCAAGGAGACTGACGATGTTTCGCTGGTACGTGATCAACACCTACTCCGGGCACGAGAACAAGGTCAAGCAGAACCTCGAGCACCGGGTCCACACGATGGGCCAGGAGCGCAACGTGCGCCAGGTCGTCGTCCCCACCGAGCAGATCTCGGAGATGAAGGACGGCCAGAAGGTGCAGTCCGAGAAGCGCACCATGCCGGGCTACGTCCTGGTCAACATGGAGATGACCGACGACGCCTGGGGCCTCGTCAAGAACACCCCCGGCGTCACTGGCTTCGTCGGCTCGCGCAACAAGCCGATCCCGCTCTCGAAGGTCGAGGTCGACCGCCTGCTTCATCGCGAGACCGCCGAGCGCCCGCGGACCCGCGCGCAGTTCTCGATCGGCGAGTCCGTCAAGGTCATCTCCGGCCCGCTCGCCGACTTCTCCGGCGAGATCGCCGAGATCAACGAGGACGCCGCCAAGCTCAAGGTCCTGGTCTCGATCTTCGGCCGCGAGACGCCCGTCGAGGTCAACTACGACCAGGTGAAGAAGATTTAATGATCGAGCATCTAGCTTCGCTATGGCTAAGAAGGTCCTCACCCAGATCAAGCTGCAGATCCCCGCCGGCGCGGCGAACCCGGCTCCGCCGGTCGGCCCCGCCCTGGGCCAGCACGGCGTCAACATCATGGAGTTCTGCAAGGCGTTCAATGCTCAGACCCAGCAGGACGCCGGCACCATCATCCCGGTCGAGATCACGGTCTACGAGGACCGCTCCTTCGACTTCATCACCAAGACCCCGCCGGCGGCTGTCCTGATCAAGGAGGCAGCGGGGATCGACAAGGGCTCGGGAGAGCCCCACAGCGAGAAGGTCGGCTCGATCACGGTCGATCAGGCCCGGCAGATCGCGGAGCGCAAGATGCCCGACCTGAACGCCAACGACATCGACGCCGCCACCAAGATCATCGCCGGCACCGCCCGCTCGATGGGCGTCACCGTGGAGGGATTGAGCTAGTGGCTCGCGGCAAGCGATACAGAGAGGCCTACGAGAAGATCGACCGCACGACGGCCTATCCGCCGGCGGAGGCGATCCATCTGATCAAGGAGACCGCCGGCGCGAAGTTCGACGAGACGGTCGAGCTGCACATCCGGCTCGGCGTCAACGTCCGCCATGCCGAGGAGCAGCTGCGCGGGACGCTGGCGCTGCCCAAGGGCCTCGGCAAGAACGTCACGATCGCCGTCTTCGCCGAGGGCGATCAGGCTCGCCAGGCAACGGAAGCCGGCGCGGACTTCGTCGGCTCCGACGACCTCGCCGAGCGCGTCGAGGGTGGCTGGACCGACTTCGACGTCGCGATCGCCCACCCCTCGCAGATGCCGAAGGTCGGGAAGCTCGGCCGGGTGCTCGGCCCGCAGGGCAAGATGCCCAACCCCAAGGTCGGCACCGTCACCGAGGACATCGCCAAGGCGGTCGACGAGGCCAAGGCCGGCAAGATCGAATACCGAACGGACCGGCAATCGATCGTTCACCTGACGATCGGCAAGACCAGCTTCTCGGAGGTCGACCTGCTCGAGAACTACGCGGCGGTGATCGAGGAGATCATCCGCGCCAAGCCGGCCGCCGCCAAGGGCCGCTACATCCTCTCCATCACCGCGACGACGACGATGGGCCCGGGCGTCCGGATCGATTCCGG